>NZ_BMVB01000015.1:0-98975 GCF_014650495.1 Streptomyces cinnamoneus | reverse complement strand
TCGGCGCGTAGCGCCGTCGAGCAGGGAGGTCTGGGGGCACCTCCCAGCGGTAGCTGGGGGAGGGTCGGCGCGTAGCGCCGTCGAGCAGGGAGGTCTGGGGGCACCTCCCAGCGGTAGCTGGGGGAGGGTCGGCGCGTAGCGTCGTCGTGCAGGGAGGTCTGGGGGCACCTCCCAGCGGTAGCTGGGGGAGGGTGGGCGCGTAGCGTCGTCGTGCAGGGAGGTCTGGGGGCACCTCCCAGCGGTAGCTGGGGGAGGGTGGGCGCGTAGCGCCGTCGAGCTGGGAAGTCTGGGGGACCTCCCCGCGGTCCGCCAGGGTGGGTCAAACTCGCCCACTTATGGGCCTCCCTGGTTGCGTAACCGGCACCCTGACGTAAGCGTTGAGACCGAAGACGTCTAATCTGCTCATCAGTTCAGTTGTGATCGCGTAGGGGTCGGAGGCCGGCATGGCGGCGCTCGCTTGGTTGCTGATTCCGGTAGGTGCGGCGGTCGCTGCCGCCCTGTGGGGAAGCTGGGCGGCTCGTAACCGCAAGAGCGGTGATGTTGCGGAGCTGGCCGGTTATGAGAAGTTCCGGCGGGCGATGGAGCGGACCGAGTCCGGTTCGTAACGACCGCTGTGGCGGAACGTCCGGTACCTGCCCCGTACGGACCGCCCCGGAAGTGGACTGTCGGACCCGTCCCGTACTGTCGTTCCATGCCCCGCCGCACCGCGACGATGCTCGCCTCCCTCTTGATGCTGATCGCGCTCCTGTGCGCAGGCGTGCTGATCCCCGTGCCCTACTCGGAGATGTCCCCGGGGCCCACGGTCAACACCCTCGGTGAGCACGGCGGCGAGCCGGTGCTGCAGATCTCCGGCCACCAGACCTACCCGACCACCGGTCACCTCAACATGACCACGGTCCGGGTGACGGGCTCGCAGTACCGCATGAATCTGGTCGAAGCGGTCTACGGCTGGATCGCGCACGACAACCTGGTCGTTCCGCACAGCACGCTCTACCCGGACGACAAGTCCCCGGACGAGCTGAACCAGGAGACGGCGGAGGAATTCAGCCAGTCCCAGGAGAGCGCCAAGGTGGCCGCGCTCAAGGAGCTGGGCATCCCGGTCGGCGCCCGCGTCGTGGTCTCCTCCGTGGTCAAGGGCAGCCCCGCCGAGGGGGCGCTGCACGCCGGCGACGTGATCAAGGCCGTCGACGGTACGGAGATCAAGCAGCCGGGCGACGTGGCCAAGCTGGTCACCCGGCACAAGGCGGGCGAGAAGGTGTCCTTCCTGATCGTTCCCGCCAAGGAGGCGGCCGCGGCGGAGAAGGAGAAGCGCCGGCCCAAGGTCGAGGACACGGTCACGCTCGTCACGCACAAGGCCCCCGACGACGACCGCGCCATCGTCGGCATCCAGGCCGGGACGGACCACACCTTCCCGTTCTCGATCAACATCAAGCTGGCCGACGTGGGCGGTCCGAGCGCCGGGCTGATGTTCGCTCTCGGCATAGTGGACAAGCTCACCCCGGAAGACCTCACGGGCGGCAAGTTCATCGCCGGCACCGGAACGATCGACGACACCGGCAAGGTCGGGCCGATCGGCGGCGTGCAGATGAAGACCGTCGGGGCGCGCGCCAAGGGCGCGCGCTACTTCCTGACCCCGAAGGACAACTGCGCGGCCGCCGCGAAGGACACCCCCTCGGGCCTGACCCTGATCAAGGTCGACACGATCAAGGACGCGCTGCAGTCCCTGGAGAAGCTCCGCAAGGGGGACACGGCCGGCCTGCCGCAGTGCGCGGCCCGCTAGCCGGCCCCCCGGCCCGGCCGGCCCCCCGGCCCGGCCGGCCCCCCGGCGGCGGTCAGTCGGCGAACGTCGCCGCCAGGGCCTCCGCGAGGCCCGGCACCAGGTCGGCGCCGGTGAGGACCTCGGTGGGGGAGTCCTTCTCGCGCAGCCGCACGGCCGACTCGCGGGCGCCGTCGCGCAGCACCGCCACCGTCATCCGGACCTCCTGGCGGTCCGGGTGCTTGGCGACCCATGCGGCGAGCTGCTTCTCGTTCATGCCGTGGGGCACCGATGCCTCGGCGGACGGCGGGAGCATCAGGCGCTCCACGGTCAGGGCGCACCCTGCCACGGCGTCCGGCCAGGCGATGGTGCCGAGGAACTTGTCGAGGGCGGTGCCGGGCGGCAGCTCCTCCTGCTCGATGGGGGTGAAGGAGGCGGTGTTCGCGGCCTCGTCGTCGAGGCCGAGCTGGGCGGCCAGACCGGGCTCCTGGGTACGGAGCCTGGCCGTGTCGACCAGGGCGAACAGCCGCGCGGGCTGGTCCCAGCCGAGACCGGACGCATACATGTCGATTTCGAGCACTGCGCGCGTCAGCGGGCTGGCTGCCATGGGGGTGCTGGGCTCGTGCGAGCCGGGAAGGTTCGAACCGGTATTGCTGGACATGGTCAATATCGTGCCCTGAGAAAGCCCGAAAACGGGAACCGAGTAAAGCCTCGGTAAGTTGCAGCAGTGGGTTCCCTCATCCCCGGGGCCCTGATCGACAGCTCCATCGACAGCGAACTTCGAGGTGCGCACCTTGGCTTTCCAGATGCCGGACCGCGGCGGAGGCCCGACAGGGCCACGGATCAGAGTCGGCCGACCGTCCCGGCGTGTCCGGACCCTGCTGACCACCCTGGGCGTGCTGGCGGTGCTGGCCATGCTCTTCGTCATGTTCGCCGGGTTCTGGACGGACTGGCTCTGGTACCGCTCGGTGCACTACTCGTCGGTCTTCACCACCACGCTCGGCACCAAGATCGGCCTCTTCGCCGTCTTCGGCCTGCTGATGTCCCTGGCGGTGGGGACGAACATCTGGCTGGCGCACCGCCTGCGGCCGCCGCTGAGCGCGATGTCGGCCGAGCAGCAGAGCCTCGACCGCTACCGCATGAGCATCGCCCCGTACAAGAAGTGGGTGCTGCTGGCGGTCACCGCGCTGGTCGGCCTGGTCGCGGGAGCCTCCGCCGCCGGCCAGTGGCGCACATGGCTGCAGTGGGTCAACGGCGTGTCCTTCGGGCAGACGGACCCGCAGTTCCACAAGGACATCTCCTTCTACACCTTCGACCTTCCCTGGTACCGCTTCCTGCTGAGCTTCGGCTTCGCCGCGGCGGTCCTGTCGCTGATCGCGGCCGCGCTGGTGCACTACCTCTACGGCGGCCTGCGGCTGACCAGCCCGGGCGGCCGGGCCACGGCCGCGGCCACCGGCCACCTGTCGGTGCTGCTCGGCATCTTCGTGACGCTCAAGGCCGTCGCGTACTGGCTCGACCGGTACGGGCTCGCGGTCAAGTCCAGCGGCCTGAAGTCGACCGAGGGCTGGACGGGCCTGCGGTACGTGGACGCCAACGCCTACCTGCCGGCCAAGACGATCCTCTTCATCATCGCGCTGATCTGCGCGGTGCTGTTCTTCGCGACGCTGTGGCGGCGCACCTGGCAGCTGCCGGTGATCGGCTTCGGCCTCATGGTGCTGTCGGCGGTGCTGATCGGCGGGCTCTACCCGGCGATCGTGCAGAAGTTCCAGGTCCAGCCGAACGAGCAGGCCAAGGAAGCGCCGTACATCAAGAAGAACATCAACGCCACGCGTGAGGCGTACGGCATCGACGGCGCCCAGGTGAAGGACTACCAGGGCACCAGCGACCTCAAGGGCAAGAACAAGGAGAAGCTGCGGGCCGACGCCGACTCCACGGCCAGCCTCCGCCTCCTCGACCCGAACATCGTCTCGCCCACCTTCCAGCAGCTCCAGCAGGTGCGCGGTTACTACCAGTTCCCGTCCACGCTGGACGTCGACCGCTACAAGGTCGACGGCAAGGAGCAGGACACGGTCATCGGTCTGCGCGAGCTCAACATCAACGGCATTCCCGAGCGCAACTGGATCAACGACCACTTCAAGTACACCCACGGCTACGGCGCCATCACCGCGAAGGGCACCTCGACCGGCGACGGCGGTTCCCCGGACTTCACCGAGAAGAACCTGCCGACCGAGGGCAAGCTCGGCTCGTACGAGCAGCGCGTGTACTACGGCGAGAAGACCACGCAGTACTCGATCGTGGGCGGTCCGCAGAAGGAGCTGGACTACTCCGGCGACCAGGGCGAGAAGAGCTACAGCTACAAGGGCAAGAGCGGTGTCGACCTCTCCAGCCCCGTCAACCGCGCCGCCTACGCCGTGGCCTTCGGCGAGCCCCAGATCCTCTATTCCGGGGCCATCGGGGAGGGCTCGCGGATTCTGTACAACCGCACCCCCAAGCAGCGCGTGGAATCGGTCGCCCCGTGGCTGACGATCGACGGCGACGCCTATCCGGCCGTGGTCGACGGGCGCATCCAGTGGATCGTCGACGCGTACACCACGACCAACGGCTATCCGTACGCCTCGCGCACCACCCTCGGTGACACCACCGCCGATTCGCTGACCACCGGTCAGCGTGCCGTGGTGGCCCAGCAGAACCAGGTCAACTACATCCGCAACTCCGTCAAGGCGACGGTCGACGCCTACGACGGCACGGTCAAGCTGTACCAGTGGGACACCAAGGACCCGGTGCTCAAGACGTGGATGAAGGCGTTCCCCGGGACGGTGAAGCCGAAGAGCGAGATCAGCTCCGGCCTGATGGACCATCTCCGGTACCCGCAGGACCTCTTCAAGGTCCAGCGTGAACTGCTCACCCGCTACCACGTCACCAATCCGGGGACGTTCTACACGGGAAGCGAGCGCTGGCAGGTGCCGGACGACCCGACCAACAAGTCGGGCAACGCCGTTCCGCCGTATTACCTGAGCATGCGGATGCCGGACCAGAAGCAGCAGTCCTTCTCGCTGACGACCACGTTCACCCCGAAGAGCCGGGAGAACCTCGGTGCGTTCATGGCCGTGGACGCCGACGCGAAGAGCCCGGACTACGGGAAGATCCGGGTCTTGAAACTGCCCGCAGAGAGCCCGACGTCCGGCCCCCAGCAGGTGCAGAGCAAGTTCAACGGCGATCCCGAGATCGCCAATAAGATCAATATCCTCAAGCGCGGCGACTCCGAGATCGAGTACGGCAATCTCCTGACCGTGCCGCTCGACGACGGACTGCTCTACGTCGAACCCGTCTACGTCCGGGGTGCGGGCACCAACTACCCGCTGCTGAAGAAGGTTCTGGTCACCTACGGTGACAAGACGGCCTTCGAGGACAACCTCACGCAGGCGCTCGACGTGGTGTTCGGGGTCAAGGCGCCCGAGCAGGGCACCAAGCCGCCCGCCGAGGGGACGACCAAGCCCCCGGCGACCCAGGACCCGACGGTCAAGCAGGCTCTCAAGGACGCCCAGGACGCGTTCGACGCCGGCCAGAAGGCGCTCGACTCCAAGGACTGGGCGGCCTACGGCAAGGCCCAGCAGGACCTGAAGGACGCGCTCGAACGCGCTGCCAAGGCGGAGGCCAAGGCAGCACAGAACGCCCCCAAGCCGGGCAGTTAGCCGGTACCGCCCCGCGCCCGTGGTACGGTTGTTCCACAACGGCGCGGGGTGGAGCAGCTCGGTAGCTCGCTGGGCTCATAACCCAGAGGTCGCAGGTTCAAATCCTGTCCCCGCTACTGAAAGACAAGGCCCGGAGTCCTCGGACTCCGGGCCTTGTTGTACGTCCGGGCGGCCCGACGGCCCTGCGGCGCACGGAAGACGGCCGGCGGCCGACCGGACACGCCTCGTCTGTGCGGGTTGTGTGCGGGGCTTTTGATTAGAGTTTGGGGCAGCGCCGTGTCGGGAAGTCGGGAAGTCGACAAAACGCCGAAGTGACCTCACTGGCTGCGGTATTCCAGGTGTACGCAGGTTGCGGGAGTGCGACGATGGGACTTATGGGGGACAAGGCGAGGCTGTTGGAAACGCGCCGGCTTGTAGCAGCTCCCGGGGACGGGAGCGATCAGGACGACCAGGACCCGTCGTCGTTCGGCCCGGGGGAGACCACCGCCCCGGACGCCGGCTGTGCCACCGAAGCGGCGGACCTGGAGCTGGAGACAGCACGCCGCCGCGCCGCCGAGTCCGGGGACCCCGCATCCCTGAGCATGCTCGGCGCCCTGCTGCTGCGCCGCGGCGACCTCGACGGCGCCGAACGCCACCTGCGGGCCGCCACCGCCGAGGGCGACCGCTCCGCGGCCAACAACCTCGGCGTCCTGCTGCACCAGCGCGGCTACGCCGACGAGGCCGCCACCTGGTGGCGCGTCGCCGCCGTCGCCGGCTCCGCGCCCGCCGCCCATGCCCTGGGCCGCTACCACCGCGAGCGCGGCGACGAGCCCGCCGCCGAGTACTGGCTGCGCCAGTCCGCGGAGTCCGGCCACGCCCTGGGCGCGTACGCCCTGGCCGACCTGCTGGAGCACCGCAGCGACGTGGGCGCCGAACGCTGGTTCCGTGCCGCCGCCGAACGCGGCCACCGCGAGGCCGCCTACCGCCTGGCCCGGATACTCGACGGCCGGGCGCCGCGGGCGGGCTCCGCGGCCGGCGGCCTCGCCGGGAGCCTCGGCCCCGCCACCGGCACGCGGCACGTCTCCGCCGGCGGCGGCGACACCTCCGTGCGCGACCTGCGCGCCGCCGCCGCGGGCGGCCGCCGCCAGGACGGCCCGGCCGGCGAGGCCGAGCAGTGGTACCGCCAGGCCGCCGCCCGCGGCCACCGGCGCGCCGCCCTGCATCTGGGCACCCTGCTGGAGGGGCGCGGGGAGACCCAGGAGGCCGCCCGCTGGTACCTGACCTCCGCCAAGGACGGCGAGCCGCGCGCGGCCTGTGCCCTCGGCTTCCTGCTGCGCGACGCGGGCGACTGCGACAGCGCGGCCGTCTGGTGGCGCCGCGCCGCCCAGGAGGGCGACGGCAACGCCGCCAACGCCCTGGGCGCCCTGCACGCCGACCGGGGCGAACCCCAGCAGGCCGAGCGCTGGTACCGCGCCGCCCTGGACGCCGGCGACGTCAACGGCGCGTACAACCTCGCCCTGCTCTGCGCCGAACAGGGCCGCACGGCCCAGGCCGAGCAGTGGTACCGCCGGGCCGCCTACGCGGGTCACCGGGAGGCGGCGAACGCGCTGGCCGTGCTGCTGCTCCAGGGCGGCGACTCCGCGGGCGCCGAGCCGTGGTTCTCCAAGGCCGCCGAGGCCGGCAGCGTGGACGCCGCCTTCAACCTGGGCATCCTCTACGCCGAGCGCGGCGAGGAGCAGCTGGCCTTCCAGTGGTACGAGCGCGCCTCCGCCGCCGGGCACACCGACGCGGCGCTGCAGGTCGCCATGGTGCTGCTGCGCGACGGCGGGGCCGACGACGTGGAGGCGGCCGAGCGCCACCTGCGGGTCGCCGTGCGCGGCGGCAGCCCCGAGGCCGCCTTCCGGCTGGGCGCGCTGCTCGACCGCGACGAGGACACGCGCTTCGAGTGCGAGGAGTGGTACGAGCGGGCCGCCCGCCAGGGCCACCGGCGCGCCCAGGTGCGCCTGGGGATGCTGGTCGCCGAGCGCGGCGACCTGGCCGCCGCGGCCCACTGGTACCGCGAGGCCGCCGAGGCCGGCAGCCGCAACGGCGCCTTCAACCTCGGCCTGCTGCTCGCCCGCGAGGGCAGCGAGCCGGAGGCCGCGATGTGGTGGGCCCGGGCCGCCGAGGCCGGGCACGGCCGCGCCGCGCTGCGGCTCGCCCTGCTCGCCGCGCGCCGCGGCGGCCTGGCCGAGGGCCAGATGTGGTGCGCACGGGCCGTGGAGCTGGGCCCGCCCGAGGTCGCCGAGCGCGCGGCCCGGCTGCGGGACGCCCTGCAGCAGGAGCTCAGCGCGTAGCCGCGGACGCGGGCGGCCGGAGGGGCGGCGTAAGCGGCTGTGTAAAGGGATTTGCCCCTGGGGTCACGGACGGGTTAGGGTGGTGTCAACGACGCGGGGTGGAGCAGCTCGGTAGCTCGCTGGGCTCATAACCCAGAGGTCGCAGGTTCAAATCCTGTCCCCGCTACTCTGGGCAAAGGCCCGGATCCTTCAGGATCCGGGCCTTTGTTGTGCTCGCCGCCGTGCCACCGCAGCTCGGCGGGGCGGACCGGGCCGAGGTGGCCCGCAGCTCACGCCGTGCTGCAGCTGGGGCAGATCCCGCGGTAGGTGACCTCGACCGTCGAGACCTGGAAGCCGAAGCGCTCCTCGGCGGGGAGCCCGGCCAGGAGGTCGCCCGCGGGGTGCACGTCGCGGATCGTGCCGCACCGCGAGCACACCAGGTGCTGGTGCGCGTGGTGCGCGTTGGGGTCGTAGCGCTTGGCGCGCCCGTCCGTGCTCACCTCCAGGACCTCGCCCAGCGAGACGAGCTCCCCGAGGGTGTTGTAGACCGTCGCGCGCGAGATCTCGGGCAGCAGATCGGCCGCCTTCGCATGCACTTCGTCGGCGGTGTAGTGGACGTGGTCGCCGTCCAGGACTTCGGCGACGACGCGCCGCTGCGCGGTCAGCCGCCAGCCCCGGCCGCGGAGCCGTTCCAGCAGGTCACTCATGCCATTCACCTATCAGTCAGATAGGACCAGCGTAGCAGCGGCCCTTGTCCATCCATGGAATCGATATTTATGTCTCACCCATCTTGACTTAGACAATGTCCAATGTAGGATCGAAGCCGGTTCGAGACGCGGAATCTGTGGCTCGGGCCATGAAGACGATCTGACGACGGAGGCGTACGTGACGACGAACGGCCAGGCGGCAACGGCGGCGGGCCCGCTGACCACGGAGTCCGGTGCTCCGGTCGCGGACAACCAGAACAGCGAGACCGCGGGCCAGGGCGGTCCCGTCCTCGTGCAGGACCAGCTGCTGCTGGAGAAGCTCGCGCACTTCAACCGCGAGCGCATCCCGGAGCGGATCGTGCACGCCCGCGGCGCCGGCGCCTACGGCACCTTCACCGTGACCGCGGACGTCAGCCGCTGGACCCGGGCCGCGTTCCTCTCCGAGGTCGGCAAGCAGACGGAGACGTTCCTGCGCTTCTCCACCGTCGCCGGCAACCTCGGCTCGGCGGACGCCGTGCGCGACCCCCGCGGATTCGCGCTGAAGTTCTACACCGAAGAGGGGAACTACGACCTCGTCGGCAACAACACCCCGGTGTTCTTCATCAAGGACGCCATCAAGTTCCCCGACTTCATCCACACCCAGAAGCGCGACCCGTACACCGGCTCGCAGGAGGCGGACAACGTCTGGGACTTCTGGGGCCTGTCGCCCGAGGCCACCCACCAGGTGACCTGGCTCTTCGGCGACCGCGGCATCCCGGCCTCGTACCGCCACATGAACGGCTACGGCTCCCACACCTACCAGTGGAACAACGAGGCCGGCGAGGTCTTCTGGGTCAAGTACCACTTCAAGACCGACCAGGGCATCAAGAACCTCACGGTCGACGAGGCCGTGCAGGTCTCGGGCATGGACCCCGACAGCCACCAGCGCGACCTGCGCGAGGCCATCGAGCGCGGCGACTTCCCGAGCTGGACCGTGCAGGTGCAGATCATGCCGGCGGACGAGGCGGCGAACTACCGCTTCAACCCGTTCGACCTCACCAAGGTGTGGCCGCACGAGGACTACCCGCCGATCGAGATCGGCAAGCTGGAGCTCAACCGCAACCCCGACAACATCTTCGCCGAGGTCGAGCAGGCGATCTTCTCGCCGGCGCACTTCGTGCCGGGCATCGGCCCGTCCCCCGACAAGATGCTGCAGGGCCGGCTGTTCGCCTACGGCGACGCCCACCGCTACCGCGTCGGCATCAACGCCGACCACCTGCCGGTGAACCGCCCGCACGCCACCGTGGCCCGCACGAACAACCGCGACGGCTACGCCTACGACGGCCGCCACGGCCGCGCCAAGAACTACGAGCCCAACAGCTTCGGCGGCCCCGTCGAGACCGGCCGCCCGCTGTGGCAGCCGCTCCCGCTCACCGGGGTGACGGGCAACACCGAGGCCCCCTCGCACGCCGAGGACAACGACTTCGTCCAGGCGGGCAACCTCTACCGGCTGATGTCGGAGGGGGAGAAGGAGCGCCTGATCGCCAACCTGGCCGGCTTCATCGCCAAGGTCTCGCGCGACGACATCGTCGAGCGGGCCGTGGCCAACTTCCGCCAGGCGGACCCCGACTACGGCAAGCGGCTCGACGCCGCGGTCCAGGCCCTGCGCGGCTGACGGCCACTGGACGCTTGCCGTACGAACCGGAGAGGCCGGACGCCATGGGGCTCCGGCCTCTCCGGCCTGTCCGGGCCGTCCTCACACGGGCACGGCGCCCGCCCGCTCCCGGGCCGGCAGCCAGCAGCGGATGATGTCGCGCACCGACACCACGCCGACGGGCTCGTGCTCGTCGAGGACGACCAGGTGCCGGAACTCGCCACGGGACATCGCCGCGGCGGCCTCCTCCAAGGTCCACCCGGGGGCGGCGAAGACCACGTCCGTGGTGGTGTGGCCGTGGGCGGTCTCGCGGTCGGGGTCCTGCCCCGCCCCGACCGCGTTGAGTATGTCGCGCTCGGTGAGGATGCCGAGCCCGCAGGTGTCGGGGTCGAGGACGACCGCCGCGCCGACCCTGCGCGCGGACATCAGCCGTGCGGCCTGCCGGAGGGTGTGTGCCGGGCCGATGGTGAGGACCACCGTGCTCATGGCGTCGCGGACGAGCATGGCCGTAAGCCACCTCCTTGGTGGACTGCGGAACAGTCCCGGAAGAATGAACTCCGCCCCGGGCGGAACGCCGGGGGTTCACAAGTTCACAAGCGTCGGGACTGTCAGCGTGGCATGCCGTGCCGGGCTGAACAAGGTCTGAGCAGGGCTGGATTTTGCCGAATTTTTACGACGTCCTTGTGGGTTTAAGGCCGTTACTGCCGTAGATAGCTCAACAGCTCATCGTGCAGCAGTCCGTTGGACGCGGCGGCGTTCCCGCTGTGCGGACCCGGCCGGCCGTCCAGACCGGTGAAGCGGCCGCCCGCCTCCTCGACGATGACCACGTTCGCCGCCATGTCCCACAGCGACAGCTCCGGCTCCGCACAGATGTCCACGGACCCCTCGGCCACCATCATGTACGGCCAGAAGTCCCCGTAGCCGCGCGTCCGCCAGCAGTCGCGCGTCAGGTCCAGGAAGCCGGGCAGCATCCCGCGCTCCTCCCAGCCCGTCAGCGAGGAGTACGCGAAGGAGGCGTCGTCGATCCGGCCCACCCGCGAGACCTGCAGCCGCGACGCCGACGTCAGGCTCCGGCCGGTGTACGCGCCCGAGTCCTTCGCCGCCCACCAGCGGCGCCCCAGCGCCGGCGCCGACACCACGCCGACCACGGGCTGGAAACCGCCCTCGGCCTGCACCATCAGCGAGATCAGCGTGGCCCACACCGGAACCCCGCGTACGTAGTTCTTCGTACCGTCGATCGGGTCGATCACCCAGCGGCGCGGGCCCATGCCCTCGCTGCCGAACTCCTCGCCCAGCACGGCGTCGCGGGGCCGGGCGCGGTGCAGATGACCACGGATCAGCTCCTCGGCGGCCTTGTCGGCCTCGCTCACCGGAGTCATGTCCGGTTTGGTCTCGACCTTCAGGTCGAGGGCCTTGAACCGGTCCATGGTGGCCGCGTCGGCGGCGTCGGCCAGGACATGGGCCAGTCGCAGATCATCGTGGTAGTCGGACATGCCACGCACACTACCCGCGGCCACGTGGTCACGCGCGGCGCGACCTGCCGACGCCCTTGACAGCGTCTGGCGGTGCGTCAATCCTGTGGCCTGGCCACAACGCCACAACCGTCGTGCGGCCGTACGGCCGGGGAGGCGACGATGCCCGCGGCACGAGAACTCTTACTGGACGCGGCGTTCACAGCGCTCGGCGCCCGGCCCTGGCACGGGGTCCGGATGGTCGACGTCGCCGCCGCGGCCGGGGTCTCCCGGCAGACCCTCTACAACGAATTCGGCAGCAAGGACGGACTCGCCCGCGCCCTGGTGCGCCGCGAGACCGACGCCTTCCTCACCGGGGCGGAACGCTCCCTCGCCGAGGCCGCCGCCTCCGGCGACGCCGGCGACTGCTGCGCCGCAGCGGCCCTGTGGACCCTGCGCACGGCGCGCGCCAACCCGTTCGTGCGGGCCGCGCTGACCGGCTGCCGCGGGGACCGGCTCCCGCCCGCCGCCGCACCCCCCGTCCCGCCCCCGCGCGCCCCGCGCGACGGGCGGCCGCCCCGCGGCCCCGCCCCCGGGCTGCTGGCCGAGCGGATACGCGACAGCGCGGCCGCCGCGATCGGCCGGTGCACACCCCCGCAGGACGGGCAGCACGGGCAGGACGGGCCGGGCGGCGAGGTCGTACTGAGGGCCTGTGAGGCAGCGGTGCGGCTGACGCTGTCCTACGTCATCGCCCCGGCCGCCACCGACGAGGAGGCGGCGCGGGAGGTCGCCCGCCTGGTGCGCGCACTGCTGCGGTACGCGCCGGCGTGAGCGGCGGGGCCCACACGGGGGTCAGTGCGCCGAGCCCGACAGCTGCAGCCCGATGACCCCGACGATCACGAGGGCGATGGAGACGAGCTTGAGCGTGGAGACCAGGTCGTCCAGGAAGACCATGCCGTAGATCGCGGTGCCGGCCGCGCCGATGCCCGTCCAGACGGCGTAGGCCGGACCGACGTCGAGCTTGCGCAGGGAGAGGGTCAGCAGGCCGAAGCTGCCGAGCGCGAAGCAGGCGAAGGCGATGGTGGGCCACAGCCGGGTGAAGCCGTGCGAGAGCTTGAGACAGACGGCGAAGCCGGTTTCCAGAAGCCCGGCGACGACGACCAGCAGCCACGCCATCTCATTGCCTCCCGTTCGCGGGCCGCCCGCCAGCCCCGGCGCTCTTCATGCCCTTGCCGCCCGGGGCCGTTCGCAAACGTAGGCGATCAGTCGCCTTCGCGCCGCTCCCGGGTCGCCAGCAGCCGGCGCAGCGAGTAGAGGCGCTGCGGGTCGGCGTGGCCGTCCGCGACCCACTGGTCCAGCGCGCAGTCCTGCTCGTCGTGGCTGCACGCGCGCGGACAGCCCTCCGTGCCGGGCTCCAGGTCGGGGAAGGCGTGGATGACCCGCGAGGGGTCCACGTGGTGCAGTCCGAAGGAGCGCACGCCCGGGGTGTCGATGACCCAGCCCGTGCCCTCCGGCAGCGGCAGCGCCAGCGCCGAGGTGGTGGTGTGCCGGCCGCGCCCGGTGACGGCGTTGACGTGGCCGGTGGCCCGCTGCCGCTCCACGAGCGCGTTGACGAGGGTGGTCTTGCCGACGCCGGAGTGCCCGACGAACGCGGTGATCCGTCCCTCCAGCTGCTCGCGGACCCGGCGGGCGGCGGCGCCCTCGGCCAGTTCCTCGCGGCTGGTGACCACGTAGCGGATGCCCAGGGAGCCGTAGGACTCCATGAGCGTCTCCGCCGATGCCAGGTCCGACTTGGTCAGCACCAGCAGCGGCTCCAGCCCCGCGTCGTACGCCGCGACCAGGCAGCGGTCGATCAGGCGCGGGCGCGGCTCCGGGTCGGCGAGCGCGGTGACGATCGCCAGCTGGTCGGCGTTGGCGACGACCACCCGCTCGTACGGGTCGTCGTCGTCGGCCGTACGGCGCAGCACCGAGCTGCGCTCCTCGACCCGCACGATGCGCGCGAGGGTGTCCTTGGCGCCGCTGAGGTCGCCGACGACCGCGACCCGGTCGCCGACCACGGCGCTCTTGCGGCCGAGCTCGCGCGCCTTCATCGCGACGACGGGCCGGTCGTCGACGAGGACGGTGAGCCGGCCGCGGTCCACGGTCAGCACGAAGCCCTCGGCGGCGTCCTCGTGCTTGGGCCGGATGGTCGTGCGCGGGCGGTTGCCCTTGCGGTTGGGGCGGACGCGGACGTCGTCCTCGTCGGTGTGCTTGCCGTAGCGGCGCATGGTGCTTCCAGGATCTCTCAGCTTCTCGGCGCCGTCGTCGCCCCCGCGACGGAGCCGAGCATCCCGGTCCACAGCTCCGGGAAGTCGGGCAGGGTCTTGGCCGTGGTGGCGACGTTCTCCACCTCGACGCCGTCGACGGCGAGGCCGATGACGGCGGCCGCGGTGGCCAGCCGGTGGTCCTCGTAGGTGTGGAAGACGCCGCCGTGCAGGGTGCGCGGGCGGATGCGCAGGCCGTCCTCGGTCTCGGTGACGTCGCCGCCGAGCTCGTTGATCTCCTTGGCCAGGGCGGCCAGCCGGTCGGTCTCGTGCAGCCGCAGGTGGGCGATGCCCCGCAGGACGGACTCGGTCTCGGCCAGGGCCGCGACGGCCGCGATGACCGGCGTCAGCTCGCCGACCTCGTGCAGGTCGGCGTCGATGCCGGTGATGCGTCCGGTGCCGGTGAAGGTCAGGCCGGCGTCGGTGAGCTCGCAGCTGCCGCCCATGGCGGTGAAGATCTCGCGCAGCGCGTCGCCCGGCTGGGTGGTGCGCTCGGGCCAGTCGGGGATGGTGACCTTGCCGCCGGTGACCAGGGCCGCGGCCAGGAAGGGGGCGGCGTTGGACAGGTCGGGCTCGACGACCAGGTCGCGGCCGAGGAGGGCGCTGGGGGAGACCCGCCAGACGTCGGGCTCGCCGCCGGACTCGGGGGTGTCGACCTGGGCGCCGGCCGCCCGCAGCATGTCCACGGTCATGCGGATGTGCGGCATGGACGGCAGGGCGGAGCCGACGTGCCGGACCTCGACGCCCTGGTTGAAGCGCGGGCCGGACAGCAGCAGGGCGCTGACGAACTGGGAGGACGAGGAGGCGTCGATCTCGACCGGGCCGCCGTCCAGCGCTCCGGCGCCGTGCACGGTGAGCGGGAGGGCGCCGCGGTCGTTGTCGTCGATGCGGGCGCCCAGCGCGCGCAGCGCGTCGATCACGCCGTGCAGCGGACGCTCGTAGCTGCGGGGGTCGCCGTCGAAGCGGACGGGGCCGTCGGCCAGCGCGGCGACGGGCGGCAGGAAGCGCATGACGGTGCCGGCGTTGCCGACGTCGACGGTGGCCGGGCCGTGCAGCCGGGCCGGGATGACGCGCCATGCCTCGCCGGTGCCGTCGGGGCCCACGCCCTCCTCGATGCCGACGCCCATGGCGCGCAGCGCCTCGGCCATCAGCACGGTGTCGCGGGAGCGGAGCGGGCGGCGCACCCAGCCGGGCTCGGCGGCCAGGGAGGCCAGCACGAGGGCCCTGTTGGTGACCGACTTCGATCCGGGCACGGTGACCGTCGCGTCGACGGCCCCTGTCGCGAGGGGGGCGGGCCAGAGATCGGGGTGCGCGGGGCTCTCGGTCATGCCCTTACCTTACTGAGGTTCTCCCGGTGGTCGGCTCCGCGAAGGGCCCGGCCCGGCCCCTCACAGGCCGAACAGCCACCGGCCGCCCCCGGTCAGGGAGGTCAGCGACACGATGTGGAAGAGGACCAGCCACACCGCCGCGGGGAGGTTCGTCAGCCGGGCGAGCTGGTCGGCGTCGGAGTCCGGGGCGCCGCCGTGCCGGCGCTTGCGCTGCAGCTCGAAGGCGGGCCGTATGCCGCCGAGGAGCAGGAACCACACCACCCCGTAGGCGAACGCCGCCTGCACCGCGGGCCCCGCGAGCCAGGAGACGGCGACGAACGCGCCTCCGGCGAGCACCACGGTCAGGGCGCCGTAGGCGTTGCGGATCATCACCAGCATCGCGGCGAGCAGGGCCGTGGCGCCCCACAGCAGGGCGGTGATGTGCCCGGCGGCCAGCAGCCAGGCGCCCGCGAGGCCCAGCAGGGAGGGGGCGGTGTAGCCGGCGGCCGCGGTGAGGATCATGCCGGGGCCGGTCGGGCGGCCGCGCGAGACGGTCAGCCCGGAGGTGTCGGAGTGCAGCCGGATGCCGTCCAGGGTCCGCCCGCTGAGCAGGGCCACCAGGGCGTGGCCGCCCTCGTGGGCGATGGTGACGGCGTTGCGGGTGATCCGCCAGACGCCGTACGGGGCGACGGCCGCGAGCGCGACGAGGGCGGTGCCGGCGACGAGCCACGTCGAGGGGTGGGGCTGGGTGCCGAAGATGCGGTTCCAGAGGTCGGTGGCGGTGGTGCTGTTGTCCATCTGTGAGCCGCTCCTTGCGTCTTCGTGGCAGTGTGGAACTCATGTGCGGGCGATATGCGGCGAGCCGGAGGCCGGAGGACCTGGCCGGGCTCTTCGGGGTGGAGAAGTGGGAACCGGAGGAGACGCTTGCTCCGGACTGGAACGTGGCGCCGACGAAGAGCGTCCACGCGGTGCTCGAACGTCCCTTGAAAGACGCCGCCGACCGCCGTCCGGTTCGTCAGCTGCGCGTCCTGCGGTGGGGGCTGGTGCCGTCGTGGGCGAAGTCCCCGGAGGGCGCGGCGAAGATGATCAACGCCCGGGCGGAGACGGTCCACGAGAAGCCGTCCTTCCGCCGGGCCTTCGAGGCGCGGCGCTGCCTGCTCCCGGCGGACGGCTACTACGAGTGGGTCACGGGGGCGCAGGAGCGGGAGCTGGAGGAGAAGGGGCGCCGCAAGCGGACCCGCAAGCAGCCCTACTTCGTCACGCCGGCCGACGGATCGGTGATGGCGCTGGCCGGGGTGTACGAGTTCTGGCGCGACCCGGTGCTGCCGCCGGACCATCCGCTGGCCTGGTGGGCCACGTGCTCGGTGCTCACCACCGAAGCGGATCCCGGGCCGTTCGCCGGGGCGGAGCGGGCCGACGGGGAGGACGGCCCCCGGTCGCTGGCGGAGATCCACCCGCGGATGCCGCTGGTCCTGCCCCCCGGGAAGTGGGCGGCTTGGCTGGACCCGGGGCGCACGGACCCGGCGGAGCTGCGGGAGCTGCTGGCGCCCCCGCCCTCCGGACTCGTCCGGGCGTACCCGGTCGCCACGGCGGTCAGCGACGTGCGCAACAACGGGCCCGAACTGCTGACGGAGCTGGCGGCGCCGGAGGAGGCGACGCTCTTCTGACGGGCCGGCCCGACGGCCTCGCATGACGGACGGGCGGCCGCGCGCACGGCAGGATGGGCCGGGTGACGACAAAGATCGCGGAGACCGTGCAGGACGTGCCGACCCCCGCCGGGGACGCCCGCATCCACTGGTACCTGGCGCCCGGCGCCCGCCTCGTGCTGGCCCTGGGGCACGGCGCGGGCGGCGGGGTGGAGGCGCGCGACCTGCGGGCGCTGGCCGCCGACCTGCCGCTGACGGGGGTGAGCGTCGCGCTCGTCGAACAGCCCTGGCGGGTCGCCGGGAAGCGGGTGGCCCCGGCGCCCCGCGCCCTGGACGAGGCGTGGCGCGCGCTGTGGCCGGCGCTCGCGGCGCCCGGGCTGCCCGTCGTCGCGGGCGGACGCAGCGCGGGTGCCCGGGTGGCCTGCCGGACGGCGGCGGAGCTCGGGGCGGCCGGCGTGCTGGCGCTGAGCTTCCCGTTGCACCCGCCGGGCAAGCCGGAGAAGTCCCGGGCCGACGAGCTGGCCGGTGCGGGCCTGCCCACCCTCGTGGTGCAGGGCGCCCGCGACCCGTTCGGCCGCCCCGAGGAGTTCCCGCCCGGCACCGAACCCGTCGCGGTGCCGCACGCCGACCACGGCTTCGCGGTGCCGAAGAAGGCGGACGTCACCCAGGAGGAGGCGCTGGGAGTGATCACGTACGCGGTCAGGACCTGGCTGAAGTCGATCTAGAACGACTTCCGTTCGGCCGGGAATGATCCACGAGGTGCTGCTGTTGTGCCCTCTGTAGTCATGTACCGGCACAGACGAAGGAATGGGAGCTCCCCGCATGGGTTCGATCGCATGCCCGTCCCGCCCGCACTCGGCCGATCGCGGTTGGGCGGTCATGGGCGTGGCCCAGTCGGCCCTGGCTGGAGCGGCGAGCGCACCGGAACGTCGTCTATTCTCCGATTCGAGCGGGTCCGGTCCGGGCGCCGCCGTGGTGTTGGAGGAGGTGGGTCCGGTTACCGGGACCGACGCGGGGGCCGACGACAACCGCAAGCGGGAGCCCGCCGAGACGACGGCGGAGCGCAACGCGCGCTTCGAGCGCGACGCCCTGACCTTCCTCGACCAGATGTACTCGGCCGCCCTGCGCATGACGCGCAACGCAGCCGACGCCGAGGACCTGGTGCAGGAGACGTACGCCAAGGCCTACGCGTCCTTCCACCAGTTCCGTGACGGCACGAACCTCAAGGCGTGGCTGTACCGCATCCTGACCAACACCTTCATCAACTCGTACCGCAAGAAGCAGCGGGAGCCGCTGCGCAGCGCGTCCGAGGAGATCGAGGACTGGCAGCTCGCCCGCGCCGAGTCGCACATGTCGACGGGTCTGCGCTCCGCGGAGTCCCAGGCGCTCGACCACCTTCCCGACTCCGACGTCAAGGCGGCCCTCCAGGCCATTCCCGAGGAGTTCCGCATAGCGGTCTACCTCGCGGACGTCGAGGGCTTTGCCTACAAGGAGATCGCGGACATCATGGGTACCCCCATCGGCACGGTGATGTCCCGGCTGCACCGGGGCCGTCGTCAGCTGCGCGGACTGCTGGAGGACTACGCCCGCGAGCGCGGTCTGGTCCCGGCCGGGGCCGCCCCCGCGTCGAACGGTTCCGACGAGTCGCACAATCGGAAAGGCTCGGACTCATGAGCTGCGGAGACCCGCACGAGACGGACTGCTCTGAAGTCCTCGACCACCTCTACGAGTTCCTCGACCACGAGATGCCCGACGGCAAGTGCGCCGAGTTCGAGGTGCACATCGACGAGTGCTCCCCGTGCCTGGAGAAGTACGGGCTGGAGCAGGCGGTGAAGAAGCTCGTCAAGCGCTGCTGCGGCCACGACGACGTGCCGGCCGACCTCCGCTCGAAGGTCATGGGCCGCATCGAGCTCATCCGGTCCGGGCAGTCGGTGCCCGACCAGGACCTGGTGGCCGAGGCGAAGGCGGCGGAGGCCGCAGCGCAGCAGGACTGACCACTGATCCAAACCACCGTAACGGGGAACGTCACCCGAACGGACGGTGCAATACCCGGAGCCTCGTTCTCCGGCCGCTGCTGAGCCTATTCTCCCCATCCAGACGCCATGTCCGAGGGTCGGGGAGGACGCGCCATGTGGGCACTTCCGGCGGCGGCACGCGTGTACATCACGTGCGCCGTACTCGCCGCCGCGGTGTGCGCCGTGCCCGCCGTGCGGGAGGCGCCCGCGGTGCCCTGGGGCACGGTCGTGCTCCTCGCCGGCGTCGGGGCGGCCTGTGAGCGACTGCCGCGCTGTCCCCTGACGGTGCCGGTGCTGCTCGCCGGAGCGTTCCTGCTGCCGCCGGGCGCCGCCGCGCTGGTCGCGGCGGCGGGCGGGCTCGCCGGCCGGCCCGGACGGGAGCCGGCCGGGGTGCGGCGGCTGTGGCACGCCGCGCAGTCCTCCCTCGCCGCCGGCGCCGCCTCGTACGTCTACGGCCTGGGCGCCCCGCGCGTCCTCGAAGGGCCGGCCTTCCCCCGCGCCGTCCTTCCCGCCCTCGCCGCGGCCCTGGTCCTCGCCCTGGTCGCCGCCGCGCTCGACGGCGGCGTGCTCGTCACCGCCGAGGGCCGCTCCCCGCGCACCGCCTGGCGCCGCCCGCTGCCGGAGGTGCTGCTGCCGCCCCTGTCCCACGGCCCCACCGCCCTGCTGACCGCCGTCCTGTGGCACGGCCCCTACGGCCGCGCCGCCGCGCTGCTGGTGCTGCTGCCCATGGCCGTCACCGCCTGGGTCCTCGACCGCTGCCGGCGCGAGCGCGCCGCGCACCAGGCCACCGTCCGGGCGCTCGTCCAGGCCGTCGACCTCAAGGACCACTACACCCGCGGCCACAGCGAGCGCGTCGGCCGCGCCTCCGTGCTGATCGCCCGGGAGCTGGGCATCAGCGGCGACCGCCTCGAAGCGCTCCGCTTCGCCGGCACCCTGCACGACGTGGGCAAGCTCGGCGTCCCCACCCGCGTGCTGCGCAAGGACGGGCCCCTCACCCCGGAGGAGCGCCGCGCCATCGAGCTGCACCCCGAGTACGGCCACGAAATGGTCCGCGGCATCGGCTTCCTCGACGAGGCGCGCGCGGCGATCCTCCACCACCACGAGCGCCTGGACGGCAGCGGCTACCCCTACGGCCTGGCGGGGCGTCAGATCCCCGAGTCGGCCCGGGTCGTGGCCGTCGCCGACGCCTTCGACGCCATGACCTCCACCCGCAGCTACAGCCGCGCCCGCCCCGTCCCCGTCGCCCTGGCCGAGCTGCAGCGCTGCTCCGGATCCCAGTTCGACCCCCGGATGGTGGCCGCGCTCTCCCGGGCGCTGGACCGCCACGGCTGGCGCCCCGCCGAGGGCGCGGCAGAGCTCTCCCCGCTGCGCCCGCCGGGCCGTACGCCCGCCAGCCGAAACGTCCCTCTTGATCACTGTTCCACGGCTTCGCCCGCTTCCGGCGAGGCGCGACCGGGCGGCCGCGGATGACCGGGGAGCCCCTCGTGCGGGGCGTGTACGCCGTCGCCGGCACGGCAGCCGTCGCCGCCCTGGCCTGGACCGCCTGGCGCGGCGTCGAGCAGCCCCACGTCGCCCTGGCCTACGGGGCGCTCATCGCCCTGGGCGAGGCCGCACGGCGCCGGCCGCGCCCCTCGGCCGGGGGCCGGGAGACCGCGCCCGTCGGCTCCGCGGGGACCCTCGCCTACGCCCTGCTCGGCGAGGTCGGCGGAGAGCCCACCTCGCACGGGGCGCCCCAGGTCGTCGCCGTCGTCCTCGGCGCCACCCTGGCCGGCGCGGTGGGCCGGCCCCCCGCCCCGGACCGGCTCGCCCGCCGCATCCTGGGCGCCGGCTTCGCCGCCGTCTGCTTCCAGCCGCTGCACACCGTGGAAGCCCTCGGCCGGTGGCCCGCCCACAGCCCCTGCTACGGGGTGTTCCTGCTGCTGCTCCTCGCCCTCACCGCCCTGTGCGACGCCGTCCTCGCCGCCGCCCTCACCCACGCCCGCCACGGCGGCGGCTACGGGGCCGCCCTGCGCGAGGAGCTGCGCACCCTGCCCGGCATCGGCTCGGCGATCGGGGCCACCGGCGCGGTGATGGCCCTGGCCGTGGCCGCGGCGGGGCTGTGGGCGCTGCCGGTGTTCTGCCTGCCCCTGCTGGTCACCCAGCTCTCCATCCACCGCTACGAGGCCGTACGGGCCACCCGCCGCGAGACCATCGCCTCCCTCGCCCGCACCACCGAGATCGCCGGGTACACCCCCGCCGGGCACGCCCGCCGGGTGGCCGCCCTCAGCCGGGCGGTCGGCCGGGAGCTCGGCCTGTCCGGCGCCGACCTCACCGTCGTGGAGTACGCGGCCCTGATGCACGACATCGGCCAGCTCTCCCTCCTCGACCCCGTGCCCGCCGGCGCGACCGAGCCGCTGCCCCCCGAGCAGCGCCGCCGCATCGCCCTGCTGGGCGGCGCCGTGGTGCGCCAGACCGGCGTGGCCCCCGAGGTCGCCCTGGTGGTCGAGCGGCAGGCGGACCCGTACCGCGACCAGCCGCTCACCGCCCGCGTCGTGCGCACCGTCAACGCCTACGACGATCTCGCCGGCGACCCGGCGTGCGGCCCCCTGCGCGCGCTGGAGCGACTGCGCCTGGCGACCGCCTACGACCACGAGCCCCGGGTGGTGGAGGCGCTCGCCACGGTGCTCGCGCGCGGCCGCCCCGCCCCTCCGCCCCCGTAGCGCCCCGCAGCACCCGAAAGCCCCCGGAGAAAACCGGGCGAAGGGGGACTGGCCCGCCGAACCCACGGGTAATGAGCGGGCGTCCGAAGGGGCATGGTTGGATGCGAAGAGACGCAGAGAATGGCGAGAATGCGGAAAACGGGGGGTGTCGTGCGCGCTCGCTTCGGCAAGGAGGTGTGGTGGGCACCGCTCCCCGGAGTCGAGGAGTGGTGGGGCGCCGTCCGCGCGGACGGCGGCCGTCACCCGGTCCATCCGGCGTGGTCGCACGCAGAAACCGGCAGGCGGGAATCGTGAGGATCTTCGGCAGGGTACGGCACCGGCCTTCCGCCTCGTGGCGGCAGGCCACCGACCGTGCCTTCACGCTCATCGGGGACGGCCGGTACGAGGACGCGGGCGCGCTGCTCACACGCGCGGCCGACATGGAGCCGTGGCTGTCCGAGTCCTGGTTCAACCTGGCCCTGTTGCACAAGTTCCGGCACGACTGGGAGCAGGCCCGCGCCGCCGGCCTGCGGGCCGTCGCGCTGCTGGACCGCGAGGCGGGCGCCCCGGACTGGTGGAACGTGGGCATCGCGGCCACGGCCCTGCAGGACTGGCCGCTGGCCCGCCGCGCCTGGCAGGCGTACGGGCTTCGGGTGCCCACCGAGGGCGGGCCGGCCGCCGAGCCCGTCGGCATGGAGCTCGGCAGCGCGGCCGTCCGGCTCTCCCCGGAGGGCGAGGCCGAGGTCGTCTGGGGCCGCCGGCTGGACCCGGCACGGATCGAGGTGCTCTCCATCCCGCTGCCGTCCTCCGGCCGCCGCTGGGGCGAGGTGGTGCTGCACGACGGTGTCCCGCACGGCGAGCGCGTCACCGCCGCCGGGCCCTCCTACCCCGTCTTCGACGAGATCGAGCTGTGGGCCCCCTCTCCCGTCCCGACCTGGGTCGTGCTCCTGGAGGCCGCCACCGAGGCCGACCGGGACGCCCTGGAGCGGCTCGCGGCCGACGCCGGCTTCGCCGCCGAGGACTGGTCCTCCTCCGTGCGCCTGCT
This sequence comes from Streptomyces cinnamoneus, assembly GCF_014650495.1. GTDB lineage: Bacteria > Actinomycetota > Actinomycetes > Streptomycetales > Streptomycetaceae > Streptomyces > Streptomyces cinnamoneus. The sequence continues at coordinate 76,448 of NZ_BMVB01000015.1, read as the reverse complement.
GTGCCGCACGTGCTCGGAGAGCCGGATGCCCAGCGACGAGGGCGACGGCGAGCACCTCGACCCGCACGACCACAGCGAGCCCGGCCATCCCGGCCCGCTGGGCCACCGCACCGCCGGCACCGGCTCGGGCTCCCTGTGGGTACCCGAGCGCGAGTGCGGCATCGCGGCGCCCGCCGGGCTCGTCCGCGGGCTGCTCGACGGCTGGGTCGCCGACAGCCCCGACACCCGTGAATGGCGCGATCTCGAAGAGGTCTGCTGAGCGGCCGCCCAGGTCCCCTTTACTCTGTACGGGGCCCCGTGGATTCAGGGCAAGACAGTGCTTTCGGGTTGTGAGAGAGGCATACGGCGGACATGGCGCAGCAAGACACTGAGCACTCGGTGAACGAAGAGCCGAAGGAGTCCGGCGAGTTCATCGTGGACACCGAGGACTGCGAGGCGCGTGAGCTCGCGCACCGTGAGCGCGGCACCTCCCGGCCGATCACGGTCGTCGGCAACCCCGTCCTGCACAAGGAGTGCAAGGACGTGACGGAGTTCGGCGACGAGCTCGCCCAGCTGATCGACGACATGTTCGCCAGCCAGCGCACCGCGGAGGGCGTGGGCCTGGCCGCCAACCAGATCGGCGTCGACCTCAAGGTCTTCGTCTACGACTGCCCGGACGACGAGGGCGTCCGCCACGTCGGCCACGTCGTCAACCCCGTCCTCGACGAGCTGCCGGCCGACCGCCGCATCCTCGACGACTCCAACGAGGGCTGCCTGTCGGTGCCGACGGCCTACGCCTCGCTGGCCCGTCCCGACTACGCGGTCGTCCGCGGCCAGGACATGCACGGCAACCCGATCGCCGTCGAGGGCACCGGCTACTTCGCCCGCTGCCTGCAGCACGAGACGGACCACCTGTACGGCTACCTGTACATCGACCGCCTCTCCAAGCGCGACCGCAAGGACGCGCTGCGCCAGATGGCGGAGGGCACCCCGCGCTACCCGGTCGTCGCCAACGACTGACCCTCGTCGCACCACGCGTGTGGGGGGCGCTCCTACGGGAGCGCCCCCCACACGCGTCCTACGGCTGGGCCGGGAAGTCGTCGGCCTCGAAGAGCCGGCGCACCTCGACCTCGCCCTCCCGGAAGGGGATGCGCCGGGCCCACTCCAGGGCCTCGTCCATGGACTGGGCCCGGATGACCCAGAAGCCGGCGACCAGGTCCTTCGCCGGGCCGAAGGGCCCCTCCGTGACCACGGGCGCGCCGTCGGAGTACGTCACCCGCGCGCCGTCGGACGTGGGACGCAGGCCGTCGCCCGTGAGCCACGCCCCGGCCTCGACCAGCTGGTCGTTGTACTGCCCCATCTCGGCGATCAGCTCCCGGGTCGGCAGCACGCCGGCCTCGGAGTCCTCGCTCGCCTTGACGATCATCATGAAACGCGGCATCGCGTGCCTCCCGTTCGTCCGGACCCGCTGTGGGTTCCCGGACGGGAGACACGCGATGCGACGTGCCGGCGGAATTAGCCCGCCTGGATCATCAGAACTCGTCGTCGAAGGCGACCGTGCCCTCGACCGCCACCTGGTACGCGGACGCGCGGCGCTCGAAGAAGTTGGTCAGCTCCTGGACGTTCTGCAGCTCCATGAAGGAGAACGGGTTCTCCGAGCCGAAGACCGGGGCGAAGCCCAGGCGCTGCAGGCGCTGGTCGGCCACGCACTGGAGGTACTCGCGCATGGACTCGGTGTTCATGCCCGGCAGGCCCTCGCCGCACAGGTCACGGCCGAACTGCAGCTCCGCCTCGACGGCCTCCTTCAGCATGTCGGTGACCTGCTGCTGGAGCTCGTCGTCGAAGAGCTCGGGCTCCTCCTGGCGGACGGTGTCCACGACCTCGAACGCGAAGTTCATGTGCATGGTCTCGTCGCGGAAGACCCAGTTGGTGCCGGTCGCCAGGCCGTGCAGCAGGCCGCGGCTGCGGAACCAGTACACGTAGGCGAAGGCGCCGTAGAAGAACAGGCCCTCGATGCACGCGGCGAAGCAGATCAGGTTGAGCAGGAAGCGACGGCGGTCGGCCTTCGTCTCCAGCCGGTCGATCTTCTCGACCTCGTTGATCCACTTGAAGCAGAACTGCGCCTTGTCGCGGATGGAGGGGATGTTCTCCACCGCGTCGAACGCGGCCGCGCGCTCGTCCGGGTCGGGCAGGTAGGTGTCGAGCAGCGTCAAGTAGAACTGGACGTGCACGGCCTCCTCGAAGAGCTGCCGCGACAGGTACAGCCGCGCCTCGGGGGAGTTGATGTGCTTGTACAGCGTCAGCACGAGGTTGTTCGCCACGATCGAGTCGCCGGTCGCGAAGAACGCGACCAGGCGGCCGATCATGTGCTGCTCGCCCGGGGACAGCTTGGCGAGGTCGGCGACGTCCGAGTGGAGGTCGACCTCCTCGACGGTCCAGGTGTTCTTGATCGCGTCGCGGTAGCGGTCGTAGAAGTCTGGGTACCGCATCGGGCGCAGGGTCAGCTCGAAGCCCGGGTCGAGCAGGTTCTTCTGGACGGGGGCGGTCACTGGCATGCCTCGCAGGACTCGGGGTTCTCAAGGGAGCAGGCGATGGCGTCCGCGTCGGGCGCGGCCTGCTGCACGGGGATGGTGGCGGCGGGGGTGCCGGAGCCGGACGCGGCGCGGGCGATCCGGGTCGCCGGGCGGGAGCGCAGGTAGTACGTCGTCTTGATGCCCTGCTTCCAGGCGTACGCGTACATCGAGCTGAGCTTGCCGATGGTGGGCGAGGCCATGAAGAGGTTCAGCGACTGGCTCTGGTCCAGGTACGGCGTCCGGGCCGCGGCCATGTCGATCAGGGCGCGCTGCGGGATCTCCCAGGCGGTGCGGTAGAGGTCGCGCACCTCCTGCGGGATCCACTTCATGTCCTGGATCGAGCCGTTGGCGTCGGTCATCGCGTCGCGGGTGGTGCGGTCCCACACGCCGAGCTTCTTCAGGTCGTCCACCAGGTAGGTGTTGACCTGCAGGAACTCGCCCGAGAGCGTTTCGCGCTTGAAGAGGTTGGAGACCTGCGGCTCGATGCACTCGTAGACGCCCGCGATGGAGGCGATGGTCGCCGTCGGGGCGATCGCCAGCAGCAGCGAGTTGCGCATGCCGACGGTGGCGATGCGGGCGCGCAGCGCCTCCCAGCGGTCCGCCCAGCCGGCCACCGCGTTCGGGTAGTGGTCGGGGTGCAGCACGCCGCGGGCGGTGCGGGTGGCCTCCCACGCCGGGTGCGGGCCGTGCCGCTCGGCGAGGTCGGCGGACGCCTCGTACGCCGCGAGCATGATCCGCTCGGAGATGCGGGTCGACAGCTCCTTCGCCTCGGCCGAGTCGAAGGGCAGGCGCAGGCGGAAGAAGACGTCCTGCAGGCCCATGAGGCCCAGGCCCACCGGGCGCCAGCGGCTGTTGGAGCTGCCGGCCTGCTCGGTCGGGTAGAAGTTGATGTCCACGACGCGGTCGAGGAAGGTGACGGCCGTACGGACCGTACGGTCGAGCTTCTCCCAGTCCATCTCGCCGTCGGCGCCGAGGTGCTGGGCCAGGTTGACCGAGCCCAGGTTGCAGACCGCGGTCTCGCCGTCGTTCGTGACCTCGAGGATCTCGGTGCAGAGGTTCGAGGAGTGGACGACCGCGCCCTTCTCGGCCGTCTGGTTGGCCGTGCGGTTGGCGGCGTCCTTGAAGGTCATCCAGCCGTTGCCGGTCTGCGCGAGGGTACGCATCATGCGGGCGTACAGCACGCGGGCCGGGACCTGCTTGACGGCCTTGCCGGCGGCCTCGTAGGCGCGGTAGGCGGCGTCGAACTCGTCGCCGTAGAGGTCGACCAGGTCCGGGGTGTCGGCGGGGGAGAAGAGCGACCAGTCGGCGTCGGCCTCGACGCGGCGCATGAACTCGTCCGGGATCCAGTGCGCGATGTTGAGGTTGTGGGTGCGGCGGGCCTCCTCACCGGTGTTGTCGCGGAGCTCCAGGAACTCCTCGATGTCCGCGTGCCAGGTCTCCAGGTAGACGCAGGCCGCGCCCTTGCGCCGGCCGCCCTGGTTGACGGCCGCGACGGAGGCGTCGAGGGTGCGCAGGAACGGCACGATGCCGTTGGAGTGGCCGTTGGTGCCGCGGATCAGCGAGCCGCGGGAGCGGATGCGCGAGTACGACAGGCCGATGCCGCCCGCGTGCTTCGACAGGCGCGCCACCTGGTGGTAGCGGTCGTAGATCGAGTCCAGCTCGTCCAGCGGGGAGTCCAGCAGGTAGCAGGACGACATCTGCGGGTGGCGGGTGCCGGAGTTGAAGAGCGTGGGGGAGGAGGGCAGGTAGGAGAGCGTGCTCGTCAGGCGGTACAGCTCCGCGACGTCCTCCAGCGCCCGCTCGGAGTGGTCCTCGGCGAGGCCGCAGGCCACGCGCAGCAGGAAGTGCTGCGGGGTCTCGATCACGTCGCGGTGGATCGGGTGGCGCAGCAGGTAGCGGCTGTGCAGGGTGCGCAGGCCGAAGTAGCCGAAGCGGTCGTCGGCGCCGTCGGAGAGGGCCTTCGCCACCAGGGCGTCCAGGCGCTCGGCGTGCGTGGCCACGAAGGCGGCGGTCTCGTCCGCGATGAGGCCCTCGCGGTGGCCGACGGCCACCGAGGCGGAGAAGGACGTCGCGCCCTGGCCGGCCGCCTCGTCGGCGATGGCGAGGGTGAGCAGCCGGGCGGCGAGGCGGGAGTACTCCGGCTCCTCGGCGATCAGGCCGGCGGCGGCCTCGGTGGCGAGGGAGCGCAGCTCCGCCTCGTCCGAGGCGGCGCTGCGGCCGCGCAGTGCTGCGGCGGCGACCTTGCCCGGGTCGGTGGCGGGAAGGTCTGCGGTGAGATCGGTCAGGGTGCGCAGCAGCGCGGTCCCGGGACCGCCGGTCGCTTCCGCGTTCTCTGAGACCGGTTCGGCGGGCGCGATGGTCACGTGTGGCTCTCCCTCGCTCGGCTGGGGTGGGCCGGGCGGGAGAGCGCGACGGTCGCGTACGGGCATGCCGCTTGCACCGGGGCATGACGCGTAGGCGTCCCGTCGGCCCAACCCGCGGGGCCCGGACGAATTCAACGCCCATAGCCGAGCCCAGGGCAGGCTCGGTGGCGGACGCTGCTGCCGGCAGGTCCTCGGACTTCGGGTGCACTGGGTATATGCGCACACATACACCGTTGCGGGACAGTTCCGGATTTCCACCGGATTCCCCTGCGACGACAGCGAGGACGAGCATACATCTAGTGCCGGGCCTCGTACGCGCCCCCACATGTTGTGTCGTCCCGTCATGAGCCGGTCGCGGAATGTGCTAACGGACGCCTCCCGGCGGGCAAGCGGAAAGGGCCGTCACGCCCCCTGGCGGGGGTGTGACGGCCCTCGGGTGGAGGGGGTGGGTCAGTGCCCGCCGGGGGCTCCCACGGTGGCCGGGGGGAGGTCCGTGCGGACGCCCGGGTCGCCGGCGTCGGCCGTGTAGTCCGACGGCTTCGTCTGGTCGGCCCCGTCGGGCGCCTTCAGGGCCTTCAGGACGAACGTGGCGACGATGACGACGATCACATTGAGGACGAACGCCGTGAGTCCGATGTACCCCTTCTCGCCGATGAGAGGGATGAGGTTGGTGTTCCCGAAGTGATCCTGGGTGGCGCTCGGGGTGTCGTACGCCCGCCACGTCCCGTACGTCATGCCGACGGCCCAGCCTGCGAGCAGCGCCCAGCGGTGGCACCAGCGGGTGAAGAGCCCGCCCACGAGCGCGGGCACGGTCTGCAGGATCCAGATGCCACCGAGCAGCTGGAAGTTGATGGCGACCGTTTTGTCCATGGTCAGGACGAAAACGAGGGCGCCGACCTTGACGAGGAGCGATGCGAGCTTGGAGACCTTCGCCTCGTGTTCGGGCGAGGCGTCCGGTTTGAGGAAGTCCTTGTAGATGTTGCGCGTGAAGAGATTTGCGGCGGCGATCGACATGATGGCGGCCGGTACGAGCGCGCCGATGCCGATGGCCGCGAAGGCCACGCCCGTGAACCAGTCCGGGAACATGTCCTCGAACAGCTGCGGGATGGCCAGCTGGCCGTTCTTGACCTTCACCCCGGCGGCGATCGCCATGAAGCCGAGCATCGCCAGCAGCCCCAGCATCAGGGAGTAGAGGGGAAGGATGGTGGTGTTGCGACGGATGACGTTGCGGCTGCGGCTGGAGAGCACCGCCGTCACGGAGTGCGGATAGAGGAAGAGGGCCATCGCCGAGCCGAGGGCGAGGGTCGCGTACGCCCACTGCGCCTGCGGGGCGGTGACGAGCGATCCGCGCGGTTTTCCGGTTGCCGGGTTTTCGGCCGCGAACGCGTGACCGGCCTTCGCGAAGATGTCGTCGAAGCCGCCGAGCTTGATCGGGATGTAGACGATCGCCACGATGATCACGATGTAGATCAAGGTGTCCTTGACGAAGGCGATCAGCGCGGGCGCGCGCAGCCCGGAGGAATAGGTGTAGGCCGCGAGCACGCCGAAGGCGATCAGCAGCGGCAGGTCCTTCACGAACCAGTTGGTGTTCTCGCCGCCGCCCACGCCCATCACGTCCAGAACGGCCTGTATGCCGACCAGTTGCAGGGCGATGTACGGCATCGTGGCCAGGATTCCGGTCAGCGCGAGGGCGAGCGAGAGGCCCTTGGAGCCGAAACGGCCCCGGACGAAGTCCGAGGAGGTCACATAGCCGTGCTTGTGGGAGACCGACCAGAGCCGGGGCAGGAAGGTGAACACCAGCGGATAGCAGAGGATCGTGTAGGGCACCGCGAAGAAGCCCGCCGCGCCGCCCGCGTAAATGGCCGCCGGGACGGCGACGAACGTATAAGCGGTATAGAGGTCGCCGCCCAGCAGGAACCAGGTGACCCAGGTGCCGAAGGAACGGCCGCCGAGCCCCCATTCGTCAAGATTGTTCGCGTTCTCCGCGCGCCGCCACTTCGAGGCCATGAAGCCCATCACGGTGACGGCGAGGAAGAAGACGATGAAGACGGTGAGCGCGACACCGTTCACGCCGTCCTTCACCGGGACTCACCCCCCTCGTGAGCACGGGTGCGCCGCCGTTCGTGACGGCGGACGATGACGTAGGCGGTGACGGTGAGGAGCGTCGAGACGACCACCCACAGCATCTGGTACCAGTAGAAGAACGGAATGCCGATGAAGGCCGGGGTGAGCCGGGAGTAGGAGTCGACCCAGAGCATCGCCGCGAACGGCAGCGCCAGGCACACGCCGGCGACGACCAGCGGCAGGCTGACGGCCGGCCCGGTGCTGCTCCCCGGTGGTTGAGCGGGTGGTTCCGACATGCGTGACTCCGTCCCCTGAGCGATCACTTGTGCAATGCGCAGGAATTTAGGGGAGGCGGCCTCCGGACGTCACCCCCCATCCGCATATCGGAACGGCAACACCCGTGGCGGGTCACGGATTCGGATGGTTGAACTCCGTCCGAACCGTGCGCGGGGGGCTTGCGACGGTGGGGCGCGTTGGGCGCCGTGCGGGGCGCAAGTGCCCCTCTATGCGCCCTGTTTGAGGAAAATAAAGTCTGTCATCAACAAGTAATGTGTGGGTAAAGTGTTCGTCGCGGCCGCACCGGAGAATCGGACCGGCGGCCGCCGGCGCCCCGTTGCAGTGGCGCCCGAACCAGGCAATGCCGATCCACATGACCCGACCCGACCACACCGCGTCCCGAACCGCGAGACGCAGGAGGCAGGCCACCATGAAGTCGCTCATCGACAACGCCCGATCCTTCGCGAGTCACGTCGCCGAGAACGCCGAGAGCTTCCGCGCCCTGGAGGCCGGACAGTCGCCCGAGGTGCTGTTCATCAGCTGTTCCGACTCGCGCGTCGTGCCGTCCCTCATCACGGGCGCACGCCCCGGCGAACTCTTCGAGCTCCGTACGGCGGGCAACATCGTGCCCGAGTACCACCACGACCACCCGGCCGGGGAGACGGCCACCATCGAGTACGCCGTGCGCGTCCTGGGCGTCCGCGACATCATCGTCTGCGGTCACTCCCACTGCGGCGCGGTGACCGCCATCGTGCAGGACGACGACCTCTCCTCCGCCCCCGCCGTGCGGGGCTGGCTGGAGCGCGCCGTACCGCGGGCCGTGCGGGCCCCGCGGAGTCAACCGGCCCCCGTTTCGGCCGACATGGCCGATGCCGTGCAGCACCACGCGGTGGCCCAGCTCGAACGGCTGCGCGCCTACCCGTGCGTGCGCGAACGCATGGCGGAAGGGCTGCTGTCCCTTCACGCCTGGTACTACGAGGTACACACCGGTGCGGTCAGGGCGCACCGGCCCGGCGGCGGCCGCTCGTTCGGGCCGCTGTAGCAAGCGGTTTCCAGCGAAGCATCGCTCAGCACTCCGCCGTGCACGACACCTTGAATCACAAGGAACCCTCAACCATGTTCTCCACCCTCAAAGACCCTCCCGCCCTGCGGCGTGACGCACTCGCGTCGCTCGTCGTCTTCCTGGTCGCCCTCCCGCTGTGCGTCGGCGTCGCCGTCGCCTCCGGCGTGCCGGCCGAGCTCGGACTGATCACCGGCATCGTCGGCGGCCTGGTCGTCGGCGCCCTGCCCGGCAGCACCTTCCAGGTCAGCGGCCCGGCGGCCGGTCTCACCGTGCTCGTCTTCGAAGCCGTGCGGGAGTTCGGGCTCGGCACCCTCGGCGCCATCGTCCTCGTCACCGGGCTGCTGCAACTCGCCCTGGGCGTCCTGAAGTTCGGCCGCTGGTTCAGAGCGATCTCCGTCGCCGTCGTCCAGGGCATGCTCGCCGGCATCGGGCTCGTCCTGCTGTTCGGCCAGCTGTACACGATGGCCGGGGTCCGGCAGCCGCGCTCCGGCGTCGAGAAGATCGCCGGCATACCGGGACTGGTCGCGGACGTCGTCACCGACCGGGACGCGCTGGTCTCCTTCGCGGTCGGCGCCGGGACCATCGCCGTGCTGGTGCTGTGGAAGAAGCTCCCGGCGAAGGCCCAGCTGGTACCGGCCCCGCTGGTGGCCGTCGCCCTGGCCACGGCCGTGACCGCCGCGGGCGGCCTGGACGTCGCCAGCGTCGAGGTGCGCGGCCTGATCGACGCCATCCAGCCGCCCGGCCTGAACGACATGACGAGCCTGGGTAGCGTCGCCGCCCTGGGCACGGTCCTCGCCTTCACCCTGATCGCCTCGGCGGAGTCGCTGTTCAGTGCCGCAGCGGTCGACCGCATGCACGACGGCCCGTCCACGGACTACGACAGGGAGCTGATGGCCCAGGGCGTCGGCAACACCGTCTGCGGCGTCCTCGGCGCCCTGCCGATGACCGCGGTCATCGTGCGCAGCGCCGCCAACGTCCAGGCCGGCGCCCGCACCTCGCTCTCCCGGGTGCTGCACGGCGTGTGGCTGCTGCTGTTCGCGGTGCTGCTGCCGGTCGCCATCGGCTTCATCCCGCTGGCCGCCCTGGCCGGCGTGCTGGTCCACGCGGGCTGCAAGCTCGTACCGGTCAAGGACCTCGTGCCGCTGTGGCGCGAGCACCGCGGCGAGGCGGTGATCCTGGGCGTCACGGCCGTCGCGATCGTGACCACCAGCATGTTCGAGGGCGTGGTGCTCGGCCTGCTGCTCGCGGTCGTGAAGTCGGCGTGGGAGACCTCCAAGGTCGGCGTCGCCGTCGACGACAGGACGGACGGCCGGGTGCTGGTCACCCTGACCGGCAACGCCACCTTCCTCCGGCTGCCCCCGCTCCTGGACACCCTCCACGCCCTGCCCCGCGACCGCCCGCTGGAGCTCGACCTCTCCGGCCTGCGCCACCTCGACCACGCGTGCCGCACCGCACTGGAGGTATGGGCGGCGCGGCACAACGAGGACGGGACGGAGCCGGTGCGGCTGCGCCACCGGGAGGAGCTGACGACGGCGGCCTAGCCGGCCGTATCCGGCGCCACCGGCCGGGGACGGGCGGCCGGGGCGGGCCTCAGCGGCCCGTCTCGGCCCCCCGGCCGACGGCCATGACCATGACCGAGCCGACGACGACCAGGCGGTCGGTCAGCGCGTCGATCTGCTGCCGCTGCTCGGGCGGCAGGTGCCAGTCCTCCCACCACGAGGTCTCCTGCTGGCTCGCGGGGCCGGTCCACTCGGCCTCCCACGCCTGGGCCAGCTGCGCCGACAGCGGTGCGACCGACCGGGCCAGCCCGGCGTAGGCGCCGAGCAGCGCCATCATGTGGCTGCCCGGCAGCCACGCCTGCCAGGTGGCGAGCATCTCGTCGGCCAGGCGGGCCACGTCCTCCAGCCACAGCACGTGCTGCGTGCCCCAGCCCTGAGGGGTGGGGCACGCGGGCATGCCCGGAAGGAGACGCTGCTCCAGCCCGTCACGGCGGGCGAAGAACTCCCGTCCGAGGGCCAGCTCGTAGTCCGAAGGGGTCCAGGAACGCTCGTTCAGAGCGATCGCGGCGGCATCGACAGCATCGACGGCTTGGCTCATTCCGACACCGTACGCGGTGATCAAGGCACTGCTCACCCTGGGTCCCCGCCCGGCCGAACGCCCCCGCGCGCCCCGCGCCGGGGCCCGGCGGTGCCTACGCCGCCGGTCGCTGCAGCCGCGCCACGAACTTGTAGCGGTCCCCCCGGTAGACCGAGCGGACCCATTCCACCGGCTTGCCCTCGGCGTCCAGGGAGTGCCGGGAGAGCATGAGCATCGGCAGCCCCACGTCCGTGCTCAGCAGGCTTGCCTCGCGGGGGGTGGCCAGGGACGTCTCGATGGTCTCCTCGGCCTCGGCGAGGTGGACGTCGTACACCTCCGCCAGGGCGGTGTAGAGGGAGGTGTACTTGGCCAGGCTCCGGCGCAGCGCCGGGAAGCGCTTCGCCGACAGGTGCGTCGTCTCGATCGCCATGGGCTCGCCGCTGGCCAGCCGCAGCCGCTCGATGCGCAGGACGCGGCCGCCCGTGGCGATGTCGAGCAGGGAGGCGAGCCGGTCGTCGGCGGTGACGTAGCCGATGTCGAGCAGCTGCGAGGTGGGCTCCAGGCCCTGGGCGCGCATGTCCTCGGTGTAGGAGGTCAGTTGCAGCGCCTGGGAGACCTTGGGCTTCGCGACGAATGTCCCCTTGCCCTGGATTCGTTCGAGTCGTCCCTCGACGACCAGTTCCTGGAGGGCCTGGCGCACCGTCGTGCGCGAGGTGTCGAACTCCGCGGCCAGGGTGCGCTCCGGCGGCACGGGGGTGCCGGGGGGCATGGTTTCGGTCATGTCCAGCAAGTGCCGTTTGAGCCGGTAATACTTGGGAACGCGCGCGGTCCGCGCGCCCCCCGCGGTGCCGCCGCCCTCCGTCGTGCCGCCCTCGGTCGCCATGGCGCGCCTTCCCGACTCCGTTCCTGCTGCCGTCACCGGCTCCTCCGTACTTCGCGGTCACATGGTGGCACGGGCAGGGCCCGAGGGGGCCGAGAAGCCCGGGTCGACCTTGAGGTGTCGGTCCGGTAACGGAGCCGACTGCGACTCTTATACACCCTTGACACCCCAAAAGGTCTAGGCCAAGCTGCGGGCACTGGTCTAAACCATTAAAGACCATCCGGTCCTTGAGGAGAGTGCTGTGAAGCGTGGGCTCATAGCGGCGACGGGTGTCGCGGCCATGTTGGTGAGTGTTGCTGCCTGTGGGTCCAGCGACAGTGACAAGGAGTCGGATGCCGGCGGTTCCCAGGGCAAGACCCTGACCGTCTGGTTCATGGATGGCTCGAATCCGCCTGCTTGGACCAAGGCCGTGCAGGCCGAGTTCGAACAGAAGACCGGGGCGAAGCTCGACGTCCAGATCCAGAAGTGGGACGGCATCCAGCAGAAGCTCACCACCGCCCTCTCCGAGTCCAGCCCGCCGGACGTCGTGGAGATCGGCAACACCCAGACGCCCTCCTACGCCCAGACCGGCGGCCTCGCCGAGCTCGACGACCTCAAGAAGGAGATCGGCGGCGACTGGACCGAGTCCCTCAACAAGCCGGCCGTCTTCGAGGGCAAGCAGTACGCCGCCCCCTGGTACGCCGCCAACCGCGTCGTCATCTACAACAAGAAGATCTGGGCCGACGCGGGCATCAAGGACACCCCGAAGACCCGGGAGGAGTTCTTCAAGGACCTTGAGGCCATCCAGAAGAAGGGCGACGCCGAGCCGCTCTACCTCCCCGGCCAGAACTGGTACTTCTTCGACGGCCTGACCATCGGCACCGGCGCGGACCTGGTGAAGAAGGACGGCAAGAAGTACGTCTCCAACCTCGGCGACCCCAAGGTCGCCAAGGCCATGGACATCTACAAGCAGTACCAGTCCTTCTCCAAGGCCCCCAAGGACAAGGACGAGGCCACCCCCCAGCAGGCCGACGTCTTCGCCAAGGGCAAGACCGGCGCGTTCATCGGCATGGGCTGGGAGGCCCAGACCGCGATCAAGGCGAACCCGGAGATCGAGAAGGAGATCGGCTACTTCACCGTCCCCGGTGAGAGCGCCGACAAGCCCGAGGGCGTCTTCCTCGGCGGCTCCAACCTCGCGATCTCCGAGGGCAGCAAGAAGAAGGACCTCGCGAAGGAGTTCCTGAAGATCGCACTGTCCGACAAGAACGAGGGCGCCCTCTCCAGGGAGGTCGGCTCGATCCCCAACAAGGAAGCGCTGCTGGCCAACGTGAAGGGCAACGCGGCCGCCGAGGCCGCCGCCCCCGCCGCCAAGGGCGGCGGCACCACCCCGCTGATCCCCGAGTGGGCCGCGGTGGAGAACGCCCCCAACCCGATCAAGGCGTACATGACGGCCGTCCTGGGCGGCAAGTCGCCCGAGGAGGCGGCCAAGCAGGTCGAGGCCGACATGAACAAGCGCCTCAGTCAGAAGCAGTGACCCGGCCGGTCGCGCGGGCGGACGCCCGTACGTCCACGCGACCGCCTCCCACGTAACACCGTTCCACAGCTTGCACAGGGGAGAAGGCGGACGACGATGTCAGCGCAGACCGAAGAGGTGCCGGCCACCCGGCCCGCGCCCCCGATCGGCAAGGGCGGCGCACCGCCGTCCCGCCCCCGCGGCGAGCGGGCCGCCCGGAGCGTCCCGTACCTGCTGATCCTCCCCGCCGTCCTCCTCACCGTGCTGCTGCTCGGCTGGACGATGGTCAAGAACGGCCTGCTGTCGCTGCAGAACCTCAACAAGCGCCAGCTGATCCGGCACGTCACCGAGTGGGTCGGCTTCGACAACTACGGCGAGGTGCTGGGCAGTTCCGAGTTCTGGTCCGTCACCGGCCGTTCGGTGGTCTTCACCGCCGTCAACGTCGTGCTGATCATGACGCTCGGCTGCCTGATCGGCCTGCTGCTCGCCCGCCTGGGCACCAGGCTGCGGCTGCTGCTCGCGCTCGGCCTCGTCCTCGCCTGGGCCATGCCCGTCGTCGCGGCGACCACCGTCTTCCAGTGGCTCTTCGACCAGCGCTTCGGCGTCGTCAACCACGTGCTGGACGGGCTCGGCTGGCACGCGATGGCCGACTTCAACTGGACCAGCGGCCAGCTGTCCACCTTCTTCGTCATCACCGTGCTGATCGTCTGGCAGTCGATCCCCTTCGTGGCGATCAACCTCTACGCCGCGACCACCACGATCCCCAAGGAGCTGTACGAGGCCGCCTCACTGGACGGCGCCGGCAGCCGGAAGCAGTTCACCTCGGTGACCTTCCCCTTCCTCAAGCCCTTCTTCCTCGCCACGACCTTCCTTGAGGTCATCTGGGTCTTCAAGTCCTTCACCCAGGTCTTCGCGATCAACGAGGGCGGCCCCGACCGGCTCACCGAGACCCTGCCCGTCTACGCCTTCCAGGAGGGCATGGGCAGCCAGCACTTCGGCATGGGGTCCGCCATCTCCATCCTCACCATCGTGATCCTGCTGGCCCTCACCGCGTACTACCTGCGCCTGGTTCTCAAGCAAGAGGAGGACGAGCTGTGAGGCGCTCACGCTCCCTGTCCGGCAGCATCGGCCGCGTCTGGCCCGGGGCGGCGGCGGTCGTCCTCTTCACCGTCTTCGCGTTCCCCGTCTACTGGATGTTCGCCACGGCCTTCAAGGCCAACAAGGACATCGTCAGCGACACCCCCGTCTGGTTCCCGACCCGTCCCACCCTCGACCACTTCACCAAGGCGGTCGACGCGGACGGCTTCTGGACCCTCGTGGGCAACTCGCTCACCGTCACCCTCGTCGCGGTCGGGCTCTCGCTCGTCATCGCGCTGCTCGCGTCCTTCGCCGTCGCCCGCATGCGCTTCAAGGGCCGCAAGAGCTTCATCCTCGTGATGATGATGGCCCAGATGGCTCCCTGGGAGGTCATGGTCATCGCGTACTACATGATCGTGCGCGACGCGGAGATGCTGAACGGCCTGCTGCCGCTCGCCGCCATCTACACCGTGATGGTGCTGCCCTTCACCGTCCTGACGCTGCGCGGCTACGTCGCCGCCGTGCCCAAGGAGCTGGAGGAGTCCGCGATGGTCGACGGCTGCACCCGCTTCCAGGCGTTCGTCCGGGTCGTCTTCCCGCTGCTCGCCCCCGGCGTGATGGCCACCTCGCTCTTCGGCTTCATCACCGTGTGGAACGAGTTCCCGATGGTCCTGATCCTCAACAAGGACCCCGGCTCGCAGACCCTCCCGCTCTGGCTGACCGGCTTCCGCACCACCTTCGGCGACGACTGGGGCGCCACGATGGCCGCCTCCTCGCTCTTCGCCGTGCCGATCCTCATCCTCTTCGTCATCCTCCAGCGCAAGGCGGTCGGGGGACTGACGTCCGGCGCAGTGAAGGGCTAGCACTACTTCCCATGGACACGCTCACGCAGGACGCCCTCACCGTCCTCCAGCCCGGCTTCACCGGCACCACCGCCCCCGGCTGGCTGCTGCGCAGGCTCGGCGAGGGCCTGGCCGCCGTCGGCCTCTTCGGCCGCAACATCGCCTCGCCCGAGCAGCTCGCGGCCCTGACCGCACAGCTGCGCGCCGAGCGCGAGGACGTGCTCGTCGCCATCGACGAGGAGGGCGGCGACGTCACCCGCCTGGAGGTCCGCACGGGCTCCTCCTTCCCCGGCAACCTCGCCCTCGGCACCGTCGACGACACCGCCCTCACCCGGGCCGTCGCCCGCGAGCTCGGCCGCCGCCTCGCCACGTGCGGCGTCAACCTCAACTGGGCGCCGTCCGCCGACGTCAACTCCGACCCGGACAACCCCGTCATCGGCGTCCGGTCCTTCGGCGCGGACCCGCACCTCGTGGCCCGGCACACCGCCGCCTACGTCGAGGGGCTGCAGTCCGCCGGCGTCGCCGCCTGCACCAAGCACTTCCCCGGACACGGTGACACCGCCGTCGACTCCCACCACGACCTGCCGCGCATCGACGCGGACCTCACCACGCTGCACGCGCGCGAACTGGTGCCCTTCCGGGCGGCCGTGGCCGCCGGCACCAAGGCGGTGATGAGCGCCCACATCCTGCTGCCCGCGCTCGACCCCGTCCTGCCCGCCACCCTCAGCCCCGTCGCCCTGCACGGGCTGCTGCGCGCCCCGGTGACCCGCGGCGGCCTCGGCTTCGACGGCCTGATCGTCACCGACGGCATGGAGATGCAGGCGATCGCCGCGACGTACGGCATCGAACGCGGCAGCGTCATGGCCCTCGCCGCGGGCGCCGACGCCATCTGCGTGGGCGGCGGCCTGGCCGACGAGGAGACGGTGCTGCGGCTGCGCGACGCGCTCGTGGCGGCCGTGCGGGGCGGGGAGCTGGCGGAGTCGCGGCTCGCGGACGCCGCCGCCCGGGTGCGGTCGCTCGCGGCCTGGACCTCGGGGGCGGGTGCGGCACGGGAGGGAGCCGCACCGGCCCCGGAGGTGGGGCTGGAGGCGGCGCGGCGGGCCCTGCGGGTGACGGCCTCGCCCGGCTGCGCGCCCCTCTCGGCGCCCGTGCACGTCGCGGCGTTCACGCCACTGGCCAACATCGCCGTCGGCGACGAGACGCCGTGGGGCGTGGGCGCGGAACTGGTGCGGCTGCTGCCGGGAACGGAGACCGGGACGTACGGACCCGGGTCGGCCGGCGCGGAAGCGGTGCTGGCGGCGGCGGGGGAGCGGCGGGTCGTCGCGGTCGTGCGCGACGTCCACCGGCATCCGTGGATGGCCCGTGCGCTGGGCGCGCTGGTGGCGGCCCGGCCGGACACGGTCGTCGTGGAGATGGGGCTCAACGAGGCGCCGCCGACCGGGGCGTTGCACATCGCGACGCATGGTGCGGCGCGGGTGTGCGGCTTGGCTGCGGCGGAGGTCATCGCGGAGGCGTAATTCTCCCCGCCCCGCCCCTCCCCGTAACCGGGGGCTCCGCCCCCGGACCCCCGGTCCTCCATCGCCGGACGGGCTCGAATCGAGCCCGTCCGGCGATGGAGGACAAGGAAATTACAGCCCCTGCCAGGCCGGCTTCGCCGCGTACGTGGCGCGGAAGTAGTCGGCCAGCTTCAGCTTCGAGGCCGCGGCCTCGTCGACGACGACCGTCGCGTGCGGATGCAGCTGCAGCGCGGAGGCGGGCACGAACGCCGAGACCGGGCCCTCCACGCTCGCTGCCACGGCGTCCGCCTTGCCCTGGCCCGTCGCCAGCAGCACCAGGTGGCGGGCCTCCAGGATGGTGCCGATGCCCTGGGTGATGACGTGGTGCGGCACCTGGTCGATGTCGCCGTCGAAGAAGCGCGCGTTGTCGACGCGGGTCTGCTGCGTCAGCGTCTTGATGCGGGTGCGGGAGGCGAGGGAGGAGCACGGCTCGTTGAAGCCGATGTGCCCGTCGGTGCCGATGCCGAGCAGCTGCAGGTCCACGCCGCCGGCCGCCGGCAGCGCGCGGTCGTACGCCTCGCAGGCGGCCTGGACGTCCTCGGCGGTGCCGTCGGGGCCCATGAAGGACGCCTCGGTCAGGCCGAGCGGCTCGACCACCTCGCGCAGCACCACCGAGCGGTAGGACTCGGGGTGGTCGGCGGGCAGTCCGACGTACTCGTCGAGCTGGCAGATGCGGGCGCGCGAGGCGTCGACGGCACCCGTGCGGACCTTGGCCGCCAGCGCCTCGTAGACGGGCAGCGGGGTCGAGCCGGTGGCCACGCCGAGCAGGGCATCGGGCTTGCGGCCCAGCAGGGCGGCGATGGTGTCCGCAATCAGTTCGCCGCCTGCCTTGGCGTCCGGAACGATGACAATTTCCACGCTGGGCCTGCCGATCTGAAGTATAAACTCGGTGGTATAGACCAATCTAGCAGAGAGCGCCCGCCGCCCGGCCGGCTGGCGGGCGGCCCCCGCAGCGTGGTCGACTGGGAGCCATGACCAGGGAGCGGCCGGGCCGTCTCATGTCCGGCGAGATGACCGAGCAGCCCGTCGTCCTGCGCCGCATCCTCGACGAGGGCGCCGACCGGATCCGGGAGACCGCCGCACGGATCGCCGCCCGCGGGCCCCGGTTCGTCCTCCTCACCGCACGCGGCACGTCCGACAACGCCGCCCTGTACGCCAAGTACCTCCTGGAGGTGCGGCTGGGCCTGCCGTGCGGGCTGACCTCCATGTCGACGACCACGATCTACGGGGCGCGGCCCGACCTCAGGGACGTCCTGGTCGTCACCGTCAGCCAGTCCGGCGGCTCGCCCGACCTCGTGGCCTCCACCCGGGCCGCCCGCGCGGCCGGGGCCGTCACGCTGGCGGTCACCAACAACGCGGACTCCCCGCTGGCGGGCGTCTGCGAGCACCACCTCGACATCCTGGCCGGCCCGGAACGGGCCCTCCCCGCGACCAAGACGTACACCGCCTCGCTGCTCACCCTCTACCTCTTCGTCGAAGCGCTGCGCGGCGGCGACGGTGCAAAGGCGCGGGCGCTGCCGGAGGCGGCGCTGCGGATCATGGAGCGCGGCGAGGAGGTCAAGCGGCTGGCGGACCGCTACCGCTTCGCCGAGCGCATGCTCCTCACCTCCCGCGGCTACGGATACGCCACCGCCAAGGAGGCGGCGCTGAAGCTGATGGAGACCAGCTACGTCCCCGCTCTGTCCTACTCGGGCGCCGACCTGCTGCACGGCCCGCTGGCCATGGTCGACGCCCTCTCGCCCGTCATCGCCGTCGTCCCCGGGGGCAGGGGCGGCGAGGCGCTCCAGCCGGTGCTGCAGCGGCTGCGCGGCCGGGGTGCCGACCTGTTCGTCGTCGGCGGCCGGGCCGAGGTCGCCCGGGCATCGGCCGGCTTCGCCCTGCCGGCCCCGGCGGTGGCCGAGGAGCTCCAACCGGTGCTGGAGATCCTTCCGTTGCAGATGCTGGCCCACGAGGTCGCCGTCGCCCGCGGGCAGGACCCGGATGCGCCGCGGGCCCTGGCCAAGGTGACCGAGACGCGATAGGCGGCGGCCGTAGCGCATTGTCTAGTGGCCGCTATAGAATTTGGGTCATGGCTCCCACGCGCGGCCGGCCGCGATCCTTCGACCGTGACGCGGCGCTCGAACAGGCCGTCCTGGCCTTCTGGGCCCGCGGCTACGAAGCCACCTCGATCGCCGACCTCACCCGCGCCATGGGCATCGGCGCACCCAGCCTGTACGCCGCCTTCGGCGACAAGGCGGCGCTCTTCCGCGAGGCCCTCGACCGCTACCAGGAGCGGTACGGCGGCTGGGCCGTGCGCGCCGTCGAGGAGGAGCCGACCGCCCGGGCCGCCGTGGAGCGGCTGCTGCGCGAGGCGGCGGCCCAGCTGACGGCGGAGGGCCGGCCCCGGGGCTGCCTCCTGATCGGCGCCGGCGACCAGGGCACCACCACCAGCGGCGATGCGGAGGAGGCGCTGCGCATGCGGCGCCGCGCGGCCACCGGGGTCCTGGAGGAACGCATCCGCCGCGGCGCGCGGGCGGGCGAACTGCCCGCGGAGGAAGCCCCGGCACTGGCCCGCCTCGTGCTCGCCGTGTTCCAGGGCATGGCCCAGCAGGCCCGGGACGGCGCGAGCCGCACGGAATTGGAGAAGGTGGCCGCGGCTGCCCTGCGGGGCTGGCCCTAGCGGCCCGAAGGGACCGGGCGGCCCTGGCGGAAGACGGGCCGCATGATGTATGGGCAATGCCTCATGTGCAGGGGCCACGGAATGAATACCCCGGGTTTAGCCGGTGTGCATTCCGTCCGCTCTTGCTGCAGGAGATCTCTGAATGTAAGTTACGCATCAGCTTCTGCGCTGAGTCGGCATGGGGGGTCGTCCGACCGTATTGCGCTGTGCATTTTCCTTTCTTTCCCCCTCCCGGATGAGAGATAGGAGAAAGGCCGGCATGGAAGCGTCAGGCGGACTTCTCGCTCGCCCCGTCGTGTTGCTGGCCGTTCACGATCCCGAATCCCGTGATTTCCTCGGCGCCGCCCTGCGCGGGGGCGGCCGGCCGTGCGTCGTGCGGGCCGTGGACGCCCGGCGGCCGCTGCCGCAGTGGCCGCTGGACCGGGTGGACGTGGCCGTCCTCGCCGTGGAGCGGGGGCTGCTGCCCGCCGCCGCCGCCGTGCGGGGCCTGGCCGCCCGTGGCGTCCCCGCCCTGCTCGTGGCGGCGCACTGGACGCGGCACGCCCTCGACGCCGCCTTCGCCGCGGGGGCCGCGGGCTGCCTGGTCAGGACCGGCAGGGGCGACGGCCTGGCGGCCGCGGCCGGCGCGGTCGCCGCCGGACACCGGCTGCTCTCCCCCGAACTGCTCGACGTCGGCGGCCCCGGCCCCCGGCCCCGCGCCGCCGTCCCCGTCCACGCCGAGGGCGGGCGTGCCGCCTTCCGGCGGCCCGATCCCCTGCGGACCCTCACCGAGCGGGAGCGCGAGGTCTTCGCCCTGCTCGCCGCGGGGCTCAGCACCGCCGAGGCGGCGTCCTCGCTCCAGGTGGCCCCCAGCACGGTCAAGAGTCACATCTCGCACGTGCTCACGAAGCTCGGCGTCCGCAGCCGGCTCGAAGCCGTGCTGTTGATGCAGCACGCGCCGGACGGCCGGCCGTGCGGTCAGGGCTGACCGGCTCGTCCGGTCCGGTCGATGAAACGGGAAATCAATGAAACTTTCACAGCTGGCTGCCTTTGTTGCCATCGCCGACACCGGAAGTTTTACCAAGGCGGCCGATTTATTGGGTGTCAGTCAATCGGCGGTCAGTCATGCGATGGCGAGCCTGGAGGCCGAACTCCGGGTGGGAATCATGACGCGGGACCGCGGGGGCGTGGACCTCACCCAGGCGGGGCAGCGCATCATCGAGCACGCCCGTTCCGCATTACGCAACGTCGAGCAGATACGCCTGGACGCCGCAGACGCGGCGCCGCGGGGCGCCGACCGCAGGATCGTCATAGGTACGAGCCAGAGTTTCTCCCTCCAGTTACTCCCCAGGCTCATCACGGAATTCCGGGCCCGGTTCCAGAACCTGGAGATCGTGCTGCGCGAGGGAAATGACAGCAAGATCACGGAAATGCTGCACGAGCAGATGGTCGACGTCGGCGTCGTGACGCTGCCCAAGCCCGGCCTGCGGACGTTCCCGCTGCTGCAGGACGAGATGTGCGTCGTCCTGCCCGAGCAGCACCGCTGGGCCGCGACCTCCGGCCTGTCCGTGCGCCAGCTCGCGCAGGAGGAGATCCTCCTTCCCACCGACGGCGTGGAACCCACGCTCCGGGCGCTGTTCGCGGCCGCCGACAGCCGGCTCCGGGTCACCCACCGCATCCAGGACCTGCAGGTCCTGCTGAGCATGGTCTCCGCCGGCATCGGGGTCACCGTGCTGCCGTCCCTCGCCCTGTCCGCCGTCCTGCCGACGCTGCGCGCCGTGCCCTTCGAGCCCGCGGTCAAGCGCCGCCTCGGCATCGGGGTCCGCACGACGCCCGAGGAGTCGTCGGCGGTCATGGCCTTCATCACCACCGCCCAGGCGCTCGCCCACGGCAACGAGTGGTGCGGGCGCAGCGGGGGTCCGGCGGTCCGCGAGGACGACGCCCTGCGGTAGCCGCCCGGCCGGAGCCGGAAGGCGGGCACGGCGAACGGGCGCGGAAGGAACGGGCGCCACGGGCACGGCACCACGGGAACGGCCCGTGGGCCCCGGCGGAAGCGGGGCCCACGGGCCGTGAACGGCGGCCGGGGAGCGGTCAGTCGCCGACCCGGCCGGCGATCCCCCCGATCCAGCGGTCGGCGTGCCGGTCCGCGGCCGCCTGGTCGCGGAAGGCGTAGGTCTTGAGCAGCCAGCGCCGCCGGGCCCGCGCCGGGTCGTTGATCTCCATCTTGTCCCGGCTGTGCAGGCCGTCCTGGTTGGCGAACGTGAACAGGTCGCCGTTCTGGATGCGGTGCCGCTTCTTCTCCGCCTTGACGAGTGCGTTCTTCAGCGCCAGCAGCGCGTCCTTCGCCTTCTCCGGGCCGCCGGGAACCACCGTGGTGCTGGTGTCGAGGTAGCGGAAGCTGTGGTGGTTCTCCAGGATCGGGTGCTCCCCGGAGTCCGTGAGGTCCCCGTTGTTGTCCCGCGACAGGACGTCGAACGGCGTGATGAAGTGCGGCTGCCGCAGGATCTCCTGCTCCTCCTCGGTGAGGTGGGCCAGCAGCTGGCGGCCGTCGACGAACCCGGTGTAGATGTAGTCGCCCTCCGGGCAGCGCATGCCGAGCAGCGAGATGAAGTCGGCGCGCACCGGGTGGGCGGTGCGGTCGTTGTGGAAGACGAGTTCGCTGTCGCTGAAGCCCGTCTGCTTGCCGCTGTAGCGGTTGATCGCCACGACGTCGGTGAAGAAGTCGCCGTTGAAACGCGTCGCGTACGAGAGCAGGGGCGTGCCGACGAGGCGGGCGAAGAGCTCCAGGAACACCTCGCCGACGAAGGTCTTCTTCTTCGCGTGCTTGTCCGCGATCGGGTCGTCCAGGTCGAGCTCCGGAATCTCCCTGTCCAGCGGGCAGTTGCGCAGCACGTGGGCGTCGGAGGCGCCGGACTCGCGCTCGGCGCGGATGCGGGCGCACACCTCGCGGAAGAAGGCCGGGACCTCGTCCCGGTCCACGACGTCCGCCACTGCGCGGGAGAAGGCCGGGTAGTCCTCGTACGGGTTCTTGCCGACAGTTTCCAGGACGGCTCGGAGTCCGTCGCGCTCGGCGTCTGTCAGTACGTAGAAGGGTTCCATGTCTTCGCTTTCCCCGGGGTGCGGCCGACTTGTGGTCGGCTTCAGTCTCGGCCGCACCCGTGGGTGCCCGCATCGTCCGATGGAGGAAGGCGTCAGCCCAGCGGTGCGGTGGGTGCGTCCCGGAAGCCGAGGACGACGCAGCCCGTCTCGGTGCTCACCTGGTGCACGCTGCCCGGCTCCACGACGATGAGGTCGCCGGTGGTGTAGCGGGCGCCGCTGTCGTCGCACAGCTCGCCCTGGAGGACGAACATCGCCTCGTAGCCGAGGTGTTCGTGCAGGTCGCCGTGGGCGCCCGGGCCCATGCGGCTGATGAGGCCGGTCGCCGGGCTGGGCCCGTCGGTGGTGTAGAGCCGTACGGCCTCGACGCCGGCGCGGCCGGGCTCGGACCAGGTCGTCCAGTCGAGCGCGTCGAGCCCTTCGGGGCTCAGCAGGCCGCGCAGCACGGTGGCGGGGCGGTGGCCGTCGGCCGGGCGGCCGGTCTGCGTGGTGGTGGGGGTGGTGCTCATGGTGCGCTGGCTCCTTGCGGGTTCTAGGCGGTGGTGGTGGCGGCGGTCTTGCGCCGGGCGCCGACGGCGAGGACGCCGCCGGTGAGGAAGGCCGCGGTGGCGAGGGCGGCGGAGAGGTGGAGGCCGTCGGTGAGACGGTCGGCCGTGGCGACGAGCGTGCCGAACAGGGCGACGCCGACCGCGCTGCCCACCTGACGCGAGACGTTGAAGACCGCGGAGGCCACGCCGGCCCCGTCCGCCGGGGCGGACTCGATGATCGCGGCCATGGAGGCGAGGGCCGTCATGGTCTGCCCGAGGCCGGTGGCGATCAGGGCGAACAGCAGGACGGGGTAGGGGGTGTCGGAGCCGGCCAGCAGCCAGCCGAGGAACCCCGCGGCGCCCAGGAAGAGCCCCAGCGTCATGGGGAGGTAGGGGCCGGTGCGCGCGGCGACGCGGGCGAAGACGGGGGCCGCGATCAGGCCCATGCAGACCGAGGGCAGCAGGGCCAGGCCGGTGGTCAGGGCGTCGTACCCGCGCTCCTGCTGGAAGTAGAGGGTGGAGAGGAACAGCATGCCGTAGTAGCCGAGGCTGATCAGCAGGCCCACCAGTGCGGTGGCGGAGAAGGCGCCCGTGCGGAACAACGACAGGCGCAGCAGCGGCGCCCGGCCCTCCGGCCGGATGCGCACGGACGCCTCCAGGCGCCGTTCGACGACGACGAACAGCGCGAGGGCCACCACGCCCACGGCGAAGGCGCCCAGCACCAGGGGGGAGCCCCAGCCCGCCGAGCCGGCCTCGTTGATGCCGCCGGCCAGGGCGATCAGGCCCACGACGCCGAGGATCTGGCCCGCCGGGTCCATGCGGTGGGTCGCCGGCTTGCGGGTGGCGGCCGGCAGGTGACGCAGCGTCAGTGCCATGGCGAGGGCGCCCACCGGCAGGTTCAGCCAGAACACGGCCCGCCAGTCCAGCCCGGCGATCAGCAGACCGCCGACCACGGGCCCGGCGCCGAACGCGATCGAGGCGACGGCCCCCCAGATGGCGATCGCCCGGGCGCGCACGGCCTTGTCGGGGTAGGTGGCCTGCAGCAGCGCGAGCGAGGCCGGGACGAGGAACGCGGCGCCGGCGCCCTGCGCCAGCCGGCCCGCCACCAGCACGGCCGTGGTGCCGGCGAGGCCGCAGCCGATCGAGGCGAGGGTGAAGACGGCCAGGCCCACGAGGAACATCCGGCGGTGCCCGAGCCGGTCGCCCAGGCCGCCGCCGAGCAGCAGCAGTCCGGCGAAGAGGGTGCTGTAGCCGTCGACGATCCATTGCAGGGCGGACGGGCCGGCGTCCAGCGAGGAGCGGATGTCCGGCACGGCCACGGTGACGACCGTGACGTCCAGCATCACCAGGAAGTAGCCGAGGCTCAGGGCGATCAGGGGGGTGAGGGCCAGGGGTGGGCGGGCGGGTGCCCCGCCGGTATCGGCGACGGGCCGCCGTTCGGCCGAGGGGTCGGTGACGGTCATGACGGCAGTCTCCGCCCCGGACACTTCGCCGGGCGCCGAAGTGTCGTCGGCGTAGGGTGCGGGGCATGAGCGCCTCGACCACCACGCCGGACGCACCCCACGGGGCAGGGCCGGCCGGGCGGACCGCCGGCCGGCCGCACCGGCAGACCGACATCGCCCGGGCCGCCGCCCTGATCGCGGACCCCTCCCGCGCCCGGATCCTCAAAGCCCTCTGCGACGGGCGTGCGCTGCCCGCCGGCGCCCTGGCCCGCGAAGCGGGCGTCAGCGCCCCCACGGTCAGCGCCCACCTCGCCAAGCTCGTGGAGGGCGGCCTGGTCACCGCCGTCCGCGAGGGACGCCACCGGTACTACCGGCTGGCGGGCCCCGACATCAGCAGCGCGCTGGAGGCCCTCGCCCTCATCGCCCCGCCGCTGCCGGTGACCTCGCTGCGCGAGAGCAGCGTCGCCAACGCCCTGCACCGCTCCCGGACCTGCTACGACCACCTGGCCGGCCAGCTGGGGGTGGCCCTGATGCGCGCCCTGATCGACCGGGAGGTGCTCACCGGCCACGACGGCGTCCACCGCCCCGAGGAGGCGGTGCGCGACCGGCCGTCGGCGTACGGGCACGACAGCGCCTACCGGCTCACCGGCAGCGGCCGCGCGGAGCTGCTCTCCTTCGGCGTCGACCCGGACCGGCTGCCGAGCCGCCGCCCGGCCATCCGCTACTGCGTGGACTGGAGCGAGCACCAGCACCACCTCGCGGGCGCCCTGGGCGCGGCGATCACTGCTCGGCTCTTCGGCCTGGGCTGGCTGCGCTACGGCGTCAGCCCGCGCGTGGTGCACCTGACCGAGCCGGGCGCGGACGGGCTCCTGCGGACCTTCGGGCTGGCCGTCCCCGCCTAGGGACCCGGCACCGCACACACGACGAGGGCCCGGACGCGGTGATGCGTCCGGGCCCTCGCGGCCGTGGGGGGGCGGCGGTCAGAGCGTCGTGGGCAGCGCGGGGCGGCGGCCCCGTTCGTAGGCGGCGATCTCGTCCTCGTACTGCAGGGTCGCGGAGATCGTGTCGTGCCCGGCCAGCAGCCGGGCCCGGACGTCCTCGTCCAGGGCGAACGGCTGGACGAGGCCGGCGCAGCGCACTTCGAGCCGTTCGAGGTCCACGACGACCTCGACGGCCGGATCCGCCTCGACCAGCTGCCACAGCCGCTCGACGACCTCCTCCGGCACGACGACCGTCAGCAGGCCGTTGAGCAGCGAGTTGCCGCGGAAGATGTCGCCGTAGCGCGGGGCGATCACCGCCTTGAAGCCGTAGTCCTGCAGCGCCCAGACCGCGTACTCGCGCGAGGAGCCGGTACCGAAGTCGTTCCCGGCCACCAGCACGGTCGCGCCCCGGTGTGCGGGACGGTTGAGGACGAACTCCGGGTCCTCGCGCCAGTCGGCGAACAGGGAGGCGGCGTGACCGGACCTGCTCGAACTCACGCAGAAGCGGGCGGGGATGATCTGATCGGTGTCGACGTCGCTGCGGCGCAGCGGGACCGCCGTGCCGGTGTGGACGGTGAACTTCTCCATGCCAGTCACTGTCGGTCGTTCCCTCACAGGTCGGCGGGGGCGGCGAGCCGGCCGGCCACGGCCGTGGCGGCGGCGACGGGGGGCGAGACGATGTGGGTGCGCGACCCCTTGCCCTGCCGGCCCTCGAAATTGCGGTTGTTGGTGGAGGCGGCGCGTTGTCCCGGACGCAGCCGGTCCTCGTTGAGCGCGGCGCACATCGAGCAGCCCGCGCCGGCCCGGAAGTCGGCGCCCGCCTCGGCGAAGACCCGGTCCAGGCCCTCGTCGACGGCCTGCCGGCGCACCCGGGCCGAACCGGGGACGATCATCATGTGGAGGCCGTCGGCGACCCGTCGGCCGCGCAGCACGTCGGCCGCCGCCCGCAGGTCCTCGATCCGGCCGTTGGTGCAGGACCCGAGGAAGACCGCGTCGACGGCCACGTCCCGCATCGCGGTGCCGGGCCGCAGGTCCATGTAGGACAGGGCCCGTTCGGCCGCCGCCCGCTCGGCCTCGCCGGCGAAGTCGCCGGGGGCCGGCACCCGGCCGTCCAGCGGGACGGCCTGCGCGGGGTTGGTGCCCCAGGAGACGTACGGGCTCAGGGTGCTCGCGTCGAGGGTCACCGACCGGTCGAAGACCGCGTCGTCGTCGCTGCGCAGGCTCCTCCAGTACGCCACCTCCGCCTCCCACGCCGCGCCCTGCGGCATCCCGGGCCGCTGCGCCAGGTAGGCGAAGGTGGTCTCGTCGGGGGCGATCATCCCGGCCCGGGACCCCGCCTCCACCGTCATGTTGCACAGCGTCATCCGGGCCTCCATCGACAGGGCGTCGACGGCCTCGCCCCGGTACTCGACGATGTGGCCCTGGCCGCCGGCGGTGCCGATCCGGGCGATCAGCGCGAGGACCAGGTCCTTGGCGGTGACCCCCTCGGGGAGCCGGCCCGGGATGTCGACGACCATGTTCTTCAGCGGCCGCATGCCCAGCGTCTGCGTGGCGAGCACGTGCTCCACCTGGCTGGCGCCGATGCCGAAGGCGAGCGCGCCGAACGCGCCGAGGGTGGTGGTGTGCGAGTCGCAGCACACGATGGTCATGCCCGGGCGGACGAGGCCGAGTTCGGGGCCGATGACGTGCACGATGCCCTGCCCGGGGTCGCCCAGGCGGTGCAGGGGGATGCCGAACTGCGCGCAGTTCTCCCGCATCAGCTGCGCCTGCCGGCGGCCCGCCGGATCCGCGATGATCCGGTCCAGGGCGAGGGTGGGGGTGTTGTGGTCCTCGGTCCCCAGGGTGAGGCCGGGCCGGCGCACGGTGCGGCCCGCCGCGCGCAGCGCGTCGAACGCCTGGGGGGTGTTCACCTCGTGCAGCAACTGCAGGTCGACGTAGAGCAGGTCCTCCCCGCTCCCGCCGTGCCGCACGACATGCGCGTCCCACACCTTCTGCGCCAGTGTCGAACCCATGTGTCTTCCCGCTCCTCGTCTCGTGGTGCCTGTGGTGGTGCGCGGACCGCGCGCGTACGGTCCGGGGGGTTCAGCCGCGCTGCGCCAGGGCGGTGCCCATCCGGTCGAGCGCCTCGCCGATCACCGCCGGGGAGGTGGCGAAGGAGAGCCGGACGTGTCCCTCGCCGCCGGGCCCGAAGGCGGTGCCGGGGGTGAGGGCGACCCCCGCCTCCCGCAGCAGCCAGTCGGTGAACGCGGCCGATTCCGAGAAGCCGGTGCCGCGGATGTCGGCGAAGGCGTAGAACGCGCCGTCCGGCGCGGTGCAGCGGATCCCCGGGAGGGCGTTGAGCCCCTCGGTGATCAGATCCCGGCGCGCCGCGTAGGCGTCCCGCATCCGTGCCACGTCGGTCTGCGGCCCGGTGAGCGCGGCGACGGCCCCGCGCTGGACGAACGAGCCGGCGCAACCGACCGTGTGCTGCTGGACCTTGAGCGCCTGGGCGATGACGTCGGACGGGCCCGCGAGGTAGCCGAGCCGCCAGCCGGTCATGGCATGGCCCTTGGAGAAGCCGTTCACCGTGAGGGTGCGGCCCGCGCAGCCGGCCAGTGCCGCGAGGCTGAGGTGGGGCGTGCCGTCGTAGCGGATGTGCTCGTAGATCTCGTCGGCGACGACGAACAGGTCGTGCTCGGCCGCGAACGCGGCGATGTCCGCCGCCTCCTGCGCGGTCAGGGCCCGCCCCGTGGGGTTGTTGGGCGTGTTGACCAGCAGGACCCGGGTGCGCTCGGTGACGTGCGCGTCGAGGACCTCCCGGCTGATGCGGAAGCCGTCCGCCGCGCTCAGCTCGGCCGGTACGGGCACGGCGCCGGCGAGGCGGGCCATCGCGGAATAGCTGACCCAGCTCGGGGTGGGGACGATGATTTCGTCGCCCGGGTCGAGCAGCGTCATCAAGGAGAGGAAAAGCGCGTGTTTCGCCGACGGCGTGACAATGATGTCCCGGGCCGGGTCGGCGGTGATGCCGTTGTCCTTTCCGAGCTTTTCCGATATTGCCGTGAGCAGCTCCGGTATTCCGCGGCTCGGCGTGTAATGCGTATCGCCGGCGGCGAGGGCGGCGGTGGCTTCCGCCACGACATGCCCCGGAGTGTCGAAATCCGGTTCTCCGCCGCCGAGGTCGAGGACCCGTACGCCCCGGGCGCGCAGATCCCGCACCGCGTCGAAGACCGCGAACGTTGCTGAATTCTCTATTCCGGACACCCGGGCCGCCACCCGGCTCATGCCGCGTCCTCCCGCTCCCGGCCGGCGCCCAGCGCGTCCCGCACGGTGGTGATCGTCGCGGTGCGGGCGAGGACCGTGAGGGCCGCCGCGTGCAGCGCGTCGTCCGCGGTGGCGGTGGCGTCCTCCAGGACCTCCACGCCGTAGTCGCGGTCGTGGCCCTCGCGGGCGGTGGACAGCACGACCAGGTCGGTGGTGACCCCGGTGAGCAGGAGGGTGTTGACGTTGCGCGCGCGCAGGACGCGGTCCAGCTCGGTGCCGTGGAACGGGCTGAGGCGGTGCTTGGCCACCACGGGCTCGCCGGGGGCCGGGGCGAGCGAGGCGTGCACCTCGGTGGCCCAGGTGCCCAGCACGATGCGCCCGTCCTCGCGCGCCTCCCGGAAGACCGGCGAGGTGGCGGGCCACTCCGGATAGCCGGGCGAGAAGCCGACCACGACGTACACCACGGGCACGCCGCCCGCCCGGGCCAGGGCGATGGCCTCGGCGGCCCGCTCCAGGACCTGGCGCCGCTCCACCTGTTCCAGGTAGCCCTCCTGCGCGTACTTCCCGTCGGGATGCACGATCTCGTTGATGAGGTCCATCACCAGAAGCGCCGGACGCCGTGAGTGGTCTACGGGCATTACCTGGCCGACAGGGCTTTCCACGGACTTCTCCAATTGACTGAAGCAGAACTCGGGGCGGGCACACAGTACCACCGGGATTCCCTGGGAAAAGCCCGCCGGCCGAGCATGAGCAGGATTCATGAAAAGCATGAACAGGCAGGTGTTGAACGGGGTTTCCGGACGGCCGTAGGCTCGCCCCAGAAATCGCTTGGGAGAGAGATATGGCTTTGACGCACCCTGCCGCGGACCGTGTTTTCCGGCGATTCCCCGGGATAACGGAGACCGTGGACCCGGCCGCGTCCGACGCGGTCCCGTACCGCATCGCCGTGGTCGGCAGCGGCCCGCGCGGCCTCTCCGTCGTCGAACGGCTGGCCGCCCGGCTGGCCGCGGACCGGCCGGACCGGCCCGTGCACCTGCACCTGATCGACGAAGTCCAGGTCGGCTGCGGCCGGGTGTGGCGCTCGGACCAGCCCGGACACTTCCTGATGAACACCGTGGCGGGCGAGGTCTCCTCGTTCTCCGGCCCCCCGGACGGCGGCCCCGCCCGCCCCGGCGCGGGCCCCTCGCTCGCCCAGTGGTGGAGCACCGTCGACGCCGGCCGCGCCGGCGCCAACGGCTACGCCCCCCGCGCCCTGCACGGCCGCTACATGCTCTTCGTCCTCGACGCCGTGAAGGCCGCCCTGCCCCCGAACGTCACGCTGCAGGAATTGCGCGCCTCGGTCACGGACGTCGAACCCTTCGACGGCGGATACCGGCTGGAATTGTCCGACGGCACACCGCTGTTCGCCGACCGCGTCGTCCTCGTCACCGGCCACGCCCGCCCCGAATTGCGCGGACTGCAAAAGGAGCTGGCGGAATTCGCGGCCACCCGCCCCGCACTGCGCTACATTCGCGGCGACTCCGCGGCGGACATGCCGCTGGAGGCCATCCCGGCCGGTTCCTCGGTGGGCGTCCTCGGCCTCGGGCTGTCGTTCTACGACGTGATGGCCGCCCTCACCCTCGGCCGCGGCGGACGCTTCGCCGACGACGGCGCGGGCGGACTCACCTACCTGCCCAGCGGCAACGAGCCGTTCCTCGTGGCCGGTTCCCGCAGCGGAATGCCCCTGCCCGCCCGCGGCCGCAACCAGAAGCACGCCGACTTCACCTACACGCCGCTCCTCTTCACCGCCGACCGCGTCCGCGGCGAACGCCCCCACGGCACGCTGGACTTCAAGGCCGACATCCTGCCCTGGCTGCTGGCCGAGGCCCGGCTCGTCTACTACGCCACCGCCCTGCG
This sequence comes from Streptomyces cinnamoneus, assembly GCF_014650495.1. Taxonomy (GTDB): domain Bacteria; phylum Actinomycetota; class Actinomycetes; order Streptomycetales; family Streptomycetaceae; genus Streptomyces; species Streptomyces cinnamoneus. Next base: position 46,388 of record NZ_BMVB01000015.1, on the reverse strand, counting down.
GCGCAGGAACGGCACCGAGGCGGCCGCGGCGTTCACCGACGAGACCGCACGGGCCGCGGCGGACGGCCCGCCCCCCGTCGCCGCGATCGCGGCCCGCCACGGGGCCGGCGACCTGCCGCCGCTGGACCTCGACGCGCTGGCCAGACCCTTCGAGGGCCGCTCCTACCCCGGACCCGAGGCGTTCGAGAAGGAGCTCCTCCAGGCCATCGACGACGACCTCGCCCACGCCGAACAGGGAAACACCGACTCCCCGCTCAAGGCCGCCCTGGACGTACTGCGCGACACCCGCGCCCTCGTCCGCTCCCTCGTGGACTTCGCCGGCCTGCAACCGGCCTCGCACCGGGACGACTTCATCGGCTGGTACGGGGCCCGCAGCTCCTTCCTCGCGGCCGGCCCGCCCCGCCTCCGCCTCCGGCAGACCGCCGCCCTGATCGAATGCGGCCTGCTGCGCATCGCCGGCCCGCACACCCGCTTCGCCGGCGACCGGGACACCGACGCCTTCCTCGTCTCCTCCCCGTTCGTGGCCGGCTCCGCCGTGCCCGTCACCACGGTGATCGACGCCCGCATCCCCTCGCCCGACCTGCGCCACGACCCGGCTCCCCTGACCCGCCGGCTCGTCGAGCGGGGCCTGTGGACCGACTACGTCAACGGCGAGGGCGCCGACGCCTTCCGCACCGGCGGGGTGGCGGTCACCGACAGCCCGTACCACCCCGTGGGCCGCGACGGCCTGCCCGACACCGGGCTGTACGTCCTGGGGATCCCCACCGAGCACACCCGCTGGTTCATGCAGGGCGGCAGCAGCCGGCCGGGCTTCTGGACCGACTTCGTCCGCGACGCCGACGCCATCGCCGGCCACGCCCTCGGCGGCATCACCGCCCGCCGGCCCACCCTCGGCTGACCCAGCCGGAACACCAGCACCACAAGCCATTCATGCGATTCACGCGACTCACGCCACCCACGCACCGGACCGTCACCATGCGCCGCATGGTGCGAGGCTAGAAAGTGCAGGAAGCCATGCAGAACACCGCTGAGGCCCGCCGGATATCCGTGTTCGACACGACGCTCCGCGACGGCGAGCAGGCCCCCGGCAACGCGCTGACCCCCCAGCAGAAGCTGGACATCGCGCTGCGCATCGAGGCACTCGGGGTCGACTACATCGAGGCCGGCTTCCCGGCCTCCTCGCCCAGCGAGTTCCGGGCCGCCCAGCTCATCTCCCGGAACCTGACCCGGGCCCGCTTCACCACCTTCGCCCGCGCCGTGCGCCAGGACGTCGCGACCGCGGTGGAGGCCGGCGGCACGGAGAACCACCAGGTGCAGGTCGCGGCGACCGGCAGCGACATGCACCTGCGGCACAAGCGGGGCATCACCCGCGAGCAGGGCGTCGCCGAGGTCGCCGACGCCGTCGCCTACGCCCGCTCGCTGGGCGTGGCCGAGGTCTCCGTCGGCATCGAGGACGCCAGCCGCGGCGAGCACGAGCTGCTGCGCGCCCTCACCGAGGGCGCCATCGAGGCCGGCGCCACCTGCATCGTCGTCGCCGACACCTCCGGCGCCCTCACCCCCGAGGAGTACGCCGACCTCATCCGCACCTTCCGCGCCTGGGCCCCGGCGCCCGTCCGCATCGCCACCCACTGCCACCAGGACTTCGGCCTCTCCCTCGCCAACGCGGTCGCCGGCCTGCAGGCCGGGGCCGACGAGGTGCAGGCGACCCTGGGCGGCATCGGCGAGCGCGCCGGCAACACCCCGCTGGAAGAGGTCGCCGCGCTCCTCGCCTACAAGCGCGACCGGCTCGGCATCTACACCGACATCGACCTCGCGGCCATGTACGACGCCTACACCCACCTGCGCAAGGCGATCCGCCTGGAGGAGCCCCGCAACAAGGCGATCTTCGGCACCTACGCCTTCGGCACGGCGGCCGGCATCCACCAGCAGGGGCTGCTGCGCAACCCCGCCACCTACGAGTACGTCGAGCCCGCCCGCTTCGGCCGCGAGCGCTCCATCCTCATCGGCCGCCACTCCGGCCGCGCGGTGCTGCGCCACCTCGTCGACGAGATCGGCGTGTCCGTCGACGAGGCACGGATCGACGAGCTGTACCGGGTCCACATCGCCGAGCGGGTCGGCGGCGACTGCGAGGACCTCTCGGTGCTCAAGGAGCGGCTGATCCGGTCGTTCGAGGGTGCGGGCGAGCTGGTCGGCACCTGAGCGGCCGGCGCCGGCCGGACGGCGAAGAACGACGGGAAGACGGGCAGGGCCGGGGAAGGCCAGGGAAGGGGAGCAGTCCGATGAGCCTCGCCACAGTGACGGCCGGTACGGACGTGGCGGTAGTGGCGGTCGGCCGGTACGAGGACGTCACCGGCGCGGTCGCGGCGCTGACCGACCGGGGCCGGCGGGTCGTGCTCGTCTCCTCCGGCTGGACCCGGCCGCGGCTGGAGCGGGCACTGGCGCTCGGCGTCCGCGGCTGCCTGGTGGCGGGGACCGACGGGCCGCGGCTGGCCGCCGCGGTCCGGGCGGTCGCCGCCGGGAACGTGGTGATATCGCCCGAGCTGTTCGAGCTGCGCAGGGAGGCGACCCGGCCGGCCGCCGCCGGGGCCGGAGCGCGCCGGGCGGAGCTGCTGCGGACCCTCTCCGCCCGTGAGCGCACGGTCCTGGCCCTGCTCGGGCAGGGGCTCTCCAGCGCCGAAGTGGCCGAGCGCCTCGCCATCACGCCGGCGACCGTGAAGAGCCACGTCTCGCACACCCTGGCCAAGCTGGGGGTGCGCACCCGCATCGAGGCGGTGCTCATGGCGCGGGACCCGCGGGCCGCGGCGCCGGGACAGGACCCTCGACCCGTCCGGCACCGCAGCCCGGAGCTGCCACCGACCGGTCCGCGGTACGGAGTGTGCGGTGCTCCGTGACGGGGTCCGGCCGGCCTGAGGACCCGGCGCCGTCGGGGCCGAGGGCGTCCGGTCCTCGTTCCGCCCTCCTGTGCGGGGAGGACGGAGGTCTGCGCGCGGCCGGGTCCGGTGGCCCGGGGCCGGCGGCACTGCCAGCATTGTGGACTAGACCATTCTTCACTGTCCATGCTCGTTCAACCACTGTCGGAAAAACTTTCGGACAGCCCGCCCCGGGTAGGCTCACTGCCGTGCCCTCCATGAACGACCTCGTACGTCAGCACACCGCACTCGACGACTCCGACCTGGAGTGGTTGCATCTGCTGGTCTCGGAGTGGCAGCTGCTCTCCGACCTGTCCTTCGCCGACCTGGTCCTGTGGGTGCCCACGCTCGACGGCACCCGCTACGTGTCGGTCGCCCAGATGCGGCCCAACACCGGTCCCACCTCCTACCAGGACGACATGGTCGGCCACCTCGTGCCGCGCGGCCGCCGGCCCATGCTCGACGCCGCGCTCGACGAGGGGCGGATCGTCCGGGAGGGTGATCCGGAGTGGCGGGAGGAGGTGCCCGTGCGGGTCGAGTCCATCCCGGTCCGCCGGGAGGGGCGGGTCCTGGGCGTCATCGCCCGGAACACCAACCTGCTGACCGTCCGCACGCCCAGCCGGCTGGAGCTCACCTATCTGCAGAGCGCCTCCGACCTCGCCCAGATGATCGCCGCCGGCGCCTTCCCGTTCCCCGGTCAACAAGTCGACATGGACGCCTCGCCGCGCGCCGGCGACGGGCTGATCAGGCTCGACGCCGACGGCATCGTGCAGTACGCCAGCCCCAACGCCCTCTCCGCCTACCACCGGCTCGGCCTGGCCGCCGATCTCGTGGGGCACCATCTGGGCGAGACCACCGCCCGGTTGGCGCCCTCGCGGACCCCGGTCGACGAAGGGCTGGCCAAGCTCGCCAGCGGCTGGGCGCCCCGCGAGTTCGAGGTCGAGGCCAACGACGGCGTCATTCATCTGAGGGCCATCCCGCTCAAACCCAAGGGCAGTCACATCGGTTCGCTCGTACTGTTGCGCGACGTGACCGAACTGCGACGTCGCGAGCGTGAGTTGATCACCAAGGACGCCACCATCCGGGAGATCCACCACCGGGTGAAGAACAACCTGCAGACCGTGGCCGCCCTGCTCCGCCTCCAGGCCCGCCGCATCGGCTCGCCCGAGGGCCGCGAGGCGCTGGAGGAGGCGGTCCGCCGGGTCGGTTCCATCGCGATCGTCCACGAGACGCTGTCGCAGAACCTTGACGAACGGGTCGAATTCGACGAGATCGCCGACCGTGTCCTCGCCATGGTCGCCGAGATCTCCCCGGGCCGGGTCGCCGCCCGGCGGACCGGCCGTTTCGGCATACTCGACGCCGAGGTCGCCACGCCGCTGTCGATGGTGCTGACCGAGTTGCTGCAGAACGCCCTGGAACACGGCTTCGGGCCGGGGGAGCAGGGCACGGTGGAGGTCACCGCGGTGCGCGGCGGCACCCGGCGCGACGCCCGGCTGCTGATCTCCGTGCAGGACGACGGCCGGGGACTGCCCGAGGGCTTCGACCCGCACCGCGCCGGCAACCTCGGACTGCAGATCGTACGGACCCTGGTCGAGGGGGAGTTGGGCGGAAAGTTCGACATGCTGCCCGCTTCCGGGCAGGGAACGCGCGTCGTGCTCGACATCCCGGTGCGGGCGGAGAAGCCGTAACGCCTCCGGCCGACGCAGCGGTGGTGTGAAAAGCACTGAGCCCCGGACCTCTCCTGAGAGGTCCGGGGCTCAAAGCTTTGTTGTGCTTAGCGCACGGGTGGGGGGGTACTGCGCGCTGCGGCTCGGGGGCCGAAGGGGTGCGTCAGGCGGTCGCGTTACGCGCCCGGTTGCGAGCGGCGCGGCGCTTCATGGCGCGGCGCTCGTCCTCGCTGAGACCACCCCAGACGCCGGAGTCCTGGCCGGACTCGAGCGCCCACTGCAGGCACTGCTCCATGACGGGGCAGCGGCGGCAGACGGCCTTGGCTTCCTCGATCTGCAGCAGCGCAGGACCGGTGTTGCCGATGGGGAAGAACAGCTCGGGGTCTTCCTCGCGGCAAACGGCGTTGTGACGCCAGTCCATGGCTGCTCCATCTCCTCGTGTTACGGCTACGTGGCTTGTGAATGTGAACGCTTTCACGAATCCCCCCGCAAGGGAAGGGCCGACGCCCAGGCAGGGCTGGATGCGGTCCAGAGAATGAAGGAGGGGGTTCGGGCTGTCCGGGAAGCCTTGATAGCGGGCCGTCCCGATCGCCATGAAGAGACTCGCAAACCTCGGCGACGGATACAACCCCTTCCGGAAAGTTTTTTTTGATTCCTCGGTGTCGGCTAGGTCACAGCCGTCATTCCAGGGGGTGGAACCCAGTCTAAACGTTCGAGTGGAAGGACTTTAGGCCCTAGCACTCACACAATCACACGCAGTGCACGGCGTACGCCTGTGAACGTCACGCTCGTACGCACTCCCAGGTGGTCGCCGTCCATCTGGAACGGCAGGGGAGCCTGCGAATGCAAGGTGAAAGAGGTCTGGTCATGCAGTGACACAGCGTGTTTGCCCTGCGGGCCGCGCTCCGGCGTCGAGGTCATCAGCTGGGTCGCGTAACGGGCGGCGGTCAGCGTCGACAGCTTGGTGAATCCCAGCACGTCAAGGGCGGTGTCGAAGGACGCCTCGGGTGCCGCGTAGACCGGCCGGTTCCCCAGGTAGGTCCACGGGGCGGTATTGCAGATTATCGACATGACGAGATTGCGGAGTGGCTCCTCGCCCGGTCGTTCGAGGGTGATGGCGCCGTTCCGGCGGTTCGTTTCTCCGAAGAACTGGCGCATCGCCTGTCGCACGTACAGGGCGTGCGTCGAACGCTTGCCGCGCTCGCGCTGCTGCTCCACCCGGCCGACGACGCCCGCGTCGAACCCGAAGCCCGCGCAGAAGGTGAACCAGCGCGACGGCGCGCCCTCGTCGTCCGTGCCCGGCGTGCCGGCTGCCAGGCCGAGGCCCACCGTGCGCTCGGAGCCCTCGCGCAGCGCGTCCAGCAGGGCCCCCGTCGCCTCGACCACGTCGTTGGGCAGGCCCAGCGCACGGGCGAAGACGTTCGTCGAGCCGCCCGGCACCACGGCCAGCCGCGGCAGGCCCTCCGGGTCCGGCCCGGCGTGCAGCAGGCCGTTGACCACCTCGTTGACCGTGCCGTCCCCGCCCAGGGCGACCACCAGCTCGATGTTGCCGCTCTCGGCGGCCCGCCGCGCCAGGTCGCGGGCGTGGCCCCGGTACTCGGTGGTGGCGACGTCCAGCTTGAGGTCGCTCGCGAGTGCGTGCGCCAGGACATCGCGAGTACGGGCACTGGTGGTGGTGGCCGACGGATTGACCACGAGAAGCGCACGCATGCGCGCCAGCCTACCTACCTGTCGGTACACGACCCATCCCAGGCCCGGCTCCGCACGTTTGCGGACAGATACCCTGCAAGGGTGAGCAGCAAGCAGTCCGCCTCGAAATCCGCCCGGAAGGGTGCCGCGCCGAGCGCCCCGCAGAGCGCCGCCCCCGAGCCCGCCGGCCCCCGGCCCGCCCGGCTGACGGCCGCGGCCGCGCTGGTCGCCGCCGAGGGCCTGGCACTCGCCCTCTCGGGCATCTATCTGCTGGTCATGGGCCTGCTGGGCCGGCCGGACAGCCCCCAGCAGGCCGAGATGGGCGGGCTGACCGTGCTGGCCCTGGCCGCCCTGCCGCTGGCCGCCGCGCGCGGACTGTGGCTGCGCCGCCGCTGGAGCCGCGGCCCCGCCATGATCACGCAGATCATGGCGCTGCCGGTGGCCTGGACGTTCTACAACGGCGGCGGTGCGCTCGTCGCGGGGGCCGTGGCGCTCGCCCTGGTCGCCGTGGCCACCCTCGTCCTGCTGGTGAACCCCACGGCGACCGAGGCGCTCGGCATCGGCCCGCGCGAGAGCTGACTCACTCCTCGATCAGCAGCCGGTCCCGGAGCTGGGCCAGCGTGCGGGCCAGCAGCCGGGAGACGTGCATCTGGGAGATGCCCACCTCCTGGGCGATCTGCGACTGGGTCATGTTGCCGAAGAAACGCAGCAGCAGGATCTTCTTCTCCCGCGGCGGCAGGTCCTCCAGCAGCGGCTTGAGGGACTCGCGGTACTCCACGCCCTCCAGCGCCTCGTCCTCGGCGCCGAGGGTGTCGGCGACCGCCGGGGACTCGTCGTCGGTGTCCGGCACGTCCAGCGAGAGCGTGCTGTAGGCGTTGGCCGACTCCAGCCCCTCCAGCACCTCCTCCTCGGAGATGCCCAGGTGCTCGGCCAGCTCGTGGACCGTGGGGGCCCGGCCGTGCCGCTGGGACAGCTCGGCCGTGGCGGTCGTCAGCGCCAGCCGCAGCTCCTGGAGCCGGCGCGGCACCCGCACCGCCCAGCCCTTGTCGCGGAAGTGCCGCTTGATCTCGCCGACGACCGTGGGCGTCGCGTACGTGGAGAACTCGACCCCGCGGTCCGGGTCGAAGCGGTCCACGGACTTGATCAGGCCGATCGTGGCGACCTGGGTCAGGTCGTCGAGCGGCTCGCCGCGGTTGCGGAACCGCCGCGCCAGGTGCTCCACCAGGGGCAGGTGCATCCGCACCAGGTGGTTGCGCAGCTCGGCCCGCTCCGGCGAGCCGTCCGGCAGCGCGCGCAGCTCCACGAACAGGGCCCGGGCGCCGCTGCGGTCGTGCGGATCGGGATGCGCGTGCCGCTGCCGGTGCTGGTGCCGCTGCTGATCCATGTGGTCCGCCCGCTCTGATGACTCGCCCGCCCGGCCCTCTTCCGGCCGGCCCTCCTCCGGCGGCGGTCCGTCCGGCTGGACCTCCTCCGGTTGCGGCCGGGCAGGCTGCTGCGGGATGGCCGGGGTACGCACTCCCCGCGATGACGCAGTACTCACGGAGCCCCCTCTTCCGTCACGGCTGCCCGGGGCCGGCGCCGCGCTTCTTGTGCAGGCTGATGCTGACCGTGCGGTCGTCCGCGACGGTGGAGTCGACCTCACCGGCCAGCGCGGAGAGCACCGTCCAGGCGAAGGTGTCGCGCTCGGGAGCGCGGCCGTCCGTGGTGGGCGCCGAGACGGTCACCCGCAGGGCGTCGCCCACCAGCCGGAAGACGCAGCTGAGCACGGAGCCGGGAACGGCCTGTTGCAGCAGGATCGCGCACGCCTCGTCGACGGCGATGCGCAAGTCCTCGATCTCGTCGAGGGTGAAGTCCAAGCGGGCCGCGAGGCCGGCTGTCGCCGTCCGCAGCACCGACAGGTAGGCACCCGCAGCGGGCAGCCGGACTTCCACGAAGTCCTGGGTCGTCCCAGGCTCGCCTGCGATTGGGGACACCCTCACCTCCAAGGTGGCACAAGCTCATTGAGCTGTCGGGAGCGCCGGTCCCGCGGCCTTCGGGGGAAGGAGGAGCGGGCCGGTGCGGCACATGGTCCGGCTGAGACGCTATCGCGATCTGCGGTTCCGCGCCGCAGGCCCACGACTGTCACTCATGGTAAGCCCATGAGTACGGAAGGTGGGTAGGGTCTTGCGGTCTCAAATCGAAAGAGAAGTCGGCCTGTTGGGGATTTTCGTCACTCTGCGCGAGCGCCGCAAGAGCCCCCGGGCGTTTCCTCCGACATCAGCGGCGACCCCCGCACCGCCGGTCGCTCACTGTGCGTGTGTGTCGCGGCCGTGCCGGTGCGGCGCCCCCGAGCGGCACGGCACGGCGTGGCGGGCCGCAGCGCCTGCGGGGCCGCCGATTCCGTCACTCTCCGCTACTCCCACGGGTGTTGTCCGGGCGCCCACGCCCCCGCTCGCTCAGACGATGTGCTTGTCGACGTAGCACCAACGCCAGCTCTGACCCGGCTCGTAGCTGCGCATCACCGCGTGACCCGTCTCCTCGAAGTGCGCCGTCGCGTGGCGGTACGGCGAGGAGTCGCAGCACCCCACGTGCCCGCACTCCAGGCACAGCCGCAGCTGGACGGGGTGGCTGCCCGCCGCCTCGCACTCCGGACAGGTGGGGTGCAGCGGCGCGGGCTCGGGGCGCGGCAGCTGCGCGAGATGAGAACACTCGATCATGATTGCCAGGTTAGAACGCCCGACGACGAGCAAGTGGGGGACCGCATGGACGTCATGCCTCTGCTGATCCTGGTGGCGGGCGGCGCGGCGGTCGCCGGCGCCGCCCGCCGCACGCCCGTGCCGGCGCCCCTGCTGCTCGTCGCGGCCGGCCTCCTCGCCTCGTACGTGCCCGGCGTCCCCGACTACACCCTCGACCCCCACGTCGTCCTGCCCCTGCTGCTGCCGCCCCTGCTGCACACCGCCGCCCTCGACAGCTCCTACCTCGACCTGCGGGCCAACGTGCGGCCCGTGGCGCTGCTGTCCGTCGGATACGTCCTCTTCGCCACCCTGGCCGTCGGCTACGTCGCCCACCGCGTGGTGCCCGACCTGTCCGCCCCCGCCGCGCTGGTCCTCGGCGCCGTCGTCGCGCCGCCGGACGCCGTGGCCGCCACCGCCATCGCGCGGCGCCTGGGGCTGCCCTCGCGGATCACCACCATCCTGCAGGGCGAATCCCTGGTGAACGACGCGACGGCCATCACCGCCTACCGGGTCGCCCTGGCCGCCGCCGTCGGCGCGGGCGCCACGTGGGCGACCGGCATCCGGGAGTTCGCCGTGGCGTCCCTCGGCGGCATCGGCGTGGGCCTGGTCCTCATGGTGCCGATCCACTGGCTGCGCACGCACCTGCGCGAACCGCTGCTGCAGAACACCCTCTCGCTCCTCATCCCCTTCGCCGCCTACGCGGCCGCCGAGCAGGTCGGGGCGTCCGGCGTGCTCGCCGTCGTGGTCGTCGCGCTCTACCTCGGGCACCGGTCCTGGCAGGTCGACTTCGCCACCCGGCTGCAGGAGGAGGCGGTCTGGAAGGTGGTCGCCTTCGTCCTGGAGTCCGCCGTCTTCGCCCTCATCGGCCTGCAGCTGCGGGTGGTGGTGAGCGGGCTGGGGGCGTACGGGCCGGGGGAGGTCGCCGGGTACGCGCTCGCCGTGTTCGTCGCCGTCGTGGTCGTCCGGTACGTCTGGGTCTTCCCGGCCACGTTCCTGCCGCGGCTGCTGTCGGCGCGGATCCGCGAGCGGGAGCCCGACACCACCTGGAAGGCGCCCGTGGTGGTGGGCTGGGCCGGGATGCGGGGCGTGGTCTCGCTCGCGATCGCCTTCTCGATCCCGGCCACGACGCACAGTGGCGCGCCGTTCCCGGCGCGCAACCTGATCCTCTTCCTCACCTTCACGACCGTCATCGGCACGCTGGTGGTGCAGGGGCTGACGCTGCCGCCGCTCATCCGGCGGCTGCGGCTGCCGGAGCCGGACGCGGGAGCGGTCACGCTCGCGGAGGCCCAGGCGCAGAGCGAGGCGTCCGCGGCGGCCGAGGCGCGGCTGGAGGAGCTGCTGGCCGACGAGCGCAACGCGCTGCCGTCGCCGCTCGCGGACCGGCTGCGGGCGGTGCTGGAACGGCGGCGGAACGCGGTGTGGGAGCGGCTGGGCACGGTGGACGAGCGCACGGGCGAGTCGGTGGACGACACCTACCGGCGCCTGTCGCGGGAGGTGATCGGGGCGGAGCGGGAGGTGTTCGTGGCGCTGCGCGACGCCCGGCGCATCGACGACGAGATGCTGCGGACGCTGCTGCGGCGCCTGGACCTGGAGGAGGCGGCCGCGTATCGGGAGCAGGGGGGTGCGGGGTAGGCGGGTGCCGGGTGCCGGGTGCCGGTGCTGCCGGTGCGGGTGCGGGTGGGGGCTGAGGTTCGTTGTCCGGGGCGGGGCCGGTGCGGGAGGGGCCCTTCTGGGGCTGGATTATTTACGGCCCCCGTCACCTGCTTGCTCACCCGGCACGTCGCCGCACATAACCCTTACGCCCCTGCCAGGGCCCCTCCCGCACCGGCCCCTCCCGTGATCACGGCGACCACCGTGCTGCCGGGTGCGAACGCGCCGTCCAGCGCCAGCGTCGTCAGGCCGTACAGCATCTTCGCCACGTACAGCCGCTCCAGCGGGAGGTCGTGGCGGGTCTCGAAGTCCGCCGCGAAGGACTCCAGCTCCGGGGAGGTCTTCGCGTAGCCGCCGCCGTGGAAGCGGTCGTCCAGCGTCCAGTCGCCCCGGCGCTCGCCGAACGCCTCCTGCTGCAGGCGGAGTATCTCCTCGCCCAGGAAGCCGCCCTTCAGCACCGGGAAGCCGATCACCCGCTGTCCCTCGGTCAGCCCCGCGGTCAGGCCGGCCAGGGTGCCGCCCGTGCCGCAGGCCACGCCCACGACGTCCGCGATCCCGCGCAGCTCCCGGCCCAGCAGGGTGCACCCCTGCGCCGCCGCCGCGTTGCTGCCGCCCTCAGGGATGACGAAGGCGCCCTCGGGGACCAGCGTGGTCACCACCTCCGGCTCCGTCTTGCGGCGGTACAGCGCGCGGGAGACGAAGCGCAGCTCCATGCCGTCCGCCGCGCAGCTCGCCAGGGACGGGTTCAGCGGGCGGTCCGCCAGCTCCTCGCCGCGCACGATGCCGATGGTGTCGAAGCCCAGGAGGCGGCCCGCCGCCGCCGTCGCCCGGAGGTGGTTGGAGTACGCGCCCCCGAAGGTGAGGAGGGTGTCCGCTCCGGCTGCCGCCGCCGCCCGCAGGTTGGGCTCCAGCTTGCGCCACTTGTTGCCCGGCAGGTCCGGATGTATCAGGTCGTCCCGTTTGAGCAGCAGTCGCAGGCCGCGTCGGGTGAAGCGCTCGTCCGCCGCCTCCACGAGCGGGGACGGCAGCAGGGGCCGCAACGCTGCGGGATCCATCGTGCCGGGGGGATTGTCGCTGGTCACACCGTCCATTTTGTACTCTTGCCCGGCCGGCAATGACGCTAGGAAGGCACGGAGCTGCAGTGGACTACCAGGCCGTACTCGAAGAGGTCGCCGCCTACGCGCGGCCGCTGGTCGGTCGCGGTCAGGTGGCCGACTACATTCCGGCGCTCGCCGAGGTGGACGTCGCGCAGTTCGGGATGGCCATCGCCGACGTCGACGGTGGCGTGTACGGCGTGGGCGACTGGGAGCGGCCCTTCTCCGTGCAGTCCATCTCCAAGGCGTTCGGCCTCGCCCTGGTGCTGGCCGAGGGCGGCGACCGGATCTGGGAGCGGGTCGGGACGGAGCCGTCCGGCAACCCCTTCAACTCGCTGGTGCAGCTCGAATACGAGCACGGGATCCCGCGCAACCCGTTCATCAACGCCGGCGCGCTGGTCGTCACCGACCGGCTGCAGACGCTGACCGGTGACGCGAGCACCACGATGCTGGAGTTCCTGCGGGCCGAGAGCGGCAATCCGGACGTCTCGTTCGATGCGGCCGTCGCCAAGTCGGAGTCCGAGCACGGTGACCGGAACGCCGCCCTGGCCCACTTCATGGCGAGCTACGGCAACCTCGACAATCCCGTGCCGACCGTGCTGGAGCACTACTTCTGGCAGTGCTCCATCGAGATGAGCTGCAAGGACCTCGCCCTGGCCGCCGGCTTCCTCGCGCGGCACGGGCTGCGGGCGGACGGGACGCGCCTGCTGCCGCGGCGCGAGGCCAAGCAGATCAACGCCGTGATGCTGACGTGCGGGACCTACGACGCGGCCGGCGACTTCGCCTACCGGGTGGGGCTGCCGGGCAAGAGCGGCGTGGGCGGCGGCATCGTCGCCGTGATACCGGGCCGGTGCACGCTGTGCGTGTGGAGCCCGGGCCTGGACCCGCGCGGCAACTCCGTCGCGGGCGTGGCGGCGCTGGACCACTTCACGTCGCTGACCGGGTGGTCGGTGTTCTGAGCCCCGGTCAGGGGCAGCGGATGACCTGTCCCGCGTAGGACAGGTTGCCGCCGAAGCCGAAGAGCAGGATCGGGGCGCCGGGCTCCACCCTGCCGGAGGCGACCAGCTTCGACAGTGCCAGCGGGATGCTCGCCGCCGAGGTGTTGCCCGACTCGGTCACGTCGGTGGCGACGATCGCGTTCGTCGCGCCCAGCTTGCGCGCCACCGGCTCGATGATCCGCAGGTTGGCCTGGTGGAGGACGACCGCCGCCAGGTCCTCCGGCCGCACCCCGGCGCGCTCGCACACCCGGCGGGCGATCGGCGGAAGCGTGGTCGTGGCCCAGCGGTAGACGGACTGGCCCTCCTGGGCGAAGCGGGAGGGGGTGCCCTCGATGCGGACCGCGTGTCCCATCTCCGGCACCGAGCCCCACACGACCGGGCCGATCCCCGGCTCCTCGGCGGCGGTGACCACCGCCGCGCCGGCGCCGTCGCCGACCAGGACGCACGTGGTGCGGTCGGTCCAGTCGGCGACGTCGGTGAACTTCTCCACGCCGATCACCAGGGCGTTGCGGGCGGCTCCGGCGCGCAGGGCGTGGTCGGCGCTGGCCAGGGCGTGGGTGAAGCCGGCGCAGACGACGTTGACGTCCATGACGGCCGGGGAGGGCAGTCCCAGGGCGGCGGCCACGCGGGCCGCGGTGTTGGGGCTGCGGTCGACGGCGGTGCAGGTCGCGACGAGGACGAGGTCGATGTCGGCGGGGTCGAGGCCGCTGTTCGCCAGGGCCTTCGCGGCGGCCTCGGTGGCCATGGAGGCGACGCTCTCGTCCGGCCCGGCGATGCGGCGGGTGCGGATGCCGACGCGGGAGCGGATCCACTCGTCGCTGGTGTCGACCATGGCGGCCAGGTCGTCGTTGGTGAGCGCCCTGGCGGGCTGGTAGTGGCCGAGGGCCAGGACCCGGGACCCGGTCATCGGTGGTTCCTCCTGCGCGGCGGCGGGTGACGTGACCTCTCAGTGTTGATGCTGCGGGGCCGGAGCCGGGTGCGTGATCCGCCAATGTTCGGCCGCGATAACTGGCGCATTCGGCAAAGGGGCCCGGCCGCCCGCGGCGGCCGGGCCCCCGATCGCGGGGCGGGGATCAGCGCAGGGAGAGCGCCGTGCGGAGGGTGGTGAAGAGCTCGGTCTGGTCGGTGACGCCGAGGACGCGCTGGGACCCGGGGCCCTGGGCGGCGATGCGGACCTGGGTGCCGGTGTGCTCCTGGGCCTTGCCCGGGGTGTTGGTGGAGTAGTTCACCTTCAGCTGCCGGCCCTCGTTGGTGATCAGCGTCGAGGACAGGCCGGGCGGGGTGGCCTCCAGCGGCACGATCTGGCTGGTGTGGCCGTGGTCGGCGGTGGTGACCACCAGCGTGTCGGGGTGCTTGGCCGCGTAGTCGCGGGCGACCTTCACCGCGCGGTCGAGGGCGGCCGTCTCACCGATCTGGCCGCAGGGGTCGGCGGCGTGGTCGCGCTTGTCGATCGAGGCGCCCTCCACCTGGAGGAAGAAACCATTCTTCTTGGCCTTGGGCGTGTCCAGGAGGGACAGCGCCCGGCGGGTCTGCTCCTCCAGGGCCGGGGTGCCGGCCTTGCGCTCGGGGTTGCTCGTCACACAGCGCTGGGCGGCGGTGCCGCCGACGGCCGCGGCCTTGCCGGTCCACTCCACGGGCACGTTGCCGGGGGCGAAGAGGCCGAGCACGGGCTTGCCGGAGCGGGCGGTCCGCAGGCCCTCGGAGTCGGTCACGACCTGGTAGCCGAGCTTCTCGGCCTGCTGGGTGACGGTCAGGCCGCGGTACGGGCCCTCGGTGATCTTCTGGTCGAAGCGGTCCTTGCCGCCGCCCAGCAGCACGTCCACCTTGTGGTTGACGCTCTGCTCGGCGATGGAGCCCGGGCCGCCCTTGGCGATCGTGTCGTTCGGGCACGCCTTCATGTCGGCCGGGCCCGCGCAGCTGCGGTCGGTGGCGTGCGAGGCGAGCACGGCCGGGGTGGCGTCGGTGAGCTCGGCGGTGGTGACGCTGCCGGTGGCCAGGCCCTTCTTCTGGGCCAGCTCCAGGATGGTGGTCATCGGCTTGTCGGTGCCGGGCGTCTTGGATATCCGGCCGTTGACCGTCTTCTGTCCCGTGGCCCAGCCGGTGCCGCTGGCGGCCGAGTCGGTGACGTAGTCCGGCTTGCCGTTCTTGTCGACGGAGTACGTCGTGTACGTGCCCGTCATGGGGAACTTGTCCATGGTGAGACGGCCGGCGGCGCCCACGGTGTAGTCGCGGGCCAGGGTGATCTCCGAGTCGCCCATGCCGTCACCGATGAGCAGGATGACGTTCTTGGCCTTCTTCGGGCCGTGACCGCCGACGTCCGACGGGCTGCCGTGGTCCGAGGCGGCGGCCGCGGCGGGCACCGCGACGCCCGCGGCGAGCAGCGCGGCGGCACCCCAGGCGAGACGGCGTCGGTACGGACGAGAACCCATGGTCAATTCCTCCTAGCTGGACCGGGGCGAGGTGCCCGGCGGGAGGAAGCTCACCAGGGGCGGGTGTACCGCAGGGGACGCCGAGGTGACGTGGAGGTCACCGGGTGCTGTCGACAGCGGACGGCGCCGGATCCGGAGTGCCGTCCTCCTTCAGCGCCTTGGTCTCGCTCTTGAGGATGCGCAGGGACTTGCCCAGGGCGCGGGCGGTGTCCGGGAGTTTCTTCGACCCGAACAGCACGACCATGACGAGCACGACCACCAGGACGTGCCACGGCTCCAGGGCGTTGCGGAACACGCCGCCCCACCACCTCTCATCTCATCCGACGCTCGTACGCGATGCCGTAACGGCTGCCCTCACCATACTTGCTAGATTGCGCAACTGGACAACCAAAGTGCGGGGCAGGCCGTCTAACCCGGCGACACGGCACGGACCGGGGGAGCGGATGAGGGCGCGGATATGACTGGCAGGCGAGGCAGGCCCAGGCGGCGCCGGATACGGATCGCCGGGGCCGTGGTGGTGTCGTTCCTGGTGCTGGTGACCGCCGGCGCCGGGTGGCTGTACTTCCGGCTCAACGGCAACATCGACACCTTCGACGCGGACGGCCTGTCCAAGAACCGCCCCGGCGCGGGCGTCGCCGGGCAGAACGTCCTGGTCATCGGCTCGGACTCGCGCGCCGGCGAGAACAGCGGCCTCGGCGGCGGGGAAGGGGACGTGGGCCGCTCGGACACGGCCTTCCTGCTGCACGTCTACGGCGACCGCAAGCACGCCGTCGCAGTGTCGATCCCCCGGGACACCCTGGTGGACATCCCGCCGTGCAGACTCCCCGACGGCAGCTGGACCTCCGGGCAGCAGCACGTGATGTTCAACTCCGCCTTCTCGCTGGGCGAATCGGCCAAGGGCAACCCGGCCTGCACGCAGAACACCGTCGAGAGACTCACCGGCCTGCGCGTCGACCACACCGTCGTCGTCGACTTCGCGGGCTTCTCCGCGATGACCTCCGCCGTGGGCGGCGTCGACGTGTGCGTACCGAAGGACGTCTACCAGGGCGACCTCAACCCCAACCTGGGCTCGCGCGGTCAACTCCTCTTCCCCCGGGGGCGGCAGAGCATCTCCGGCCAGAAGGCCCTGGACTACGTGCGCGTGCGGCACGGGATCGGCGACGGCTCGGACATCGGCCGCATCCAGCGCCAGCAGGCGTTCCTCTCCGCCATGGTCAAGAAGGTGAAGGAGCAGGGCTACGACCCGACGACGCTGCTGCCGCTGGCCGACGCGGCCACGAAGTCGATGACCGTGGACCCCGGGCTCGGATCGGCCGGCAAGATGCTGTCGTTCGCGATGTCGCTCAAGGACATCGACCTGCACGACATGAAGTTCCTGACCCTGCCCTGGCGTTACGACGGCAACCGCGTCGCGATCGTCCAGCCCGACGCCGACGCGCTGTGGGCCTCGTTGCGGGCGGACCGCACGGTCGACGGCAAGGACGCGGGCAAGGGCGGCGGGGCCGGCGGGACGAGGGGCACACCGTCGGCCCCGGCCTCCGCGCCCGTCTCCGGCGCCGGGGTGAAGGTTGCCGTCCGCAACGGCACCGACGTCACCGGGCTCGCCGCCCGCGCCGCGACCGTGCTCACCGAGCACGGCTTCGAGGTCACCGGCACGACGACGGCCCGGGCGGGCGGCGCGTCGACCACCGTGATCGAGTTCGGCCCGGGCGAGGCCGGCCATGCCCGGGAGCTGGCCCGCCTCTTCCCCGGCTCCTACGTCCGCGGTGCGGCGGCCGACGGGATCACCGTCACCCTCGGACGCGACTACGACGCCGCACCCTCACCGGGGCCGTCCGCGCCCGGCCCGTCCTCGTCGGCCCGGCCGCCGGGCACGCTCTCCTCCGACGTCGTGAGCGGAGTGCGGTCGGCCGACGACGACCCCTGCGCCAACCTCTCGTACGGCTGATCGCACAGGGGAACACGTATGCCTGTTTGGTCCGTTTTCGTGGTAGGTGCAGAGTAAGCAGTGAGTGCTGCCAGGAGCCCAAGGAGCGACATCATGTCCGCCACCGCCGTTCACCGGGCGCTGCCCAGGCCCGTACCGGCCCTGCTCGCCGCGCTCCTCGTCTGGGCGGGCGCGCTGCTCTACGCCCCGGCCGCGCACGCCGGCCCCGCCCCGGACACCGTCGCCGCCGCCGGGCTCGACCAGGCGGCCGAAGCGCTGCGCAAGAGCCCCGTCTACGTCGACCCGCGGGCCGCCGGCCAGCTCTCCGCGGCCGACGCCGACGCCCTGGCCGAGAAGATCAAGGATGCCGACAAGCCCGTCTTCGTGGCCGTCCTGCCCAACGCCCCCGAGTACCCCCGGGCCACCGTCCTGCAGGACCTGCGCACCAAGGTCGGCATCGCCGGCGTCTACGCCGTCCACCTCGGCGACGCCTTCAACGCGGCCGCCGACCGCTCGGTGATGTCGCGCAACGCCGTCGCCAACCTCGTCGGCTCCGTCCAGCGCTCCGGCGGCGACGCCAAGACCCAGGTGAACGCCTTCGTCGACCAGGCCGACCGGCTCGCCAAGGGCCACGCACCCGGCTCCTGGGGCGTGGAGCACGAGGGCATCGGCACGGCCGGGCTGATCACCGGCGGCGCGGTCGTGGTGGCGGGCGGCGCCGGGGCGTACGCCGTGTACCGGCGGAACAGGCGCCGGCGCGAGGAGCGCGAGCGGGCCGAGCTGGACGCGCTGCGGGTGGTCGTCGACGAGGACATCACCGCCTTCGGCGAGGAACTGGACCGGCTGGACTTCTCCCCCTCCGAGGCGGGCGCCACCGACGAGATGCGGCGCGACTACGAGCAGGCGCTCGACGCCTACGAGGAGGCCAAGTCGAAGATGGCGGCGGCCGTGAAGCCGCAGGAGGTGCAGGGCGTCACCGAGGCGCTGGACAGCGGCCGCTTCGCCCTCGCCACCCTCGCCGCGCGCCGCTCGGGCGCCCCGCTGCCGGAGCGGCGGCTGCCGTGCTTCTTCGACCCGCGCCACGGGCCGTCGGCCCGGGACGTGGAGTGGGCCCCGCCCGGCGGCGCCGTGCGCACGGTGCCGGCCTGTGCGGCGGACGCGACACGGCTGGCGGAGGGCGAGGAGCCGCTGTCCCGGCAGGTGCAGACGGCGAGCGGCCCGCAGCCGTACTGGAACGCCGGCCCGGCCTACGGCCCGTGGGCGGGCGGCTACTTCGGCGGCGGCCTGCTGCCCGGGCTGCTGTTCGGCACGATGCTGGGCAGCCTGATGAGCGGCCCGGCCTACGCGGCCGGCCCGGAAGCGGGCGGCCCCGACGGCGGCGACTACACCGGCTCGGACTTCGACTCCGGCGACTTCGGCGGCGGAGGCTGGGGCGACGGCGGTGGCGGCGGCTTCGGAGGCGGCGGCGGCGACTTCGGTGGCGGCGGGTGGTGAACCCGGCGGACGGACGGGCTGCACATGCAGCCCGTCCGGCGATCGAGGACCGGGGCCCGGGGCGCATCCCCGGTTACGGGAAGGGGCGGGGCAGGGGAGAGACCCACCGCCCCCGCGCCACCGCCAGGCACACCGCGTACAGCCCCAGCACCAACCCCAGCAGCCCGTAGTACAGCGGCGGCAACGGCGACATCGACAACATCGCCCCCACCGGCGTCACCGGCAACAGCAGCCCCACCACCGCCAGCCCCGCCACCGCGCACCGCACCGGGCCCGGGGCGCGGCCCCGTCCCGATCGCAGCAGCACCATCACCATCGCCTGCGTCAGCAAGTTCTCCGTGAACCACCCGGCCTGGAAACCGTCCTCGCCCGCCGCCAGCACCAGCACCCCGAACGTCGCCAGGTCCGCCGCCGCGTTCAGCAGGCCGAAGCCCGTCATGAAGCGCAGCAGGGCGCGCGGGCGCAGGACCGCCGGGCGGGCCCCGGCGCCGGGCGCCGGGCGGTCGAAGGCGAGGGCCAGCTGCGCGGCGTCGAAGCACAGGTTCTGCACGAGCACCTGCGCCGGGAACATCGGCAGGAACGGCAGCATCAGCCCCGCCACCAGCATCGCGATGACGTTGCCGAGGTTCGACGACAGCGTGATCCGCAGGTACGAGGCGATGTTGGCCGTGCTGCGCCGCCCCACGACGATCGCCCGGTCCAGCGCGGTGAGGTCCTTCGAGGCCAGTACGACGTCCGCGCTCTCCCGGGCCACGTCCACCCCCTGGCGCGGGCAGACGCCGACGTCGGCGGCGTGCAGGGCGGCCAGGTCGTTGACGCCGTCGCCCAGGAAGCCGGTGGTGTGCCGGCCGGCGCGCAGCGCCCGGACGATGCGGGCCTTGTGCTCGGGAGTGCAGCGGGCGAAGACGGTCGTGCGGTCGGCGAGGCGGGCGAGCTCCGCCTCGTCGAGGGCGTCGATGCGGTCGGCCGTGACCGGGGTGCCCGGCCGCAGGCCGAGCTCGCGGCAGACCCGGGCGGCGGTGCCGGGGTGATCGCCGGTGAGCACCTTGACCGTCACCCCGTGCCGCGTGAGGTCGGCGAGCGCCGCGGCCGCCGTGGGCGCCGGTGCGTCGCTGAGTCCCAGGAAGCCGGTGAAGGTCAGCTCGCGCTCGTCGGCGGGCCCGTAGGGGCGGCCGGGCACGGGCCGTTCGGCGCGGGCGACCGCGAGCACCCGCAGGCCCTCGTGGGCCAGCCCGGCGGCCCGGCGGGCCAGGCGCTCGCGGTCGGCGGGTGCCAGGGCGCAGCGGTCCAGCACGTCCTCGGGTGCGCCCTTGACCACGAGGAGGTGGGTGCGGGCCAGGGCGAACCGGGAGTCGCCCGGCCGGCGCACGACCGCGGTGGACAGCCGCCGCCCCGGCCCGCAGGGCAGTGCCTCGACGCCCTCGTACTCCTCGCCGTACTCCTCGCCCGCCGCCGCCCCGGCGTCGAGGACCGCCTCGTCCAGGGCGTCCGGCACGGGAAGCTCGGCGAGGTGCAGCGTCCACAGCGCGTTGACGGCGGCCCAGTGCAGGACGCCGGGGTCGGGGCGGCCGTCGCCGTCCTCGCAGAGGGCGAGGACGGGGCGGTCCTCGGTGAGGGTGCCCGTCTTGTCGACGCACAGCACGTCGACGGCGCCGAGGTCGTGCAGGGCGGGCAGCCGCCGGACGACGACCTCGCCGCCCCGCGCGAGCAGCCCCGCGCCGCGGGCGAGCGCGCTCGTCACGATCACCGGCAGCATCTCGGGCGTCAGGGCCACCGCCACCGCGACGGCGAACGGCAGCGCCTCCAGCCCGCGCCCCCGCACCAGCGCACCGGCGATCAGCACGAGCGGCGCGGTGAGCAGCATGAACCGGATGAGGGTCCACGCGATGCCGTTGACGGAGCGCTCGAAGGGGCCGGCCGGGCGCCGCGTCCGCCACCGGGCGCCCGGCAGGGCGCCGGAGAGCACGGTGGCGCGCCCCGTGGCGACGACGACCCCGCTGCCGGTGCCGGAGACGACGCTGCTGCCCTGGAGGCACAGGGCCGGCCTCTCGCTCCCGGCGGCCGCCGGGGCCGCCCCGGTGCCGGGGCGGGCGCGTTTCTCCACGGGTGTCGACTCGCCCGTCAGCGCACCCTCGTGCACGGTCAGCCCCGTCGCCCGCAGCAGTCGCAGGTCCGCCGGGACCAGGTCGCCGGGGGCCAGCAGGACCACGTCGCCGGGGACGAGCGCGTCGACGGGCAGTTCACGGGTGACGGGCGGGGCGTCCCGGCTCGGGCGGCGGCGCACGGTGGCCGTCGTGGCGACCAGCTCGCGCAGCGCCGCCACCGACCGGTCGGCCCGGTGCTCGCCCGTGGCCCGCAGCAGGCAGCTGACGCCGACCAGGACGGCGATCACGCAGGCCGTTCCCCAGGCGGCCAGGGTCGCCGAGACCAGGCCCAGGCACAGGAGGACGGCGGTGAAGGGGTCGCGCAGGCTACGGGCGAGGCGGCGCGGCCAGGAGGCCGGGCGGCGCCCCGGGAAGACGTTCTCGCCGTGCCGGGCGAGACGGTCCCCGGCCTCCGCCTCGGTGAGCCCGCGGGGCCCGCTCGCCAGGGCGCGGAGCACCTCCAGCGTGCTGCCGCCGCCCGCGCCGGGGGCCGCGTGGGCCTCAGGCGCCCAGGCCACGGAGGCGTCCGGCGGCGGCGCCGGCGCCCCGTCCGGCGTCCGACCGGCGGTCGGCGAGCTGGCCGACCATGAGCCGGACGATGGTCACCACGTCGGGGTCGTCCACCAGGTACACCACCCGGCGCCCCTCGCGCCGGGACCGCACCAGCCCCGCGAGCTTCAGCTTGGCCAGGTGCTGGCTGATCGCGGGGAGCGCGCCGCCCACCCGCTCGGCGAGTCCGCTCACGTCGCTCTCGCCCTGGGCCAGGGCCCAGACGAGGTGCAGCCGGGCGGAGGACGCGAGCAGGCCGAAGGCGGCGGCCGCCTCGGCCAGGACCTCGGCCGAAGGGTCGCACGAGCCGTCGAAGGGCTCTTCGAAACTCTCGAAGCTCCCGACGCCTGCCGTCACTGTCGCTCTCCCGTCCCCGTCGGGCGTCCCTACGCCCGGGAAGGCCCCAGTCTAGGCACCGCCGGAGGGGCGCCACGCGTGACATGCACGCACCCGCCGCTGGGCAGCTCTATCGACAGGAATCGGTCACAAGGGGGAGGGGCATGGAAATCTCGGGAGTTATCAGTGCGATCGTGATCGGGGCGATCATCGGTCTCCTGGGCCGGCTGGTCGTGCCGGGGCGTCAGCACATCGGCGTGCTCGCAACGGTCCTGGTCGGTCTGCTGGCGGCGTTCCTGGGCGCGTGGGTGGGGCACCTGCTCGGCCTGTACGACCACAGGGGTCTCTTCTGGGTCGTGTGGATCATCCAGATCGGGTTCGCCGCCCTGGGCATCGTCGCGCTCGAACGTTTCCGGTCACGAAGGCAGTGAACGCGGCGCCGGGGGTCAGGACAGCTTGCCGTCGTAGTCCGGCAGCTTGACCGTCCGCTCGGCGTGTCCGCCGGCCAGGTCGGTGGTGTTGTTCCCGATGTTGGCGATGATCGTGTAGCCCTGTGCCTCGATCTCCGTCCGCTTGGCGGTCTTGTACGTGCTCACGTCCCGGAACAGATCGGGCAGGTGGCGTACGTACAGGCCGCTGACGGGATAGCCGACCTGGCGCAGGTTCCACTCGGTGACCCCGTCGAGGATTCCGGGGCGGGCGGTGACGAAGAAGACCGCGGCGCCCCGGGCGTGCGCGTACCGCGCCAGGTCGAGGACGGGCTTGATCGCGGGGGTGGGGAACGTCGTCCAGTGGAAGTCCGTCTCCAGCGAGCTGTTGTCGATGTCGAGGACGACGGCCTGCTTCTGTCCGTGTGCGCCGGCGGTGCGCTCGGTGATGTACGGCATCGCCCCGTCGACGGCCGTCCGGACGTCGCGCTGCCAGGTGTCGTAGTCGACTCCCTTGAGGCCGGCGGTGCCGCTGGTCCGGGTGGCCGCGCCGGCGGGGGCGGCGGCCGTGCCCACGAGGGTCAGTGCGGTGGCGGCCACGACGGCCGCGGCGGCGCGGCGCGCCCTGATCGTTTGCGTCATGAGTGGCATGCTCACGACCGGTGGTGGCCGGACGGCGACGCGCGCCTTACGCGCGGATGGCCGGGCCGGGACGGTACGGGCCCGGGTGAGCCGTCCGTATCCACGCGAGGGGAGCCACGGTCGGGCGAACTGATGTGTGGCGTACGCCTGTTGGTCAACATGCATGCGTTTCCGGCCATGACGCAACTGCAGCCCCTGCTGAATGCGATGTACCGGGGGACGGTGGAGCTGATCGTTCGCCAATTCATGGGGGAATCATGCGAATGAGAAAAACGATGCACCGTGCCGCCTGCGCGGTGGTCGTCGCCGCCCTGGGGCTCGGAGCAGCGCCCTCGGCCCTGGCGGCGGACGGCCCGGCCGCGGCCGGGCCCGCCCCGCTGCCGGCCGCCGACGCCGCAGCCCTGCACAAGATCGCCGAGAACTACCTCCAGCGGCGCGCCGACACCGTGACGGCCACCGGCCGCACCGCGCTCGCGCCCGAGCCGCCCCAGGCCGCGACCGCCGAACTCGGCAGCCGCCTCGCCACGGAGTTCCGGCAGCTGGCCGCCCAGGGCCGCGCCTACGAGAAGGCCAGCGGCGGCTACACGCGCGCCGAGGTGAAGCTCACCCCGGGCGAGGCCACCGTGGCGGGCGGCACCGCCACCGTCCGGCTCACCGAGGACACCCGGCTCCTCTACCCGGACGTCAAGGCCGGCGAACCGGACGCCGAGGAGTACGCGGTCGAGCACACCCTCACCTTCACGCGCGACGCCGCGGGCCGCTGGCTCCTCGCCGCGGACCGGCCCGACCTGGGCACCGGTGACGTCACCACCTACCTGGAGACGCCGGCCGAGGGCAGCACGGAGCCCGACTCGGAGGACAAGGGCGCGCCCGCCGTCCGGGCCTCGCCGGCCCGTCCGGCGGAGCAGGCGCCGCAGAAGGCGGCGGCGTCGTACAACTACTCCAAGATGGTCGCCTACGCGAACAAGTACTGGAAGCACCCCAACAACGACTACCGCACCTACGGCAACGACTGCACCAACTTCATCTCCCAGGCCATGTACGCCGGGGGCTGGAAGCCCGTGGGCGGGTCGCTCCTCGACCGCAGGAAGAACAGCAAGTGGTTCTACGGCCCCCAGCCGTGGACCAGCTACACCTGGGCCGGCGCCGAGAACTGGTACTTCTTCGCCCAGGTGCACTCCAAGCGCACCAAGCCGCTGCGCAACATCTGGGCCCTCGGTACCGCGGACGTGCTGCAGGCCGACTGGGGCCCGCGCCCCAACAACAACATCGACCACAGCATGATCGTCACGGCGATCACCCGCACCGAGCGGTACCTCACGTACCACACCGGTAACACGCACAACCGGAAGCTGAGCAACCTGCTCGCCAAGCGTCCCGACGCCTGGTACTACGCCCACCGCACCTGATCCGGAAACCTCACCCGCCCCTGGGGGACGCATGGGAACACGTCCGGGAACACGTCGTGGCGTCGCCGCGCTCGGCACCGCGCTCGGCGCCGCCCTCGTGCTGGCCCTGGCCGGCTGTGACAGCGACTCCCAGGGGCGGACGAGGGCGGAGCGGGAGACGGCCACCGCCTACGTCGACGCCCTCAACGCCCGTGACGCGGACGCCCTCGCGGCCCTGGGCCGGCCCGGTCGGGAGGGGGCCGCCGAGGACGCCCGCGGCATCGTCGCCGAGCGGGGCGGGCAGGGGCTGAAGGTCACCGGCATGGACGTCACCCACGAGTTCGGCCCCGACTTCGCGGACGTCGCCATCACCGCCACGGACGGCCGGGGCCGCGACCACCGCGAGCGCCTGGCGCTCGAACGGGACGGAAAGACGTGGTACGTCCCCCTGGGCCGCAAGGCCGGGGGGACGCCCAAGCCGTCCTCGGGCACGTCACGGCCCGGGTGACCCGTCCCGCAGGGGCGGCCGGGCCCGCTCAGGACGCCCGGGGCGTCCCGGCCTCCGCCCCGACCATCCTCTCCATCGGGTCGACGGCCAGCGCGCCCGCGACCAGCATGGCCAGGACCACGGCGACGCCCAGGACCACATGGCCGAGCCACACCATCGTGTCCGTCGGCAGGGTGTAGACGCCCACGACGCGGGCGACGGCCTCGGCCAGCAACGCACTGCCCCAGACCAGCGAGAACGTCCGCTCGGCGCGGCGGAAGCGGGGCGAGGCGGCGGCGAGCCGGTCCCAGGCGGCCTGCCCGGCGGGCGCGCCCTTGGTGACCCACGGGCGCAGGGCGGCCGTCATCAGCGGGCGCCCTGCCGGCACGGAGGCCAGCACCACGAGGCCGACGACGCCGCTGCCCGCGCTCTCCTTGGCGAGCATCAGCCGGACGTCACCGGTGACCGTGCCGAGCGCCAGCCCCACGACGTTGACGGCGAGGACGAGCACCGCGAGACCGTTGAGGCGGCGGTGGGCGATCAGACCCCACACCGTCCGCGCGGCGGGGAGGGTGCTGCTCCAGGCCAGGGCGGCCAGGGTGCTCATGCCGAAGCCGCCGGTGAGCGCGTAGTAGGCGGCCAGCGGGATCAGGGCGTCCACGACCAGCGGCGCGAGGCTCTCCGCCAGCGCACGGCGCCGGCCGGGGCCGGCGGTGGGTGCCGCGGGGGCCGGAGCGGTGGGCGCCTCGGTGCGTACGGCCGTCTGCATGGTCGGGTCCTTCGTTCCACGGGGCCGGGTGCCGTACCCGGCCCCTGAAGGCTCGCGCACGGGGCCCGGCCGACGGCAGAGAGGACCGTCAGCGGATCGCCGTGACTTTTGTCAGATGCCGGGGCCACCGGACGCCGGGCGCGCGCAGCGTACGTGAACACCCCACCGCCGACCGCCACTTCGCCCCCGGTACGCTGCCCGAGGTGATCATCGGCAAGGAAGAGGACGTGAGCAGCACATGCAGCAGCACGCAGGGTCGGCACGGGACATGGGGGAAGCAGGGCACGCACCCACGGCACCGGGCGCGGGCGACCCCACGCACGTCACCTTCCCCGGCGGCGCCGTGCACGGCACCTCGACGGTGCTGGCGGTCGTCCCGGTGGACGGCCGCACGGCCGTCATCACCGGGCAGACGCCCTTCCACCCGGTGGACCACACCTGGCCGGACCACCCTGCCGACCGGGGCTCGATCACCGTTGCGGGCCGGCGTCACCCCGTCGTCGACTGCCTGATCGGCGCCGTCGAGGCCGGCGGGCCCGGCACGGGCACCCTGCGGGCGGGCAGTGACATCCCCGTGCGCCGGGACGCCGAGGGCTGGCGCTGGCTGGTGCTGCACATGGTCGAGGACTTCGAGCCGGCCGCGGTCGGCGAGCCCTGCGAGCTCACCGTGGACGCCCCGCACCGCCACGCCCTGTCCGCCGGGCACACCGCCTGCCACCTGGCATCGCTGGCCCTCAACGAGGCCGTGGCCGGCCGCTGGCGCAAGGAGACCGCCGCGGACGTCGCCGGCGTCCCGGACTTCGACGGAGCGGCGCTCGTCACCTCGCGCATCCACCCTTACGGCAGCCGGGACACCTACCGCCTGGGCAAGTCGCTGCGCCGCAAGGGGTTCACCACCGAGGGGCTGGCGGAGGAGCTTCCCCGGATCGCGGAGCAGGTCACCGCACGCATCGAGGAGTGGATCGCCCGGGACGTCCCGGTGCGGATCGTCGCGGAGGGTCCGGGAGTGACCGACCGCCGCTGGATGTGCGTCGGCGAGGGCGAGGGGGCGCTGCGCTTCGCGTGCGGTGGCACCCACGCCGCGAGCACCGGCCGGCTGGGCGCCGCGTCGGTGACGTTCGTCCTCTCGGAGGACGGCGCACAGCTGGTGATGGAGACCACCGTCCGGCAACCCGACGGGGCGGCCCCGAACTCCTGAACGGACCGTGCCCGGGCCTCCGGCGGACCCGTACGGGTCCGCCGGAGGCCCGGGCACGCGGGCGTCACGCCTTCTTGGTCTCCCAGAAGATGCGGTCGATCTCGGCGATGAGCTCCAGCGCCTTCTCGCCCGTCTTCGGGTCCGTCGAGGCCTTCGCGGTGCTCAGGGCCTTGAGGGTGTCGTTGACCAGCTGGTGCAGCTGAGGGTACTTCTCGAAGTGCGGGGGCTTGAAGTAGTCGCTCCACAGCACCGACACGTGGTGCTTGGCGAGCTCGGCGCGCTGCTCCTTGATGACGGTGGCGCGGGCGCGGAAATGGGGGTCCTCGTTGGCCAGGTACTTCTCCTGGACCGCCTTGACCGACTCCGCCTCGATGCGGGCCTGGGCCGGGTCGTACACGCCGCAGGGCAGGTCGCAGTGGGCGCTGACCTTCACCTTGGGGGCGAACAGTCGGGAAAGCATGGATGCTGTCCTTCCTCGTGATCGTCTTCTCAGGTGCGAGATTACTCGGTGCGGGAAGGCTTTTCCCGAGTGCCCCGGGGGGCCCAGGGCAAAAGTCCAGTGTCAGTCTGGGACTGATGGAGGATACGGACGCGGAGGTGCCGTGGTGCAGGAGCAGCTGGACGAGCGCGGGCAAGAGGTGGACCGCGAGCGCCGCGGACTGCTGCGGATCGGGCTCGCCGAGGTCTACAACCCGTCCATGGTCCCGACGCTGAACCCGGGCGACCAGCTGGTCGTGCGGTACGGGGCGGTGGTGCGTCCGGGTGACGTGGTGGTCATGCGGCATCCGTTCCGGCAGGACCTGCTGATCGTCAAGCGGGCCGTGGAGCGGCGCGAGGGCGGCTGGTGGGTGACCGGCGACAACCCGCTGGTGGAGAACGACAGCCGGGAGTTCGGGACGGTGCCGGACGAGTTCGTGGTGGCCCGGGCCTGGGTGCGGCTGCGCCGGCCCCCGGAGGCGGGTCAGCGCTCCCCGGTGGCGCTGCTGTCGTGGGCGGCCTCGGCCGTACGGCCGCTGCGTTCGTCGGCGCGGTCCGCGGGCTCCTCGGGGCGCCCGCTCTCCAGGCGCTTGCGCGCGCGGTAGGCGGCGACGTTGGCGCGGGTGGCGCAACGGTCGGAGCAGTAGCGGCGGGAACGGTTGGTCGAGGTGTCCAGGTAGGCGTTGCGGCAGGGCGTGGCCTGGCAGATGCCCAGGCGGTCGACGCCGTACTCCGTGAGGTGGACGGCCAGGCCCATGCTCGCGGTGGCGGTGTAGGTGGCGCCCGCGTTGGCCGCGTGGTCGGCGATGTGCATGTGCCACTTGGGGCGGCCGTCCTCGTCCCGGTACTCGTGCCCGGAGATCTGCGGGCTGACCGGGAACTCCATCAGCAGCGCGTTGAGCAGGTCCACCGTCCGCGTCTCGTCGCCCTCGGCCGCCGCCTCGAAGACCGAGCGCAGCCGGCCGCGCACCGAGCGCAGCCGGGTGAGGTCGCCGTCGGTCAGCCGCCGCGAGGACTGGGACGCGGGGCCGAAGAGCTCGCGCACGGCATCCAGCGAGGTGAGCGTGTCGATTCCCCGGGCCGGCTGCTCGGTATTGACCAGCCGCACGGCGTAGTCCGAGTAAGAGGCCAGTTCCACTTTCGGTCCTTGTCCGGAGGGCAGAATGCGCAGCTAAGGGACAGTAATGGCCCTTCTTTATTCGAGGGTATTACAGACGGCTGGCAGTTTGCTGCAAATGGGTGGTGGGGGCACCGGGTGACTGCGAACGATGGACGGGTTCCGAGGGCCTCCGTGGCCTTCGCTCCGAGAAGAAGGAGATCACCGTGCGTCTTGCCAACAAGGCGAAGTTCGCCGTCGTGGCCGCCTGCGCCGCTTCGGGCATGGCTCTCGCCGCCGCCCCGGCCAACGCCGCCACGCAGCCGCTGCAGAAGGTCAGCTGCTCCGACGACCCGGCCGAGCTGCGCTTCTACGGCTTCGCCTCCCTGCTTCCCACCTGTTACAAGGGCACGGGAGACCTGGACGTCGTGCAGAGCATCGTGTCGTCGTTCACCACCGGCACCAACTCCGGTTTCGTCGTCTTCCGGGACGGTTCCAAGGTGACCTTCGACAAGGGCCAGCACCTGCCGGGCCAGTTCAAGGACATTCTCCACATCCACACGAACTGAGCCGGCCGGACGGCAAAAACGTGCGGGGGTACGGGCTGCGCGCCCGTACCCCCGCACGTCGTGTCCGCGGGACCCGTCAGAGCACCTTGGACAGGAAGGACTTCGTCCGCTCGTGCTGCGGGTTGGTCAGCACCTCGCGCGGGTGGCCCGACTCGACCACGACGCCCTGGTCCATGAAGACGACCGAGTCGCCCACCTCACGGGCGAAGCCCATCTCGTGGGTCACCACGATCATCGTCATGCCGTCCTCGGCGAGGCCGCGCATGACGTCCAGGACGTCACCCACCAGCTCCGGGTCCAGCGCCGACGTCGGCTCGTCGAAGAGCATCAGCTTCGGCTCCATCGCCAGCGCCCGGGCGATGGCGACCCGCTGCTGCTGGCCGCCGGAGAGCTGGGAGGGGTAGTTGCCGGCCTTGTCGGCGAGGCCGACGCGGTCCAGCAGCTTCAGCGCGCGCTCCCGGGCGACCGCCTTGGTCTCGCCCTTGACCTGGATCGGCGCCTCCATGACGTTGCCGAGCGCCGTCATGTGCGGGAAGAGGTTGAAGCGCTGGAACACCATGCCGATGTCCCGGCGGTTGCGCGCCACCTCGCTGTCCTTGAGCTCGTAGAGCTTGTTGCCCTGCTCCCGGTAGCCGACGAGCTGGCCGTCCACGTAGAGCCGGCCGGCGTTGATCTGCTCCAGGTGGTTGATGCACCGCAGGAACGTGGACTTGCCGGACCCGGAGGGACCGATGAGGCAGAACACCTCGCGGGGGGCGACCTCCAGGTCGATGCCCTTGAGGACCTGCACGGCGCCGTAGGACTTGTGGACGCCCTCGGCCTTCACCATGGCGTTCATGCGGTGACGCCTCCCTTGGAACGGTTGCTGAAGGAGGACAGGTTCGCCTTGATCTTCTGCCACGGGGTGAGCGGCAGCGTGCGCAGCGAGCCACGGGCGTAGTGCCGCTCCAGGTAGAACTGGCCGACGCTGAAGACGCTGGTGAGGATCAGGTACCAGGTGGCGGCCAGGAAGAGCATCTCGACGGTGGCGCCGGTCGTCTGGCCGATGTCGGAGGTGGACCGCAGCAGTTCGAGGTACTGGGCCGCGCTCGCCGCCAGCGACGAGGTCTTCAGCATGTTGATGAACTCGTTGCCGGTGGGCGGCACGATCACGCGCATGGCCTGCGGCAGCACGATCCGGCGCAGCGTCTTGGCCTGGCTCATGCCCAGTGCGTGCGACGCCTCGGTCTGGCCCTCGTCGACCGACTGGATGCCGGCCCGGACGATCTCCGACATGTAGGCGGCCTCGTTGAGACCCAGGCCGAGCAGCGCGGCCATGAAGGGGGTCATGAAGTCGCTCATCTCGTCCCGGTAGATCGGGCCGAGGTTGATGTACGGGAAGATCAGCGCGAGGTTGAACCACAGCAGCAGCTGGACGTAGACCGGGGTGCCCCGGAAGAACCAGATGTAGAGCCAGGAGACCGACGAGGTCACCGGATTCTTCGACAGCCGCATCACGGCGAGCAGGATGCCCAGGACGAGGCCCAGCAGCATCGCCAGCAGCGAGATCAGCACGGTCTTGCCGAGGCCGGAGAGGACCGTGGGGTCGAAGAGGTAGTCCGGGATGGTGCTGTAGTGGACGTTCGCCGTGGCGAACGCGTTCACCAGCAGCCCCAGCAGCGCCAGGACGATGACGGCGGAGATCCAGCGTCCGTAGTGCCGGACCGGGATGGCCTTGATCGCCTCGGGCGCGGTGGCCGTCTTGCGGGCGGCCGGCTTGCCGGCGGGCTCCGGGTCGGCGGCGTCCGCCGAGGCGGCCTTGCCGGTGGCCTTTCCGGCGGCCTTCTCGGTGGACACCTTCTTGCCGGACGGGGCGGGGGGCTCCTCGGCGGAGGGCTCGTCCGCCGCGGAGGCACCCTCGGCGTCGGCCTCGGGCTCGGGCTCGCTCTCGGCCTTGGGCTCGGTCTCGTCCTTGGACTCGGCGGCCTCGGTCTCGGCCTTGGACTCGGCGGCCTCGGCCTTGGACCCGGCGGCCTCGGCCTTGGCCTCAGGGGCCTCGTCCTTGGACTCGCCCTCAGCCTTGGCTTCGGGCTCGGCGGCCTCGGTGGCCTCCGGCTCGGCGGCCGCCTTCTTGTCGGCCTTACCGGCCTCCGGCGCGCCGGTGTCCTTCTTGCCGACCTCGGGCTCCTTCTCGGGCTCCGGCTTGTCGGGCTTGTCGGGGGAAGCAGTCACGGGTGATGCCTTTCAGGGCGTTGCCGTACGAGGACAGGGGACAAGCGGGTCAGGAGCCGCCGTTGATCTTGGCTTCCTTGACGGCGCCGGCGTCGACGCCCCAGGTCTTGACGACCTTCTCGTACTCACCGTTCTTGATGATCGCTTCGAGAGCCTCCCTGAGGGCGTCCCGCAGCTGGGTGTTCTCCTTCGAGACGGCGATGCCGTACGGAGCGGCCTCCACCTGCTCGCCGACCGTCTCGAAGTCGTTGCCCCCACCGGAGGTCTTCACCGCGTAGGCCGCGACGGGGAAGTCGCTGGAGACGGCGTCGACGCCACTGGCCTTCAGCCGGGTCTGCGCCTCAAGGTCGGTGTCGAACGCCTCGATGCCGATCGCGTCCTTGTCGTCCTTCTCGCACTTCTCGGACTGGGACTTGGCCAGGTCGTGGGAGACCGTGCCGCGCTGCACCGCGATCTTCTTGCCGCAGAGGTCCTCCCAGCCCTTGATGTCCTTGGTGTCGCCCTTCTTGGTGTAGATCGACACACCGGCGTTGAAGTAGTCGACGAAGTCGACGCCCTCCGCGACCTTCTTCTTGGTCTTGGGGTCGATGCCCTCCTGGCGGTCCTTGGTGTCGGTCATCGCGGACATGGCGATGTCGTACCGCTTGGAGCGCAGGCCGGTCAGCAGGGCGTCGAAGGTGCCGTTGTTGAACTCGACCTTGACGCCGAGCTGCTTGCCCAGGGCGGCGGCGATGTCGGGGTCGATGCCGACGGTCTTGCCGTCCTTCTTGAATTCGACGGGCGGGTAGGCGATGTCGGAGCCGACCTTGAGGAGCTTGGAGTCCTGGATCCGCTTCGGCAGCTTGCCGTACAGGGGCGCGTCCGAGCCCCTGGCCGACTCGGCGCCATTGCCGGTCGTCGTCTTGTCGCGCTGGTCGCCACAGCCGGTCAGCAGCAGGGTGCCGGCGACCGCGATCGCGCCGGCCGCAGCCAAACGACTCCTGGCGGCGGTCGGGCGGGGGGTGGTGCTTGCGGTCATTGCTGGTTCCTCCTGCGGGTGAGGGGATATCCGACTGGTAACGCTGCAATCACGCAATACACAGCCGATGCCGCAGCACACTTCCTCGTGTGTCGCGACCTCGTGCGGTCTGCGCATCTTGCCATCCGGACTGCCCCATTCGGGGGGCCAGCCATGTCAAAATCGGATAACGGGTGATCGCCAAGCGGTAGAGCATGGTTCACACCCTTTCGTCTCCCGTGTCTCTTCTGAGCAGCTTCTGATGGCGAGACGCAGGTCACGCCCGCGCCGTCTCACTCCTCGGACACCTCGCCGTATCCGTCACCAGTTGACACGTTCCGGCCGTGATCAGGCGGGGGAGCCGTGCCACACAGAGCCGTAACTCACTCGTCGGCCGTAGCGGTCTTCCGGTAGAAAGACCAGTTACACCCCTCACCCGGGGCTCAGGGCGCGTGTGTGCGGCGCGCCCGGTGTCCGCACTCCACCCCGCGGCGGCTCATCCGCCCTCCGGGCCGCGGACACGGTGCCCGACCCGCTCCGCTAACCCAGGGGCGGCTACCCTCGACGCAGCAAGACGACAAAGGGGTCAACAAAAGTGGCAGCGGAGATCGTGAATCCTCGCAGCGACAACGGTGCGGACGACGGAGCTCAGAATGAGTTCTTCGATCCGGCCTTTGCGCTGCACCGGGGCGGCAAGATGGAGATTCGGGCGACGGTGCCCGTGCAGGACAGGGACGACTTGTCCCTCGCCTACACACCGGGTGTTGCCAAGGTGTGCAGCGCCATCGCCGAACGGCCCGAGCTCGTCCACGACTACACCTGGAAGTCCCAGGTCGTCGCCGTCGTGACGGACGGCAGCGCCGTGCTCGGGCTCGGCGACATCGGTCCGGAGGCGTCGCTGCCCGTGATGGAGGGCAAGGCGATCCTCTTCAAGCAGTTCGGCGGCGTCGACGCCGTGCCGATCGCGCTGGACTGCCGCGAGGTCGACGAGATCGTCGAGACCGTCGCCCGCCTCGCGCCGTCGTTCGGCGGCATCAACCTGGAGGACATTTCGGCCCCCCGGTGCTTCGAGGTGGAGCGCAGGCTCCAGGAGCGCCTGGACATCCCGGTCTTCCACGACGACCAGCACGGCACCGCCGTGGTCACCCTCGCCGCGCTGCGCAACGCCGCCCGGCTGACGGACCGCACGCTCGGCGAGCTGCGCGCGGTGATCTCGGGTGCGGGCGCCGCCGGCGTCGCCATCGCCCGGATCCTGGTGGAAGCGGGCATCGGCGACGTGGCCGTCTGCGACCGCAAGGGCATCGTCTCCCCGGACCGCGAGGACCTCACCGAGGTCAAGCGGGAGCTCGCGGGCTTCACCAACAAGGCCGGCCTGTCGGGCACCTTGGAGACCGCGCTGGACGGCGCGGACGTCTTCATCGGCGTCTCCGGCGGAACGGTCCCGGAGCCGGCGGTGGCCAGGATGGCGAAGAACGCACTGATCTTCGCCATGGCCAACCCGACCCCGGAGATCCACCCGGACGTCGCCCACAAGTACGCGGCCGTCGTCGCGACCGGCCGCAGCGACTACCCGAACCAGATCAACAACGTGCTCGCCTTCCCCGGCATCTTCGCCGGCGCCCTGCAGGTGCGCGCCTCGCGCATCACGGAGGGCATGAAGCTCGCCGCCGCCGAGGCGCTGGCCGCCGTGGTGGCGGACGAGCTGAGCGCCGAGTGCGTGATCCCCTCGCCGTTCGACGAGCGGGTCGCCCCCGCGGTGACGGCGGCCGTCGCCGCCGCCGCGCGGGCGGAGGGCGTCGCGCGCAGCTGAGCCGCGACCACCCCGTGCGGGGCCGGACCGTCCGCGGTCCGGCCCCGCACGGCTTTCAGCCCCGACGGCGCAGGTAGACCTCGGGCTGCTCCGGCCTGCCGCCGGGCGTCAGGTCCCCCGGGGCCTCGAAGACCACGGAGCGCCCCGCGGCGTCCGCCCGGACCCCGCCCGCGTCCCCGGCCGTGCTCGGGGAGCCGTCGGCCCGGGCGCTGAGCCGCTCGACCGCCCCCGTGAGCAGGTCGCGCGCGAAGACGTCGTTCCGGCCGTTCGTGTCGCCCGGCGCGAGGTTCGTCGCCTCCGAGGTGAAGAACACCCGGCGGTGGTCCGCGCTCATGACCGCCCCCCAGGACGCGCCGTCGGCCTGGGAGCCGTCGGCGGCGAGGCTGATGCGCCGGGTGTTGCCGGTGCGCAGGTCCTTGGCGAAGAGGTCCGCCGTCCGGTTGGTGTCGCCCGGCACGATCTGCGAGTCGTCCGACGAGAAGAGCGCGAAGCGTCCGTCGGGGCTCAGCCCGATGTCGCCCACGCGGGTGCTGGAGCCGTCGGGCCGGGTGGCGGCCTTCTCGGTGCGCCCGGTGCGGACGTCGTGGACGTAGAAGTAGCGGGGCC
This sequence comes from Streptomyces cinnamoneus, assembly GCF_014650495.1. Classification (GTDB taxonomy): domain Bacteria; phylum Actinomycetota; class Actinomycetes; order Streptomycetales; family Streptomycetaceae; genus Streptomyces; species Streptomyces cinnamoneus. The sequence continues at coordinate 12,110 of NZ_BMVB01000015.1, read as the reverse complement.
GCGGCCCCAGCGCCGCCGCGGGGGCGCCCTCCCCGCCGAGGGTGCCCGGGTTCATGAAGCCGACCGTGCCGCCGTCCGCGCTGATCACCGGTGTCTCCGAGAACAGCCGGGCCTGGCTGCCGTCGCTGCCCACGCTCACCCGCCGGACCGTGCCCTCGCGACGGTCGGCGACGAACGCGTCCGTCGTGCCGTTGGTGTCGCCGGGGACGAGGTCGGTGCGGTCGGACAGGAAGGCCACGTAGCGGCCGTCGGCGCTGACGGACGGCGAGTGGACCTGTGCGGCGGGCTGCTGCCCGTTCCCCTTCACCAGCGCCGTGGTGCGGCCCGTTGCCCGGTCGCGGACGAAGACGTTCAGCAGCCCGGGCGTGCTGCCCGGGGCGAGGTTGCCGGCCTGCGACGCGAAGACCACGTAGCGCCCGTCGTCGCTGACGGACGCGGAGCCGGACTCCCGGTCCGCCTGACGGCCGTCGCCGGCGACACTGACGCGCTCGACCGTTCCCCTCCGCAGGTCCCGGACGAAGACGTCGGCGACGCCGTTGGTGTCGCCGGGCACCAGATTCGACGCGTGGGACGTGAAGACGGCGAAGCGGCCGTTCCCGCTGAGGGAGACCTCGGACGAGGACGCGTCCCCCGCCCTGCCGTCCGCAGCGGTGCTCAGCCGTTCGAGACGCGGCCGGGACCCGCCGTCCTGTGCCGCCCAGGCGGCCGGGACCACCGCCGCGCAGCTGCCCAGGACCACCGCGAGCACGGTGGCACGTATGCCGTGACGCATGGTTCTCCCCTGGTCCGCAGTCACTTCAGATGCCGTACGAAGGCGTCGTGCACCGCGTTGGTGTCGCCGGGGACGAGGTTGTCCGCCGCGCTGGTGAACACGAGGGTCCGCCCGGCCAGGTCGGTGCCCGGGCCGGCCGAGCGGCCGTTGCCCTGGGACCCGTCGTGCGCGAGGCTGACCCGCTCGACCGCGCCGGTCAGCAGGTCGCGGGCGAAGACGTCCGAGGCGCCGTTGGTGTCGCCGGGCACCAGGTTGGTGGCGTCCGAGGTGAAGAAGACCCGCCGGCTGTCGGCGCTGAGGACCGCGTCGCCGGACGCGCCGTCGGCCTGCGAGCCGTCGGCGGCCAGGCTCAGACGCCGGGTGACGCCGGTGCGCAGGTCCTTGGCGAACGCGTCGGCCTTGCCGTTGGTGTCGCCCGCGACGACGCCCGCGGACGCGGACGAGAACAGCGCGTACCGCCCGTCGGGGCTCAGGGCCTGCGCGCCCAGCACGGCGGCGGGCCCTCCGTCGAGCCGCTGGGCGGCCAGCTGGGTGCGGCCGGTGCGCAGGTCGTGCGCGTAGAACGTGCGGGCCTGCGGCTTGCGCAGCCCGGCCCGTTCGCCGGGCGGTTCGGGCGCCAGCTGGGCCAGGCTCCTGAACCCCACCGTGCTCCCGTCCGCGCTGATCACGGGCGAGACGGAGAAGCCGTCGCCCTGCGCACCGTCGCTGGTGACGCTCACCCGCTCGGTCGTGCCCTTCAGGCGGTCGCGCACGAAGACGTCGGTGGTGTCGTTGGTGTCCCCGGGCACCAGATCGCTGCGGTTGGAGGCGAAGGCCACGTACCGCCCGTCGGCACTGATGGACGGGGAGGAGCTGTGGGCCGGCTGCGTGCCCTTGTTCTCGACGAGGACCTCGGTGCGGCCGGTCTGCCGGTCGCGCACGAAGACGTCCCCGTAGCCGCCGGGGTTGCGGCCCGGTGCCAGGTTGGTCGCCTCGGAGTCGAAGACGACGTACCGTCCGTCGGCGCTGATCGAGGACGACCACGACGGCCCGTCGGCCTGCGTGCCATTGGACGCCACACTGACCAGTTCGATCTTTCCGGTCCGCAGCTCCTTGACGTAGATGCGGCGTTGCGGGTCCGCGGTGCCGGGCACCAGATCGGTGGCCATGGAGTGGAGGACGACGAACCGCCCGTCCCCGCTGAGCTGGGCGTCGCCGGTCTCGGCGGCGCTCTGCGCCCCGCCGGCGGACACGCTCACCCGCTCGGTGCGCGGCGCCGCGTGCTCCTGCGCCGCCGCCGGCGCGACGACGACGCAGCTGCCCACCGCCGCCACCAGGGCGGCCCGTCTGAGATGGCGCATTCCTCCCCCTCACGAACAGTCAGGTACGGACAGAAGCGAAGCCAACCGGTCCCGGTCGGCCCGGTCAACGAGGACGTACGCGCTCCGTGCCGGTTACGGCCGTTGCAGCAGGCGCCACTGGACGGACGCGGCGCGTGTCACACCGCTGCGCGGTTCCCTCCCCCGTCCCCCGGGGCTAGGTTCGGCACATGTTCGCCGCCTACGCCGCACGCATCGACCGTGACCAGCCGTTGAACGGCCTCGAACTGGGCGAACGCCCCGAACCCGAGGCGCGGCCCGGCTGGACGACCGTCAACGTCAAGGCCGCCTCCCTCAACCACCACGACCTGTGGACGCTGCGCGGTGTGGGGATCAGCGAGAAGGCGCTGCCGATGATCCTCGGCTGCGACGCCGCCGGCACCGACGAGAACGGCAACGAGGTCGTCATCCACTCCGTCATCGGCCAGACGGGCCACGGGGTGGGCCCCGACGAGCCCCGGTCGATCCTCACCGAGCGCTACCAGGGCACGTTCGCCGAGCGGGTCTCCGTACCCACCTGGAACGTGCTGCCCAAGCCGAAGGAGCTGTCCTTCGAGGAGGCCGCCTGCCTGCCCACCGCCTGGCTGACCGCCTACCGGATGCTGTTCACCAACGCGGGCGTGCGCCCCGGCCAGAGCGTCCTCGTCCAGGGCGCCGGCGGCGGCGTGGCCACGGCCGCGATCGTGCTGGGCGCCGCGGCCGGCCTGCGGATCTTCGCGACCAGCCGTGACGAGGCCAAGCGCAAGCGCGCCGTCGAACTGGGCGCGGAAGCGGCGTTCGAGCCGGGCGCCCGGCTGCCGCACCGTGTGGACGCCGTCATCGAAACCGTCGGCGCGGCCACCTGGTCGCACTCGGTGAAGTCCCTCAAGCCCGGCGGCATCCTCGTCATCTCCGGTGCGACCAGCGGCGACCGCCCCGCGGCCGCCGAGCTGACCCGCATCTTCTTCCTCGAACTCAAGGTCGTCGGCTCGACGATGGGCACCAAGGAGGAGCTGGCGGACCTCCTCAACCTCTGCGCGACCACGGGGGTGCGCCCGCTGATCGACTCCGTGCTGCCCCTCGACCGGGCACGTGAGGGCTTCGAAAAGATGTCCAGCGGCGACCTGTTCGGCAAGGTGGTGCTGACGGTATGAACGACGGATGCCGAAGAGACGCTCGCACATGGCGGCGTTCCTCGCCGTAACCACCGTCCTGGCCCTGCTCGTTCCGGCGAGCGGGGCCGCCGCCCGCCCCGATCCCGGCATCCCCCGGCTCACCGACGAGAGCGGCCGCGTCCTCACCCTGCGCGGCTGGAACCTCGCCGACAAGGACCACCGGGGTGAGGACGCCCTGGCGGACATCACCGAACGCTCCCTGCGCGACCTGGCCGCCCACGGCTTCAACTTCGCACGGCTCGCGGTCTTCTGGGACGACCTGGAGCCGCGGCCCGGTGCGTACAGCGAGCGCTACCTCCGCCGCATCGAGCGGATCCTCGACTGGGCGCAGCGCCACCGCATCCGCGTCGTGATCGACGCCCACCAGGACATCTACGGACCGGCCTTCGGCGACCACCGGGGCATCCCGGCGTGGGCGACCCGCACCGACGGCCTGCCGTACACCCCGCATCCGGACGACTGGTTCGCCGAATACTTCGAGCCCGCCGTGCAGGCGGCGTTCGAGCACCTCTACGAGGACGCGGACCTGCGCCGCGCCCAGGCCCGCATGTGGCAGGTCCTGGCGGGCCGCTTCGCGCACCACCCGGCGGTGTTCGGCTACGACCTGATCAACGAGCCGATGGGCCGCCTGCGGCCGGGCGAGGACATGTTCGCGGCCGCGCGCCGCATCGAGGCCACGCAGATCACCCCGATGTACCAGCGCATCGCCGAGGCGATCCGCCGCGTGGACGGCCGCCACTGGCTCTTCGTCGAGCCGACGCCCGCCGCGGGCGAGGGCCGGCCCACCGGCCTGGGCCGGGTGGACGACCGGAAGGTCGTCTACGCCCCGCACTTCTACAACGCCGCGATGGAGGCGGGCCGCGACTACGACCCGGCGTCCGGCTGGCTCCAGGCGTACGAGGCGGCGATCGTCCACTATCCCCGCCGCGAGCACGTGCCGGTCGTGGTCGGCGAGTGGGGCCCGCTCGACAGCTCGCTGCCGAACATGGCCCGCTTCTACGAGGAGACGCTCGCCTCCACCGCCCGGTACTCCTCGGGGTGGGCGAGCTGGCAGTGGTGCTACGGGGGTGGCTATTGCGCGATGGAGCGGGGCGGCACCCGCTTCCGGGCGAACAAGGAGCGGACGGTGCGGCCGTACGCCGTGGCGGTGGCGGGGAGGGTCCGTGCCGAGACGGAGGCACCGGCGTACCGCCTGGAGTACGTGCCGGGCCGCCGCCCGGGCGTGACGGAGCTGTCGCTGCCGCCGACGCCCCGGGGGTGGCGGATCCACGTGGCCGGCCCGGCGCGGGCGGACGCGACGACCGTACGCCCGGGGGAACGCGGCACGGTGCGGGTGCGCTCGCTGCCGGGGGCGGACGGGCCGGTCGTGGTGACGGCCGCGCGAGGTGGCGACTGACCGACCGTAGGGGGGCGGGGCCGGGGTGGGGTGGGCCCTTCTGGGGGCTGCATTATTACGGCAACCGCACCTGGTCACAGCGCTCCGAACGGCGCCGCGAATAACGCTTTACGCCCCCTGCCAGGGCCCACCCCACCCCGGCCCCTCCTGCCGGTGGTGTCAGGGGCGCCCGCGCAGCGCCCCCACCACCCGCTCGGCGGTCTCCTTCAAGTGCCCGCGGACCTCGGCGACCTGATCGGCCGTCACCCCGTGGTCCCGCGCAGCGTCCCGTACCTCGTCCCGGAACCTGTCCAGCAGCCGGTCCAGTTCCCGGGCCGCGTCCTTGGACGACGGCGCCCCGGCGTCGCCGCCCGCCAGCGCCCCGAGCTCCTTGGCCAGCGCGTTCACGCCGTCCACGATGCCCGAGGGCCAGTCGCCGTGCCGGGTGTGCTGCCTGACCTGCTCCCGCACCCGCTCCTGGATGCGGAGCACTTCCTCCCGCGCGTGCTCCTGCGCCTGCCGGGCCTGCCGGCGCGCGCTCTGTGCCTCCTGCCGGGCCCGGCGGCTCTCCTCCTTCGCCCGGCGGGCCTGCTCCTTCCACTCCTCCTTGGCCCGCCGCAGCTCCTCCTTGGCCCCGGCGAAGTACTCGCCGAAGTCACCGGTGCCGGAGGTGCCGGACGTGCCGGAGGTGCCGGACGCGTCCCGGGCCTCCTGCGCCGCCTCGCGCATCTCGCGCCGCAGATCCCCGGCGGCTCCCCGCACGTCCTCGCGGATGTCGGCGGCGAGGGCGGCGACGGATTCGCGGATCTCCAGCTCCAGCTCGGCCAGCTCCCCCTGCCGGTCGGCGAGTTCGGCGCGTCCGGCGTCGGTGATGGAGTACACCTTGCGCCCGCCCTCGGTGGCGTGCGTGACCAGTCCCTCGGCCTCCAGCTTGGCCAGCCGGGGGTACACGGTGCCGGCGGAGGGTGCGTACAGCCCCTGGAAGCGCTCCTCCAGCAGGCGGATGACCTCGTAGCCGTGGCGCGGGGCCTCGTCGAGGAGCCTGAGCAGGTACAGGCGCAGCCGGCCGTGGGCGAAGACGGGGGGCATCAGAGGACCTTTCCGTGCGGGGCGGAGTCGGCGGCGGTGTCCTGGGCCGGTGGCCGGCGCAGCAGCGCGACGCCGCCGGAGACGGTGGTGACCTTGAGCCGCCCGCCGGCCTTGTCCCCGGAACCGGCGCCGAGCGTGCCGGTGATGCGCTTGGCGCCCCACTGTCCGCTGACGCGCAGGTCCTCGAAGGCGCAGGAGACCGGCCCGGTGGTGGTGCCGGCGTCGACCTCGGCGTCCACGCGGGCGTCGCGCGGGTGCGGCAGCCGGACGGCGACCTCGCCGGAGACACTGGTGAGGGTGAGGCTGGGGCTGGAGACCGCCGCCCCGGCGGCGAGGTCGACGAGCATGTCGCCGCTGACGGATTCGGCGTGGACCGTGCCGCCGCCGCTCTCGACGAGCGTGAGGTCGCCGGAGACGGAGTGGAAGCGCAGGTCGCCGGCGAGGGCCTGGGCCTCGAACCGCCCGGAGACGGTGTCCGCGCGGACGGTGCCGGTCACGCCGACGAGCGTCGTGTCGCCGGAGACCCCCTTGAGGTCGGTGGGGCCGGAGATGCCGGAGACGACGGCGTCGGCGCCGACGACGGCGATCTCGACGCGCGTGGCCGCCGGGACGGTGAGCGTCACGGTGACGCGCCGCTTCCACGTCGCGCGGTCGAGCCACTTGAGGACGTTCTTGGGCAGGTCGTCGTAGCCGACGGTGAGGGCGCCGCCGTCGAGGGAGACGGCGAGCGGCGGCCCGTCGATGTCGGACAGCTCCAGCCGGGCGGGGCCGCTGCCCGTGCCGACGACGTTGACGGTGCCGCCCGCGACGCTCACCTTCAGGGCCGTGACCGGCTCCTCGAACGTGAGCTTCTGGGGTGCGGCGATTGACCACTCAGACTGGCCCGGCATGTCCGGCCCTCCTCGGCGGGGTGCGACCTCGACGGCTCCGACGGCGACGCAACATATCGCGTCTCCATGCTGAACACGATATATCGCGGATCGGGGAAGTCAAGCACGGCCGGGTGGCATAGCGTGGACACATGTCCGCAATTGATCACAGCCGGGCGGCGGGGGCACTGCTGCTCTGCCGGGCCGAACCCGACCGCGTCCGACCGTCCGCGCAGCTGCTGCGCGAGCCGCTGTTCCTCGCCCCCGCGGGCGAGGGGTGGAGCGTGCTGGTGCCGGGGGAGGGGGCGGCCGAGGAGGAGGGCGCGAACCTTGCCGCGGTCACGGCGGAGTGGGCGCACGCCCTGACGGTCGCCGAGTCGTGGCCGGCGGTGGGGCTGTGGTGGGACGCGGAGGGCGCGGGCTTCGTGGTCGCGTCGGGCTTCCGCCGCACGGTCGGCTTCACGTGGCTCGCGGACGGCTCCCCGCTGGGGGAGGAGAGCGCGCTGACGGCCCTGCGGGCCCGGCTGGGTCTGGACCCGGTGCTGGACGCGGAGGCGTTCGACCGGCTGACACGCCCGGACTCCGACGCGGACGCCCGGGCCCGGGTGCTCGGCCTCGTCGCGGTCCTGGCCCGCGCGGGCCTGCACCTCCCGCCGGGCCTGGCCCCGGGCTCGGACGCCCGGATGCTGCACACGGCGGCCGCGGCGGCGCCGGACGCGGAGCCGGTGGAGTGGCCGGGCTGGCGCGAGGCGGTCCGCACCGGCCTCGACGCCTCGGAACAGGGCGCCCTGGGGGAGTGGATACGGGGCCCGAAGGCACGGGCGCTGGGCGCCGCGGAGGTTGCGGCGGGGGTGTCGCTCCTGGTCTACGCACGCAGGAGCCGCGGCGCGAGGCGCGGCTGGGCCGCGGCCGGGGCGATCCTGCTCACGGACGGCGCGCTGACGATCGCCTACGACGCGTGGCGCGCACGGGGCGCCCGCTAGAACCAAGCCCGGCCCGCCCGCCGCCGGGCCCGGCACGGCGCTGGGCCGCCATGGCGGCGGACCCCCCGCGGTGCCGGGCACCCACAGTGCTGGCCCCGGCGGGGCGGGCCCCGGCGCCGCGGGCCCGAGAGGTCGGCTCCGCGGCGGCGGGTACGGGCAGTGCTGAGCCCGGCCCGTTCCTACGTGCCGGAGGGCCCCGTCACTCGTCGTCCTCGTCGTCCAGGCGCGCGAGCCACGTCGCGAGGCGCTCGACCGGGACCTCGAAGTCCGGGTTGAGGTCGACGAAGGTGCGCAGCTGCTCGGCGACCCAGCCGAGCGTGACCTCTTCCTCGCCGCGCCGGTTCTCCAGCTCCTCGATGCCGCGGTCGGTGAAGTACAAGGTGGTCTCCGGGGACGGTTCAGGGGGTGGACGGTCGGTCCTGCCCAGGATAGGCGGCGTTGGCCAGGGCCTCTCGCGCCGGTCCGATCAGAGGACTAGCCTGCTGCATCATCTGCGTAACGGGGGTGGCGCGTGGCGGACGGCATCACGCAGGTCCGGCTCGACGACGGCACGGTCGTCTGGGCCCGGGTCACACAGGCGCAGGAGCTCGCGGCGGGGGAGCCCTGGGGCGCGTACGAGGATTCGAGCGCGGCGCGGCGCGTGGCGGACCTGGCGGGCGGCCTCTCCGACGTCGTCCGCGGCGTCGCGGGCTCGCTCCGCATGGGGCTGGCGGCGGCGAAGCCGCACGAGGTGACGGTGCAGTTCGGCATCGAGCTGTCCGCCCAGGCGGGGCGCGTCGTCAGCCTGCTGGCCGACGGCAGCGGCAAGGCGTCGGTGACGGTGTCGCTCACCTGGACCGAGAACGGCGGCGCCCGCGACGGCGCCACGCCCGGCGAGCCCGCACCCGGCGACGGCGGGGATCCCGGCGGCGCGGCCGGCGGTCCCGCACCCGGCGACGGCGGGGATCCCGGCGGCGCGGACGGCCGGGGAGGCACCACCGCCGGCGGCGCCCCTTGAGCGCCCTCGACGGCACCGTGCGCCGCGCGGTCGTCCGCATCTCCGCGCCCGGCGGCGCGGACGACCCCACCGGTGCCCTGTTCTGGGGCAGCGGCTTCTTCGTCGCCCCCGGCCTGGCCCTGACGTGCGCCCACGTCGTGGGCAACGGCGGGGCCGGCGTGCTCGGCGGGCGGACGGCCGTCGACGTCACCGACGCCGACGGCCGCACCCTGCAGGGCCGGGTGGCGATCGCCCTGCCGATGCCGCCGGACCCCGACGCCCCGCCCCGGCACTGGGGCCTGCCCGACCTGGCGCTGCTGGAGGTGGCGGGGGCGGAGGACGCCGAGTGCCTGTGGCTCAGCGACCGTTCGGCGGTGGTGCCCGCCCCGGTGAGCCTGCACGGCTGGTCCCTGGAGACCGGCGACCTCGCCCTGCGCTTCGGCCTGGGCGTCGCCAACGGCGGTGACGGCAAGGACGGTTCGGCGATGCTGCTGCGCGGCGAGATCCCGGTCGCCGGCTGCTCGGGCGGGCCGGTCGTGGACACGGACCGGGGCGCGGTCATCGGCGTCAGCAAGGGGCGCGGCAAGGACACCGCGGGCCTGGCCGTGCCGATCACCGCGCTGCGCCGTCTCGCCTGCGCCCGGCCGGGCCGCGACCGGCTGCACTCCCTCGTCCGCGCCCACGACCGTCACCACCTGCGCCGCTACCGCACCGTGGGGACCGGTGGCAGCTGGACGGGGCTGCAGCAGGCGCTGCGCCCCGCCGCGGCGGCCGGCTTCACGCCCGTCCTGCGCACCCATCTCTTCGCGCGGCTCGCCGAGCTGTCCCCGCCGACGACGCCCGGCGAGGTGATGCTGCTGGTCGACGCGGCCAAGCGGCGCGTGGTCCAGGGCCCGTACCAGCCGGGTGTGGTGCACGATCCGCGCACCTGGCGGGAGGGGGTGGGCCTGCTGTACGACCTGCGCGACGGCGGTCCGGCCGCCGCGGAGCCCGGCCGGGACCTGGAGCTGGAGGCGGTGCTGCTCTACGCGGCCCGGGTGGCGGCGGCCGTCAGCCGGCTGGGCGACGCCCGGGACCTGGAGCCGCTGCGGGAGCTGAGCACCTGGCTGGGCGGCCAGGCCGAGCCGCTGCCCGACGTGATACGCGAGGACATCCACGAGATCCTGCACGGCGGTGCGCAGGACGGGGCGGAGCCGCCCGCCCCCGCTCCGGCGGGCACCGTGGAGCTGCGCAAGCCCGAGCGCCGCGACGTCGAGCCGGGCGGCCCCGGTACGCTCGCCCGCCCGTGGGGCGATGTGATCGTGGAGGTCGACCGCGCCCCGTACGGGGACCGCTACCCCTGGCGCGTCAAGCTGCTGCTGGAGAACGGCGTGGTCAACCCGGTGGACGGCGACGAGGAGGGCGTGCCGCGGGCGGAGCTGCGCGAGGCGCTGCGCGAGCCGGTCGCCGAGGCGTTGCAGCAGGGGGACGCGGGAGAGCACCTGGCCGCCCTGCACGTGGTGGTGCCGCGCGAGCTGTTCGACGAGCCGCTGGACGCCTGGCAACTGGTGCCGCCGGGCGCACCGGCCGACGGGTTCGATCCGCACACGATGCCGCTGGGGCAGCGCCGGGCCGTCTTCGTGCGCGACCGGCGCCGCCGCGACCGCCCGGCGATCCCCGAGTGGCGCCGGCGCTGGGGCGGTACGAACCGGGGTCCGCTGACCGCCGTACCGCTGCGGCGCGAGGCGCCGGTGAAGGGGCACGACGGGCCGGGCCGCGAGGGCGGTCACGCGGCGTACGGACGGTTGTCCGACGCGGCCGACACCGCCGTGCCGGTGTACTGCGGCGAGGTGGCGGCCGGTGCGGGCGCAACGGCCATGGACGCGGCGCTGGCCGCCGGGCACGCCGTGGTGATCTGGCGCAGATGCGCCACCGGCCATACGGATTGCGCCGAATTCCACCGGGAGGCGTCCCGACTTGTGTTCGAGGCGAAGACCGCCGAGGGGCTCCACCGCCGCATACGCAACCTCCGCACCCGCTGTGCCGACCCGGAGGCGCCCGACCCCGACGCACTGTGGGCACGCTCGATTGCCCTGCTCTACGACTCCCCGGACCAACCCCCGTTGCCCGACACGCCGTTGTACGCCCCCGGCGTGCGGCCAGGCGGCCCGCCGTGACGACACGTCAAGTCCGGGCCAGGGGTGTGCGGCAGGGGTCGGCAGGGCACCGGCCGGGCGAGTACCTTCGAGCCGGGGGACCGGCAGTGGCTGCGGCGGCGACGCGGGAACCCCGGGCACAGCAGGCCCCAGGGGCATCACCAGCTACGAGGAGCCCAGTGTGAACGATTGGCGCATCTATCGGGGAGCCGGCCTGCCGCACGACGGGATACGCCGGCTGCCGCCGCCCCCGCCCTGGCGGGACTTCGCGTCCTCGGGCCCCGACACCGGGGCGGACGCCGACCCCAGTGCCGCCCGCAGGCTGGGCGTGCTGCGCCGGCTGGTGGAGAACCACCACCCGCGCCCCGAGGAGGTGGAGGCGGTCAACGCCGCCCTCTACCTGCGCCGTCCGCTCCTGGTCACGGGGAACCCCGGCACCGGCAAGTCCACGCTCGCCCACGCCGTCGCCCACGAACTGGGTCTCGGCCGGGTGCTGCGGTGGTCCATCGTCAGCCGCTCCACCCTCCGCGACGGCCTCTACCACTACGACGCCATCGCCCGGCTGCAGGACGTCCAGCTGGAGCGGGCCGGTGCCGGCGGGGGCGCGGCCGGCGGCGTGCGCCGCTCGATCGGCTCGTACGTCCGGCTCGGGCCGCTCGGCACGGCCCTGCTGCCCGGTCCGCAGCCGAGGGTGCTGCTCGTCGACGAGCTGGACAAGGGCGACCTGGACCTGCCCAACGACCTGCTCAACGCCCTGGAGGAGGGAGAGTTCCGCCTTCCGGAGCTGGAGCGGATCGCCGACATCGAACCCGAGGTCGGCGTGCTCACCGACGACGGCGGCCGGGCCGTCGTCCGCGGCGGCCGGGTGCGCTGCACCACCTTCCCGCTGATCGTGCTCACCTCCAACGGCGAACGGGACTTCCCCGCCGCCCTGCTGCGCCGCTGCATCCAGCTCGACCTGGAGCCGCCGGGCGAGGAGCAGCTGACCGCGATGGTCAGAGCCCATCTGGGGGACGACGCGGTGACCGACGGCGACGAGCTCATCCAGCGCTTCCTCGACCGGGAGCCCGGCGAGGTCATCGCCGCCGACCAGCTGCTCAACGCCCTGTTCCTCACCCAGCACGCGCCCCGCACCGAGCGCGTCACGCGGGAGCGGCTGGCGGACATGCTCATGCAGCCCCTGGACCGGCCGAGGTGATGCGAGATGACGGCGCCCGACGACCTGCGGCTGGGGCAGCTGGTCGCCCGGCTCCGGGCCGCCGACTGGGACCTGACGGCGGAGGAGCTGGCCGACGCGGTGTGGCTGGCCCAGTGGGCCGGCCGGGGCGTCCCGGCGCCCACCGGGGACGGCCCGGGGGCCCGGCACGCCGGGCCCGCCGCGCCCCCGGCCGCCGCCGGC
>NZ_BMVB01000014.1 GCF_014650495.1 Streptomyces cinnamoneus | reverse complement strand
ATCCCCGTCGTCTCCAACGTCACCGGTCGTGTCGTGGAGGAGTACACCGCGGACTACTGGGTCCGGCACGTCCGCGAGGCGGTGCGTTTCGCCGACGGCATCCAGGCGCTGCACGCCGAGGGCGTGACCACGTTCGTGGAGATCGGCCCCGGCGGGGTGCTCAGCGCCATGGCGCAGGGCTGCCTGGACGAGGCGGTCACAGTGCCGGTGCTGCGCGCCGACCGCCCCGAACGCGAGGCCGTCACCAAGGCCGTCGCCCAACTGCACACCCACGGCGTCCCCGTGGACTGGAGCGTGTTCTTCTCCGGAGCGCGGACGGCCGGCCTGCCGACGTACGCGTTCCAGCACGAGCGCTACTGGGTGGACGCGCCGGAGCCCGCCGCCGTGGCGGCGGATCCCGTGGACGCCGAGTTCTGGGAGACGGTCGAGCGCGAGGACCTCGCCTCGCTCGCGGCCACGCTGGACGTCCGTGCCGAGGACGCGTTCAGCGACGTCCTGCCGCGCCTGTCGTCGTGGCGGCGGCAGCGCAAGGAACAGTCCGCCGTGGACGGCTGGCGCTACCGCGAATCGTGGAAGCGCCTGAGCGAGCCCGCCCCGGCCGGTATCGACGGCACCTGGCTGCTGGCCGTGCCGGAGGAGGAGAACGAGCAGGTCGCCGCGGTCCGCGCCGCGCTCACCGCACGTGGTGCCGAGCTGAAGACCCTGGTCATCGGTGCGGTGAGCGACCGCGACGGCCTGGCCCGGGAGCTCGTCGGGCTCGGACCGGTCGACGGCGTGCTGTCCCTGCCCGCCACCGGAAGCCCGGTGCTGTCGACGCTGCTGCTCGTCCAGGCCCTGGGCGATGCGGGGATCGACGCCCCGCTGTGGTGCCTCACCTCGGGCGCCGTGGCCGTGGACGGCTCCGACGCGTTGCGCGACGCACGCCACACCCAGGTCTGGGGTTTCGGCCGGACGGCCGCCCTGGAACTGCCCCGGCGCTGGGGCGGTCTGATCGACCTGCCCGGCACCGTCGACGACAAGGCCGCCGCACGCCTGACCGCGGTACTGGGACAGGTACGGACGGGCCGGTGGGAAGAGGACCAGCTCGCCATCCGCCCCTCCGGCGTCTTCGCCCGGCGGCTCGCGCACGCGCCGGCCCGCCCGGCCTCCGGCCGGTGGCAGCCCCGGGGCACGGTCCTCATCACCGGCGGCACCGGCGCGCTGGGCGGTCACGTCGCCCGCTGGCTGGCGCGCAACGGTGCCGAACACCTCGTGCTCACCAGCCGCCGGGGCGCCGACGCACCGGGCGCCGCCGGGCTGCGGGCCGAACTGGAGGCCCTCGGCGCCCGGGTCACGGTCACCGCGTGCGACGTGGCCGACCGCGACGCCGTGGCGGCCCTGCTCGCCGAGCACACCTTCACCGCCGTGGTGCACACCGCCGGAGTCGCCGACGCCGGCATGGTGGCCGACACGACCCCGGCCGCCTTCGCCGCCGCGCTCGCCGCCAAGGCCGACGGCGCGGCCCACCTGGACGAACTGCTGGGCGAGCAGGAGCTGGACGCCTTCGTCCTCTTCTCCTCCATCTCCGGCGTCTGGGGCAGCGGCGGCCAGGCCGCCTACGCGGCCGGCAACGCCTTCCTGGACGGACTCGCGCGGCAACGACGCGACCGCGGGCTCGTGGCGACCGCCGTCTCCTGGGGCCCGTGGGCCGACGGCGGCATGGTCGAGGACGGCGACGACGAGGAGCGGCTGCGCCGCCGGGGCCTGTGTGCGATGGCCCCCGAGGCGGCGATCACCGCCCTGCAGCGCGCGCTCGACCGCGACGAGACCCTGCTGACCGTTGCCGACGTGGACTGGGCACGGTTCATCGTGCCGTTCACCCTCGGCCGCCCCAGCCCGCTGCTCGGCGACCTCCCCGAGGTGCGCGAAGCGCAGGCGGAGGACAGCGCTCCCGCGGAGGACCGCGGCTCCGGGGCGCTCGCGGAGAGCCTCGCCGGGCTGGCGCAGGACGACCGTGAACGTTCGCTCGTGGACCTCGTCCGCACGCACGCGGCGACCGTGCTCGGGCACCGCGGAGCCGCCTCCATCGAGGCCGACCGCCCCTTCCGGGACCTCGGCTTCGACTCCCTGACCGCGGTGGAACTGCGCAACCGGATCAACGACGAGACCGGCCTCGCGCTGCCCACGACCCTGGTCTTCGACCACCCCACGGCCGCCGACCTCGCCGCCCACCTGAACGCCGAACTCTTCGGCGGCGAAGGACCGCAGGCCACGGTCGCGGCGGCGGCCGCGGTGCTGGACGAACCGATCGCCATCATCGGCATGGCCTGCCGCTACCCCGGCGGGGTCCGCTCGCCCGAGGACCTGTGGGAGCTCGTCCTGTCCGGACGGGACGCCGTCTCGCAGTTCCCCGGCAGCCGGGGCTGGGACGTCGAGGCGCTCTACCACCCCGACCCCGACCACCCCGGCACCACCTACACCACACAGGGCGGTTTCCTGCACGAGGCGGCCGAGTTCGACCCCACGGTCTTCGGGATCAGCCCGCGCGAGGCCGTCGCCATGGACCCGCAGCAGCGTCTGCTGCTGGAAACCTCCTGGGAAGCCTTCGAACGGGCCGGCATCGCCCCCGACGCCGTGCGCTCCACCGCAACCGGCGTGTTCGTCGGCTCCGGCTACCAGGACTACGCCGCCCGCCCGCTCAAGGTCCCCGACGGCGTCGAGGGCTACCTCTCCAGCGGCAACTCGGCCAGCGTGATCGCCGGCCGGCTCTCCTACACCTTCGGCCTGCAAGGCCCGTCGGTCACGGTCGACACCGCGTGCTCGTCCTCGCTGACCGCCCTCCACCTCGCCGTGCAGGCCCTGCGCAACGGCGAGTGCTCGATGGCGCTGGCCGGCGGCGTCATGGTGATGTCCAGCCCGTCCGCGTTCACGATGTCGAGCAGGCAGCGCGCGCTGGCCGCCGACGGCCGCTGCAAGGCGTTCTCCTCGTCGGCCGACGGCACCGGTTTCGCCGAGGGCGTGGGCCTGGTCCTGGTCGAGCGCCTCTCCGACGCCCGCCGCAACGGGCACGAGGTCCTGGCCGTGGTGCGCGGCAGCGCGGTCAACCAGGACGGCGCCTCCAACGGCCTGACCGCGCCCAGCGGCAAGGCCCAGCAGCAGGTCATCCGACAGGCACTGGCCAACGCCCGGCTCACCCCGGGCGACGTGGACGCAGTGGAGGCCCACGGCACCGGCACCAAGCTCGGCGACCCGATCGAGGCGCAGGCGCTGCTGGCCACCTACGGCAAGGAGCGCGAAGAGCCGCTGTGGCTCGGTTCGCTGAAGTCCAACATCGGCCACTCCCAGGCGGCAGCCGGCGTCGGCGGCGTCATCAAGATGGTGATGGCCCTCCGCAACGGCGTCCTGCCGCAGACGCTGCACGTCGACGAGCCCACCCAGGACGTCGACTGGTCCGCCGGGAACGTGCGCCTGCTGACCGAGCAGATCGCCTGGCCCGACCAGGACAGGCCCCGGCGCGCGGCCGTCTCCTCGTTCGGAATGAGCGGCACCAACGTGCACACCATCATCGAACAGGCTCCGCAGACCGGGCACGCCGGCGAGGACGAGCACGCCCCCGCCGACGCGGACGGCGCCGCCGAGTCCGTGGACGCCTTCCCGTGGCCGCTGTCCGCGAAGTCCGCCCGGGCCCTGCGCGAGCAGGCCCGCCGGCTGCTGGGCCACCTCGACAGCAGCGCCGGACTCGGCCTGCCCGACGTGGGCCGCGCCCTCGTGACCACGCGGGTGCAGCTGGAACACCGGGCCGTGGTCGTCGGCCGCGACCGGCACGAGATGCGGGCCGGGCTCGCCGCGCTCGCCGAGGGCGAGCCGTCGGACACCGTCGTCCAGGGCTCCGCCGGGGCCTCGGGCAGGGTCGCCTTCGTCTTCCCCGGGCACGGCTCGCAGTGGACGGAGATGGCCAGGGAACTGCTCGACACCTCCCCGGTCTTCGCCGACCAGGCGAGGGCCTGCGCGGCGGCCTTCGCCCCCTACGTCGACTGGCCGCTGCTCGACGTCCTGCGCGCCGAGCCCGGCGCACCGGGAGTGGACGAGGTGGAGGTCGCCCAGCCGGCGCTGTTCACGGTGATGGTGTCGCTGGCCGCGCTGTGGCGCTCCCACGGCGTGACGCCCGCCGCCGTGATCGGCCACTCGCAGGGCGAGGTCGCCGCCGCGTACGTCGCGGGGGCCCTGACCCTGGACGACGCCGCCAGGATCGTGGCGCTGCGCAGCCGGACGCTGACCAAGCTGATAGGCAAGGGCGCGATGCTGGCCGTCGCGGCACCCGCCGCCCTGATACGCGGCAGGCTGGAGAAGTACGGCGACCGGCTGTCCGTCGCCGCCGTCAACGGGCCCGCCACCCTCACCGTCTCCGGCGACCCGGACGCGGTCGACGAACTGATGGCGGAGCTCGAAGGCGAGGGCCTGCGCGTCCGCAAGGTCCGCGGCGCCACCGGCGCCGGGCACTCCGCCCAGGTCGAGAGCCTGCGCACGGAGCTGCTGGAACTGCTGGCCCCCGTCTTGCCGCGCCCGGCGGAGATCCCCTTCTACTCCACGGTGACCGGCACCGCCCAGGACACCACCGGCCTCGACGCCGAGTACTGGTACCGCAACGCCCGCCGGACGGTGGAGTTCGAACAGACCGTGCAGACGATGCTGGAGGACGGGCACGGGGTCTTCGTCGAATGCAGCCCGCACCCGCTGCTGGTCGGCGCCGTGCAGGAGATCGCGGAGACCACCGACGCCGAGGCCGTGACCGGTGCGTCGCTGCGCCGGGACCAGGGTGGCATGGACCGCTTCCTGCGCTCCGTGTCCGAACTGCACGTCAACGGCGTGCACGTGGACTGGACGGTGCCCTTCGCCGGCTACCCCGTACGGCGCGTGGACCTGCCGACGTACGCGTTCCAGCGGCAGCGGTACTGGCTGGAGGACGCCGACCCGGCGCCCGCGGGCACCGACCCGGTCGAGGCCCGCTTCTGGGAGCTCGTCGAACGCGCCGACGTCGAGGAGCTCGTCGGCGAACTCGATGCGGACGGCGCAGCCCTCATCGGCCCGGCGCTGCCGGTGCTGTCCGCGTGGCGGCAGCGCCACCGCGAGAAGTCCACGGTGGACGGCTGGCGCTACCGGATCACCTTCCGGCAGCTGACCGACGACCCGGCGGCCCCCGAACTGGACGGCCTGTGGCTCGCCGTCCTCCCCGCCGGGCTGGCGGACGAGGAGTGGGCGGCCAGTGTCGTGGGCGCGCTCGGCGCCCACGGGGCCAAGGTGCGGGTGGTCGAACTGCCCGTCGACTGCGACCGCGAGGACGCCACGGCCCGGCTGGAGGCGGAACTCGCCGGCGAACAGCCGACCGGAGTCCTCTCCACGCTGGGCCTGGCCCCCGGCCTGCACCCGGCCCACCCGACGCTGTCCGCGAGCCTCGCCGCGACCCTGACCCTGCTGCAGGCACTGGGCGACCTGGGCGTGGAGGCACCGCTGTGGTGCGCGACCCGCGGCGCCGTCTCCGTCGGAACGTCCGACCCGCTGCGCGACGCCGCCCAGGCACAGCTGTGGGGCCTCGGCATCGTGGCCGCGCTGGAACAGCCCCGGCGCTGGGGCGGACTGATCGACCTGCCCGAGGCACTGGACGAGCACGCCCTGCGACGCCTGGCCGGGGTACTGGCCCAGGACGGCGAGGACCAGCTGGCCGTGCGCGCGGACGGCGTGTTCGCCCGCCGCATGGTCCGCGCCCGGCCCGCCGACGCACAGCCCGCCCGGCAGTGGCAGCCGCACGGCACCGTACTGATCACCGGCGGCACCGGAGGCGTCGGCAGGCACCTGGCCCGATGGCTCGCCGGCGCGGGCGCCCAGCACCTGGTGCTCACCAGCAGGCGCGGGCCCGACGCCCCCGGCATGCAGGAACTGCACGCGGAACTGACCGCGCTGGGCGCCGACGTCACCATCGCCGCCTGCGACATCGCCGACCGCGACGAGGTCGCCCGGCTGCTCGCCGGCATCGAGTCCCGGTACCCGCTCACCGCGGTGCTGCACGCCGCCGGCACGGCACGCTCGTCCCTGCTGACCGACGCCGGTCACGAAGAGTTCGCCGAAGCGGCGGCCTCCAAGGTCACGGGCGCCGTCCACCTCGACGAACTGCTGGGCGACCGCGAGCTGGACGCCTTCGTCCTCTTCGCCTCCGGGGCCGGTGTCTGGGGCAGCGGCGGCCAGGCGTCCTACGCCTCGGCCAACGCCTTCCTCGACGCCCTGGCCCTGCACCGCCGGGCGCGCGGCCTGACCGCGACCTCCGTCGCGTGGGGCGGCTGGGCGGGCGGCGGCATGGTCGACGACGCCGTCCAGGAGCGCGGCGAGAAGCGGGGCCTGGGCTTCATGGCCCCCGAACTGGCCATCTCCGCGCTGCACCAGGCCGTCGAGCACGACGAGCCGGTGCTGACCGTCGCCCCGATCGACTGGGAGCGGTTCCTGCCCGCCTTCACCGTGGGACGGCCGAGCCCGCTGCTGGCCGACCTGCCGGACGTCCAGCGGCTGCTGGAGGCCGAGGAGCTCTCCGAGGAGACGGACGGCGAAGCGGCCCTGGCGGCCGAGCTCGCCGGGCTCGCCCCGGCCGAGCAGGAGGAGAGGCTGCTGGAGCACATCCGCTCCCAGAGCGCCGTCGTCCTCGGCCACGCGTCGGCGGAGGACGTACCCCCCACCGCGAAGTTCCTGGAGCTGGGCTTCGACTCGCTCACCGCGATCGACCTGCGCCGGCGCCTGTCGGCCGCGACCGGTCTGAAGCTGCCCGCCGGGCTGGCCTTCGACCACCCCTCGCCCGCCAGGCTCGCCAAGCACCTGCGGACGCTGCTCTCGGACTCCGGGCGCGGCCCCGCCCAGGAGCGGTCCGTCGACATGCTGGTGCAGCTCTACCGGCACGCGAGCGAGAACGGGACGGCCGGCGAGGCCATGGCGATGCTGACGCAGGCGGCCCGCTTCCGGCCCTCCTTCGAACGGCCCGAGGACCTGGCCGGACGGCCCGAAACGGTGCGGCTCTCGCAGGGCGACCTGCCGTTCGCGCTGATGTGCTTCGCGCCGTACGTCGCCCCGTCCCGGGTGCTCCAGTACGCGCGGTTCGCCGCCCCCTTCCGCGACCGGGCCGACGTGTGGGCGCTGGCCCACCCGGGCTACGAAGAAGGCGAGCTGGTCCCGGCCGACGTGGACGCCGTGCTCCGGCTGCACGCCCGCACCGTGCTGGAGTGCGCCGACGGCAAGCCGGTCGTCCTGCTCGGCTACTCCTCGGGCGGCTGGATCGCCCACGGGGTGGCGGCGCACCTGGAGGCCCAGGGCGTGCAACCGGCGGCCGTGGTGATGGTGGACAGCTTCAGCCGCGAGGTCCCCTTCGACCACCAGGTGCTCAACGCCATGGCCCAAGCGCAGTCGCAGCGTCTGGACTTCATGAGCTCCGGCGCCGAACAGCTCACCGCGATGGGCCGCTACATCGGCCTGTTCGACGAGTGGGACGCACCGTCGGTCACCGCACCGACCCTGCTCGTACGGGCGGGCGAACCCATGCTGCGCGACGCCGCCGACGGCGACGGACGCGCAGCACCGCCCGAGCACGTGGACACCGTCGTCGAAGTGGCCGGAAACCACTACTCGATGATGGAGCACCACGCCGACACCACCGCCGCAGCGGTGCAGTCCTGGCTGGCCGGCATCGACACGGAGCCCCCCGGTCGCAGCTGACCGAGGGCCCGCCCGGCAGATCACGGACACGAACAGCAGCGCAGAACACAGCAGATGTGGGAGAGAAGCATGACGAAGGCGCTCTACGAGATGGGCGAGACCCCACCGCTCGGCGAGGTCCCGCAGCAGATGTACGCCTCGGTGATCCGGCAGAGCCGCTACGGGGCGCCCAAGCAGGCGTTCCGCACGGAGGTCGTCGACACACCCCAGGTGGGCCGGGGCCAGGTGCTGGTCTACGTGATGGCCGCGGGCATCAACTACAACAACGTGTGGTCCTCGCTGGGCACGCCGGTCGACGTCATCGGGATGCGGCAGCGCCAGGGGCAGCCCGAGGACTTCCACATCGGCGGTTCGGAGGCGTCCGGCGTGGTGTGGGCGGTCGGCGAGGGCGTCAGCAACGTCTCCGTGGGCGACCACGTGGCGCTCACCAGCGGCAAGTGGGACGAGACCGCCGAGGACATCCGGCTGGGCACGGACCCCCTGGTCTCGAACAGCATCCAGGCGTGGGGCTACGAAACCAACTACGGTTCGTTCGCGCAGTTCTGCCGGGTCGACGAGTACCAGTGCCACCCCAAGCCCGCGCACCTGTCGTGGGAGGAGTCGGCGGCCTTCCTGCTCACCGGGCCCACCGCCTACCGGCAGCTGTTCGGCTGGCACGGCAACACGGTCAAGCCCGGCGACCCCGTGCTGATCTGGGGCGGTGCGGGCGGCCTCGGCTCGATGGCCATCCAGCTCGTCAAGATGGTCGGCGGCGTCCCCATCGCCGTGGTCTCCGACGAGGCCCGCGCCGAGTACTGCCGCAGCCTCGGGGCGAAGGGCACCATCAACCGCCGCGACTTCGACCACTGGGGCCGGCTGCCCGACGTCGACGACGCCGAGGGGTCGGCGCGGTTCCTGCGCGGTGCGCGCGGCATCGGCAAGCAGATCTGGGAGATCCTCGGCGAGCGCAAGTCCCCGAGGATCGTGCTGGAGCACAGCGGCCAGGACACCCTGCCGACGTCGATGTACCTGTGCGACAACGGCGGCATGGTGGTGATCTGCGGCGGCACCTCCGGATACAACGGCGACATCGACCTGCGGCACCTGTGGATGCGCTCCAAGCGCCTCCAGGGCTCGCACTACGCCGGCGCCCGCGAGTGCCGCGAGGTCATCAACCTGGTGGGCGCCGGCCTGCTCGACCCCTGCCTGTCGGCCTGCGAGGGCTTCGAGGACATCGGGCGCATGCACCAGATGATGCACGACAACGTCCACCCCTCCGGGAACATGGCCGTCCTTGTGAACGCGACCCACCGCGGCCAGACGACGCTCGAACTCCCCGTCACCGCCTGACCGTTCCCGCCGCACGACCGCCCCTCACACCAGCAAGCGCAAGGAGAGTCATGACCGAGCCCACCACCGCCCCCGCCGTCCCCAAGGCCCGCAGCTGTCCCTTCCTGCCGCCGGACGACATCGCCGGCGTCCGCTCGGCCGCTCCGGTGAGCCGGGCCACCTTCACCAGTGGTGACGAGGCATGGCTGGTGACCGGCTACGAGCAGGTGCGCGCCGTGCTGCGGGACCCGTCGTTCAGCGTCCAGGTGCCCCACGCGCTGCACACCCAGGACGGCGTCGTGACCCAGAAGCCGGGCCGCGGCAGCCTGCTGTGGCAGGACGAGCCCGACCACACCACCGACCGCAAGCTCCTCGCCAAGGAGTTCACGGTCCGGCGCATGCAGGCGCTCCGGCCGAACATCCAGCGCATCGTCGACGACCACCTCGACGCCATCGAGGCACAGGGCGGCCCGGTCGACCTGGTGAAGACCTTCGCCAACCCGGTGCCGTCCATGGTGATCTCCGACCTGTTCGGCGTCCCGGTCGAGCGGCGCGCGGAGTTCCAGGAGATCGCCGAGGCGATGATGCGCGTCGACCAGGACGCCGCCGCCACCGAGGCCGCCGGCATGCGGCTCGGCGGGCTGCTCTACCAGCTCGTCCAGGAGCGCCGGGCCAACCCCGGCGACGACCTGATCTCGGCGCTGATCACCACCGAGGACCCCGACGGCGCCGTCGACGACATGTTCCTGATGAACGCCGCCGGCACCCTGCTCATCGCCGCGCACGACACCACCGCGTGCATGATCGGCCTCGGCGCGGCCCTGCTCCTGGACCGCCCCGACCAGCTGGCCCTGCTCCGCGAGGACCCGGAGCTGATCGGCAACGCCGTCGAGGAACTGCTGCGCTACCTCACCATCGGCCAGTTCGGCGGTGAGCGCGTCGCCACCCAGGACGTGGAGATCGGCGGCGTGCGGATCGGCAAGGGCGAGCAGGTCGTGGCGCACGTCCTGGCCGCCGACTTCGACCCCGCGTTCGTGGACGAGCCGGAGCGCTTCGACATCACCCGCCGCCCCGCCCCGCACCTGGCGTTCGGCTTCGGCCCGCACCAGTGCATCGGGCAGCAGCTGGCCCGCATCGAGCTCCAGATCGTCTTCAGCACCCTGTTCCGGCGCTTCCCCACGCTGCGCCTGGCCAAGCCGGTGGAGGAGCTCCGCTTCCGCAACGACATGGTCTTCTACGGCGTGCACGAGCTCCCCGTCACCTGGTGACCCCCGCACCACGGTGAATCCCCCCGGCAAGCAGCGCCCGCGGCCTGCGGGCGCTGCTTGCCGCATTCCAGACGCTGAGGAACCACGATGAAGATCACGATCGACAGGGACAGGTGCGTGGGTGCCGGGCAGTGCGTCCGGGCCGCCGACGAGGTGTTCGACCAGGACGACCTGGACGGCTGCGTGGTGCTGCTCGTCAGCCGGCCCTCCGAGCGCCTGAGCGCAGAGGTCCGCGACGCCGAGCGGTTCTGCCCGTCGGGGGCGATCGAGATCCACGACGCGTAACCCCTCCGGGACCCGCCGGCCCACCGCCGGCAGCCGGGGAACACTAGGGAATCACCCACTGCCGTCCAGCAATTCATGCACATAGCATCCAAACGTGGACGGGACGACCAGGCACCGGCCGGACTGGGCAAGGCCCACCGATCGCTTGAAAGGCACGACATGACCGAGACCGAGATCCGCCCCACCGGGGCTTCGGCCCCCGCCTTCCCCAAGGACAGGACCTGCCCGTTCCAGCCGCCGGAGAGCTACGCGCAGTTACGCGGCGACGCACCGCTGACGCAGGTGCGGCTCTTCGACGGCCGCATGGCGTGGATGGTGACCGGGCACGCCGAGGGACGCGCCCTGCTCGCCGACCCCCGCCTGTCCTCCGAGTGGGGCAACCCGATCTTCCCCGTCGTCGTCCAGCGCACGGAGGGCCGCGGCGGGCTCTCGTTCCCGCTGATCGGCGTCGACGACCCCGAGCACGCACGGCAACGGCGCATGCTCATTCCGAGCTTCGGCGTCAAGCGCATGGCCGCCCTGCGCCCCATGATCCAGCGCGACGTCGACGGGCTGCTGGACGCGATGCTGGAAAAGGGGCCGACCGCCGACCTGGTGTCCGCCTTCGCCCTTCCCGTGCCCTCGATGGCGATCTGCTCGTTGCTCGACGTGCCCTACGGCGACCACGACTTCTTCGAGGAGCGTTCGCGCGACTTCGTGGGCGCGGCGACGTCGGCCGAGGCCGACGCGGCCTTCGCCCAGCTGCACCAGTACCTCCACGGCCTGGTCGAGCGGAAGAGGGACGAGCCCGGGGACGGCCTGCTGGACGAGCTGATCGCCGTTCAGCTCGCCGAGGGCAAGCTGGACTACGACGAGCTGGTCCTGATGACCCTCGTCCTGCTGGTGGCCGGCCACGAGACCACCGTCAACGCGATCGCCCTCGGGGCCCTCACGCTCCTGCAGCACCCCGAGCAGCTCGACGCGCTGCGGCGCGACCCCGCTCTGATCTCCCAGACGGTCGAGGAGCTGCTGCGCTTCACCTCCGTCTCGGACTACATGGTCCGGCTGGCGAAGGAGGACATCGAAGTCGGCGGCGAGACCGTCAAGGCCGGCGACGCCGTGATCGTCTCCATCACGCTGATGAACCGCGACGGCAAGGCCTACGAGGATCCGGACACCTTCGACATCGGGCGGTCCGCACGTCACCACGTGGGCTTCGGCCACGGCATCCACCAGTGCCTCGGGCAGAACCTCGCACGCGCCGAGCTCGAAATCGCCCTCGGCACCCTCTTCGCCCGCATCCCGGACCTCCGGCTGGCCGTCCCCCTCGACGAGGTGCCCATCAAGGCCGGCCACGACGCCCAGGGCCCGATCGAGCTCCCCGTCACCTGGTGACGACGCGGGCCGGGGGAACGGAGACGGAGCGCGCCATGCGCATCACCATCGACCGCGACCGGTGCATCGGCGCCGGCCAGTGCGTA
The DNA here is from genome assembly GCF_014650495.1 of Streptomyces cinnamoneus. GTDB lineage: Bacteria > Actinomycetota > Actinomycetes > Streptomycetales > Streptomycetaceae > Streptomyces > Streptomyces cinnamoneus. Next base: position 142,015 of record NZ_BMVB01000014.1, on the reverse strand, counting down.
CTGGCCGCGCCCGCCGTCTTCACCCAGGACGACGACGGGCTGGTCACCCTGCTCCCGGGGCACGAGGACGGCACGGCCGACCCGCACGTACGCGACGTGCCCATGGCCTGTCCGGTGCAGGCGGTCGCACTCGCCGACGACTGAACGGCGCCGGTCACGGCCGCGGGTCCCGCGACCGCGCGCGGTCGCGGGACCTCACCGCAGGCGGACCGCCTGAGTACGCGTACTCAGGCGCCTCCCGGTACAGGTGCGCATGCTTGCCCCATGCATCAAGGGAAAAGACCACGCCGGACGCAGATCGCCCTCTTCCTGGCGGTGGTATGGGCTGCAGGAGCGGCCCTGGTGCCGACGGCCTGGAGCGTCGGCGTCGCCTGGGCCTGGGCGGGGGGCCTGCCCGGCCTGGCGGTCGCGTTCGGGGCCGCAGGCGCGGCGATGGTGGCATGGCTGTTCGCCGCCGGCACCGCCGTCCGGGACGCGGTGCCCGCCTGCCGCACCGCCGGGCGACGCCTGGCATGGGCGGTCGCGGTGTTCCTGGGCGGCGGCGCGGGAGTCGCGCTCGGCTACCGCGCCCGGCTCTCCGGCGATGTCGGCCTCGGTGGCGACGCGACCCTCTTCCTCTGGTGCGGGCTGCCGTACGCACTGGTCGCGGCGCTGTTCGTCCCCGGCCGGGCGGCCCGTGCCGTGGGCGCGACGGCGGTGGCCGGCTCCGTGGTCCTCGTGGCGTGGTCCGGCCACCAAGGCGACCGGGCGAAGGAGCTGGCGTCGCTGCTGGAGGACTCTCCGCTGTCCCGCAAGCAGCTCCTCGTGCCCGAGGTCCCCGACGGTTACACGATCGACGCGGGCAACGGCAGCGTGTCGCGCCAGGGGTTCCGGCTCGGCTACCGCTACGCCGGCCCCGGCACGGCGCGGGAGACCCTCCAGTACGAGGTGGCGCCCGGCAACGCCTCCCCCTGCGCCGACACCACGCTGCCCGGCCCCGCGACCTGCACCGACCTGGACGGCGGATTCGTCGAGGCGACCCGGCGACTGGGCGACGGCAGCACCTCCCACACGCTGGCCCTGCGGCGGGAGGGCCTCACCCTCACCGTCACCGTCTCCGGGCCGGCCGACACCCCCGCACTGCGCCGCATGCTGAAGAAGGCCCACCCGGCCGACGACGACGAACTGCTGCGCGCGCTGCGCTTCACTCCCTAGCGGCCGGTCGTCGCCGAAGAGGGGGCAGCCCGGGGCCCCCGCCGGGCCTGCGCCGCAACCGTGCCCCGAGCTGAGATCATCGGAGCATGTCTGAACGCATCATCGCCGCCTGTGACGGGGCCTCCAAGGGCAACCCGGGGCCCGCAGCCTGGGCCTGGGTCATAGCCGACGCGCAAGGAACCCCCGAGCGCTGGGAGGCGGGCCCGCTCGGCCGGGCCACGAACAACGTCGCGGAGCTCACCGCCCTGGAGCAGCTTCTCGGGGCCACCGACCCGGCCGTGCCCATCGAGGTGCGCATGGACTCGCAGTACGCCATGAACGCGGTCACCAAGTGGCTGCCCGGCTGGAAGCGCAACGGCTGGAAGACCGCGGCCGGCAAGCCCGTCGCCAACCAGGAGCTCGTCGCCCGCATCGACACCCTGCTCACGGGCCGCCCGGTGGAATTCCGCTACGTACCGGCGCACCAGGTGGACGGGGACCACCTGAACGCCATCGCCGACCAGGCGGCCAGCGACGCGGCCACCGCGCAGCTCCCCGCGGGAACGTCCCACGGGGCGTCGGCCCCGCCGGTGCCCGCCCAGCGCCCCGAACCCGCGCAGGCCAAGCCCCGTGCCGCCAGGGCCGGAAAGCCCTCGACCGGCGGAGCCGCGCGCAGCACGAAGACCCTCCGCGCGAAGTTCGCGGGCCGGTGCGTCTGCGGACAGTCGTACGCGGCCGGGGAATCCATCGCCAAGAACGCGAAGGGCTGGGGCCACCCGGCCTGCCGCGACCTGGCCGCCCAGGCGTGAGCCACGCGGCCGGCCGCCGGACCCACCGGCGGCCGGCCGCGCACGCGCGAGCCGCAGCGGCGCCGCTGCCCCGCACACCACCGGCCGACCCCGTACGCTCGAACATATGATCACCACGCTCGCCGTCGAGAACTACCGCTCCCTACGCCACCTCGTCGTCCCCCTCGACCGCCTCAACGTGGTGACCGGCGCGAACGGCACCGGCAAGTCCTCCCTCTACCGGGCCCTGAAACTGCTCGCCGACGCCGCGCGCGGCGGGGCCGTGGCCGCGCTCGCCCGGGAGGGCGGCCTTCCGTCCACCCTCTGGGCGGGCCCGGAGAAGGTCGGCCGCGCCGTCCGCGAGGGCCTGCACCCCGTCCAGGGCACGGCCTCCACGGCCCCCGCCGGCCTGCGCCTCGGCTTCGCCGGGGACGACTTCGGATACGCCGTCGACTTCGGACACCCCGGCGGCACACCCGCCACCTCCCTCTTCTCCCTCGACCCCGAAATCAAGTCCGAGGCGATCTGGAGCGGCCCCGTCCTGCGCCCCGCGGCCCTGCTCTCCGAACGCAAGGGCAGCGCCGTGAAGGTCCGCGGCCTGGACGGCACCTGGCACCGCCGGGCCGGGGCGATCCGCCCGTACGACTCCATGCTCGGCGAGGTCGCCGACCCGCAGCACGCCCCCGACGTGCTCGCCGTGCGCGAGCAGATCCGCGACTGGCGCTTCTACGACCACGTGCGCACCGACGCCCACGCGCCCGCCCGCGCCACCCACATCGGCACCCGCACGCCCGTCCTGAGCGGCGACGGCTCCGACCTCGCCGCCGCCCTGCAGACCATCCGCGAGACCGGCGACCACGACGCCCTCGACGAGGCCGTCGACGCCGCCTTCCCCGGCAGCCGCGTCGACATCGGTCTGCTGGGCCCGCGCTTCGAACTGCGGATCCGCCAGCACGGACTGCTGCGCCCCCTGACCGCCGCCGAGCTCTCCGACGGGACGTTGCGCTACCTGCTGTGGACCGCGGCCCTCCTCACCCCGCGCCCGCCGCGGCTCCTCGTCCTGAACGAGCCCGAGACCAGCCTCCACCCGGACCTGCTCGCGCCGCTGGCCGACCTGATCCGCAGGGCGTCCGGACACAGCCAGGTCGTGGTCGTGACGCACGCCCGCCCGCTCGCGGCCGCCCTCGCCCGCGGAGCCAACGTCATCGAGCTGGTCAAGGACTTCGGGCAGACGCAGGTGGAGGGCCAGGGGCTCCTGGACGAACCGCTGTGGCACTGGCCCAAGCGCTGAGGCGTACGAGCGCGTGGGCCCGCTGTCCGGTCACCCGAATCAGGGGCTGAAACGATCCTTCACGCGTTACGGTCTCCAGTGACGCGACCCCTGTGACGGAGGTGCCATGAACAGGCGGACCGGTACTGAACGCCCCTACGACGTCGTACTCTTCGGGGCGACGGGCTTCGTGGGGGAGCTCACCGCCGAGTACCTGCTGGCGCACGCGCCGCAGGACTGCCGGCTGGCGCTCGCCGGACGCAGCCGGGAGAAGCTGGAGAAGCTGCGGGAGAGGCTGGCCGCGCTCGACCCCGACCGCGCCGCCGGCCTGGCGCTGGTGGCCGCGGACGCGGGCGACCGGGCGGCGATGCGCGCGCTCGCAGAATCCGCGCACGTCGTGGCCTCGACCGTCGGGCCGTACATCTGGTACGGCGAGGAACTGGTGGCCGCCTGCGCGGAGTCCGGCACCGACTACACGGATCTCACCGGCGAGCCGGAGTTCGTGGACCTGATGTTCGTGCGGTACGGCGAGCGGGCCCGGGAGACCGGCGCGCGGCTCGTGCACGCCTGCGGCTTCGACTCCCTGCCGCACGACCTGGGCGCGTACTTCACCGTCCAGCAGCTGCCGGAGAAGGTACCGCTGAGCGTGGACGGCTTCGTACGGGCCTCGGGACTGATCTCCGGCGGGACGCTCGCCTCGTCCCTGACCATCATCGGGCGGCAGCGGCAGGCGGGTGCGGCGGCACGGGAGCGACGGCGGCTGGAGCAGCCGCCGGCCGGACGCCGCGTCCGCACCCCGCTGGGAGCACCGCGCTTCAGCAAGGAGACGGGCACGTGGGCGCTGCCGCTGCCCACGCTCGACCCGCTCGTCGTGGGGCGTTCGGCCGCCGCACTGGAACGCTACGGCCCCGACTTCCGCTACCGGCACTACGCGTCGGTGAAGACGCTGCCCATGGCCCTGGCGGGACCGGTCGGACTGGGCGCGCTGGCGGCCGCCGCGCAGCTGCCGCCCGCCAGGACCTGGCTGATGAACCGGTACCCGGCGGGGCGCGGGCCGAGCGCGCGGCAGCGGGCACGCGGCTGGTTCCGGATGCGGTTCGTCGGCGAAGGCGGCGGCCGGCGCGTGTTCACCGAGGTCACGGGCGGTGACCCGGGCTACGGTGAGACCGCGAAGATGCTCGCGGAGGCGTCCTTGTGCCTCGCCCTGGACGATCTGCCGGAGACTGCGGGCCAGGTCACGCCGGCGACGGCGATGGGCGACGCGCTGATCGGCCGGCTGGAGGCGGCCGGGATCCCGTTCCGCGTCGTCCACACCCGCTGAATCCACGCCCGCTGAATCCACGCCGGATCCGGCCGTCGGGTGCGTCGCCCGGGAAAGGGCGGCGCCGACGCCGGCGCGTGCAACTGCACGGTAAGCGGAGCGCTGATTTCAGGACACGCCGGCGCAGCCCCTCCGCTCCTCCGCCGACCCGGTTCCGGTCATCACGCCGTGGGGCATGGACAGCCCAACGCATGATCGGTTGGGATGAGGCGCGTTGCTCCCCCCGGCGCTCTCTGCCGGTGAGCACAGCTCCTGGTCATCCCTCCCGCGCACGTGTGCGGGTGCCCCTCCGGAGGATCTCCGTGCATCGGTTCACCACCCCCCCTGGCCGCAGCCGCCCTCACCGTGACCGCCGTGGTCACCTCGCCTCACCCGCCCAGGCCGTCCCCGCTGACAAGGCACAGATTCTGGCCAGTTGGACCCAGAGCAGTGCCTCCAGCTCCAGCGCGTGGAACGCGCCCGCCAGAACCAGGGCGCCTGGGCCTCCTACAGATTCGACCGGTCGACCGACTACTGCTCCAAGTCGCCCGACAACCCCTTCGGCTTCCCCTTCCAGAACTCCTGCGCCCGCCACGACTTCGGCTACCGCAACCACAAGGTCACCGGCGCCCTGGAGGCGAACAAGGCCCGCCTCGACAACGCTCTCCACGAAGACCTCAAGCGCGTCTGCAACGCCTACACCGGGGCCAAGCACACCGCGTGCAACGCCACCGCCTGGACCTACTACCAGGCCGTGAGCGCCCTCGGCACCTGATTCCCTCCGACCGGACCCCGGCTCGCGGAGCGAACACCGGCCGGCTCCCGCTGCGCGGAGCCGGCCGGTGCCGCGCCGTCAGGCGTCGAGAACGGCGATGTCGACCCGGCGGAGCTGCTCCGGGTCGGCGATCACATCGACGGCACTGATCAGGCCGTCGTCCGTGACCGCGAAGGTGAGCACCAGGAACAGCCTGCCGCGCGGGGCCATCGCCAGCCCGGCCGCCCCGTCGACCAGCGCCGCACCGGTGAACCGGGCGCGCCCCATGGCGGCCATCGCGCCCCGGGCGACGGCCACGGCACCACGGACGACGATGGGTTCGGGGGAGGGGACGACCATCGCGTCGGCCCGGAGCACCACGTCCGGATGGAGCAGGGCGACCAGCGCCTCGAAGTTCCCGCCCCGGGTCGCGGCCAGGAAGGCGTCGACGACCCGGCGCCGCCGGGCCGGATCGGCGTCGGGCGCCGGGGTGCCCCCCTTGACCCGGCGTCGGGCGCGGCTCGCCAGCTGCCGGGCCGCCGCCGGCGTGCGCTCGATCATCGGGGCGATCTCGTCGAAGGGCACGGCGAACATGTCGTGCAGCACGAAGGCGAGCCGCTCGGCGGGCGTCAGCGTGTCGAGCACCACGAGCAGCGCCAGCCCGACCGAGTCGGCCATCAGCGCTTCCTGCTCGGGGTCGTCCGCCTCCTCCTGGCCGGCGCTCCGGCCGGGCGCCTGCATCTCGAAGGGGTCCTCGCGCCGCGACTGGCGCGCACGCAGCATGTTCAGACACACCCGCCCCACCACCGTGGTCAGCCACCCGGTGAGGTTCTCCACGCCGGTGGTGTCGGCGCGACTGACGCGCAGCCAGGTCTCCTGCAGGGCGTCATCGGCCTCGCTGAGCGAGCCGAGCATCCGGTAGGCCACCGCCCGTAGATGAGGCCGGGCTTCCTCGAAGCGCTCTATCAGACTTCTGGGCTCGTCCATCGTCACGTTCCTTGCTCACGCCACATCAGATCAGGAGAAACCCCGGAATCCTCTCACCTCTCATAGGAACCGATGCCGACCAGGCAGTAGACGACCGAACTGATGGTCCGGCCCCCCAGCGTCGTCTCGGAGGAGAAGGAGTACTGGGTGTCGGAGTTCTCGCGGCAGCGGCTCATGTCGGTGGTGCCGTGGAACGTCTGGATGACCCGGTAGTGCGCGTCGGACGACGAACAGGCGACGACGCCGACGTTGTTCACCTTCACCGGAGTCGTGGAGTCGGGGATGGTCCCGTTGAGGCACGTCCCCGTGCGATAGGGGGCGGGAGGCGTGGGGAGCCTGCTGGGGCCGCGGGTGGGGCGGTCGGTGCTGCCGAGCGGGTCGGGAAGGCCCGGAGCCGTGTGCTCGTCGCCCGTGCCGGGGGAGAAGGGCGTGCGGGAGGTCGACGGCGACGGGGTCCTGCCGGAGCCGGGCGCAGCCGACGAGGAGGAGCCGTCGCGCTGGGTCAGGAGCACGACGACGAGTACGCCGAGCGCCGCGAGGACGAGCAGCGGCTTGAGCAGCGGGCTGCGCCGGAGCGCCCGCCCGGCCCCCGGCGGCTGCGGTGTCGGCGCGCCGCCGACACGGATCCGGAGGTGCGCCTCGCCCTTGTCGGTGGAGACCCTGATGAGATCGCCGTCCCGGACCGGTGGGATGCGGACGTTGACCGGCCCGCTCGGCAGGCCGACGGCTCTGGTGACGCCGAAGGCGGCCTCTTCGGGGGTGAGCCACAAGGTGACTTCCGTCGGCATCGGTCAACTCCGGGGGCTTGAGGACGGCCGGGTGGGAGAGGGCTTCGTCCCTGAGGACTCCCTGAAGTGTGGTGGGCGGAAGGCCGGTTGCCCAGCTCGATTTCATCGGGGCTGGTGGGAAGCGGTTCGGCGGAGCAGCGGCTGAGCTCGTCGCAGCACAGAGGGGGTTCAGGAAAGCAGTGCCTTCCAGGTGGCAGGGCCGACGATGCCGTCCGTGCCGAGGTCGCGGGACTTCTGGAAGGCGACGGCCGCATCCCTCGTGCCCGTGCCGAAGACGCCGTCCACCTGCAGCGTGGCGCCGTGGCTGTTGAGCAGGTGCTGGGCCGCCCGTACGGCGGGACCGTCGGAGCCGGACCGGACCGTGACGACGAGGGCCTGCCAGGTCTTCGGGCCGATGACGCCGTCGGGAGTGAGGCCGGCGGAGCGCTGGAAGACGGCGACGGCCTCGCGGGTGGCGGGGCCGAACGCGCCGTCCGCCTCCAGGGCGGCACCCCGGCCGCCCAGAAGGTACTGGGCGGCGGTGACCTGGGGGCCGCGGGCTCCTTGGGCCAGCAGGGGCCAGTCGGAGGCCGGCGGGGGCGTGTAGTCGCCGTTCGCGAAGGTGCGCAGGTCCTGCTCCGAGCCGTTGAAGACGTCCTGGTCGCCGGGGAACGGGCCGCGGTCGGAGGTCTGCCAGAAGGTGTGGGCCGTCCACCCCTTGGGCAAGGGGTGGGCCGTGCCGTTGTAGTTGGCGATCCACAGCGGCGACGTGTCCGCGAACGCCTGGGAGTCGCCGGTGCACCGGGACCACCAGCCGGTGTTGGTGTAGAGGACCGGGTACCGCCCGGTGCGCTGCCGGTACCGCTCGGTGAAGGCGCTGATCCAGGCGACCATGGCGCCGGGTTCCAGCCCGTAACAGACGGGAGCGTCCTGCGAGAGGCGCTCCACGTCGAGCGCCCCCGGCAGTGTCCTGCCGTCGGCGTTCCAGCCGCCGCCCGCGGCGAGGAAGGCATCGGCCTGTGCGGCACCGCCCGAGGTGTCGGGCCGGGCGAAGTGGTAGGCGCCGCGGACCAGTCCCGCGGCGGCGGAACCGTTGTACTGCTGCGCGAAGAACTCGCTCTTGTACGTCAGTCCCTCGGTCGCCTTGACGTAGGCGAAGGAGGCCCCGGCGGCGGCGACGGCCGACCAGTCCACGTTCCCCTGGTGGCCGCTGACGTCCAGACCTCGTACGGCGGCCGCCGCCGCGGGGCCGGCGGCCGGGCCGCGCCCGGCTGCGGCGAGGCCGGAGCCGGCGTGGTGGCCGCCCTCCGCGCCGTGCCCGATGCCGGCGGGCGGCACCGGCTCGGCCGCCCGGGCCGCGACGGGCTGCAGGAGGGCCGTGAGCGCCAGGAGACCGGCGGCGGCCACGAGGCGACGGTCCGGTGAGGACCCCGGGCGGTCCGGTAAGGATTTCAGGCGGTCCGGCAAAGATCTCAAGGGAGGCTCCCTCACTGTGCTCGCGCCGTGGCGAACGGGGGCTGAGACCGGTGGGCGGGACTACCCAGGATGCTATCGATGTGGACATGTCACCGGAATCCCGGTGCGGCAGGCATCTCCGGGGTCACTGGGCCGAATGTGGGCTTCGCGGCCTCCGGGGTTATCGCCGGGACCACCCGTGGGACCCATCACGGCACGCGATGCGACGCGACCGCCGGGGACATCACCGTGGCCGGCGGGAGGCGGCGGGAAGCCTGGAGAAGGGCGAGCCATGAACGACAGGGAACGGGCGGCGACCCACCCGCGGCACGAGGACTTCCCCTGGACGATCTCCGTGGCGGACCACCCGCCGCGCAAGGAGAGCGCTCAGTACCGGGCGAGCCGGAACCTGATGCGCAAGCTGGTCGACACGACCGGCGACTGGGCCTTCGCCCCGGGGCCGTACCAGGACCACCACGGCGGCGGCGTGTGGGTCAAGGACGAGGACGGCTGGTTCTGCGTGTTCCTGCCGCTCGGCGTGGAGTGGTCCGCCCAGTTCTGCGCGGACCCGAAGAAGGTGGACGGCATCCGGCGCTACGCCGTGCGTCTGGTGCGGGCCTTCCCCGACACCCTTCCGGGCTACGCCGCCCTCGGCTACGACGACGGCGAACGGCTGCTGAGCACGGCCATCGAGACGGCCGAACAAGTCGCCGAATGGACGGACTCCATCTTCAACGCCTCGGTCCCCCTCCCCGCCGGTGCCCACTCCGGCGTGCTGCCGACCGCGGCCGGGTACCACCACTACCCCAAGCCGATCGTGGACATCGACCACTTCCGCTTCGACGACTTCGAGCTGTTCGTGGCGGACGAACAGGGCCTGCCGGTGGCCGTCGTCCCCCTCTCCCCGCGCGGCTCGGGCGACGGCCGCGTCCGCGTCCTGGCCGCCCACGCCGGCTCGCCGTACGCGGCACGCCTGGTCGGCGCGGGTGCGGAGGCCCACGTGGGCGCCGCCGAACTCGTCGAGGCACGGGGGGCCGAGTGGGACTCCACGATCCTCCCGCCCGACGACCGGCTCGCCCGGGAGGCGTTCCGGCACCAGCAATAAGAAGGGGAAGCCGGGGGAGCCTGCGTGGTACGTTGGGGAACGTTCGTACGGTTTGGGATCGAGGACGAAAGGGAGGTGGGGCCGATGGCCGCGCTCATGGCCACTGCGACGAGCAGCGCCCGGACCGCCCTCACGTCCCGGGCGACGGTCTGACCCGGTCACCCCGGCCCCGCTGAGAGCGTGAGCTCGCGAGGCCGCCCTGCAGATCCTGCACTCTCCGCGGATCCTGCAGTCCGTGCACGAACCTCACCATGAAACGGATCTTCATCCCGTCATGCGTACACACACCAACTGGATCACCCGCGCCGAGACCGGTGCCGACGTTCCCGTCGTTCGCGAGATCCTCCTCGCGGCGTTCGAAACGCCGCTGGAGGCCGACCTCGTCGACGCACTGCGTGCCGACCCCGCCTGGATCGACGGTCTGTCCCTCGTCAGCACCGACGAGCACGGCAGCATCATCGGCCACGCCCTCCTCACGCGCTGCCACATCGACGACACCCCGGCCCTCTGTCTGGCCCCCGTCGCCGTACGCCCCGAGCACCAGCGGAGCGGCGCCGGCTCGGCCGCCGTCCGCGCCGCGCTGAAGGCGGCCGGAGACATGGGGGAGAAGTACGTCACCGTCCTCGGACACCCGGCGTACTACCCGCGGTTCGGCTTCACCCGTGCCTCCGCGCACGGCATCGGCCTGAGCGTCGACGTGCCGGACGAGGCCATGATGGCCATGACCCTGGACGGGACCCACCCGCTGCCCAGCGGCACCGTCCGCTACGCGGCCCCCTTCGGGATCTGACCCCGGCCTGCCGTGCGGTGGGCCTCGTGGCCCCCGCACGGCAGGGTCGCACCTGGCGGCACGCCTCGCCGGACCACCCTCACACCGGTTCGAGCAGGTTCTGGCGCAGGGCGCCGGTCAGGGCGTCGTCGACGCCCAGCAGGTTTGTTGCGTAGCCGCGTACGGACCCGTGTCGCTCTGCCAGTGCCGCGAGGAACAGGCGCATGACGTCGGCGGGCGCCCGCCCGAACCCGGGCCAGGCCGGCTCCCGGCCCGGGTGGCCGGCCCGCCAGTCGGCGACGAGGCGTTCGGTGGCGAGCCCGGTGAGGGCGAAGTCCCCGACGATGTCCTTCTCGGGCACGTCCAGCAGGGAGAGGACGAGCGCGGCCAGCAGCCCCGTGCGGTCCTTGCCGGACGCGCAGTGGAAGACCACGGGGCCGTCCTGGGAGGCGATCACTTCCAGCGCCTGGCGCAGTTCCTCCACGCCGTCGTGGGCGACCTCCATGTACCGGTCGGCAAGGAACGGCCCGGTCTCGACATCGGCGCCGAGCGCGGCCTGGTCGTAGGGGCGGTGCTCGATGCTGAGGTTGTGGTAGGCGAGTGACGCGTGGTCCGGGACGCGGCCCTTGGCCGCGATCTCCCAGGGGTAGCGCAGATCGATGACGGTGGTGATGCCGAGGGCGACGAACCGCTCCCAGTCCGCGCCCTGGAGCTTGCCCAGCGAGTCGGACCGGAACAGCCGGCCCCAACGGACCGTCCGGCCATCCTCGGTCGTGTAGCCGCCCAGATCACGGAAGTTGTGCAACCGCTCGAAGGATATGTGTCTGTTCACGGGTGGAACCTATGCCCGCCGTCACCACCGTCACTACGACGGAGATCACGTGCTGCGGGAGGGGTCGTCCCGGACCGGCGCGCCGATCCCCAGCATGTTCCCCTCGCTGTCACGGAACCAGGCGCCGCGTTCACCCCGGGCGCCCTTGCTGGGGTAGTTCCCTTCGATCTCAGCGATTCCGTTCCTCGTCCGGAACCCCGGGACGTCGACCTCCTCGAACACGACGCCGCGCCGCCCGAGCTCCGTGACGACCGCCTCGATGTCGTCGACCGTCCACGCCATCTGAGTGAACGTGCCGGGAGAGGCGCCCGTCGACTGGAAGACCACGAATTCCACGCCCCCGCACCGGTACAGCAGCCCACCGGGCCGTTCGTCGACGGGTTCCAGGCCCAGCTGCTGCGAGTAGAAACGCCGCGCCCGCTCCAGACTCCGGGCCGGAAGCCTCGTCGCCACGTGTGCCCGGGCCAGAGCGTTGCTCTCCTCTGCGTTCATGCCCCCACTGTGCCGGATCAGTCGCTGTCGAGCCCGTCGACCAGACGGTTGAGGAACCGGGTGAACGTGGCCTCGGGGGTGAGGGCGCGGCCGGGGGCGGCGAGGGCTTCCGCGAGCTCCGGGTGGTGGCCGTCCGCGGCGACGACGGCCAGGTAGCGGGCTTCGGCAGCGGCCCGCTCGGGCGAACGTGCGGCTGCGGCCTGCGCGATCTCGTGGGCGACGTGGCCGGCCACGAACCCGGTGAGCTGGGCGAAGACCTCCAGCTTCGCCGCGCCGTCCAGCCCGGTGGGCCGCAGGGCCGCGAGCGCGCGTTCCAGGAAGGCCAGGGTGTGGGGGCCGAGCGAACGACGGGTGGACAAGGCGGCGGGCAGCCAGGGGTGCCGCAGCATGAGGGCGCGCTGGAGGTGGGCGATGGCCTTGAGGTCGGCGCGCCAGTCGCCGGTGGGGGCGCCCGACACCGGTAGTTCGCCGCTGACGTGGTCGACCATCAGCTCGATCAGCGTCGCCTTGTCGGGGGCGTAGCTGTAGAGCGACATGACGCCGGCTCCGACCTCCGAGGCGACCCGCCGCATCGTGACCGCGTCGAGCCCCTCCGCGTCCGCGAGGGCGACGGCGGCCGCCGTGATCGACTCACGGCTGAAGGCGGGCTTGCGCCCCCTGCGGGGCCGGTCGGACGTCAGCCAGAGTTCCTGGGGGTCGACGCCCGAGGCGTCCGACCCGCCGTCACCGGTCACGATCTTCGTACTCCTTCTCTCGCGTCGCCTTGCGGCTGCAGCACGGGTGGGTGGGGTTCCAGCATCCCCTATCATCATTCTCGTACGACGTACGGAAATGGTGGAGGGGAACGATGACATCACCCACGCGTGACGCCGCCGCGCCGCGGGCGGCGGTCTGGACGCCGACTTCCGGGAAGCCGCCACTGCCCTCACGGATGATGCGGGCGGCCTGGCGCAAGCTCCCGCCCAAGCGGTACGACGTCGGGTGGGAGCCCGGGCTGGTCGTTCCGGCCGCGGACGGCAGCCCGTTGATCACCGACCACTACTTCCCCCGCACAGCGGGCGACTTCCCCACCCTCCTCGTGCGCTCGCCCTACGGCAGGGGCGTGCCGTGGTCACCGATGTACGGCATCCTCTTCGCCGAACAGGGCTTCCACGTGGTCCTGCAGAGCTGCCGCGGCACCGGCGGATCCGGCGGCCGGTTCGACCTGTGGCGCGACGAGGCCGCCGACGGCCGGGCCACGGTCTCCTGGCTGCGGGAACAGCCCTGGTTCAACGGAACGCTGGGCACCGTCGGCCCCAGCTACCTGGGCCACGTGCAGTGGGCGCTCGCCCTGGACCCGCCGCCGGAGCTGAAGGCGATGGCGGTGCAGGTGGGGCTGCACGATCCCCACGCCCTCTTCCACGCGGGCGGCGCGTTCCACCTGGAGGACGCCCTCATCATCGGCGCCGCCATGACCACCCAGCACCGCGGGCTGGTCCCCCTCGTGAAGGCGACGATGCGCCTGCAACGCCACCTGCGCACGATCACCACCGCACGGCCGCTGCGCCGGGCGCACGTGGCCGCCCTCGGCGAAGTGCCCTGGCTGGACGAGGTGATGGCGCACCCGGACGCCGACGACCCGTTCTGGTCCGGTACGCGCGTGGGGGAGGCCGCGGACCGGCTGAACGTCCCCACCGCCCTGATCACCGGATGGCACGACATCCTGGCCGACCAGACCTTCGAGCAGTACGGCCGACTGCGCCGGGCCGGCTGCGAGACCGCCCTGCTCGTCGGACCCTGGACCCACACCTCCGCCCTCCAGCAGGGCTGGCCCGAGGTGTTCGCCGAGAGCCTGGCCTGGCTGCGCGCGCACCTGTGCGACGATCCCTCCGGCCTGCGCCCCACCCGGGTGCGCGTGCACATCGGCGGCGAAAACGCATGGCGGGACCTCGACGACTGGCCGCCGCCCCCCGCTCCGGCCGTCGCCTTCGCTCAGGCTCCGGCCACCACGGCGTGGTTCCCCACCCCGGGCGGGCACCTCACCGAGCTGGCCCCCACGGACTCCGCACCGCTGGCCTCCTTCCGCTACGACCCGGCCGCCCCCACCCCGTCCGTCGGCGGCCCCCTGCTCTCCCGCGCCGCCGGCCCCCGCGACAACAGCGCACTCGAAGCCCGGGAGGACGTCCTGACGTTCACCACCCCGCCGCTGACCGAGCCCGTGGACGTCCTCGGCCCCGTCACCGCACGGCTGACCGTCTCCACGGACACCGGACACGCCGACGTCTTCACCCGCCTGTCCGAGGTGGACGCGCAAGGCCGCTCCACCAACGTCTGCGACGGGCTGGCCCGGCTGCGGGCGCCCGGGCAGGCGCCGACGACGGTCAGGGTGCCGATGAGTTCCACCGCCCACCGCTTCGCCGCCGGTCACCGGATTCGCTGGCAGATCAGCGGCGGCGCCCACCCCCGCTACGCCCGCAACCCCGGCACGGGGGAGTCGGCGGTCGACGCCACCGACTTCGCACCCGTCCGCATCACCCTGCACGCGGACTCGGCGCTGACGCTCCCCGGGGGTGCCGGCGCCCGGGCCCCGCAGCCCCTCGGCGTCGATGAGGCCCCGGCAGCGGGCTGAGGCGCACGGGCCGGCCGACCGCGCAAAACCGCAGGTCCGGCCCCGGGGTGCGGCGGCCAGGCGAGTCGGTACCCGGGCGGCGGCTCCCGGGCGGCGGGACCGGCATCACTCGCATACAGTGCGAATGCCGACTCTCTGTGACGTCTCTCAGGAGGCACCGTGCTGCCACCGGCGAGGTCGAGGTTCATCCGGCTGCTCGCCGTGGCGGCCGTGCTGTTGCTGACCGTCGCGGGCTGCGCCCCGTTGGGGGACGAGGAGGCCGACGCGGCCGACGGGCACGTCGTCACCGTGAAGTCGGGGCGGCTGCGCGGGGCGGTCCGCGAGGGCTACCGGCTCTTCCAGGGCATCCCGTACGCCGCACCGCCGACCGGCGGACGCCGCTGGCGCGCCCCGGAGCGGCCCTCCGAGTGGGAGGGCGTCCGGGACGCCACCATGCCCGGCTCGCAGTGCCCGCAGCCGGGGGTGGCCGGATCGGCGGCCACGGGCCGCGAGGACTGCCTCTTCCTCAACGTGTGGGCGCCGGACCGGCGCCGCGGGGAACGGGCGCCGGTCATGGTGTGGCTCCACGGCGGCGCCCTGAGCTGGGGCAGCGGCGACGCGTACCCCGCCCGGCGGCTGGCCACGCAGGGCGGCATCGTCGTCGTCACGATCAACTACCGGCTGGGGGCCCTCGGGTACCTGGCCCACCCCGCGCTCGCGAACGGCAAGGAGACGGGGAACTACGGCCTCATGGACCAGCAGGCGGCCCTGCGCTGGGTCAAGGGCAACATCGCCGCGTTCGGCGGCGACCCCGCCAAGGTGACGGTCGCCGGTGAATCCGCGGGCGGCGCCTCCGTCTGCGCCCTCCTCAACTCCCCGGCCTCGCGGGGCCTGTTCCGCGCCGCGATCCTGCAGAGCGGCCCGTGCGGAGGCCAGGAGGCCGGCGCCGCGCGGCAGGCCGGTACGGCCTTCGCCGCGTCGCTCGGCTGCTTCGTCGAGGCCACGGCCGCCGGCTGCCTGCGCGCCCTGCCCGCGAGCGCCCTGACGAACCCGCCGCAGCACGGCGCCAAGGGCGTCTTCGCGATCCCGGAGGCACCCGCCGCCTCGGTGAGCACGCTCTCGTACGGCACGGCCCTGTTGCCCGGCCCCGCTGCCGGCGTCCCGGCCGTCAAGGTGCCCGTCCTCAACGGCACCAACCACGACGAGCTCACCTACACCCTGACCGGCAAGGTCCCGCAGCAGGACTTCGTCACCGGACTGAAGGCCCACTACGGCGCCAAGGGCGGGGCCATCGCCCGCGCGTACCCCCGGAGCGCCCACAAGGGCGACGCCGGACTCGCCTACGGCCACGCCGTCACGGACGGCGACTTCGCCTGCCGGGCCCGCTCCATGAACCGTACGCTCTCCCCGCACATGCCGGTGTACGCCTACGAGTTCGCGGACCCCGCCCCCGTCGCCTGGTCCGGCGTGCAGCAGTTCTTCGGCACCAAGAACGTCCTCGCCGCCCACGCGACCGAACTGCCCTATCTCTTCGACTTCCCGGGCGTCACCTTCACCGAGAAGCAGCAGAAGCTCTCGGACCGGATGATCGCCTACTGGAGCTCCTTCGTCACCACCCTCGACCCGAACGGCAAGGACCGCGCCCGCTGGTACGCATACCGCAACCCCACGGACAGCTTCCTCTCCCTCCGCCCCACGGGAAGCGTCACCACCAACACCTTCGGCACGGACCACCACTGCGGGTTCTGGCAGTCGGTCGAGCCGGCGCAACGGTAGGCCAGCCCTCGCAAGCGGGCGCGCGACCCCGGAGGAGCCGGTGTGTCCGCCCTCACGCCCCGTCGGCTGTACGCGGGTGCACGGACGGGACTAACCTCGATCTATACGTAGCCGTATAGATCGAGGGGCTTGTTCCATGAGACTCCCCAAAACCGCCCACACCTCCCGGCCTTGGCGGATCCACGGGATCGCCGGCGACTTCCAGGTCGAGGACGTGTGGGCGCTCCCGACACCAGGCGGCCCCGACGACTTCCCGCGACTGGTGCGCCAGTTCACGGAAGGCGACGCGACGGGCGACTCCTCACCCGTGTCGCGCGCTCTCTTCGCGATCCGTTGGAAGCTCGGAGCGCTGCTCGGCTGGGACAAGCCCGACGCCGGCGTCGGCGGCCGGGTGCAGACACTGCGCGACCGGTTGCCGGCGGACCTCCGCGACGGTCCCCAGGGGCCCGCGTTCTCCTCGCGCCCGTTCACCTCCGTCTACCGAACGCACGACGAGTGGGCGGCCGAGATAGCCAACCGGACCATGCACGGGGTCATGCACATCGGCTGGGTCCCGGACGGGGCCGGCGGCTACCGCGGCCAGATGGCCGTCCTGGTGAAGCCGAACGGGCTGCTCGGCGCCGTCTACATGGCAAGCATCAAACCCTTCCGGTACGTGGGGGTGTATCCGGCGCTGCTCCGGGCGATCGGACACACGTGGCAGGCGAACGCGGGCGAGAAGCACGCGACCTGATGCTGCGACAGGCCGGCCGCACGGAAACCGTGAGCGCCGGCACCGACACCGCCCGGGCAGCGGTACCCGGAGCGACCGGCTCAGGACGTCTGCCTGGCCGCCCGCCAGTCCGGCGCCAGCACCGACCAGATCTCCTCGTCGTGCCGCTTCCCGCGGTAGAGGTAGCTCTCCCGCAGCACGCCGTCCTTCGTCATCCCGAGCCGCCGGGCCACGGCGATGCTGGGCTCGTTCGCCGACGACACCCACCACTCCACGCGATGGATGCCCCGCTCCTCGACGGCCCAGTCGATGATCACGCGCACGGCCCGGGTCACCAGCCCCTGGCCCACCCCCGACGGCTCCAGCCAGCAGCCCGCCTCGGCGGTGCGCTGCCCGACGTCCATCCTCCGGAAGATGACGGCGCCGACCAGCTTGCCGTCCGTCCAGATGCCCCAGATCCGCCCGGCGTCGGCCGCGGTCTTGTCCGCGTAAGCCTGGAGGAACGCCCGGCTCGACGCGAGGTCGGTGACGATGTCGGGCAGCCCGTTGTGCTGCCCGATGAACTCCCGTCCGCGGTCGATGTGGGCCAGGAACTCCTCGGCCTGCCACGGTTCGAGCGGGCGCAGTTCCGCACCGTCGTCGCCCAGGGATATCGCGTACATCGTCACCTTCCACCACAGGAATCAGGGCACACTGCAGGTGGATCTTCTCACGGGCGTCGTGGCGGTCGTCCGGTTCGTCCGGGGAGCCGGGTGCGTCTCAAGTGGCCTGTCCGGTGGCGGTGATGCGCACCGTGTCTCCTGAGCGGCCGCCCGCGACGACGTCGATGCGGACGCCCGCGGCCGGGTCGGTGAAGGACTGGCCGGGCCCGTACGCCGCGAGGTCGAGCGGGCCGCACCCGGCCGGCGGGGTGGTGGCAGGGCGTCCGTTCAACACCCGGACCGGCCCGTTGCCCGTCGTGACCGCGGAGTCCACCTTGTAGATCAGCACACCCGTGGAACAGGGGCGCGGGTCGTTGCCCTCGGCCCGACGCGACTCGGCCACGTACGCCGTGGTCGCGCCCGTGCGGACGACGGCGATCTTGGTGCCGCCCGGGCGCTCCACAGGCGTCAGCCGGACGGTGCGCCGGCCGGGCCGGGCCGGGCAGGCGACCTGGTCGTCACGGGTCCAGCCGAGCTTCCACGAATGCCAGCCGAGGTGCTGCGGGGCATGGCCCCCGATGTTGCCCATGACGTCCCAGCCGCCCACGAATCCGTGGGTGTCGCCGGTGAAGGCGTACAGATCGGGCAGTCCGAAGACGTGGCCGGTCTCGTGCGCGGCGACCTTGTGCCCCCAGCGCCACATGTCCTGGCCGAAGGTGACGGCCCATTTGACGCGGGTTCCGTCGGCCACGACACCGGGCGTGGACGGGTCGTAGAGGTAGGTGGGGGAGAAGGAGATCGCTGCGGCCGCTCTGGTGGGGACGACGTAGACCATGTCGTAGCGGGAGAAGTCCGCGTACGGGTCGGCGGCCGCGACCGCGTCGCGCAGGTAGCGTTCGTGGGCCTCGAAGGTGAGCCCGCGCTGGAATCCGTAACCCGTGGACGCCGCCGGCATCCGGATCCAGCGGTGCGCGAACGTCAGGTCCAGCTGCGAGCGGCCGTAGGAGGCCGTGCGCATCCACTCGGCGGCGGGGGCGAGGAGGTCGGCGTACGCGGCGGTCGAGTCGGTGGCCCGGGCATCGGGGAAGTCCACGAACAGCGTCAGGACCCGGTGGACGCCCGTGGCACGCCGGAACTGCGCCCGGTCGGTGTCATGGCCCTCGTCGGTCCAGCCGGTCCGGCCCTTGAGCGCGCAGTCGGCGGCGGGTGACGGCCGCTCGGGCCCGTGTGCCGTCGCCGGGGTGGGCGCGGCCATGGCTGCGCAGGCGGTTATGGACGTGGCGAGAGTGCAGGCCGTGGCGAGCAGCCACGGCCGGGAGCGCAAGGTGGGCATGTCACTCCTTCTCAGGGAGGAGCCTTCGGCTCTCAGCCGGGGAGTTGTGCGCAACGGAACGGACGCGCGGGGTGGGGCAGGGACAGCCTGGCGTGTTCAGGGTGTCCCTGCATAGCGGTCGGCCAGGACGGTCACGGCCTCGGCGACGGCCCGTCGTAGGGCGGGCGGGCCGATGACCTCTGCCTCCGTGCCGAGTCTGAGCAGGTCGCCGACCGCGACGGTGGGCGACTCGACCGGCATGTCCACCCGCACCCAGCCCTCGTCGTCCGGCGGCCCTGCGCTGTCCAGGGCTCGGGAGCCGGCGTTTCCGAACTGCACGGGCAACAGCCGTTGTGCCCGGGGAGAAATCCGCAGGTGCGCAGTCCCCTGGTGGAACGTGGCTTCCAGGCGCCGGGAGGATTCCTGCCAATGGGCGGCCAGATCGAAGTCGGTGGGCCGCTCGAAGACCGTGTCCGTGACCTCCACGGCCACGAGCCTCGATATCCGGTAGGTCCGTACGGTGTCGTCGGTGCGGGCCACCAGGTACCAGATGCCGCTTTTGAGGACGAGGCCGAGCGGGTGCATTTCGCGGTGGATCTCGCCGCTCCAGCGCCGGTAGTGCACGCGCAGCACCCGCTGTTCCCACACTGCCTGCGCGACGGGCCCCAGATGCGCGACCGGGTCGCTGTCGCGGAACCAAGCCGGCGCGTCGAGGTGGAAGCGGTCCTGGACGCGCCGGGTGCGCTCGGCCGCCCCGCTCGGGAGGGCGGCTTGCAGCTTCAGCTGGGCGGTCGCCAGTACGGCGCCGAGGCCCAGTTCACGGGCGGGGCCGGGCGCTCCGGCGAGGAACAGCGCGTCGGCCTCGGCGTCGGTGAGCCCCGTCAGCCGTGTGCGGTAGCCGTCCATCAGGCGGTAGCCGCCGTCGGGCCCGCGCTCGGCGCAGACCGGGACGCCCGACGCCTGGAGCGCCTCGATGTCCCGGTAGACCGTACGGACCGACACCTCCAGCTCGGCGGCAAGCTCGGTGGCCGTCATGCGCCCGCGGTTCTGGAGCAGCAGGAGCAGGCGGAGAAGTCGGTCGGCGCGCATGGCGGAATTCTCTCGTGTACCTGACAGAAGGTGTCGGGTAGGGCGGTCAGGCTGGGTGCACACCGCCGCGCACCTGCGCGTGCGACCGATCGAGAGGACGCCCGTGCCCATGCACACCACCGGCCACATCACGCCCGTCACGTGGGACGAACCCACGCCTGCCGAGCAGGGCGGGCCCGGTCCGCGCCTCGCCCGCGCTTCCGTGGTCAACGCCTTCTCCGGGGGCATCGAAGCGGTGGAGACGGCGTGTGAGTACGTCATCGCCTACGTCACGGCGAAGACCGGTACGTTCACGGGCATGGAGGTGCTGAGCGGCCGGCTGGACGGGCGCGAGGGCACGCTCGTCGTCGAGGAACGCGGCCGGTTCGACGACGACGGCACCGTGCACTGCACCTTCGAGGTCGTGCCGGGATCGGGCACCGGAGCTTTGACGGGCCTCCACGGAACCGGCACCTTCACGGCCAGGCACGGCGAACCGTCCTTCTCGTACACCTTCAGCTACGACCTGGACCAGGCCGGCGGCCGCGATGCGCCCGATGCTCTCCACCGGCCCGGAACCTTTTCCGCAGACGGGTGCGCATAGGCGGAATTTACCCTTCACTCGCACAAGGCGGCCCCACAGACTGACTCTTGCGTCAACATCGGGTGAGCTTCGTGTGCAGCAGGGTAGGTCCCGTGCCGGGACAGACGTGCCCTGAACGCGATCTGAAGGGATCACCACCATGAAGATCTGCAAGAGCGCCGCCCTCGGCATCATGGCCACTGCCGTCCTGGGCAGCGGCCTGGTCATGGCCCCACCGGCCACGGCGGCCGAACCCGCGGCGGTCAAGGTGACGGGGACGGCCCCCGCCTGCGTCACGCGGGACGTCATCAAGCACGAGAAGTACGTGAAGGTGACCAACACCTGTCGGGAGGTGATGCACCTCAAGGTCGTCATCGACTGGGGCCCTGACTCGCGCTGCCTCACCTACCAGCCCGGTTACCAGTGGGAATGGCACTGGGGGAGGGGCTCCTACGGCAAGGTCGTCACCTGCTGACCCACCGGCCGGCGTCCCCTGGTGACCGCCCCGGTCGCCGCCCGGTCGGGCGGCCGACCTGCCCCGCGCCCGTCGCGGCGGCGACCCGGGGCCACCGGGGGAGCCTGGTGCAGGAGGCGGAGACCGTAGGATTCCGGCCATGATCGTGCCGATAGTCTTCACCGTGCTGGGCGCCGCAGCGGCCCTCTTCGGTATCAGCCTCGCCTTCGACATCGGTGGCGTGGCCACCGCCCTGTCACAGAACGCCCAAGCCCGGAGCGAACGCGTCTACCGCCGACTGGGCGGCCAGGGCACTCTCGGCGGTTTCGACAGTCTGGGCACGCCCGCAACGCTCGCGAGGGGCACCAGCGTGACGCGCTTCCGCATCCGCGGAGTCGTCCTGGCCCTCGCCGGCCTGGTGATGACGCTGGCAGGGGTCATGCTGATCAGCCTGCACTCCTAGGCGTACCGCGAAAGTGCGGTGCCAGGCGGTGCGGTTTCGGCCACACCCATACGCCGTACGACAAGCGGAAAATACGGACCCAAGGCCGCCCCCTGCTCCCCGGTGTTCCCGGCCCGGCCCAATGGTCCGCCGATAGCGGGCCGACGCCGAACGCATTCGTCGCATCAGTGCGACGGAACATCATGCGGGTTGGCCGGTGGCCGAGTTACCTCCGTATCGGAGGGCCTGCCAGCATCGGCGTGCAGACGGTGAAATCACCGCCGCCGAGGTGGAAACCCCAGGAGGCCGCGTGGCCAGTGTCACCCACTTCCACTACGAGTTCTCCGACAGCAACGGATTTGCGCCCGGAACGTCCCGGGGCTTCTTTTTCGGTCCGTACGCATGGAACCAGAGTGCCGTACTGGTCAATGCGCACCCCTTCGACGCCTCCGGATCGGACCGCACCCTGGTGGTGACCGAGGTGCGGCGTCGCACCACCCCCGATCAGTTCGTCGAGATCACGGTCCGGAACACGGGGCGCGACACCATGTACATCTGGTACGTGGAACTCGGCCTCATCTCGCCTTGACGGGAAACGAGGAGGGAAATGCGAGCCTTCGTCACGCATGACAGCAGTGGGCGCGTAGTGGCCCTGGCCGCGTACGCCGACGACGCTCCTCCGGTGACCTTCGCACCGGATGCGGGTCAGCGCAGCAGGGACATCGAATTGCCGGCCGAGTTCACCGACGTCTCCCGCGCGGCCGAGGGGCCACGCCTGGAGGCCCTGGCCGCACTCCAGGTCACCACGGACGCCGACTGACAGCCGATCGACAGCCGACTGCGGCCGGGAGCCACGGGGCTCCCGGCCGCAGCGTTCGCCGTTCCCAGGGGCCCCGTCGGCCCACATTGGTTCTCGGCACCCTGGGGCTCGCCTTCGGCGTCGCCTCGGTCCTCAAACACCACCCGCTGACCGCCTTGCCCGTCGTCCTCCTGGTCCGCGCCCGGGCCGTGGCTGCGCCGCCGGCCTGATCGGCGACAATCGACCGGAATTCCGGTACACCGGTACAGCAGCCGTACCAACCGAAACGCAAGGAGCGACATGTCCCTCCACGATGTGGAAATCGACGCCCTCAACGGCGGCCCCGCGAACCTCGCCCAGTACAAGGGCACGGCCGTCCTGGTCGTCAACGTCGCTTCCCGATGCGGGCTGACCCCGCAGTACGCCGGTCTGGAGAAGCTCCACCAGCAGTACGCCGCGCGCGGATTCACGGTCCTGGGCGTCCCCTGCAACCAGTTCATGGGGCAGGAGCCCGGCACCCATGAGGAGATCGCCGCCTTCTGCTCGGCCACCTACGGCGTCACCTTCCCCATGACCGAGAAGACGGACGTCAACGGCGAGTACCGTCACCCCCTGTATGCCGAACTCGTCGGCACGCCGGACGCCGAAGGCCACAGTGGCGACATCCGCTGGAACTTCGAGAAGTTCCTCATCGCCCCCGACGGCGCCGTCGCCGCCCGGTTCAGCCCGCGCACCGAGCCCGACGCCCCCGAGGTCACCGCTGCCGTCGAGGCCGTACTGCCGGCCTGATCCCGCTCAGCCCCGCGGGCGGACGTGCAGGTCCAGTCCGCCCGCCCCCGGTACCTCCACGCCCGGCAGCAGGCGCATGTCGTGGTCGTAGTCGCCACCGACGAGCGAGCGGAACGGTACCGGCTCGTCCGTGAAGAGCCCGTCGAGCCGTCGCCCGTACGCCTGCTTCGCCGCCGCGAACCCCTCCTCCGGCAGGTCGTGCGCTCCGTGGACCGCGAACGGTTCGAGAGGCTCCATGCCGGTGAACCAGAACAAGCCGTGCTGGAGCGGGTGGAGGACGTCCTCCAGCCGCCCGTGGATGCCCCGGTCGGAGAACGCCGACGCGCGGGAGCCGGCCGTCACCGACACCAGCGCCCGCCGCCCCGCCAGGGCGCCCTCGCTGTAGGGCGGCGGGACCTCCGGGCCGTAGCCGAAGCCGCTGGTGAACACCCGGTCGATCCAGCCCTTCAGGATCGCGGGCGCCGAGAACCACCACAGGGGGAACTGCAGGACCACCGCGTCGGACCAGCGCACCTTCTCCTGCTCCGCCGCTATGTCCGGCGACAGCCGCCCCGCCAGCGTGGCGCGCTCCGAGGCGCCCATCACCTGCAGTCGCCGGTCCCCGGCGTGGTCGGGGAAGTCGTCGGCGTCCACCGTCGCCTTCCACTTCATCGCGTAGAGGTCGGACACCCGTACCTCGTGACCGGCCGCGCGCAAGTGCTCTACGGCGAAGGCGGTGAGAGAGGCGTTGAGAGAAAGGGGTTCGGGGTGGGCGCTGACGACGAGGATCTTCTTCTGCTGCGGTGTGGTTTCCATCATGCGGCTACGTTCCCGCGACCGCGGCGGAGCAGCCAGCACCCTGTTCAACCAACGGATCGGCGATCCTGGTACTGCGAGGGCCACCCATACTTGAACGCATGAACAGCGTGGACCACATGGAGCGCACAGGCAGTGCGGACAAACGCATCGACGGGCTCGGCGATCCGCGGCGGGCGCTCGGCGGTTTTCTGCGCGCCCGCCGGGAGCGCGTCGCACCCGAGCACGTCGGGCTGGCCGGCAGCCGTCGCCGACGGGTGCGCGGGCTGCGCCGGGAGGAGCTGGCCCAGCTGGCAGGCATCAGCGTGGACTACTACGTCCGCCTCGAACAGGGCAGGGCCACCCAGCCGTCGGTCGAGGTGCTCGACGCCCTCGCCGGGGCACTCGGGCTCGACGCGGCGGAGCGCAGGCACCTCACCACCCTGGCCTGCTCCCGGGGCGGCCCCGCGCCCAGGGCCCGGGTGAGCCCCCTGCTGCAGCGCGTCATGGACGCCATGGCCGACCTCCCGGCCTTCGCAACGGACCATCGCCTCGACGTGGTGGCCTGGAACGTTCTGGGCGCCGAACTGATGGGCGGCCTGGCCGAGCCCGGTCGCCGCGACCGGAACCAGGCCCGGTACCTCTTCCTCGACCCCGCCTGCCGGGAGGTCTTCCCCGAGTGGGAGGACAGGGCGGTGGAGGCCGTGGGCCAGCTGCGGGTCTCCGCGGGGCGTTACCCCGACGATGCGGAACTGGCCGGGCTCATCAACGAACTGTCCGGGCACAGCCCGGAGTTCCGGAGGATCTGGGCCACGGGCGAGGTCGTGATGTGCACAGCGGGGCGCAAGCGGCTGCGGCACCCGGTGGCCGGGCTGCTGCACCTGGACCACGAGGCGCTGCACGTGCCGACGGCGCCCGGTGAGGTGGGCCTGGTCGTGCACGTGTTCAGTGCCGACGAGGGCAGCAGGGACGCCGAGGCCCTGGCCCGGATGGCCACGGTCGTGGGGGAGGTGCCCGGGGCGCGCGCCGGGTAGCCGCCGATTCCGCCGGGCCCGGCCGGCCGTTGCGTCAGCCGGCCTTCCGCGGGGTCACGGTGAGCGTCAGGCTGCCGGGAACGGCGGCGAACGCCGTGCGCAGGTCGGCTGCGAGGGCGGCGCGCGTGGGGGTGCCCGGCCGCGCCGTCCAGATGTCCAGCGCGCGGTGGAACGCGGCGATCAGGACATCCAGCGCGAGCCGCGCGCGCAGGTCCGCCGCGCCGCCGAGGTCGAACCTGCGGTGCAGGACGGCCAGCGCGGCACGGGTGGTGCGGTCGCAGAAGTGGAGGCCGTGCGCATCCATCGAGGGTGTCTTCTCCGCGAGCCGGCGGCTGAGCAGGACACGACGGGCCCAGCCGTCGGCCGGCATCCGTTCCAGGGTCTCCAGCAGCGTGTCCTGCAGCATTTCCAGGAGCGTGGGGCTGTCCGGCGCCCGGGTTTCGAGGCCGTCGACGAAGGCCGTCCAGAAGTCCTGGGTCGGCGCCATGGCCACGTCTTCCTTGCTCGTGAAATTGCGGAAGAACGTGCGCTTGGAGACGTCCACGGCGTCGCAGAGCTCGTCGAGGGTGGTGCCGTCGAAGCCGTGCTCGGTGAACCGCTCCAGGGCCGTATCGATCAGCGCCTGACGGGTGCGCAGTTTCTTGCGCTCGCGCAGCGGCAGCCGCTCCGCATCGGTCGCGGCCCCGGTCGTGGCTCCGGTCGTGGTCCCGGTCTCGGCGTCAGGCATGGCGGCAGCGTACCTGCAAGGGCCCCACAGGCGTGAATGCCACTTGTGAACTTATGCCACTCAGTGGCATAACTGTTTCCGGCACGTCCGCCGAAGCGTCACTCCGCCCTGCCGAAAGGTCCACCGTCATGCGCGCTCTGCTCGTCGACCGCTCCGTTCCCGCCGGACTGCGCCTGGGACAGGTGCCCGACCCCGTGCCGGCGCCCCACCAGGCCCTGATCCGGGTGGCCGCGACGTCGTTCAACCACGGCGAGGTCAAGTACGGCCTGGAGAACGCGCCCGACGGAGCCGTGCTCGGCTGGGACGCGGCCGGCGTCGTGGTGCAGGCCGCAGCGGACGGCTCGGGCCCTGCCGTGGGCACCCCGGTGGTGACACTGGCCCCGGACGGGGCCTGGGCCGAACTCCGTGCCGTGGACACCGGCATGATCGGCACGGTCCCCGCGGGCGCCGACGCCGGAGCGATCAGCACGGTCCCCGTCGCGGCCGCCAGCGCCCTGCGCGCCCTGCACCGTCTGGGCCCGATCCTCGGCAGGCGGGTACTGATCACGGGGGCAACCGGCGGCGTCGGGCGGTACGCGGTCCAGCTCGCCCGGCTCGGCGGCGCGCACGTCGTCGCCTGCGCCGCGGACCCCGCGGCACACGGTGAGGGCCTGCGCGCCCTCGGCGCCCACGAAGTGATCGCCGGGCCCGCGGCGCTCGGCGCACCGGTGGACGGCATCGTGGAGCTGGTGGGCGGCCGCCGGCTCGTCGACGCCTACGAGAAGCTGGGCGAGGGGGGCACGCTCGTGGCCGTGGGGCACGCGTCGGGTGAGGACGAGGTCTTTCCGTTCGGCGCCTTCTTCGGCGACCAGGGGCGCCACGACCGGTCGATCGTCACGTTCTTCCTGACGGCCTGCACCGGTCTGGGCCCCGACCTCACCTGGCTCTCCGCCCGGGTCGCCGCCGGTGACCTCGACCCGCAGATCTCCTGGCGGGGGAGCTGGGAAAAGGCAGCCGAAGCAGCCGAGGCCCTGCTCGGCCGCCGGCTCCACGGCAAGGCGGTGCTCGAACTCGGCTAGAGCTTCAGGTGCGACAGATCGACCGCCGCAGCCATCGCCTTCGTCCCTGCGTCGTTGAGGTGCAGGTGGTCGCCGCAGTCGTAGGCCGGGAGGATCCGCTCCGGGTCGGCCGGGTCCTCGACGGCCGCTGCGACGTCCGTCACGGCATCGAAGACGTCGGCCGTGCGGATCCACTCGTTGACCTTGCGGCGGACGGCCCGGCCCTCCTCGGAGTCGTACCCCTCGTAGACCGTTCCCGCGTAGGGGCCGATCGTGTGGGCGATGACGGTGAGGCCGGCCTCGTGCACTCTGCGGGCCAGCTCGGTGTATCCGTCGATGAGCTGCTCGACCGTGGGCAGTGGCCGGGGGGAGGCCGGGTCGATGGAGCCGGGACTGCCGAGGTCGTTGAGGCCGAAGTGGAACAGCACGTGGGTGACGCCGGGCACGTCGACGGCATCGCGCTGCAGACGGGCGAGGGCGTGCTCGCCGATCTCGTCGGTCAGCAGCCGGTTCCCGGAGATGCCCTGGTTGACCACCCAGCCGCGCTCCAGACGACGGTTGAGCTGGTCGGGGAAGCGGGCGTCGGCACCGGGGGTGGTGCCCGCCCCCTCCATCCACGAGTCGCCGAACGCCACGGCGACCGCCGTGCCCTCGGGGGCGAGGACGTCGATGCCGGAGACGAAGTACCGGGAGAGCAGCAACTCCTCGGCGCCGTCCAGGGCGGGGGCCGCGGTCACGTCGCCCGGGGCGGCGAAGCCGGTCTCGGACGCGATCACGGAGAAGGTCGCGAGCCCGGTGTCGTGCGGGAAGTAGAGGCTGAGGGCGAGCTCGTCACCGGCGGACACGTCGCCCACCACCGGATCGCTCACGGCCTCCTCCCCGGCCGCGAGGGTGAACCCGCTCTCCCCGCCGAAGGTGAGCGTGACGGACGTCTGCGCGTCGATGCCGTGCCCCTCGGTGCGCCGTGCCAGACGCGCGGCCCCGACGGTCAGCGGCTCCTTGCCGAACCTGTTGCTCAGGCGTATGCGGACGGCTTCGCCGCCGCCGTTCAGGCGCAGGACCTGACGTACGGTCTGGTCGGTGAAGCTCCGTGACGGAAAGAGCTGGTAGTCCTCGTACGGGCTGAGGACGGCGGAGCGGAAACCTGCTACCCACTGGGATGTCGTTGTCATGATCGTTTCGAACAGCGGGTGGCTGGATCTTGTTCCCCCGTCCCGGGGCGGGTGCCCTGTGCTGTGGCGTTTCGTCCACTCCAGCGGCTGATTCCCGCCTATCGGCGACGTACCGGCAGGGCGTGCCCGTGGTGCGGCTGCGACTGGAGAAGAGCATCGACCACGGAATCGGCCACGGAACCGCCGGCCGTGGCGTCGAAGACCGGAGCCGGCCCGGGCAGGGGGTCCGCACCCAGGGCGTCCTTGACCATGCTGTGCGCAGCGCCGAGCAGGCTGATCGTGCCGGTGCCCGTCATGGTGCCGTGGGACAGGTCGATCTTCGTCTTCGTGAGATCGAGGGTGAAGCTCAACAGCTCCTTCGGCTCGGCCAGGCCGGCCGACCCGGAGCCGAAACCGAAACCCGACCCGGACCCGAAACCGGAACGGAAACCGGCCGCGGTGCCGGCGATGTTGCGGCTGGTGAGGTCGGCCGTCAGGTCGCTCAGCAGCACGCGTTTGCCCGTCGACGGTCGGGCGAACCCGAACGACCCGTCGAACGTGACGGTGCCGGTGCTGAAATCCGTCGCAAGGCGGCCGTCCTTGGTGGGAACGTGCACGCACTCCCTGCCGCCCTTGTCGATGACGCCGGCGGGCGCCTCGGCGGTGAGGGACAGGCCGTTGGCCTTGAGGGCCTTGGCCGCGGCATCGGTCAGGCAGAGATCCGCACTGGCCTGGCTCAAGGTGACCTCGGGGACCGGCAGGACGTGGGGGATCGCCCCCACGGTGGCCGCGGCCCACAGGCCGGCGCCGGCCGTCACGGCAGCGGCGGCTATGAAGACGGCGAGGTGGCGCCGACGTGGGGACATGTCCGAACTCCTTCGGCTCCGGGCAGCCCCCGACGTCGGTACGGCCGCGTTCGCCTCCCACCCACGCCCATCCGTCATCGTGGGCCTCTCACAGCACCACCGCCACGCGGCACCGCCGACCGGGTGACTCGGCAGGCACCCGCCCACCCGCCGGCTGGGACGGACCGGGCCCCCACTTCCCGCCCCCACTCGGTTTCCGCCCGTTTCGCCGTGCGCAGTATCGAGAGGGTGGTACAGCGGAGGAGGGGACCATGACCGTGATCGTCGGGCTCGTCCACGACGGGCGGGTGCACCTGGGCGGGGACTCGGCAGGCGTCTCCGGCCTCAGAATCACCGTCCGGCGCGATCCGAAGATCTTCCGCAACGGTCCCTACGCCATGGGCTTCACCACCAGTTTCCGCATGGGGCAGCTGCTGCACCACGCGTTCAAGGCGCCCAAGCCGAAGGGTGACTTGGACCGGTTCATGACCACGGTCTTCGTCGACAGGCTGCGCAAGTGCCTCACGGACGGCGGGTGGGCGCGCAAGGACTCCGAGCAGGAGCAGGCCGGGACGTTCCTCGTGGGCATACAGGGCCGGCTGTTCACCGTCCACGACGACTACCAGATAGCCGAGCCCGCCGACGGATACGCAGCCGTGGGGTGCGGGGACGAATTCGCACTCGGGGCACTGCATGCCACCGCCGGCCTGGGCCTCGCACCACGCAAGCGCCTGGCACTGGCTCTCGCGGCGGCCGGCCACCACAGTGCCGGGGTCAGCGCGCCGTTCAGCTATGTCACCGCGCGGAAGCGCCCCACGTGACCCGCGTCTCACCCGGCCGCGACCGCTTGTCTATGCAACGAGTTGCATAGCAGGATCCGGCGTATGGCGCTTGAGCACGCGATCCTCGTCTCTCTGCTGGAGAAGCCGGGCTCCGGATACGAGCTGGCCCGGCGGTTCGACCGGTCCATCGGGTACTTCTGGACCGCTACCCACCAGCAGATCTACCGCGTTCTCAAGCGCATGGAGAGCGACGGCTGGGTCGAGGCCCGTGAGGTACCACAGCAGGGCAGACCGGACAAGAAGCGCTATTCCGTTGCCGCTCCGGGGCAGGCCGCCCTCTCCCGGTGGCTGCACGAGCCGATCGAACCGGAAAGCGTCCGGCACGACCTCGCCGTCAAGATCCGGGGCGCCGCCTTCGACGATCCGTCCGAGCTGATGCGCCAGGTCGAGCGGTACCAGCGGACGCACTCCGAACGGCTGGCGCACTACCTCGCCGGCGAGCTGCGCGACTTCACCGGGCCCGACGCCCCCGAGCCGCTCGACACCATGCAGGAGCTGCAGCACGTCGTACTGCGCGGCGGCATCGCGTACGAACGGATGACGCTCGCCTGGCTCGACGACGTGCTCGCCACCCTCCACCGGATCCGCGAGGCACAGACCGGGCGGACACGGGCCGCCGAGCGCCCCGGGCATCCCGAGCGCTGACCCCCGGAGCGGACCGCTCCGCCGTCCCCCGGGGACCCCGGAGCCCTCCGCACCGGGAGCGGCCCGCCCTCCCCGCACTTCTTCGACCACCGAAACCCCGTTCACCCCCCGACTCCGAGCCGGAAAGGCGGACAGTCATGGCCGACCCGCTTCTCTTCAACCCGCGCACCTACGACCCGGCGCACTTCGACGCCGAGACCCGCAGGCTGCTGCGCGCCACCGTCGACTGGTTCGAGACCCGCGGCAAGCGCAAGCTGATCGAGGACTACCGCTCCCGCGCCTGGCTGGCGGACTTCCTGGAGTTCTCCGCCAAGGAGGGGCTGTTCGCCACGTTCCTCACGCCCGCCGCGGCCGCCGCCGGCCAGGCGGACAAGCGCTGGGACACCGCCCGCATCGCCGCCCTCAACGAGATATTCGGCTTCTACGGGCTCGACTACTGGTACGCCTGGCAGGTCACCATCCTCGGCCTCGGCCCCGTCTGGCAGAGCGACAACGCCGCCGCCCGCACCCGCGCGGCCGAGCTGCTCTCCCAGGGCGAGGTGTTCGCCTTCGGCCTGTCGGAGAAGACCCACGGCGCCGACATCTACTCGACCGACATGCTGCTGGAGCCCACCGGCGACGGCGGCTTCCGCGCCACCGGATCCAAGTACTACATCGGCAACGGCAACGCCGCCGGACTCGTCTCCGTCTTCGGCCGCCGCACCGACGTCGAGGGCCCCGACGGCTACGTCTTCTTCGCCGCCGACAGCCGCCACGAGGCGTACCACCTCGTGAAGAACGTGGTCGACTCCTCCAAGTACGTCAGCGAATTCCGCCTCGACGACTACCCGGTCGCCCCCGAAGACGTCCTGCACACCGGACGCGCGGCCTTCGACGCCGCCCTGAACACCGTCAACGTCGGCAAGTTCAACCTGTGCACCGCCTCGATCGGCATCTGCGAGCACGCGATGTACGAGGCCGTCACCCACGCGCACAACCGCATCCTCTACGGCCGCCCCGTCACCGCCTTCCCGCACGTACGCCGCGAGCTGACCGACGCGTACGTCCGCCTCGTCGGCATGAAGCTGTTCAGCGACCGCGCCGTCGACTACTTCCGCACCGCCGGCCCCGACGACCGCCGCTACCTCCTCTTCAACCCCATGACGAAGATGAAGGTGACGACCGAGGGCGAGAAGGTCATCGACCTCATGTGGGACGTCATCGCGGCCAAGGGCTTCGAGAAGGACACCTACTTCGCCCAGGCCGCCACCGAGATCCGCGGCCTGCCGAAGCTGGAGGGCACGGTCCACGTCAACCTCGCGCTGATCCTCAAGTTCATGGGCAACCACCTGCTGAACCCCGCCGAGTACGCGCCCGTGCCGACCCGCCTCGACGCGGCCGACGACGCGTTCCTCTTCCAGCAGGGACCGGCCCGGGGCCTGGGCTCCATCCGCTTCCACGACTGGCGCGGCGCCTACGACGCCTACGCCCACGTGCCCAACATCGGCCGCTTCCGCGAGCAGGCCGACGCACTGTGCGCGTTCGTCACCACCGCCGCCCCCGGCGAGGAGCAGAGCCGCGACCTCGACCTCCTCCTGGCCGTCGGCCAGCTCTTCGCCCTGGTCGTGCACGGCCAGCTGATCCTGGAGCAGGCCGCCCTGACGGGAGTCGAGGAGGACGTGCTCGACGAGCTGTTCGCCGTCCTGGTCCGCGACTTCTCCTCCTACGCCGTCGAACTGCACGGCAAGGACTCCGCCACCGAGCAGCAGCAGAGCTGGGCACTCGGTGCGGTCCGGCGCCCGGTCGTCGACGAGGCCCGCTCGGCCCGCGTGTGGGAACGTGTCGAGGCGCTGTCCGGAGCCTACGAGATGGCCCCGTAACAGGCCCCTGCAGCAAGGCGATCTGCGGGGCCTGAACCCCGTGGACAGCTGTGGGGCCTTCCGCCGTCGCATGGCGCGACGGCGGAAGGCCCCAGGGCCCGGGGCCCCGCTATCGGCCCGTCAGCCGGGCTCAGTGCTGCCGCGGACGGCCGACGAGGTCGTACCGCAGCTTGCTCGTCCTGACCGACTTGTCGACCGACCGGCTGTTGTCGATCGCGGTGCTCTTGTCGACCGTGGTGCTGACATCGGCGTCCGTGCTCTGTCCGCAACGGTTGTGGTTGGCCTGCTGGACGTTGGAGAGGTCCGCACTGCCGCCCTTGCCGCCGTTGGCAGTGGCCCCCTGGTGCTGGGCGCCGCTGCTCGCGCCCGAGCCACCGCTGCCCGGGCCTCCGGTGCCCACACCGCCCGCACCGGGTCCGCCCGCAGCGGGACCACTGGTGCCGTTGCCGCCTTCGGCGTTGGGGCTGCCCCCGCCGAAGACGCTGCCGCCACCGCCGGCCCCGGCCCCGCCGCCACTGGCGTCACCGCTGGAGGCGTTGCCTCCCGAGCCGCTGCCCCCGGCGCCGGTGCCGCCCGTCCCGTCGCCTCCCACGCCGACGCCGAGGAGATCCTGGGCCTGCTTCACCACTGCGGTTCCGCCGGAGGCGTCGACCAGGCTGGCGTTGTACGGGTTGTTGCAGTAGATGTTCGTGACACCGTCGCCATGGCCCGAAGCGGCCGAGGCGCTTCCGCAGCCGAACCCGAGCGTGGTGACGACGAGCGTGGCGGCGGCAGCGATCCGCTGAACGAAGCTCACAGGATTCCCCTCCAGTTGGCGCCGGTGCACGTATGACCGGCGTACTTTCACCTCGACTTAACTGCCGACCATGGGAAGGGTGACGGATTAATTGTGGTGCGTCACCTTTACGGCAATCACCCACTCTCGCACCGGGGTGCTGCTCACCGTGTCTCGTTCGTCCTGTCGGCCGGTGGGCGCTGGCCGGGGAGTCGCGGGACGTTGTGGAACTGGGCGCGCTGCATCTCGAACAGGCCGCGGAACACGCCGTCGGGGATGTTCAGCAGCTCCTCGAAGGTGCCGCTCTCGCGCAGTTCGCCGTTCTCCAGGACGTGGACGAGGTCGGCGTGCCGGACGGACGCGAGGCGATGGGTGATCAGGACGACGGTCTGCCCGCCGTCGGCGAGCTTGCGGATCTGGTCGAACACCTCCAGCTCCGCCTTCGCGTCAAGGGCTGACGTGGGCTCGTCCACGACGAGGACCTCGGCGTCGCGGTAGCGGGCGCGTGCGATCCCCAGGCGCTGCCACTGGCCGCCGGAGATCTGGTGCCCGCCCTTGTACCCCTTCGTCAGCAGCGTGTCCCAGCCCCGCGGCAGCTCGCCCACCAGCTTCTCCGCCCCCGCGTACACGGCGGCCTCCTCCAGCGCCCGCTGGTCCACCGGACGTTGCGGCTGGCCGATGGCGACGTTCATGCGACAGGTGAACGGCCACCGGTGGAAGTCCTGGCTGACCATGCCGATCCTCGACCACAACTGCCCGCGGTCCAGCTCGCGGACGTCGATGCCGCCCCACAGGACGCGGCCCCCGTCCGGCTGGTACAGGCCGGCGAGCAGCTTGGAGACGGTGGTCTTGCCGCTGCCGTTCTCGCCGACGAGCGCCACGATCTTTCCCACGGGGATGTCCAGGGTCACCTCCTTCAGTGCCGGCCGCTTCGCCTCGGGCGTGTGCTCCGGACGATCGGCTGTGGGGCCGTCGCCGTCGCGGTTGCCGTCGGCGGGGTAGTGGAAGGTGACGTTCTCGAAGCGGATCACTGACAGGTCTTCCGGCACGGGCGCCCCGCCGACGGGAACCGCGTGCTGGGCGGCCTCCCGGAAGAGGCGTTCCAGGTCCTGGACGTAGCAGGCTTCCTCATAGAGGTTGTTGACCTGCAGGACCAGGGTGGACAGGCTCTGCCCGCCGGTGCGGACGGCCAGCACGGCGGTGCCCGCGACCGACAGGGCCATCAGCCCCGTGGCGAGGAGTGCGCCGAGCGCCGTGTAGGTCAGGGCCGCGGCGACGCCGGTGAGGGCGGAGGCGACCAGGCGGATGCGGGCCGCGTCCGCGGCCAGACGGGACTGCTCGTCCTCGGACGCCTCCGACATGCCGCGGAAGTGCTGGAGGAGGAACGGGCCGATGCCGTGCACGCGGATCTCGGGAGCCGGATCGGTGCGCATGAGGGTCTGGCTCAGCAGCCGCCCGGCCCGCGAGTGCTGCATCCACTGGAGGTAACTGGCGTACCGCGTGCGCGCGTTCTTCAGCGACGCCCAGGAGCGGGGCAAGGTCATCAGGACCAGCAGGGGGAGCAGCGCCGGATGCAGCACGGTGAGCACGCCGGCGGCGGCGACGAAGCTCACCAGGGAGCCGACGACCCCGGTGCAGGCGTTGACCATGCGTCGCGCCGCACCGGCCCCGTACTGCGCCGAGTCCATCAGGCGGTGGAAGTCGGCGTCCTCGATCGCCGACAGCTCCACCTTGGCCACGTGCGTCAGGTACATCTCGGTGGCGACCCGCTCGACCTTCGGCTCCAGCCGGCCCGTGCCGGCGGTGGAGGCCGCCGTCGCCAGGGCGCCGACGATGCCGGTGACGGCGACGCCGATCATGGCCGGGATCGCTGCCCGGACGCGGTCCTGGATCGTACCGTCGGCGAGGACGGTGGCCAGTACGCTGTTGACGGCGATCAGGCTGATGGCCTGGCTGATTCCGCGGGTCAGTTCAGCGGCGCCGACGGTCCACAGGGCCCGTCGCTCGGCGCGCCAGGCCAGCCGCGCGGTGAAGGCCACCAGGCGCGGCAGCTGCAGGGCCATTCCCCACAGCGACATTGCGAAGTACGCACGGTCGTGCTCGGCCCACCGCGCGTCGTACACCAGCGGCCCGCCGAACAGCAGCCGCTCCGATTCCGATCCCCCTCCCGCTTCGGATGCCTGCGATGTTTCCGACATTTCCGGTGTTTTCGATGCTTCGGGAGCCGTGACCGTCTTGCCGGCGCTGCGCTTCACGCTGTGCCTCCCGTCGTGGTGGTCCAGCCGTGCGTGGACAGCAGCGCACCGGTGCTGAACTGCGAGAGCACCGAGGCCGCGTAGGGGGAGCAGCCCGCGGGCGGCCGCGCGGGTTCGGCCCACACCACCCCGGCGGGGACGCCTGCCTTCGTAAGGCGCGGCCGGCCGCTCCAGTGCTGGGCGGTGAACACCACGCCGAGCCGTCCCGTGCCGGCGGGGGTGCGGTGGTGGACGAGGTGGCAGAACTCCAGGGCGCCGGGGTCGACGGCGACTCCGGCCTGCCGGTGGACCTCGCGGACGGCGCGGTCGGTGACCGGTTCCCCCGGCTGCAGCGGCCCGGCCGGCGGGGTGAGGGCGCCGGCGTCGTAGAGGTCGTTCGGCCGGCGGAGGAGCAGTACGCGGCCGTCGCTGCGGTGCAGCAGCACCATCACGTCGACCGGGCATGAGAAGGGATCGGACGCACTCACGCCGGCCTCCCGGAGGTGGCCGTGCGGAGAACCGGGCAGGGCGGCGTCATCGGGTGCGGGTCGAACGGCAACGGCGCCTCCTCGGCGGGGTGATGGCGGTGGTGACGGTGAAGCACTGCGCCTCCTTGTTGACGTACCGGATCGGACGGGTGCTCGGAAAAACGACCCTCGATCGGGGTTGTCACGGCCTCCCAAGGGCGCTTTATCGTGCGGAAATTCGAGGAGGCGTCAACCGGCCCGCCATCGCTGGGCGAGCGGCCCGGCGACGGTTGTGCGATTCACTCCACCGTGGCCGCTCACCCGATCCGGGCATTGCTTCGCTGCCGTGAACGGGCGGCTCCGGGCGCGCCGGCCCGGCCCCGCGTCAGGCCCTGAGCAGTCTGACCGCGAGCGCGTACACCTCTTCGCGGGTGCGGGTGCCGTGGTCGGCGGCCAGGAAGTGGTTGCCGGTCAGCAGCGGGAAGGCGAGCATGCGGCGCGCCTCGGCCTCGGCCTGGTCGGTGTCCGGCCCGCGGAAGAGCGAGCGCAGGCAGTCCATGCGCCGGTTGTCGACCCGCCGCAGCCGCTCCGCGACGACCCGGTCGCCAAAGGGACTCCCCCTGACGCGTCCGAACGCGCCGGGGCGCGGATATCCGGTCGCCGATGTGCGGGCCGGCCTGAGACGATCCACGCATGGCACGAACGTTTGAGGACCTGGTGGCCGAGGCGGAAACGGTCCCGGTGGAGGGCTGGGACTTCTCCTGGCTGGAGGGCCGGGCCACCGAGCAGCGCCCGTCGTGGGGCTATCAGCGCATGATGGGCGAGCGGATGGCCCGTGCCTCGGCCGCGCTGGACATCCAGACCGGCGGCGGGGAGGTCCTGGCGGGGGTGCCGAAGCTTCCGCCACTGGTGGTGGCCACGGAGTCCTGGCCGCCGAACGTCGCCAAGGCCACCCGCGTGCTGCACCCGCTCGGGGCCGTGGTCGTCCAGGACGAGGACGAGCCGCCGCTGCCCTTCGCCGCCGGAGCCTTCGACCTGGTGGTCAGCCGGCATCCGGTGACGGTGTGGTGGGAAGAGATCGCCCGGGTGCTCCGGCCGGGCGGCACGTACTTCTCGCAGCAGGTCGGACCGGCCAGCGTCTTCGAGCTGGTCGAGTACTTCCTCGGCCCGCAGCCCGAGGAGGTCCGTCGCCGGCGGAATCCGGACGACGCCCGCCGGACGGCCGAGGCGGCCGGCTTGGAGGTCGTGGACCTGCGCTCGGAATTCCTGCGCACGGAGTTCTTCGACGTCGGCGCGGTGATCTATTTTCTTCGGAAGGTGATCTGGATGGTGCCCGGATTCACCGTCGACCAGTATGCGGACCGGCTCCGGCAACTTCACGACCGGATCGAGAGCGAAGGGCCGTTCGTCGCCCATACGGCACGGTTCCTCATCGAGGCGCGCAAGCGCACCTGACGGCTGATTGTCCAGGAGAGAAATGGCAGGGCATGGGTCACACATGGGGGGATGCGTGGACAGCGTGAATGACGCCGGACAACAGGCGCCGGAGTCCGGAGTCGATGCGGGCTTCGACGAGGACGCTGTTCTGCTCCTCATGCAATGGCTGGCCGAACAAGGGGCGGTTGTCACGATCTCCGCGGGCGGCAGTGCCGTACGTCCTGTCCGCGAGGAGCGGTGGACGTTCCACGTCTCGGGGCCGGTCGTCGTGGCCGAGGAAGGCACCATCGGGCAGTGCGTGCGCAACGCATTGCCCCGGTTGCGGGAG
The DNA here is from genome assembly GCF_014650495.1 of Streptomyces cinnamoneus. Lineage (GTDB taxonomy): Bacteria > Actinomycetota > Actinomycetes > Streptomycetales > Streptomycetaceae > Streptomyces > Streptomyces cinnamoneus. The sequence goes on along the minus strand of NZ_BMVB01000014.1, from coordinate 105,005 downwards.
GCAGGCATGCCTGTGGACGAGGGCATGCCGGAATCGGCATGCATGCGGGGCGGCGGTCCGGAGGGAACGGGCATGCTCGTCCTGGACTGGCTGGCGGAGCAGGGCCTGAGCGTCTTCCTGAAGGCGGACGGGGCCCGGACCACGCCAGGCTGGACCCTCATCGTCGGCGGCGAGCCGCTGACGGAGAGGCAGCGGGCCGACGGGCCCTCAGCCGGCAGGTGCCTTGGCCGCATGCTCTCCCGGCTCCGTGCGGAAGGTGTGGCCGTCCCGGTCTGAGCTCCCTCACCGCGGCCACGGACGGCCGAGCCGTCTCCGGATCATGCCGGATATAGCGCCTATCGCGTGTTCTGTCTGTTTGGCGGTTGCGCGGAGGTGGGCAGCCTGAAGGCGGGACGGACGGTTCTGGCACCGGGGGAGGCGTGAAGGTGATGACGCATCAGGCGCGTGCCGGCGCATGCGTGACGGTGGCCTGCGCGGTCGCGATGACGCTCGGAGGCTGTGGCGACAGCGGCGCCGACCGGGCCGCGCCGGGCACCAAGTCCGGGTCCGGGAGCGCATCGAAGACCGCGTCGACGTCGGCGTCCGCGCCGGCTCCGGGTTCCGCGGCGACCGGGGAAGGGAAGAGCGGCGGCCGTGAGGTGCTGCCCGGGCTGCCGTCGGCAGGGGAGGCCCGGCAGGCGCTGGGCAAGCTCGCCGTGGCAGCGCCGCGGCCGATGTCGGGCTACAGCCGCGGGGCCTTCCCGCACTGGGCCCAGCAAGGCAACAAGTGCGACACGCGCGAGACGGTTCTCGAACGGGACGGCCAGGGCGTCAAGCGTGACGCCGAGTGCCGGGCGGTCTCCGGCACGTGGCGCAGCTTCTACGACGACAAGACGTTCACGGCGGCTTCCCAGGTCGACATCGACCACATCGTGCCCCTGGCCAACGCATGGCGGTCGGGTGCGGACACCTGGACGAACGACAAGCGCAAGGCGTTCGCCAACGACCTGACCCATCCGCAGCTGCTGACGGTCTCGGCGGCCACGAACCGGAGCAAGGGGGACCAGTCCCCGGACCAGTGGCAGCCTCCGGCGAAGTCCGCCTGGTGCGTCTACGGCCGGGCCTGGACGTCGGTGAAGAGCACCTACGGCCTCACGGTCACCGAGGAGGAGCGGAAGATGCTCACCACCATGCTGGGTACCTGCACGGCATGACCAGTGACCAGCCCGAGCACTACCAGGACGAGGTGACCGCCGGCCCCGGCGGGGCGATGACCGACGAGGTCGGCGTCATCACCGGCGACCTCACCGTCGCCACCGCCCGACGCCCGGACGGGACGGCCGAGGTGCAGGTGCAGTACACCCGCGCCGCCGAGTGGTACACACTCACCGGCAGCCCCTGCCCCGTGCCGCCCGACGGGTTGAAGGCCCTGCACCAGGCAGTGCTCGGCGCCATCCGGACCGGCGGGGGCGCCCAGGCACCCGGCTGAGGCGTCCCGGCGACACCGCGGACGGATGCTCAGCCGAGCACGGTGCGGCACTCCTGCCAGGCGTCGGCACTGAGCACGTTCCGGAAGCGGGTGAACAAGGCCAGGAGGCCCGGGCCGTGCTGGGCGCGGAAGGCGGGGTCGATGCGGGCCAGGTCCAGTTCGTTGGCGGCGGTCAGCTCGGCGAAGTCCCGGATCGGCTGGGTGCCCGGGGCGCGCTCCCGGCCGGTGAAACGGTCGCGGAAGCCGGCAGCGCTGTGGGGGAATGCCGCATAGGTGACCCTGCGGTCGCAGGAGGCGTAGAGGTACACGATGGCCTCCGCCTCGTCACCGATGACCGCTGCGAGCTCGGCACGGCGGTCGAGCGGGAGCAACGCGGTGGGAAAGCCGTCGGTGCCGTAGGACGCGTGGCAGAGCCCCGCCAGTTGCAGCACCGGACGCGCCCGCCAGAGGCCGAGCCGGGCACGGACCCGTTGCAGGTGGGCGAGGAGGGTACCGCCGGGGTGGGCGATGACGTCGGCGCCGAGTCGGCGCAGGAGCACCGTGGCCTCCTCGGCCACGGCATCGGCAGGGGGCACGGCGGGCCCTCCCTCCACTCTCGGCACGACCGCGACGGGACGGAGTCGTGCAGACCGGCTTGGTGGTGATGCCCCGGCCCGCCGCCCGCACACCCCCGTCCGCCGTCGTACCCGCGGGGCGGGCCGGGGCTTCGTCGCGCCCCGGCCGCCCGGGCGCCGCCTCGGGTGGGTGTTCCCTCACTCCCCGGCGGTGGTCGTGGCGCGGGCCTCGTCGCGTACGTCCGCGCAGCCGTGCCGGCGCAGGACCCGCAGCTGTTCGCGCCAGGTGGCCGACCAGTCCGTGCGGTGGCCTCCCACCGTGGTGAGGGCGACCGCGAACAGTCCGGTTGCCTGACCCCCGTCGGTGGTCAGGGAACGGGCCGCGTGGGCGAGTGCCTCGTTGCTGCCGTGGTGTGTTCCCAGACGCTGGACGAGTGATGCGGCCGTACGGGCCGCGAGGGCCGGCCTGCCGTGGTGGAACCGGGCGAGGTGCTCAAGCTGCGACGTCAGCCTGTCCGGAGCCGCCTGCGGATCGAGTGTGCGGACCAGCAGTTCGGCCGCCTCGGGGCCGTAGTCCCCTGCTTCACCGAGGAGTCCGGCGACGGCGAGCGCCGCTTCCCGCACGGCCCGGGGATGCTGCGTACTCCTCCGCGCCAGGCCGAGGGTCAGACGCCGGATGCGCTGGTGTGCGGGCCGGTCGCGGTCGGGTTCCGCGTCGGGGGTGCCGGGCAGGGCATCGGCATCGATCAGGGCGGTGAGCGTACGGACGAGCGGGGTGGGGTCCGGCGAGCCGGAAGGAGCCAGCGTGACGACGTCGCACAGCGCGTCGGCGGCGTGGTGCCAGCTCGCCCGGTTGTCCAGATCGGCGACGGCGGCCGCCAGGACTCCCGCGGCATCCGGCGCCCAGGGCGACCACGTCCCGAGCGCCGTGTATCCATGGAGCGCCACCTCGGGGTCGTCGGTGTCGCACACGGCCCGTACGAGCGCCGCGTAGCGCCGTCGGTGGCGCTCGGGCAGATCGCCGGGCCGGCTCGCCAGGACGGCCGTCCGCAGCTCGCGCCGGCCGGCCGCGGCGCTTTCCAGCAGCCCCCACGCCTCTTCGTGCGCGAGCAGGCCCTTGGTGAACGCCACACACGCGGCCTGTACGTCGTGGTGCTGACCGGGGCGCGTGCACGCCTCGGCGAGGAGTGCCACCGCCTCCGGCGCGGGCAGTGCGGTGGCGGCGAGCCGCGCGGCCTCCTTGCGGCTGGTCACCTTCACCCCGCTGTCCGCGGTCAGCAGCCCCCTCAGCTCCCCGGCCAGCGCGGACGGCGCGACGAACCGGCTCGCGCGGGATGCCGCGGGGACGGCGACGCGGGCCCGGTCCCCGCCGGCGTGGGAGAGGAGCAGCCGCAGGTGCCGGCCCGGGGTCTCCGTCCGGGCGAGAGCCGCGAGCGCGGCCTCGGCCAGCGGCACACTGCTGTCGTCGGCGTAGCGCAGCAGCAGTTCGGTGCCGTATCCGGGGATCCAGGCGGCCAGCCGGAGCGCGTGCACGCGCTGGTGGACGGTGAGGCTGTTGTCCGCCACCGCACGCTCCAGCAGCCGTGCGGCGGTGGCCTGCTGGCGCGGCAGCCAGTGCTTCGTGTCCCGGCAGACGGGCGGCAGCCAGTGGCTGTCCTTGGTCAGGAACCGGCCGTACGGAGGAGTGCCGCCCAGCACGGCGTCCAGCAGATCGGTGCGGCGGCACACCAGCGCCCACTGCACGCAGGAGATCGTGACGGCGGACGGCTCCAGCGCGATCAGCTCGGCCAGGCGGGTGTCCCTGGTCCGCGGGTCGTCCAGCCAGTGCGCGGCGGCCCGGCGTGCGGCGTCGGGCCCGCCGTGCTCGATCGCCCGCCGCAGCAGGGCCTGCAGCCCGGGCACGGCACGGGCGCGTTCCCCGAGCGATGCCGCCAGGGTGAGGGCGTCCGTGAAGTCGGCCTTGCCGGCGGCGGCTTCGAGGGACGGACGCAGCGCTGCGAAGACCTCGTGCTCCTGGCCCGGCCGCAGGTCCTGGCGGCGGGTGGCGGCGGAACCGGTCAGCCGCGCCAGGGTACGCAGCGCCCAGCCGGCCGGCTCCCCGGCCTGCTCACGCCCGGCGTCCGCGGGCTCGCGCAGCAGCCCGTGGGCCAGGGAGCGCAGGGCGGAACTCTCGGGCCACGAGAAGTCCCGTGCCTCGACGGCGTCGGTCGTGATGCGTTCCAGGTGGGGAGCCGCTTCGGGGGCGAACAGGGTGGGCCGGACGTCGGCGAGGGCCGCCAGGAAGGCGGCGCGTACCGGCTGCTGCTCGTTGCGCAGCCGGTCCAGGCCCGCGAGCAGTTCCGTGACGGCGGCGGGGTCGCGGGCGAGGACCGCGTTGCGCACCAGCAGCTTGTAGGCGTAGGCCCGCTCCATGGGCGCGGAGCGACGGGTCGCGGCCAGCAGTTCCGCGCGCGCCTCCGCCACCGGCAGGTAGGTCATGGCCGCCAGGATGGTCTGCCAGCCGCCGCCGTACTCGCGGGCCTGCCCGGCCATGCGCCGGGCCTCGGCCTCGCGCCGGGCCCGGGGCAGCACGTCGAGGACGCCGTGCGACAGGGCGGCATAGCCCGTGCTCCGCCCGTTCATCGCGATGTCGTAGCACTCGGTGCGCCGTGACGGCGCCATCGCCTTCAGCAGCCGTACGAGAGCACGCTCGTCACGGGCCATCGCCCGGGCGAACGCGTCGAAGCCGGGCGGCTGGTGCTGCACGAGAATGCGGAGGACGGACCTCGGCAGGTGGTGGAGGTCCGCGTCGTCGCGGTCCGGCGCCAGGAGGAGCCGGAGGGTGCCGCCCGGGTCGGCGGCGGCCAGCCGGCCGAGCTGCCGGTGGAAGCGTGCGGGCAGCGCGCCCGGACACAGCCGCTCCAGCAGGTCGAGCACCCGCAGGGGCTGCATCCGGACGGTGGCCGCCACGGCGGATCCGTGCGTGTTCCACCACCTTTGCCGGTGGTCCTCGGGCAACGCCGCGAGCCGGCGTTCCGCCTCGTCGAGGACGGCGGGGGAGTGGTGTTCGGCGACCTTGCCCCAGGGGAGGGTGGTGTGGAAGAGCGCGGGCAGCAGTTCCTCGACGGTGGCGGGCGAACAGGCCGGCAGCAGCTTCGCCGCCTCGGCGTCGCCCCAGCGCTCGCGGACCGGCCGGACGAGGGCATCCGCGACGGCTGTGCGCCGGCCTGCGACGACAGCCCGGACGATCTGACGGCGGATCGCCATGGGGGCGTCCTCCAGCGCCGCCGTGACGGCTGCGTCGGATATGAGCCCCTCGCGGACGGCGGCGACGGCGTGGACCCTGACGGCCGGATCGGGGTCGGTCAGCCGGCTCTGCAACCAGGCGACGTCACGGCCGACGCCCGCGACCAAGGCCGCGACGCCCCGTTCGTACCTCCCCCGCCCCGACAGCTCGGCCAGCACCGCCCCCAGCTCCCCACCAGCCCGGCGCTCCCGGGCCCACCGGGCGGTGTGGCGCACGCGCTCCGGGAAGGACAGCGGGTCGAGGGCGGCGAGGAGCGCGTCGGTGAGCGCGGGGGCGGTGCTTTCGATCATGTGGTGATTCTCGGGGAGGACGTCCGCCTCGGTCCAGGCCGTTTCTCCCCCGGGGAGGGGCATCGCCCACGGCCCCGCTACGTCAGGGCGACGGGCAGGTGGCGGGGGCCGCGCAGGACGGGGCTGTTGCGGTACTCGGGCGGGTCCTCCAGCAGCCGTGGGGTGTCGAGCCGGCGCAGCAACGTGGTGAGCGCGATCTGCGTCTCCAGGCGGGCGAGCGGCGCGCCGAAGCAGTTGTGGATGCCGCTGCCGAAGCCGAAGTGCTGGTTGTCGCTCCGGGTGGGGTCGAAGCGGTCGGGCTCGGGGAAGCGCAGCGGGTCGCGGTTGCCCGAGGCCAGGACCAGGATCAGCGGCACACCCCGGGGGATGGTCACTCCGGCGATCTCGATGTCGGCCAGCGCGGTGCGCTGGGGCAGCATCTGCACGGGGGGCTCGTAGCGCAGGAGCTCCTCGACCGCGCCGGGCATCAGTTCCGGATGGGCCCGCAGCCGTTCGAGTTCCCCGGGGTGGCGGAGGAGGGTGAGCATGCCGTTGGTGATGAGGTTGACGGTGGTCTCGTGCCCGGCGATCAGCAGCAGGACGGTGGTGACCATGAGTTCCAGGTCGGTGAGACGTCCCTCCGGGCCCTCGTCGTTGACGAGGCCGGAGAGCATGTCGCCGGCGGGGCTGCCCCGCCGTTCCCCGGCGAGCTCGCCCAGGTACGTGCCCATGGTCATGCGTGCCTCCTGGGCGGCGCGCCGTCGCGGCTCGGGATCCTCCCCGGGAGCGAAGTCCAGGCTCGCGACGACGGTGTCCGCCCAGGTGTGCAGCTTCTGCACGTCCTCGTGCGGCACGCCGAGCAGCCGGCAGATGACGGTGACGGGCAGCGGGAAGGCGAAGTCGTCGACGAGGTCGACGCGGTCCCTGCCCGCCAGGCCGTCGGCCAGTTCCTCGGCGATGCCTTCCATCTCCTCGTGCAGGGCGTCCACGCGGCCGGGTGAACAGGGCGGACCGAACTGCCGCATGGTCAGCCGCCGGAGCCTGTCGTGTTCGGGGTCGTCGATGCCGATGAAGGCCGGCGGAAGCCCCTCCGGCACCAGGAGACCCGGGTCGGGTTCGGTGCGGTTGCGCAGGTCCGAGCTGACGCGCGGATCGTGGAGCAGGGCGTTGATCTCGTGGTAGGTGCCCACCAGGTACGCCCCGCTCTCCTGGCGCGCCACGCCGCCGGCTTCCCGCAGCTCTGCGTACAGCGGATAGGGATCGGGGCGGTGACGGGAGTCGGTGATGCGCCGGAAGAGGGTTTCCGAGGACATGAGCGGGGCTCCTAGCGGGGCGGCGGGCGGTCAGCCTCCGGGACGCAGCAGGGTCAGGCGCCGGTCGGGCAGGTGGCCGGTGAGGGCGACGGTCGGGCCGTGCGAGAGCACCCTGGGGTCCGGCACATCGGAGGGGACGGGTTCGCTGCCGTCGACGAAGTCGGCCGCGCCGGGCCCGGGCGGGAACGGGGCGGCGGTTTCGATCAGCCGCTGATAGTGCTCAAGCCATTTGGCCCGGTTGACGGCTACCGCGGCGGTGACGCGGCCGCGGTAGCCGTAGACCGCGACCAGGCGGCGTTCCTCCGGGGCACCTTGGGCGATGACGACCTGGTCGGAGAAGGTCGGCACGCCGACGGACTTGATGTTGAGGCCGAACTGGCTGGACCAGAAGGCCGGCACCGACAGGTGGGGGCGCCTGTGCGGGCCGGAGCTGACCATGTTGTGCGCGGCGACCTCGGCCTGGGCGACGGCGTTGCCCCAGTGCTCAAGGGCGATCAGCTGGTACTCGAAGAGCGGATGCGGGAAGCGGGCCACGTCCCCGGCGACGAAGACGTCGTCGGAGACGATGCCGTACATGTCGAACACCCGGCACCCGGCGTCGCAGGCCACGCCCCGGGGCCCGGCGGCGAGCCCGGAGTCGGCCAGCCATTCGGTGTTGCGGACCGCGCCCAGGGCGACCACGGCCACGTCGGCGTCGATGCGGCTGCCGTCGGAGAACTCGGCGCCGGTCAGACGGCCGTTCTCGCCCTTGAGAGCGCTCACCGTCACCCCGCACCGCAGGTCGACGCCGTGCGCGAGCTGCAGCTTCGTGGCCCAGGCACCCACGGTGCCGCCCAGTGCGCCGATCAGCGGCGCCCGGCCGCGCTCCGCGACCGTCACGGCCAGCCCGCGCTCCCGGCAGGCGGAGGCGATCTCGGAGCCGGTGAACCCCGCGCCGATCACCAGCACCCGGCGGGGACCGGCGTCGAGCCGCTCGGCGAGGCGGCTCGCGTCCCCGACCGTGCGGACCGTGAACACCCCGTCCAGAGCGGCCTCTCCGGGATCCGGCCAGGGCCGGGCCCGGGTCCCCGTGGCGATCAGCAGCCGGTCGTACGGCACCTGCTCGCCGTCCGCGAGCAGCACCCGCTTGCCGGCCGTGTCCACACCGACGGCACCCACCCCGAGCCGCCACCGCGCCTGCAGCGCGCGGCGTGCCGGCAGCCCGCACTCCTCGGCCCGCGCCCGCCCGAGCAGCACCTGCTTCGACAGCGGCGGACGGTCGTACGGCAGGTGGGGCTCGTCCCCGACGAGCGTCAGGGAGCCGGTGAAGCCCTCGTCGCGCAGCGCTTCGGCGGCCCGCAGGCCGGCCAGGGAGGCACCGACGATGACGATCCGTCCGCTGCGCAGGTCACCGGACACCGGCCGCACCCGCCTGCTCCCCGACGACGATCGCCTGCACCGGGCAGGCGGCCGCGGCCCGCAGCACCCGCTCGTGCTGCTCGGCGGGCACGGCCGGGGTGTACAGCAGGGCCTCGTCGCCGTGCAGCTCGAACACCCGGGGAGCGAGAAAGGCACACTGCGCGTAGCCCTGACAACGGTTGAGGTCGACCACCACCCTCATCCCGGGCGCTCCTTCGCTCGCGGGGGCACTCACCCTCTTCCTACCCCCGATCGGCCACGAGCTCCGCAAACGCTGCTCCATCCGGGGGACGGGCGGCAGGGAGGCACCCTTGTGCCGGACACCGGCCATGTAGTGCGCTGAGGCTCATGAGGAAGAGGAGAACTGCTGCACTGATGGCCGCTCTGGCGGCGGGGTCCCTCGTGACGGGCGTGCCGGGGCCGCGTGCCCAGGCCACGGAACCCGGCACCGACAGCGGGCTGCCACCGGCCGGGGCGTCCCCGGTACGGGGAGTGGACCTCGACACGACGACGATCCCGCAGCTGCAGGCCCGCATGGCCGGCGGTTCGCTGACCTCGTCGGCGCTGACCAGCGCCTACCTGCGGCGGATCGAGGCCGTCGATCCCACGATCCACGCGGTCCTGCGCACCGACCCGACGGCCCTGCGCCAGGCGGCCGCCAGCGACGCCAGGCACCGGCACGGCACGACCCGTGGCCCGCTCGACGGCATACCGGTGCTGCTGAAGGACAACGTGAACACCCGCGACATGCCGACCACCGCCGGTTCGCTGGCCCTGGCCGGACGCCCGCCGGACGCCGATGCCACCCTGGTGACCCGCCTGCGGGAGGCGGGGGCCGTGATCCTGGGCAAGACGAACCTGTCGGAATGGGCGAACTTCCGTGCCGCCAAACCGACGTCGGGGTGGTCGGCGGTGGGCGGGCAGACCAACAACCCGTACGTCCTGGACCGGAACCCCTGCGGCTCGTCCTCCGGATCGGCCGCCGCGATGGCCGCGTCCTTGGCACAGGTGGCGATCGGCACCGAGACGGACGGCTCCATCGTGTGCCCGGCCGGGATGAATGGGGTGGTCGGCCACAAACCCAGTCGCGGACTCGTCAGCGGGGCGGGGGTGGTGCCCATCTCCGCCGAGCAGGACACCGCAGGACCGATGGCACGCAACGTGACCGATGCGGCGATCACCCTGTCGGTGCTGAGCGGCGGCGAAACCCTGCGCCCCAAGGGCACCCCCGGCCCCGTGGACCAGCAGGCGCACGGCCTGCGCGGCCGACGCATCGGCCTGTGGCGGCTGCCCTCACTCGGACCGCAGGTCGACGCCCTCATGACCCGCACGGCCGAGAAGCTGCGCAGCGCGGGAGCCGAGGTCGTCGAGGTGACCCCGCCCTACCAGGCCCGGCTCGCCGAACTCGAATACCCGACGCTGCTCAGCGAATTCCACCGGGACATCAACGCCTACCTCGCCACCCGTGCCGGGCCCCGCACCCTCACCGAACTGATCGGGTTCAACCGCACCCACCCGGCGGAACGCACCTGCTTCGCCGGCCAGGAACTCTTCGAGCAGGCCCTGGCCGCGCCTCCCGCCACCAGCCCGGAACACCGGGCGATGCGCGCCGAACTGAACAACCTGTCCCGGCGCTCCCTGGACGAGACCATGGCCGCCCACCACCTGGACGCCATCGCCTCCCCGACGAACCCGCCCGCCTGGACGACCGACTGCGCGCGAGGCGACAACGACGTGATCCCGTCCTCCACGCCCGCGGCCGCGGCCGGCTACCCGTCGCTGTCCGTACCCGCCGGTTTCGTGAACGAACTGCCCGTCGGCGTGCTCCTCATGGCCGGTGACCACCAGGACGCCAGGCTGCTGGCGCTGGGGGCCGCCGTGGAGCACAGGCTGGGCGCCTGGCGGGCGCCGCGCTACCTGCCGTCGGTGGGGCCGGGCAGCTGACCACAGTCCTCCCGCACGGCCCTGGCCGCCGTGCCCGGGACGGGGAGAAACCCCGCCCCGGGCACGGCGCCCTGCGCGGGCCCCGGGCGTCAGCCCTCCACGCCGTAGTACTGCGCGAGGAAGTCGATCACCTCCACCGTGTGCGGGACCAGCTCCGGCAGGCGCGTGGCCAGGGCGGTGCGCACGGCCTCGGCGAGTGCGTCACGGCCGGTGGCCGACGCCTTGACGTAGGGGTCGAGACGGCGGACGAGCTCGTAGTTGCTCTCCAGGTCCAGCTCCCGCATCGCGCGCTCGACCGGCGGGGCGTCGGCGGGCGGCACGGGCGGCAGGAGACGGCTGACGAAGGTGACGCGGTGCATCACCCGCCAGCACGGCGGCTTGCGGTCCGACTGGCGCGCCTGGCGCAGCGCGGCCGCGTTCGGGTCGGTGCCGTTCTCCAGCCACCTCGGGTCCACGACCTTGTGGAAGAACGTGTCGAAGTGCTCGGTGTCCTCGCCGAGGTAGAAGCTGAGGAACCGGTACGCGTCGACCTTGCCGGGGGCGTTGACCGGATTGCCGCCGGCATCGAAGACGGGCTTGCGCCCCGCGTCGTACTTCTGGAGGTTGCCGGACGGCGCGCAGGTCACGTTCAGCCCGAAGGAACGGGACGCCTGCTTGCCGCGGGCACGGGTGACGGACATGCCACCGCCGACGGAGGCGTCGAGCTGTGCGTTGACGCCGACGCCCATGACGTCGAAGGACGCGCCGACGGAGGCGCCCACGGAGCCGGAGAGCGAGTAGGAGCCGGCGGTCGTCTCGCTCACCGCGTCCGTGGTCTCGGTGGTCTCGGCGAAGAAACCGCCGTCCGCCGTCCAGACGTAGGTGTTGACCAGGTCCCGGCGGGAGAAGCCGTCGCCGGTGGTGCTGCCGGCCGTGTCGCGTCCCTTGCCGGGGGAGGTGTCGCCCCCGATCGCGGTGCCCAGGACGCGGCCCGCCCGCTCGGCGGTGGGGTCGGGCACGCCGGTCTCGGTGGAGACCGTCTCGTAGTAGCTGCGCAGCCGCTGCTGTTCGCGCTGGATGCGCCGCTTGATGGCGTACGCCTCGCGCGGCTTGTAGTAGCTGTACTCGCCCTGCTCGCGGCCCGACGCGTAGTCGGGATCGAGGACCCTGCCGCGCTCGTCGTACCCCACGGTGCCGTCGAGGGTTCCCTGCTTGGTGTAGCGGGGGTTCAGCGGGAAGGGCACGACGTTCCAGTCCTTGGGAACGTCGGGGTTGGGCTGGATGCGGTAGGCGACCAGGGCTCCGCTGTGTGCGAGGCGCAGCGCGAACACGTCGGCGGTCTGCGACTGCACCACGGCGAAGCCGGTGTTGACGGGCACGTAGCGACGGCCGAGCGCGGCGTTGAGCGGCTTCAACGGGTCCTCCCAGCTGCCGGAGAGGTCCACCTTCATCGCGCGGGCGGAGTTCTCGCCCTGGGAGACCGCGGTCTCGTCGGCCCAGCTGTTGGAGAACTCCAGGCTGCCGCGCACCCCCACCGACACCTTGGCCTTCGCCATGGACTTGGCGACGCCGAAGCCCAGCGGCGCGGCGATCATCCACATGTCGACGTCGACCTCGTTGGAGAGGGCGAAGGTGAACGCCGCGTCGACGCTGCGCTCCTTGGCCGACGACAGCGAGTGGACGACCTCCTCGGCCTCGGTGAACTCCACCGAGGCGACGCCGTCGTACGTCGCCCGGTCGGGGTCGACGGTGTTGGGCGTGAGGTTCTCCGACGGCACGGGCGGTGCCCCCTCGACGTAGCCGACCAGCTGCGGGTCGAACTGCACCTGGCTGACCCATTCGCTGACCAGGTCCCCGACCTTGTAGCCGGTGACCAGGTGCCAGCGGCCGTCGCGCAGGTAGCCGTAGGCCCGCTTCAGCACGCCGAACGCCTCGCCCTTGGCCGAGTACTGCATGTCGGCGTACTCGGCGACGGCGGGGGACCCGGTGATCTGCTCGTGGAAGGGCGTGCGCATGGCGGCGAGTGCCGAGCGGACCTGGGCGGTGTCACTGGAGACGGGGGCCGTGGACAGCACGGCGGTGGGGCGGCCCGGCCCGGCGGGGAGGGTCAGGTCGTTGCCGCGCAGGCCCTCGTCCCGGACGAGGCCGGCGCCCTCGTCGGTGGAGGCCCGGTCGAAGGACCAGTAGGCGATCAGGTCCTCCTTCCCGCCCTGGAGGCGGGTGAAGAGGTTGTCGAGGACCTGCTCCTGGGTGCGGGCGGTGCGCCAGATCCGCACCTCCTCCAGGACGCCGTGGAAGGGCTGGGTGGCCTGGCCGCCCTTGAGACGGGCACCGAGGGAGAGCTGGGCGTCGCCGTAGTCCGCGAAGTCGTCGCTCTCCAGCGGGTCGCAGGCCACGGAGACGCCGTTGCGGTGGATACGGAAGAGGCTGCCCCGCGGGTCGGGGTTACGGGTCCAGCGGGCGCCGCGCAGCCGGGCGGCGTGCGAGCCGGTGGCGTCGGCGGCGGTGTTGCCGGCGTTCTCCTCGAAGCGCCAGTGCGCGGTCAGGCCGCGGTCGCGCGCGGAGACGGGCGTGCCGAGCTGGGCCGCGTCGCGGGCCACGCCCCACAGCCGGACCTCGGAGACGACGCCGGTGAAGGAGTGCGTCTCCAGGCCGTCCCGGGCGCGGCCGATGTCGAGCGTGCCGGTGTTGCCCTTGGCGCCGGACCCCTCGTAGCGGGTGGTGCCCGCCTCGCGGCCGTCGACGAAGAAGCGGATCTCCTGCCACTCCTGGACGTCGACGGACTCCACCAGTTCCACGGTCTGCTTGACGGGCTTGCCGTCGGCGCCGGCCGCGGTGATCTCCTTGCTGCCCTTGCGCTCCTGCATCGAGCGGCCGCCCTTGCGGACGACGCCGATCCGGTGGAACGTTCCCGCGCCGAGGGCCCCGGTGGAGGCGAACCGCACGAGCTTCCCGTCCGGCTCCTCGAAGCCGAACTCCAGCCTGCCGTCGGGCAGGACGAGCAGCCGGTACGGGACGCTGCCGCCGGAGCCGTCGGCGGTACGGCCCTTGGAGAGCAGGCCCTGGACCGTGCCGAGGGCGTCGACGCGGCAGAAGACCTCGACGGTGAGGTCGCCGGCGATGTCGAGCGCGTCGTTGTCGGGCGCCTCCGCGTACGCGCCGTCGGCGAGCTCGACCGCCCACGACTGCTCGTAGGCGGCGGCCAGATGGGTCCACTCGCGCAGCGGGAAGGAGGCGCGGGTGGCGGTGAGGCGGTTGCCGACGGCGGCGACGATGCGGTAGCCGGGGGTCTCGCCGGCGGTGAGCACCTCGGGGGCGGTGGCGGTGGTGACGGTACCGCGCAAGGCCACGGGGTAGTGCTGCGGCGAGCGGTCGGTGACGACCGGCTTCCCGTCGGGCCCGGAAGCCGGCCCCGTGCAGGACCAGCAGCCCCAGAGACCGTCCTCGTCGCCCTTGAGCCGTGTCTCCATCCGCTCACGGATCTGGGTCGCGGTACGGGCGGTGGCCCACAACCGGACCTCGTCCATCTCGATCCGGGCGTACTCCGGGATCCAGCCGGCGTGGGAGCTGCCGAAGCTGAAGGGGCCGGTGCCGCGGTAGCCGCGTGTCGCCGTGCGCCGGCCCACCTCCGCGCCGTCCCGGTAGATCACCTGCTCGCGGGAGGTCTTGGCGTAGACGCACGCCCAGTGGTGCCAGGCGGTGTCGGTGTACTTCTCCTTCGTGTCGAGGTCGTCCCCGTAGAAGGCGAAGGTGAAGGTGCCGTCCGCGCGGAAGCCGATGTGCAGGGAGGAGCTGTCGGCGGCGTGCGACGTGCCGTGCCCGACCACGATCTGCGGGCGCCCGTCGGGGGCCGCGGGGCGCCGCGCCCAGAACTCGACCGTGAAGTCGGTCCCGGACATGTCGAGCTGCGCGTCCGTGACGGCGACGCCGCTCTTGCCGTCGAAGGAGAGGGCGGGGCTCGCGGGCGGGGCGGGGGGAGCCAGCAGGCCCAGCGTGAAGGGGCTGTCACCGGTGTTGGCGTCGATGACGCGGGCTGCGCCGGGCACCCGCTCGGGGTTGACCCACGCCTCCAGGGTCAGGTCGCCCGTCGCGGCGGCGCGCTCCAGATGCGCGTCCATGGCCACGACGTTCTGCCGCCCGTCGAAGGCGTAGGCCCGGCCGGGCTTGTCCGCGCGCCAGCGGGGCCCGTGACCGGTGACGAGGTCGGGCACGGTGCCCAGCGGCACTTCCTGCGCCTTGCCCGGGTCGACGACCAGGAGCCGGGAACCGGCCGACAGCGGCACGCCGGGGCGGTTGCTCTCGGCCTGCCGCGCGTAGTCGTACGCTCCGCCCGCCGCACCGTTGACGGCGGCGGCGAAGTCGGCGGCCCGGCGCGGCAGCCGGCGCCAGATCTCGCTCTCCTTGCCGCGCCGGATCGTCAGCTCGCACAGCCCGGCGTCGCCGACGTCCATGATGAGGATGTCCAGGCCGGCGAGGTCGGTGCCCGCGTCGCGGGCGGCGAAGGTCATCGCGGTGCCGTCGGGGCCCGCGAACTGCCGGGTGGCGCGGGAGACGAGGGTGTCGTAATAGGTGGCGAAGAACTGCCCGTTCGCACCCCGGAAGTACAGCACGACGCTGCCCGTGGCGCTGTCCAGCAGGTACGGGCGGTCGGCGCCGCGGGCGAACTCCAGCAGCGCGCCGGAGCAGCTGAGGCCGGTCCGGTCGACGGAGAGCTGCGGCATCGGCAGGGCGATGTCGTCGGCGCCCTTGAGGCCGCCGGTGAGGCGGGCGAGCTCCTCGCGCTTGGCGGTCAGCTCGGCCTGGATGACGGCGAGCTCGCGCTGGAGGTGGCTGATCTTCTCCTGGCCGGCGTCGGCCTCGCGCAGCCGGGCCTCGGCGAGTGCGAGGCGGTCGTGCTGGCTCTGGATCCCGGAGTCGTACCCGCGGGGCCGGAGCCGCTCCATGACGACCGCCGCCTCACCGCTGGAGGTGACCGTGCCGTAGTCGTACTGGACTACCCGGTCGCGGTTGATGCGGTCGATGGCGCTGATCGCCTTGCCGCTGTAGCGGTTGACGATGGCCGAGCGGCCGTCGCCGAGGTCGCGGACGGTGAAGTGGCTGTTCCAGCCGCTGATGTTGCGCCGCCACAGGACCAGCTCGGCGCCGTTGTCCCGGCTCTCGTCGCGGACGTGCACGTCGAGCGCGCCCGCCTCGTTCATCATGAAGTAGAGGGGGTAGCCGTCGTGGGTGTCGCCGTACTCGACGAAGTGCCATACCGCGGTCGCGTCGTCCTTGTTCGTGGTCCTGACCAGCGGGGCGTCGTTCTGGAGCCGGCCCGACACCGCGAGGTACAGGTCCTTGCCGTCGCGCTGCTGCGTGAACCGCACGCGGTAGAACCACGCCAGCGGGTTGTTCTCCAGCCGGGCCTTGAGCGCGTCGCGCTCCTCACGCGCCTGCCGCGCGTCCGCGGTCTGCGACGCCAGTCGCGCGATCTCCGTCTCCTTGCCCGCGGCCGCCCGGTCCAGCTCCCGCACCTGCGCGTCCAGCTGGCTGATCGCCTCGACGTCCCCACTGGCCTCCGGCGAGGCCAGCACCGGCAGCGCCAGCTCGTCCGGCACCTGGGCGAGGCGCCCGTCGCGCCCGACGCCGAAGTCGACCGTGGCCAGGTACGCCTCGTCGGTGGCGGCCCCGGTCTTCGGGTCCGGCCCGGAGGTCGCGTACGACAGCAGGACGCGCGCCTGGCGCTTGGCCGGCTTGGGCTCCTGCCCGTAGCCGACCGCGGTCTCCTCCTGCTGGTGGTAGAGGACGGCGGACAGGCCGGAGACGGTCTTCCGGCCGGCGACGGCGAAGCTGTCGCGGCGTACGCCCGGGTGGTCGCCGATGGGCGCTTCGGAGGTGACCCACGTCGGGCCGTCGACGAGCTCGCCGTGGCGGGCCTGGTCGGTCTGGTCGAAGAGGCGTGTGCCGGAGCCCTCGTCGAAGCGGTAGTAGGTGACGAGGCCGGGGTCGTTGCCGATGAGGCGGACGCCCTTGTCGCGCTTGAGCTCGTCGGAGGTGCGGGCGCGGTCCCAGATCCGCACCTCGTCGAGTTCGGCGCGGGCGCCCTGGCCGAGGGCGCGGCCCAGCAGCAGGGGGCCCGTCCCGGCGTAGTCGGCGCCGGTGGTGCGGCTGCCGGCCTCCTCGCCGTCGCGGTAGACGGTCTGCCTGCGGGCCTTGTGGTCGTACACGCAGGCCCAGTGGTGCCAGGAGGTGTCCGCGACCGGGCTGTCGGAGTTGAGGTCGTCGGCGTAGAAGGCGAAGGTGAAGTGGTCGTTCTCACGGAAGCCGATGTGCAGGGACTTCAGGGGAGCGCCGGCTTCGTCACCGTGGCCGACGAGGAACTCCTGACGACCCGTCGCCGTGCGCCGCGCCCAGAACTCGACGGTGAAGTCGCGGCCGGCCAGCTCCGGCCCCTCCGGTACGCGCACATGGGCGTCGCCCTCGCCGAAGGCCAGCGCGGTCTCCGCATGGCCCTCGGTGCTCACCACCGGTATCAGCGGTTGCCCGGTGAACGGGCAGGTGCCGGGGGCGCTCTCGTACACCGCGTCGCGGTGGGCCGGGTCCGGGCTGGTCCACGCCTGGGTGCCCTGGAGGTTGAACAGCCCGTCGCGGCCCTGCTCGACGTTGAAGGAGTCGATGCGGCCGGTGGCGTCGTTGTGCGCGAAGACCTGCCAGCGCTGCTGCCCGTGCACGGCGGTGGGGACGAGGAGGGCGGTGAAACGCCCGCCGGAGAGGTGGCGGACGAAGGACAGCTCCTGCGTCGGCTCGTGGAAGGCACGGCCTTCCATGTCGGTCGTGCCCAGGCTGTCCTTGGCCGAGTCCGGCCGGGTCCTGTGCCGGCTGCGGCGGTACCGTGCCTCCAGGACGGGCTTGAGCTGCCCGCCGACGAGTAAGAACCGGTCGCACAGCAGGGTGTCCGCCACGAGCGGCACCTTGGCGCCCGTGCCGTCGGTGACGTAGCCACCGCGTTCCGGATCACCGGAGGAGCCGCCCCCCGTCAGCTTGTGCACGGCATCGGGGTGGTCCGCGCCGATGGACTGGCGCAGCACGACGATGTGCGTGCCGTCCGACAGGGCGTGGAAGGGGGCGGGGGCGGTGAGCCTGGCCGTGGTGGACAGGAACGCATCCACCTCGTCCTCGTCCAGCCGCTCGCCGGCGGCCGCCTCCACCCGGCCACCGTTCTTGACCACCGGCAGCGCGGTGGCTCCGGCGGCCGCGAAACCCGCGTCCGTGATCTCGGAGGGAAAACGCAGGGGGAGCGGATTCTCCGACCAGTAGGCGGCGTCCAGCTCACCCTTGGCTTCGTCGTGCCGGGCCAGATCCAGCACGCTGTAGACGATCCGCCGCCGGTCGTCCATCGCCAGCGCCACCGTGGTGCCCTGGTGCCGGACCGTGGTGGTGTGTGCGTAGGTGCGGTCGCTGTAGACCTTGAGGAGGTGTTGCTCGCTGGACAAGAAATCTCCTTGAGAGGCCCTGGCGCCGGGAGGGAACCCGGGGCGCCGGGGCGCAGGACGAGGTGTGACGACGAGCTGGGAAACACCGCTGACCTGCGACGCCGACAGGCAGGGCGGTGATTCGGCGATCACACGATTTACCAGCGATGACGGGGCGTCAAGGATGCTTTGCGCCAGGTGACCACAGGCCGGCGGGGAGGGGAGGCCGGCTCCGGCGCCAGCACTGCGACCGGGCAACGGTCACCGGGCACCGCGGTCTCCCCGGCGGTGCGGAAATGGACGTGCACCCGGGCCCGAGCGGTGTCAGTCTCCCCGGGTGACCCCAACCCAGATGATCTCCGTCCGTGCCGCCGCAGCCCGGAACAACGCCGAATGGTGCGCCTCCGTCTGCCGGTCCCACGGCATACCGGACACCTTCGGTGAGACGGTCTGGCACAGTGCCCGCCGCACGCCGCCGTACTACCCCGACGCCGTCACCCTGCACCCCGACGCGGCACCGGCCGACGTCCTGCCGGGGATCGACACGGCGACACCCGGGTGTTCGGTCAAGGACAGCTTCGCCGCTCTCGACCTCACCGCGGCCGGCTTCGTCGAGCTCTTCACCGCCCAGTGGATCCACCGCCCGGCAGGAGCCCCCACCAGGGCAACGCCGACCCTGCGCACCGAGCCGGTCACCACGGCCGCTCAGCTGCACGCCTGGCAGACGGCCTGGCACGGCGGGGACGGAAGCCCGGACGTCTTCCGGCCGGCGCTGCTCGACGATCCGTCCGTGCTCGTGCTCGCCCTGCACTATGGCGAAGACCTCTGCGGGGGCGTTGTCCTGAGCCGCGGCTCCGGGGTGGTGGGCGTCTCCAATCTCTTCACGACCGAGGGCCGTGATCCTGCAGCGGCATGGTCAGCAGCGATCACGGCAGCCACCGCCCATTTCCCCGGCCTTCCCCTGGTGGGCTACGAACACGGGGACGACCTCGCGCACGCACTCGCCGCCGGCTTCTCCGTGCTCGGCCCACTCCGCGTCTGGCTGCACGACTCCTGACCGGCCCCAGCCCCCACCACTCGTCAGGGCACCCGCGGACCGGCGGGCCGGGCGAGAGAAGCGGTCGGTTTTCAGCCGGTGGCCACCTGCTTCAGCTCACCGGTGCCGAACGGCAGCCACGTCAGCCCGTGCGTGCTCGGCGTGATGCCGGCGCGGGTGACGGTGACCGTGGCGCCCCGCGGGACCACGGCGGTCAGCCGGCTCCCGGGGTCGCCCGGGGCGCGTTCCGCCAGGCGGGACTGGACGCTGGTGACGTGGCCGGTGCCGCCCGCGGTGACCGTGACCGTCAGGGCGGGGGCCGGATCCTCCGTGTCGGGCACCTCGCGCTCGGCCCGCACGTGCCCCACGAGGAAGCCGTCGGTCTCGGCCGTGCAGGACAGTTCCGTCGCGTCACCGAGAGTGAACTCGCTGGGGGTGTGGGTGAGCACCGTGTTCCCGTGCACGGTGAGGTCGTTGACCACGAGATCCGGGCGAGCCACCGTGACCACGGTCGTCATCGCGTACTCGGCGGTGTTGCCGCCCTCCGTCACCTCCACCACGAGCGCGAACGCCGTGTCCCGGTGCAGGGGAGGGGACTGCCAGTAGCGGACGTTCGTGACGTCGCGGGGTTCGCCGTCGTGCAGCATCGTGTAGACGGCCCCGGGCCGCGGGTCGCCGCGCCAGGTCAGCTCCGCCGGGGTGCCGCTCCGGACCAGGATCCGGTGGGGGCGGAAGTCACCGGTGGTGAAGCCCGCCGGGACCTTGGCCAGCGGCCACTCCTCCTCGCCGCTCTCCCCGGAGCCCTCGATGCGCTCCTCGACCGTCAACCGGCTCGTGCCCACCGCCCCGTTGACCTCGATGTGGGCCAGGGTCAGCTCCAGCTGGCCACCGGGCGTCACGGTCGCGGAGCGCTTGGGGGTCAGCACGGCCGAGCCCGGGACCTCCTCGTCCAGTTCGAACCGCCAGAACTTGATGTCGTCCGCCTGCGGCTCCGCGCTCCCGGGATTGTTGCTCAGGTCCCCCGGCCCGGTGCCGACGGGGAAGGAGAAACGGACCGATTGCAGCCGGACCGCGTGCTGCTGATGGTTGGTGACGGTGATCCGCAGCGTCGCCGTCCTGGGCGTCGAGCCCTGCGAGACCTGAAGGGGCGCCGGATCGCTCACCACGTCGTAGGTGAGCACCAGCGCGCCGCGGCCGGGGCGTCGTGGCCTCATCGTCGCGTTCACCCCCACGCGGGGCCGACGGTGAGGAACGCGTCGTTGCCCAGCGCCGCGCCCAGCGCGAACTCCGCGACCGGATCGCCGCCGGACACCGGCACTTTCTGCACCGAGTCGGCCCGCTCGGACGTGACGAAGAGGTGCTCCCCGTCCGGCGACACCGCCACCGCGTTCGTGCGGTCCCGTGGCGTGCGGACCGGATCGGCCTCGCGGACGGCCTGGACGTCGATCACCTTCACCTCGTGACCGCGGTTGGCGACGAAGACGAACGCGGCGTCCGGCGACGCGGCGAGCTGTTCCGGCGACTGCCCGACCCCGACCAGAGGAGGATCGCCGGCGCCTGCGGTCCTGGCGAGGGCCACCGCGTTGACGCCACTTCGGATGCCGAAGGCCAGGACCGCGCCGTCGGGGGTGAGCGCCGTGCACAGCGCGGCCATCGGGCCACCGAAGCGCCGGACGACCGTGTTCGTCGCGGTGTCCACGACCGCCACCACGGGATCGCCGTCGGTGGCGATGTAGACGTGGTCGCCCTCGGGCGAGGCCACGACGCCGTCCGGGGAGGGGCCGACGCCGTCGATGGACCGGGAGGCTCCGGTGCCGAGGTCGATCACGTGCGCCGACGCGGTCGTGGGATTGGTGACGTAGGCGGCGGAGCCGTCGGGAAGGACCGCCACCCGGTACGGCCAGACGCCCGCCCCCACCGTGCGCAGCGAGCCGGACGTGATGTCGAGGAGGGAGAGGCTCCCCTCACCCCCGCCCGGGCCCTTGACGGTCGTCAGGGCCCGGAAGCCGTCCGGCGAGATCACGACGCCGCCGGACTCCGAGCCGGTCTGGGTCTGCCGGATCCGCTGGCCGCTGCCGGCGTCGAAGACCCACAGCCGGCCGTCGGAGCCGTCGAGCACGGTCAGGAACGTGCGGTAGGGCCACCGGTCCCGCAGCACCTTCGTACCGGACGTCACACGGTGGCCGTCGGGGTCGGTGTCGCACTCCACGTAGCGCGTCCCGCCCGGAGCGACCAGGTAGCCGTTGCGGGTGGCCGGGTGGTTGAACGCGGCCGCGACGCCGCCGTACACCTCGGAGTCGGGATACGAGGTGTACGCCCAGTCCTTCTCCAGCGTCCCCTGCTCCAGCACCTCGTCGGTGTCGAGGTCGTAGTTGACGAACTGGCCGCCGCGGAACAGGTACACCGTGCCGTCGGACGCCGCCATGCCCGCGTCCACGCCCTGGGTGAAGTCGGGAGCGCCGTTGCGCAGGCCCGGGAGCCTGTCACCGATCTGCGCGGGCGACGATCCGCCCACCGGCTCGTTCTGCGCGATGTCGTACAGCACGCAGGTCGAGCCCTTGAAGAAGTGGACGCGCTGCGTGTCGGTGGAACACGTGGCGTCGATGCCGCCGAGGTAGGCCGCGGGCAGCTTGGGCCACAGCTCGCGCAGCGTGGTGCCGCGCTGCGGCGGCGCGGTCGAGGCGGCGTCGTGCCGGACGGCCCAGCTGCCGCGGATCATGTAGACGGCCGCCGGGGCGTCGCCCGAGTCGGGGACGCTGAAGGCCGCGTCGATGCCGCCGGGGGTGAGGTCGGTCGTTCGGGTCTCGCTCATGGCCGGTGCTCTCCTGGTCGCCGGGCTTGCGGAACGGACGGGATGGGAAGGGTGTCGCTCACGGCTCGGCCGGCCGCAACGGCCCCGAGCCGAACGGGAACCACGTCAGGTCGGCGGTGAAGGCACCGCCGCCCGTGCTCTGCACGACGCGCACCGTGGAACCCCGGGGCACCGGGACGAGCAGGCTCGCCTCCTGGTTCTCGGTACCGCCGCGCGCGTCCCAGGACTGGGTGGCGTACTTCTGCTGCTTGGTCCTCGGAGGCGTGACGAAGACGTTGAGGGTGGCCGGTGCGTCGCTCCGGTTGGTCTTGATGTAGCCGGTGATCACGCCGTCGGTGTCGGCGGAGTACAGCCACGTCCCGCTCTCCGTGCCGCCTGCGATGGCCTGGGGCTCGCCGAACAGCCGGACCACGCCGTTGGCGTCGAGGCTGCCGACCTCCAGGTCGGGCACGTCGACGGTCACGGCCGTGGTCAGGCCGTAGGTGACGGGCACGCCGTCCTTCTCCGTCGAGGCCAGCAGCATGAACGCGGTAGCGGTGCTCAGGCCGTCGGACGTCCAGGTGCCGTTGCCGTCGACGATGCAGTGGTTGACCGTTTCCCGCTGGTCGCCGTGGAAGAGCTCGTAGTCCGGCCCGTCCACGCACTTCCAGGTCAGGGTGACGGTCTCGCCACGGGGCACGATGGTCCGGTCCGGCCGGAAGTCCTCCAGCAGGGCTTCGGCGGGCGCCTTGACGAGCTTCCTGCCGCCCGTGGCGTGTTCGCACGCGATGCCCTCGGCGTCGGTCAGCGTCCAGCTGATGCCGAGGGTGGCCGTGCCGACCCTCCGGTTGACCGCGATGTCCTGAAGGGTGATCACGACCTGCTCGCCCGGCTTGAGTTCGGTTCCCGGTGCGGTGGGGCGTACGCGGAACACGCCACCGCCCCGGTGCTCGGCCTGCCAGCCGGTGCGGTCCTCGACGCGTGCCGTGATCCTCTCCGGGGCGGCCGTCAGGGCGTCGGCGCCCTCGCCCGCCGGAACCGTGACGGTGATCGTGTCGCAGGTGACGGCGTCGGGGCCGGGGTTCGTCGCGGTGATGCGCAGCGTGGCGCGGTCGTCCGCCGCGTCCGTGGCGGCCCGCAACAAGGCGGGGCTGGTGTGAACGGTGCAGTGGAGTGCCGTGGTCATGAGGGGCTCCCGTCGGTTCGGTCCTGTCGCCGGGCGGGCCGTCGGCGTCCCTCGTCCGCCTCGCCGAGCGCGCCCGTCAGCTGGAGGAAGCCGTGCCGGGCGGCGGGGGTGCCGTCCGTGAGGGCCAGCGCGGGGTCCGGGGCGGTGAGGGGGTAGGTGTCCCAGCGCGGGGCGCCGGGCGCGGCGAGCTGGGCCCATTCCCACGTACCGCGCCACCCGGCCGGACCGGGCATGACCAGGTGCTCGGTGGGGGCGCCGCCGGCCTCCCCGGCGACCATGCGGGTGCCGGCAAGCAGGGGGCCCGTCCGGAACGCCAGCTTCATGCGGGAGAGGGGGCCGCGCACCCAGGTGGGCGGCAGCAGGAGGCGTCCCACGGGAAGGATGTCGGTGACGGCGTGCACGGCGGCCCAGGGGTCGGCGAGGAGCGTCACCCAGGCGGCGGCCTCGTTCCCGGCCTCGCCGGGCGGGACCACGGGCCGTGCGGGAATCGTGATCTCCTGTCCGTCGATGGGGACCGCGTACGCCGGGCCGCCCGTCTCCGGGCCGCCCGCCTCCGTTTCGGCGACCGCGTGCAGGCGGCCGTAGTCGGAGCCGAGGTAGAAGCCGGCCAGGCCGTCGCCGGGCAGGTCGGCCGCTCCCAGCCGGACGTTCCACCGGTAGTCGGTGAACTCCGGTGCCGGCGGCTCGATGACGTCGCCCCACGTCGACGACGTCATCGGCGGCCCGTTGAGCTCGAACTTCAGACGGGCGCGCAGCAGCGCCACCGGGCGGCCCACCAGCGCGGCCAGGCTGTCGTCGTCCTCGCCGGACGCGGTGGCCGACATGCTGCGGTCGATCGCGGCCAGCAGTTCGGCGAAGGCGCCCGGACTCGCCTCCAGGAGCTCGGTCACGAAGCCGTACAGGTGGGGCAGTTCCTGCGCGAACGCCTGCCCGGAGGCGGTGTCCGGGGCGAGGTCCGGGTAGGGCGAGTCGGGCAGCGCGTCCCAGTCGGCGATCTGCTCGTGCGTGGTGTCGAGGGTCGTCCTGATCTCGCCCAGCGCCGTGCCGTCCGGCGCGTGGACGAGCAGGGACCGGGAGAGGTGGTTGGCCACGAGCCAGCCGCAGACCGGGGTGTCACCGGCCGCCTCGCGCGGGCCGGCGTCGACGTCGACGCGGTGGTGGTCGTCCCGCGCGGAGACGAAGTCGAAGCGCAGCCGCGCGGGCTGGAGCAGCCGAGGGGGGAGCTCGACGAAGCGGTACGGGTTCTCGGGGATCACGGTGATGTCGGGGGTGACGCTGCCGGCCCGCTGGATCGGGAACTGCTGCACGTTGTCCGGGCTGATGACCGCGAGGGAGCGGCCGAACCGGTCGATGACGTGGAGCTGTTCGAAGGCGAGCTGCGCCGCCCTGACGGGCCGGTACGGCCGGCCGGGGGAGGCGGCGGGGCCGGGGTCGGGGACCTCGCTCAGGGAGACCCGGGAGGTCGTGTTGTCGACGAGTTCCGCGAGCGTGCCCGTCGGGGTGATGTTCGTGGAGGTCGCGTGCTGGGCCAGCCAGTCGTTGACGCCGTCGATGCGCTGGGAGAGCAGGTCCCAGTCCTCGGCCTGGCTGCGGAGTTCGCGCAGCTTCCGGACGGGGCCGCGGGGGTGGGTGTCGGCGTGCTGGGCGAGGCGGGCGCGGGTGGCGAAGCCGGGCAGGGGGTTGAGCAGGGCCCGTCCGGTGAGGGTGGCCGGGTCCTCGGCGTTCTCTCCCTGCCAGCGGTAGCGGGTGCCGTCGAACGCCCAGTTGTCGTGGCCGTCGCTGCGGTAGGGGGTCGGGTAGCAGTTCAGCTTCCAGACGAGGTGCAGTGGTGACCACGGCTGGCGCCACTGCCGGGTCCAGCGGGCCAGGACGCCGGTCACGTGGGTGCCGGGACGTGCCAGTGCTTCCGTCAGGGCCGTCGTACCGGGGGTGCCGCCGGGCGTGACGGCGGCCAGGTCGAGGAGGAAGAACTCGCCGAGGAGCGCGCTCACCGCGCCGGATTCGGGCAGGCCGGTCAGGTCGGGGGCGGGTGGTGCGGCCGGCGGCGGGGTCATCTCGCCGCCGATGCGGACCTCGGTCACCACCTCGGCCGGGGTACGGCAGGCCAGGTCCTTCTCGTCGGTCAGCGGCCGGTCCAGCCCGGCCCCGCGGACGATGACCGACGGGTCGGGCGTGCTGTGGAAGGCGGGCTCGGCGCACCGCTGGAGTTCCCGGTCCGGGGCCAGGCCGTGCCCGGCGGCGTACGTCGCGATGGCCGTCGCCAGTTCCCCGGCGGTGTCGCCCCAGGGGATGCGGGAGCGCAGGCCGTCCGCGCCGAACAGCGCCGTGAGCCGGTCCCGGGCCCGACGGGCGAGGGTGTCGGCGCCGTCCGGGTCGAACTGGCCGTCGCAGGCGGCGTCCCACGCGGGCCCCGGCCGGGCGGGCCGGCCGCGCAGCCACCACAGGCCGTACAGGCGGCGCTGGAGGTGGGCCAGTTCGCGGACGGCGGCGTCGTGTGCGGCCTGTGCGGCGTTGAGCCCGGCCAGCCAGTCCCGTTCCCCGGCGTAGTGCTCCGGACTCCGTGACGGGGTGCCGTCGTCCTGCCGGCGGTCGACGATGCGCCAGGTGTAGCCGCCCTGCTCGGCGCCGAACCAGGTGCGCCGGAGGGCCTGGTCGAGGGCGGTCTCCCCGTCCTCGTCGAGGACGTCGAGCAGGTCGTAGGAGAACGCCTCCCACAGCAGCGCCGCCTCGGGATCGTCCAGCGCCGCCGGGTGGAGGGCCGTCTCGGCGTCGGTGGCGACGTGCCCGACGGCGACGTCGACGCCGACGGCCACACCGCCGTCGGTGATGTCGGGCTTGTCGGACTCGGGCCGGTCGCCGTCGAAGTCCCAGGCCAGGCCGAGGGCGGAACCCGCGTACAGGGACCGGCAGGGACGGGAGGCGCTGTCGGTGGTGGACCACCGCAGGGACTTCAGCAGGGCCCGGACGTCGCCGTCCGGCGGCGCGGCGAGGACGTCCCACGCCGGGTCCGAGTACCAGCCGGCCACGAGGTAGCCGAGCAGGGCCGGGCCGTCGATGCCGGTGAGCGGGTCGTGGAGGGAGAAGACGTTCTCGTTGTGGGGCTGGAACATCGAGAAGGTCGGCAGGCCCGGGCCTGCCGCGGTGAGGAAGGGCCGCCGGCCCGCCGGCTCGGTCCACGGGCCGTCGGCCAGGTCGTGGAGGCGGCCGATCCAGGCCGGCTTCAGCTCCGTGGCCCAGGGGTCGAGGAACGGGGACGTGCCGCCCGCGTCGTCGAGGTAGTCGCTGTCGACGACCCAGCCGACGGCCGTCGGCGTCTGGCCGGGACGGTCGGCGGGACGGCTGTAGCGGACGACGAGCCAGCGGTTGGGGACGTAGGGGAACTCCACCTTTCCGGCCGGTCCGTCCTGGCGGCCGCGGCGCAGCGCGTCGGGCACCAGCCACTGCAGGTGGATGCCGTGGTCGGGCTTTCCGGACGCGGCGCTCTGGAACGGGTCGGGCTCGGGCGGCTGCCGGTCCTTCAGCACCTCGAAGTCGGCGTACCAGCGGCGCCAGGTCTCGTTGGCGCGCACCCGCTTGTTGACCAGGAGCGCGTCCACCTGGACGGGAACGATCAGGGGTGACGGTGACGTCATGCTGCTGGTCCTCACTGCTGGCCGGAGGGGTCCGGGGTGAAGGTGATGCGTTGCGCGGAGTTGACGAATTCCACGGCGAGCGCCCCCGGGGACAGGGCTTCGCCCGGGCCCAGCTCGCCCGCCGCCCGCAGAGCGGCGGCCAGGGCGGGGACCAGCGGGTCGGGGCCGGCGCCGAGGGCGAGGACCTCGGGCGTGCCTTCCTCGACGGCCGGCCGCAGGAACCGGCTCATTCCGGTCTCGCCCTCGGGCGGGAACGGTTGCTCCAGTGAGGCCCCGACCGGTGCGGTGAGGCGGCGCAGACCGATGCGGTCGTCCTCGTCGACGCCGAAGTGGATGCCCTCGTGCGGCTCCCGGAACACCACCTGGTCGGGCACCCCGTCCACGAGGCACAGCAGCAGGTCCGGGCCGGTGATCACCCGGTGGACGATGTCGAGGAGCACGGGGTCGCCGCCTCCCGCGGCCGCGCGCCGGGGCTCGATCACGACGTCGGGCCAGCCCTTCACCAGCGCGGAGCGCATGAGGAGACCGGACAGGGGACGCGGCGGCTCCAGGGCACCGCGCGCGAGCTCGTCGACCGCGGCGTCCAGCGAGGTGCCGATGCCGGTGCTGAGCACCCCGTCGCGCAGGGCGGCGCACCACTGCGCGTCGACGTGGAAGAAGCGCAGGCTCTCCGGCGGCAGCATGCGCGCGTCGGGCACCAGATGCCCGAACGGGGCCGCGGCCAGCAGGGTCACCTGGTCGAGCGCGCTCATGAGCGGGGCCAGCGGCTCCTTCAGGGCGGCGAGCAGCAGGTCGCGGGTGACGCCCGACCGCAGGCGGTCGCGCAGGTCCGTGACGGCCGGGGGCCGGGGTACGCCGCCCACCGCGCGGCGGGGCGCGGGGGCGCCGTGGGTGCCGGCCGGGGTGGTGGCCGCGGCGTGCAGGCGGGCGCCGAGACCGTCCTCGATCAGCTCGTGGAACCGGTCGCGGGCCGGGTGCGGGGTCGTTCGGGCGCGTGTCAGTGCCCGGTGCGCGACGCGCCGGGCCCGGGCGCGGAACGCCGACACGGTGGCGGCCAGGGTGGCGTCCGACAGCGCCAGGGTCCGGCCGAGGGTGAAGGCGGCCGCGTAACTGACGTCGAAGACGCCGGTGTCGGTGAGGTAGACGAGGGCCTCGTCGGCGTGCCGGAAGTGGCCGCCGTCGGGGACGGGCACGGCTTGCGCCACCACGGGGGTGAACGGGCCGCGGTACCAGGCGAAGGTGTGCTCGGCGGAGGGAAGGGCGTGGGCCACCGGTACGTAGCCGAGGTCCAGGCGCTCGGTGGCGGCAGCCGGGCCGGTGCCCGCCGCCCGGGGGCGAAGGCGCAGCCCGAGGCCGGCCGGGTCGTCGGCCATGTGCCGGATCAGCCGGGCGAAGTGGGCCTTCGCGTCGGGCATCGCCTCGAAGGACCAGGCCCGCAGGGACACCATCCGTACGACGGACTGGGCGGGGCGCGTGCCGTCGAGGTGGCGTGCGAAGCCTTCGAGCGAGACGAGGTGGGCGGCGTAGCGGCCGGCGGTGCGGGGGAAGCGGTTGGCCACGACGACGGCGTAGTCGCCGGCCTCCAGCTCTTCCCCGGCCCGCCGCACGCGGGCGGAGTGCCGGTCGGTGACCTTGCGGACGTGGCACAGGTGGGGGAGGTCGGCGCGGCGGGGCACGAGCCCGGCGAAGACGTCGGAGGGCACGTCGACCGTGGCGCAGGTGCTGTCCCTGAGCTCCGGAGGGACCTCTTCGCCGAGGGTGATGTCGGGGGCGAGGACGTCGCCGCTGGTGGTGGTGAGGAGGTCACGGACGGTCCGCGTCCGGGTGTGGCCCTGGGCCTTGGGATCGTCGGGCAGTTCCCCCTCCGCGAAGAGGAGCAGGGCCAGCCAGGGCAGTTCGGGCACCGCCGGGTCGAGGGCGCGTTCCCAGGGGAGGATCAGCCGGTTGAGGGTGATGTGCGGCAGGACGTACTCGAAGGCGCCGCTCGCGGCGGGTGCGGGGTGCAGGGCGTGCACGAAGGAGTCGTCGAGGGTGAACTGGGGCGACCGGATCTCGAAGTCCTGCCCGGCGGCGGGCAGGTTGTCCGTCCCCACCTTCGTGCCGGCCACCGTGTGGTCGAGCGTGACGGTGTAGAGGCCGGCGGGCGCGGCCGGGATGTGGTTGTCGTGGAAGTGGACGCTGAACCGGGGGGTTTCCCCGGCAGCGGCGGGCTGCGTCATGGTGGCTTCCCTCGCGCGGTTCAGATCGTCAGGGGTTCGGAGGTGAAGGCGCCCGTCGCGGCGAGGGCGGCGAAGCCGTCGAGGCGGTCGTGGGAGGGCGGTGCCACGCCGAGCGCGGTGAGCTCGGCGTACAGCGCGTCCCGGGCGGGCACGGTCGTTCCTGCGATGCCCGTGGCGATCGCGCCGATGCTGGTCGGCTCCTGGCCCTCCTCCCAGGCGCGCGGCACCGGTCCCGTCGGGGTGTCGCCCGGGGTGACGGGCAGGGCGTGGCTGGGGGCGAGGTCGTCGAAGCCGAGCGCCACGTCGGTCATCCCGCCGGGCGTCGGCCCGTCCTGGGGCGCGGGCACGGTGACGGTGAGGCCGATGATCTGGCCGGGCACGAGCGCGGAGTCGCCGGCGTCCCCTGCGTTGGGTTCGCCCGTGCCCCACAGGGCCTGCGGCACGTTGGCGGTGACGGTGTCGACGGTCCAGCCGCGCCGGACCGGATCGAAGGCTTCGTCGTCGCCCAGGTGCACCGTCAGGGTGTGTTCGGACGCGAGTCCCGTGACCTCCATGGGCCGGATGTCGAGGGGCTTGCC
Organism: Streptomyces cinnamoneus; assembly: GCF_014650495.1. Lineage (GTDB taxonomy): Bacteria > Actinomycetota > Actinomycetes > Streptomycetales > Streptomycetaceae > Streptomyces > Streptomyces cinnamoneus. The sequence continues at coordinate 75,901 of NZ_BMVB01000014.1, read as the reverse complement.
CGGGGATTCCCAGGAGTGGACGGTGGCCTTGGACGCCGGCACCGGTGTCGTGGTGGAGAAGGAGAAGCCGTCGGCCGAGACGACCCAGCGGTCGTCGCCGGCTGCCCGGCGCAGGGCACGGGTGGCTTCGTTCTCGGGCAGGATGCCGGTGAGCGGAGTGATCCGCAGCATCTCGTCGCGGGCGGGGAGCTGCTCCTGGAACTCGGTCCAGCCCACGTCCTTGGCCCGGGTGCCGGGGTCCGCCCCGAAGGACACGTCGAAGTCGATGCACCACAGGTGCACGGTGGCGATGCCGCCGACGGGCGGCCCCCACAGGTCGAGGTCGACGCCGACCTCGCCCCGGACGGTGAACAGCCACAGGTCGACGGCGAAGCCGATGCGAACCCCGACGCCGAGCCGGAAGTAGAAGGGCTTCCACTGGACCAGGGCGTCGAGCCGGGCGGTCAGCCAGGCGTCGACGATGCCGGAGTGGAAGGAGACCTCCAGTTTGCCGCCGGCCATGATGGCCGCGGGGGTCAGCGCCGTGTACGCCTCGCCCCGGACGGTGACGACACTGGAGATGCCCCACGTGTAGCCGAGCCGTGGAACGACGGGGTAGTGGTCGGGCCGGTCGAATCCGGTCGCGTACCCGCCGAGGCAGAACACGAAGTCGCCCTGGTGGGGGCCGTCGAACCAGGTCCGGTAGGCGAGCCCGCCCGTCAGCCGGCACTCGGGGTCCAGGACGTACGACTGCGGGGTGAGCTCCGCCGCCAGGGCGAGCAGGCCGTCGGACGACGTGTACAGCGCCTGCATGGCCAGCTGGACGCGGGCGATGGCGGCACCGGAGTCACGGCGGACGGGGAACGAAGCGGTCGCCAGGCCCAGGACAGCGATGGTGAAGTCGTCCCCGAACTCCACGAGGGCCAGCACCTTGCCCTCGACGAGCCGGAAGACGGTGAAGTCGATGCCGAGCGCGAACCAGATCTGCCCCTGCGCCGGGCTCAGCCACGGCGGCCTGCCGCCCGATCCGTCGAGGAGGTCGTCCAGTACGTCGAGCGGGGGCCGTTCTCCTCCGGAGCCGAGTTCGGCCACGAACGGGAAGTCGGGCGTCTCCGCCGGGGCGGGCACCCGGACCGAGCTGTTGTAGCCGAAACCGGCCGCGATGCCGCGCACCTGGAAGGGAGGCGGGCCCAGCCCGTTGCGGCCCGCCAGCACCCCGTAGAGGAACAGCGACGGACAGCCGCCCTCGGCACGGGCGTAGGCGCCGAGGACCTTGACGCTCACGGCCTTGGCCTCGATGGCGGCCATGCCGGCGAACAGCAGGTCGTACGGCGATTGCGCTTCCTTGACGAGGAACGCGCCGCCGATACGGACCGGGGGCCGGTCGAAGGCGAGGCCGAGCCCGTCGAGGGTGGGCCGGAAGTGCCAGTCGCCGTCGGCGAGCCGGAGGGCGAATCCGAGCTCGGAGGCGCTCAGTTCGATGCCGCCGGCGTCGACGGTGGCGTCGATGGTGACGCGGGCCGTGCCCTCGGCGTAGGACAGCCCGATCTCGGAGAGCCGGAGGGGGCCGAAGACCGCATCGAGCGGGACGGACGCCTGGGCGGGAACGTCCTCGTCGTCGGACCGCGCGCCGGTCCCCAGGCGCGGGGGAGGGACCGGGCCGGGCTGAGGCCTGCGCCGCAGGGGGTACACGAGGCCGTAGTTCTTCTCCGTCAGGGCGGTGGCGGCGGTGACGGCCAGCGACGCCCCGGCGGTGAGGCTGCGGGTGGGCAGGCCGAGCTGGACCCCGACGTTGCTCATCAGGTCGTTGAGCGCCTTGACCTTGCGGACCGTCATCGCCGCCGAGAGGTGGAACGCCTGGAGCCCGGCGAAGACGAGATCGTCCTCGATCGGCGCGTACTCGCCGACCGACGGCAGATCCGCCAGCCCCGCCTCGTACTTCCCCTGCAGCAGGACGGCACGCAGTCGTGGCCCCGCCGTTCCGGTGCCGGCCCTCTGCGGTAAGGAGGCGAACGCGAGCTGGACGTACTCGGTGGCGGCCGAGAAGACGAACGCCTTCTTCCTCTTCTCGTAGGCGAAGGCCACCTGCTTCAGTACCGGCACCAGGGCGGGCGGGAGGTCGGCGGGGGCGGTGCCGAGGGCGTGGGCGACGTCGTCCCAGGACACCCCGTCCTCGGAGGACCAGTCGCCGATGAGGGCACCCTCCTGGTACGAGGCCGTGAACGTCATGGTCTTGGGCTCACCGTCGGCGCCGGTGAAGGCGAGCACGAGGGCGGCGGAGAACCCCTGCGCGCCGGTGGACAGCTGGAGGTGAGGGGAGAACGGGTCTTCCTCCCCCGAGTCCTCCTCGGTCGCCGGAAGCGTGAAGTCCAGCATCACCCCGGTGACCACCTGAGCCGCGTCGACGGTGAACGAGACGACGACGGGGCAGGGTCCGTCGACCAGCGTGAAGGACAGCGTGCCCTCCACGGTCACCTCACCGCGGTTGGGGATCGCCCCGTTCACGGTGATGTCGGCCGACGTCAGCCACGTCTCCAGCAGCGGCCCGATGCCGGGGATGTCCGCGATCCGGTCGCCCGGCAGCACGAAGTCCCCGCCGGGGTCGGGAAACAAGTCGAGCAGGTCTTTGAGCGAGAGCGCCATGGGTTCTCCCCGGCCTCGGAGGAACGGCTTGGAAACCGGGCGGAATCATGGCATGACTGATCGTCACTCCGGCGCTGCGCAGGTCAAGTGGTCCACGGCAATGGGCATTTCAGGCCAGGTGCGGATTCATCCACCCACGCGTCATATGCCGTGGTCAGGGGCGTGCCGGCCCGGGTCGACCGAGCGCGCCACGGGGTCCGGGGCCGCCGGTGGACGACGCGATACGGTCGGAAGGGGCTGGACGGGGTCGGCGAGGGCCGGAGAACCCCCTGTCGACATGCACATGCAAAGGCTAGTGTGGCGGTGGATCTGCCAGGACTGTACGGATCGGGGGGGCGGGCGTTCATGGATCCGAGCACTGCCTTGCTGCGCTCGCGCCGCGTGGCGCGAGCTTCCGTGCTGACCGCACTGCTGCTCCTCTCGTCGACCGCGCCGGTACGGGCCGTGGCGGCACCCGGTGACGAGACCCCGAGCGGGCCCCGGCTGGTTCTCGGCGACACATCGGTCGAGGTGGGGGACACGGCGGGGTTCGCCATCGAAGGGATGACCGGGGCGTGGGACGAGGTGGACGTTTCCTCCCCCGCCCTGACCGGCAACCTGCGCCTGCGCCCCGAGGGCAAGGGAGCCTCGCACTCCGCTGATCCGCACATGCCGGAGAGTCTCGTACGGGTCCGCAGTGGCATCCCGCCCGGCAGCTACGAGGTCACTGCGACGTCACACGGCCGCTCGGTCGCTGCCGCACAGTTGAAGGTCGTGGCGCAGGGGCCGGCCCGGATCCGGCGGTTCGCGCTGCTTCCCAAGGAAGAGAAGGCCCGCGCCGGCGAGAAGGTCCAGGTCGTCCTCGCCGACGACCACGCCGCGCCGGACGAGAAGGCGGTGACCGTCACGTCCCGTGCCTTCGGCGGCTCCCGCACCGTCAAGGAGGCGAGCCCGGACAGCCCCGACAATCCGGGCTGCAAGTGCGACGACGGGGCCACGGTCTATGCGGCGTGGATCGACGTCCCGAAGGACACGCCGTCAGGAACGTACGACGTCACGGTCGTCAGCCACCACGGCCGGAAGAAGACGACGAAGCGGCTGTCGGTGACGGGTGACGACGACTCTGCGACCTGGGTGCCCTGGGCGTGCGCCGGGGGCGGTGGAGCGGTCGTCCTGGCGGGCGGCGCATGGTTCGTCGTGTCCCGGCGCCGCCGCCGCGCGGAAGCCGACGCTGTCTGACCTGCAGACTTCCGCCCGTTCCCAGGGGGGCGGGCGGTGGCCCCGGCATGCCCGTCGGCACGCCGGAACCTCATCTCACTGTACGGAGTAAGTACCTTGCGTACGTTGCGAATACGGCAGATGATCTTAGCGGCCGTCTGTGGCTCACTGCTGACCACCGGTATGGCCGGTGCCGCCTCGGCGGCGACACCGACGCCGGGACCGACGGCTCCGACCGCGTCCGGCACCGCCCGGGCGGGCGAGGACGGCGACTGGACGGTGGAGGAGGCGCTGCGCTTCTGGACGCCCGAACGTATCGCCGCGGCGACCGACCCGGGAGCGGCCTTCGCCCGGCCGGCCCCGGCCACGAGTCCCTCACCGGGCGGAACGGGCACCCCGAGCGGCGGGGCCGCGAAGCCCGGTACCCCCACCAGACCGGGGACCCCGGCCCCGATCCCGACGCCGACGCTGAAGCCCCCGCCGAAGAACAAGCCCCGCCCGGGCATCACGCACGAGAACTCCCGTCACTTCCGTGGCATCAAGTCCGTCGGTGTGCTCTTCGCCAAGGACCCGAACAACGCCAAGACGCACTACTGCTCCGCGTCCGTGGTGGAGAGCGCCGGCCGCAACCTCGTCCTGACCGCCGGGCACTGTGTGAACTCCAAGGCGATCTTCGTCCCCTACTACGACGGCTCGAAGGACGTCAGGCACCAGCCGTACGGCATCTGGCCCGTCACCAAGTGGTTCTATGACGGCAACTACGTCGCGAACACCACGGCGCCCACCTCCGACCTGGACTTCGCCTTCGCGCGGGTCGGCCGGAACGACGGAAAGAACGTTCAGGACGTCGTCGGCGGCAACAGCCTGGCACGCACCCAGGGCGCCAAGGACCGTGCGACGGTGATCGGCTACCCGAGCGTCGACCACAACCCGGACGACCAGGCGGTGCAATGCACCACCGAGACGGGTGCGCTGCCGGGTTACAACCAGATGCGCATCGACTGCGCGGGCCTGTGGGGCGGCATCTCGGGCTCACCGTGGTTCTCCTCGGTGGACCTCGACCGCGGCACCGGAACGATCATCGGTAACGTCGGCGGTTCCAACGGCGGCGGCCCCGATGTGAAGGGCAGCGACCCCCTCTACAACCGGCTGACCTACAGCCCCTTCCACACGGACCGGTTCTTCCTGCTCTTCGACGACGCCCAGAAGAACAGCGACGCCGGCCACGGCGCGTACCAGCAGCCGGCGCCGCCCTACTCCGTCGGCCGGGCCGAGACCTGGAAGCACGCCGCACTCATGGCGGCCGGCGACTTCAACGGCACCGGACGCAGCGACCTGGTCGTGGTCTGGTCGGACGGCGAGGTCACCCTTTACGACAGCGACGGCAACGGCGACTTCTCCTCCGAACGCCGGCTCACTGACAAGAACGGAACCTGGACGTACGCCCGGACCGTCACCGCCGGCGACTTCGGCGGCAACAACCAGTTCGACCTGATGGTGGTCTGGTCGGACGGTGAGGTCACCCTCTACCAGGACATCGGCGGCAACGGCCTCGGCAGCGAGGTGAAGATGGCCGACAAGAAGTCCATCTGGTCGCACGCCACGCAGATCGCCGCCGGCCGCTTCAACGCCGCCACGTACGTCACCGACCTGGTCGTGCGCTGGTCCGACGGCGAGCTCACGCTCTACACCAACGTGGGCCCCGGCACCTTCGGCCAGGAGAACAAGCTCAAGGACAAGAACAGCACGTGGGAGCACGCCAAGCTGCTCACTGCCGGCGAGTACTCGGGCAACGCCAAGTGGGACCTGATGGTCAGCTGGACGGACGGCGAGCTCGACACCTACGTCGGCACCTCCACCCGGGGCCTCGGCAGCGAGCAGCGCATCCTCGACGCGAACGGGACCTGGGAGCACAACACCGTGATGACCACGGGAAAGTTCACGCCCAACGGTCGCACGGACGACCTGCTGATCCGCTGGTCGGACGGTGAGACCACGATGTACAACGACACCGGCGCCAACCGCCTGGGCAGGGAGAACACGCTGGTCTACCCGGTGCTGTAAGAACGGAGCCGGGCGCGGACGGCGGTACGGGTCGTTTCCGTACCGCCGTCCCCGCAGAACCGGCTCGCACGGTGCTGTTACGGTCGCCGGGTGGAGAGCTGGGACGTGGATGGCGTGCGGGCACGGGTACGGGAGATGGCGGCCGGTGATCCGGAGCGGGCGCGCTTCGGCGCGGAAACGCACCGGTACGAGCTGACGCCGCCGCTGCCGGAGGCGGAGATCCGGACGTTCGAGGAAACCCACGACATCGAGCTCCCTGCGGAGTACCGGTCCTTCGCCGCGACGGTGGGCAACGGCCCCGCCGGCCCCTGTCACGGTGTGATGCCGTTGACCGTTCCCCGTCCGCAAGCCGGCGAGGAGTGGGCCGTGGACGACGAGTGGGAGGAGGACCGCCTGCCGGGCCGCCTCGCCACGCCGTTCCCCCTCGCCGAACCCCTGCCCGGCCGGACCGGTTCCGGTGAGCCCCGGTTTTCGAGCCTGGTACACCGACTGGCTGGAGAGCCCCTGAAGGCGCGGCCCACCAGCCGCTTCTCGGGCAGACGGAGCCCCCCTTCAGCAACCACGGGGCCAATCTTGCTACCGTGGTAAAAATACCTTGACGGAATTGATAACCCCTGTCTAAGGTTACGGTCGTCGTAAGTTCTCCCCGAACTGCTGCGCCCGAACCCGCCAGGAGATGCCCTGAACGTCACCGCCTCCACCGTGTCCCTCACCGTCGCCGACGTGGACGCCTCCCGCGACTTCTTCTGCACCCACCTCGGCTACCAGGTCGCCATGGCCGCCGACGGCTTCGCGTCCCTGACCCGCGGCGACGATGCCGCCGCCGACATCGTGCTGCTCCGTCGCGGCAGCGCGGTCCTCCCGCCCGAGCAGCGCGACCAGCAGGCCACGGGCCTGATCTTCGCTCTCACCGTCACCGCTCTGGAGGCCGAGGAGAGGCGCCTGCGCGAGGCCGGCGCCCCGATCACCATGCCGTTGCGCGAAGAGCCCTGGGGCGAGCGGCTGTTCCAGATGACCGACCCGAACGGAATCGTCGTCCAGCTCGTCGAATGGGCCGCTCCCGCCGAGCCCGCACAGCCTGAGGACCCCGCCATGCTCGTGATCACCCCCACCGCCGAGAACGTCACCGAGTCCCCGAACGCCCGCATGACCGGCCTGGCCGCCCCCAGCCGAGGCAGCACGGAACTCAGCACCTGGACCGTCGCGATGCAGGCCGGCCGGACCGGCCCCGAGCACTCCATCAGCCGCGAACAGGTGTGGACGGTGACCTCCGGCGTCCTTGAGGTCACCTGCGGAGGCCGCACCGAGAAGATCACGGCCGGACAGACCCTCGTCCTCCCCGCGGACGCGCTCCGCCGGATGCACGCCCCGCAGCCGGCCGAAGCCCACGTCGCCATGCGCGCGGACGGCGTGGCCTCCGTGCCCGGGGCCGAGGGCACCCGCATCCTTCCCTGGGCCCAGTGACATCCCCCGCGCAGGACCGACCCACCCCCCCCGCGATCCTTCCCCTGACGGAGAGACAGCGTGTCCCTACGCCTGACCGCTCTGACCACCCTGACCGACCCCGAGGAGACGTCCGCCGGCCGCCGCCTGGCCTGGCTGGCCTCCGACCCTGACGGCAGCCCCGTCGGGCACGCCTTCCTGCGTCTGTTCACCAAGGAGGGCCAGCGCCACCTCGCCGAACTGGACATCCAGGTCCACCCGGCCGAACGCCGCCGACGGGCGGGCTCCCTGCTGTTCGACGCGGCCGTCACCGCCGCCCGCCAGGACGGCCGGCGCAGCGTCATCGCCCAGGCCGAGACCGGTACCCCCGGCGCCGCCTTCCTCGTCGCCAAGGACTTCCGTGCGGCACTGGCCCTGACCTACGCCCGGCTGCCCCTGGCCGCGGCGGACCACCCCGCACTCTCCGCCATCGCCGGGACGCCGCACGCCGGTTACCACCTGGCGGCGTGGGAGGGGACGGTGCCCGACGAGCTCGCCGACACCTTCGTGGCATCGCGCCGCGCCATGGACGACATGCCGATGGGTGCCGTCGACTACGGCACGGTGGCCTGGGACCTCGACCGGGTACGGGCGGCCGCCTCGGCCGTCGCCGCACGCGGGGACGTCCTCCACACCGTGGCGGCCGTCGACCGGTCGGACGGATCCGTCGCCGGCTTCACCGAACTCGTGGTCCCCGGCAGCGGGACGGGCGATGCCCAGCACTACGGCACGGCGGTGCTGCCCGAGCACCGTGGCCGCGGCCTCGCCCGCTGGATGAAGGCCGCCTCGATCCTCCAGGCCCGCGAACGTCACCCCCGCCTCGGCGGCCTACTGACCGACACCGCCGACAACAACCCGCACATGCGGCGCGTCAACGACGAGCTCGGCTACCTGCCGACGCACACAGCCCACGAGTACCAGCTCGACCTGCAGGCCGACCTCCCGGCGGTGCCCGGCCTCGCGGTCGTGTAAAGCATCGTCAAGCCCATGGGCGGCCGGGCCTCGACGCCCTCGGGTGTTCGCGGCATCGTAGGCTCAAGATCATGCACACGACCTTGTCCGAACACGCCCGATGTCTGTACGGCGATGACTTCGTGCCCGCTCCCGCGTGCAGCCGAGAGCACAAGGAGCACTACTTCGTCGAGGAACTGACCTTCGCCGATGCGGACGCGATCCTGTCCATGTTGCGGGAACTCGGCCCGCACATGGTCGAGAGCCGACTCCCGCTGTGGGTCCGCAACCTCGCCTACCGGCTCCTGCTCCTGCAGCGGCCCGACGATCCGGCGCTGATGCGGGAGGCGGCCGACAGCCTCTACCTTCACGGCCCCGTCTGGGACGACATCGCCGCGGACCTGCGCCGTCGGGCCGACGCTCTGGAAGCGGCCTGCACCTGAGGCAGCCCGGTCCGCTGCGGGCCGGGCGACGCGGCAGCCGGGCTGGACCCGTGCAGCAGCCCGTCCAGTCCGGCCCCCGCCACTCTGCTGCTCCGCTACTCCTGCTGCACCCCCGCCAGTACGAGCGTCCCGGCGAGCACCAGCAGCACACCCGCGGTCTCCGGCAGCAGCCACCAGCCGAAACGCACGTCCTCTGCGTAGAGCACGACGCCCAGGGTCAGACTGACCAGGGCGTCGCCCAGCGTGAGCGCGGGCTGGGAGGCGACCAGAGGCCCGGCCGCCATGGCGTTCGACAGCAGGAACAGGGCGCAGACCCCGGTCACGGCGAAGGCGTAGGTCTGCCAGGCGGTGAAGAAGGCCACCGCGCCCTGCTCGCCGAACCGGATGACGGCAGTCTTCATCAGGGCGGCGGTGACCGCGTACGCGATGGCCGCCGCGGTACCGAACAGGGCGGCCCGGGCCCGGCCCGCCGGGCACTTCGCCGCGGCTGCCACGCAGCCGGCCACGGTCAGGCCGGTGCAGGCCAGGGCCGCGGCCCAGTGCGCGGCGGACTGCGGGGGACGGCCGCCGGACGGCGCGGCGGCGGCCAGGGCGAGCCCGGCCCCGCCGGCGACGGCGATCACCGCACCCCAACCGCGTGGTGACAGGCGCCGCCCCAGGACGAGGCTGCCGATCAGCAGCGCGAGGGGCAGTTCGATGACGAAGACCGGCTGGACGAGCGCCAGCGGCCCCCACCTCAGGGCCAGGGCCTGGCAGACGGCGGCGCAGATCACTGCCGCGATGCCGGCGAACCACACGGGCTGACGCATCAGACGGAGCATCAGCCGCGCGTGCAGGGCATCGGCTTCCGGGGTCGTACGGGCGGCCTTGCGCTGCAGGACGGTGGCCAAGGCGTTGCTCAACGCGGTCAGTACCGCGAACACCACGGCGAGCACCATGGTCATCGGCGCTCCTCGCACAACTGACGGGCTGTGTACCTGCTCCTGCCCGCCCACGCTAGCGGCCCACGCCGCGGGCCGCCCCGCGACCTGCGGGCCCCCTCAGGTCGTCGGGCGCGGGGTCCTGGCCGCGGGTGCGGGCGAGGGCTGCCCGGAACAGCGCGTCGCGCAGCCGTCGCGCGTCAGCCACCTCGGCCTCGGCGATCCCCGGCACGGGCGTCGGCGCCGGCCGCGACCGGTCGGCCCACTGCCTGCAGTTATATAACTGGTTACATGACGCTGAGTTGGAAGCTGGTCATCGACAGCACGAACGCACCCGCCCTCGCGGACTTCTGGGCCGCGGCCCTGGGGTACGAGGTGGAAGACCCCAGCCCCCTCATCGAGCACCTGCTGGCCGCCGGACACATCGGCGAGGAGGCGGTGACCGAGCACCACGGCTGCAAGATCTTCCGTGGCTACGCCGCAATCCGTCATCCCGATGACCCGTACGACGAGACCAGCGGCATCGGCCAGGGCCGGCGACTGCTCTTCCAGGAGGTGCCCGAGGGCAAGTCCGGCAAGAACCGCCTGCACCTGGACGTCCACAGCGAGCGCGGCGGCCTCGACACGCTGGTGGCCCGGCTGGAGGAGCTGGGAGCGACCCGCGTCGACGAGGTGAACAAGGGGCCGGCCGGCCACTGGTGGGTCATGCAGGACCCGGAGGGCAACGAGTTCTGCGTGGCGTAGCTCCGGCCCCGGCCTCTCGACCTCCCGTGATGTCCCGGCCTCATGGATGCCCCTCGACTTCCCGGGCTGGTGGGGCTCGGGTTATGATCATCGACAAGGCGGGGTCGTAGCACAGAGGTAATGCGCCGCGATGGCATCTCGGAGGACGCCGGTTCGAATCCGGCCGCCCCGCCCCCTTTCACACCCCCGTGCAGGCGGATAGCCGCACCGGAACCCCCTTCGATAGCATGTCGCATTGTGACCACGCCGTTACCCGTGCCCGGTGCGGCCGGGACCGCTGCCGAGTTCGTCGCCCTGCTGCGCACCATGAAGGTCCGGTCCGGCCTCTCCTACCGCGCCTTGGAACGGGAAGCGCGCAAGGCCGGCGAACACCTGCCGGTGAGCACCCTCGCGAGCGCGCTCAACCGGGCCTCGCTGCCGAGCAAGGACATGGTGGTGGCACTGCTCCGGGCGTGCGGTGCCGACCCCGCCACCGTGAAGGAATGGGCCGAGGCGCGCTACGCACTGGCCCTACGGGAAGGTCACGCACAGACGGCGGACGATCCCGGACCGACCGCGAACCGACTGGCCGACACCACCGGATCCGGCCATCAGGAACAGGACGCAGCGATCGGGCGGCAGTTCGTCCCGTGCCTGCTGCCGGCGGACCTTTCGCTCTACGTCGGCCGGGACGACGAGCTGAGCGAAGCCGCACGCCTGTTCGGCCAGGAGAGACCGGGGCCAGTGACCCTGGTGGTCACCGGCCCCGCCGGTGTCGGAAAGACGGCCTTTGCCGTGCACACAGGCCATCACCTCGCCCCCTGCTTCCCGGACGGCCAGCTCTACGTGGACCTGCGGGGTTTCGGCGACGAGCCGGCCGAGCCCTTCACCGTCCTGGGCGCGTTCCTCCGCGCGCTCGGCGTACGCGGGGGCGCCGTGCCCTCGGAGCTGTCCAGCAGGATCGATCTCTACCGCACCTTGCTGGCCCAGCGGAAGACACTCGTCGTTCTGGACAACGCAGCCGACGCCCAGCAGGTGAACGACCTCCTGCCCAACGGCACGCGCTGCGCCACCATCGTCACCAGCAGAACCACACTGGCGGACCTGGGCGGTCGCCGGCTCTCCCTGGGCGTTCTGGACTCCGCGACAGGGCTCGCACTGCTGCGCGAGATGCTGGGGCCTGACCGGACCGCCGCCGAGTTCGACTCGGCCCGCTCCATCGTCGAGACCTGCGACGGACTTCCCCTGGCGGTCTGGGTCGCCGGGGCGCGCCTGGCCGCGCGGCCGCACTGGCCACTGGCCAAAGTCGCCCGTGCACTCGCCGACGAACAGCGCAAACTCGACGAACTGGCAGTCGGCCACATCGCCGTACGGGCCAGCCTCGAACTCACCTACCGGGCGATGGCTGTCGGAACGCAGCACGCGCTACGGATGCTCGCGCTGCTGCCCGGACCCGACTTCGGGGCCTGGGCCCTGGCGGCGCTGCTGGACGTGGACCTGTCGCGGGCGGAGAACGTGCTCGACGACCTGGTCGAGGTACACCTGGTGGGGGTCAGGTGGGTCGGCACCACCGGTTTCCGCTATCAGCTGCACGATCTGGTGCGGCTGCTGGGCCGGGAGCGAGCGGAACAGGAGGACTCGCCACAGGACCGCACTGCCGCGCTCACACGGCTGCTCGGAGCGAGCCTGCACCTCGCCGACCTCGCGGCGGAGACCCTCAGCGTCGACTTCCAAGGCATCTCACAGACCGACCTGGCGTCCTGGCGGCTCTCCGCGACGGACGTCGAGCAGCTGTTCGCCGACCCGATGGCGTGGTTCAACGAGGAACGTCAGTTCCTCATCGACGTGGCGGACCAAGCGCTCGACCGGTCGGACATCGCACCGGCGGCCGGGCTGGCGACAGCGCTGACGACCCTCTTCCAGGTCGGCAGCCACTTCGACGACTGGGAACGGCTCCAAGGGCGAGGGCTCAAGGCAGCGCTGGCCGTCGGCGACCGACGCACGGCCTCCCAGCTCCACCGCTGCCTCGGCGAGCTCACCACCATCCTCGACCGGTACCCGGAGGCGCTGGTCCACTTCGAGCAGGCACTTCTCCTCGCCGAGGGGATGGGGCCGACCTACCGGGCCAGCGCCATGGCAGGACTGGCGTACGTCCACCGCCTGCTCGGCCAGCACTCCTCAGCCGTGCGCCATTTCGAGAAGGCCGCAGAGCTGGCCCGGTCGGCCGAGAACATCAACTGTCTCGTCTACGCGACCAACGGCATCGGCGTCATCGACCTCGAACAGGGCCGTGTCGAGGCAGCCATGGAACGCTTCACCGAGTGCCTGGAAGCGAGCCGACGCGGGGGCTACCGGCCCGGCGAGGCTCAAGCCCTGCGCTGCCTGGGACAGAGCCACCGCGCACTCGGCGCCTATCCGCTCGCCGCCGACTCCTTCCGGCTGGCCGCCTCGATCAGCGAGGACCTCGGCGACCGGCTCGGCGCCACACACGCGACGTGCTGGCTCGGAGACGTGCTGGTGCGACTGGGCGAACATCAGGAGGGGCGTCGCTCGCTGGCCCGGAGCCTTTGGGCCTATCGCGAATTCGGCAATCTGTGGGGCGAGGCGGCAACCCTCTACGCCCTGGCCGAGGCCCAGCTGGCGGCCGGCCGCCCCGCACACGCCTGCCGGCGCGCCGAAGCCGCTGTCAGGCTGTGGCGGCGCATCGGTGCCCAGACCTGGCTTGCCGTGGGCCTCGACACCCTGGCCAAGGCCCACGAACTGGCCGGCGATCCCGCGGCAGCAGCCGAGGCCGGGGAGGCCGCCGCAGCGGCACGCTCCTCCCGGAAGGACTCCCTTTCGTGAACGCCTGCGGCTGCGGGGCCCGAGGCCGCGGTGCAGGAGACCAGATGAACGCGGCAGCCGAGGCATGGGCCCGGCAGTCGGGGGCCAGCGCGCTGAAACGCGAACGCAGCGCTGACCCGTCCGACCCGCTCCGGCAGCAAGGGCCGATACTGAGGTGATGACCGTCCCTTCCGCGCCGCCCCGATTCAAGGACCCGCACCTCACCTCGTACACGTTCCTCACCTCCGTCCTCGTGCGCTGCCCGCGCTGCGCCGCGCCGGCCCGGATCGGCCCGCTGCCCGAGGCCGCGCACGGCGGGCAGCGGCGTGTGGTCTGCCCGGGCTGCGGGCTGTCCCGGCGGGCCGGTCGGGGGCCCGTGTTCCGGTACGGGCCGGGGCCTGCAGTGGACCCCTGGTTCGGCTTTCCCCTGTGGTTGCAGGCCCGGACCCGGCACGGCGTCCTGTGGGCCTACAACCTGGAGCACCTGGACCTCATCAGGAGGTTCGTGGCGGCGTCACTGCGCGAACGCGCCCCCTGGTACGAGACGGGGCGGAAGATGACGGCTGTCGCCCGCCTGCCTGCATGGGCCCAGCGTGCGGGCAACCGTGGCGAGGTCCTCCGCGCCATCGACCGGGCCCGGGGCACGCTGCTGCACTGAGCAGCAGCCGCCCCTGGCGCTGCCGGAACCCGCGCATGGCCGGCCGCTTCATGCCCCCGGCGGTGGGAGCCTTCCGTTCCGTGGGCAGAGGGCACGGACACAGGCATGCGCCCACCGGTACAGCCGTCACGAAGGGCACCAGATGAAGATCGTGATACCGGGCGGAACAGGCCAGATCGGCACGGTACTGCGCCGCGCCCTGACCACCGCCGGCCATGACGTCGTCGTCCTCACCCGCCACCCGACGCAAGCCGGCGACGTCCGCTGGGACGGCCGGAGACCTGGCCCCTGGGCGCAGGAGATCGACGGCAGCGACGCCGTGATCAATCTGGCCGGGCGCAGCGTCAGCTGCCGCTACACCGAGGCCAACCTCCGGCAGATGATGGACTCCCGCGTGGAGTCCGCCCGCGCCGTCGGTGAGGCCGTTGCGGCCGCCCGCCGCCCGCCACACGTGTGGCTCCAGATGAGCACCGCCACCATCTACGCCCACCGCTACGACGCGCCCAACGACGAGCGGACCGGCATCATCGGCGGCAGCGAGGCCGGCGTGCCGGGCTACTGGGCCTTCAGCGTCGACATCGCCCGGCGATGGGAACAGGCACAACAGGACGCCGCGACCCCCGACACCCGGAAGGTCGCCCTGCGCTCCGCCATGGTGATGAGCCCGGACCGCGGCGGCGTCTTCGACGTCCTTCTGCGGCTCGCCAGGCTCGGCCTGGGCGGGCCCGTGGCAGGCGGCGCGCAGTACATCTCCTGGATCCACGACCACGACTTCGTCCGCGCGGTCGAGTTCCTGATCGACCGGCAGGGCGGCCTCACGGGAGCGGTCAACCTTGCGGCCCCCGGCCCCCTTCCGCAACGAGCCTTCATGCGCACCCTGCGCAGGGCCTGGGGCATGCCGATCGGTCTGCCGGCCACGAAGTGGATGGCCGAGACCGGTGCCTTCGCCCTGCGCTCCGACACCGAACTGCTCCTCAAAAGCCGTCGCGTCGTTCCGGGACGCCTGACGGAATCCGGCTTCACCTTCCACTACGAGCAGTGGCACCACGCCGCCCCCGACCTCGTACGCCGGGTCCGGCGCCGGTGAAGGCTGCCTACGGGTGCTGGGGACGGCAGTCCGACCAGGGGCGGTGCCGCGGCCACCACCCCGGCGGCCGTCGCGAGGGCCGACGAGGCCACCAGCACCGACCCTCGCGGCCGGGCGGTCGCTACGAGGAGCCAGCCGGCCACGACCCCGATGAGCACCGGCCAGCGCATGGTCTGGCCCAGCCATCCGGGCGTGGGGCTCGTGACGACGTCGGCAATGTTGGGGATCGCCTTGTACAGCAGCAGGACCATGACTCCCAGGACGGCTTTGACCATGCCCCACCACCACAGGGAGGTGCTGCTGCTCTTCTCCGGCTTGGCCATGGCTCACGCCCGTACCAGCGCCCGAGCTCGTACCCGTACCCGAGCCCGCGGCCGGGTGCAGCCCGTTCCACACCAGGTGGCCGTTCTTGGCGGCCGACGGTTTGGGGGGTGACCTCAGCCGGGCCCAGTCCGCCCAGGTCGACCTGGACCTGGTCCCGGTGGGCGCCCGTGAGCGCCGGCGGGGCGACGAGCTGCAGGTTCCAGTCCTTGCTGTGGACGTCCATCGCCCATGGGCCGACGGCGAAGTGCCCGCCGGAGTGGAAGCGGAAGTCCGTTTCGTAGCGAACCTCGACAAAGACGCCCCGGCCCTGACCCGCGGGCTGTGCGTACCCACTTCTCGGGGCGCTTCATGGTGTCCGGGTCCCGCAGCAGGCAGCGTATCGCGCGCCGGTACGGTTCGGAGCCCTCGCTCAGTAGCAGGTCGTCGGCGTACGGCTCGTCGGTCACGGGGGCGTGCGCCGCCCTTCGTCCTCATGCCGTCCAGCGCCGCAGTGCGGGCTGCACTGTGCGCCGTGCCGTCATGGCGTCGCGCCGGCTGCGAGACGGAAGTGGTCGTGCAGCAGGCACAGACCGAAGCGGTCGAGGTTGCCGTGCTTGTCGAGCACCGCCACCTGAAGGAGGCGCGACCGCTCCCGAAGCAGGAAAAAAGCAGGAGGAACCGCCTCAGGAGAGGCATTCCTGCCGCGCCGGGGGCACCCACAGGTGGTCAAGACCGGACCCGTGATCACTAGAGCTGATGAACATATCGCCGCCAGTCCCACCGACGGCTTTTCATACACAAGACTCTCCCTTGCCAGAGTCTTTGCCCTGGCTTTCCCCCACCAGCATGGAGAGAACCATGAGCATGCGTAACGCCGCCGCCGTGACCGTGATGGCCGCCGCCGCCCTCGGCGCAGGAGCCACCGCGGCCGTCGCCGACGGTGCCCAGGGCGCCGCAGCCAAGTCGCCGGGCGTCGCCGCCGGCAACGTCGTCCAGGTCGCGCCGCACGTCTCCCCGAACGTCGGCGGGAACACGGTCTCGGTCGTCGGCGTCGCCAACTCCTCCTACGGCAACGTGCTCGTCAACAAGTAACGAGCGTCCTGGTTCCAGCCGCCGAGGACGCAGCGGGTGAGGCACCGCACCCGCACCCGGCCGCGTGTTCCGCCCCCCTCCCGCACGAGGGCGGAACACGCGGCTTCTTCGCGCAAGCCCCCATGACGGCAGGGGGACGAAAAAACCTTGGCGGCACGTACGCCTGTACTCCTATAGTCGTCGACGTCCAGGTGCGAAGGCAGGACCTACTTCGACTCATAATCGGGCGGTCGCGGGTTCGAGTCCCGCCGCCGGTACCACAGGCCGGCGTAGCTCAGCAGGCAGAGCACCTTGTCGGTTCCGCCGCTTCGATCTCTGGACACCCAAGCTTCACGCACCTCCCGGTGCGCGGGCCACGGCTACTTCGTTGCGATCGAATCCCATGCCGTGGCCACTTTTGAACTCGGGAGGCGTGGCATCGGGGCGTCCGGTGCGCAGATGACGGTTACTTCTGGGAACAGCGGGTCGCGGGTTCGAATCCCGTCCCAGCTTCGGGCTGGTGTAGCTCAGTCAGGCAGAGCAGCTGTCGTGTACCGTCGCCGACCCGTGATCTCGGACGCCCCTTTGCCGTGCTTCCCCGCATGAATTCGGGGGAATTCACATGGCGCGCTTCAACGCCCGCACATCCAAGAAGGTCAGTCCTGCCTCGCCCGTTGCCACCGCCGGGCGCACCTGCACCCACCTCGGAGGCAAGGGGCACCTGCGCGACGAGCGCTCCGAGCTGTTCCTGCTCGCGGTCGCCAACTTCGTCTCCCAGCAGACCTACCACGAGAGCGCCGCCGGCCGTGACGACCGCTTTGCGGCGCTCGTGCGCAAGCTCGCCGTCGTGGACCCGGCCTGGACCGCCGGTCTTCTCCGCTGGCTGCGCGGCGACGGGCAGATGCGCACCGCCTCCCTCGTCGGCGCCGCCGAGTACGTCAAGGCCCGTCTCGACGCCGGCGCAACGGACGGCCCCACCAACCGCCAGGTCATCGACTTCGTGCTGCGCCGTGCCGACGAGCCCGGCGAGATCCTGGCGTACTGGACCTCCACGTACGGGCGGAACGTACCCAAGCCGGTCAAGCGGGGCATCGCCGACGCCGTGCGCCGTCTCTACACCGGCCGCAACCTCCTGAAGTACGACACCGCGTCCAAGGGCTACCGCTTCGGTGACGTCCTCAACCTCGTCCACCCCACGCCCGACCCGGAAAAGCCCTGGCAGGGCGCCCTGTTCCAGTACGCCCTGGACCGCCGCCACAATCCGGACTCCGCCCAGCCGCCCGTCTGCGACCGCACCCTCACCGCCCACCGCGCACTGATGGCCGTTCCCCTCGCCGAACGCCGCGCCCTGGTCACGGGGCCCGGCGCCGCCGAGCGGCTGGCCGAGGCGGGGATGACCTGGGAGGCCCTGGCGGGCTGGCTGCAGGGTCCGATGGACGCGGCGGCCTGGGAGGCCGTCATCCCCTCCATGGGCACCATGGCCCTGGTCCGCAACCTGCGGAACTTCGACGAGTCCGGCGTCCGCGACGAGGTCGCCCAGCAGGCGGCGGCCCGGATGGCCGACCCGGCGGAGGTCGCCCGGTCCCGGCAGTTCCCCTTCCGCTACCTGTCCGCGTACCAGCACGCCCCCTCGCTGCGCTGGGCCTACCCGCTGGAGCAGGCACTCGGCCACTCGCTGGCAAACGTGCCCGCACTCCGCGGCCGGACACTGATCCTGGTCGACCGCTCCGGTTCCATGTGGTCGCCGCTGTCCGACCGGTCCCAGCTCAACCGCGCCGACGCCGCCGCCATCTTCGGCACGGCCGTCGCCCTGCGCGCCGCAGACGCCGACCTCGTCGAGTTCGGTACTACCAGCGCACCGGTGGCCTACCGCAAGGGCGAGTCGGTTCTCACGGTGCTGGAACGTTTCGGAAACCTCGGCGGCACCGACACCACCGAGGCTGTGCGCCGGCACTACCGCGGCCACGACCGGGTCCTGATCGTCACCGACGAACAGGCCTCCTACCACTACGCGGGCGACCCGACCGAGCAGGTCCCGGCCCACATTCCGGTCTACACCTGGAACCTGGCCGGATACCGGCCCGGCCACGGCCCCTCCGGATCCGCCGACCGGCACACGTTCGGCGGGCTCACGGACGCGGCGTTCCGCATGGTGCCGCTGCTGGAAAGCGGCCGGGACGCCCACTGGCCCTGGGAGGACTGAGCGCCGGTCACGGCTGCAGGCCGGCGTCGCGTGTCTCAGGCTCATGCCCCCACCTGGCCGTGCTCACCCCGCGCGGGCATTGCGGTCGGCCGCCGGGCGCGGAAGATGGATCTCATGGCGGTTCAGGGCATCGTCGATGCGGCCAATGCATCGACGGACGAGATGATGGCCACCGGTTACCAGGGCGGGACCCGTGGCCGGCCGGCTGCGGAGAACGTGAGGTCGGCATGCCCGTAGCAAACGGCGAGGTTCCGGTACTGATCGTGGGTGGCGGACCGGTCGGACTCACCGCCCGAGCGCTACTGGCACGCTGGGGCGTGCAGGCATTGCTGGTCGAGAAACACAGCGAACTCTCACCCTTCCCCCGGTCCCGGCTGGTCAACGTGCGCTCGATGGAGATCTATCGCCAGCTCGGGCTCGCCGCCGAGATCACGGCCAACGCCTTCCGGCCGGAGTACGGCCGCATCCGCTTTCGCGACACCCTGCACGCCCACGACTTCGCCACAGCGGCGATGATCGGGATCAACGCGCCGGTACCCGAGACCCCCGTGATCGGCGCAGTCACCTCGCAGGACCGGTTGGAGCCCACCCTGCTCGCCGCAACAGACGCACCGATGCGGTTCGGGGTCGAGCTCATCGACCTGACCGAAGAAGCCGGGAGCGTCGTGGCCGTGCTCGTCGACCACCAAAGCGGTGAAGAGACCCGCGTCCGCGCCCGCTATGTGCTCGCCACCGACGGCGCGAACTCCACCGTCCGCCAACGGCTGGGAATCGACACCACTGGCCCCGGAGCGATGGGGGGCTTCACCACCGTCGTGTTCAACGCCGATCTCGACCGCTGGTGCGCCGACCGGCCCGCCGGGGTCTACTTCACCGCGCACGGCCTGTTCGCCCCGCTCTACCCCGAAGGGGGCTGGGCCTGGTTCGTTCCCACACCCGAAGACGCTGCGCGCCCCGACTGGCCCGGCCTCGTCGCGCGTGCCCTCGGCCCCGGCGCCGACGTACAGGCCGAGGTGTTGCGGGTCCAGCACTGGGTGATGAACGCGTTCGTCGCCGAACGCCTTCGCCACGGACGGATCCTGCTGGCCGGCGATGCCGCGCACGCGATCCCCATCGTCGGCGGCATGGGCATGAACGCCGGCATCGCCGATGCGCACAACCTGTGCTGGAAACTGGCGGGCGTTCTCCACGGGTGGGCCGACGCGAAGCTGCTCCACACCTACGAGACGGAACGACACCCCGTCGCCCACCGGACTCTCCGCCAAGCGGTGGCCAACACCCACCTCATGGTGCGAGTGCACAACCAGCGCCGGGAACAGCTCCGAACCACCAGCGGAGCAACCCCACCCCCGATGGAACTTCCCTGGTCGGACCGGTACTTCGCCCAACTCGGCCTCGTGCTCGGTGTCACCTACCACTCCGACGCCGTCCTCACCGACGGCACCGACAGCACCGACGGCACCGACAGCAGCGCCTCACCCGAGCCACCCGACACCGGCACGGACTATGTCCCCACCGCAAAGCCAGGGCACCGCATGCCCCACCTCTGGCTCTCGCACAACCGCTCCACGCTCGACGCCTTCGGCGAATGGTTCACCCTGCTCACCCCGGACCCCACTCACTGGGAGCGGCACACCACGGCACCATGGCCGGTACGCATCGAGGCCCTTCCCGGCAAGCACGCCGAACGCTGTGGCCTTCGCCCGCACGGGGCACTACTCGTCCGGCCGGACGGCCACATCGGCGCCCGCTGGTGCGACCGCCCACCGAGCGGTTCCACCCTCCACCAGGCCCTCGCCGCAATCACCGGTTCGGTACGCCCCTGATGGAAGCAGCGCGGAACGCCGTGTCGCAGACCGCGGCAGTTGTCGCCGGACGGTTACGGCTCGACCGTGGTCGGCTTTTCGGCGCGCAGGTCGCTGACGAACCCGTCCTTGACCACGCGCATCCAGTAGGCGTGCGTGCGGCCGGTCGGCGGGATGTCGGGATGACGCTCCAGCTTGCGGTCCATTGAGGTGGCGCCGGCCGGGACGTCCCGCTGAAACGTGTAGGGATGCCATATGCCGACCTCGCTGCTGTAGAAGGGCTTGCGCTCCATCAGCATGACCTGGTCCGGGTTGCCCTGCGCCGGCTTCCACGTGACACGGACGGTGGCGGCGTCGAGGCGGTCGACGGACGTCAGCGCCGGCGCCGTCGGGATCACCGAGGAGGCGGCGGGCTTGAGGTAGTCGCTGCGGATGGTCCGCGGCACGGACGGGTCGTAACCCTCGGGGTTCTCCAGCTTGCCCGTGACGCGGAGCGCGGTGGGGGCCTGACCCTGCCCGCCCGCACACGCGTCGACCTGGACGACCGTCTGCCAGCCGCCGGAGAACCTCACGAAGTCCTCCTTCTGGACCGGCAGCTCACGGGTGCCGCCGCCGATGACCCCGCTCACGGAGTAGACGTAGCGGGAGTCGTCGGAGCGGACCACCTGGTAGCTGCACCGGTCCACGGCCGCGACGCGCGCGTCGACCGCCGACTGGGGGGAAGCCGACGCGCCGTCGGCGGGTCTGACGGCGGCGGGACCCGAGGGCGCTGCCGTGGCGGCGCCTGCCCCGGAGGCGAGGGCTCCGAGACTCAGCGTGCACGTGGCGATTGCGGTGGCGATACGGGCAGGCATGCATCCTCCGGTGACATCAACGGCTCGCGGGAGCCGACGAGCAGATGACGTGCTGGGCGGGCCGACCCCAACCCCCTTGCGCGGCCCTGGGCACGGAAACGCGTCCGGTACGGAACGCCCCGAGCGTGATCGGCCCTGATCGGGATCACCGACCAGGGCCGGACGCTACCGGCAACTCGCGGTCAAGAAGAAGCCAAAGGCCGGCAAAGCGAAGGTTTTGCGTCAACTTCCCTCAGCCGGTGCCCACGGTCCCGGCCGAGGGGTGATGGTGCAGGCGCGCCGTCCGGCAGCCGGGCGGACACGAGCGTGGTCCGCCGCCTGACCGTCTCCTTGACCACCTGCCCGTCCGGCCGGTCGTCCGCGCGAGACTGTGACGAGGGCGGTGACGATGGCGTGAAACCGCGCAGGAAGACCGCGACCGGGCCGTCGGGGCAATCGCCGGGCTTATGTCTGCTTATCGCACATCCCACTCTTTTGGGGGACAAAGGCCACTCTCCGGCCTTACTCATGGAATTCTGGTTCGCAGCGCTGCGCTGGCGGATCGCGAAGCGCGAGCACACGGCGAGAACCGGGGGGCCTTCCGTGAGAGCGACGACAGCTGTGCACCGCTGGACACTTCGGGACCACGCGCAGCGCATTCCTGGGGACCGGAACCGAACGCCCCGGCGGCGCCCGGGAAAGCCATGACCCTCGCCCTCCAGCCGTGGGTGTCCACGACGCGCGCCGACCACGGCATGGTGCTCCTCGACGAAGCGACCGGACGCTATTGGCAGTTGAACGGCACCGCTGCCCTCGTCCTCAGCGCACTGCTCGACGGCGTGCCCCCGCAAGAGGCCGCCCGTCGGCTCGCCGAGCGGTATCCGCAGGTAGCCACGGAGCAGGCGGCCGACGACGTGGCCACCCTGGTCGCCTCGCTGCACCGGGCCCGCCTGGTGGTGACGGCATGAGCCAGCCCATGGTCCCGGCCGCCCCGGGAAGCATCGCTTTCCGCCACCGGCTTCCCGCCCTCCTCGCGGTCGCCCTCGCCCGGCCGATCGCCCAGCTGCCGCCCCGCCGCATCCGCCGCGTACTGACCCTGCTGCGGCGCGGCGCCAGGCCGGCCGCCACCGCACAGGCACTCGCCGCCCGGCAGGCGGTGGTCACCGTCAGCGCCCGCTGTGCGGGGGAGGGCTGCCTGCAACGCTCCGTTGCAACCGCCGTGCTGTGCCGGATGCGCGGGGCATGGCCCGACTGGTGCACGGGCGTAAGGACAGAACCGTTCCGTGCGCACGCCTGGGTCGAGGTCGGCGGGGAGCCGGTCGGCGAGCCCTTCCCGGCCGGGTACTACAGCCGGATCATGGTCGTGTCGAGCGTGCCCCGGCAGCGGTCGTGACAGCCGGAGAGGGGTTCGCATCATGACCGTCGACACGTGGTTCGCAGTTCTCCCCGACGGTGACGTGGCCCAGCCCGCCGTACAGGGCCTGCGCCCCCGCGCCGCCCACGTTATTGAGCACGCCTCGGGCCGGCCGTGGCTGATGGGCGACTGGCCCGACGGGCGGGTGACGGTCGCCGAGGCGGGGACAGCGCGGCTCGCGGTGATCGGACGGTGTCCCGTCACCGCCGAGGAACTCGCGGTGGGACTAGGGCGGGTACGAAACGTCGAGGAGACGGAGCAGGCCGTACGGGGCCTGGCCGGCAGCTTCCATGTGGCCGCCTCGATCGGCAGCCGGGTCGCGGTCCGCGGCAGCGCATCAGGGGTGCGACGGATTCACCACGCGCGAGTCGGCCGAGCGACGGTCGGAGCCTGCAGGACGGACACCCTCGCGGTCCTCACCGAGGCGAGCTTCGACGAGAAGGCGCTCGCCTTGCGGCTGCTTTCCGCACCACCCCCCTACCCCCTCGACTCCCAGAGCATGTGGAGGGGCGTCGAGACGGTCCGCCCTCACGACTGTCTGGTCATCGAGCCCGACGGGCACGCGCACACCCGCCGCTGGTGGACCGTACCCGAGCCGGAACTGCCGGCTGCGGAAGGCACCCACGCCGTACGGCAGGCACTGGAGGCCGCCGTCGGATCCTGTACGGCGGCCGGTGGCACCATCAGCTCGGACCTCTCCGGCGGCATGGACTCCACCAGCCTCTGCTTCCTCGCCGCCCGCGACGGCACCGCACGCCTGGTGACGATGCGTTGGGCAAGCCACGACGCGAGCAACGACGACACGGCCTGGGCCGAGCGCGCCACGGCCGAACTCCCCGCCGCGGACCACGTGGTGTCCGACGTCGATCGCGCACCCCTTTGGTACGGCGACCTGGCCGACGTGACCGACACCGGTGGAGAGCCCGGCCTGTGGGCCCGCGATGCCGCCCGGATCGCGGCGCTCGCCCAGTGGATGACCGACCGGGGCTCACGCCTGCACATGACGGGCGGCGCCGCAGACGAGCTGTTCACCGCCATGCCCCAGCACCTGCACGACTACGTTCGCAGCCACCCGCTGGCAGCGCTCGCCCGCATCCGCCGACAACGAGCCTTCCTCCAGGGCCCGCTCTGGCCCGTGCTGCGCGGCCTGGCCGACCGCAGCTCCTTCAGCCAGTGGCTGGCCGCCTGGGCGGACGGCCTCACCGGCCCGGTTCCCTCCCTCGCCGAGGCCGCCCGCGCGCTCCCGCTCTCCTGGGGCACGGAGCAGCGCATGCCGGTCTGGGCGACCCCCGACGCGGTACGGACCGCCCGGGACGCCCTGCGCGAGGCCGCCACCGCCGGCACGGAACCGCTCGCCCGGCAACGCGGCCAGCACATGGCGCTCGCCTGCGTGCGGGCAGGCGCCCTCGGGACAGCGCAGCTGGACCGTCTCACCTCGGCCAAGGGCCTGGAGTACGCCGCACCCTTCCTGGACGACTGCGTCATCGAGGCGGCGCTGTCCGTACGGGTCGCCGAACGCAACGCTCCCGGGCGCTACAAACCGGTGCTCGTCGACGCGCTGCGCCCGATCGTGACCGCCACCGTGCTGGACCGTTCCACCAAGGGGGAGTACAGCACCGACTTCCACCACGCCGTGCGCCGGAACCGTGCCACACTCCTCGACCTCTGCGACACCTCGGCGCTGGCCCGCGCGGGGCTGATCGACACGACCGCCTTCCGCGCGGAGCTGCTCGCCGTGCACCCGAGCCCGCACGGACTGGCCGACGCCCTGGACGCCACCCTCGGCTGTGAGATCTGGCTGCGCGGCCATGCCACCGGGTGCCGCCGGAACGCGACTTCCTGCCGGTGACCAGGCAGGAGAGGAGAAGGGATACCGATATGGAACAGCAGAGGGAACGGCCTCAGGAACAGAGCGTGTACGAACCACCCGCCATGGTGGAGGTCGGTGACTTCGCCGAGCTGACCATGGGCACACCAGCGGGCAACCGCGTCGAGGGCGGGACCCCGGGCCACTTCTGGTACTACTTGCCGGCCAGCTGAAAACTGCACGCTGTACGGGAGAGGCGCGGTCGGCCTCCCTCAAGGAAGGCGGACCGCGCCTCTCTGCAATGAGCAACGGACCCGGGGGCCTCAGCTGTTGACGAAGGTGAGGCTGGTCGCGTCATAGCGGTTGCCCGCGATCTGCTCGACCGGAGCGGCGGCCTCGATGGCGGCGAGGTCCTCGGGGGACAGCTCGACGGCCAGGGCCGCGAGGTTCTCCTCCAGGTACCGCTGCCGCCGGGTGCCCGGGATCGGTACCACGTCGTTGCCGCGGTGCTGCACCCAGGCCAGGGCGAGCTGGCCGGCGGTGACGCCCTTGGCCGCAGCCAGCTCGTTCAGCTTCGCGACGATCCCCAGGTTGCGTTCGAGGTTGCCGTCGGCGAACCGCGGCTGGCTGCGCCGCACGTCGTTCTCGGCCAGCCCTTCGACCGAGCTGTACTGGCCGGTCAGGAAGCCGCGCCCGAGCGGGGAGAACGGGACCAGGCCGATGCCGAGTTCACGGCAGACCGGGGCGATCTCCGCCTCCAGGTCGCGGGTCCACAGCGACCACTCGCTCTGCAGCGCCGCAATCGGGTGCACCGCGTGCGCCCGCCGGATGGTCTGCGCGCCGGCCTCGGACAGCCCGAGGTGGCGGACCTTCCCGGCCTGCACCAGCTCGGCCATGGCGCCGACGGTCTCCTCGATCGGTACCCGCGGGTCGACCCGGTGCTGGTAGTAGAGGTCGATGTGGTCGACCCCGAGCCGGCGCAGCGACGCCTCGCACGCCTGCTGCACGTAGGCGGCGTCACCCCGGATCAGGGTGGGCTCGCCCAGACGGTTGGCGAAGCCGAACTTCGTGGCCAGCACCACCTCGTCACGGCGCCCGGCGACGGCCCGTCCGATCAACTCCTCGTTGTGCCCGGCGCCGTAGAAGTCGGAGGTGTCCAGGAGGGTCACCCCGAGGTCGAGAGCCCGGTGCAGCGTCGCCATCGACTGCGCGTCGTCCGTGGCGCCGTAGCCGTGGCTCATGCCCATGCACCCCAGGCCCTGCGCGGAGACCTCCAGGTTGCCCAGGTTCCGGGTGGGTGCGTCGGTCATGGTGCTGCCTCCTGATCTCGGAATCATCTGTCGGGAACGCTAGGTGTTGGAGCGCGCTCGAAGTCAACTCAGCCGATCAGGAAGCCCGCCGGAGTCGTTCCTCGGCTGCGGCGGGCCGGCAAGACGAACACATCGAGCCCCCGGAAGGTCACCCGGTAGGTCACGGCTGCCGGGCGTCCGAGCTCAATGGCTCAGTGCCACGTGACCGGTCACGTGACCGCCCACGAACCTTGTACGTCGCCTAGGCCGGTTTGACGGTAGCGAGCTGCGCGAGCAGAAGGATCAACCTGTAAGCGTCGGCGAAATCGCTGGCGGTGAAGGTGACTGTCCGGCCACGGCCACCTTCAGCGTGCGAGACACCCGGCACGAGTATCGCCAGGTCAACCATGAACGGTGTGGAGAGGTCGACCTCAACCTCAAGCGGTCCGGCAAGGGCCAGCGGCGAAACCTGCGCACGCCGCGTGATGGCCTCGGCGGCCGCATGGCGCAGCCGCTCCCGTGCTTCTTCGGGGTGAAGGGCGACGGCGGCACCCTGGCCGAGGGCTTGCTTGACCGCGACGGTGAGCGCGGAGGGGACCAGATCATGAAGTTCGGCGCAGGCGCTGTCGTCGCCGCTGAGCAGCACGACCGGTACGCCCAGATGCCCGGCCATGGCGGCATTGAGACCGATCTCGCCGATGGATCGCCCGGCCACGCGTACGTCGAGGAGGCCGTCGGCCATGGTGTGTGCCAGCACGGCTGGGCCATGACCGGCACGGGCGTGGTAGCCGACGAACAGAACCGCGTCGGTGTGTTCGTCGACCCCACCGAGCATGCCCAGCGGGCGCGGCTTGCCACGAACCAGACGTGCCCGTCGGTCAAGCTCCTCCGGCAGCAGGTTGCGGTACGTGCCATGAGCGTCGGTGACCCACACCACGGCAGCGGGTTCGGCGTCCAGGACGCCAGCGATCACAGCGTTCGCCTCGGCCGTCATCAACGCCCGGCCTCGCTCGTAGTCGTAGCGATCCGGATTCGTCTCGGTGGGGTGCACGATCCCCGAGATGCCTTCGATGTCGACAGATATCAGTACCTTCATGACTCAGGGAGCCTACGCGCTGTGCGCACCGCGTCGGCAGTGCACAACAGAATCTTCGGGATGAGCGCCCTTTCGAGGAGCGGAAGATCCACGAGGCGATCCAGCACATGCCCCAGGCACTGGCGGACCGCGCTCACTGAACGCAGCCCGACTGCCGGCCGGGACATCCGCGCGGTGCGGTGGTCGTGCCCGCTACGGCTGTGGTGTCGTCAGGCTGATAGAGAAACCGAGGCTGTACTGTCCTGGGACTGAACCAGCCTTTCGGTGTCGAGGAGGCATGGATGACTGGTAGCCCGACGAGCATTGTCGAGGCGGCGTTCCAGTACTACAGGGCACAGGATCACGATGCGGCCGTCGTCCTTTACGCCGATGACTTCTCGTTCACCAGCCCGCAGGACGATCACATCGGCAAGGCGGCTTTCTTCGAGCGGTGTTTCCCGACGGCGAACCGGTTCAAGGAGCAGCGGCTGTTGCATGTCACGCCCGTTGACCAGGAGCTGGTCTTCGTCTGCTACGAGTACGAGCTCCTGTCCGGCGAGAGGCATCGCAACGTCGAGATGATCACCGTCAGGGACGGGCTCATCCGGGAAGTGCAGGTTTTCTTCGGCGGAAAAGTGTGAAGCGGGCTGACGCAGGGTTCAGCGGCTCAGCGGTCCAGTGGGTTCGAGTTGCACGGGACGGAAGCCTGCGGCGACCCCGCGAGCCGCTCACCCGGGAAATCGCCCAAGCCGGCTCTTGCGTGACTGCGGTGTCCGGTGAGTCGTGCGGGCGGCCGCCCGGCTACAGACGGTCGAGAACATGACGGGCCATGGCCCGTTCCCCGGCGAGATTGGGGTGGAACATCTGGGCAGGGCTGGAGGCCGGTGGAGTTCGTCCCGGCCGTCCCGGCAGGGTGATCCGTGGAGCACGAGGGCTCCGGCCACGGTGCACTTGAGGATCACGTCGCGGGCGGCGATCGCCTGCGCGCCGATGGTGAGGGTCACCAGCGTCGTCTCGCGGGAGAGCGCGGCGAGCTGTTTGCTCAGGTCGGTGGCGCCGGCTCCCTGGCAGGTGACATCGGTGAAGGACGTCGGGCGCAGACGGCGGGCGACGTGGTGCGGGTAGTTGTTGGCCGAGCGCAGGCACGGCAGGGTCGATCTGGGGCGGTACGCCGGCGGCAGAGGCGGCCGAGTCACCCATCGCTACGTACCGCACCGGCCCGGGCCCGGCTGCGGACGAGGACGGTCCTGTAGCGACGACGCTCGCCAGCAGCGTGATCAGTGCAATGGCCCAGTGGGCGGCCGGCGGCAAGGGGAGGAGAGGCTTACGGGGCGCGATGGACGGCGGGCCGGGAGGATTGTCGGATCGCATGGAACTCCCTCGACAGGGCTGGGAGGGGGAGGAGGGGAGGGGGAGGCTGGCGGGGCCGGGCATGTCCGGGCCGGTGTCAGGCGCTGACGAAGTGCTCGACGGGGTTGACGTAGGGGAGACCGTCGAGTGGCCGGTCGGTGAAGAAGCGAGCCATCAGGTCGGCCAGGTCGCTGTCTCGTTCGGTCTGGACCAGGTGGTCCGCCTCCTTGACGGTGGTGAACCGGGCCGCGAGGCCCTCGGCGACACGCCGCCCCACCGGAGGCGGGGTGATGGTGTCGTGTTCGCCGGTGAACACCAGCACGGGAGCGGTGACAGCCGGGTGCGGCAGACTC
This sequence comes from Streptomyces cinnamoneus, assembly GCF_014650495.1. GTDB lineage: Bacteria > Actinomycetota > Actinomycetes > Streptomycetales > Streptomycetaceae > Streptomyces > Streptomyces cinnamoneus. The sequence goes on along the minus strand of NZ_BMVB01000014.1, from coordinate 47,428 downwards.
CACGGGTGCGTCAGGAGACGCTCGTGGTGGGTGATGTCCATGGCCAGTTCGCGCTCGGTGAGGTTCGCGAACCTCTGGCCCATGAGGCGTGCCACAGCGTCCCGTCGCCGCACGACTCCGTGGTGCGGCGGGGCCATGGACTGCTCGACCATGTCCTGAGCCATGTCGTCGAACAGCCCGTCGTCGACCAAGGGCGCGGACGTGATCCTGGCCCACCCGCTGCCCCATCCGCTGTGCGCTGTGATCGCCGAGGGCACGGGCCGTACCTGCATCGGGATCTACACGGCGGCCCCCGGGATGCTCCTGCCCCGGCTGAGTGCCGGGAGCGCGGCTCCCGCCCACGGTTACCGGTTCGCCGAAACGGTGGCGCAGGCGGCGATGCACCCCTTGTACGCCCCGGCACTCTCCTGGGCCCGGCGGGAACTGGGGATGCGCGAAAGGAAGACTGACACCCTCCTCGGCGCCCTGCGCGCGGGCAACGCGTTCTGCACGGGTACAGCCCCGCCCTGTTGCCGAAGAGGCTCGCCTTGCCCGACGGTCACACCTGCGCGGGGTACTGGTGGCCGGCCCGGGACCGCGCCTGGCGCCCCGATGAGCGGCTGACCGACTTCCTCGCCTCGGGACCCGCCCCGGTGTACTTCGGGTTCGGGAGCGTCTCGCCCGGAAACGCCGAGCGACTCAGCGGCACGATCGAGGACGTGGTCCGCGGGCTCGGTGTACGCGCGGTGGTTCAGGCAGGCTGGCAGGGCCTCGACATCTCCGGCGACGACATCCTCACCATCGGCGAGTGCCCCCACGACTGGCTCTTTCCCCGCATGGCCGCCCTGGTCCACCATGCCGGCCCCGGAACGGTGGGCGCCGGCCTCAGAGCCGGAATTCCCGCCGTTCCCGTACCCCTCGCCCTCGACCAGCCTTTCTGGGCACGCCGCCTGACGGCCCTGGGCGTGTCTCCGGCGTATGCCGACGCGCGCCGGCTGACGGCACGCAAGCTGGCCGAAGCCCTGTACGCGACGTTGCATGTCAAGCAGTACCGCGACCGGTGCACCGACCTCTCAGCACTCATCCGCAGCCACGACGGAGCGGCAGCGGTCTTGAAGGAGCTGGAGACCCTTCCGCGCCCATGACGGATTCCCGTGCCGTCCGTGACGGAAAGGAGACCCGTGGTTTTCGGATTCACGGATCTGCGATCATGGTGAGTGATATCCGTTCGCCCGTGAGGTGATTTTTTGAGAAAGGTGGCACTGCGTCCCCACGCACTGTTGCCTCGGCAGTACGACCACCAGAAGGTCCTGGCGACCGCAGTGGATGCCTGGAGCAGAGCCCTCTGGTTGATCTGCCCCGATGCGGAACTCGTACCGAGCTCACACGGGAGGCCCCGCCCCCGGCCCCCCATCCGTCCCTACGATGCGCTCCTCGTCATCAGCGACGGCGGCACCGTACAGGAACAGACCTTGCACGACGTGACTCTGCGGGTCACTCACCTGGATGCACTGCCCAACGGGCGGTTCATTCTGCAGGGCTACGGTGCTGCAGGAGAGCAGAATGCGCAGATCTACGGCCGTGACGGCCGGCGCCGGCGCAGTTTTGCGATGGGGCGTGCGATGGAGTTCATGATGGGGGACCGCCGGCATCACGTCTGGAGCGCCTACTTCGACGAGGGCGTCTACGTGGACCCGATCAGCGCCGCAGGTCTGGTGCGCTGGGACAGCGGAGGCAACCATCAGTGGCGATACTCGGCTCCGGAGGGCGTCGAATACATCGATACGGTCTATGCCTTCAACGTCGACGACGGTGTTGCCTGGGCCAGCTACTACCCGACCTTCCCGCTGCTTGAGGCCCGGACCAACGGGCATGTCCGGCTGAGGAAGACGCCTGTGGTCGCACCAGCGGGCATGGCTGTTCACGGGGAGGAGATCGTCATGCTCGGCGGCAATCGGCAGCGGGACCTGCTCCTCCGCTGCCGCATGACCGACCACGAGGCCCTGCTGATCGAAGAGGCGCGCCTGACCTTCCCCAATGGCGCACCGCTCAAGCAGTACGCGCGTCCCGTAGGACGGGGACGGCACTTGTACCTGCGTGGCTCCTCGCCCCGGCAGTGGTACGTGATGGGCATCTAGTCCGGCCGCTGCTCTTGTGTTTCGGGACACCGGCATGCGCGGCGTCGAGCCATGTGGGTGTCCCGAAACCCGGGCTCAGGCTCCTGCGCTGCTGCTGTCGCTGCTCGAACCGCTGTCACCGCTGGACCAGCTGTCGCTGCTGCCGAAATCGCCTGAACTTGAGTCACCGCCCGAACCGCTGAAGGCGTCGGACCACCATGCGGAGGAATCGGCGGCAATGGTGCCGACGCCGCAGTCTGCCATGACCTCACAGCCGGGCTGATCACCCAGGGCATCAAGGCCGTCCAGCGCAAGTGCCAGAGCGACACCGCCGCCGGCCGCGGCTACCGCCCCGGTGGCATACGGCGAACGGTCTCGCCGGGCACTCCGCAGCACGTCCTGGCCAGGGGCGGTGCCGGGAACCGGGTCGGGCAGGACTGCGTGGCTGACCATCTGGCACGCCACACCGGCGAGAGCCATCAGAACGGTCAGGGTCAGGCCGTACCACGCCGTAATGACCCCGTCGGCGGCACCGTTCTGGGCGAATCCCACGAAGGCCGTACCCATCACGATGACCGCGAGCACGGGGTAGAGCTTGGCGCACAACCGGAGCAGGACATGGCCGACGCGGAAGCGCGTGCACTGCCTGCTCTCATAGGCCAGGCCACGTCGGATCAGGGACTCGCCGATTGCCGCGATCTTCTGGTTGCCGATCAGACGGTTGCGGAGATCCCCCAGAGTGACGGCGCTCGCATGCCGCCCGGCCTCGGCGTGCTCGTCGGTGACCGCCCGTTCGGCCGGGGTCCGCGGCAGGCTGCCGGCCATGAGAGAGACCTCTCCCTGGCCGTCGACCCTCAGCAGCCCGTCCTGCTGCATGGTGAGCAGCGCGGTGTCGGCGGTTCGCGGGGCGCCGCCCTGAAGCCAGGCGATCTCCAGGACCTCGCGCGAGGCCCCACCCGGGGCGGGGCGGGTGCCCCAATGCGCGGCGGTCGTCAGCGCGGGGAGATCCGGGGCGGGCGCCGTGCGGTAGGCGAGGAGAGCTCTGTCCTCCATCAGCCGGCCGTAGAACGCGTAGGCGATGGCCAGGGCGTAGCCGGGCACGAGGAGGAAATATCCGAAAGGCATGGGAAGGTTCGTTTTCTTGGGTGATCCGGGGAAACAGGAGCGGAAGCGCGAGGGCGGGTTTGGCTACATCATGCGGCCATTCTGCGTGCCGGCACTGGCACCTGCGCCGGCCCTGCCCGGTCGCGGCCGCAGGTCAGCAGCGGTTTCAAACGTCAGCCCCGGAGCCGGCCCATTTCCCGTTCCGCGAAAGCGCGGAAGGTGCGCGGAGGGCGGCCGGTGAGCCGCTGGACGGTGTCCGTGGTGCGGTCCTCGGCGCCTTCGGCGATGGCGTGGTCCATGCCGGCGAGCAGTGCGGCGAACCCGGCGGGGATGTCGGCGGCCAGGCGGTCGCGCATCTGCTCGTAGGTCAGCTGGTGGTGGGTGACGGTCCGGCCGGCGACCTGGGTGAGGATGGCGGCGATGTCGCCGTAGCTCAGCGCCTGGGGCCCGGTGATGATCAGGTCGGTGTTCGGGGCTTGCCTCTCCGTCAGGGCGTGCACGGCGACAGCAGCGATGTCGTCGGCGTCGACGAACCCGACACGGCCCTCGCCGGCTGCTGTGCGGATGACCCCCTCCGCTCTGATGGTCCGGGCGTGCGCGTGGCTGCCGGTGAAGTTCTGCATGAACCACGAGGGCCGCAGGACCGCCCACTGGTCGAACAGGCCGGGCAGCGCCTGGTGAACCTGTCCCACGGCAGGGCCGCCGACGGGGATCGCCGACGAGCTGAGCAGGACCGCGCGGCAGACCCCTGCGGTGCGGGCCCGTTGGAGGAAGGGCAGCATGACGGCTGCCGGGTCCGGATCGCCGAGCGGCGGGATGAGATAGGCCCGGTCCACGCCTTCAAGGGCGCCTTCGAACGACGCGGGATCGTCCCAGTCGAACCGTACGGGCCGGCATCCGTCCACGGGGGTGGCGCGTCGGCTGGCGGCCTTGACGCGCCGGCCCCCGGCGGCGAGCCGGGCGGCGACGCGGCTGCCGGTGGTGCCGGTGGCCCCGATGACCAGGGTGAACTCCTGGGTGGTTCCGTTCATCAGTTGCTCCCGGCGAAGTGGGCGGCGCGGTCCTGGACGGCGAGCGGGTTCCAGTAGTCGCGGTAGCGGGTGATGAGGCCGTTCTTGACGGTGACGACGGCGATGTAGGACATGTCGAAGGGGCTCCCTGTGCCTACCAGTCGGCCCACGCCGCGCATCTCTACGACGATGGTCTCCGGGGCGGTGGTCTGGTGGATCTCGACGTGGGGGAAGTCGTGGAGGTCTATGCGGTCGGGGTAGCCGCGCATGTACTCGGCGACGGCCGCCTTGCCCTCCAGCCGCTTGGGCCAGCCTTCCGGTGCGAAGGGGAACTCGAAGATCCCATTCTCGTCCCACAGGTCGATCCAGGCGGGGATGTCCTTCTCCAGTAGTAGGTGAAGGCTGTGGCGGTACAGGTCCACCGGTGCGGTGCTTGCGCTCATGGGGTACTCCATCCCGTACGATACGGACCCTGGGTCCGTTTCACGTGGGGCCGACGATACGGACCCGGGGTCCGTTTTGTAAAGGAGGGACCTCATGCCCGAACGGTCTGAACGACCCGAAGGACCCGTACAGCCCGAACGGCCCGGACGTAAGCCACGCGCGGACGCCACTCGCAACCGGGAGGCCGTCCTCGCGGCCGCCGACTCGCTCTTCGCCCGTTGCGAGAGCCCTGAAGCGGTCACCATGGCCGACATCGCGGCAGCGGCCGGTGTCGGCAAGGCAACGCTCTTCCGCGGCTTCGGTGACCGCACCGGCCTGATTCATGCGCTGTACGAGATGCGGCTCGCACCGATCAGGCGCGCCGTCGAAGAAGGTGCGCCACCTCTGGGGCCTGCCACCCCGCCGCTCCAGCGTGTACCCGCTCTCCTCGACGCTGTCCTGAGCTTCAAGATCGACAACCGCCATCTTGCTCTGGCGCTGGAGGGAACCGGCGGCGACAGCCCTTACGCGGCAGAGCACTACGAGCGGTGGCACAGCACCCTCCAGGCCGCGCTGGAGCAGGTTCCCGGACTCACCGACAGCAGCTTCGCCGCGCATGCTCTGCTTGCCGCCACCCGCGCTGACCTCGTCGAACACCTCGTCGGCCAACAGCGGATGCCCCGTGAGCAGATGCGGGCCCACCTGGCAGCCTTCGTCGCCAGAGTCCTGGAACCGCCCTGTGCACCACTGGATTGACCAGCCCGTCGCCCTTGCCGCCGTGGGCGTACAAGCGGTGGGCGTCAGCGATTCATCGCCCTGGCCCGTTTGCCGCCGGCCTTCGCGGTTTCACCCGAAGGCATGCCGCGGCCCGCATAGGCACCAACTGCCTGGTCCGCTCTGCCCGGCGTGGCGCGAAGGGCCGGGGCGGCGTCCGGACGCTCGGCTGAAACACCGCCCGCGGCGGGCGCGTGGCGCACAAATACCCTTGACGTGAACCCTTCAATCGTGAACGGATCGTTCCTGCGGTTGTTCGTACCCGATCGCTCCCCAAGGAGACCACGATGCGATTACCGTTACCGCCGCCTCGCGCCGAGGCCGGCCCCCGACCGCACCGATCGCGGCTGACGGCGGCCCTCACCACCGCGCTGCTGGCGGCCGGCCTGCTGGTCGGCACCGCCCCCGGGCCGGGCGGCGCCACGGCGCGGGCGGACGACCGGCCGACCAGGCAGGCGGACCCGCCGTCCGGCAGCCTGCCGTTCACCACCTACAACATGCAGGGCTCCGACCACGGGCTGCGCTGGAACGGCGAGGTCGGCCCACTGACGATGCACCACAACGTGGTCGTGCTCCAGGAGGCGGGCAGCGGGCCGCCCGCCGAACCGCACCAGTACCGCGGCACCGGTGAGTCGATCCCCATCCCCGGTCCGTTCCCGGCGGGCCTGCCGACCGCGGTGAACCACACACAGTGGGAGTACCGCCACCACCGCCGCCACGTGTACTTCCTCCAGACCGACCCCCGGCGCGACAGCACCACGGGACGGGACCGGTGGACCGGCGGCCGGGTCAACATGGCGGTGGTCACGCACGCACGCGCGGACGAGGTCCGCATCATCGAGAACCCGCTGTACAACCGGGACGAGCCCCGCAGCGAGTACCGGTACCGCCGCGCCCTCGGCCTCCGGTTCGGCAACACCGTCTATTACAACGTCCACGCGCGCGGCAGGGACGTCGCTCCTCTGCTCAGGCGGATCCGTGCCGCCACCCGGGCGGGCGAGAACTGGGTCATGGTCGGCGACTTCAACCTCGACATCCGCAACCGCACCGACCGGCAGGCCCGGGAGCAGACCCTCCACCTGCGGCCCGACGAGCAACTGGCCCGGTCCGGCCGCTCCACCCACCAGCGGGGCGGCGAACTCGACTACGCCATCACGCGCGGCACACCCCGCTTCAACGCGGCCATCCCCGCGGGGCGCGGCTCGGACCACTACCCCGTCCAGTTCGAACCCGCCCCCGCTCCCGTGCCGGCCGCGCCCGACGGCCCGGTGCACAACTTCTCCACCGCCCTGGAGAACACCGCGACCGGGCAGGTCCTGGAGGCTCCGGACACCGCCGGAGGCCGGGTGACCACCGGCCGGCAGAGGTACAACCTCCGGCAGCGGTTCCGTATGGACACCGTGCAGGGGCACTGGTACCGCTTCGCCCGCGGCAACAGCCCCCGAGCCGCGTCCGGCGCCTTCGCCGCCAGCGCCGCCGACGAGCTGTGCCCCGGCATCAACCCGTTCCTGCCGCTGTCCGTCATCATGCTGCCGTGCAACGCCCCTGGGGCCCAGTGGCGCCCCGAGGACCCGGGCCCGCTCGGCGGCCCGTTGCGCTGGCGCAACTCCCGCCACCCGGAGCTGTGCCTGACCGGTGGGAAGAACGGGGCGGTCGCGGCCCTCGCATGCAGTGACAGCCCCGACCAGCAGTGGTGGGACAACTCCCGCGCGGTGGACGAGCGCGCGTGGGGGGACGAGGACAAGCGGGCCCAGCTGCGCGCGTACAACGGCCTCTTCCTGGACAACTTCAGCGGGCCCGGCCACGACGGCACGCCATTGACCACCCGCCGGCGCAACATCGGGGTCATCACCCAGCGATGGGACATCCAGTACGCCGGCAGCGGCGACAACCTCGTCCGGCTCAAGGGAAGCGGCAGCGGAAGGTGCGTCGACCTCCTGAACGATGAGCGGCCCCGCCCCGGCGACCGTTCCGTGCTGCACGGCTGCACCGACCGCGGCAGCAAGATCGACGGCGCGGGCCACCGCTGGCAGGTGGAGACCTACGCCGACGGCAGCCTCCGCTTCCGCAACGAGGCCGCGCACATGTGCCTGGTGGCACCCGTGCGGGAGACGGGCTACGTCACGATGGACACGTGCAGCGACGACCTCCGTCAGCGCTGGACGCTCGTGCCGTAACTCCGTAACTCCGTAACTCCGTAACTCCGTGACTCCGTAGCCGAGAGGCGAGCAGGGGCTGGGCGGGCACGCGGCGGCCGGCTCACTGCTCGGTCTCGTAGGTCATCCGGACGCCCGGACGAGGATGGCCGCGAGGCCGTGAGGTGGAGCACGGCGGAGGGACGCGTCACGCGTCACTGGAATCGGTCGGCTGGTCCGCCGACGTCACCTCGAAGACGATTCGGTTCTGGATCTGGCCGAGGCGGGCGTCGACGCCCGCCCCTGACGTACCTTCGACCACGACGAAGCCATGGCGGTCCGCGGACCAGCACACCGGCGTGATCTCGTCCCCGGGCTTCACCGAGAGACGCGCCGCAATGACCTCGTGAGCGGACACCGCATCCTCCCAGCCCGATACCGAAACGAGCCGGCCGGGCGGTTCGACGATCACGTGCCGCATGCCGGCGCTTCGCGAAAGGGCCGGCATGCGGCACGGATCAACTCCCAGGGCATCGTCGACATACATTCCGTAGAATTCCAGTCCGGGCCGCGCATATTCAGCCATGGTAGGAATGAAAGCCCCGCCCGGTCGGGCGTGGATCTCTCCCAGAACGACGCCGTCCTCAGTCAGCCAGAACTCGACATGGAAGAGTCCGTGCGTCAGGCCCACCGCAAGCAGAGCCCTCTCAACCTGCTCGTGCACATCTTCCGACTGCACGGCGGAAAGGTCGGCAGGGATGCGATGGCCGGTCTCCACGAACCGCGGCCCCAAGGACTTCTGGGCCAGTGCGACGATCACGGGCCGGCCGCCCACTGCCACGCCGTCGGCAGAGTATTCCGGGCCGGAAACGAACTCTTCGACCAGGAAGGGCACGCCCGCCGGCCGCCCGGCGAGCGCCGCGTCCAACTCGTCCTGCGAGCGAACGAGGTCGACGTTGGCGCTCCCCATCCCGTCCCGCGGCTTGACTATCCAGGGACCCGGCGCGGTCTTCTCCAGGAACTCCAGCGCCTCTTCCCGCCCATTGACCAACCGTGACGCGGGCTGCGGCAGTGCGGCCTGTCGCAACTGCTCCCTGCACAGGTCTTTGTTCCGGGTGGTACGCGCGGTCAGCGTGCTGACACACGGAAAGCCGAGCGCCTCGCCCACGGCGGCAAGCGGCTCGACGCAGAGATCACGGAAGGCCAGTCCACCCACGAGAGTGGCATCGAGCGTCCGCAACGCCCGGACGGCAGCGGCCGGGTCTTCCACGTCACAGGCGACGACGGAGGAGAAGAGCGACGTGTCGGCATCGGTCAGGTTCGCGGGCTTCTCCGCACCGATGAGCTCCACACCACGATCCCGGGCTTGCGCGTACAGACGCTGCATTTGATCGCGTCCATGCGGAGATCGAGGACCGCAGCCCATCACAAGAATTGCGGCTGACATGGAGCCTCCAGACTTCACCGTCATCTGCCCAAGCATTCTGCCTACCACTGCACGGGGACTTCCGAAAGCCCGCCGATCAACACTCCGCTCCGCCTGGTGATCTTTTCCACTGGAACGGCGAGACGAAGCCCCGGAAAGCGCCTCAGCAACGTCCGGAAGGCCGCCGCGAGTTCAACACGGGCGAGCGTCGCTCCCACGCAGAGGCGAGGCCCGTGCCCGAAGGACAGATGGGGGTTGGGATCCCGTGTGATGTCGAACGCTTCCGGGTTCGGGAAGACCGAGCCATCACGGTTCGCGGCCAGCGTCGACAGGAGAACGGCCTCGCCCCGTTTGACGCTCGTCCCCGCGATCTCCAGGTCTTCCCGGACGTACCGGAGAAGTGGAAGATCCGGCGACGAATACCGCAGCACCTCTTCCACCGCTCCGTCCGCCAGGGCCGGCTCGTCGTACAGGGCGGCACGCTGCTCACCATTCGTCAGCAACAGCACCACACCTTGGTCGACCTTGATCGCCGTGGTTCGGTAGCCCGCGAAGAGCAAGGACGCGGCCACGTAGGAGAGATCGTCCAACTTGGCCACGCTGCCCGGACCCTGCGGGGCCAGATCCATCGTTCCGGAAAGAACCAGATCGCTGATCAAGTCCTCGCCGGGTGAGGCGAGCTTGTGCTGCGCGAGCTCGCGCATGTACTCCGACATCTCCTGGCGGGCATCGGTCGACCGCTCGAAGTCCGTCATGTTCGAGATGCCGTCGAACCACGCCTGAAATCGGTCGTGGTCTTCGTACGGGACACCGAGCAGCTCACAGATGACGAGCAAGGAGAGAGGCATGGACACGGTCTTGTGCAGATCAACCGGTCCCGAGAGGTCGGCCATCTGGTCGAGAATGCCTGCCAGGATCTCCTCGGTCCGGCCACGCAGCGCCTTCATCCGCTTCGCCGAGAAGGCGGGTGTGAGCCTGCGCCGGTACCGGGCGTGGTCCTCCCGCTCGGATTCGTAGTTTCCGACGGGACCCGCGGTGCTCAACGCCGACTTGCTCAGGAGGGGCGCCTCGTCGGGCACCGGGTGGGCGCGGCCCAGACGGGTGTCCGCGAGGAGGGGGCGCACATCCGCATAGCGGGTGACGAGCCATGCTTCGTCCCCCGCGGCTGTGAGCACCTTGGCCGGCGACCCGCTGCGCAGCATCGCGCGGAGCTCCTCCGGCAGATCGAAAATTCCACGCCTCGTGAACGGCAGTCTGGGAAGTGTGGATTGCATATCAGCCTTACCTTTCAACCGCACAGGGACCACAGGATGCTGTTGCGCCTGCCGGAATCAGTTCTTGCGGTAGACCGCCACATATTCGCCGGATGCTGCGGTGAAAGGCTCGTTACGCCAGCCACTCGACCGTGAAACGCGAGTGAGACCCGCCAGTTTTGCCATCAGGTCGAGTTCCGAGGGCCACACGTATCGGTACAGCATCGGGTAGAACGTATTCCCGTTCTCCTTGAGCACGATGCTCTGCAGTTCGACCCGCTGCTCTGCCCGGTCGTGCCGCCGCGCGGAGATGATCGCACTCTGCTCGCCCACCTGCCGTGTGCCGGTGCTTTGCTTACCGCAGTACAGATCGTGATCGGGGACGATCGCCTGGACGACGAACAGGCCGCCGTCGGCCAGGCGTTCCGCCGTGTTCTGCACGCACCGGATCTGACTATCCTGGGTCGGCAGCAGGAAGAACGTCTCGCTGATGCAGTAGACGAGATCGAAGGTGGCTTCGACCGGCACGTCGGCGAAATCTCCGATGACCACCTCGACGTCCTCGTCACCGACGTTGCGTTCGAGCCCGGCGGCCATCGAGGGGGAGCCTTCGACGCCGACCACCTTCAGGCCACGACGAGCCAGGGGCAGCGCGACACGCCCCGTTCCGATGCCCAGCTCCAACGCCGTGCCGCCCGGAGCGAGTTCGGCAAGGAACCTGCTCGCCTCGTCTTCGTCATGCCGTAGGGCCCAGTCCATGGAGTCATAGTCCGGACGCCGTTCCCCGTACGCGGCAATGTCGTAGTCCATTAACGTCTCTCTTTTTCTTGAGCTGTTCTCAGGTCTGTCCGTCCGGCCGCTGCAGCACAGGTCCCGGCTGCGATCCAAGAATTCGCACGGCAATCAGGGACAGTGCAAGAGTGATGAAAGCCGACAGGAAGATGCTGCTTCTCCCTCCGACGGCGTAGACCAGCGGACCGGCTGCCACCAGGCCCAGCGGAGCGGCCAATGTGGAAACGGTGGACCACAGAGTGATGACCGGTTGCTCCTCTTTCTCCGAGAGGAAGGTGTACAGGTACGAGTAGGCCACAGGTGTGAACGGGGCGTAGATGACACCCGCGACAAAGAATGCGATCGACGCCGACAGAACACTCTGTGAACTCGCCAGCCCGACCATCGACCCGCCCCAGCCCGCGATAATGCCGATGAGGAGCGGCCGCTGGGGCACCGACCGCAGGTAGTTCGTGCCGAGCGCGCCCAGGATCGCGCCCGCGCCGAACAGCGTCCACACCATCCCCAGAGCCCTGCTGCTGCCGTCCAGCGGGCCGTCGATGAACAACGGAAGGGCGACTTCCACGGGCATGTAGAACAGGTTGTAGAAGAACACGATGACGAGCAATCGCCATGTGATGGGGAGCCTGCGGAGCACGCTCAGTCCGGATTCCGCCTTTTTCGGGTCGTTGGAAACCGGTGGTTCACGCGGTATCGCCAACAGCGTGGCGACGAGCAGGGGGAGGAAGGTCGCCCCGTCGATCACCAGGGCCCACTCCGGACTGAAGAGAGCGGCCACCGCACCGCCCAGGGCAGGTCCTGCCACGTACAGGGCGAACTCCTTGACCGTGGCCAGGAGTCCGTTCACCGCGTATCGCCCATGGCCCGGTACCAGGCCGACCGCCGCCAGCCGGGTGCCGGAGGCCGCCAGGGAACGCAGACACGAACCCACGAGCAGCGCACCGATCAGGGTTCCGATCCCGAGGGATCCGCCGGCGGCCGTCAGACCCAGAGCGGCAAGGGTGATACCGCGCAACAAGCAGTCCATCACCAGGGAGACCTTCACCGGGAGTCGGAGTCTGCCCAGGCTGAAAGGTATGGCGAGACATGTGGAGGAAACGTAGGAAGCGGCCGCGGCAAGGGACACCGCAAATGCGGCCGGCATACTGCCGTGAACCTTGAGGGCCACCAGTGGAATCGTGGCGATGAGCATGCCGTCGCCGATGCTGGAAAACCCGACGCCGCAGAGGAAGAAGGCGAGGCGCGGATTCCTCAGCGCCTGGCTGTAGGACATCTCCTGCTGTGCGGACTGCGGCATGTGGACTTCACCCTGTGCGCCTGGGAGGTTTGCTTGGCGGGAGGTTTCAGGAACCGCCGATGGAAGGCTTGAAAGACTGATCTGATATCCAGAGCGTATGGGGGATCAATTTCGCCCACCACACGCCCTTCGCGGCTCCCCCTTGCGGAGGCTTGAAACGATCGTCCCACCGGCTCTCGTCCGGACCGAGGTATCTGACGAGCTTGCGACGGGCACGTTCGACATCGAACTCCACGACTGAGCCGTGGCCACGTGCGATGACTTGAAGCACCCGTCCGGTGTCGATGTCGCAGGTGTCGACGACGAGCTCGAAGGCCGAATCGGAGCGAAGCCGGTCCGCCAACCGGGACCACTGCCCACTGAAAATCCAGAAAGCCTCGTCCTCCCAGAGGAACCAGACTGGCCGGACGATCCGTTTTCCGGTGGCGACCCGCGCAACCAGGGGTTGGCGAAGGAATTCCTCGACATCGAACGGTGCGTCCGTCATGGGTTCGAGGACGTCGGCCTGCCGTTTGATCTTTAGAGTGGGCACAGCAAGGTACCTCTGATCGTTCTGCCGTTATGCAGGATATACGCAGCGGAAGCTGATCTCGTTGTGCCGGTCGGTGATCAGATCCTTTCCGCGGTAGTACGTGGTCAGGCACACCGGAGGCGACGTCCATGTTCCGCCGCGGAGGACAAAGAACGCCTCCTTCCTGTTCATGAACTCGACCGGCTTCCTCCCCTTGAGGAAGGGATCCATTTCTTCCTTGGTGTAGAAGTTCGTCGAGGTCATTTCCCACACGTTGCCGGCCAGGTTGAGGGCACCGTACGGGCTCGCACCGCCCGGCAGCGCGTCCGCGGGCAGCACCGGGGTTTTCGGATATTCGGCGTGCGCCGAGAGGAGCAGCTCTTCGAGTTCGGCACGGTTCTTGGGCGAGACGCCGAAGGCCCGCGAGACCTCATTGGCGCACTCGGGATTCCATTCGTTTCCCCAGGGGAAGATGCGCGCGTCCGTGCCGCGGGCCGCCTTCTCCCATTCGTCCTCCGTGGGGAGCCGCCCGCCGGCCCACTTGGCGAACGCCCACGCGTCGTACCAGTCGATGCCCACCACCGGCTGGTCGGCAGGGTTGAAGCGCGGGTCGTGCCAGTGCGCCGGGGTGTGGTCGTGGCCGATCGGCTGATCCGGGTGGTCGAACTCCTCCGTGCCCCGGGCGTCGGCGAGGAAATCCGCGTACCGTCGATTCGTCACCGCTGTCCTGTCGATGTAGTAGGACGGCAACTCGACGGCCCGCAAGTGGTTGTCCTGGTCGTTCATCTTGAACGAACCGAACTGCTTGTAGACTTCCTGGATCTGCTGCTGCGACGCGCCGGCGATGAACGGTCCGCCCGGAACGAGTACGACATCGTCGTTGTTCCGCTGGCGTTTTCCGGTTGTCACCTTCTCGCGCAACCCGGCGAAATGCTCGTCCTCAAGCCGGCGCAGAGTGTCCGGATCGTCGCTTCCGAAGATCGAAATAAGAGCACGCTTGGTATAGGCGGCACCGAAACCAACCGGCTTGCTGGTGTGGTCACGGGTAAGTTTGCTGGGCCATCCTGAGATGCAGATAAGGTCCCGCACTGCCGTATCGACGCGCTTTTCGCCTGCCGTGCGAATGGCCGTGAAGGCCACCTGGTCGACAGGGTCGTGAGTGCCGTAGGCGATGGCCTCCTTCGCGTCCTTGTCGTCAGAGAAATGCTCACCGAGCAGCGCGATGCAGAAGGCCCTTACCGGCCACTCGCGGTGCTCTCGCGACATGTCGCAGAGGTCTGCGACCTTCCCCTCTTCGGCGAGCTTCTCCGCAAAGGAGATCCCTTCCTTGACCTTCGCCTCATAGTGGTGAGATGCCAACGCGGATCTCCTTCGTGGTCTTGGAGAAAAATGTGCATTGGTGCAGGTGCTGAAATCTGGCGATCGTTTCCTGGGCCAGTGGAGAGAAATAAAGCGCGAGCTGGGTGCCGCTGCCCGCGACAAGTGAGCAGCGGCACCCAGCTTAGAGGCTTAGGCCTCCCACTTTGCGGTCGTCTCGTCGCCACCATCGCGCGAACCGAGGAAAGTCTCGTCCGACATGCCATTCACCCCCTCTCGCAGTTGAGGTTGCGAGAAAAAACCTAGGTGTACATGACACAGCGGTCAAGATCTCGATGTGTGGTGTGATTCATAGTTTGACTTATCTTTCTCGGCAAGGGACTCGCCTTGCCGACGTGTGTATCGCGCGGAGAGCGAAGTGCCTCCGGCCTGCTCTGTGCAGGTCAGAGGGCTTTGCTCAGGGCTCCTGGCAGTGGCCCGGCAGCTTCTCCGAGCGTGGCGCGGACAAGTCCTGTGTCTGCTGCGGCTCTGGAACTTCCACTGCCTCGGACTTGCCTGACAACTCCTCACATGGTGAGGCATATGGGTACTGGCATTCCCGTGCGTGCTGTACTCCGGGATCACCGAGAAGGTGGGGGAAGATGAGGGCGGCCGCTGGTGGTTGTGCGGTCGGGACTTGCCGGGCGATCCGCGCTTCTGGGACCTGCCGGTCGCCGCTATGGTCGGCGCATGACGCTGTCGATGCGGGAACGAGAGCAGTTTCTGGCGGAGCCTCATATCGGTGCCCTGTCAGTGGCCGAACGGCCGGACCGCGCACCGCTGACGGTTCCCATCTGGTACCACTACACGCCGGGCGGCGAACTGTGGGTGCGTACCGGGCCTGACTCCCGGAAGGCACGAGCGGTCCGGTCTGCAGGACGCTTCAGCCTGATGGTGCAACGGACCGAGCCGACGGTGCGCTACGTGTCGGTGGAGGGCCCGGTGACCAGGACAGCGCCGGACAGCCGGGAGCGATCCTGGGAGATGGCCGCGCGGTACCTGCCCGAGGACAAGGTCGCCGACTTCGTCGAATACGACCGGACCCGGCTCGGCGAGCACGTCGTCATCTATATGCAGCCAGAACACTGGGTATCCGCGGATCTGGGAGCGTTCTGACCAGTGACGGGGCGGCTCTTGGCGCGCGGCGAAGGAGTGCCGGGGCCGCCTGGCATCCGGCGGCATCGACCTGAGCGCCTCCAACACCCACGAGAACCCCGCGGACTTCGCCGACCTGCACAATGCACTCGGCATCGCCCAGCGGAACCGCGTCAGGTCAGCGGTCCTCAGCCGCCGCGGCGGACCCGGGCTGCCTTGCGGGCTTCGGCGAGGAGACGGGCCTCACTGGCCTTGCGGGACTTGCCGCCGGTGCGGCGGGAGGTGTCCTTGCTGGTGCCCAGGCCGCGGAAGGGGGTGTTGGTGTTCTTGGCCCGAGGCGCGGCAGGCCCGCCGTCGAGCGGGGTGCCGGAGGGGGCCTTGGCCCCGGTGATACGGCTCAGCTCCGCCTCGCCCGAGCGCACCTTGGTGATCGTCGGCTCGATACCGGCCTCGGCCATCAGCCGGCCCGTCTCGCGGCGCTGGCCAGGCAGCACCAGCGTGACGACGCTGCCGGACTCACCGGCCCGGGCAGTGCGGCCCGCGCGGTGCAGATAGTCCTTGGGGTCGGTGGCCGGGTCGACGTTGACCACGAGATCGAGGTCGTCGACGTGCAGACCGCGGGCCGCGACGTTGGTCGCCACCAAGGCGGTGATCTGGCCGTTCTTGAACTGCGCGAGGGTCCGTGTGCGCTGCGGCTGGGATTTTCCGCTGTGCAGGGCCGCGGCGTGCACTCCGCTGGCCCGCAGATGCCGGGTGAGCTGGTCGACTGCGTGCTTGGTGTCCAGGAACAGCAGTACGCGGCCGTCGCGGGCGGCGATCTCCGTGGTGACGGCGTACCGGTCGGGGCCGTGGACGACCAGCACGTGGTGATCCATCGTCGTGACCGCACCCGCGGACGGGTCGACCGAGTGGACGACGGGGTCGTGGAGGTGGCAGCTGACCAGGTGGTCGACGTCGCGGTCCAAGGTGGCCGAGAACAGCATCCGCTGGCCGTCGCGGTGCACCTGGTCGAGTACCTCGGTGACCTGCGGCAGGAAGCCCATGTCACACATCTGGTCGGCCTCGTCGAGAACGGTGATCCGTACCCGTCCCAGGCGGCAGGCCCCGCGCTCGATGAGGTCGTGCAGGCGGCCGGGGGTCGCGACGACGACCTCGGCCCCGTCACGCAGCGCAGTGGCCTGCCGCCCGATCGACACGCCGCCGACGACCGTGGCCATCCGCAGCCGGAGCGCATCGGCATACGGCGCGAGCGCCTCGGTGACCTGTTGCGCCAGCTCCCGGGTCGGCACCAGGACCAGAGCGAGGGGCTGCTTCGGCTCCGCGCGCCGCCCGGCGGTCCGTGCGAGCAGCGGCAGGCCGAAGGCGAGCGTCTTGCCCGATCCGGTACGCCCGCGCCCCAGGACGTCGCGTCCCGCGAGGGCGTGGGGCAGCGTGGCTGCCTGGATCGGGAAGGGTTCGCGCAGGCCACGCTCGGTGAGCGTGCGCAGCACCGCGGCCGGCAGTTCCAGGTCGGCGAAGGAGGCGACCGGGCCGACCGTCGGGGTGAGGGTCACGGGCCGGGCGGGGTCGCCGTGCGAGGTGCCGGGACGGTCCGGGTGGTTCATGAAGAGCCTTCCGCAGGGGGAACGTACCGAGGAAGGCCCGGCAGGAATGAGCAGCCGACGAACAAGGGGAACCGACCGGGCAGGACCGCCAGCCATCACGGCCGTGCAAACATTCGAGGTTACCATGCGGTGACCGTTCGACCGGTGCTGTGGACGTGCCTGACTGAGGTCCCTGCTCAAGGCGTAGCCACCACGGAATAAGCAGTACCGGAGCAGTGCTCCGCTCCGTAAAGTTCTGGCATGAGCATGGGCATGAACGTGAGCTTCCGTGACGATCAGATGGTTGCGCTCCGGCGTTGCGCGGACCGGGACGGGAGCGGCGTGCACGACGTCGTGCTGCTCGCTGTCGACGAATACCTCGGCACGGCCCACCGGACCATGGTCCGGCAGACGGCCCAGGAGCAGGCGGCGAAGTGGCGCGAGCTCATGGACCGGCTCAAGTGATTCCCGCCTACCTGACCCCCGAGGACGCCCTGACTGTCGCCAGGTACGCCTGCGCCGACGACACGCCTGTCACACTCCGCGACACCGGACAACTGGAGTCCGCTGTGCACCGGCCGTCCGCCGAAATGTACGGGCACGAGGTGTACCCGGACCTGATCGGCAAGGGAGCCGCACTGCTCCAGGCCCTGTCGATCAACCACCCGCTGATCGACGGCAACAAGCGCACGGCCTGGCTCTCGTGCGTCACCTTCCTCGCGATGCACGGGGTCCAGCTGCGCCCGGATATCGACGCTGCGGAACGCCTGGTCCTGGCCGTGACGACAGGGGAGATGCGTGACGTGGAGGAGATAGCGCAGGGCATCAGGGCGCTGCTGGAGCCCGACGCGATGCCCGCCTGATATCGCGCGTCGTGACAGACCGAGACGGGCCACGCACGTCGGCGGCTACTCTGACGCCTCTATTGATCTTGATTGCGGGGGGCCAGGCTGTGCGTGACGCCGTTGTGACGAGCGAGGGTGACCGGATCCGCTGGGTGGAGTTGCCGGGGCGGGAACCCTCCCGCGTCTACCTGCACGGCCTGGGCGCCACGTCGCCCGCGTACTTCGGGGAGATTGCGGTCCACCCGCTGCTGGCGGGCCACCGTTCGCTGCTGGTCGACTTGCTCGGTCACGGCATCAGCGACCGTCCGGTGGGCTTCGACTACAGCCTGGAGGCGCACGCCGATGCCCTCGCCGAGGCACTGATCAGTGCGGGTGTCACCGGTGCGGAGCTGATCGCCCACAGCATGGGCGGCTCGGTGGCCATCGTCCTCGCGGCCCGGCACCCGTGCCTGGTCTCCCGCCTGGTCCTGGTCGACGCCAACCTCGACCCGATCCCGCGCAGGCCCGGCTCCGGCGGCAGCAGCGGTATCGCCGCCTACTCCGAGCAGGAGTTCCTGGCAGGTGGCTGGCAAGAGGTCCGCGACCGGGTCGGCTCGCACTGGTGGTCCACCATGCGCCTGGCCGGCCGCGAGGCCCTGTACCGCAGCGCGGTCCACCTCACCCGCGGCACCGTTCCCGTCATGCGCGAGCTTCTGCTGGACCTGAAGATCCCCCGCACCTACCTGCTGCCGGAGGCCGACGGTCCGCTCCCCGGCGCTGAGGCGCTCGCCGAGGCGGGGGTGGCCGTGGTGCCGATCCCGGACTGCGGGCACAACATCATGCTGGACAATCCGGACGCCTTCGCCCGCGCCGCCGCAGCCGCGCTGGCACTGCACGCCGGGTAGCTCCCGCCTGGGTGGGTCGGGGCACCTACGCGTCGGCCGGTTCGGGGGCACCGTATTCGTCGTGCCAGTTCCACCACTCGTACGGCGGGGTCCGGGGGTAGCCCTCGGGGGAGTCCTCCCACGTCTCCTGCCGCCCGAGTGCCGTCATGTCGAGGTAGCTCCAGGTGCTTCCCAACGCCTCGTCGCCGCGGGCGTTGATGAAGTAGGTGCGGAACACCTGGTCGCCCTCGCGGATGAAGGCGTTTGTGCCGTGCCACTCGTCCACACCGAAGTCGGCGTCGAACCCGTCGCTGACGGGTACCAGGGCATCGTCCAGCCCATCCGCGCCTTCACGCGCTCGACGTACGGCTGCGGTGCGCGCGAGGCGAAGGCGAGGGTGGTGTCGCGGGCGTTGAGATGGGCGAGGTGGCCGACGTGGTCGGCCACCATGGAGCAGCCGCGGCAGGCGTGCTCGGGCCAGCCGAACACGCCGGGCTCGAAGAAGGCGCGGTAGACGATCAGCTGACGGCGCCCCCCGAACAGGTCGAGCAGACTCGCCCTGCCCTCGGGCCCGTCGAACTCGTACTCCTTCTCCACCGCCGTCCACGGCATCCGTCGCCGCTTGGCGGCCAGTGCGTCACGGGCGCGGGTCAGCTCCTTCTCCTCGACCAGCAGCCGCTCGCGCGCAGCCTCCCACTCTTGCGGCGAAACGATCGGGGGTGTCTTCATGGCGACGTCCGCCTTCCAGTTCGGTCCGCTCAGCGGGTCCCGTTCCAGGGTCGGGCGTCACCGACGCGCGTGCACGCCGATGCGCACGAATTCAAACGTATGAACGAATGATGTGGATTCGTTGGTGCGTGAGCCGGTCGCCGAATGGTGAGCGGCGGCGAGCGAAGGCCAGCGAAGGCGAGCGGAGGCGGTGTTCGGCGGTGCAGGCCACGTGGGATTCACGGTGACGACAGTCGCACCCGGGGTCGCCGCGACATGGCCGACGGCTCACGTACGGCCCTCGTCCTCCTGGACACGTTCCAGCAGCGGCTGTCGTGCCATCCACGTGGCACGCAGCACCCGGAATCCCTCGGCCTCGTAGGCGTCGCACACCTGGTGGTCGT
Organism: Streptomyces cinnamoneus; assembly: GCF_014650495.1. Taxonomy (GTDB): domain Bacteria; phylum Actinomycetota; class Actinomycetes; order Streptomycetales; family Streptomycetaceae; genus Streptomyces; species Streptomyces cinnamoneus. The sequence goes on along the minus strand of NZ_BMVB01000014.1, from coordinate 27,753 downwards.
CGTCGACCACCACCGCGACGACGCGATCGTCAGCCAGGCGACGCAGCAACTCCGGCTTGACGACGCGGGCCGGCCGGCGGTCACCCGGGTCGCGCATCAGGAGCCGGCCTTCGGGCAGGGCGTGACGGGCCAGCCAGTCGAGGGTGTCCTGGCGGCAGTGCTCCGGGCGACCGGTCAGGTAGGCCACCTCGCACCGCTGCGCACCGGCCATGACCAGCGCCACCCCTTCGGCCAGCAGGGGATCGCGCCGGGCAGCGGCGAAGAAGCCGTCCCAGTCGCGCGGCCGGCTCCGCAGATGGTGCAGCCGGTGCCGGACATCGGCCAGCGTCCCGTCGAGGTCGAAAACGGCCAGGGGCCGGGGCTCCTCGTCGGCAGTCGGCCACTCCGGCATGTCCAGTCCCCACGTCGCGTCACAGGCCGGCCCGGGATCCTCCGCGGGAGCCACCAGGAACCCTCCGCGACCGTCGAACCGGACCTCGTACACGGCATCGAAGCCGTCCGCCGGCCGAGGTCTGCGAAGCCGCTTCAACGTCGCGTACACGCCGACGTCCGGCACTCTTTCCGGTCCCTGCCTGGCGGCATTGCGAGCCAACGCGTTCTTCACGTCGGGCGGGAACCAGTACGCCACCACGCGGGCGCCGTGCGCGCGGCCGGCCGTGATGAGGGGCGCCCATTCGTGCGGTGAGGGGTTGGTGTTGTCGACCACCGTCGGCACCCCTTCCGCCAGGGCCTCTTCGACCAGACGCATCTGGCGGCGCTGTCTGTGCCGGGCCCGGCGGAAGAGGTCCTTGCTGACCAGCGCATGGGTTCCGGCGAAGTGGCGGGCGTAGAACGTCGACTTTCCCGACGCCTGGAGACCCACCAGCACGACCAGCTCCGGTCGCGCGTCACCCGGGTCGGGCTCCACCGGCACAGAGGTCTCCTCCCGCACGCTCTCCTCCCGCACGCTCTCCTACGCCCGGGCGGCGGAGGCATCGCCGCGGACGGCTCGGTGCACTTGCCGACACATGGTACGGATCCATGAGATGGCGACAGCCAAAAAAACCGGCCGGAGGTGTCGAGAACCCGTGGCTGGCTCCGTCCCTGGGGTGAACGTGGCCAAGATGGGGTCACACCAGCACCGAGGAGTAACACGATGGCCAAGTACTTGCTGCTCAAGCACTACCGCGGCGCTCCGGCTGCGGTCAACGACGTGCCCATGGACCAGTGGACGCCGGAGGAGATCTCGGCACACATGCAGTACATGCACGACTTCGCCACCCGGCTGCAGGGGACCGGTGAATTCGTCGACGGCCAGGCGCTCGCCCCGGAGGGGACGTTCGTCCGGTACGACGGTGAGGGACGCCCGCCGGTCACCGACGGCCCGTTCGCCGAGACCAAGGACCTCATCGCCGGCTGGATGGTGATCGACGTCGACAGCTACGAGCGCGCCGTCGAGCTGGCGGGGGAACTGTCGGCCGCCCCTGGGGCGGGCGGGAAGCCGATCCACGAGTGGCTTGAGGTGCGCCCGTTCCTGTCCGCGCCGCCCACCATCACGGAGTGACCTCTCCGATGAACGAGGCCCTGCTCCGGAGCCTCACGCCGAGCGTGCTCGGGATCCTCGTCCGCCGCGGAGCCGATTTCGCGGCGGCCGAGGACGCCCTGCAGGACGCGCTGGTCGAGGCGGTCCGCGTCTGGCCGGCCGATCCGCCGAGGGACCCGAAGGGCTGGCTGATCACCGTGGCCTGGCGCCGGTTCCTCGACGCGACCCGGGCCGACACCGCCCGCCGCCGGCGTGAGGATCTCCTCGACGAGGAGCCGGCGCCCGGGGCCGTGCCCGCGGTGGACGACACGCTCCAGCTCTACTTCCTGTGCGCCCACCCGTCGCTGACGCCGTCGTCCGCGGTTGCGCTCACGCTGCGCGCCGTCGGTGGGCTCACCACCCGCCAGATCGCCCAGGCATACCTGGTGCCCGAGGCGACCATGGCGCAGCGGATCAGCCGTGCCAAGCGCACCGTCTCCGGCGTGCGGTTCGACCAGCCCGGCGACGTCGCCACCGTGCTGCGCGTCCTCTACCTGGTCTTCAACGAGGGCTACTCCGGCGACGTCGACCTCGCCGCAGAGGCGATCCGGCTCACCCGGCAGCTCGCGGCCGCGATCGACCACCCCGAGGTGGCGGGGCTGCTCGCCCTCATGCTGCTCCACCACGCCCGGCGCGCCACCCGGACCGCGCCCGACGGCAGCCTGGTGCCGCTCGCCGAGCAGGACCGCAGCCGGTGGGACACCGGGGCGATCGCCGAGGGCGTCGAGATCCTGCAGGCGGCCCTCGCCCGCGACCGGCTGGGTGAGTTCCAGGCCCAGGCCGCCATCGCGGCACTCCATGCCGACGCGCCCACCGCCGAGGAGACCGACTGGGTGCAGATCGTCGAGTGGTACGACGAGCTCGCGCGCCTGACCGACAGCCCGGTCGTCCGGCTCAACCGCGCAGTGGCCGTCGGCGAGGCCGACGGACCGCGCGCCGGGCTGGCGGCGCTCGCGGCGCTGGACGACTCACTGCCTCGCCACGCCGCGGTGGCGGCGTACCTCCACGAGCGCGACGGCGACCTGGCGACGGCGGCAAGGCTGTACGCCGAGGCGGCCCACAAGGCACCCGACCTCGCCGAGCGCGATTACCTGACGCGCCAGGCCGCCCGGCTCAACGCCCGCCGGTGTCGCTGACGGGTCGCGCCCGGGGAAGACGACCCGTCAGCGACGGCCCGGCTCCAACAGCGCGCGCATGCAAGGCGGAGGACCGGCGTCGTACCGGTGTGCCGGATGCTGCCGGAACGGCGGGGGCGGTGGTGCGGCCGAGGCGCGCGGCCGGCCGTGGCGGGCGCTGGGCCGGGCCGCTGGTGCCCCGGAGGGGCGCGGTCGGTGCTTCTCTCTTCCCGCGCCGGATATCTAGACTGCTGGCATGGTTTCGGGGGGCTGGGCATGGTTCACGACTGTCGCGTCGATCCTGATCGGCCAGGCCACGGTTCTGACGATGGGTTTCATCAACAACCGCTCCCAGACCAGGCGAGAAGCGCATGCCAGGGCGGCCGAGCGGTACAAGGTGGCCGTGGAACGCCGTGAGACGTTCGAGCTGACCCAGCTCGTGGAGGTGAACACCCTCCTGCGGAACGCCTTGACGTCGCTCCACACCTTCGGTTCCGCCCGGCGGCACTACCGGTCACGCCTGCGGGAGGACCCCGCCGCACCGCCGGAGACCTACCGGCAGCCGGTGCAGGACGCGTCTGACGCGGCGGACGCGGCTCTGGACGCCTTGCGGTCCCAGATCGGCTTCATTCTGGCCGACGACGTCCGGGCGCTGGCCGACGCCGCCGAGAAGGCCCTGACGTTGGCCGCGGCGGGCATCCTGCTCGACGAACCGGTCGACACCGGTGCCCTGGGCGCGCAGGCCAATGCCGCGTACGAAGCCTTGTCCGCCCGGCTCCGGGACATCTATGCGACCCGGGAGTCGGCCATGCCGACGGCTTAGGACGTGAGCGAGCATTGCCGGTGCCGCAAGGTCCACCAACGGCTAGCGGCGCAGGTCCTTGCTGCATACGTACCGCAGCCCGCAACCGTCTTCGTACGGTTCGCCGTCGTCGCCGAAGATCGACCATATCGGTTGCATCGGGAGCCAGGTCAGGCCGAGGAGCCAGCGGCGCACGGCCTGCCAGAAGCGTGGACGTCCCGCGTCGTCCGCGCGCACCACGCGTGTCATGAGCAGGAACTTGCCCACGGTGGTGCGGAACAGCACCGCTCCGAGCACGTGGTGGACGAAGGAAATGGCGAAGAAGCAGATGGCGGCGTAGGTCCAGTAGGCGCCCGTTCCCTTGCCCTCCGAGAGCCGTACGGCGAGGCCGAAACCACCGAAGAGCGTGATCGCGCCGTCGATCGTGGCGAACGTGATGCGGCGCAGATCCCCGACCTCCCTGGGAACGGCGGGAGGCTGCGGGAAGTGCTGGTGATACGCAGACGGCTGCGCGTACGGATGCTGATGTGCCTGCGGCTGCTGGTACGGGTGCCCTTGCTGATACGGCTGCGCCGGCTGGTAAGGCTGCTGGTAGGGGTGCTGGTACGGAGGCTGTGGAGCGTGTGGCTGCTGCGGAGCCTGGTGGTACTGGGGATCGATCACAGGGTGTCATTTTGCTGCCTCTTTGTGACAGCTGATTCACAGGTTGGTGTATGAGCGATACCAAAACGATCACTGGCCGCGCACCCTCCGCCAAGGACGGGAGCGTCCTGCCCGACGTAACCGGTGCATGCGCGGAGCCCGGTCAGCGGCGTGGCAGCGGGACGGCCGCCCACCGGCTTTGATCGGGCACGGTGCGCCCGCGGGACGAAGCCGACGAACGCATGTTGCGCGCCGCCGTGCAGGGGGGTCTCCTGGTGTCAGGTGGGGGCCGTGGCATCGGACGGATGCAGGCGGCGGAGGCGGAGGGGCGAGCGCGTCCCGCACGCCGGATTCGAGTCGATGACACCCGAATGGACGATGGTCCTGACTCGGTGAAGGAGCTCCCATGAAGCGACATCGCCTCAGCCTGCGTGTTCTCGCGTTTCCCCTGCTCGCCGCCCTGCTGGCGGCGGTGACACCGCTCGGCTCCGCTCTGCCCGCCCAAGCCGCCGATCCTTGCGGTACAAAGCCGGACGACTACACGGGGGCGACGTATCGCGTCATCGCGCCGGAAATCATCCTCAGGATCACCTTCCTCGCCGACGGCAAGTTCGAGTACGAGCTCGATGACGGAGTGGTTCACCAAGGTACGTTCACGGCCACGCCGCAGGCCCTGACGCTGGTGTCCGAAGGTGCGGACCGCAGCGTCTTCCGGGGCTGCGACGGGACGTCGACCAGCCCCGGCTTCCTCGCCTTCCCCGGCGGACTCGCCGTCCGGAGCACCTGATTGCCCCGGCACCCTGCTCCTGACCGGGCGGGTCGGGAGCAGGTCTGCCCCGAACGCTAACAAACCGGGCCGGTTGCCGTCGCGGAGCGCTCGTGAAACCCCCCGGCGAACTTTCTGATCGCCGAGCGCGGTAACGGCCGGCGCACTTGTTGAACCACGTGACGGTCGCCCGGAATCGCTTCAGCCGGGCGAAGCATCGTTCGACCACGTTGCGGCTGCGGTGGGTGACTGGCCGAAGACCGGCTGCCCGCCGCCACGGCTGCCGCGCCGCCGGCGTTTGACGACCTGGTCGCGGTGCTCGGGAATGGTGGCGGCAATGCCCCGGTGCCGGAGGTGGTGGCGAACCGCTCATTGACGGTCTGCCACGGCCCGTACCGCTCCGGGCCCCCGCCACGGAGCCCGGCCCGCAGCTGCCACAGCACACCGTTGACCACCTGCAGATGGTCGGCCCACGGACGCGCCCCGCGCCCACGCAGACATCGAGTCACGCCGCACCACCGGCAAACTGCTGCTCCTGCCCTGAGGGCCCGTCACCCGGCCCGGTCCGGACCCTCCCGGACCCGACCCGACCCGCTTCAATTCCACTACTTCCCCGGCGGGAAGGACGAACTGCACCTCGCCGTGGCCCGGCACGAAGCGGACCGGGTGATCCACGACCAGCAGGAGCTGAGCTCGCTCACCTCCTGGGCCGCCTGGTACCAGTGGCGCGACAAGGTCGTCGACCGCTACCGCGCACAGGGCACCGACTGTCCCCTGCACGCGGCCCTCTCCCAGCTGGGCACGGCATCCGATGCCGCGAGTACCGTGGCCGGCGAACTGCTCGACCAGTGGCAGCAGCAACTCGCGGCGGGCATCCGCCGCATGCGCGACGGCGACGAGATCGCCCACGCCCTGGATGCCGACCGCGAGGCTGCGGCCCTGCTGGCCGGCATCCAGGGCGGCGTGCTGATCCTCCTGACCACGGACCGCATAGCCCACCTGGAGGCCGCCCTCGACCTGGGCATCGCCCACCTGCGCGCCCCCGGCCGCCGGGACCGTTGAGAACGGACCAACCGTACGGACCAGCCGAACTGTTGTGTCCCGCCGTCCCGCCGTCCCGCCATCCCGCCGGATCCGGAACCCGGCGGGTGCAGTGGCCGGGCGAGGCGTCACGGCAGGGTGACCACGAGGGCGGCATGCGTCAGTCCGGCGCCGAAGCCGGCGAGCAGGGCCAGACCTCCCGGCATCAGCCTCCCCTGTGCCGACAGGGCCTCCATGGCGAGCGGGACCGAGGCGGCGGAGGTGTTGCCCGCCGTCTCGATGTCGTCTGCGACGACCACGTCCGCCGGAAGCCTCAACGCCTTCACCACCGCTTCGGTGATCCGTGCGTTGGCCTGGTGCGGGATGAACGCCGACAGGTCTTCCGGTCGTACACCCGCGTCCCGGAGCGCTCTGCGTGCCGTGCGCGGGACCTCTTTGATCGCCCAGCGGAAGACCTCGGAACCGGCCATCCGCATGTAGGGCCACTCGGCGGCTGCCGCCCGGGTCGACGTCCATGGGGCCTGATGGGAGATCAGTCCATGCTGATCGCCGTCGGATCCCCAGCTCACCGAAAGGATGCCGGGAGCCTCGGACGGGCCGACGAGCACGGCGCCTGCACCGTCGGCGAACAGAAAGGCCGTGCCCCGGTCGTCGGGATCGACGATGTCGGTCATGCGCTCCGCCCCGACCACCAGCACGTGGCGGGCGGTACCTGCACGGATCAGCCCGTCGGCCACGGCAAGCCCGTAGCAGAAGCCGGCGCAGGCCGCGTGGATGTCGAACGCCGCCGCGGCGCGGGCGCCGACGGCCGTGGCCACCTGGGGGGCCGCGGCAGGGCTCTGGTGCAGATAGGACATCGAGGCGAGCAGCACGACGTCCACCTCCGCGGGTGCCACGCCCGCGTGGGCCAGGGCCTTGCCGGCGGCCGCCGCGGCCATGGCGATCACGGTTTCCTCGTCGCCGGCCCACCGGCGGCTGACGATGCCGGAGCGTCTGCGTATCCAGTCGTCCGAGGAGTCCAGCCGCTCGCACAGCTCGTTGTTGTGCACGACGCGTGACGGGCGATATGCGCCGACGCCCATGATCCTGGCACCTGGGCCCGCTGCGGCCCGGATTCCTGCGCTCGTCATGGTCATGCTCCGTCCACCCGGGCGAGGTTCCCTTCGGCGTACTGCTGACGGCAGGTGCTGCGACGGACCTTGCCGCTCGTCGTCCGGGGGAGCGTCCCCCGTCTGATGACGACGACGTCCTCGGCATCCAGGCGGTGGTCCTCCCGGATGCGCCGGCGGACGGCCGCGGCCAGGGCCTCACTGCCTGCCGTGCGCAGCGCACGGCCGTCGGCCTCGATCACGACCACGAGGGCTTCCCTGTCCCCTGTATCCACGGAGAAGGCGGCGGCGGAGGTGGGGCGCAGCGCGGGATGACTGCGCTCAGCCGAGTACTCAAGGTCCTGGGGGTAGTGATTGCGCCCCTTGACGACGAGCAGGTCCTTCAACCGGCCGGTGATGTACACCTCGCCGTCGCGCTCGAAACCGACGTCTCCCGTGCGGAGGAACTCCCCGGCTTCCTCCTCGCCCTTGATGCGGGCGCGAAACGTCTCGGTGCTTTCCTGCTCGCGGCCGATGTAGCCACGGGCCACGCACGGCCCGGACGCCCAGATCTCGCCGACCCGGTCCGGCCCGACTGCCTGCAGCGTCTGCGGGTCCACGATGCGCACCCGTGTATCACTCACCGTGCGGCCGCAGCTGACCACCGGCAGGGCCCCGGACTCCGTGGTCACGGTCACCTGGCCCGCCCCCAGCGCCTGTGCCGAAAGCATCAGGGCGGAGGGTTCCCGGTCCGGCGGGCTGCCGCAGATCTTCAGGGTGTGCTCGGCCAGGCCGTAGCCGGGGGAGACCGCCCGGGGGTCGAGGCCGTACTCCGCGAACTCCTGGGTGAACGTGTGGACGGTGTGCAGCCGGACGGGTTCGGCCCCGTTGACGGCGGCCCGCCAGGAAGAGAGGTCGGTGCCCGCGGCCGGCCGTGCTTCGCGGACGCAGAGGTCGTAGGCGAAATTGGGGGCGGCGGCATGCGTGCCGTGAAACCGCGAGATGGCCTCCAGCCAGCGGGCCGGGCGGCGTATGAATGCCTCCGGGCCCATCAAATAGGAGGGAATGCCGGCCCACAGCGGCAACACGACACCGAAGAGAAGTCCCATGTCGTGGAAGAGCGGCAACCAGGAGACGGCGGTGCCGCCCTCACACGGCCACAGCGCGTCGGTTTCGGCGGCGTTGTGCCAGAAATTGCGGTGGGTCACCATCACGCCCTTGGGTGTTCCGGTGGAACCCGACGTGTACTGGAGCAGGGCGACGTCATCGAGGCCGGGCTCAAGGTCCTGGCCCCCGGCATTCGGTAGATCCGGCAGATCCGGTAGGTCGTCGGTGGCCAGGAGCTCAAGGCCGCGCAGTTCGGGTGCCGACGGGAAGTCGGCGATGAGACGGTCACGGACCTCTGCAGTGGTGAGCACCAGGTCGGCGCCCGAGTCCTGGGCGACGGAATGCAGCCGACGCAGTCCCTGGCTGTTCCGCGGCACCTGCACGGGAGCCCCCATGACCCCGGCTGCCGCGCAGCCCAGCCACGTGCGGACGAATTCGATTCCGGTCGGATACAGGAGAACGGCACTGCGTCCTCGGGTTCCCCGCTCCTGGAGGTGGGCGGCCCGGACCAGGGATTGCCGGTGCAGTTCGCGGTAGGTCACCCGTTCTGCGGGGTCTTCTCCATTGCGCAGGTAAACGTAGGCGAGGGCGTCCGGCGTCTCGCGGCTGCGGCGGGCGAGTAAGGCGGACAGGGACACGGGTGATCGGCTTGTTTCAGGCACGGGACTCATGTCATCCATTTCCAGAGGGGGAGCCCCCTGTATAACCAGCTCCGCGGAGGTCCCTCAAGGAAGAAGCCAGGAGACTGCTAATACCACTAGTACTGCCTGGTAACAATACTCATCGGTAGTTCATTGCCCAGTCTTTTCCCGGAGGCCGGCGCGGACCGGGCAGTCGCCGCGCCTTGCCCGCAGGCACGACCTAGGACCAAGTGCCGAGGCGAGCACCATCCCCAGGCAGAGGGCTCAGGCACCGCACACCGTTTACGGTCGTGGCTGCGACTATCGAAAGGCGAGGAACCGCGATGCAGACGGACCGCACGCACGGCTGGAACGGCGACCTGTTGGATCTCGACGCCTACCTGGACCGCATCGGATACACGGGGGAGCGGGCGCCGACGAGAGAGGCACTGCGCGGGTTGCAGCGAGCGCATGTCACCTCGATACCGTTCGAGAACTTCAACGCCGTACTGGGAATTCCGATCCTGCTGGATGTGGAGGCCGTCCAGGAAAAGCTGGTGCGTGCCCGCCGTGGCGGGTACTGCTACGAGCACGTCGTGCTGTTCGCCGCCGCCCTGGAGCGGCTGGGCTTCGAGTTCACCGCCCTGAGCGGGCGGGTGACGCTCGGATCGGACAAGATCCTGCCCGCGACCCACGCGCTCCTGGCCGTGACGGCTGCTGACGACGAGCGCCTGTGGTTGTGCGACGTCGGTTTCGGGAGCGGGCCGCTGGAGCCGATCGAGCTCGCGGACGGCGTCGAAGCGGACTTCGAAGGCTGGAGGTTCCGGATGGAGCGGCGCCGCGGATCGTCCGGCATCGATTCCTGGTGGCTGTACCAGTACAGGGCGGACGGCTGGGAGGACCGGCACACCTTCACCATGAACCCGCAATACACCATCGACTACGTCGTGGGCAGTCACTACGTCGCCACCCACGCGCGCTCCCCCTTCTCCCGGCGCCTCTTCGCCCAGCAGTTCAGCGCCGCCCACCACCACCGCCTCGACGCAACGACCTGGACCACCTTCCGCCCTGACGGCTCGTACACCGAGCGAGAGATCGAACCGGCTGAACTCGGGCGTGTACTGGGGGAAGAGTTCGGGATCGTCCTGGGCGCAGAGGAGCTCGCCCGACTCAGGGACGGTCTCGACTGAAACGACACAGGCGGCGCCGCCGCTAGCGGACGTGGGACACGGCGAATCCGCGTCACTGGTACTGCGGGCGCCATTCGAAGAGCAGGATGGTCGCGTCGTCCCGCAGCTGGTTGCGCTGGTAGTCGAGGATGGCGTGGATGAGCAGCCGCAGAACCTCGGCCGGGCGCTGGCCGGCGGCGGAGGAGCGGATGATGAAGTCGGTGAACCGGTCGAGGCCGAACTCCGCCCCGTCCGCGTCGCGCGCTTCCACAACGCCGTCGGTGTAGAGCAGGACGCAGTCGCCCGGTTCCAGTGTCGTCTCGTGGACCTGGCGGGCTGCCGGGGTGAGTTGGCCGGCCAGGCCGATCGGAGGCTGCGGGGGGCTGTCCAGCACCCCGTCGAGCACCCGCTCGCCACGGATCAGCAGCGGCGGCGGGTGACCGCAGTTCACCCAGCGCAGTACCCCCGTGACCGCGTCGAGCCGGCACAGTACGCCGGTGCAGAAATGGTCGGGCAGCCACTGGGCGAGCGCCTGGTCGACGGAGCCGACGACGTCGGCCAGGTCGCCACCGCCGCGGCGGGCGTTCCGCGCCGCCGCCATGGCGACCGACGTGGTCAGGCCGGAGTTCAGATCGTGACCCATGGAGTCGAGGATCATGGTGTGCAGTATGTCCTTGACCACCGAGTGGTCGAAGGCGTCGCCGGCGACGTCGTACGCCGGTTCCAGGACCGCGGTCGAGACGCACCTGCTACTGCCGATGGTGTGGGACGGCAGGAAGGCCCGCAACATCTCGGTGGGCAACCGCATGGTCGCGGTGCGGGCGCGGGCGGCGAGCCAGTCGCTGTAGGCGCGCTTGGAAGTGATCAACATGGCGAACAGATAGGCCAGCATGCGGCTGCGGCGTATCCGCGCCCCGTCGAGCGAGGCGGTCCGCACCGCCAGCACGCCCAGCCGCTCCGCACCGTCGATCAGAGGCATCCAGACGATCACGTCGTCGTCGACGTCGGCCACCCGCGGAGTGACCGTGCGGTACGCCCAGCCGGCCAACGAGCGGTCCACCGGCAGCGGCTCCAAGGTCTCGTCGAGTGGAATGAGCAGCTGTTGCTGCAGGTCGACGAGGTAGATCAGCGCGCTGCCCAGGCCGAGGGCCGAGGCGCACCGGTTCGCCAGGCCGGGCAGTTCGAACGGCAGGGTTGTCTGCGCCTCGACGATCAGCTCTTCGAGCCGGATCTCGTCGACGGCGGTGTCGGGACCGGCAGCCGCGTGCGGTGGGTCCGGCACGGGGATCACCCCTTCCGCCCCCAGTCTCACACCGATCCCGTCCTGTCTCACGTCGGGCACGACGACCGGTGGCGGCCGCCCTCTCGACCTCGCGGCTCGCCCGGGAGGAAGGGCGGCCGCCCTGGGTCTCAGTTGTGCGTCAGGGTGCGGCCGAGGAGCGGGAGCAGGCGGTCCCAGTGGCGCTGCAGTGCGGAGGGGTTGAAGGCGTCGGTGTCGGACATGGTGAAGCCGTGGATGGTGCCGGGGTAGATCTCGGTGGTGTAGCCGACACCTGCGGCGTCCAGGGCCTGGTTGAGCTCGCCGACGGCCTCGGACGACATGTCGTTCCCGGAGAGGCCGAGGTGGACTTGGGCGGTGAGCTCGGGGACGAGGCGGTGCGGGCTGTCGGGCGCGTCGGTGACCAGGAAGCCGGGGTGGAATCCGGCGACGGCGGCCACTTGGTCGGGGTGGGCCGCTGCGGTGCGCATCGCCAAGGCGGCGCCCATGCAGTAGCCGATCGCAGCGGCCGGTCCGGCGCCGACCTCGGGCTGGGCGGTGAGGAACCCGAGGTAGGCGTCGGCGTCGCGCAGGATCCGTTCGGTGGTGTGCGTCTCGACCAAGGGCATGAGCCGGGCGATGACCGCGGGCCGGACCTCCTCTCCGATGTGCTCGGGAAGTTCGACCACGGGTGCCGGGCCGTGCCGGTAGTAGAGGTTGGGGACGAGCACGTAGTACCCGTGCCCGGCCAGTTCGCGGGCCCTCTCCTCCAGCTCGGGCCGCACGCCGAAGGCATCCGTGTACAGCAGCACTCCCGGGTGTTGCTCGCCGCGGTCGGGGAAGGCGGCGAAAGCGTCGGCCTGGCCGTCCGTGGTGGGAATCTGCAGTGTCTTGGTGGGCATGAATTCTCCTGTCGTGGTTGATGTGTTGAGCCTGTGATCAACACGACGGAGGTGGAGCCCGCGCAGCAACGCAAGGTCCTCGACCGAACAGCGGGCCCGCACCGGCCCGTACGGTGCTCAGGAGAGCACCGGGTCACCAATCCGTGTGTGGCGCAATGCCGTCCCGGTAGTCATCGCCGCACAGCATAGCCCTCGGGTGGTGACCACGGCGGGGCCTGCCCCTCATTCTTCTTCGACCACCCCTCGACCACGTACCGGCATGCTGGTCTTATCGGGACTGCTCGACTCCCTACGGGACCGCGGCCCGGAGCTGTGGACCCGCGACAACCGGATGAGACTCTCACTCTCCTTCGACAAGTGCTGCGAGCAGGACGGCGACATCATCCTGTCCGTATACCCGGCGGAGCATGACGAGGATGCGGGCACAGGCTGGCCCCTGGACGTGCGGGTCGCGTCGGAGTCGGTGTGCTCGGGGCACGCCGTGCTGTACGAAAGTCGCCGACGCGGCCGGTCGACACGCTGCCGCCGCGGCGCAGGGCCGACCTGCCGGTGGCGCCGCTGGCCCACCGCGTGCGGCCGGAGAACGTGTTCATCGGCGACGCCTGGTGGGACCAGGGGCGGCACCTCGCCACCACGCACCAGGTCCACGCAGGGCACCCGCTCGACGGGCGCGATGCCGAGCAACTCATCGAGGCAGCCAGGCAGTTCGCCACGCTCGCCGGACACAGCGCCTACGGGCGGCCGTGCCATTTCACGTACATCCTGCGGGCTCTGGAAGCCGACATACCCGTGGGCTTCCCCGAAGGGGAAGTCCTTCTGGAATTGCTGCCGATGCCCAGCCGGCGGAGCCGGTTCGACCTGCGAGTACGCGTCTTCCGCACGTCGGCGCAGGGCGCGGTCGAAGAGGTCGGCGCCGTGTTCTTCGACGCGTTCATCGTGAGTCCGTGCCAGTACGACGGGTTCCGTCGGCGCAACAGCAAGCAGAAGGGTCGGCGGGCATGATGCGGGACTTGGTCCTTGCCGACACGGCCGCGGAATCGATGGACCCCCACCTGGTCGGCCACAAATTCGCCCGTCAGGCGCAGCTGCGCCTGGCCGGTTACGACGTCCCGGAGTTCGTCTGCGTATCGGCCGGGGCCTTCGACACCTGGTGTCCGAGGCCGGGCTGCCGGAGCTGACCGCGACGGACCCGCAGTCACTCACCGCATGGCCATAGCAGGCGAGGTCGGCGGTGCTGCGCGTCGGTGTGCCCGAGGAGCTGGCCAAGGTGCTCCTCTACGAGTTCGACCAGAGGGCCGACGAATCGGGGGCCATGGCGGTGCGATCGTGCGCCGTGCCACGGGCGGACGAGAGAGAGGACGGCGTCTGAGCTCCGCAACCCGCAAGGCCAGCAGCTGACGGCCCATCGCACTGACCGGTGGGCGGCGGGAAAACCAGGGGGGATGGTTCCGCGCCGCCCGCCTCGTACGCGTACCACCCGTCGGCGGCACCGGCTTACCCGCGTACTCCCCGGTCGCGAGACGTCACAGCGCCTGGGGGAAGTCGAAGACGCGCTGGGGGTCGTACCGCCGCTTCAGCTTCGTCAGCCGGTCCGCTGCGTCCCCGTAGTACGCCGTGCGCCAGTCCTTCAGGCCCGGATCCGTGTAGTTCTGGTAGGCGGCGCCCGAGGCGTGGCGGCGCATCGCCGCATGCGTTCCGTCGAGCCAGGCGGCCTGTGCCGTGCCCGCGCCGCCCGCCGCCCACGACGTCAGGTACTGCGCCAGCACGCGCGACCGCCGGTGCACGAAGGCCGTCGCCAGCGGCTGTACGCGGTTGATCGCGCCGCCCAAGGCCGTCAACTGCACGGAGGCGCCGCCGCCCTTGACCCCGCGCCCGAAACGCTCCACCTGGTCGAGCAGGGTCCGCGTACCCGTGGCGTCAAGCGGGCGGTCGAAGAAGTCCGAGCGCGCCGCGTACGTCTCGCGCCCCAGCTTCCCGGAGGTATCGCGACCGGGCGTGGTGCCCGGCAGGTGGCACTCTTCGGTGGACTTGTCGCCGCAGCCGGCGTAGGCGCGGGCGGTGTCGAGGTAGGAGCGGCGCCGCAGCCGGACGGTCCCGATGCCGCCGTTTCCGCCGCTCGCCTTGGCCACCTTGCCGATCAGCTCGTCATAGGCGTTCTCCAGGTCCTGCTGCGAGCCGACCGAGAACGCGGCGACGGATATCCGGGGGGTGCCACCCGCCGCGACCGACAGGTCGCAGGCGGACCAGATCTCGTCGGGCCGGCTCGGCCCCCACTCCTGCCACGCCCGCACGACGGCCGCGGCCTTGGACCAAGGGAACGAGACATAGCCGGTCACCCCTTCACCCACGGTACGGGTACGGAAGCGGAGTTCGGTGACGACGCCGAAGTTGCCGTTGCCGGCTCCGCGCAGGGCCCAGAAGAGGTCCGTGTTGCGGGTGGTGTCGCAGTCGACGGTCTTGCCGTCCGCGGTGACGAGGGTCGCGCCGGTGAGGCTGTCGCAGGTGAGGCCGTAGGCGCGGGAGAGGACACCGTGCCCGCCGCCCAGGGTGAGGCCGGAGATGCCGACGGTGGGGCAGGAGCCCGCCGGGATGGTCACGCCGTGCGCGGCCAGGCTGGTGTAGACGTCGATGAGCTTGGCGCCGGCGCCGATGACGGCGGTGGACGCGGACGGCGTGCGGACGTTCTTCAGCCGTGAGACGTCGATGACCAGCCGGTCGTTGCCGCTGGACCAGCCGGCGTAGCTGTGGCCGCCGTTGCGTATGGAGACCGGTATGGAAAAGCGGCGGGCGAAGGCCAGGGCCGTGGCGATGTCCGACGTACCGGCGACGTAGGCGATGGCAGCGGGGCGCAGCGCGTCGAAGCGGGTGTTGTAGAGCTGCCGGGCGGCGGTGTAGTCGGCGTCGTCGGGCCGCACGAGGCCGCCGGCGAGCCCCTTACCGAGGGCCGACCAGTCGCTCCTGGCAGCCTTCTGGCCGGCTGCCTGCGCCGTGCCCGTCCTCACCATGCTGCCCCAGGCGGCGGTCGCCGCCAGCCCGGTGCCGCCCGCTGCCAGTAGTGTGCGCCTGCTGATGGCCATACAGATCCCTGCCCCTTGGTGCCCGTGCCCGGGCATGTGCGTCTGCCCGTGCGTATGCATGTGCGTGTGTGCTGGTGCGCCTTGCCGAATCCCCGTTGATCACACAGATGACTCGGTGGGGTGGGAGGTTCCACGTCAGACCTTTGGGCTGACGGGATTCTGCATGCGGCGAGGGCGGTGACCGAGCACGATGACTCACGGCCGCGTGATCCGGATCGGCCGTGAGGCGTTACGGTGCCTGCTCGCCCGCCGCGGGATCACCTTCCAGCGCACCAAGACCGGGAACGAGCCCCCCGACCCCAGCCCCGGCCTTCGCAACTCCCCCCGGGGGCCCGGCTGGGACCGGACTGTGCTGTGACCAGCCGTGGGCCCGGCCGTAATTCGTTTGACCAGGCCACGGGTCAACGCTGCACTGTGGCGGGACACCACGAGTCGTGGTGCCAGTATCCGGGGAGGCAGCGGCAGCAATGGAGATCCGTCCCACGACCGACAAGGATCTCGACGTCTTCGTCGACACACTGCACGCCGCGTTCGGGCGCTTCCCGGAAACCCCGGCCGAGGGCGGCAGCGGCGTCTGGTGGTCGGCGCTCGAAATGGACCGCTGCCTGCTCGCCATGACGGCGGACGGGCGGCCCGTCGGTACCGCTGGTGCGTACTCCTTCGAGCTCACCCTGCCCGGTGAGGTCCTCGTCCCGGCCGCCGGGGTGACCGCCGTCGGCGTCCTGCCCTCGCACCGGCGCCAGGGCGCACTCAGCGCGATGATGCGGCATCAGCTCGACGAGCTGCGGGCTCGCGGGGAGTTCCTCTCCGTACTGCTCGCCTCCGAGGCCCTGATCTACCGCAGGTTCGGCTACGGACCGGCGACCTACACGCAGCGGCTGACGGTGCCGCGCCACCAGGCCGCCTTCTCCCTTCCCCGGGCGCGCGGAACGGCCGACGCCCCAGCGACCGGCTCGGACACGGGCTCGGTCGAGCTGCTGCGGCGTTCCGAGTGCGGAGAGATCCTGGAAGAGGTCTACGACCGGTACCGCCGCGCACAGCCCGGCGCGCTGTCCCGGCCGCACCGCTGGTGGGCCTTGCACGCGGGGCAGCCCCCGATCTCGCCGGCGCCGCGCTACATCGCCGTCCACCGTGACGCCGACGGCGTCCCGGACGGATACGCCAGCTACTCGATCGGCGAGCCCAACACCTTGACGGTCGACGAGACCATCGCCACCGACGCCGCCGCCTACACCGCCCTGGCCCGGTTCGTGCTCGGACACGACCTGGTCACTCAGGTCGTGTTCAAGCACGTCCCGACCGAGCACCCGCTGCGCTGGCAGCTTGCGGACTTCCGCGCCGGCGAGGTGAGCGGCGACACCGACTGGCTCTGGGTGCGGCTGCTGGACGTCCCGCGTGCTCTGACCGCGCGCGGCTGGTTCACGGACGGCGAGCTCGTCCTCGACGTCGACGACCCGTTCCTCGGCGAGCACGGCCGCTACCTGCTGACCGTCCGAGACGGCAAGGCCGACTGCGTCCCGACGGACCGGGAGCCCGACCTGTCCCTGGACGTGAGCGACCTGGGCTCGGTCTACCTCGGCGGCACTGCCCCGAGCACGCTCGTGCGGGCCGGACACATCCGGTCCCACCGCCCGGGCGCGGCCACCCTCGCTGACGCCCTCTTCCGCGCCGAGCGCCCTCCGCACTGCCTGCACTGGTTCTGACCGCGCGCTCGCCGCCCCTTCACAAGTCTCGTCAGCTCATGGTCAGTCCCGGGGCGGATGCGGCGACGGCAGCGCCGGACTGGAGCGGGCACGCCGGCACGGACGGCCTCGGTTGCCTGTGTTCGGGGTGGTGGCGGGGCGTTGCTCGTCAGTGTTCCGCGAGGATTTTGTGGGTGAGATGGATCAGGTTGTGGAGGGCGGGGTGAGTGGGGGTGCCGTGGTGCCAGGCCAGGAGCAGGGGTACGGGCGGGGCGTCGGTCAGCGGGCGATAGGCGATGGCAGGGTGTTCGTGCAGGCGGGGGGTTGCTGAGGTGGTGATGCCTACGGCCCGGCCTGCTGCGATCGTTGTCAGCCATTCGTCGGTGTTGGTGACGTCGATCGTGGCTGCGGGGCGCGCGGTGGCGGGCCACAGGTCCAGTGTGGTGGTGCCTGCCACGGTGTTCAGGGCGACTGGCCATGTTGCGAGGTCCGCCAGTGTCAGAGTGGTGTGTTCGGCCAGATCGCTGCCGGCGGGTACTACTGCCACTCGTTCTTCTTCCAGCAGCAGCTTGGTGGCCAGCCCTGGTGCCGTTACGTGTCCGCGCAGCAGTGCGGCATCGACCTGGCCCTGGGTGAGTCCGGCGGTGCGGTCGTCGATGCGGCGTAGTTCCAGGGGTACGTCGGGGTGTTCTTCGTCCCAGCGGCGCAGCAGGGGGATGGTGTATTGGCCGAGGGCGGCCCAGGGGTGGCCGAGACGCAATGGCTGGGTTGTGAGGGAGTGGGGGTCCAGGGCTCTGTCCACGGCGGTCAGTGCGGCGGCTGCCTTGTCGTGGAACGCCCGGCCTGCCGCTGTGAGTGCCAAGTGGTGTGTGGAGCGGTCGATCAGGCGGACGCCGAGGTGGTCTTCGAGCTGGCGCAGTGTGCGGGAGAGCGCGGGCTGGCCGGTGTGCAGACGGGCTGCGGCGCGGGTGATCGTGCCTTCCTCGGCGATGGTGAGGAAGGCACGCAGGTGGCGCAGTTCCATGCTCATGCCTGGCAAGCATAATCGCCGTTCAGCTGGCATTTCACAGGCAGGGGCGGGCTTTCTAGCGTTGGGGGCATGACGAACGCGAACGTGAGGTCTCAAGGTTCAACTGCGGCTGCGGCGCCCGCTGCTGCGCCCGCTGCGGCGCACAGCGCACCCGTGGCGGGCCGTATCCGTGCGGCGACGGCACCTGCAAGCGCCGGCAGTCCGGCAGGCATCCTCCTGGTGCTGGCCGGCACTGTCTCGGTGCAGTTCGGCTCTGCGGTGGCCGCTCTGCTTTTCCCGCGTGCCGGGGCCCTGGGCGTAGTGACGTTGCGGGTGGCGCTGGCGGCCGTGTTGCTGCTGGTGTCGTGCCGTCCCCGGCTGCGTGGCCGCAGCCGTACGGACTGGGCCGTCGCCGTAGCCTTCGGGCTGGCGCTGGGAGGCATGAACACCTTCTTCTATCAGGCGATCGACCGGATTCCGCTGGGCCCGGCAGTGACCTTGGAAGTCCTCGGCCCCCTGCTGCTCTCCGTGGTCACCGCTCGCCGGGCGGCGAGCTGGGTGTGGGCCGCACTGGCGCTCGCGGGTGTCTTCCTTCTCGGGCAGGGCGGTTTCGACCAGCTCAGCCCGGCGGGCACCGGCTACGCGCTCGCCGCAGGCGGCATGTGGGCGGCGTACATCATCTGCAGCTCCCGCGCCGGGGCCCGCTTCCCTCGGCTGGACGGACTGGCCGTGGCGATGGCCGTGGCCGCACTGGTGACCCTGCCCCTGGGCATCAGCTCGGCGGGCACCACGCTGCTCGAACCGGAGGTACTGGGGCTGGGCCTGGCCGTGGCACTGCTGTCCTCGGGAGTGCCCTATGCACTCGAACTGCTGGCCTTGCGCCGCCTGCCCGCAGGGACCTTCGCGGTGCTGATGTGCCTTGCTCCGGCGGTTGCGGCACTGGCCGGTTTCCTGGTGCTGGGACAGACTCTGTCGGCCCTGCAGTGCCTGGCGATCGCCCTGGTCGTGGCCGCCAGCACAGGAGCGGTACGCACGGGCGGAGCAGGGAAGGGATGAGGGGCACGAGGCCCGGCCCCACAGCGCCCGCGCGGACCGGCAAGCGCAGGCGACAGGCGCGCCGGAGAGGGACGGCCTACGCCGCCCGCAGCCAGGGGAGAGGGGGAAGCCCACCCAGCGCCATGTCGATGGTGCCGGGTGAGCGGCCAGAGCCCCGGCCCGCGCACCGGCACCGGCGTCGTGCACCCCACGGGTGAGGAGAGCCCCTTGACGTATGCCCTTCATCTGGTCGGCGACAAGGTCACGGTGCCTGAGTTCCGCATCGAGGACACCGACGACATGCTGCGTGCATTCGGCGATGACCGGGTGGCTGTCGTTAGTGCCTGTGCGGGAAGTCTTGATCGGGAATGCACTGCACGGTCTTCAGCATCCGAAGGGAAATCAGCCGTAGCTGCTGGCCCGGCTCATGGTGCGGCTGTGACCGCGAGGGCGTTGGCGCGGTCCTCGTATTGCGGCGGGCCGTGCGCTGTGCTGGGCCCCCGCTGGCGCCGTTGAGGGGTTGGCATCGGAGGAGGAGCCCGCGGTGGCACGGAGAACACGCTGCGCACACGCAGGAGGTAGCCCTGCTTCGCTCTATGGTCACGGTGGGTCAAGCGCGGTCCGCTCGGCGGCCCCAGCTCGATGATGCGGAGGAAGCCGACGACGTCAGAAGCCGTCCCGCATCCTTGCTGTGGGTAACTCTGGCTGATCGGTATATCGCGGCTGCGGTCGTCTCGTGCAGGACTGCTCGGTGTATCGGCCTTCACGCCTGCCCCGGGGCGTGGGCGCGCCACGAGAGCGCGGTTGGCGAAGTGCGCCCCTCGGAGCACCGGTGCGGCCCTGAGCTTGGTTTTGTGCCTGGAGGTATGGAAAGCCTCCCGGTGCTTCTCCAGGCGGCGGTCGCCGCCACGACTCCAGGAGGCCCGCAATCAACAGGATCCGCCGTACCGTGGCCGCAGCCGCGGCAGGTATTCTCCTCTCCCTCGGAAGCGTGGCCGTGGCCACGCCCGCCCACGCCGACAACGAGGTCGCGAAACTGGTCTGCGGCGCCCTCCTGCTCGGCTACGACCAGGCGCAGTTCGTCGGGTGCCAGAACCTAGAGTAAGAGCCTCGCCGGCGGCGTGCCGTTCTCCGCGACCACGAGTGGTGCAAGCAAGAGATCAAGGGCGCGTTGATGCGGAGGCTCGCCGCCGGGTTACACGGGTGCGGGGGCGAGGCGCACGGTCCAGGGGTGCAGGCGAGATGCGCAGGGGTGGGGCCGGTAGGGGTGGTGGGGGTCTGGGTTCGCGCCAGTCGGCCACCGGTTTCGTGAGTCGGCGCGTCATCAGGGCCATGACGGTCCAGGCCAGGTGTGTTTCGGCGTGCTGGGGGAGTTTTCGTAGTCTCGGCAGTTCCGCCGGGATCTCATCAGCCACGAAATACTCCGCTCTACCACCCACCTCTTCGGTACCAGGAAGAACCCTTTGGTCTTGGGCCGGTTGACGGTCTTGAGGGTGAGGCGGAGACGGTCCTTGGCCCAGGTGACGAGTTCGCCGCTATAGGCGGAGTCGGCCCACACGAGGGTGATCTCGGGGTGGGCGAGGCGGAGGCGGAAGAGGAAGTCGCGGGCCGCGTGCGCGTCGTGGAGGCTGGCCGGGGTGACCATCATCATCACCGGCAGACCCCTCGTGTCCACGGCGAGGTGCCGCTTGCGGCCCGTCGTCTTCTTCCCCGCGTCGTACCCGGTCGTCGCTCTGGGGACGGTGGCGTCGGCCTTGACGGTCTGGGAGTCGACCACCAGGGTCACCGATCTCGGGTTCTTGAAACGGACACATGATCCGTCAACTAGCAAGGGGTTCCCGCCCACTTACGGACCCTTGACGATCGGATCAGCCGGATTAGACGGAATCCTCCAGTTCGTCACTCTCGGTAGATACTGGACGGCTTCTTCCCGGCGTGTCGAGGGTAACCGCGGCTCGGGGCCGGGGCGGCACGGTGAACTGCCGCCTGCGGTCGTGGCGCCCGCGTACCGAGCATGGGCGGTGGACCGGCGGCCGGTGGCACTGGCCCCGGTTCCACCGGGGCCAGTGCCACCTCGTCGAGATACGCGGTGCGTATGGGTGTGGTGTCGGGGCTACGACCCGATAGCGTTCGGGTCGGTGGGGATCTCGAACGGCGTCCGGTTGTTTTCCTTGTTCCTGTCGTCGATGCTGCTCACGGATACCGAGCCGCCGGTGAGCCTGCCGGGAGCAGGGACGCGCCTGTCCAGGCGGACAGGGATGTCAGCCGTCGCCGTCCGGGACGGGCCCAGGCCGGGCGGGTAAGTGCAGCGCACCCGGTGGCCGCTCCCGAGGACGAAGCAGTTCTCGGGGAAGAACGGTTCCTCGGGCTTGACGTCCTTGGGCAGGGTGATGGTCATGGTGAATTTGTTGGCGGTCCGTTCGGGACCGGTGTTGCCGACGTAGCCACGCACATGGGTGGTGCCGCCGGGCGGGGCTGCGTCCGGGTCGATCCGGGCGACTCTCAGGTCGGAGTCGGACGGGCGGGCGGCCGCCGCCGTGGTCACGGGCACCACGCAGGCCATGAGGGCCGCGCCGGCGATCAGCGTCCATCGGTGCATACGGCGGGAGCGGCGGTTGTCTATCGTTGCGAGGGCCATGCGGTCACCTGCCTTGCCGTTTGGCGCGGGTCCGGAGCGACCCAACGCACCTTCACGTGCTGCTGATTGTCGTTTCTATTTCGGTGCAGCACGGCCGGGTGGGGCCGTTTCACTCGATAGAATGACGCCCTACTCAGGCGGACGATGCGCTCGCAAGCCGCGTACTACCAGCGCATGGCCCTCGAAGTCGGCTGACCGACAGCGTCGAGGGACACAACATCGCGGATGTATCGCTATTTGCTGGTGTCCGCTGACCGGCCAGTTCTGTTCGGGCGGGTGAGGCGGCGGGTCATGAGGGTGATCGCGGCCCACGTGATCAGTGCCTCGGAGTGCTGCGGCAGTCTCTCGTAGTCACGCGCGTGCCTGCGGGCCTGCATGATCCACGCGGTTGGGTCGGCCGCGCGGCGAGGTGTCTGCCGTGGCAGGTCCTTTTCCGCGCGGCCTCCCGCCGAACCGGACGTGATGGTTTCCCGATCATCCGGCTCTCCAGTGATCACCGCGTGAGTGATTCAGCCGATCGTGTGACATGGATACGGTCATGACAGCTGACACAGGCCACAACTGTCTTGCGGCGCCGGTCGAGCATGACGCGTGCCCAGTCGGACGGCGGCCATCCGGAATGCGCGAGATCGGCAAGGGCACGGATGTGATGTACCTCGACATCACCGGTGCTTCCGCAGATCTCACAGGTATCCGCCAGGAGCCTTGTGATCAGCTCTTTCTGCGGATAGTCCACCCAGACAGGGCGACGGTCGACGACTTTCGCCGACCGCTGCTGCTGGAGGGGAATTCCACCAAACCTCGCCACCAGTGGATTCCTGTTCTTCCGCTCGATGCGGGCCTCGAAACAGACTCGGGGCCCGTTGGGCGTGTCGATCCTGGCTTTGTGCTTGGCCGCCATTTTCGACACCGTCGAGCGGTGCTTGGCCGCGAGGGTCTTGAGCATGGAGGTCTCCATGACCCAGTGCATGCGGTGCAGCCGGAAGACATCTCCGGCAAGCAGGTAGTACTGGACAATGCCCCGGTAGACCGCTCCGTAGGTCGCAACGATCGCATGATCGCTGCTGTTGATAAGAGCGTTCCTCCTCGCGGGTTTCCCGCGGAACAGGTAAGGGGCACATTTGGCCTTGATCACGTCCCGTGGGACACGTAGTGCGATCTGACCGTTGACACGCCGGTAACGGCCAGTCTTTTTCGTGTCGTTGTGCTGAGTCGTGATCTCGTAGCCGAGAAACCTCGCAGCCCCGGTACGGGCGTGAGTGATCAGCGTCTTTTCCTCGGACAGTTCCAGCTTGAGTTCGTCACGCAGGAACTTTGCCAGGCGGTGCTTGATCTGCTCGGCCTCGGCTCTCGGTCCGGTGAATCCGAGGAGGTGGTCGTCCGCGTAGCGGATGTAGCGCAGCCTCCGGTACCCCGGATCGTTCGGATCCGAGCTCGGCAGACTGACCATCTGCTGACGAAGCGTCCGGGCTTCCGCCCGGTCGCCTCGCCGGCGGGCTTTCGCCAGGAGATTCTGCAACTCCAGATAAGCGGGGTTGCGGGCCCGGCGGTCTCCCCGGGTGTATTCCGGGATCAGAACGTTCTCGACGAACTCGTCCAGCTTATGCAGGTAGATGTTGGACAGGACCGGGGATGCCACTCCGCCTTGCGGCGCTCCGGAGAGTGTGGCACCCCACTTCCAGTCCTCCAGGTATCCGGCCGTCAGCATGTTGCGCACCAACCGCAGAAACCGCTGGTCACGGATCTTCTCGCCAAGGATCGACAGCAGAACCTGGTGGTCCAGGCTGCCGAAGCAGTCGGCGATGTCGCCCTCGATGAACCAGGATGTCCCGGTCCAGGTATGGGCCACCTCCCGCAAAGCGGTGTGGCAGCCCCGGCGGGGGCGAAATCCATGAGACCGGTCGGAGAATGCCGGATCGTAGTACGCCTCCAACAGGAGGCGGACGACTTCACCGACGAGTTTGTCCGACCAGGTCGGCAATCCCAGCGGGCGTGTTTTCCCATTCTTCTTCGGGATGAACACGCGCCGAACCGGGCGGAAGCGGTATCGCTCGTGACGTACCGCTTCGATAATCCGGCTGATCTTCCGCTGTGACATACCGTCCACAGTCTCCGGCGTGACCCCGGGCGTCATCGCACCATGGTTGGCATAGATGCGACCGTAGGCCATCAGATACAACTGCGGGTTGAACAGCTGTCGATACAGTTCATCGCACGGCAGGCCACGCCTGCCGCGTTCACGCAGGACACCCAGCACCGTTTTGGCGCTCTGCATTACGCATACCTCCCAGGTCTCGGTGTCCGAATCACCTGGCCCCCTTCGCCCTGCGGACGGCTTTCCCGTCCTCCCTGGCCGGTCGTGACTCCGGCGACTACTACGAGGCCTCCGTCGCCATAGGACTCGCATCCCGTAGGCGATCCCACGTTCGTCCCTGTCTGTACGTTCTAGCGCGACACAGGCGTCCCACTCATCTCCTTGAATGTCCTCGCTGGACATCGCCCCGCACCCCGGAAGTGCCCCGGCCAACATTCGAAGCCAGGGGCAGAGCGCGGCGCCGGTTTCAGTCGTCTTTCCGGCGGATGGGAACTTGCATCTTCTGGAGATTGGGCTTCAAACAATCCAGTCTTCGCCATATCGCGCGGGCCGCCCGGTACACCGTCCCTGACAACTGGGCCCGGTTACCGGTTTCCTGACATGCTGTTGTCCCCTTCACCTTTCGGATCCAGGTAAGTCATTCGGCCCAGGAACCTCCTTCCGAGTTCCTCCCGGTTCAGCCGGGGATACAAACAGAGCGCCTCGTGGCGCACATTGAGCGTTCGACAACCCAGCGGCGGGGCAGGATGACGAACCCCGGGGTGTTCTTCGGCCGGCTGACCGTCTTGACCGTGAGCTTCAAGAATGAGCGGGCCCAGTCGACCAGGCCGCCGGCGTAGGCGGAGTCGGCCCAGACCACGGTCAGCTCGGGGTGCATCAGCCGGAGGCGGAAGAGGACCTCGCGTGCGGCGTCGCGGTCGCTGACGTCGGCCGGGGTCACCATGACCATCAGGGGCAGGCCGCGGGTGTCGACGACAAGGTGGCGTTTGCGGCCATTGATTTTCTTCGCAGCGTCGTAGCCACGGGTGGCCTTGCTGACGATCTCGGCGGCCTTGATGCTCTGGGAGTCGATGACGATCGCCACCGCCTGCGGTGCCCGGCCCGCCCCGCACCGGATGCGGCGGCGGAGCTGGTCGCGGAGGATGCCGACGATTCCGGCCGCTGTCCATTTCGCGAAGTGGTCGTAGACCGTCCGCCAGGGCGGGAAGTCCTTCGGCAGAGCCCTCCACTTGCAGCCGGAATCGACTAAATACCGTATGGCGTCCACGATGTCGCGCCGGGGGTGTTTCTCCGGCCGGCCGCCCCAGCGGGTCTGGCATGCGGGCACTGGAAGAAGAGGCTCGATCAAAGCCCACTCTGCTGTCGTGGTGTCGGAGGGGTAGCAGCGGCGACGCATCCCGGTGCACCTCCCGTGGGCGGTGTTCCAGAGGCCGGCCCCTCCGGGAGGGGGGAGCGGGCGGTGCCGGTCCCTGGAACGGTCATGCACTGGCGATGAGGTCGAGGGTGGACTCGACCGAGGCAAGCTGGGCGACGATGTGCCGTACCCACTTGTCGCGCGGGTGAAGGGCGGCGTGCGGGGCGACCGTCCCGGAGATCAGCCGGCGGATCTCGGTGAGCTTCTCCCGGATCACCGACCGCTCATACGCTTCGAGCTCCTCGGACCGGGCAGCGAACCTGTATCCGTCGGCTCGTGTCCAGATCAGGGGCGGCCAGCCGTTGGCGGCGATGATGTCCCGCAGCGCGGCCAGCCCCGACCTGACCTGGCTCGGCGAGAGCTCCGTCGACCGCACCAGCTGCGGGAACAGGAGCCCCGCCGGCCTCGCCTCGAAGAGCACGAACCGGATGCTGTCCGCGTGCCGCTCGGCTGCAGCACCCCGCCTGCGGGATGCCCGCGGCATCCCTACTCGCCCCGCAACAGCCGTGCGAGCTCCGCGTCCAGGTCGACCTTTCCGGTCTCGACCGCGTTCTCGATCCAGTCCAGAGTCGCCCTCACACCTGCCACCCGCTGACGGACCACCGCGCGCTCGTCCTCGCTGAGGCGCCGGTCACGCAGGCCCGGCACGACCCGGCCGGCCGCCGCGGTGAACGCGTGGCAGGCCGCGACCAGGTCCAGGAACTCGATCGAGTGCTCGACCCGCCTCACAGCGGGAGCGAAGACGTCCGTGCGCTCGAAGTGCTCGCGGGCTTGCCGGCCCCGGTCGACCTGGGCATGGTTGACCATGTGCCGGGCGGTGTCTCTGTTGACCGGACTACCGGACGACACTCCGAGGCATTGGAGGGGTCGGGCAGGGGCTGACCGGTAGATCTCAGGCAGCAAATAGGAGGAGAGCTGCGTGAGGTCGTTGGATGACGTGGAACAGGATCTCGGTTCGATCCGTCTGCCGCGGTGGGGCAAGGTCGTGTCGTCGGACGGCGTGGTTCCCTGGCTCGTGGTCGATCCGGAGGGTGTGCCGATCGAGCCCGTGCAGCGGTACCTGCGAGACTTTGTCGCCCGGAACCGGCCCCGCTCCGTACGCAGTTACGCGTACGCGTTGTTGCGGTGGTGGCGGTGGCTGCGCGTTGTTCAGGTCGAGTGGGACAGGGCCACGTCGGCGGAAGTGCGGGATCTGGTGCTCTGGCTGAAGCAGACGACCAAGCCCCGCATCTCGCCGCGGACGAAGTCAGCGTCCACCGCGGGGACGGTCAACCCGATCACCCGCAAGCGGAACCCCGGAGATCAGTACCAGCCCCGGACGATCCGGCACAGCAACGCGGTCGTCCGCAGCTTCTACGAGTTCTGGATCGAGACCGGGCACGGCCCGCTGGTCAACCCGGTGCCGCTCGATCGCAGGGGCAGCCGCCCGCACGCTCACCACAATCCGCTGGACCCCTTCGGGCCCGAAGGCCGGATCCGCTACAACCCCAAGATTCCCAAGGCCAGACCGCGCGAGATCCCCGACGAGCGGTGGAACGACCTCTTCGGTCGCGGTGCGGTCGGCGGCCGGCCGGGCGGAGGGGGACGGGCCGGCCGTCGAGCTCGAATGGGAGCCGGCGGCCACGGTCGTCCCGGTACGGACGTGGCGGCGGCGCCTTCCCGTGCTCGTCTCGGCGGCAGCGGTCGTGGTGATCGCGCTGGGTGTCGCGATCCAGCCCTGGTCGGACTCCGGGGACGCGCAGAGCTCACCGGCCGCGGAGCGGACGGAAACGGCACCGTACTGGAAGGTGCGGACCC
Organism: Streptomyces cinnamoneus; assembly: GCF_014650495.1. Classification (GTDB taxonomy): domain Bacteria; phylum Actinomycetota; class Actinomycetes; order Streptomycetales; family Streptomycetaceae; genus Streptomyces; species Streptomyces cinnamoneus. Next base: position 935 of record NZ_BMVB01000014.1, on the reverse strand, counting down.
TCCAGTGGATGCGGAGCAGCGACAAGACCCAGCGGCCGGACGGAGCGTACAAGACCGTCTGGCTGAGCCGGAGCGGCACGCGCGAGCAGCCCGCCAACGGTCTGGTCCAGGACTACTCCCGGGAGGACACGGGAGGGACGGCCTACGTGATCTGCGGCAAACCGGTCCTGTGGGACGACCTCAAGAAGCTGCCCACCGACCCGGCGGCGCTGCGGGCACGGCTCGTCGGAAAGGCCACCGGCGAGGACGTCGCGGAGGATCTCTACAACGGCATGGAGGAGCTGCTCGCCCAGTCACCCGCCGAACCGCAGCTGCGGGCCGCGCTGTTCAAGGTCCTCACCGCGATTCCCGGGGCGCGGGTGACGGAGCGGGTCAAGGACAGCACCGGGCGCTCCGGCACGGCCGTCGAGCTGGACGCCGATACCTGGCGCCGGCGACTGATCGTCGACACCGGGACGTTCCATGTGCTGGAGTCCGTGGACACGGCGCGGAACGACGGCCTGTCCTGGGGAACACAGAAGCTCCGGGCCGGAGACCTCATCCAGCGCACCACCTACCTCTCCGTCGGGCCCGCCTGGGAGGCACCGAAGCCGTCCAAGCGGACCTAGGGTCGGACAACTCCTAGCCGCCCCCCTTCCTCCAGGGGCTGCCCGCCTCGGAGGGGCGCTGAGCTCCGTCACGGTGTCCCTCCGGGAAGTGGCAGGCAGAGGGGTGGCCCACGCCCCACTCGACGCACGGTCGCAGCAGGAGAACCAGTACATCGAGATCATCTCGTGGCAGCTTTTGAATTCCCTTGGCCGGACCTCTCGCCCCCAGACTCCAGGGATCACCATCTGAAGGTCCACATTCGGGCCGAAGACTAAACGGTGTCCCGTAAGGCTTGTTCAGGCATGTGATGATCTTGGTGTGGGTGCTGTGGTGACGGTGTCGGAGCC
>NZ_BMVB01000013.1 GCF_014650495.1 Streptomyces cinnamoneus | reverse complement strand
CGCACCATGACGGACTCCTGCCCGGGAGAACGGCTGATCCACCACACGGGCAAGAGCCATCAGACACTGCCTAGGCGGGCACGCCCGTTGTCAGAGGCTGCTGGCAGCATCGCCGGTATGAACGTCACCCGTACCACTCCGCCGCGGCCGGTCGACGTCGCAGCGGTCTTCCCTCAACTGGCCCCGCTGGCACGCCCGGCGACCCGGTTGCACCCCCGCCCGGGGACGCCGTCGCCGCATGACAGTTCGATCGGCGGGCCGCTGCTGTGGCCCGCCGACGAGCCGTGGCCGCACTGCGACGCCCCGCACGAGGGGGGCGGCCACGTGCTGGCCGCGGTGCGGGTGGATCAGCGCGCCCGGGCGAGAAGGGCGATGTACCCGGACGATGATCCCCGCGCCGTCCAGTACACGCCGGAGGAGACGGCGATCTTGGAGGGGATCGACTGGGACCTCGAACGGCCCGATGGCCCGGTCCCCCTGCTGCCCGTGGCCCAGTTGTCCGTGCGTGACGTCCCCGTGCTGCGCCCGCCCGGCCGGGCCGATCTGCTCCAGGTGCTGTGGTGCCCCTTCGACCACCCGGATATGTACATGCCCAGGACCGCTGTGTTCTGGCGGTCCGCGGACGCCGTCACCGACATCCTCACCTCACCTCCGGAACCGCTCGATGTGGAGATGGAGGAATACGTGCCCGTGCCGTGCGTGCTCGCGCCGGAGCAGGTCACCGAGTACCCCAACTCGCTGGAGTTGAGCGAGGAGCTGCGAGAGCAGCTGGGCGACTGGAGCAGGTGGCAGGCGGCCGACGCCGGTGTGGACAGCTCCTACGCTCCCTACCCGGAGTCCTACTACCGCAGCCATCTGTCCGTCGCCCCCGGCTGGAAGGCCGGCGGCTGGCCCCAGTGGGGCTACACCGACCCCGCTCCCCGGCAGTGCCCCGCCTGCGACACCGCGATGGACCCGCTGCTGACCATCGACACGTTCGAATGGGACGGCAGCAACCGCAGCTGGATCCCGTACGAAGACCAAGCCGCTGCGTCCACCACCGACCACCGCTACCGCGACACGCGCCAACCGACCGCGGTCCAGATCGGCAGCGGCTACAAACAGCAGCTCTACGTCTGCCCGGCGGCGCCGGAGCATCCCCACATCGAGCTGATGCAGTAGCCGGCCGGCCGGCAGTCCTCAGCAGCTCTTGGCGGCAGCAGGACGCTTTTCGAGGATGTACGGCTTGCCCGAGACGGCGCTCAGGACGTCGGCCGGGCAGGTCTTGATCCACGCGTCGCCCGTCGCGTGGTTCTTCACCTTGGCGTCGCTGCAGTACTGGGTGCGGTCCTGGGTCTTGAAGCACTGGAAGCCGGGGTAGCCGCCCGCGGCCGAGGCGTTGCCGGCACCGACGAAGAGGCCGGAGGCGGCCAGGAGTACGACAGGCAGAACGTTACGGATACGCATGACTCTCCTAGAGGCGATTCGGATGTCGCAGTGATGTGTGACGGGCGATGAGCAGAAGGGACGTGCGGGTGGTCAGGCCCGCAGTCCTGACGGCTACCGGCGCGTCCAGGAGGTCCAGGCGCCGGAGTCCAGACGGTGCCGGGACCACTTGTTGCCGTCGGTGCCGGTGACCGTGATGGTCGGCTCCCACGTCCGGTCACCCGTGACGCTGACGCCGCTACGGGCCGATCCGCTCATCGACTCCCAGCTGGACCAGTCACCGTTCTCGTAGTTGTAGGTGGTCCACACCGCGTAGTCCGTGCCGATGACGAAGATCTGCTGCTGACCGTTGGGGAAGGTGACGGTCGTCTTGCCGTACTCGCAGATGTACGCGCCGCCGTGCCCCTGGACACTGCAGGTGGAAGCCTGCGCCGGAGCCGTGGCGACGACTCCCACGAAGCCGGAGGCCGCCAGGGCGACGGCACCGGCGGTCAGGGCACGGCGGCGGAGGAAGGCAAGGGCCATGAAAAGTCTCCTTGTCAGAGGTATGACTCGGGGCGCAACGTCGACGGCTCCTGTGCGGTGCTGCTGTGTCGCCGTCGCGGTTCCCACCCTGCCCGGTGATCGAGTCGCCGGGCATCGTGGAAGACCACGAACACAGCGGACGCACAGACTCCTTGACGGACCCGCCCGAGAGCTCCCCCGGCCCCGCCGTCGGATCCGTTACGCGAACTGGCCCGGCTGGTAGTCGCCCGCGGGCATCTGCAGCATGACGTTCATCCGGTTGAAGGCGTTGATGAGGGCGATCAGGGACACCAGGGCGATGAGCTGGTCCTCGTCGTAGTGCTTGGCGGCGTTCGCCCAGACCTCGTCCGGGACCCCGCCGGCCGCGTCGGCGATGCGGGTGCCCTGCTCCGTCAGTTCCAGCGCCGCGCGCTCGGCGTCGGTGAAGACCGTGGCCTCCCGCCACGTCGCGAGCAGGTTGAGGCGCGTGGAGGTCTCACCGGCGGCGGCGGCCTCCTTGGTGTGCATGTCGAGGCAGAAGCCGCACCCGTTGATCTGGCTCGCGCGGATCTTCACCAGTTCCTGGGTCGCGGCCGGCAGCGGGGTGTCCGAGACCGCCTTGCCTGCGGAGACGAAGTGCTTCATGAGCTTGCCGGCGGTCGGGTTGCCGAAGACGTTCATGCGGGCTTCCATGGTGCGCTCCTGTGTCGTTGTCGATGACTGCACCCCTAGGACGGAAGCGGCCCTGCGCGATGTGACATCGGGGATTGTGACGTGCGTCTCCCCAGGTCGGTGGCGGGGTGCCCGAGGAAGGGCCGGGCGAACAAGATCCCTCGCTCGGCTTGCGCTTTACGTTGCGTCAACTCCTACCGTCGTCTGTGTGGCCGGAAAGACCGGCCCGGCGATGGGAGGCAGGGCAATGGCCTGGTCGATCGCGGATGTGGCCCGGATGTCCGGGGTGACGTCCAGGACTCTGCGGCACTACGACGACATCGGCCTGCTGCCGCCCGCGTGGATCGGGAGCAACGGGCACCGCCACTACGAGGAGGACGACCTGCTGCGGCTGCAGCAGATCCTGCTCATGCGGGAGCTGGGCCTGGGACTGCGCGAGATCAGGGCGGTCCTGGAGAGCCAGGTCGACCGGGTGGCCGTGCTCCGCGAGCACCACCAGCGGCTGCTGGGGGAGCAGGAACGGCTGGAGAAGCTCGCCCGCACGGTCGGCCGCACCATCGCCGAACTGGAGGAAAACAAGGAGAAGAACGACATGGCGAAGATCAACCGTCCCGAGAACCTGTTCGAGGGCTTCGAGACCTCGGACCCCGAGACCGACGCCGAGGTGCAGGAGCGGTGGCCGGAGGCGTGGGAGGAGTCCCGGCAGGCCGTCGAGGCGATGACCGCCGAGGACACGGAGCGGTGGCAGCGCGAGGTGACGGCGCAGATGATCCGGCTGGCGGAGTTCATGGTGGCCGGGACGCCGGTCGCCGACCCCGCGGTGCAGGCCGAGATGCACGACCACTACCAGGGCGTGTGCCGCTTCTGGACCCCGAACGCGGACGCGTACAAGGGGCTGGGCCAGACCTACGTCGATGACCCGCAGTTCCGCGCGAACTACGACAAGATCGCCGACGGGCTGGCCGTCTACCAGCGCGATGCGATGGTCGTCTACGCCGACACCCGGCTGGGCTGACCGACGACTCACCCTTGCCGGGGGGCTGCAGACCCCCGGCGACACGCACCTGCCCCGGACGCCACGGCGCCGGGCGCGCACGGTGCCGGGCGGCCGGCCGCCCGGTCCGGCACGGCCGTTAGGGTGAATTGATCAACCCGAACGAAAGGCCACGGCGCTCACGGTGACCGAGTCCCGCCCCCACACCCTGTTCTCCTTCGGCACGCTGAGGGACGAGCACGTCCAGACCGCGCTCTTCGGCCGGGCCGTGCCCACGTCCGCGGCGTCGCTGGCCGGCCACACGACCAGGCCCCTGACGATCACCGACCCGTCCGTGATCGCCACCAGCGGCCTCTCCGTGCACCTGACCCTGGAGCGGAAGATCGGCGCCGAGGTCGAGGGCGCCGTCCTGCACCTCACCGACCAGGACCTCGCCGCGGCCGACGCCTACGAGGTCGACGACTACGTGCGCCGACGGGTGCTCCTCTCCTCCGGGGAGAGCGCCTGGGCCTACCTGGACGCCAAGCCGCTGCGTTCGGCGGAGCGCATCGTGATCGTGGGCGACAGCATCGCCTACGGACGCTGCGACCCGCACGGAGGCTGGGCGGCCCACCTGGCGGCCGCCCACATCGCCGGCAACGAGGCGAGGCACCGGGTCTTCAACCTGGCCATCCCCGGCAGCACCCTGACCGAGGCCAGTGAGCAGACCCCTGCCCTCCTCGGGCCGCGCCTCCCCGACACCCTCCTCGTCGCCGCCGGCATCAACGACTCCGCCCTGCGGCTCGCCGGTGCGCAGGCCCACGGCGACGGGCCGGCCCGCATCGCGGACAGCCTCGACTCGCTGGCCGCCACGGCCGCGTCCCACAACGCGCGCCTCGTCGTCATGGGACCGATATGGCTCGACGAGACGCGCACCGGCGACTACGGGGGCCTGCGGTTCACCGAGGCCCGGGCGCTGGCCCTGCGCGAGACCCTGCAGGCATGGTGCGCCGGGAACCACGTCGACTACCTCGACATGTGGGAGCCGCTGCGCGACCGCACCGAACTGTTCACGGACGGCCTGCACCCCGGCCCCGAAGGACACCGGGAACTCCACCGGCACCTCGCCGCCCTGAGCGGCTGAGGCGCGGTGCCCGCTCAGCCGTGGCCGTGCTGCTGGCCGTGCTGCTCGTAGAGGCGGTCGGCGAGCAGCGCGTGCGCGAGCGTGCCGCCCGCCCGGACGGAGGCGGTCACGAACGCCGTCTCGGCGAGCTCCTCGGCGGTGACGCCGTGCCGGCGGGCGGCGGCGGTGTGCACGTCCAGGCAGTAGGAGCACTGGGTGACGAGCGCGACCGCCACCGAGATCAGCTCGCGGTAGCGGCGCGGCACCGCCCCGTCCTCGCGGTCCACGGCCTGCTGGAAGGCGAGCCAGGCGGCGAACTCGGCCGGGGCGCCGCCGCCGACGGAACGGGCGCGGTGCAGGTCGTCGGGGTGCTGGTACACGGGCGGCTCCTCAAGCGGTGGGTGGCGGCGGGCCCGTCGCCCGGCGCCTGACACCACCTCACCGCGGGTGCCGCGGTCCCGTCCAAGACCGGTTCCGGGAGGGCGGTTGCGTTCTGGGTATCGTGGCCGGTCATGGACTTGCGGGCGTTGCGCTGTTTCGTCGCCGTGGCCGAGGAGGGCCACTTCGGCCGCGCGGCGGCACGCCTGCACCTCGCACAGCCACCGCTCAGCCGCCGGATCCGGGAGCTGGAGGCCGACCTCGGATGCCGGCTGTTCGACCGGATCCCCACGGGGGCGCGGCTCACCCCGGCCGGTGAGGTGCTGCTGACGGAGGCACGGGACCTCCTGGAGCGCGCCGAACGCGCCCGCGAGCGGGTCCGCGGCGCCGAGGCCGCACGGGTCCTCGTGCTCGGCACGGTCGCGGGGGCGGACCTGGACGTCGGTCCGGCGGCGCTGGCCGCCCTGCGGCGCGACCGTCCCGGTGCGCGGGTGCGCCTGCGCGAGGCACCGATCACCGACCCGACGGCCGGCCTGCGCGAGGGGCGCGTGGACCTCGCACTGACCCGGTTGCCCTTCGACACCGCGGGCCTGACGGTCCGCCTGCTCGGCGAGGAACCGGTGGTGGCGGCCGTCCCCGCGGACGATCCGCTGGCGGCCCGGCCGCGCCTGCGCGTCGCGGAACTGGCCGGCCGCCCGCGCTTCCGCCTGCCGCCGGGAACCGACGCCCGGTGGCGCGCCTACTGGCTCGCCGCCGAGGAGGACGCACCCGGCCCGGTGGTGGCGTCCGTCGAGGAGTGCCTGCACGCCGTCCTCTGGGAGGGCACGGTCGGCCTCCTCCCCGCAGGGGCGGCGCTGCGGCACGCACGTCCCAGCATCGCCTTCGTGCCCGTCGACGGCCACCCGCCGAGCCGCGTCGTCATCGCCCGGCGCGCGGCAGTGGCCGACCCGCTCGTCGAGGCCCTCGCGGACGCCCTCGCCGCCGCCGCGGAGCAGGCACGGCCGCGACCGTACGGGCAGCCCCTGCACGGGCCGCGGACCACGGCCGTCCGCTAGTCCTTCGCGGCCTGGGGCCGGACCGGCGTCTGGAGCATGGAGACCAGGTGGTCCAGTGCCGCGTCCGCTCCGGGGTCGTCCAGCAGTGCCTCCGGGGCGGCCTCGGGGGAGGTGCGGCGCAGTTCGAGCCAGCCGAGGTAGGCGGCGTAGGCGGCCAGGGCGCGGTGGCGGGCGGCCCGGGGGGTGAAGTCCAGGCCGGCGAAGACCTCGGTCAGGAAGCCGAGGCGCACCTGGGTGACCCGGGCCACGACGGCGGCGACGGCCGGGTGGGCCGTGTGGGCGACCAGGGCCGGTTCGAGACCGGCGATCTCCTCGCTGCCGAGTGCCTCGGCGAAGAGGGCGCGGGCCCGCGTGGAGGGGTCGGTCACGTCGCGGAGGGCGGCGATGACGTCGGTCGTCGCCCGCTGCTCCCAGGTCTCCAGAGCGGCCACGAGCAGGGCGTCGCGGTTCTCGAAGTGCCAGTAGAAGCTGCCGCGGGTGACGTCGAGTTCGCGCGCGAGCGCGTCCACCGCCACGGCCGCGACGCCGCCCCGGGCCAGCGCGCGGAGCGCCGCCATCGTCCAGTCGTCCCTGCTGACTCTCCCCTTGGCCATGTTCCATACAGTACTGTACGGAACATCCATACAGAGGTGTACGGAAAGCGGGGAGGCTGCGCGATGAGCGTGACGGGGACAGCACTCGACGGCAGGACGGGCAGGACGGCCGGGGTGGGCGAAGCGGCCGGGGCCGAGCCGGGCCGGGCGGTGCGCGTCGCCGCGGCGGTGGCCGCCGGGGGACTGATCGCGGCGGGGGCCCTGCACGCGGTGTGGGTGTTCTCGCCCTGGCCGCTGGAGTCGCGGGCCGAGTTCGCGACGGTGGTGGTCGGGGTCGACGAGGCGCACCTGCCCTCCGCCCCGCTGACGTTCGCGGTGGCGGGCCTGCTGGGCGTGGCCGGGAGTCTGGTCCTGGCCGGGGCCCGCCCCCCTGCGCACCGGCTGTCCGGCTCGTGGCCGGTACGCGCCGGCCTGTGGACGGTGGCCGGCGTGCTGGGCGTGCGCGGCCTCGGCGGCCTCGTGGCCTCGGGCCTCGGCCTCGGCGACGTGCCCGCCGAGCACCGGCACTGGGATCTGGTCCTCTACTCCCCGCTGTGCGTCACGCTGGGCGGGCTCGCCGGCTACGTGGCCCTGCGCACCCGCCGCCGGTCCCGGACGCCGAAGGGCCGTGGTGTGATGGCGGCGTGAGCCGCACCGCCTCCGAAGACAGCAACCGCCGCATGCTCCGGGCCCGGGACGCGATGGACCGCGCCTACGCGCAGCCCCTGGACGTCCCGGCCCTGGCCCGGATCGCCCACGTGTCGGAGGCGCACTTCACGCGCACCTTCCGGGCCGTGTTCGGTGAGACACCGCACCGGTACCTGCAGCGCCGCCGCGTCGAACGGGCGATGTTCCTGCTGCGGGAGACCGGCCGCAGCGTGACGGACATCTGCTTCGACGTCGGCTTCGGCAGCACGGGGACCTTCAGCCGGACCTTTCGCGACATCGTCGGGCAGTCGCCCCGGCAGTACCGCAAGCAGGCCATGGCGCAGCCGGTGCCCACGTGCTTCGCCATGGCCTGGACCCGGCCCGCCAGGTGAGCAGTTCTGGATAAGTTTTCCCGCCTGCTGTCGCCTAGCGTTGTCCACATGTTCAACGCCATCACGCACTCGCAGATATACGTCCTCGACCAGGACGAGGCCCTCGACTTCTACGTCGGCAAGCTCGGCCTGGAGGTCGGCGCCGACATCCCGCTGGGCTTCATGCGCTGGCTGACCGTCAGCGTCCCCGGCCACCCGGAGCGCCAGATCCTGCTGGAGCAGCCGGGCGGGCCGATGATGTCCGAGGAGACCGCTGCCCAGGTCCGGGATCTGGTCACCAAGGGCGCCATGGGCGGCTGGCTCATCCTCACCACGGACGACTGCCGCAAGACGTACGAGACGCTGCTGGCCCGGGGCGTGGAGTTCACCGAGGAGCCCACCGAGCGCCCGTACGGGACCGACTGCGGCCTCCGCGACCCCTTCGGCAACCGCATCCGCTTCACCCAGCCCCGGGCCTGAAACGCGCTGGTGGAATCCGTCGTTCAGCGGTCCAGGGCGCCTTCCAGGATCCGCAGCCACTGTTCCACCACGCGGCGCCGCCGTGCCCGGTCGTCCGTCAGCAGCGTCGCCAGGCCCAGCCCGCGCGCCATGTCCAGCAGGCCCTGCACGGTCTCCCGCACCCCGGGGATCCGTTCGTCCGCGCCGAGCAGTTCCACGGCCATGCGGTGCGTCTCCCGGCCGACGTGCGCCTCCAGGGCCGTCACGCGCTCGCGCAGCTGCGAGTGGTCGTGGGAGGCGGCCACCCACAGCTGGAGCGCGGCCCGGAACAGCGGGCCGGTGTAGAGCTCGACGAGCTCGGTGACGACCACGTACCGCCGTGCGGGCCCCACGATGGGCGAGGCGGCGGCCACCACGGACCGCAGTGCCGCCGAGCGTTCCTCGGCCACGTACTCGACGGCCGCCGTGAACAGGTCCTCGCGGGTGGGGAAGTGGTGCTGGGCCGCACCGCGCGAGACGCCCGCCCGCTCGGCGACGACGGACACCGTCGAGCCCGCCCAGCCGTACTCGGACAGACAGGAGATGGCCGCCTCCAGCAGGCGCTGCCGCGTGGCCCGGCTGCGGTCCTGCTTGGGGCCGCTCAGCGCACCCACGACGGATCCTTCTTCGCCAGGAACGCCGTCATGCCCTCCCTGGCCTCCGCCGACGCGAACAGCCGCGCCGACCGCTGCGCCAGCTCCGCCGCATCGCGGTCGAACGTGCGCAGCACCTCGGCCGTGGCCAGCCGCTTCGACTCGGCGAGCCCCTGCGGGGAGCCGCGGCGCAGCCCGTCCGTGATGCGTGCGACGAACGCGTCGACGTCGTCGTCCGCCGCCGTCACCAGTCCGATCCGGGCCGCCTCCGCCGCGTCGAAGCGCTCGCCGGTCAGGTAGTAGCGGGCCGCCGCGCGTGCGTCGAGGCGTGGCAGCAGGGGCAGCGAGATGACGGCAGGGGCCAGCCCCAGCCGCGCCTCCGTGAAGGCGAACGACGACGACGTGCCGGCCACCGAGATGTCGCAGGCCCCCAGGAGGCCGAGCCCCCCGGCACGGACGTGCCCGGTCACCCGGGCGACCACCGGCTTGGGGAGCTCGACGACCGCCCGCAGCAGCCGCGTCAGCTCCGCCGGGCCGGTCGGCGTCGGCTCGGACAGGTCCGCGCCCGAACAGAAGGTGGTGCCGGTGTGCGTCAGCACCACCGCACGGGTGTCCGCGTCCTCGGCCGCCCGCTCCAGGCCGTCCCCCAACTCGCCCACCAGCCGGGCCGAGAGGGCGTTGCGGTTGTGGGGGGAATCCAGGGTCAGCGTGGTGATGCCGTGCTCGTACGAGCTGCGGACCAGCATCGCGGACCTCCTTTCCGGAAGAAGGTTCTCAGTAGGACTTGGGCAGGCCCAGCGTCCGGTGCGAGACGTAGTTGAGGATCATCTCCCGGCTCACCGGCGCCACCCTCGTCACCCTCGCGGCGGTGATCAGCGAGGCCAGCCCGTACTCCGCGCTCAGGCCGTTCCCGCCCAGGGTGTGGACCGCCTGGTCGACGGCGCGCACCGCGGCCTCGGCGGCGGCGTACTTCGCCATGTTGGCCGCCTCGCCGGCGCCCTCGTCGTCCCCGGCGTCGTAGAGAGCGGCGGCCCTGTACATCATCAGGCGGGCCAGTTCGAGCTCGATGTGCGACTGCGCGAGGGGGTGGGCGATGGCCTGGTGGGCGCCGATCGGCTCGTTCCACACCTGGCGCGTGCGGGCGTAGTCGGCGGCCCGCGCGACCGCGTAGCGGCCCATCCCGATGGCGAACGCGGCCGTCATGATCCGTTCCGGGTTGAGGCCGGCGAACAGCTGCAGCAGCCCGGCGTCCTCGTCCCCCACCAGCGCCCGCGCGGGCAGCCGCACCTCGTCGAGCACGAGCTCGAACTGCTTCTCCGGGGAGGCGACGTCCATGGGGATGGGGCGGCGGGTGAAGCCGGGTGCGTCGCGGCCGACGATGAACAGACAGGGCTTGAGCCGGCCGGTCCGGTCGTCGGCGGTCCGGCCGACGACCAGGGTCGCGTCCGCGACGTCCGCGCCGGAGATGAAGACCTTGCGGCCGGTGAGGACCCAGTCGTCGCCGTCCCGGCGTGCGGTGGTGGTGAGACGGTGGGAGTTGGAGCCGGCGTCGGGCTCGGTGATGCCGAACGCCATGCGCAGGGTGCCGGCGGCCAGCCCGGGCAGCCAGGTGCGCTTCTGCTCCTCGGTGCCGAAGCGGGCGATCACCGTGCCGCAGATGGCGGGCGAGACGACGAGGAGGAGCAGCGGGCAGCCGGCGGCGGCCAGTTCCTCCAGGACGATGGCCAGTTCGGTGATGCCGCCGCCCCCGCCGCCGTACTCCTCGGGGAGGTTGACCCCCAGGTAGCCCAGCTTGCCGGCCTCCTCCCAGAGCTCGTCGGCGTGTTTGCCGTCGCGCACGGCGGCGGTGAAGTAGTCGCGGCCGTAGCGGGTGGCGAGCGCGGCGACGGCGGCCCGCAGGGCGTGGTGCTCGGGGGTCTCGGCGGGAGTCCCGCCGCGGGTGTCGCTCATGAGGTCTTCTCCTCGGTCTCGGTGACCACGGCGAGCAGTTCCCCGACCTCCACCTGGCGGCCGGGTGCCACGTGCAGGGCGGTGAGCGTCCCGGAGGCGGGGGCCGCGACCCGGTGCTCCATCTTCATGGCCTCCAGCCAGAGCAGCGGCTGCCCCGCCCGTACGGGCCGGCCGGCGGCGATCCCGTCCGCGAGCCGGACGACCGTGCCGGGCATGGGGGCGAGCAGGGAGCCGGGTTCGCTGCGGACGGTGGGGTCGGGGAAGCGGGAAACGGGCGTGAGGACGTAGGAGCCCGCGTGCGGGGTGTCGACGTACACGGGCCCCGCCCCGTACGAGGCCACCTCGACCTCGCGGCGTACGCCGCCCGTCTCCAGCACCACCCGTTCCCGGGTGGCGTGCAGGACCCGGACGTCCGGAAAGCCCTCGACCTCCAGACCGTCACGGGTGGGGCGGTAGCGGATCTCGTGCTCGGAGTCCCCGCAGCGGTAGTGCTTGACCTGCGGTTGTGAGGGAACGTTGCGCCAGCCGCCGAACCGGTGACGCCCCTGGGCATCGGCGACGGCGGCGGCCAGGGCCGCCAGCCGGGCATCGTCCGGAGGGGCGGCCACCTCGTCCAGATGCGCGGCGAAGAAGCCGGTGTCCATGCGACAGCCGGTGAACTCCGGATGCCGCAACGTACGCACGAGCAGATCACGGTTGGTGGAGGGCCCGTGGAGACGGGCGCGCTCCAGGGCCCGCGCGAGCGTACGCACGGCCTCCGCCCGACCGGGCGCCCAGGCGACGACCTTGGCGATCAGGGGATCGTAGTGAACGCCGACGCGGTCACCGTCCGCGTACCCGGAGTCGACGCGCAGGACGGGAGCGGAAGGCGGGAACGGACGGTCCTGCGACGCTCCGGCTCCGACCGCCAGCCGGTGCACCACCCCCGCCTGCGGCGCCCACTCCCGCCCCGGGTCCTCCGCATAGAGCCGGGCCTCCACGGCGTGCCCCGCCGCCACCGGGGCATCGCCCAGCACCGCCCCTTCGGCGATGCGCAGCTGCAACGCCACCAGGTCCACCCCGTACACCGCTTCCGTCACCGGGTGTTCGACCTGCAGGCGGGTGTTCATCTCCAGGAAGTACGGCCGGCCGTCCGCCGCGACGAGGAACTCGACGGTGCCGGCGTTGACGTACCCGATGGCGCGGACGGCCGCCTCGGCCGCCCCGCAGAGGGTCCGCACCAGAGCATCCGGCAGCCCTGGCGCCGGCGCCTCCTCGACGACCTTCTGGTGCCGCCGCTGCAGCGAACAGTCGCGCGTCCCCAGCGTCCACACCGTGCCGTGGGCGTCGGCGAGGACCTGTACCTCCACGTGCCGGCCGCCCACGACGTACGGCTCCACGAAGACCTCGCCGTCACCGAACGCGGCGGCCGCCTCCGCCCGGGCCGAGGCCAGCTCCCCGGGCAGGGCGGCCAGGTCCCGTACGACCCGCATCCCGCGCCCGCCCCCACCGGCCGCGGCCTTGATCAGCACCGGCAGGCCGGCGGCCGCCACGGCCTCCGGCGCCACGGGGGCGAGCAGCGGCACCCCGGCGTCCGCCATGATGCGCTTGGCGCGCGTCTTGGACGCCATCGCCTCGATCGCGTCCGGCGGCGGCCCGATCCACACGAGCCCCGCGTCCCGCACCGCCCGGGCGAACTCCGCGTTCTCGGACAGGAATCCGTACCCCGGGTGCACGGCGTCCGCGCCCGCGGCCCGGGCGGCCGCGATCAGCAGGTCGCCGCGCAGGTACGTGTCCGCGGGCGCCGACCCCGGCAGCCGCACCGCCGCGTCGGCCTCCCGCACGTGCCGGGCGTCCGCGTCGGCGTCGGAGTGCACGGCCACCGTCGCGAGGCCCAGCTCGCGGCAGGTGCGGAAGACCCGGCAGGCGATCTCGCCGCGATTGGCCACGAGCACGGAAGAGATCAAACGGTCCACGCCTCTGACACCCCCAACACCCCACACATCCCTCACGTCACATCCGGAAGACGCCGAAGCCGCCCCGCGCACCCTCCACGGGGGCGCCGTGCACGGCCGAAAGACAGATGCCGAGGACCGTCCGCGTGTCCCGCGGGTCGATGACCCCGTCGTCGTACAGCCGCCCCGAGAGGAACGCCGGCAGCGACTCCGCCTCGATCTGCTGCTCCACCATGGCGCGCAGCGCGGCGTCGGCCTCCTCGTCGTACGGCCGGCCTCCGGCCGCCGCCGAGGCCCGGGCCACGAGGGACAGGACCCCGGCGAGCTGCTGCGGGCCCATCACGGCCGACTTGGCGCTGGGCCAGGCAAACAGGAAGCGCGGGTCGTAGGCCCGGCCGCACATGCCGTAGTGCCCGGCCCCGTAGGACGCACCCATCAGCACCGACAGGTGCGGCACCCGGGAGTTGGACACCGCGTTGATCATCATGGCGCCGTGCTTGATGATGCCGCCCTGTTCGTAGGCGCGGCCGACCATGTAGCCGGTGGTGTTGTGCAGGAAGAGCAGCGGGATGTCGCGCTGGTTGGCGAGCTGGATGAACTGCGCGGCCTTCTGCGACTCCTCGCTGAACAGCACGCCCTGGGCGTTGGCCAGGATGCCCAGCGGATGGCCGTGGAGTCGCGCCCAGCCGGTCACCAGGCTCGTTCCGTAGCGCGGCTTGAACTCGTCGAAGTCCGAGCCGTCGACGAGGCGCGCGATGACCTCGCGGGGGTCGAAGGGCACCTTGAGGTCCCCCGGCACGATGCCGAGCAGTTCGTCCTCGTCGTGGAGCGGTGGCTCGACGTGCCCCGGACGATCCGCAGTCTTGCGCCAGTTGAGCCGGGCGACCACACGCCGGGCCTGCCGCAGCGCATCCTTCTCGTCGACGGCGAAGTAGTCGGCGAGGCCGGAGACGCGGGCGTGCATCTCCGCTCCGCCCAGCGACTCGTCGTCGCTCTCCTCGCCCGTGGCCATCCGCACCAGCGGCGGCCCGCCCAGGAAGACCTTGGCCTGTTCCTTGACCATGATGACGTGGTCGGACATGCCGGGTACGTACGCGCCGCCGGCCGTGGAATTGCCGAAGACGACCGCCACGGTCGGGACGCCCGCCGCGGACAGGCGGGTCAGGTCGCGGAAGAGACCGCCGCCCGGGATGAAGATCTCCTTCTGGCTGGGCAGGTCGGCGCCGCCCGACTCCACGAGCGAGACGACCGGCAGCCGGTTGGCGGCGGCGATCTCGTTGGCCCGCAGCGCCTTCTTCAGGGTCCACGGGTTGCTGGCGCCGCCGCGCACGGTGGGGTCGTTGGCCGTGATCAGGCATTCGACGCCCTCGACGACGCCGATGCCGGTGACGAGGGACGCGCCGACGGCGTAGTCGCTGCCCCAGGCGGCCAGCGGCGAGAGTTCCAAGAAGGGTGTGTCGGGGTCGAGGAGCAGCTCGATGCGTTCGCGCGCCGTGAGTCTGCCGCGCGCCCGGTGCCGGGCGGTGTACTTCTCGCCGCCCCCGGCGACGGCTTTGGCGTGCTCGGCCGCGAGGTCGTCGAGCTTGGCGAGCATGGCGGCGCGGTGGGCGGCGTACTCGGGGGCGGAGGTGTCGAGCGCGGAGGCGAGCACGGTCATACGAGGGCCTCCGGTCGCACGGTGGCCCTCAGCGGCATGGTCCGAAGCAGCACGGCCCGCAGCGGCACGGCCCGGGGAATCCCGGCCTGGGGAATCGCGACCCGGCGTCTCACAGCAGCACCTCCGGTATCTCCAGGTGGCGGGCGCGCAGCCACTCGCCCACGGCCTTGGCCTGCGGGTCGAAGCGCGCCTGGGAGGCGGCGCCCTCGCCGAGGATGCCGTCGACCACGAAGTTCAGGGCCCGCAGGGCGGGCAGGACGTGCCGGGTGACGGTGAAGCGAGCGGTCTCCGGTAACAAGTGGCGGAACCGTTCGACCGTCAGCTCGTGGGCCAGCCACCGCCAGGCGTCGTCGTCGCGCACCCACACCCCGACGTTCGCACTGCCGCCCTTGTCGCCGCTGCGTGCCCCGGCGACGAGGCCGAGCGGGGCGCGCCGGGTGGGCCCGGCGGGCAGCGGCTCCGGCAGCACGGGCCCGGGCAGGGGAGCGGGCTCGTCGGCCGTCCGCACGGGCGCCGGCAGCACCGGCACGCGGGTGCCGTCCGGCAGGACCGCCACGTGCCGTACCGCGTCCGCGTCCACGGAGGCGGCCTCGAACACCCCGTACGGGGCCGGCTTGCCGGGCGGCGCCGCCACGTGGAAGCCCGGGTAACTGGCCAGCGCCAGCTCCACGCAGGCGGCGCCCACGACGCGCCCCACCTCCGGGTCGCGGGCGCGGACGACGAGCCGCAGCAGGGCGCCGGCCTCCTCCTGCACGGGTGCGTCGGCCCGGTCGGTACGGGCCAGGCTCCACCGCACCTCGGCGGGGCGGGCGGCGGCCAGGACCCCGTCGAGCTGGGCGCGCACCAGCCGCGCCTTGGCCTCGACGTCGAGGCCGGTCAGCACGAACACGACCTCGCTGCGGTGGCCCCCGAGCCGGGTGAGTCCCACCTTGAGCGCGGCGGGCGGGGCCTCGCCGCGCACCCCGCTGATGCGCACCCGGTCCGGGCCGTCCGGTGCGAGCCGGACCGTGTCGAGCCGCGCCGTGACGTCCGGGCCCGGGTAGCGGGCGCCCGCCGTCTCGTACAGCAGCTGCGCGGTGACGGTGGAGACCGTGACGGCGCCGCCCGTGCCCGGGTGCTTGGTGATCACCGCCGAGCCGTCCGGGTACAGCTCGGCGAGCGGGAAGCCGGGCCGGCGCACGTCGTGCTCGCCGAAGAACGCGTAGTTGCCGCCGGTGGCCTGCGCCCCGCACTCCAGGACGTGCCCGGCGACGACCGCGCCCGCGAGCGGGTCGAGGTCCTCGGCGGTCCAGCCGAAGTGCGCGGCGGCGGGGCCGGTGACGAGCGCGGCGTCGGTGACCCGGCCCGTGACGACGACGTCCGCGCCGGCCCGCAGGCATTCGGCGATGCCGGCCCCGCCGAGGTAGGCGTTGGCGGTCAGGACGTCCCGCGGCCACTGGTCCTGGCCGTCGGCGAGGAGGTCGTCACCGGTGACGTGGGCGACGCGGACGGGTACGCCGACGCGGTCCGCCAGCTCGCCGATGCGCTCGGCGAGGGCGGCGGGGTTGAGGCCGCCGGCGTTGGTGACGAGCTTGATGCCGCGGTCGGCGGCCAGGCCCAGTCCCTCCTCCAACTGCGCCAGGAACGTGCGCGCGTAGCCGGTGGCGGGGTCCTTCAGGCGGTCCCGGCCGAGGATCAGCATGGTCAGTTCGGCGAGGTAGTCACCGGTCAGCACGTCGAGGGGGCCGCCGGTGAGCATCTCGCGCAGGGCGTCGAAGCGGTCGCCGTAGAAGCCGGAGGCGTTGCCGATTCGCAGAACGGGCACGGGCATGGCACCGGAGGGTGGCACCGCCCGCAGAAACAAGCAAGCGTGCTTGCATTATTTTCGGCCGCCGATCCCGGCGCCCTCGCCGGTGCCCTCCCCGCGGCCACGGGAGGCGAGCGCCTCGGCCAGGACCTCGGCCAGGTGACGCCCGCGGACATCGGCGAGTTGGGCGATCTGGGTGCGGCAGGAGAAACCGTCGGCGAGCACCTCGGCGTCGTGCGGGGCCTGCCGCAGGGACGGCAGGAGCTGCTCCTCGGCGCAGGCGACGGACACGTCGTAGTGGCCGCGCGTGAACCCGAAGTCCCCGGCGAGACCGCAGCACCCGCTGCTCAACCCGCCGCTCATCGCGGCGCGTTCGCGCAGCCGGCGCTCGGCCGCGTCGCCGAGGACGGCGTGCTGGTGGCAGTGGGTCTGGCCGACGACGGGCCGGCCGATGCGGGGCGGTTCCCAGAGTGGGGCACGCTCTTCGAGGACCTGGGCGAAGGTCCGTGCGGAGGAGGCGAGCCGGCGGGCGTGGGCATCGTCGGGGAGCAGCTCGGTCAGGTCGGTGCGCAGGGCGGCGGTGCAGCCGGGTTCGAGCCCGACGACGGGCAGGCCGGCGTCGAGGGCGGGCGCCATGACGCGCAGCGTCCGCCGCAGAACGGCCCGGGCCTGCGCGAGCTGTCCGGTGGAGACCCAGGTCAGGCCGCAGCACACGGCCTTGGGCGGCACGACCACCCGCAGCCCGGCGTCCTCCAGCACGGCCACGGCGGCGCGTCCGACGGAGGGCGAGAAGTAGTTGGTGAACGTGTCGGGCCACAGCACGACGGCGGAACGCCCGCGGCCGCCCGCGTCCCCCTTCCTCGCCCTGGCCCGCCTCCGCCACCACCGGGTGAACGGCTCGCTCGCCGGACGCGGCAGGTCGCGTTCCGGGGCGATGCCCGACAGGCGCTTCGCGAGGGCCGTCGGGCGGGGGTGGGACAGCAGGTTGTTGATCAAGGGGGTGGCCGGTGCCCCCAGGTGGAGCCACAGGGGGAGGCGCCCCATCGTGTAGTGGGCGGCCGGGCGCGGGCGGCCCGCGTAGTGGTGGTGGAGGAACTCTGCCTTGTACGTGGCCATGTCCACCCCCGCCGGGCAGTCGCTGCGGCAGCCCTTGCACGCGAGGCACAGGTCGAGCGCCTCCCGCACGTCCTGCGAGCGCCAGCCGTCCGTGATCAGCTCCCCGGCGAGCATCTCGTGCAGCAGCCGTGCCCGGCCCCGCGTGGAGTGCCGCTCGTCGCGCGTGACGCGGTAGGAAGGACACATGACGCCCGTGCCGGAACCAGCACCGGCAGCCGGCTCCGTCTCGCGGCACTTGGCGACGCCGACGCACCTGCGGACCGCCGTCGAGAAGTCCCCTCCGTCACCCGGATAGGCGAGTTCCACCGGGACGGGCCGCCGGGGCAGCACGTCGAAGCGCAAATTCTCGTCCAGGCGGTACGGGCGGACGACCATGCCGGGGTTGAGCCCGCCCGCCGGGTCCCAGAGGTCCTTGAAGCGCTCGAAGAGCCGTACCGCCTGCGGTCCGTACATCAGCGGCAGCAGCTCGGCGCGCGCCTGCCCGTCGCCGTGCTCGCCCGACAGGGAGCCGCCGTGCGCCACCACCAGCTCCGCCACCTCGGCCGAGAAGGCGCGGTAGCGGCGCACGCCCGCTGCGCTCAGCAGGTCGACGTCGAGCCGCACGTGGACACAGCCGTCGGCGAAGTGCCCGTACGGCGCACCCCGCAGCCCGTGCCGGCCCAACAGGGCGCGGAACGCCCGCAGATAGGCGCCCAGCCGTTCCGGTGGCACCGCGCAGTCCTCCCAGCCGGGCCACGCCTCGCTGCCGTCGGGCAGCCGCGTCGCCGTGCCGGCGGCGTCCTCGCGGACACGCCAGAGCGCGCGCTGCCCGGCCGGGTCGGTGACGACGGCGTGACCGGAAACCGCCCCGTCCGCGGCTGCCGCCCGGCACAGCGCGACGGCGCGGGCCGTCGCCTCGGCGGGCGTGTCGCCGCCCGTCTCGACGAACAGCCAGGCGGCCCCCCGCGGCAGGTCCGCGGCGGCGTCGCCCACCAGGTCCGCGGCCATCCCCTCGACGGTCAACGGCCGGTGCGGCAGCAGCAGATGTGCCGCGTCGGCCGCCGCGCCCTCGTCCGGATAGCCGAGCACCGCCAGGGCGCGCGCGGCGGGCGGCCGCACGAGGCGCACGGTCGCCTCCGTCAGCACCCCGAGCGTGCCCTCGCTGCCCGTGAAGGCCCGGGCGACGTCGGTGCGCCGCTCGGGCAGCAGGGCGTCGAGGGCGTAGCCGGAGATGCGGCGCGGCAGGGCGGGGAAGCCGGTGCGCAGCAGGGCCAGATGGCCGTCGACCAGCGCGCGTACGCCGTCGGCGAGGAGCTGGGGGAGGCCCTCGTAGCCGCGGGCGAGCCGGGCCCGTTCGCCGTCGTACGTCAGGACGTCCAGGACGGTCACGTTGTCGGCCGTCGTGCCCCAGGCCACGGAGTGCGAGCCGCACGCGTTGTTGCCGATCATGCCGCCGAGCGTGCACCGCCCGTGCGTGGAGGGATCGGGCCCGAACGTCAGCCCGTACGCCCCCGCCGCCGTGCGCAGCCGGTCCAGGACCACCCCGGGCTGGACGACGGCGGTGCGGGCCTGGGCGTCGACGGAGACGATGGCGGCCATGTGCCGGGTGAAGTCGAGGACGACCCCCTCGCCCGTGGCCTGGCCGGCCACGGACGTCCCGCCGCCCCGCGGCACGACCGGCACGCCGTGCTCGCGGCAGACGGCCAGCACGGCCGCCACGTCGTCGGCGTCGCGGGGCGCGACCACGCCGAGCGGGACGCGCCGGTAGTTGGACGCGTCCATGGTGGTCAGGGCGCGGGCGGAGGCGGAGAAGTCGACGTCGCCGCGCACGACGGCGCCGAGCGCGGCCCGCAGGGAGGCGTGCGGGTCCGTCGCGCTGCGACTGCTGTGGTCACCCATGGGGATCAGCCTGCCCGCAAAAACCACCGAATACGGCACAGTTGCCTCATCCGTCGCAACCGGCTTCGCCATGACCCGGCAGCCGGCCCGGCCGGCCGTCTCACCGAGTGGATATTCCCCGTCCGTGCGCCCGGCGACGGATTAGGCTGCCGTCGTGGCTGATATCCAGATCCCCGCTGACCTCAAGCCCGCCGACGGTCGCTTCGGCGCGGGCCCCTCCAAGGTGCGGACGGAGGCGCTCGCCGCGCTGGCCGCCACCGGAACGTCACTGCTCGGCACGTCCCACCGCCAGGCCCCGGTCAAGGAGCTGGTGGGCCGGGTGCGCGAGGGCATCCGCGAGCTGTTCTCCCTGCCCGACGGCTACGAGGTGATCCTCGGCAACGGTGGATCGACCGCCTTCTGGGACGTCGCCACGCACGGCCTGATCGAGTCGAAGTCGCAGCACCTGAGCTTCGGCGAGTTCTCGTCGAAGTTCGCCAAGGCCGCCCGGCAGGCCCCCTGGCTCGCGGAGCCGACCGTCATCTCCTCCGAGCCGGGCACGCACCCCGAGCCGCAGGCCGAGGCCGGTGCGGACGTGTACGCGTTCACCCACAACGAGACGTCGACCGGTGTCGCCGCGCCGCTCGCGCGCGTCGCGGGGGCCGACGAGGGCGCGCTCGTCCTCGTCGACGCCACGTCCGGTGCGGGCGGCCTGCCCGTCGACATCGCCGAGACGGACGTCTACTACTTCGCCCCGCAGAAGTCCTTCGCCGCCGACGGCGGGCTGTGGCTGGCGGCGTTCTCCCCGGCGGCCCTGGAGCGCGCCGCCCGGATCCACGCCTCCGGGCGGCACATCCCCGAGTTCTTCTCGCTGCCGACCGCCATCGACAACTCCCTGAAGAACCAGACCTACAACACCCCCGCCCTCGCCACCCTGTTCCTGCTGGAGCAGCAGGTGGAGTGGATCAACGGCCAGGGCGGCCTGGACTGGGCGGTGCGCCGCACCGCGACGTCCGCGCGCACGCTCTACGGCTGGGCGGAGGCGTCGAAGCACGCGACGCCGTTCGTGGCCGACCCGGCGAAGCGTTCGGCCGTCATCGGCACGATCGACTTCACCGAGGACGTGGACGCCGCGGCCGTGGCCAAGGTCCTGCGCGCCAACGGCATCGTGGACACCGAGCCGTACCGCAAGCTGGGCCGCAACCAGCTGCGGGTGGCGATGTTCCCGGCGATCGACCCGTCGGACGTCGAGGCGCTGACGCAGTGCATCGACTACGTCATCGAGCGGCTGTAGTCAGGGGCGGGACGGCTCGTCCGGCAGGGGGGGCTGCGGCCCCCTGTGCGCCGCCGGGGCCGTGGCCGGCCCCGGGGGCCCGCGGCGTCAGCCCTGGCGGGGCCGCGGGCTGCGGCGCAGTTCGTCCCAGGTCCCGGCGTCGACGACGCCGGTGGCGGTCAGGCCGCGGTCGGCCTGGAAGTCCTTGACCGCGGACCCGGTCTCCTCGTCGAACTCACCCGACGGGTCGTGCGCCACCGGCAGGTAGCCCCAGAAGCCCAGGAGGCACCGGGCCTCCTTGACGGCCGGGCCCGTGCTGCCCAGCTGGACGGCTGCCGGCCGGTGGCTGCCGTCGAAGCCGCACGAGAGGCCCTCGACGGGGACCTCGTCCGCGGCGGCGGTTCCGGCGGTGAGGGCGCCGGCTCCCACGAGCAGGGCGGCGACGAGCGTCGCCGATGCTGCTAATCGTCCGGAAGATTTCATGATTGGTCCACCTCTTTCACCCGATGTCCCGGTGTGGGACGGGCTTTGAGCATATGGATCAACGTCCGGGCCGACCAAGCGATTTACGTACCGTCCGGGCGCCGGCGGAAGAGCCACCGCACGCACAGGGCCAGCACGGCCAGGACGGCGAGGGCCCCGGCCCCCAGGACGAGCGTGTGGTTGCCGTCCCCGCCGTCGCCGCCCGCCGCTTGCTCGCCGGCGCCGCCGCGGCCGGGGTTCTTGTTCTCCTTCGCGGCGCTGTCGGGCAGCAGTTCGCCGCTCAGCGCGACCGGCGTCACCCTGCTGTTCGCGCCCTCGGAGCCGTACATCAGCGCACGGCCGTCGGGCGTGAACGTCACCGACTCGCCCTGGCGCTGCAGCGGCACCGTGGGGCGGCCGATCTCCTCCGGCCGGCCGTCCTCCCAGCGGTACTCGCGCGCGTCGAAGTAGCCGCGGACCACCAGGCGCGTGCCGTCGGGGGAGAACGCGCCGTCCGTGGCCCAGATGTTGATGTCGGCGACGCGCC
This sequence comes from Streptomyces cinnamoneus, assembly GCF_014650495.1. Classification (GTDB taxonomy): domain Bacteria; phylum Actinomycetota; class Actinomycetes; order Streptomycetales; family Streptomycetaceae; genus Streptomyces; species Streptomyces cinnamoneus. Next base: position 141,610 of record NZ_BMVB01000013.1, on the reverse strand, counting down.
GGAAGGTGTTCACGTCCGAGGACGAGAGCTTCTCGGGCGCCTCGTAGAGCGCGCCCTTGCCGGACTTCTTCTTGCTCACGATGTACAGCCGGCCGGTCACCGGGTGCACCATCATCGACTCGGCGTCGCGCGGGCCGTCCTCGTAGCGGACGGTGTAACGGGTGGGGGTGAGCGTGATCTCCCCCTTGAGCTCCTTCGGCTCCGGGAAGCGGTAGATGCGCACGTCGGGCCAGGTGCCGCCGAGGTTGTCGCCGATGTCGCCGAGGTAGACGTTCCCGTCCGGGCCTACGGAGATCGCCTCGACGTCCCGGGCCTCGACGCCGTCGAGGGTGACGCGGGCGACCGTACGACCGGTGCGCCCGTCCACGGCGTAGGCGTACGGCCCGTCGCCGCTGTCGTTGTGCGTCCAGTACACGCCGGGGTGCGCACGGCTGGCGGCGAGGCCGCTGGACTCCTTGACGCGGGGGTCCTCGATGGTGAAGCCGGCGGGAGCGTCGGCGGCCGCGGGGGCGGCGGCCGGCAGCACGGCCAGCACGGCCAGGGCGGCGATTCCGGAAGCGGCGAGGAGCGGTCGCATGCCCCAAGCCTGCCATTCACCACGCCAGGAGGGGGCACGACGGCTGTGTGTCGGCGCGGAGGGCAGGGGTTTCGGCCGTCCGGGCCGGGCCGGGGGTGACGGCTGCCACGCGGCGGCGGACGGGCGGGGCGGGCGGGTTGGCGCAGCCTGCCCGGGCTCGGTGCGGTCTGCCCGGGCGCGGTGGGGTGCGGCTCGGCTCGGTCCGGCTCGGTCCGGCCCGCCCGGGCCTGCGGCGGGCGGCCCGGGCGCGGTGGTGTGGGGCCCGCCTCGTTGTGACGGGCCGTGAGGGGCGCGTGCCGGCACTCGGGGCGGCCGGGCCGGGGGTGCCGTGGTGTGTGAGCCCACCCCGTCGGGCCGTGGGCTGGTGCCTGGGGCGGGACGGCCGGGCCCGGGTGACGTCCTGTTGGGGCCCGGCCGCGAGAGGCGTTGTCGTGCGGTCGCCGTGCCGTGGTGCGGGGCCCGCCCCGTCGTGACGGGCCGCGCGGGCCGTGGGCCGGCGCCCGGCCGCCGTTGCTGTGTACCCCCGGCCTCAGTCGTCCGTCGTGGGGCCGGTCTGCGAGGAGTGGGCCGGGACGCCTGCTGTCGTGGCGAAGCCGGTGATCAGGGCCGTCGTCGCGGCGTGGAAGCGGGCCGCGTCGTCCGCCCCGGCGCCCGTGCGGGCGGCCTCGGTGAGCAAGGGGTACCGCGCGGCGTCCAGTCCGGCCAGCCAGTCGGCCCGGCCGGGGGCGGTGGCGTCGCCCTCCTCGGCGGCGGCCTCGGCGGCCGTGTGGGCGACCACGAACACCGACAGGGAGTTGAGCGCGTCGACCGCCGCCCCGAGCGGGAAGCCCGCCGCCGTGAGCGCACCCAGGCCGCGTTCCACCGCGTCCAGGGTGGCCGGCGTCACGGCCGGCCGCGCGGCGGCCAGCGGCAGTACGCCGGGGTGGCGCAGCAGCGTCCCGCGCAGCGCGTCGGCGTACGCGCGCAGCATGGCCTGCCAGTCGGGAGCCCCGTCGCCGTCCGCGTCCGCCAGCGGCAGGGCCCGGGCGAAGACGCGCTCGACGAGGCCGTCCAGCAAGGCGTCCTTGCTGGGTACGTAGTGATAGAGCGTCATGGCCTCGACGCCGAGTTCCGCGCCGAGCCGGCGCATCGTCAGCGCCTTGAGCCCCGCCCGGTCGGCCAGTGCCAGGGCCGCGTCGAGGATCTGTTCCCTGGTCAGCCCGGCCCGTTCGCCCCGCGATCTTGTTGACATTCTTACATCGTAAGTCCATCCTGGGCGCACGCCGTCACACTTACGGCGTAAGAATCCGTGAAGCGAGGCAGAGCGATGCGACAGGACGTCAACGTCGACGGCACCAGCAGCAAGACGGTGGTCGACGGCTTCTTCCGGGCGATCAACGAGCGTCGGCTCGCCGACCTGCCCGACTACCTGGCTCCCGACGTCGTCGACCACAACAAGGTCATCCACGGTGAGCCCGACGAGCCCGGAGCGGCGTTCGACGCCTTCGCGCAGCAGATGGCGGCCTTCGGCAACGCCCGGATGGAGGCGCGCCAGTACGTCGTCGAGGGCGACACCGTCGTCGCCCGCCTGATGGTCAGCGGCACGCACACCGGGGCGCACCCGCGCATGCCGGAGCCGACGCACCGCTCCTTCGAGGTGGAGCAGATCTGGATCTTCACGGTCGCCGACGGCCGGATCTCGCAGATCCGTGCCGTCAGCGACCGGCTCGGGATGTTCGTGCAGCTGGGCTGGGACTGGCCCTCCGCGGACTAGCCCGTCAGGCCGGGTCCCGGCCCGGCGGGGCTCAGCTCACGATGTCCGCGTAGCCCTCCACCTCGCGCGGGTCGCGCGGGCCCGGGCCGACGTAGCGGGCCGAAGGACGCACGAGGCGGCCGGTCCGCTTCTGCTCCAGGATGTGGGCGCTCCAGCCCGCCGTGCGGGCGCACGTGAACATCGACGTGAACATGTGCGCGGGCACCTCCGCGAAGTCCAGGACGATGGCCGCCCAGAACTCGACGTTGGTCGCCAGCACCCGGTCCGGACGGCGGTTGTGGAGCTCCTCCAGCGCCGCCTTCTCCAGGGCCTCCGCGACCTCGAAGCGCGGCGCGGCGAGCTCCTTGGCCGTGCGGCGCAGCACGCGGGCGCGCGGGTCCTCGGCGCGGTAGACGCGGTGGCCGAAGCCCATGAGGCGCTCGCCGCGGTCGAGGGCGCCCTTGACGTACGCGACGGCGTCGCCGGTGCGCTCGATCTCCTCGATCATGCCGAGGACGCGGGAGGGCGCGCCGCCGTGCAGCGGGCCGGACATGGCGCCGACCGCACCGGACAGCGCGGCCGCCACGTCGGCGCCGGTCGAGGCGATGACGCGGGCGGTGAACGTGGAGGCGTTCATGCCGTGCTCGGCGGCCGAGGTCCAGTAGGCGTCGACGGCCTTGACGTGCCTGGGGTCGGGCTCGCCGCGCCAGCGCTTCATGAAGCGCTCGACGACGGTCTCCGCCTTGTCGATCTCCTTCTGCGGCACCATCGGCAGGCCCTGGCCGCGGGCCGACTGGGCGACGTACGACAGGGCCATGACGGCGGCGCGCGCGAGGTTGTCGCGGGCGGTGGCCTCGTCGATGTCCAGCAGCGGCTTCAGGCCCCACACCGGGGCGAGCATCGCCAGCGCGGACTGGACGTCGACGCGGATGTCGCCGGAGTGCACGGGGATGGGGAACGGCTCGGCCGGCGGCAGGCCGGGGTTGAAGGAACCGTCGACCAGCAGGCCCCAGACGTTCCCGAAGGACACGTCGCCGACCAGGTCCTCGATGTCGACGCCTCGGTAGCGGAGGGAACCGCCTTCCTTGTCGGGTTCGGCGATCTCCGTTTCGAACGCGACGACTCCTTCGAGTCCGGGGACGAAGTCGGACATCAGGCGGCTCCTCGTGATGTGTTCGACAAGCGGCTGCCGGCCGCGCGGGCGGGGTCCGGGGTCTCCGGGTCCGGCCGGGCGGCCAGAGTGCTGAGGCGGGTGCTCGGGGCAGGGTGCTTCCGGCGTGGGCGCCGGATCGGTTACGCGGCAGCGTGCGCGGCTCGCGGTCCGTTCCGGTCAACCCGGTCATGCCCCGTGCGGCGGTACTTCACCCGGTACTTCACCCGGCCTCCGCAGAAGGACGGTTCGGGTGCCGGGGCCGGACACGATAGCCGGTGGGGTGCGGACGCCACATCTGTCCGCCTCGTGATTCTGGGGTCTCCGGCGCACACGGGGGAAGGTGATGTCCGGCACACCGCTCTTTTCGCCGGAAGCAGGATTACCGGCGTGTCGCACGGGGCAGACAAGCTGATCAAGTCTTTTCGCCGGCCGCCGCCCTCCTGCAAGATTGTGGCCGTGTCCCACTCCGAGAAGTACGAGTTCGCGCACGATCTGGCCGCCATGCGCGCCCACTACCAGTTCGAGGGCCTGTCCGAGCCGGGCATGGCCCCCACCCCGTACGAGCAGTTCGCCCGCTGGTTCGGGGAAGCGGCCGCGGGTGAGCTGCACGAGCCCAACGCGATGGTGCTCTCCACGGCTGACGCCGCCGGCCGGCCCAGCTCCCGGACCGTCCTGCTCAAGGGCTACGACCCGCGCGGATTCGTCTTCTACACCAACTACCGCTCCCGCAAGGCCCGGGACATCGCCGTCAACCCCGCGGTGTCCCTGCTCTTCCCCTGGTACCCGCTCGCCCGGCAGGTCGTCGTCACCGGCACCGCCGAGCGGGTGGACCGGGAGGAGACCGCCGCCTACTTCCGCTCCCGCCCGTACGGTTCGCAGATCGGCGCCTGGGCGAGCGATCAGTCGACGGTGGCCGCCTGCCGCGCCGACCTCGACGCGGCGTACGCACGGATGACGGCCCGCTACCCGCAGGGCGAGCACGTGCCGGTGCCGCCGCACTGGGGCGGCTTCCGGGTCAGGGCGGAGACGGTGGAGTTCTGGCAGGGCCGGGAGAACCGCCTGCACGACCGGCTGCGGTACGTCCGTACGGGCGACGGCTGGCGGGTGGAGCGTCTGTGCCCATGACGAGCCATGACGAGCCCGTGACGAGAGGGGAAATCAGCCCGTCCGGTGCCCCTGACCGGCGTCCGGGGCGGAGCCCCGGAAGGCGCTGACGCAGACGATCCGTGGGCCTGCTACCCCGCGCCGCACAAGCGGCGCAGGGTGCCGAGCGGACGACTCGGCGGCCCACGGATCGGGTGACTGCCTGGGATTGGCCGGCACTCCCGCCGGCGCTGCGCTGTGCGCGACGACGGGCGTCAGCCCGCAGTCACCTCACGCGTCCGGAAAGAAATCATGTCCCGAACCACCTCCCTTCTCGTGTACGCCCCAGCCTAGGAACCGCCTCCGGCGGCGACAAGCGAATTTCCGGGGGCTCGATTTCGCGGAAGACGGTGTGGTCCGCGCCGGGGTCGAGTTGAATGCCGCTCGTGCAGGACATGCAGGGCATGCGGACCACGCACAGGCGTCCAGCAGGGGGTACCCCGTGACCGTTCCACACCAGTCCGGCGCCGCCCGTCACGAGGCGGCGGACAGAGACGACCACGACCTCCTCGCGGCCCTCCTCGACGGCATGGACGCCGCGCTCTGCGCGTTCGACGCCGACGGCACCGTCACCCACTGGAACCGCGAGGCCGAGCGGATACTCGGCTGGTCCGCGGAGGAGGCCGTCGGGCGGCACGGCCTGGCCGGCTGGGCCCTGCGCGAGGCGGACGCGGCGGAGGTCACCGCCCGGCTGCTGGGCGCGATGAAGGCGCCGGGGCGCCAGGTGGACGAGTTCGCGCTGCTCACCAAGGCCGGCGGGCGGGTACTCGTGCGCATCCAGTCGTCGGCCGTGCCGGGCGGCGACGGCAGCCCGGCCGGGGTGTACTGCGCCTTCAGCGAGGTGCACACCCAGATCGACCTGGAACGGTCGGTCGCGCTCAGCGAGGCGCTGTTCGGCGAGGCGTCGTGGGGCGTGGTCCTCGTCGACGCGGACCTGCGGCCCGCCCTGGCCAACGCGCACGCCGCACGGGCCCTGCGGACGAGCCGTACGGCGCTGCTCGGGCGGCCGCTGGGCGAGCTGCTGGACCAGGGCGTGGAGGAACTGGAAGGCGCACTGCAGCACGTGCTGGCGGCCGGCGCGCCGCCCGCGCCCACCGAGCTGTGGGTGACCGTGCGGGACCAGGGCACCGGCGTCGCGCTGCCCGAGCGGCGCTGCTGGCGCAGTGGCTTCCTGCGGCTGGCCACGCCCCTGGTGGAGGAACCCGTGCCGCTGGGGGTGGCCTGGCTCTTCACGGACGTGACGAAGGCGCGGCTGGCGGAGCAGGAGAGCGCGCGGCTGCGCTTCCGCGGCAGTCAGCTGCACCGGGCGGGGCGGGCTGTTGCGGAGTGCGAGGACCCGATGGAGGCGGCGGCGCTCTACCTGGAGTTCGCGCTCGCGGGCTTCGCCGACCACGCCCTCGTCGACACGCTGCCCGAGCCCGAGCCGGTCCCCGAGCCGCCCGTCCGGCTGACCCGGGCCGCGAGCACGCCCGCCGGCGCCCCCGGGGCGGCGGCCCCGGCCGGGGCCGGCGTCCCCGTGCCGTACGCGGCCGGGCACCCGGCCCTGCAGGCGGTCGAGCGCTGCGGCTCGGTCCGGGCGGCCACGGACCGTTCGGACGGCTGGGCGGCGGCCCGCAAGTGGCCGGACGGCACGCGGCACGCCCTGGCGACGGCGCTCCGCAGCCGCGGCCGGACGGTCGGGGTGGTGACGTTCCTGCGCGGCGCGGCACGACGCCCGTTCGACCGGGCGGACGCCGTCTACGCGGAGGACATCGCGACCCGCGTCGCGGCCGCGATCGACCTGGCGGTGACGGTGGCCCGATAGGCCGTGTCCGCAACCGCCGCCCCGCCCGGGGACGGGAAATGGGCCGGCGCCGGGCCCGCCTAGTGGCGGGGCCGGGCCCGCCTAGTGGCGGAAGAAGATGCGGTCCCCGTACTCGTCCAGCAGGCGGCCGTTCCACTCGTGGCCCCCGTCGACGTTGCCGGAGCGCAGCATCGGCGGGTCGATGCCGCGCGCCGCGAGCTCGGTGGCCGCGGAGGCGACGACCGCCTGCATCACGGCGCTGGTGACGACCGTGGAGGCCGGGCCGAACGGCGCCGCGATGCCCTCGGCGGACAGCTCCGCGTCCCCGGTCGCGATCTTGCTGTCGAGGACGAGGTCGCAGTGGTCCTTCAGGAACGTCCCGGACGCGTGCCGCGACTTCGTCTCCCCGGCGTAGGCGAGCGAGGTGACGCCGATTACCTTCAGCCCCAGCGCGCGGGCGTTGAGCGCCATCTCGACGGGCAGGGAGTTGCGCCCGGAGAGGGAGATGACGATCAGGACGTCGCCGCGCTGTGCCGGGCTGGTGTCCAGGACCGCGCCGGCGAGGCCGTCCACGCGCTCCAGGGCGCTGCCCAGTGTGGCGGGCATGATGTCGACGCCGACCGTGCCCGGCACGGCGAGCAGGTTCATCAGGGCCAGGCCGCCGGCCCGGTAGACGACGTCCTGGGCGGGCAGCGAGGAGTGGCCGGCGCCGAAGACGAAGAGCCGGCCGCCGGCCGCCACGGTGTCGGCGATCAGGACTCCGGCGGCGGCGATGCGCTCGCCCTCCTCGTCGCGCACCCGCCGCAGCAGGGCGATCGCGGCGTCGAAGAACTGGCCGGCAGGCTTGTTCTCGCTCATCGCTGCGGGGCTCCTCGGGTGCGTCGTCGGCTCGGTGCGGCGGGGCCGTGGGGGAATGCGGCCGTCCGGCGCATTGTCCCGCGGCGCCGATCACGTTGCGGCCCCGATGGCGGCGCTGTCAATACGGCGGGGGCCGTCAGGGGCGTGGCGGCCCCGTTGTCGGTGGTATGCGTCAGAATTGAGTCCAGGGCCAGCGCACGACTTATTTCGAGGGGCACGGCATGTCCGGACTGATCGACACCACGGAGATGTATCTCCGCACCATCCTGGAGCTGGAAGAGGAAGGTGTGGTTCCCATGCGTGCCCGCATCGCGGAGCGGCTCGACCAGAGCGGCCCGACGGTGAGCCAGACGGTGGCCCGCATGGAGCGCGACGGCCTGGTGTCCGTCGCCGGCGACCGGCACCTGGAGCTGACGGAGGAGGGCCGCCGGCTGGCCACGCGCGTGATGCGCAAGCACCGCCTCGCGGAGTGCCTCCTGGTCGACGTGATCGGCCTGGAGTGGGAGCAGGTGCACGCCGAGGCGTGCCGCTGGGAGCACGTGATGAGCGAGGCCGTCGAGCGGCGCGTGCTGGAGCTGCTGCGCCACCCGACCGAGTCGCCGTACGGCAACCCGATCCCGGGCCTGGAGGAGCTGGGCGAGAAGTCCGAGTCGGACCCCTTCCTCAACGCCGGCATGGTCAGCCTGATGGACCTGGAGCCGGGCACGGAGGGCAAGACCGTGGTCGTGCGCCGCATCGGCGAGCCCATCCAGACGGACGCCCAGCTCATGTACACGCTGCGGCGCGCCGGTGTGCAGCCCGGCGCCGTGGTCAGCGTGACGGAGTCGCCCGGTGGGGTGATGGTGGGCAGCAGTGGCGAGGCCGCCGAGCTGGCGTCGGACATCGCCTCCCACGTCTTCGTCGCCAAGCGCTGACCGGCCTCGACGCCTCGCAGGCGCCGGCCGCGCCGGGTACGTATACCGCGTTACGTAAAGCTGCCGAGCCGCGGCGGAATCGGCGCGGGCGGGCCCGAGCCGTGCGACGCTGGCGCTGAGTGCTGAACGCATATGCGCGCGCCGCCGACCGGGGAGGGGATCGGATGAGGCCAGCGGGGGGCCGCACCACGGCGAAAGGGCCCCGGCGCCCTCGCGGACTGCCGGGGCCCCACCTCCCCGTTCTCCCCCGCGGCGCCCCGGAGCCCCGAGCTCCCAGGGTGCGCCTCGCGGGCCTTCTTCCCCGAACGGCCCGCGCCCAGGTCGATTTCTCCCCGGGGCGCAGACGGTCAACCCTTCCGTCCGGTCACTCGAACGAGGGGTGTTGCGCACGACCACGGTTCATTCGAATGGAAGTTCCATAAGGTGGAGCTGCTCGGGGGAGACGAGGGGGTGTCAGAGCTCATGGTCCGGCGTATCGAAGTGACCGGAAGCGGCGGAGTGCGGCTTGCCGCCTGGGAGTTCGCCGAACCGCCGAAGGCGGGGGGAGGCGGGGTGCTGCTCCTGCACGGCCTGCTGGGCCGGGCCGCGCACTGGGCCGACACGGCCCGTTGGCTGTCCACGCGGTACCGCACCATCGCCCTCGACCAGCGCGGCCACGGCCGCAGCGACAAGCCCGTCAGCGGCCCCTACGCCCGCGAGGCGTACGTCGCCGACGCCGAGGCCACCGTCGAGCAGCTCGGCCTGGCCCCCGTCACCCTCATCGGCCACGCCATGGGCGCCCTCACCGCCTGGCAGCTGGCCGCCCGCCGCCCCGACCTCGTCCGCGCCCTGGTCATCTGCGACATGCGCGCCTCCGCCCTGGGCGCAGCCACCCAGCGCCAGTGGAGCGAGTGGCTGAGGTCCTGGCCGGTGCCGTTCGCGACGCTCGCCGACGTCCGCAAGTGGTTCGGGGAGGACGACCCCACCCTGGAGCGGCCCGCCCCGGCCCGGGGCGACTTCTACGCCGAGGTGATGTCCGAGCGCGCCGACGGCTGGCGCCCGCTGTTCTTCCGCCGCCAGATGCTCCAGGCCCGCGAGGGCTACGCCCACGACGCGCACTGGGAGGAGCTGGCGCAGGTGGAGTGCCCGGCGCTGGTCGTCCGCGGGCTGGACGGCGCGCTGGGCCGCGCCGAGGCCCAGGAGATGGTCCGCGTCCTGCCCCGCGGCCGCTACGCCGAGATCCCCGACGCCGGGCACCTCGCCCATTACGACCAGCCCGCCGGCTGGCGGCGCGTCGCCGAGCCCTTTCTGGAGGCCGCCGTACCGGCGTGAGGGGCGTCCCTGCCGGGGCGCGCCCGGATTAATTCAACACCCGTTGACATAGCCGGGGTGCCGGGTGTGCACTGGCAATGAGGCGCAGTCCACGCCCTGCGCACGATGCGCAGCCATGCCGCCGCCATCCACCGGGAGCCGTCATGTCCCCACGCACCGAACCCACCGCGGACGTCCTGGTCGTCGGAGCCGGTCCCACCGGGCTGCTGCTGGCCGGTGATCTCGCCGCCTCCGGCGTGCGCGTCACCGTCCTGGAGAAGCGCGCGCAGGAGTCCAACCTCACCCGGGCCTTCGCCATCCACGCCCGCACCCTGGAGGTGCTCGACGCGCGGGGCCTCGCCGAGCAACTCATCGCCACCGGCACCTTCCTGGGCCGGCTGCGGCTCTTCGGCCGCACCTGGATCGAGCTGAACCGGCTCGACTCCCGTTTCCCCGGCGTGCTCATCACCCCGCAGTACGAGATCGAGCGGCTGCTGGAGGAGCGCGCCCTGGCGCACGGCGCCGAGATCCGGCGCGGCGCCCGGGTGACCGGGCTGCGCCAGGACGCCGAGGGCGTCGACGTCGACGTCGAGCCCGCCGGGGACGGCGCGTCCGCCACCGTGCGCGGCCGCTACGTCGTCGGCGCGGACGGGGTGCACAGCGCCGTCCGCACGGCCCTCGGGATGCCCTTCCCCGGGAAGTCCGTCCTGCGGTCCGTGATGCTCGCCGACGTCCGCCTGGACGTGCCCCCCAAGGACGTGCCCGCGTTCAACGGCGTCGCCGGGGGCTTCGCCTTCATCGCCCCCTTCGGGGACGGCTGGTACCGCGTCATCGCCTGGGAGCGGGGCAGCGACCTGCCCTCCGGGGCCCCCGTCGACTTCGACAGCCTGCGCGCGGTCACCCGCGCCGCGTTCGGCACGGACTTCGGCATGCGCGAGCCCCGCTGGACCTCGCGCTTCCACAGCGACGAACGCCAGGTGCCGCGCTACCGCGACGGCCGCGTCCTCCTCGCGGGCGACGCCGCCCACTGCCACTCGCCCGCCGGCGGCCTCGGCCTCAACACCGGTGTCCAGGACGCCGCCAACCTCGGCTGGAAGCTGGCCGCCGTCCTGCAGCAGCGCGGTGACGACCGGCTCCTGGACAGCTACCACGACGAGCGCCACCCCGTCGGCACGGCCGTCCTGCGGCTCTCGGGAGCCATCGTCCGGTCGGTCCTGGCCGCCACGCCCGTCACCCGGGGCCTGCGCAACGCCCTGGCCGGGGCGGTCGCCCTCGCGCCCTTCGCGCTGGACCGGGCCGCCCTGTTCATCTCCGGCGTCGGCATCCACTACCCGGCCCCGCCCGGTGCCCACCCCCTCGTCGGCCGCCGCGCCCCCGACCTGCCGCTGGCCGAGACCGCCGACGGCCCGGACCGCCTCTACGAGGCGCTGCGCGCCGGCACGTACGTACGGGTCCTGCCGCGGGGCGCGGACGCGGGCAAGGCGGACGGGAAGGAGGGCGGCGTCACCACGGTCACCCGTGCCGACGCCGCCCCCACGACCCTGCTCGTCCGCCCCGACGGCTACGTGGAGCGGGCCACCGACGGCTGACGGGCGCCGCCGTCAGCCCTTGCTCACCGCCGCCAGGATCTCCGGCAGCCGGCCGGCCACCCGCGGGGCCGCGAACCGCAGCCCCGCCCAGGCGATCAGCAGCCCGTACCCGGCACCGGCCGGCACCAGCGCCCACAACAGGCCCGTCGCGCCGGCCGAGTGCAGCCAGACGGCCGCCACGATGAGCGGGGTGCACAGCGCCGCGCTCACCAGCGCGCCGAGCAGCATGCCGCCCCAGGCGATGCCGTTCTGGCCGGGGGCGACGTTCTTGAAGGCCCCTTCCTGGGGGATGGAGTAGGGAAAGCGCACCGACGTCGTGGCGGCCGTCGCGAAGAGGGCACCCACCAGCGCCAGGCACAGACCCCACACCATGGGCATGTCCCGCCAGTTGTCCGTGATCGCGGCCGAGACGATGACGACCAGCGTCGTGTACGGCACGGCGATCAGCGCAACGGCCAGGGCGCGGGAGCGCAGCTCGGCGTAGGCGTCGCGCGGCGAGGAGATCGTCTGCAGCACCATCCAGAACGCCGAACCGTCCTGGCCGAACTGGTTGTAGTTGTGCATGCCGAGGACCGTCGTCGCGAAGAACGCGAAGTAGATGCTGCCGTTGCCCTGGGCGGCGTTGACCGCCGGCACGATCAGACCGATGACCAGCGCGGAGACCCACGCCATCCGGGTCTTGGGGTCGCGGCTCAGGTAGCGCAGCGAGCGCAGCATGACCGCGCCCGTGCGCCCGGCGGGCAGCAGGCCCGCCAGACCGGCGCCCTTGTCCGCCGCCCGGCCGGCGTCCTTGCGCGACGCGTCGGGGGAGACGGTGGAGGCGTCCGCCGAGACCATCACCGCGGCGAGGCTGCGCTGCCACCACCACAGCACGGCGGCCAGCACCGCGGCGGACAGGGCGAGTTCACCCGCGGCCAGCCCGTAGGAGCCCTCGCCGGCGGCCCGGACGGCGTCCAGCGCGGAGCCCGGCGGCACCCAGCGCAGGATGTCGGCGAGCGGCTCCAGCCGGGCGAGGTGGAGGGTGTTCAGCTTGGCCATGCCGAGGTTCACGAACTGCAGGCCGACGGCGATGATCAGGCCGCTGAGCAGGGCCATTTCACGGCCCTTGCGGCTGGTCAGGAGCCGGGCGTTGGCGGTGGCGACGGCCCGGGCCAGCGCCAGGCAGAGCAGCAGCGCCAGGGCCGCGCCGAACACCCCGATGACGGCCGCGGCGACGCCGTGCGCGGTCGCGATCACCGAGCCGACGAAGAGGATCAGCGTGAAGGCGGGGCCGATGCCGATCAGCGAGGCCGTCATCAGGGCCGCCACCAGCGGGGTGGGACGCAGGGGCAGCATCACCAGCTTGGACGCGTCCAGGGTCTCGTCCCCGCCGGGGAAGAACAGCGGGACGAACGCCCAGCCGAGCGCCAGCAGGACCGCCAGCGGCACGGTCAGGGCCGCGGCGTGCTCGTTGCCGCGCAGGGCGATCAGGCCGATGAGCTCCAGCGCCGCGAAGAGCGCGGTGAGGACGAGGGAGGTGATGTAGACGGCCTTGCGGCCCGAGGACTGGCGCAGGCCGTTACGCAGGAGCGACAGCTTCAGGTGCGCGAACGTGCCGAGCAGTGAGGGGAGTGAGGGGAGTGCGGGGGCGCTCATCGGGCACCGCCCAGCCAGTCGAGGTTCTCGCCCTCCGCGCCCGCGCGCCCGCCGACCAGCGAGAGGAACGCATCCTGCAGGGTGGGCGCCTCGCCCCGCACCTCGGCGAGCGGGCCGTGGGCCCGGATGCGGCCGGCGGCCAGCACGGCCACCCAGGAACAGAGGGACTCCACCAGCTCCATGACGTGGCTGGAGAAGACGACCGTGGCACCGGAGGCGGTGTAGCGCTCCAGCACCTTGCGGATGGTCTGGGCGGAGACGGGGTCGACGCCCTCGAACGGCTCGTCCAGGAAGAGGACTTCGGGATTGTGGAGCAGCGCGGCGGCCAGGCCGATCTTCTTGCGCATGCCGGTGGAGTAGTCGATGACCAGCTTGTGCTGCGAGCCGGCGAGGTCGAGGACGTCCAGCAGCTGGGTGGCGCGCTTGTCGACCTCGTCGCCGGGCAGGCCGCGCAGGCGCCCGGTGCAGGCGAGGAGCTCGCGCCCGGAGAGCCGCTCGAACATCCGCAGGCCCTCGGGCAGGACACCGATGCGCGCCTTGACGGCGGCCGGGTCCTGCCAGACGTCGTGGCCGCCGATCTCGACGCGGCCGGAGTCGGGCCGCAGCAGGCCGGTGACCATGGAGAGGGTGGTCGTCTTGCCGGCGCCGTTCGGGCCGACCAGGCCGATGAACTGCCCCGCCGGTATCTCCAGATCGATACCGGCCACCGCCGCCTGCTCGCCGAAGCGCTTCCACAGTCCCTCGATGCGGACCGCGGGTATGACGTCCTGTCCCACTGTGCTCGTCCTTTTCCCCGTGAAGATGGTGCTGGGGGAGCCGGAAACGCCCCGCCCTCCTGCTCCACGGTAGGGGCGGTCCAAGAGGGCGGGCAGTGAGATTTGTCAGGAGTTCCGTGCGAGGAAGGCCCCCCGGCTCAGCGGCCGCGGGAGAGGGCGGCTTCCCGCCCACAGGCGTAGGCCAGGGCGCTGACCAGCTCCTCCGCGTCCGGCAGCCAGCGGTTGGCGGCCGTGGGCTGACGGGCCCACTGCACCGGCCCGCGATTGCCGATGCGGGTGGGGGGCGCGACGACGTAGTCACCCTCGCCGCGGGCGACGAGGTCGAGCGTGGAGGGCGACCAGCCGAGCTTGCGGGCCTGGTCGGCGACCTTCAGGGCTCCGCCGGGCAGCACGAAGAACTGCATCCGCCGGAAGGGCGTGCACGTGATCGGCCCCAGCTGGATCTCCATGCGCTCCATGCGGGCCAGCGCGAGGAAGCCGGCGGACTCGGAGACGTCGAGGGCGTCGAACGTACGGCCCGTCGGCAGCAGGATCGAGGCGCGGGGCTGCTTCGCCCACATGCGGCGCGCCGTGGACGCGCTCCCCGTGGCCTGGGTCGCCCAGTCGGGCCGGGCCGGATGGGCGCCCGGTGCGGGGCAGTCGAGATCGCCGCACGAGCAGCGCTCCCGCCCGTCCACGGCCTCCAGCCACGTACCGGCGAATACGTCCCAGTGACGGTCCTCCGCGTATCTCGCCGCCGCATCGAGCACGCGCTCGCCGCGTTGCTGGGGGATGTGCGGGGCTCCTACTCCGATGGTCTCTTCCACGCTCAACACAACTCCCCTTGTCACCAGGGGTTACGGCTTGGGCACAGGCATGTTGCAACTGCCGGTAACAGCACGTGGGGCGCACGGATGCATGTACGGGGGCGCAGGCGAAAGTTCGCCGCAACGAAGGGGTAGCCACCTGGGCGCACCGTGCTGACCCAGGACATTGCCGCGATCGATGCGAATACCGGCAAGTCCTGCATTCTCCGGATATCAGGGGGGCAAAGATCGAAGGAGAGAGCGTTCACCGCTGTACCGGCTCCTCCGCACCCAGCGGAGCTCATCGCGAACGCATAGCGTCTCAGGGGGTTACGTCATGGCCGCACGGCCACTCGTTGCGCGGCAGCCGAACGAACGGCTGCAAGCGCTGATTCAGGAAGCCGGCTGCTCCAACGCCGGGTTGGCGCGCAGGGTCAACATGTGCGGCGCCGAGCACGGTCTGGACCTGCGGTACGACAAGACGTCCGTGGCCCGCTGGCTGCGGGGTCAGCAGCCGCGCGGGCGGGCCCCCGCCGTCATCGCCGAGGCCCTCGGCCGCAAGCTGGGCCGCTCCGTCACCATCGACGAGATCGGCATGGCCAACGGCAAGAACCTGGCCTCGGGCGTGGGCCTGCAGTTCTCCCCGACGGTCCTCGGGGCCATCGAGCAGGTCTGCGAGCTGTGGCGCAGCGACGTGGGCCGCCGGGACTTCCTCAGCGGCACCTCGGTCGCCTCCTCGGCCCTGGTCGAGCCGAGCCGCGACTGGCTGATCACCGCGGCGGACGCGCAGGTCGCGCGGAGCGCCGGGGCGCGCGTCGGTCCGTCGGACGTCGAGGCGGTGCGCGCCACGACCGAGGCGCTGGTCGAGCTCGACCACCGCTACGGCAGCGGCCACGTGCGCCCGGTCGTCGTCCACTACCTCAACAGCGTCGTCTCGGGGCTGCTGGCGGGCTCGTACCGGGAGGCGGTCGGCCGCGAACTGTTCGCGGCGGTCGCCCGGCTGACGGAACTGGCGGGCTACATGGCCGTCGACACCGGTCAGCCCGGCCTCGCCCAGCGCTACTACATCCAGGCCCTGCGGCTCGCCCAGGCGGCCGGTGACCGCGGCTACGGCGGCTACGTCCTGGCCGCCAGCATGAGCCACCTCGCCGCGTCCCTGGGCAACCCGCGGGAGATCGCGCAGCTGGCCAAGGCCGCACAGGAAGGCGCGCGCGGGCACGTCACGCCGCGCGCGGAGGCGATGTTCTACGCCGCCGAGGCGCGCGGCCACGCCCTGCTGGGTGACGCGCGCTCCTGCCAGACGGTCGCCTCCCGGGCGATCTCCCGCCTGGACGCCGCCGACAACGGCCCGGACTCCGGCGACGACCCGCCGTGGATCCGCCACTTCGACCGGGCCTACCTCTCGGACGAGCTGGCGCACTGTCACCGCGATCTGGGCCAGGCGGAGCCCGCACGCCGGCACGCGGAGGATGCGCTGACCACGCATCCGACGGGCAGGGTGCGCCGCCGTGCCATCGACCTGCTGCTGCTGGCCACGGCCCACGTCCAGCAGCGCGAGGTGGAGGAAGCCTGTGTGACGGGCACGAGGGCCCTGGAACTGCTGGGCACCCTGCGCTCGAACCGGGGCGCGGAGTACCTGGACGACTTCCGGCAACGCCTGGAGCCGTACCGGGACGAGCCGGTGGTACGGGAGTTCGGGGCGCGGATGGAGCTGCAGGCGGCGTAGGCGGCGTAGAAGGTGCTGGGGCCTCGGTCCGGGCCGGGGCCCCGGCTGTCCGTCCGTCGTGGGGCGGGGCCGGGTCGGGAGGGGACGGACCCCTCTGGGGGCTGCATTGTTTACGGCAACCGCACCTGGTGCGGTTGCCCCCCATGTCGCCGCAAATAACGCGTCACGCCCCCTGCCGGGGCCCTCCCCTCCCGCCCCGGACCCTCCCGCCGGGATCCGGAGCGGCGGGAGCGGCCGGGTCGGTGCGGCCGCGCACTTGTGCGAACCGGTAGCGTGAGTCGCCGGTTACGCAAGTCCCGTTACAGCCTGAGGAGTCCCGGTGACGCAGAGCGGACAGGGAAACGAGCCGCAGCCTCCTGCGGCCCCGCCCGCGCCGCCAGTACGGCCCGCCCCCGACGGGGGCGCCCCCTGGGGCCCCGGCGCACATCGCGCCCCCCTGCCGCCGGAGACCCCGCAGGGCGACTCCGACGCCACGCAGTACCTCCCGCCGCTGGGCGCCGCCCCCATGCCGGGTGCCCCGCTGCCGCCCCCGCCGTACGCGGCCCCGCCCGTGCCCGAGGCGTCCACGCAGTACCTGCCGCCGGTGAGCGGCGACGGCGGTCCGCCCGCCGGACGGGACGTGTACGAGATACGGGAGATACGGGAGGCGGCCGACGAGCCGCCCGGCACGTACGGTCGCGGCGTCCCCGAATCCGCTGCAGAAGCCACGCAGTTGCTCCCGCCGCAGCGGGGCGGCGCCCTACCGCACCGTTCTCCGGACGCCGAGGCCACGGCCCTGATGCCGCCGGTCGGCGGCGGCGCGGGCGGCGTCCCGCCGTTCCCGCCGGGTGCCGGACGTGGCCCCGATGCGGAGGCGACTGCCCTGATGCCGCCGGTCGGCGGCGGCGCGGGCGGCGTCCCGCCGTTCCCGCCGGGTGCCGGACGTGGCCCCGATGCGGAGGCGACTGCCCTGATTCCGCCCGTGGGTGGGGGTATGCCGCCCTTCGTGCCGGGTGGTGGTGCGGGGCGTGGTTCGGATGCTGAGGCGACTGCTCTGATTCCTCCGGTGGGTGGTCCGGGCGGCGGTATGCCGCCTTATGCGCCGGGTGCCGGTGCGGGGCGTGGCTCCGATGCTGAGGCGACTGCTCTGATTTCGCCCGTGGGTGGGGGTATGCCGCCCTTCGCGCCGGGTGCCGGTGCGGGCCGTGGCTCCGATGCCGAGGCCACGGCCCTGATGCCCCCGGTCCCCGGCTCGCCCCAGTTGCCGCCTGCCGGCTTCGCCCCGCAGGGGCCTCCCGCCGTGCCGCCGACGGGCGGCGCGCACGGTGGTCCCGCGGGTGCGCGTCCCGCCGACGCCGAGGCGACCGCGGTCACCCCGTCGACGGGCGGCGGTGCCCATGCCCGGCACGCCGCGCCGGACCGTACGTCCGAGGGCCCGGCCGGGGGCGCCGCTCCGGCCCCGCCTGTGACGGGTTCCGGGCCGGCCACGCCCTTCACGGTGATGGCACCGGCGGGCGACCGGCCGCCGCCCGCCGAGTTCGACACGCTCTTCCGGGCCGCCACCCCGACGCAGCAGCTGCCGCCCGTTCCGCCGGCCGGCGGGCCCGCGCCGTTCCCGCCGCGCCCCCAGCCGCAGCAGCCGGCCGCCAACGCCTCGTACGGGCTCCCGGGCGTGCCCCCGAACGGGCCGCAGGGTCCGCGCGGCCCCCAGGGCCCGCGGAACGACGCGCCGCGCCCGCCGGGGCGCAAGAAGTCGCCGGCCGTGCTGATCGCCGCGGTCGTCGCGGGCTGTGCCGTCGCCGGGCTCGGCGCGGGCGCGCTGCTCAGCGGCGGGGACGACGACAAGAGCGAGCCGCAGAAGGCCGCCGTCGCCAGCACGTCGCCCACCGCCGCGCCCAAGGGCGAGGCGACGGCCGGCCCCACCCCCAAGGCCCCGGAGAAGTCGGCCGACCCGGCCGAGGCCCAGGCGAAGGCGCTGGACGCGTTGCTGAAGGACAGCAACAACAGCCGCGACTCCGTCATCAAGGCGGTGGACTCCACCCGGAGCTGCAAGGACCTCGGCAAGTCGGCCGCCGACCTCGACGCCGCCGCGGGCCAGCGCAACGGCCTGGTGACGCGCCTCGAACAGACGGCCACGGACCGGTTGCCCCAGCACGCGGAGCTGACGGGCCAGCTGTCGAAGGCGTGGAAGTCGTCCGCGTCGGCGGACAGCCACTACGCGGCGTGGGCCCGTCAGGTGGAGGGCAAGAAGGGCTGTGTGAAGGGCCACGCCCGCCCCACGGCCGACAGCGCCGCCGGCGACCGCGCCAGCGGCGACGCGACGGCCGCCAAGAAGAAGGCGGCCGACCTGTGGAACCCGATCGCGAAGAAGTACGGCCTGACGCAGCACGAGTGGACCCAGCTGTGACGAGGGCGGACGACGTGGCACGGACGAGCGCTGCCCGGCGGCGCGGCTGGGGTCACCCCTTGCTCTGCTCCTCCAGCGTCCGCGCCACGTTGACGAAGCCGCTGCGGTCCGCGACCAGGCGGCCGCCCCGGACGACCTGGTAGGTGACGTCCGCGTTGACCACGCGCGGGTAGTCGCGGACGGCCAGCAGGTCCTGTTGCCGCCAGCGCAGGGGCGGCGTCAGGCCGCCCGTGTCGACCTGGTGGCCGTCGTCCAGGGCGTGGTGCACCGACGCGGCGCTGATGTCGTCCGCGTCCAGGGACGTCAGCACCGACCGCAGCACCGTGTACGCGAGCCACGTCGTCTGGACTCCGGGGTCCGTGGGGCTGACGCGGTTGTCGCCGAAGGCGTGCTCCTGGATGACCTTCCGCATCGGGGCCCACCGGCCGTCGTCCGCGGCGGGGTACCAGCCGGTCGCGTACGCGCCCTCCAGTGGGCTGCTCGCGCCGCCCGTGCTGTCCACCAGCGACTGCTGGACGCTGCCCAGCACGGCGGCGATGCGCACCCCGGTCCCCCGCCCGGTCTCGCGCAGCCGCCGGAAGGAGTCGAAGAAGGTGTTCGTGCGCTCCCCGAGCGCCGCGGTGACGCAGGCGCCGTCCTCGGTGCCCGCGCTCTCCAGGGCGGCGGCGCTGTGCCGCGTGTAGTCCGTCGCGTCCTCCGGCGCCCGGACGTCGGCGGCCCGCGGCCGGCCGCCCGCGGTGAGGCCCGCGTCGAGCAGCGCCGGTAACTGGTCGCCGGCGATCGTGTCCGGCCGGACGAGCGCGACGCGCCGGCACACCCCGGCCAGCTGCCGGCCGTTGCCGGCGAGCAGGGTCGCCTGGCCGCCGTTGACGGGGTACGACAGCGGGCTGGTGAACTCCTCGTTCGTGATCCCGTAGCCGCCGATGAACGGCGTCCCCGACGCCTCCAGCGGCGACATCATCGAGCGCCCGTGCTGGCTGTAGGAGCCGACGACCGCGACGGCCCCCGCCTCCACCGCCCGCTGCGCGCAGCCCGCGGCGGCGACCGTGTCGTTGCGCTCGTTGCAGGTGAGCACCTTCAGCCTGCGGCCGTGGATGCCGCCGCTCGCGTTGACCCAGCGGGCGTAGGCGGTGGCCATGGCGGGCATGCCGGCCATGTTGGTGGCCTGGGTGCCCTCGGGGGCCCACGTCATGACGGTGATGGGTTCCCGGGAGTCCCCCCGGGCCCCCGGGAGCCCACCACTGCAGCCGGTGAACAGTGCCGCTCCCACCGCTGTGGCGCACACCGCGGCCATGGCGGTGCGCAGGAGCGGGCGGGGGAGCAGGCGGCGCCGTCCGGTCATGGCCGGAAGCCTGCCGCCCGGCAGGTAACGGCCGAGTGATCACGTCGCAACGAAGGGTGACGCCGGGGTGAACACCGGGAGCGGCCGGGGTGGCGGACCGCGGGGCGCGGCGGGAACGTACGATCGATTGTTGTGCAGGGTTCAGAGAAGTCTTCCCGTCGCGGCCGCCGCTCGACCACCATGGACGGTATGCCGCTCAATGACATGCCGTGGTGGCGCTGGCGCGCGAACGTGCGCTCCGCGCTGCACATGCTCTCGGATCCCGTCTTCCAGCAGGAGTGCTGGCTCGCGGGCCGCGAGGGGTACGGGGACGTGACCGACGCCGTCTACCGCCTGGTCGAGGACACCTGGCTGGACAACTGGTCGGCCGAGAAGTACGTCGGCACCGTCTTCCGCGACTCGGGCGAGGCCGCGCTCGTCGACGTCGTCGTGCTGCGTGTCCTGCGGATCATGCACCAGGTCGGGGCGGACGCGCCGTCCTCGGCCTACCTGGGGCACCACGGCTGGCCGGAGGCCGTACAGGCCGCGCGCGAGGCACACGTCCGGCTGGCGGCGGGCGACGGGGAGAGTCCGGACGTGCCGCCGCACCCGCTCGCCGTGCTGGAGCTGGCCACCGGGTACTGAACCGCGACGCGCTGGTGGCCCGGCCGCCGCGGAACCGGGCGGTCCGGCAGGGGCCCGGGATATGCGACGCTATTGGGCTATGACCACCGAACAGCCTCAGCAGTACGTCCTCACTCTTTCCTGCCCGGACAAGCAGGGCATTGTGCACGCCGTGTCCAGCTACCTCTTCATGACCGGCTGCAACATCGAGGACAGTCAGCAGTTCGGCGACCGGGACACCGGGCTGTTCTTCATGCGGGTGCACTTCGGCGCGGAGGCCCCGGTCACGGTCGAGAAGCTGCGGGCCAGCTTCGCGGCGGTCGGCGACTCCTTCCAGATGGACTGGCAGATCCACCGGGCCGACGAGAAGATGCGCATCGTGCTGATGGTGTCCAAGTTCGGGCACTGCCTCAACGACCTGCTCTTCCGCTCCCGCATCGGGGCCCTCCCGGTCGAGATCGCGGCGGTCGTCTCCAACCACACCGACTTCGCCGAGCTCGTCGGCTCCTACGGCGTCCCCTTCCACCACATCCCCGTGACGAAGGAGAACAAGCCGGAGGCCGAGGCGCGGCTGCTGGAGCTGGTCCAGGCCGAGAACGTCGAGCTGGTCGTGCTCGCCCGCTACATGCAGGTGCTCTCCGACGACCTCTGCAAGGCGCTCTCCGGGCGGATCATCAACATCCACCACTCCTTCCTGCCGAGCTTCAAGGGCGCGAAGCCGTACCACCAGGCGCACGCGCGCGGTGTGAAGCTGATCGGTGCCACCGCGCACTACGTGACGGCCGACCTCGACGAGGGCCCGATCATCGAGCAGGAGGTCGAGCGCGTCGGCCACGAGGTCACGCCGGAGCAGCTCGTCGCGGTCGGCCGCGACGTGGAGTGCCAGGCGCTGGCGCGCGCGGTGAAGTGGCACAGCGAGCACCGCGTGCTCCTGAACGGCACCCGCACGGTGGTCTTCGCCTGACGGCTCCCCCTGAACGGCATCCGCCGTCACAGCCGTGACAGGGATGCCGTCGCGTACAGGACGTCGCGGACGGCTTCGGCGTCGCCGAGTGAGCCCGCGGCGGCCTCCTCCGGGGCGACGTGGCCCGCGGCCAGACGGCAGAACTCCACCCCGTCCAGGGCCACATGTGCCACCTCTCCCTCCGGCGTGCCGAGCGCGCCGGGGGAGTCCAGGGCGATGTACCAGTGGCCGCCGCCCCTGCCCTCGATCTCCAGGTGCAGGGCGCGGCCGGGTGTGCCCGCCGCGACCAGGGTGCGGGCCGGCGGGGCCAGGCCCGCGCGGCGGCGTGCCGCGATCGAGGAGGGCAACAGCCGGGCCGCCAGGTCGATCATGCGGTTGAGGTGCGGCGAGGACGGCGGCTCGTACGGATAGTCGACGGCGTCGGCGATGTCCTCGGCGTGCACCCAGCACTCGAAGGCGCGGTCCAGGAAGGAATCGCGCAGCGGCAGGCTGAACGGGCCGTACGGCACGTCGAGGTCGGCGACGTTCCCGTCGGCGAAGGACACCGTCCGTATCAGCGCCCGGCCCTGGTCGCGCCAGGCGGACCGCACCTGGGCGGGCGTCCGTTCCGCGGAGGCGCCGGAGGCCCAGAGGGCCTCCGTGCGCTCGTCCGGCGAACCGTTCCCGCCTCCGTCGGGGAGGCCGAGCGTGCCCGCGACGATGCCGTCGACGGCCGCCAGATGGCCGATGACGCCGGCGACGGTCGCCTCCCGCGCGGCGGGGCGCCGCCCGTCGAACCAGGTGAGCCGCACCGGCGCCTGCCACTCCGCCTCGCCGATGTCGCGCAGCAGGGCGTCGAGCCGGGCGGCCTCCGCCTCGTAGGGCGCGGCCCATTCGGGGACGGGGATGCGGGCGGGCCGGCGGCTGAGCGCCCCGGCCAGGACGCGGGAGCGCAGCGTGGGATCGAGGTCGAGGCTGTCCTCGGGGTGCAGCAGCGCGACGGCGTCGCGCAGCCGCACGGCCTCCTCCGCGCACGGGGCGCAGTCGGTCAGGTGTTCCTCGACGGCGGCGGTCTCCTCGGCCGAGCACGCGGCCAGCGCCCAGGCGCCGAGCAGCGACTTGAGCACGTGGTGGGACGGCGGACGGGCCGCCTCCGGCGGCAGGGGCGCGTCGTTCATCGCAGGGCCGCCTTGCCGGGCGGTGCGACCGCCCGGGGGCCTTCATGGGCGGTGGACAACAGCTGTAACCCCAGCCTGAGCCGTCGCCGCGCCTCGTCCTCGGTGACGCCCAGGCGCGCCGCGGCCTGGCGGTAGTCCAGACGGCGGAAGTAGGCGAGGTCCAGGGCGGCCCGCAGGGGTGCGGGCATGGACGTGACGATGTAGTCGGCGCGGGCGGCCGCGCTGGCCGCGCGCACCTTGGCCTCGATCTCCGCCGCGGGCCGTTCCCCGTCGTCCTCGGTGCGCCGCAGCCGGCTGACGGCGTGCCGGTGGGCGAGGGAGGCGATCCACGAGCGCAACGGGCCCTCCTTGGGGTCGTACGCCTCCGGGTGCTCCCAGACGTAGCCGAAGACCTCGCGGGTGACGCGGTCGGCGCCGCCCTCGTCGCCGAGGACGCGATGGGCGAGGCCGTGCACGAGGGAGGCGAAGCGGTCGTAGAGTTCGCCGAGCGCGGCGGCCTCGCCGTGCACGAGCCGCTGCTGCATCTTGCGGTCCCACCGGGGTGGTGCGTCGTTCGTCATCCGGCCTGCCCCCTCCGTACGCACTGCTGTACGCCCTCTCGCCGAATGTATCGGCAGGGTCCGACAACGCACGAGCGTTTGAGGCGAAACCCGGAAAGGGTGACTCTCACTTCTGCTGCGCATGGTATTGAAGCGTTCACTTTGGGTGGATGTCCGGCTCAAGGTGACGACCGGTCATGCCCGGTCGTGGTCGAACGTGCCCGAATGTGCCGATGTGTTATGCGGGTGTGACCGGATCTATGGGGATTGGGGGTTCGGGCTGGGCATAGGCTCAACAGCGGTCGGCTTATGCCAGGCGATGATTCACACCGTGCCGCGCGCGGTGTTTCACATGCCGCTCCACGGGGGAAGCGCCAGGCAGCCATACCGCGGAAGGGTCCATTCCGAAGGAAACGACAGACCGAGTGAAGGGGCTCGAACGCGTGACGTTGAAGGTGTTGGAGCATGAGCAAGGGGACTGGGCCGTGCTCCAGGTCTGTGGTGAACTCGATCTGGTGACCTCCCCGTCGGTCCGCCAGCACGTGCACGACGCTGTGGCGGACGGCCGGCGGAGCCTGGTGCTCGACCTCGGCGAAGTGCGGTTCTGCGACTCCAGCGGCGTGGGGGTGCTGATCGCCGCACGCCGGCTGATGCGCTCCTGTCAGGGAAGACTCAGGCTGATCCTGCCCGCCCAGGGCACCGTGGAGGACTCGCACGTCAACAGGGTGCTGGGGGCGCTGGGGGTGCGCCGGCTGTTCGAGGTCTACCCGGACCTGGAGAGCGCGACCGTGGAGCCGGCCACGAAGCCGCTCTCGGCCTGAGCGCGGCCCCGCGCCGCCGTCACCTCTCCTCCCGGGGGAAGCGGGCCCGCACGGTGAACCCGCCCTCCCCGGTGGCGCTCGCCTCCAGCGTCCCGCCGAGGCTCTGCGCCCGCTCGCGCAGCCCCACCAGACCGTGGCCCCCGCCGGGCAGTTCCGGTGCCGGCACGGCCGCGTCCGCCGGTCCGTTGCGGATCTCCACCAGCAGCCCCGTACGCTCGTCCTCGGTGATCCGGACCGTCACCTTCGCCCCCGGTGCGTGCTTGCGGACGTTCGTCAGGGCCTCCTGCACCGTGCGGAAGGCGGCGCGCTCGACGGCCTCCGGGCGCACCGCCCCCGGATCGGAGCCGTCCTCGAAGGCGACGTCCAGCGCGCTCAGCTCGATCAGCCGCGGCAGGTCCGACAGCCGGGGCTGGGGGGTGAGTTCCTCGGTGTCCGCCCCCGCCGCCCGCAGGATGCCGACCATGTGGCGCAGCTCGTCCAGGGTCCGCACGGACAGTTCGCGGATGGTGCGGGCCCCGGCGCGCGCCTGGCTGTCCTCGGTGCTGATCTGCACGGCTCCGGCCTGCAGGCTGATGAGGCTGACCTGGTGCGCGACGACGTCGTGCATCTCGCGGGCGAGCCGGGCCCGCTCGGTGGCCAGGACGCGGTCGGCCAGCAGCCGGTCCTCGCGGGCCCGGCTGCGGGTCAGTTCGTCGAGCCGGTCGGCGAGTTCGCGGCGGGTGCGGGTGAGCAGGCCCAGCGCGATGGGGGTGGCCGCCACCACGACGGCGTCGACGAGGTTGACGGCCGTCTCGCGCCGGTTGGTCAGCGTCAGGTCCGAGACCGGGTACGGCACGAACTGCGCCGCGGTCATCAGCAGCCCCGCGACGGCGAGCAGCCACCGCCGCGGGCGCCGCACGGCCAGCGTGTAGAGGGCGATCATGGGCGCGAGCCAGATGTACGTCAGGTACATGCCGGGCATGGTGGCGGCGAAGACGGTCGCGGGCAGCCGCCGTCGCCACAGCAGCGCCACCGCCGCGAGCAGGGACAGCCACAGGTCGCGCCCCGGGGTGACCCCGTTGACCAGCAGTGCGTCCCCGGCGGCGAGCAGCGCGGGCCCGGCCACGGGCACCCAGTCCGGCATCCGGGCAGGCCGCGGCGGCCGCCACGGGCTCACCGCCGTCCGCCTTCCCGGACCGTGGCCACGAGCCCGGCCCGGTCGGCGACGATCGCGGCCTGTACGCGGTTGACGCCGCCGAGCTTGCCCAGGACCGCGCGCACGTGGTCCTTGACGGTGCTCGGCGCGAGCCCCATCCGCTCGGCGATCTGCGGGTTGGCCAGGCCCGCGCCCAGGTGGGCCAGCACCTCACGCTCGCGCGGGGTCAGCGTCCGCACCGCCGCGGCCGCCGTGGACTCGGCCTCGGCGGCCAGATAGCCGCCGATGACCGCGCGGGTCACGCCCGGGTCGAGGACGCTGCCGCCCCCGGCGAGCGTGCGCACGGCCCGCACGAGCTGCTCGGGGTCGGTGTCCTTGAGCAGGAAGCCGGCGGCGCCCGAGCGCAGGGCCGCGGCGAGGTACTCGTCGGCGTCGAAGGTGGTGAGCATGGCGACGGCGGGCGGGTGCGGCTGGGCGCGCAGGGAGCGCAGCACGGTCAGTCCGTCGACGTCCGGCATGCGGATGTCGAGGAGGACCACGTCGGGGGCGCACCGCAGCACCATGGCCACCGCCTCGCCGCCGCCGCAGTCGGCGACCACGTCGATGTCCGGGGCCGTGCCCAGGATCATCCGCAGCCCGGACCGGACGAGTTGTTCGTCGTCCACCACCGCAACACGGATCACCGCCCGCTCCCTCTTCCCTGTCCCGCCGGGTTCCGTCCGGCTCCCGGCCCCTCCAGCCTGCCGCACCGGCGGATAAAAGCGGAGTTCGGCACTCCACCCCAGGGCCGGGCCCACCCCCGCCGACCGGCGGGGGTGGATCTGGACCCACGGCGGATTCCGTTCCGGCCCGCCGGACGGCAGAGTGCTGTCCATGCTGCACCATGCGGGGGCCGGCCCCCGGACCCCGGCCCGTGCGCGGCGCGCCCGCGCGCTCGTGACGGCCGGTGTCTGTACTGCCGCCCTCGCCGTTGCGTGCGGCCCACGGTCGCAGGCCGCCGCGCCCCCCACAGGCGGCGGCCTGTCCGTGTCCTACGAGGCCCCCTCCCGCGGCGGCGAGGACGAGCGGGCCTTCCTGCGCGGGCGCCGGCTGCCCGAACAGGTCGCGGCCGACCTGAACCGGACGGTCCGGCTGCCGCAGCCGGTGCGGATCGTCGGGCGTTCCTGCGAGAAGGACGGCATCCCCGAGTACGACCCGGAGGCCGGGCGCATAACGCTGTGCTACGGCTTCATCGGCGAGGTCCGCTCGATGTTCGCGGCGGAGCGGGGCGGCGGCGACCCCGACGAGCGGACGGCCGGCGTCGTCACCGAGACGCTCTACCACGAGGCCGGCCACGCGCTCATCGACAAGCTGGCGCTGCCCTTCACCGGTCACGAGGAGGACGTCGCCGACCAGTTCGCGGCGTACCGCCTGCTGAGCCGGGGAGAGACGGGCCGGGCAGCGCTGCTGGCCGCCGCGGACAATTACGACCAGTACGCGCGCGAGGCCGACCCCTCCGACGTGGACCCCTCCGACGAGCACGCCCCCGACGCCGTGCGCAGCGCGAGCTACCGCTGCTACCTCTACGGCTCGGCGCCCCGGCAGAAGCGGGGCAAGGAGTACCGCTCGCTCGTCGACGGCAAGCGGCTGAGCAAGGAGCGCGCCGGGCTGTGCGAGGAGGAGTACGTGAGCCTGCGGCGCGGCTGGCAACGGCTGCTCGCCCCCCATATGTCCGACCGCTGACCGGCCCCGGTGAGGGGAGGGCCGGTCGGCGGGCCGGCGACGGCCCGCGGCGTCAGGGCCGCGGCCAGTACGGCGGCGCGGTGGGCGCGGGGCCCAGCGTGGTCGTCCCGGGCGCGGCCCGGTGTCCCAGGCCGGTGCGGTAGGCGTCCAGGGCGGCCTCCGTACGGCCCGTACGCCGCAGCAGGTCGCCCAGCAGGCGGCACAGGTCGGCGAGGTCGCCCGCGGCGCCCGTGCGCTCCAGCAGCGACAGTGCGGCGCAGTAGTGCTCCTCGGCGGCGTCGGTGTCGGACCGTTCCTCGGCGATGAGCCCCAGCAGCCGGTGCGCGCCGCCCGCGTGGACGGCGCCGCGCTCGGCGCCCAGCGCGGTGGGCGCGAGCAGGGGGCGCAGCAGTTCCTCGGCCTCGGCCGCCTTGCCCCGGCGCCGCAGCACGTCCGCCAGCTCCACCTCCACCTGCACGGTGAACAGGGCGGCGCGCTTGGAGGCCAGCATGTCGCGGGCCGTGCGCAGCTCGCTCTCCGCCTTGCGCAGGTTGCCGTCCTGGGCGTGCACGTAGCCGCGCATCCAGTGGCAGTGGGCCAGCTCGGTGCGGATGTGCAGCTGCTGGTAGAGCTCCTGGGCCTTGGCGAGGGAGGCGTCGGCGTCGGCGATGCGTCCCTCGGCGATGAGGGTGCGGGCCACGCCCCGGTGCATGCCGGCCACCAGCGCGGGGTTGTCCACCTGGGGCGCGAGGGCGAGGGCGAGCTCCGCGGCGTGCGCGGCGCGTGCGTGCGCACCCATGTCCATGTAGGGCGCGATGGAGGCGGTGTAGAGCAGCAGCAGGGCGTCCGGGTCGTGCATGCCGGAGGCGTTCAGCTCGTCGAGGGCCGTCTCCAGCAGGTAGCAGGCGTAGCGCAGTTCGCCCGCCAGGAGGTGGGCGGTGGCCCGCCCGCGCAGGGCGGGGACGCGGCGCGGCAGCGGCTGGTCGGCGAGCAGGGTCTCGGCCTCGCCGAAGAGGTCGCGGGCGTCGGTGAGCTCGCCCGTCTCCAGCGCGCAGTCGCCGAGCCCGAGGAGGGCGGTGAAGTGCTCCTGCACGAGGTCGAGCCCGGCGGCCTCGTCGCGCAGCGCGCGGAAGAGCCCGGCGGCGTCCTCGGCGTCGCCGGTGGCCAGGGTGCGCCGGGCGTCGGTCAGCCGCAGGCGCAGCTCGGTGGCCAGGTGCGGGGGACGGCCGGTGGCGATCTCCTCGACGGTGGTGCCCAGCCGCCCGGCCAGGTGGCGCAGGGCGGTCTCGGAGGGCCTCACCTTGCCGGCCTCCAACGTGGAGATGTATGCGGCGGTATAGGCGGGTTCGGCCAGTTGTTTCTGGGTGAGCCCCCGCTCGGTGCGCATCCGCAGGACGCGGCGCCCGATGTCGGAGGGTTCGTCCGCCCGTATGCCGTGGGTGCTGTTCTCGGCCACTTCCGCCCCTCGGTACATTGCGCCGTGATCCAAGCCGTTCGTTAAGTCTGCTTACGTGAGGATGTAACCGTGTCGCCTGCGCCGTCCGTGCCGTCCATACCGAAGACCACCGGAAACGGTGACACAGCGAACACCGGGGCCCGTGGCGCCGCCACCGTCCGCCAGCCCGGCCTCATGATGACCGACCACTTCTTCGACGTACCGCTCGACCACCGGGCCCCGGACGGGGAGCGTATCCGCCTCTACGCGCGCGAGGTCGTCGCCGCCGGCCGCGCCCGGGAGGACCTGCCCTGGCTGGTCTACCTCCAGGGCGGCCCCGGCTTCCCGGCGGGGCGGCCGGTGGGCCGGGAGAACTGGCTCGACCGGGCACTGGAGGACTACCGCGTCCTCCTCCTCGACCAGCGCGGGACCGGCCGTTCCACCCCGGCCACCCGGCAGACCCTGCCGCTGCGCGGCACCCCCGGGGAGCAGGCCGCCTACCTCGCCCACTTCCGGGCCGACGCGATCGTCCGCGACTGCGAGTACATCCGCCCCCTGCTGACCGGTGGCCGTCCGTGGACCGTGCTCGGCCAGAGCTTCGGCGGCTTCTGCGCGGTCACCTACCTCTCCTTCGCGCCGGAGGGGCTCGCCGAGGTGATCGTCACCGGCGGCCTGCCGTCCCTGGACGCCGGCGCCGACGACGTCTACCGCGCGGCCTACCCGCGCATGGAGCGCAAGTGCCGCGCCCACTACGCCCGTTACCCGCAGGACGAGGAAGCGGCCCGGCGCATCGCCCGGCACCTGGCGCGGCAGCCGCAGACGCTGCCGGACGGCACCGTCCTGACCGTCGAGCAGTTCCAGCAGCTCGGCATCCTGCTGGGCACCGGCGACGGCTCGCACCGGCTGCACTACCTCCTGGAGGACGCCTTCGTGCCGACGCCCGCCGGAGAGCAGCTCTCCGACGCGTTCGGCGAGCAGGTCGCGGCGCTGCTCTCGCGTGCCGCGAGCCCTCTGTACACGCTCCTCCATGAGGCCATTTATGCCCAGGACGGCCGCCCGACGCACTGGTCGGCCGAACGCGTCCGGGCCGAGTTCCCGCAGTTCGAACCGAATGTCGAGGACGGCGGGCGTTTCCTCTTCACCGGCGAGACCGTGCACCCCTGGATGCTGCACACCCAGCCCGCCCTGCGCCCGCTGCGCGAGACCGCCCAGTTGCTGGCCCGGCGCGAGGGCTGGACGCCGCTGTACGACGCGGCGCAGCTCGCCCGCAACACCGTCCCGGTCGCCGCCGCGATCTACCACGACGACCTCTACGTCGACACCGGACACTCCCTGCGGACGGCACGGTCCATCGCCGGGCTGCGGACGTGGGTCACGGACGAGTACGAGCACGACGGCGTGCGGGCGAGCGGGCGCGTGGTGCTGGACCGGCTGCTCCGGCTCGTCCGCGACGAGGTCTGAACGCATCGCCCCTGCCGTCCTCCTGGGAAAAATGAGGCGGCATCAGCCCCATCCATTGTCATGGACCTCCCGAGCCTCTACGTTAAGCCGCGCCTTAACGCGACTTAACCCGCTGCTTGTGCAGCGGGTTTCGGTTCGGGAGGAACCCCCCATGCACCGACGAATACCTGTCGCGGCGAGCGTGGCCGTCATGGCCGTACTCGCCGCCGGCACCGGCGCCTCCGCCGTTGGTACGACTCCGGCTCCCAAACCCGCCCAACGGGTGGAGTACTTCACCGAGCCGGGCGGACACCCGCACCACACCACCGTCCCGGCGTCCCCGACCCCACCGCGCTCGCTGCGCCCCTCCGTCAAGGGCGACGGAGACGTGACGCCCGTCGTCACCAACGGGCCCACCGGCACCACGCTCGACGTCGTCTTCATCGGCGACGGCTACACCGCCGCCCAGCAGGACGCCTTCCACGCGGCCGTGCGGGCCAAGTGGGCCAGGATGTCGGCCGTCGAGCCCTACGCCTCCTACCGCAACCTCTTCAACGTGTGGGCCGTGGACGCCGTGTCGCGCGAGTCGGGCGTCTCCGGCGACCCCGCGCAGGGCGTCGTCAAGGACACCGCGCTGAAGTCCGGCTTCTTCTGCGACGGCATCGAGCGGTTGCTGTGCGTGGACACCGGCAAGGTCGAGTCGTACGCCGCCAAGGCACCCGCCGCCGACCTCGTGGTGGTGCTGGCCAACTCCACCAAGTACGGCGGGGCCGGCTACAACGACGTCGTCTCGACGGTCGGTTACGACGGCATCGCCACCGCCTCCTCCGACAACGACAGGTCCGACCAGATCGCCGTCCACGAGACCGGCCACTCCCTCGGCAAGCTCGCCGACGAGTACCAGTACGACGCGTACGGCACCTACACCGGCCCCGAGCCCGGCGACGTCAACGTCTCCACGCTCACCGCGGACGGGATGACGGACCGGCGCGCCAAGTGGTACCGCTGGATCGGCCGGACCTCGCCCGACGGCGGCACGGTCGGGGCGTACGAGGGTGGGGGCTACTACCCCCGGGGCCTCTTCCGGCCCACCCAGGACTCGCTCATGCGGTCGCTGGGCCGCGAGTTCAACCTCCCCGGCCGCGAGGCGATGATCGCCGGTTTCTACCGGCACGCGCGCGTGCTCAGCGGGGAGCCGGGCGGTGGCACGCGCGTCGGGCGCGGCGACCGGGTGAGCGTCCGTGCGGCGTCGGCGACGACCGAGGTGCGCTGGTACGTCGACGGCCGCGAGGCCGTGGCCGCCCGGGGGCGCACCACGGTCGTCCCGCGCGCGCTCGGCGTCCCCGCCGACGGCCGGCACCACATGCTGACGGTCAGGGGGACCGACCGCACGGAGGCGGTGCGCGACCCGGCGCTGGCGGACCGGATGACGGCGACGCTGGGCTGGCGGGTCGGCTGACGGCGAGCGGGCTCTCACGTCATGCCGGTCTCACCGGTCGTGCCGGTTTCGTCGGTTCCGCTGCGCCGGTCGTACTGGGCCGGTCGTGCCGGGCCGGTCACGCCGGGCGCGTCGGACCGGGCCGGTCAGGGGGTCGCATCGGCGGCCCCCTGTTCCGCGTGGGGTTACGCCGGCGCCGTCGTGAGCGCGTCCGTGCCGGGGTAGGCACGGGCGAGCCGGGCGAAGCCCCGGCCGAGGGCGTCGGCGGCGGCCGACCGCGCGCGTTCGGCCGGCTCGCCCGCCGCCAGGGTGGTGTGCACGGCCGCGTAGGCCGTCTCCCCGACGGCGATGACCAGGGCGGCGAACAGCTTCCGTTCCGCCTCCGGCACGTGCGGTGCCCGCGCGGTCAGGAGGTCGCACAGCATCTGCTGGCGCTCCGCGGTGATCGCGAGGTAGCTGCGCTTGAGGGCGGGGCTCTCCAGCAGGACGCGGGAGAAGACCCGCCCGTGGGCGAAGTGGTCGTCGGGCAGGATCCGTTCGCATCGGCCGGCGTAGAACGCGCGCAGGCCGTCGAGGAGGCCGTCCCAGGTGCGGGCCGACTCGACGGTCTCCGGCATGCCCGTCCAGAACTCCTCGCGCCGGCTGAAGAAGATGTCCTCCTTCGACGCGAAGTGCGTGAAGACCGTCGCCGGCGCCACGTCCGCCGCGGCCGCGATGCGCGTGAGCGTGACGGCGTCGAAGCCCTGCTCGGAGAAGAGCCGGAAGGCCGCGTCGGAGATGGCGCGCCGGGTGCGTTCCCGCTTGCGGCCGCGCAGCCCGCTCGTGTCCGTAGGGGATGACGTCATGCGCTCAGAATAACGACTCCCCACCACAGAATTAGAGCTGCTATATTTTTAGAGCTGGTCTACTTCTGATGCTTGGGGGCGCCTCATGGACACCGACGCGTTACCGCGGCCCGGCACGACGGGTGGCCCGTCCGCGCCCGCCACGGCGTCGGCGCCCCGCGCCACCGCGGCGATCCTGGCCCTGGCCTGTGCCGCCCAGTTCATGGTCGTCCTCGACGTGTCGATCGTGAACGTGGCGCTTCCCTCCATCCGCGCCGAGCTGCACCTCAGCAGCGCCGGCCAGCAGTGGATCGTCAACGCCTACACCCTCGGCTTCGCCGGCCTGCTGCTGCTCGGCGGCCGCCTGGCCGACCTCGTCGGCACCAAACGGGCCTTCCTCACCGGCCTCGCCGCCTTCACCGTCGCCTCGTTCGCCGGCGGCCTCGCCCCCGGCGGCGCCCTGCTGGTCGCCGCGCGGGCGGTGCAGGGCGTGGGCGGCGCCGTCCTCGCGCCGGCCACCCTGACGCTGATCATGACGACGTTCACCGAGCCCGCCGCCCGCACCCGGGCCATGGGTGCCTGGAGCGCCGTCATGGCGGCCGGCGGCGCGGCGGGTGCCGTCGTCGGCGGCGTGCTCACGCAGTACGCGGGCTGGCGCTGGGTGCTGTTCGTCAACGTCCCGCTCGGCGCCGTGCTGCTGGCGGCCGCCCTGGTGTACGTACCGGCCGCCACCGGCGGTGGCGGCGGCCTGCGCCGGCTCGACCTGCCGGGCGCGGCGACCGTGACGGCCGGCCTGACCGCCCTCGTCTACGGGATCATCGCCGGGGAGACCCACGGCTGGGACGCGCCCGCGGTGTGGGGCCCCGTGGCCGCCGCCGTCGTCCTGCTGGGGGCGTTCCTGGCGGTCGAGGCGAGGGTCGCCCACCCGCTCGTCCCCCTGGCGGTCCTGCGCCGCCGCACGCTCGCCACCGCGAACCTCGTCGTGATCGCGATCGGCGCGGCCATGTTCTCCATGTGGTTCCTGCTGTCCCTCTATCTCCAGCAGGTCCTCGGCTACACCGCCCTGCAGGCGGGCCTGTGCTTCCTGCCCGGCGCCCTGTCGATCATCGCGGCCTCGCGTCTCGCCACCCGGTACGTCGGGCGCGTCGGTGCCCGCCCGCTGCTGGTCGGCGGTATGACTGTCAGCGCCGTCGGTTTCGCCTGGCTCTCGCAGGTCTCCGCCGACGGCAGTTACGCGACCGACGTCGCCGTGCCCTTCGTCCTCGCCACCTTCGGCACAGGCCTGGCCGCCATGCCCACCACGATGACCGCCACCAGCGGCGCCGCCCGCGAGGAGGCCGGGCTGGCCTCCGGCCTCGTCAACACCTCGCGCCAGGTCGGCGGCGCCCTCGGCCTCGCCGTCCTGGGCACCGTCGCCTCCCGCACCACGGCCGCCCGGCTGGCCGGCCACGCCCACGACGTACCGGCCGCGCTGGCCGCCGGCTACGGGCGCGGCCTGCTGCTGGCGGCGGTCTGCGCGGCCTGCGCCGCCCTGGGCGGCCTGGCCCTGCCCCGCCGCACCACCAAGCCCTGACCCACCGGACCGGAAGGAACGAAGATCACCATGGCGCACGAGCTGAACCACATCATCGTCCACTGCAAGGACCGCCGGGAGAGCGCCGCGTTCGTCAGCGAGCTGCTGGGCTGCGAGCCGCCGGTCGACGTCCACCACTTCACCCAGCTGAAGACGTCCAACGGCGTCGACATCGACTTCGCCGACTTCGCCGTCAAGCCCGAGGACCTCAACAGCTCCCACCTCGCCTTCCTCATCAGCGAGGAGGAGTTCGACGCGACCTACGCCCGGATCACCGAGCGGGGCCTGCAGCACTGGGCCGACCCCTACCGCACGACCGAGGGCATCAACCGCAACGACGGCGGCCGCGGCGTGTACGTGTGGGACCCGGGCGGCACCATCGCCGTCGAATTCATCACCCGCCCGTACGGCTCCGGCTCCTGACCGGCCCGGCTCCTGACCGGCCCGGTTCTTGACCGGCCCGGCTCCTGCCGGAGCCGGCGTCTGCCGGAACCGGCGTCTAACGGACCAGCTCCCGCTCCAGCGGGGTGCGGAACCGGGGCGTGACGCGGACGTCGCCGATCCAAGCGGAGAGCCGGCCGGCCTCCGCCTCGATCGCGGCCACCGCGTCGCGCCCCACGTCCGTCAGGGCCCGCCACACGATCTCGCCGTCCGCCCGCTGCGCCCAGCCGCCGACGATGCGGCCGTTCCACCAGACGGTCGGGCCGATGTTGCCCGCCCGGTCGAACAGGAAGGGCACGTCGTCGGGGGAGAGGTACCAGTCGCGCTCGCGCCACCCCATGGCGGTGGGGTCGAGCCCGGGCAGCAGCGCGGCCCAGTCGCCGCACGGCTCCACGCCGTCGAGGTCGTCGAGGTCGTCGGGCAGCGCGAGGCCGGGCCCCGTCTCCAGCCGCACGGCGCACGCCCCGGCGTCGGCGAGCGCCGTGCGCGTGTCGCGCACGGTCCAGCCCGTCCACCACTTGAGGTCCGCCTCCGTCGAGGGCCCGTAGGAGGCCAGCCAGCGCCGCGCCACCTCCGCCTTGGCCTCCCGCACCGGCACGTCCGGCAACTGCGGCGCCGACGCCCACGTGTAGAGGCTGCTCGTCCACGAACCGCGCGGGCGGGCCCGGCGCACGTGCCCGTCGGAGGCCAGCAGCCGCAGCACCCGGCTGCCCACGCTCTGCCGCCCCTCGTACGGCTTGCCGGGCGACACCACCATGGTCTCCCGCAGCGCCGGCACGTCTTGGGCCAGTTCGGCGGTGGTCGCCTCGCCGCGGGCGGCCAGCGCTTCCAGCACCTCCCGCTCGGTGCGCACCAGGCGCCGCTCGTCCCACTCCGGCAGGCTCGCGTGCAGGTGCTTGACGAACGTCGCCCGTTCCTTGAGCGCGATGGCCCGGGCGGTGGACGAGGCCACGTACGGGGCGGTGTCGGTGCTGACGGCGAAGATCGTGCGCCGCATGGACAGCAGCTTCACCAGCGTCACGTCCTCGTACAGCCCCCGCTCCACCTCGGCCGGCGACGGCTCGGCGAGCCGCGCACAGGCGGAGAGGTAGACGGTCGCCGCGTCGGTGGCGTGCAGCCCGACGACCGCGTCGGCCACTTCCTCGACGGTGGCGGCCCGGTGCGCGGGTGCCAGGAGGTGACGGTGCCCGAGGCGGGCGCGACGCTGCGCGTCGCCGATGCGGGGGATGGTGGCCATGGGACGACCGTAGGCCGGATGTAGGACGGAGTCCGTCCTAGAACGCGCGGCGTGCGCCCTGCGGGAACGAAGAACGGGAGCCGGACGTTGATCGTCCGGCTCCCGTCATGCACGTGCGCTCGGCAGGATTCGAACCTGCAACCTCTTGATCCGTAGTCAAGTGCTCTATCCGTTAAGCTACGAGCGCTCGGCCCCCGGTGGCGGAAATCCGCTGGCCGGTCGGCGTTGCGGGAACAACTGTACATGACTCGTTGCCCTGCTTTTCACGCCCGCGGAGTGAAGCGACCTGTACGGGCCCGGTCGGCCGGGGAGCGGTGCGGCAGTATGGCCTCATGGGCACCTTCGCTGCACACGGCGGTCTCATCGCCGGGCGGTACCGGCTGGTCAGGAAGATCGGGCGCGGCGGCATGGGCACGGTGTGGCGTGCCACGGACGAGCTGCTCGCCCGCGAGGTCGCGGTCAAGGAATTGCACGTCGACGATCAGCAGTCCCCCGCGGGCGCCCGGGCGCAGTACGACCGCATGCTGCGCGAGGCCCGTGCGGTCGCGCTGATCAAGCACCCCAATGTGATCGTCATGCACGACATCGTCGAGCAGGACGGCCGGCCCTGGATCGTCATGGAGCTCGTCGAGGGCCGCTCGCTGTCGGGCCGGCTCTCGGCGGAGGGCCCGGTGGGCCCGCAGGAGGCGGCCCGCATCGGCATCGCGATGCTGGGCGCGCTGCGCGCGGCCCACGCCCGGGGGGTCCTGCACCGCGACATCAAGCCACCGAACGTCCTGCTGGAGGCGGTGACCGGCCGGGTCGTGCTCACCGACTTCGGCATCGCCCAGGTCTCCGGCGCCACGACGATCACGGAGGCGGGCGCGTTCGTCGGCTCGCCCGAGTACACCGCGCCCGAGCGGATGGCGGGCGGCCGTGCGGGCCCGGAGTCCGACCTGTGGTCGCTGGGCGTGCTGCTGTGCACGGCCATGAACGGGGAATCGCCCTTCCACCGGGACTCCTTGGGCGGCATCCTGCACGCCGTCGTCTACGCCGAGATCCGGCCGCCCGCCGCGGCCGGGCCGCTGCTGCCGGTCGTGCGGGGCCTGCTGGAGCGCGACCCGGCGCAGCGGATGGGCGCGGACGAGGCGGAGCGGCTGCTGCGGGTGTACCTGGAGACCGGCCGCAGCCCCGCCCCGCGGACGTACACGCCCACGGCGGCGGGCGGCCCGCCGCCGCTGCCCGTCTGCGCCCCCGCCCCCGCCTCGGCCCTGGCTTCCGCCCCCGCCCCGCCCCCCGCTTCGGCCGTCACGCCCGGCAGCAGCCGTGCACGTACCGCCCTGATGGCGGCGCTGACCGTCGTCACGCTGGCCGGAATGGGTGCGGGCGCGGCCGCGCTGCTGATGGACCGTGAGGGGGCCGCGTCGGTGGACGGCAAGGCGATCCACTCCTCGGGCACGCCGCGTGCCCCCTCCGCCGCCGAACCGCCTCCCGCCAGCGCGTCGGTGGCCGCGCCCGACGGCTACCACGCCGTGCAGGACCCGGCGGGCTTCGCCTTCGCCGTGCCCGACGGCTTCACCCGCTCCTTCGAGCCGCCGCGCGTCTTCTACTACTCGCCCGGCAAGGAATTCCGCATCGGCGTCCTCATCCAGGACATCCAGGAGGGCGGTCCGATCGTCGTCATGCGCAGCTCCGCCGCGCTCGCCCCGGACCGCTACCCCGGCTACCGCGACGGCAAGGTCGAGCGCACCTCGCACCGGGGCCGCCGCGCCGCCTCCTGGGAGTTCGTCTGGGACGGCTTCGAAGCGCAGGAGAACAAGGGGCCCGTCGGTCCGCGGCACACCTACGACCTCGCCTGGGACGAGGGGGAAAAGATGTATGACGTATGGGTCTCGTCCCCGGCCGGAAAGGCGGCGGAGGGCCGGCGCCACTTCCGTACGGCGCTGTCCACGTTTGTCAGGACGAAGCCGGTCTCGTCCCCCTGAGGACGGGGATCCCAAGGTGCGGTGGCGGCGCGGTGCTTGGTAGAGAATGAGCCATGACCAACCACGGGGGATGGGCGAACGAGCCCACCAGCTACGGACTTCAGCCGCCGGGCGCGCCTGAACCCGAACATTTCACGCCAGGAACAGCGACCGCGCCGATGTCGCTGCCCACGCTGCGCTCGGTGCCCCAGCAGCCGACCGCCGGCAATCCGTACGCATCCGATGCATCCGGCGCATCCGGTACACCCATTGCATCCGGCGCATCCGAAGCATCCGGCACATCCAGCACATCCGGAGCATCCGGCCGGAAAGCCGCCGATCCCGCCCCGTCCGAGGCGCCCGTGCCGGGTGCCGGCCGGCTCGTCGGCGGCCGCTACCGCCTCATCTCCCGCCTGGGCCACGGCGGCATGGGCACGGTCTGGAAGGCCCGCGACGAGGTCATCGACCGTGACGTCGCCGTCAAGGAGCCGCGCGTTCCCGACCACCTGCCCGAGCACATGCTCCAGCAGATCCACCAGCGCATGCTGCGCGAGGCGCGCGCGGCCGCCCGGATCGAGCACCCCGCCGTCGTCACCGTCCACGACGTGGTCGAGGAGGACGGCCGCCCGTGGATCGTGATGGAGATGGTGCACGGCCGCTCGCTCGCCGACCAGCTCGCCGAGGGCACCCTGGAGCCCCGCGAGGCGGCCCGCGTGGGCCTTGCCGTCCTCGGCGCGCTCGCCGCCGCCCACGAGGCGGGTGTGCTGCACCGCGACGTGAAGCCGGACAACGTGCTGCTCGGGCGCGACGAACAAGTCGTCCTCACCGACTTCGGCATCGCGCAGATCGAGGGCGAACAGGGCCTGACCGAGACGGGCGCGTTCGTCGGCTCCCCGGAGTTCGTCGCCCCGGAACGGGCGGCGGGCCGGCGCCCGGGCCCGGAGTCGGACCTGTGGTCGCTGGGCGTGGTGCTGTACGCGGCCGTGGAGGGCGTCTCGCCGTTCCGCCGCTCCAACACCCAGGCGACCATGCAGGCGATCATCTCCGCCCAGCCGCAGCCGCCGGTGCGTGCCGCGGGCCCGCTGGGCACGCTGATCATGCGGCTGCTCAGCAAGGACGCGGCGGACCGCCCGGCCCCCGCCGAGATCCGCCGCACCCTGGAGGACCTGGCCCGCCCGCTCCCGCCCCAGCCCCCCGCTCCCACACCCCCCGCCGCGCCCCCGGCCGCCGCCGGCAACGCCTGGGTCCCGCCCGTCCTGCAGGGCAACCGCAAGGCGCAGTTCGGCCTGCTGAGCGGCGTGCTGGCGGCGGCCGTCACGGCGAGCCTGGTCGTGCTGGACCCCTTCGCCGAAGAAACGATCCCGCCCCACTGGAAGGTCCGCGACGAGCCGGAGATCGTCAAGGCGTCCCTCGCGGTCCCCGAGGACTACGTCAAGGCCGTCGACGCCGAGAAGGGCTGGGTCGGGTTCGAGGACCCCAGCGGCATCTTCAACATCTACCTCACCAGGAGGACCGAGGAGCCGAAGTCCAAGTACTCGACCGAGCACGCGGAGATCGGCTCGGCGGAGCAGGAGGCGGACAAGCTGGCCCAGTCCTACAAGGAGGGCAAGGTGTCGGGTGTCAACGACCCCACGTCGACGACGGTCGCGACCCCCCGCCACCAGGGCATGGAGGCGGCCGAGACGGTCACCGTCTACCGCAGGTCGGGCAACGACGAGAAGGACCCCAAGCGGGCCATCCGCCAGCGCGTCATCGTCAACGAGGACGAGAACGTCTCCTGGGAACTGGAGGTCCGCATGCCCGCGGCCGGCCAGGGCCGCAAGGACGGCGACAAGCTCTTCGAGGACGTCCTCAAGTACTTGACGATCCAGGAGGCGCCGGCGGAAGGCTAGTCGGACGTGAACTCGTACTGCAGCTCGTAGAGATGACCGGCCTTCGTCATCGCGGTGGCCTCGATGGGCCGGTCGTCCTCGCTGTAGACGACGCGCAGGGTCCGGAGCACCGGCAGGCTGCCCGGCAAGCGGAGTACCTGGTACTCCTCCTGCGTGGGCACGCGCGCCGAGACCTTGTCCACGCTGAGCCGCGGCGGGAAGCCCAGGTCGGCCAGGAGCCTCGGCGTGCCGCCCTTGATCCTGCGGCGTTCCATCATGGCCGTGCCGCGGGCGAGCTCCAGCGGGTAGTAGGACTTGACCAGTTCCACGGGCTCGCCGTCGACGGTGAGCACCTGTGAACGGAGCAGTGCCGTACCGCCCTGCGCGAGGTTCAGGGCCGCGGCGACGTCCGCGGGCGGGACGGCCTCGGCCACGTCGAGCAGCTCGCTCCGGGCCTCCGTGCCGAGCTTCCCCGCCTCGGAGAGCCAGCGGTACGGTGCACCGGCCGGCGCCGGAGCCATGTAGGCGGCGGGCCTCATGGTGCGCTGCCGCCGCTCGCGCACCGTGACGGACGCTCCCGGCCGTCCGATGACAAGGCGCTCGTCCTTGAGTAGCTGCAGGGCCTTCTGCACCGTGGCGTTGGACGCGTCGAACCGGGCCTTGAGCTGCACGGTGGACGGCAGCTTGGCTCCCGGTGCCAGGTCGCCGCTCATGATTTCGTCGCGCAGATCCGCGGCGATCCGCTCGTGCAGGGAACGCCGGTCGGCGGCTTCGGCTTCGGCTTCGTATCCGGGCACGGTCATCCGATCCTGATCTCGTAATGCAGCCGTTGGCGATGAGCGGGCATGGTCATCACGTCCACCTGGATCGGACGCTCCCGGCCGTCGAGCGTGAGCCGCGTCAGCTGGAGGACGGGCTCGTCCGGCGCCGTTCGCAGCGCTTCCGCTTCTTCCCGGGTCGGCATCCGGGCGATCACGTCCTCGCGGACCACCGCGCCCACGTGGCCGAGCTCGGCGAGCAGCGTGACCGCACCGCCGGGGATCTTGGACGTTCCGGCGAGCCGGGTACCGCGGGCGATTCCGGCGGGGTAGTAGGTGTCCGTCAGCTCGTTGGGCTCGTCGTCGAGGAACATCATCCGCCGCCGCACGACGACCGGCTCGCCTTCGGGCAGTTCGAGCAGCCCGGCGACGACCGGCGGAGCGGGCACCTCGCCCGCGTGGACGATGCGCTGGGAGCCCCGACGGCCCTGGGCGGCCGTTTCCGCGCTCCAGACGTCGGGTCGGCCGGGGGGATGTGGCGTCAGGTACGGCATCGAGCTGCTGACCCACTGACCGTTGCTCACGCTGTCCTCCCACGGCTGCCGTTCAACCCTGCTTGCCTCACACGGTATGCGACCACCGCAGGCCATAGGCCACCACCTGCAACCTTGCTGCCTTTCGCGAATAGCGGTACGGTTGCTCATGGCTGACAACCTCTGGGGAAGGTGCAGGTCGATGGCGTACCGAGACGGCGCTTACGTTGGTGGACACGCGAGAGAACCGGATCGCCGAAGTGGTCTGGAGCAGAGCGGGCCGCGCGCGGCTGCGCAGGCCCGGGGGTGGCGTCGAGTGGGAAGTTCCCTTCGCCGCACTGCGGTTGGCGACCCGCGCCGAGAGGGAAGCGGCGGGAGTCCGTGCCACCGCGGCCAGGTCCCCCGTCGGCTGCGTGGAGTGTGCCGGGCTGGAGGTCGCGCGGCGGCAGGCCGTGGCGCACGGCGACAAGGAGGCGATCGTGGACGCCACCGTCGCCGTCCGCAGTCATTTTCGCGACGCGCATCTCCTGCCGGGGAGGACCTGGTGAGTGGCTCCGAGGCGGGCACTGCCTTCGCGACCGGCCGTCTCGTCGGCCATTGTGCGCACGGCTCCGGCTGGACCCACACCGCGGGGGAATCGCGCTGCAACGCGTGCGGAACGCGTCGCTTCACCCAGTACGGCGCCCTGCGGCCCCCGGGCCTGCCGCGCGCGATCGGCGCTACGGCAAGGGACCCGCACGCCGCGGACCGAACGGCCGCCCGGAACCTGGCGCGGTTCGCCCGCCGGCGCCAACGCCAGGCCCGCTCGTAAGGGGATCGTGTTACCAACGGGTACCCAAAGCGGCCCACCCGGCATACGCTCACCCGCATGACGGACCCGCAGGACACTGGAACAGTCTCCGATGGCACCTCCCGCAATCCCGTAGCCCCGGCGGGCGCCCGTACCGCCGCCGATGTGCTGACGCCCGCGCTCGTCACCCGCCTCATACGCCCCGTCGTGAGCTCCGGGAGCGCCACCACCGCCGGCCACGCCCCTCTCACCGGGGAGCGGCTCGCCCAGCTGCCCGTCTCCTCGCCCGAGGACGTCGCGGAGGCGTTCGTACGGGCCCGGGAGGCGCAGCGGGCGTGGGCGGCCGTGCCGGTGCGGCGGCGGGCGGCCGTGCTGCTGCGCTTCCACGACCTCGTGCTCGCCCGCCAGTCGGAGGTGCTGGACCTCATCCAGCTGGAGACCGGCAAGGCCCGCCTGCACGCCCACGAGGAGGTGCAGGCGGTCGCCGTGGCCGCCCGGCACTACGGGCGCTCGGCCCCGGCGTACCTGCGGCCCAAGGCGCACACGGGCGTCCTGCCCGTCCTCACCCGCGTCACCGAACTGCGCGTGCCGCGCGGGGTGGTGGGCCAGATCGCCCCGTGGAACTACCCGCTCGAGCTGTCCGTCGGCGATGCGCTGCCCGCCTTCGCCGCGGGCAACGCCGTCGTGATGAAGCCCGACACGCAGACCGCCCTCACCGCGCTGTGGGCCCGCGAACTCCTCGTCGAGGCGGGGCTTCCCGAGGGGGTCTGGCAGATCGTGCTCGGCGACGGTCCGGTCGTCGGCCCGGCCGTCGTCGCGGGCGCCGACTACGTCTCGTTCACCGGTTCCACCCGCACCGGCCGCGAGGTCGCCCAGGCGGCCGCCGCCCGGCTCGTCGGCTGCTCGCTGGAGCTCGGCGGCAAGAACGCGATGCTCGTGCTGCGCGACGCCGACGTCGAGAAGGCGGCGGCGGGCGCCGTCCGCGGCTGCTTCTCCTCCGCCGGCCAGCTGTGCATCTCCATCGAGCGGCTGTACGTGCACTCCTCCGTGGCCGACGCCTTCCTGGAGCGCTTCGTCGCCCGCACCCGCGCCCTGCGCCTGGGCACGGGCCTCGCCTACGGCGCGGACATGGGCTCGCTCGTCTCGCAGCACCAGCTCGCCACCGTCCGGCGGCACGTGGAGGAGGCGGTGGCCAAGGGCGCGACGGTCCTGGCCGGCGGACGCCACCGGCCCGACGTGGGACCGCTGTTCCACGAACCGACCATTCTCGACGGCGTCGAGCCGCCCATGGCCGTCTGCACGGAGGAGACCTTCGGACCGGTCGTCTCCGTCTACCGCTTCGACGACGAGGACGAGGCGGTCCGGCTCGCCAACGCCACCCCCTACGGCCTCAACGCCAGCGTCTGGACGCGGGACGGCCGCCGCGGCCGGGCGGTCGCGGCGCGGCTGCGCGCCGGGACCGTCAACGTCAACGAGGCGTACGCGGCCGGCTACGGCAGCGCGCAGGCCCCGATGGGAGGCATGCGGGACTCCGGCCTGGGGCGCCGGCACGGCGCCGAGGGCATCCTCAAGTACACCGAGGCCCAGACCGTCGCCCACCAGCGGATCATGCCGCTCGGGCCGGCGTTCGGCCTCGACGACGAGCAGTACGCCCGGCTGATGACGGGCGGGCTAAGGGTGTTGAAGGCGATGCGCCTGCGCTGACCGCTGACCGCTGACCGCTGACCGGAGGTATCAGTGACCACATTCGACTACGACGTCGTCGTCATCGGCTCCGGGTTCGGCGGCTCCGTCTCCGCCCTCCGCCTGACCGAGAAGGGCTACCGCGTCGGCGTCCTGGAGGCCGGCCGCCGCTTCACCCCCGACACCCTGCCCCGCACCTCCTGGGACCTGCGCAACTACCTGTGGGCCCCGGCCCTCGGCCTCTACGGCATCCAGCGCATCCACCTCCTCGGCAACGTCATGGTCCTGGCGGGCGCGGGGGTCGGCGGCGGCTCGCTCAATTACGCCAACACGCTCTACGTTCCGCCCAA
The DNA here is from genome assembly GCF_014650495.1 of Streptomyces cinnamoneus. Classification (GTDB taxonomy): domain Bacteria; phylum Actinomycetota; class Actinomycetes; order Streptomycetales; family Streptomycetaceae; genus Streptomyces; species Streptomyces cinnamoneus. The sequence continues at coordinate 98,685 of NZ_BMVB01000013.1, read as the reverse complement.
GGCGTTCTTCGACGACCCGCAGTGGGCCGGCATCACCGACTGGGAGGCGGAGCTGCGGCCGTACTACGAGCAGGCCCGGCGCATGCTGGGGGTGCGGCTCAACCCCACCATGACCCCCTCGGACGTGCACCTGAAGGCCGCCGCGGAGCGGATGGGCGTGGGGGAGACGTTCCACCTGGCGCCGGTCGGCGTCTTCTTCGGCGACGGCGAGGACGGCGACGGCGACCGGCGGGCCCGCCCCGGAGAGGCGGTCCCCGACCCGTACTTCGGGGGCGCGGGCCCCGCCCGGCGGGCCTGCACCGAGTGCGGCGAGTGCATGACCGGCTGCCGGCACGGCGCCAAGAACACCCTCACCGAGAACTACCTCCACCTCGCCGAACGAGCCGGCGCGGTCGTCCACCCGATGACGACGGTCGTGGCCGTCACCGAGCACCGCGACGGCGGCTACCGCGTCCTGACCGTCCCCACCGCCCGGCGCCGCCACGCGCGCCCGCGCGTGCTGCGCGCCGAACGCGTGGTGATCGCGGCCGGTACGTACGGCACGCAGACCCTCCTGCACACCATGCGGGACAAGGGCCTGCTGCCCCGGGTCTCCGCACGGCTGGGCGAGCTGACCCGGACGAACTCCGAGGCGCTGGTCGGCGCCCAGACCACCCCCCGCCGCTACCGCAAGGCACACGGCCGGGAACCCGACTTCACCCGCGGCGTGGCGATCACGTCCTCCGTCCACCCCGATGCGGACACCCACATCGAGCCAGTCCGCTACGGCAAGGGCTCCAACGCGATGGGCAGCCTGTCCGTCCTGCAGGTGCCGGTCGGGACGCGGGCGCCGCGGGCGGTGGCCTTCGCGGCGCAGTGCGTGCGGCACCCGGTGCTGCTGCTGCGGTCGCTGTCCAACCACCGCTGGTCGGAGCGGACGATCATCGGCCTGGTCATGCAGGCGCTGGACAACTCCCTGACGACGTACCGCAAGCCGGGCGGCGTGGGGAAGGGCCTGCTCACGGCCCGGCAGGGGCACGGTACGCCCAACCCGAAGCAGATCCCGGTAGCGGCCGAGGCGGCCGCCCTCGTCGCCCGGGAGATCAACGGTTTCCCCGGCAGTAACGTCGGGGAGCTCATGGGCACCCCGCTCACCGCCCACTTCATCGGCGGCTGCCCGATCGGCCCGGACGCCGACCGCGGGGTCATCGACCCGTACCACCGGCTGTACGGGCACCCGGGCATCTCGGTCGTCGACGGCGCAGCCGTCTCGGCGAACCTCGGCGTCAACCCCTCGTTGACGATCACGGCGCAGGCGGAGCGCGCGATGGCGCTCTGGCCGAACAAGGGGGAGGCCGACCCCCGGCCGGAGCAGGGCAGCCCGTACGTGAGGACCACCGCGGTCGAGCCACGGAGCCCGGCGGTCCCGAAGGACGCCTTCGCGGCGCTGCGACTGCCGCTCCTGCCGGTGCCGGAGGTGCCCAGGGTGGCCGAGGGGGGTGAGGTATCTCAGGTGCCTCGGGGGCCTGAGGTTTCCCGGGGGCCCGGGGCGGGGGCGTCCCAGGAGCCCGGGGCGCCGGAGTGCCCCGAGCCGTAGGCCGGAGGCCGGGCCTCCGGGCCGGGCCCCCGGGCCGGAGCCGTGGGCCGGCGCCCCAGGCCGGAGCCCCGAACCGGGGCCGGAGCAGCCGGGGGCTGGCGCCCCGGCTGCTCCGGCACCCCGGCTGCTCCCGCCAGGGCCTACGCGCCGTTCCCGCCCCCGGCGCCCCGGCGACGGCGTACGAGCACCACGGCGCCCGCACCCACCGCGAGCGCCGCTCCGGCGCTCGCGGTGATCGCCGGCAGGGTGGACGACGAGCCGGTCGCGGCGAGCCGGCCCGAGACGGGGATGGCCGACAGACCGCCCTGCGGCGCGGGCCTGCCGCCCCGACCGTCGCCGCCGCCCGCGGGCCTGGCGGGGAGCTTGGCAGGGGGCTTGGCCGTGCCCTTGGCGTCCTCGTGCCGGCCGGGCCTGCTGCCGCTGGGCAGGACGTCGAAGTAGTAGTACTCGCCCTCGCCGTACCCGCAGGTGCCCTCGCCGGTGCGGTAGTGCCCGAGCTGGAACGCGGCGCCGATGCCGGCCGGGGCCTCGGCGTCGACCTGCAGCCGCAGGCGGGCGTCGGCGTAGGCGCGCGGTGCGAGGTTCCGGGCCTCGCCGAAGTAACCGAACTGCCGGGGAACGTCCCGCCAGGAGGACGTGGCCGGGTCGTACCACTGCACGGTCAGGTACGCGGTGGTCTCGCTGAAGTCGGACGTGCGCCAGGACCACGCGTCCAGGAGCGCCGCGACCGAACTCAGCTCGTGGTCGGAGACGTTGGTGGTGCGGAAGGTGAACTCCTGCCAGCCCGAGCCGGCCTCGATCTCACTCGGCAGTCCGCGCAGCTCGGTCGTCACCCGCTTGCGGCCGGGGACGTCCGCCCGGGTGCAGGAGTCCGGCCGACGGCTGGGGGCGGCCGAGGGCGCCGGGGACGGCGACGCGGTCGCCGGGGCGCCGGGCGCGGCGGAAGGGGCCGCCGACGGCGGGCCGGAGGGGCCGGGGGAGGGCCGCCCCGTGGTGGGCGGCTGCGAGGGCGGCGGCATCGAACGGGACGCCGAGGGCACCGGCGGCGTGCCGGTCGGCGCCGGGGTGCCCGACGGTGCGGCGCTGGGCAGCGCCGGGCCCGCGGTCGGGCCGGGCGTCGGCCCCGGCGTGGCGTGCGCGAGGGGGGGCGCGGCGAGTGCGGCAGGGCATAACGCCGCCGTCGTGACGGCGGCCGCCAGGGCGCGGCGAAGTTTCATGGCTGACCTCTTCCGGTGCAGATCTCGTCCGGGTCCGGTGCGAAGGCCGTCGCGGTGGGGGGAGGGAGGGCGCGGAATGGCCGTGCGCTGGTGCGCTTGCAGGGAGGTGACCGGTGCCCGGCTCGAAGAGTTGTACGGAACGCGGGCGGGCGTCCAGTGATTGATCTCACAGCCCGTGGTGCGGGGCGCCGGGCGCCGCGGCCCGTACGGGCATCCGGTGGCCCCCTCGTCACGGCGAAGGGCCCCGGGCCGGCTCCGCGGGGGCGTGCGGGCGGCCTCGGGGCCCTTGACTGCCGGCACCGAGGTCAGGGCAGGTCGGTGCCGCGGAGCGACGCCGGGGGGAGCGTCGCGGGCTGAGGGGTGGTGCTGAGGGCTGATGCTGAGGTGGTGCTGATGTGGTCGAACCAATGGCAGTACGTGGAGCCAATGGCGGTGCGGGGCAAGGGACTTGGTGCGCCCCTCGGCCTTCTCGTCGGTGTCTCCCTTGGCATCGTGCGGGATGAGCCGCCCCGGGCGCAACCGTTTAGACCGGATACGGTCGGTTCCAGGCGTCCCTGGAACCGACCGTCCCTGGATGGCGGCCGGGCTGCTGTCCCCTGCTGACCGGTCGCCGCGCCACCGGAGTGAGGTCCCACGACGCGCGTGCTCGCGCGCCACACACTCCGGTGGATCCGCCCTGTCGTTGCCGGGCGCCCGGACGGACGGGGGCGGAAGCCGTGTGCGGATCTCGGAGGGCCGCTCCTGGATGGCGCGGACACCGGTATGAACGAAGATGATCAGCCCCCGGTCACGGCGCCGTACGGGTGACGGCCCGGTCCCGGACACGCCCGCTCTCAGACGCGCCCGCGGCACAGCTCCAGCAAGGTCATGGCCAGTGCGGTGCCGGGCTTGCCGAGCTGCTCGCTGTAGTGGTTGAGGATCTCCATCTCGCGGGAGAGGTTGACGCGGCGGCCGCCGGAGGCGATGCGCTCGCGCTGGATCACGGCGGAGACGGCCATCCGTTCCTGCACGAGGCCGATGATCCGGCCGTCGAGATCGTCGATGCGCTCACGGGCCCCGGTGATCACGCCGGCGGCCTGGGGGGTGCGGGCGCCGGTCGCGGCGGGTGCGCCGGCGGTGGCGTCGGCAGGGGCGTCGGCGAGGGCGGTGGCGAGGGCGGTGGCGGTCGCGGTCGGGGTGCTCATATGTGTGTTCCTCCAAAGGGGGTGCGGCCCCCCGGAGCGGCAAGGCCCGGAGAAACGACAGGCGCCCCGGGCCTTGTCGGCCCGGGGCGCCTGGGAAGTCGCTTGTCAGCTGCTCAAGCAGAACGACCATGGCACCGGACGGGCCGGATGCCATAGGTAAAGACGAAGGTCGAGTGCTTGCGCATGGCGCACAGTATGGCCCGCGGGCGGCTGCAGGGCCAATGCGGATTCGGATGGTGAGACAAAGGCAAGCACCCGTGCCCCGGTAGAATCGACAAATACAGCCCCCTCTTCGACCCCGCCGGAAGGCCGCTCCCGTGTCAGCAGCACCCCCCGCCGCCGTCCACGACAACACCGCGGAACCGGTGCTCGTTGTCGACTTCGGTGCGCAGTACGCCCAGCTCATCGCCCGTCGCGTCCGTGAGGCCCGCGTCTACAGCGAGATCGTGCCCAGCACGATGCCCGTCGCCGAGATGCTCGCCAAGAAACCGAAGGCGATCATCCTCTCCGGTGGCCCCTCGTCCGTGTACGAGGAGGGCGCCCCGCGCCTGGACGACGCCCTCGGCCTCTTCGAGTCCGGCGTCCCCGTCTTCGGCATGTGCTACGGCTTCCAGCTGATGGCCACCACGCTCGGCGGCACCGTGGACAACACCGGTGCGCGCGAGTACGGCCGTACGCCGCTGCACGTCTCCAAGACCGGCTCGACCCTCTTCGAGGGCACGCCGGCGGAGCAGTCGGTGTGGATGTCGCACGGCGACGCCTGCTCGGCCGCCCCCGAGGGCTTCGCCGTCACCGCGTCCACGGACGTCGTGCCGGTCGCCGCCTTCGAGAACGACGAGAAGAAGCTCTACGGCGTGCAGTACCACCCCGAGGTGATGCACTCCACGCACGGCCAGCTGGTCCTGGAGCACTTCCTCTACCGCGGCGCGGGCATCGAGCCGACCTGGACCACGGGCAACGTGATCGAGGAGCAGGTCGCCGCCATCAAGGAGATGGTCGGCACCAAGCGCGCGATCTGCGGCCTGTCCGGCGGCGTGGACTCCGCGGTCGCCGCGGCCCTCGTCCAGAAGGCCATCGGCTCCCAGCTGACCTGCGTCTACGTCGACCACGGCCTGATGCGCAAGGGCGAGACCGAGCAGGTCGAGAAGGACTTCGTCGCCGCCACGGGCGTCCAGCTCAAGGTCGTCGACGCGCAGGAGCGCTTCCTGAACGCGCTCGCCGGCGTCTCCGACCCGGAGACCAAGCGCAAGATCATCGGCCGTGAGTTCATCCGCGTCTTCGAGCAGGCCCAGGCCGAGATCGTGGCCGAGGCCGGCGCGGGCGGCGAGGACGTCGCCTTCCTGGTCCAGGGCACGCTCTACCCGGACGTCGTCGAGTCCGGCGGCGGCACCGGCACCGCCAACATCAAGTCCCACCACAACGTGGGCGGCCTCCCCGAGGACCTGGAGTTCAAGCTCATCGAGCCGCTCCGCCAGCTCTTCAAGGACGAGGTCCGCATGGTCGGCCAGGAGCTCGGCCTGCCGGACGAGATCGTCCAGCGCCAGCCCTTCCCGGGCCCCGGCCTCGGCATCCGCATCGTCGGCGAGGTCACCAAGGAGCGCCTGGACCTGCTCCGCGAGGCCGACGCCATCGCCCGCGAGGAGCTCACCGCCGCCGGCCTGGACCGCGAGATCTGGCAGTGCCCGGTCGTGCTGCTCGCCGACGTCCGCAGCGTGGGCGTCCAGGGCGACGGCCGCACGTACGGTCACCCGATCGTGCTGCGCCCGGTCTCGTCCGAGGACGCCATGACGGCCGACTGGACGCGCATGCCGTACGAGGTGCTGGCGCGGATCTCGACGCGCATCACCAACGAGGTGCGTGACGTGAACCGCGTGGTGCTCGACGTGACGAGCAAGCCGCCGGGGACGATCGAGTGGGAGTAATCCCACCGGCCCTTTCGTAGGGCCGTCAGGTCAGGACGCCACCGCCGTCGCTCATTCGTTTTGAGCGGCGGCGGTGGCGTTTTCGGTGGGTACGCTGACCGTACGGCCGAGAATCCCGTCCATGGGAGGAACCATGACCGCTGAGCCCGCGCACCACTGGCCGGTGCCGCCGCAGGACGGTTACACCGTGGACGACCTGCTGACGCTGCCCGACCTCCCGCCGCACACGGAGCTGATCGACGGGAGCCTGGTCTTCGTGAGTCCGCAGAGGGATTTCCACAGCATCGTGATCGATCTGCTGGTGAGCGGCCTGCGCCACACCGTGCCACCTGAGCTCAGGGTCCGGCGGGAGATGACCGTTGTGATCGACAGGCGTAACGGCCCGGAGCCGGACGTCTCTGTCGTGCGCGCTGCGTCGGTTCGCAGCAAGGAGCAGACGTACTACCAGGTTGAGAACGTACTGCTCGCGGTCGAGGTGGTCTCCCCGGACTCCGAGGCGCGCGACCAGATGACCAAGCCGTTCAAGTACGCCCGCGCGGGCATCCCGCATTTCTGGCGAGTCGAGATGACGACCACCGATCACCAGCCGGTCGTGCACGTCTTCGAGCTGGACAAGGAGGCGCGCGCATACACGCCGACCGGGACGTACCGGGACACACTCAAACTCACCGTCCCCTTCGACATCGACATCGATCTCACCGAGATCGACAAGCTCTAGACGTCCGCGCGTAGTCCTGGCCTCCTCCGCTACCCCGGCGGTAACTTCCGGTCCGTAGCCACGGATCACCGGAGGAGGCCCCGCCATGTCGCAGGCGCAAGCGCCCGAACCGATACCCACCGACCAGCTCCACTTCGCCATGCCGCCGAAGCACGAGTCCGTCGAGGACGAGCGGCGGTACCGCAAGGAACGTCTCGCCGCCGCGCTCCGCCTCTTCGGGCGGTTCGGGTTCGAGGAGGGCGTCGCCGGGCACATCACCGCCCGGGACCCGGAGTTCACCGATCACTTCTGGGTCAACCCCTTCGGGATGTCCTTCAAGCACATCACCGTCTCCGACCTGCTCCTCGTCAACCACCGGGGACAGGTCGTCGAGGGCCGTTACCACGTCAACCAGGCCGCGTTCGCGATCCATTCGCAGATCCACCGGGCCCGCCCCGACGTCGTGGCCGCCGCGCACAGCCACTCCACGTACGGGCGCGCGCTGGCCGCCCTCGGCGAGCTGCTGGAGCCGATCACCCAGGACGTGTGCGCCTTCTACGAGGACCACGCGCTCTTCGACGACTACACGGGTGTCGTCCTGGACGAGGAGGAGGGGCGGCGCATCGCCACGGCCCTCGGGCCCCACAAGGCGGTCATCCTGCGCAACCACGGGCTGCTGACCGTCGGTGACTCGGTGGACGCGGCGGCGTGGTGGTTCATCACGATGGAACGTTCCTGCCAGGTGCAGCTGGCCGCCAAGGCGGCCGGCAAGCCCGTGCGCATCGACGCGGCGAGCGCCGGGCACACCCGCGATCAGCTCGGCAACGACCTGGTGGCGTGGATCAACTACCAGCCGCTGTACCAGCAGATCACGCGCAGCGAGCCGGAGCTCCTGGACTGACGGCGCACGGCGGGAATCACCGCTGTCACCCATCGCCGTCACCCACCGCTGCCACCCCCGCCGAGCGGCGGGGGTGGCTCGTTCTTCCGGGCGTCTTTGCGGTCCTTTTACCTTGCCTATGATGGTGGGTAGCCGAGGCGGCGACGCCTCGGCTCCGTCGTGTCCGGGCCCGCCGGCCGGCCCTGGTGTCCGGGCCCGGCGCCCGTATCCGGCGCCCGTATCCGGCGTCCGTATCCGGCGTCCGGACCCGGCGTCCGGACCTGCAAAGAACGAACCGGTAGGAGAACCATGCGCCGCCTCTCCCGTTGCCTCGGGCTGTCCGCTGCCCTCGCCCTGACCGGGCTCGCCGTCACGGCGTGCGGCGGCGGTGCCGAGGCCGAGGAGCGCCCCGCGAAGTCCTCCGCCCGGGGCTCGTCGGCCCCGGCGCCGTCCAGCCCGGCGCCCGTCTCCGAGATGCCGGCCCCGGCGGCCGTCATGCTGTCCGGCGCCGCCCGGACCGTACGGCCCGAGATCGCCCCCGCGGGCGGGGAGAAGGTCGGCGTCGGCCAGCCCATCGCGATCGTCTTCAAGCAGCAGAAGGTCGCCGAGGAGCTGCGCGCCGGCATCGAGGGACGGCTGAAGGTCTCCACCTCGCCGCAGGTCCCCGGGGCCTGGCACTGGAACGAGTCCAAGGGCGACACCCGCGTCCACTTCCGGCCCGAGAAGTTCTGGCCGGCCGGTACCAAGGTGACCCTGGACGCCCGGCTGGCGGGCGTGAAGCTCGCCGCGGGTACCGCCGCCGCCGGGGACCGGACGATCTCCTTCACCATCGGCGACTCGATGGTCAGCACCGTCGACCTCAAGACCCACAAGCTCACCGTTGTCCGCAACGGCAAGACCCTGCGCACCATCGCGATCAGCGGCGGCGACGAGGGCAAGGGCTTCGGCACCCGCGAGGGCATCAAGACCATCCTCGCCAAGGAGGGCCGGGTCGTCATGGACTCGCTCTCCATCGGCATCCCGCGCAACCACCCCGACGGCTTCTACGGCTCGTACGACTACAGCATGCGCGAGACCGTCAGCGGCGAATACGTGCACGCGGCCCCCGACAACGCCGAGTCGTTCGGCAAGGAGAACGTCAGCCACGGCTGCATCGGCATGTCCACCGACGACGCCAAGTGGCTGTACGGCATGAGCCTCAAGGGCGACGTCGTCCAGGTCGGCGGTGGTACGAAGCCCAAGCCGATGGACCACTTCGGCAACGGTTACGGCGACTGGAACCTCAGCTGGGAGCAGTGGCTGAAGGGCAGTGCCCTGGGCGTGCGCACCGGCCGCTGAGCATCCCGCACCGCCACCCACAAGCCCTGTGGACAACTTCCGCCGGCCGCGGCGGAGGTTGTCCACAGGGCTGAACGCGTTCCGCGCCGCGCACGTATGGTCGGAAGACGAAGGGTCACGGTGCGTGAGGGCGAAGGAAGGCAAGGGAGGCGGCGACGTGAGCGATAGGTCATGGGCGGGTCGCGGGGGCGCGGAGCGGGACACGGCGCGGTACGCGCTGTTGCCGCTGCGCCTCTTCCTCGGGATCACCTTCGTCTACGCCGGCCTCGACAAGCTCACCGACTCGGCCTTCATGGCGAGCCAGGGGCCGGAGTCCATCGGGGCGCTGATGGCCTCGGCACGGGAGACCGCCGCCGTGCCGGGCCTGGTGGACCTGGCCCTGAAGAGCCCCGTCGGCTTCGGCTACGCCATCGCCCTGGGTGAGCTGGCGGTGGGCATAGGCACCCTGCTGGGCATAGGGGCGCGCGTCGCCGCGGCCGGCGGCGCGCTGATCTCGCTCAGCCTGTGGCTGACCGTCAGCTGGTCCACCACGCCCTACTACTACGGCAACGACCTGGCCTACCTGATGGCGTGGCTGCCACTGGTCATCGCCGGTGCGCCGCTGTTGTCCGTGGACGCGGCCTGGTCCGCCCGCCGCCGGGGGCGCGCCCGACGGCACGGCCGGGGCGCACACTTCGGCTGACCCCGGCCGACGGCGGCCGGCCTCCCCGCGGCGACGGCGTCGGGTGCCGGGCGTCCGTGACGGCGGGGGAGCGGCGCGTCCGTGACGGCGGGGGAGCGCGTCCGTGACGGCGTCAGCTGGTGTGACCGGTGTGGCTGGTGTGACCAGTGCGGTCGTCGGGGTCGGCGGCGCGGCCGCGGCGCCGGCGCAGGACGTAGGCGAGGAAGGAGACCACACCGGCCGCACAGAGGCCGGCCACCATGACGGGCAGCAGCACATAGGAGGGGAAGTGCCACCAGCCGCGGGCGGCGGCCAGATAGGCCAGGCAGCCGCCGAGCATGACCAGTCCGAGGACGAGCCTGCCGGGGTCGAATTCATGGCGTGGCACGTTCCACCTCCACCTGGCCGATGCCGGCCTTGAGCTTGATCTGCAGGGTGCCGTGCGAGGGGTGCCCGGCGGATGGGTCCAGGGTGAGGTGCTTGCGCTGCCCGGGCTGGACGTCGACGTCCTCGCGCCCCTCGCCGGGGAGCTGGATGTCTCCCAGGCCGACCTCGATGTCCAGCACGGCCGTCACGTCCTGCGGGAGGACGACCCGGAGCTGCCCCGCGCCGACCTCGGCGCTCAGGGCGACGGGGGACGGGCCGCCCTGTGGCCACGCCACCCCGCTCAGGTCGAGCACGCCGACGCCGGTGCCCAGTTCGTAGCGCGGGCGCAGCTCGGCCGTGCTCGACGGGTGCCAGGTCGTGCGCATCCACTCGTTGCTCACGGACTTGGGCAGGGCGGCGGCGCCGGTCAGCAGGGTGCCGGTCAGCAGGGCGGCGACGACGGTGCCGCCGCCGGTGCGCCCGTAGCGCGAACTGAGCGCGATGCCCAGGCCGAAGACGCCCAGGGCGCAGGCCAGGCCCGTCTCCAGCGAGGTGCTCAGCGGCTGGTGGTGCCACGTCAGGCCGGTGCCCAGGCCGAGGGCTGCGAGGGCCAGCAGGAACGTCCAGCCGCCCAGCTGACGCCCGGTGGGCGCCGGCCGGGCGGGCACGCGGGCGGCGGCGCGGGAGCTGCCGACGGGCCCGGGGACGTACGTGCCGTCGTCCGGACCCCACAAGTAGCCGGTGCCGGGAGAGCCGGCAGGGGCTGCGGCCGTGGAGTCCTTGACCGGGTCGCGCCACCACGAGGGGGTGCCCGGCGCCGGGGGGGCCTGGGTCTCCGGCGGGGCGTCCACCACCTTGTGCGGCTTGAGTGCCCTGACGGTCTTCTGGGGTTTGTGGGCCGCGTACGGCAGCGGCTGCCCGGCGGCCCGGCCGTCGGCGGGCCCGGGCTCGCCGGCCTCCTCCTCGGCCTCGCCGCGGTGCTGCGACCAGTAGGCGGCGCCGCTTATCGCAATCGTCAGCATCAGGGCGAAGGCCATCACGCCGCTGTTGTTGAGCATCGACAGGAACAGACCGCAGCCCACCAGCGCACACAGCACCGCCGTGAGCGCCGGCCCCTCGACGCGGCCCGACAGCATCCGGCGGCCCTCGTTCTCCTCCTCGCCCTCCAGCGGGATGAGCAGCCACGCGAAGCCGTACACGATCAGCCCGAGCCCGCCCGTGACCCCCAGCACTCCCAGCACCACGCGGAAGATGACAGGGTCCAGGTCGAAGCAGCGGCCGAGCCCGCCGCAGACGCCCGAGACCATCTTGTGCTCGCGGCTGCGCCGCAGCGGTGGTCGGGCGTCGTGCTCGGCGGTCGATGCGTCGGTCATGGGGACATGGTGTCAACCGGAACGTGCATGCGACATCCGTGTCGACCCTGGACATTCCCTGAGATCGTCCCTGACCCCCGGCCGGTTAGGGTGTGGCGGATCGAACACACACGGGGAAACCGGAGGGCCGCGCGGTGCACGGTGCAGTGCCTGGGACGGGTCGGCTCATCGCGGGGCGATACCGGCTCGCCGAGCGGATAGGCCGCGGCGGCATGGGCACCGTCTGGCGCGCCGAGGACGAATTGCTGGGCCGTCAGGTGGCGGTCAAGCAGCTGCACGTGTCCCCGGGCCTGGAGGAGGACGAGCTCGCCACCCTCTACGAGCGCACCCGCCGCGAAGCCCGCAGCGCGGCCCGCATCACCCACCCCAACGTGGTGGTCGTCCACGACGTGGTCGAGGACCAGGGCCTGCCGTGCATCGTGATGGAGTACGTGCCCTCCACGACCCTCGGGGACGTGCTCAAGCGCGGCACCGTCACCCTGGAGGAGGCCGCCCGCATCGGCCGCGGCATGATCGCGGCGCTGCGCGCGGCTCACGCGGCCGGTGTGCTGCACCGCGACGTCAAGCCCGGCAACGTCCTGCTCGGCCACGACGGCCGCGTCGTCCTCACCGACTTCGGCATCGCCCAGTCCACCGGCACCTCCACCCTGACCAAGACCGGCGAGATGGTCGGCTCGATCGACTACATCGCCCCCGAGCGGGTCAAGGGCGCCAAGCCCGGCCCCGCCGCCGACCTGTGGGCGCTGGGCGCCACGCTCTACCAGGCCCTGGAGGGCCGGCCGCCGTTCCGCAAGGACACCGCGGTCGAGACGGCGTACGCGATCGCCATGGACCCGTTCGAGCCGCCGCGCCGGGCGGGCGAGCTGACCAGGCTCGTCGAGACGTTGCTGGCCAAGGACCCGGCGCTGCGCCCGCCGGCCGAGCTCGTCGAGCAGATCCTGCGCGAGCCGGAAATAGGGCGGGGCACGGACGCGTACGCCGCGCGGACACCGGCCGTCCCGGCCCCGGTCGCGCCCGGATGGCCCGCCGCGCAGCACGTCACCTCGGCCGAACCCTCGGCCACGTCGCCGACCGCGGCCGCACCGGCCGCCCCCGTGACGCAGTCCGCCGCGACGCTCGCCGACGCGAACACCTTCACGGCAACGGCCCCGGCAACGGCAACGGCAACGGCCCCGACGTCCGCCCCGGCCCCGGCCACGACCCGTCAGGCCGAAGCCCCGGAGGCGAAGGCAGCGGGAGCGGCGAAGGCAGAGGCGGCGGAGCCCAGGGCCCCGCGCCGCCGGGGGCCGGTCTGGACCGCGGTGGGCACCGTCCTCGCGCTGGGGCTGGCGGCCGGCGCGTACGTCCTCTTCCCGCAAGGCGGCGACGAGAGCGACGACAACGCCGCACCCCTTCCGTCGACGTCGAAGGAGACGTCGGCGCCGAGCCCGTCGGCCCACAAACCGCCGCCCCTCCCCAAGGGTTACCACCTGGCCGAGGAGAAGGAAGTGGGCGTCTCCTTCCCCGTGCCGGACGGCTGGAAGCGCAAGAGGCTGCAGGAAAGCGGCGAGATCCTCTACGTCGACCCGACCGAACTGGTCGGGCTGCGCATCTCCGTCCTCGACCTCGCGAGCAGCGACCCCCTCCAGCGCTGGAAGGACGACGAGGCCAAGTCCGTGGCGGAGGGCAAGCTGCCCGGCTACAAGCAACTGCGCATGCAGAGCACGGAGTACCGGGGGCAGCCGGCCGCGCTCTGGGAGTTCTCCTGGCGGGGACGGGCGCGTGATTTCCGGGCCGTGGACCTGGGGTTCGGCCGCCCGGGCCAGAACGAGTACGCGATCTACCTCTCGGCGCCCAAGGCGGACTGGGACAAGCACAAGAAGGTGTTCGACGACGTCAAGGACGGCTTCGTGCTGCCCGAGGACAAGGGAACGGACCACTGACGCCGGGATGGGGGACTCCTCAGGGGCGACCCTGATGCCACGGCCCCCGCCCCCGTGTGACGATCAGTGCATGACCACCGCCCCGCCCCCCGAAGGCCCGCCCCTGCGCAAGCTCTACCGCAGCGCGGAGGGCCGCATGCTCGGCGGCGTGGCCCGCGGGCTCGCCGGGCACATGGGCGTGCCGGTGTCCTGGGTGCGGCTGGTGTTCCTCGCGCTGTTCATGGCGGAGGGCATGGGGGCGCTGCTGTACGCGGTGTTCTGGTTCGTCGTGCCGCTCGGCGTGGGCGGCGTCGAGGCACGCCCCCTGGCGTTCGCCGAGGTCACCGCGGACGGCCGCCGCCGGCTCTTCGCCCGCAAGCCCGACCGCGGCCAGGTCTTCGCCTTCCTCGCTCTGCTCATCAGCGCCGCGATCTTCCTCGACCGGCTCCACCTCGGCCGTGCCAACACCTACATCTGGCCGCTGATCTTCATAGGCGCGGGTGTCGCCCTCGTCTGGCGCCAGGCCGACAACGCCCGGCGTGCCCACTGGATGGAGGTCAGCCGCCGCAAGCGCGTCCTGCCGCTCGCGCGCGGCGCGGCGGGCGTGGTGCTCGTCGGGGTCGGCGCGACCGGCATCGTCGTGCTCCAGGGCTCGGCCGAGCACCTGGGCACGGTCCTGCAGGCGTCGCTGGCGGTGCTCGTCGGCATAGCGCTGCTGGCGGGCCCCTCGGTCGTGCGGATGACCCAGGACCTCTCCGCCGAACGGACGATGCGCATCCGCGCGCAGGAGCGGGCCGAGGTCGCCGCCCACGTCCACGACTCCGTCCTGCACACCCTCACCCTCATCCAGCGCAACGCCGAGGACTCCCGCGAGGTCGCCCGCCTGGCCCGCGCCCAGGAGCGCGAGCTGCGCAACTGGCTGTACAACCCCGAGGGCCGGGGCAAGGAGGAGGCCGAGGAGCCGCAGACCCTGGCCGAGGCCGTCAAGGCCACCGCCGCCGAGGTCGAGGACTACCACGGCGTGCCCATCGAGGTCGTGGTCGTCGGCGACTGCCCCCTCGACGAGCGGCTGGGTGCCCAGCTGCAGGCGGCCCGTGAGGCCATGGTCAACGCGGCCAAGTACGGTGGCGACGGCGGGGCGGTGCAGGTCTACGCCGAGGTCGAAGGGCGTACGGTCTTCATCTCCGTGCGCGACCGCGGCCCCGGCTTCGACCTGGACGCGGTGCCGGACGACCGGATGGGCGTCCGCGAGTCGATCATCGGCCGGATGCAGCGCAACGGCGGTACGGCGAGACTGCGTTCCGCGCCCGACGGGGGGACGGAAGTGGAGCTGGAGATGGAGAGGGCGGAGAAGGCATGACGACCGAAGAGACCGGCGGGGGCGCAGCGCGCCACGTCAGGGTGGTGCTGGTGGACGACCACCGCATGTTCCGCACGGGCGTGCAGGCCGAGATCGGCGCCACCGACCGCACGGGCGTCGAGGTCGTCGGCGAGGCCGCCGACGTCGACCAGGCGGTCACGGTCATCACCGCGACCCGGCCCGAGGTCGTCCTGCTCGACGTCCACCTCCCCGGCGGCGGCGGGGTGGAGGTGCTGCGCCGCAGCGCCGCCATGATGGCCGATCAGGACGCCCCCGTGCGCTTCCTGGCGCTGTCGGTGTCCGACGCCGCCGAGGACGTCATCGGCGTCATCCGGGGCGGCGCGCGCGGCTACGTCACCAAGACCATCACCGGCACCGACCTGGTCGACGCCGTCTTCCGGGTCAAGGACGGCGACGCGGTCTTCTCGCCCCGGCTGGCCGGCTTCGTGCTCGACGCCTTCGCCTCGACGGACGCCCCGCCGGTCGACGAGGACCTCGACCGCCTCACGCAGCGCGAGCGCGAGGTGCTGCGCCTGATCGCCCGCGGCTACGCCTACAAGGAGATCGCGAAGCAGCTCTTCATCTCGGTGAAGACGGTCGAGTCCCACGTCTCGGCGGTGCTGCGCAAGCTCCAGCTCTCCAACCGGCACGAGCTGACCCGGTGGGCGACGGCACGGCGGCTGGTGTGAGCTGACCCGCCGGGCTGGGCGGTCACTCGACGGGGCCGCGGGGAACCTCCCCGCCCTCCTCGCCATCTAGCCAGGGCGAGAAGCACAGCACCCGAAACGAGAGCCGCCGCCCGATGAGCCTGACGGGAACACCCTTCTTCCTGACGACGATCGTCCTGGTCGTCGTGGCCCTGGCCCTGCCGCTTGCGCTGTGGGGCAAGATCGGCGGGTCCCGCCTGGTGCGCCACGTCACGCGCCTGTTCATGCTGCTGTTCGCGCAGGTCACGGCCATCGCCGTGGTCTTCGTGGCCGTCAACAACGCCAACGGGCTGTTCGACACCTGGGCCGATCTGCTGGGCACCGGTGACCACGTCAGCGCGGCGGCCGACCTCGGCCCGGACGGCACCGGCGGCAAGTCGCTGGACGGCGAGCCCAAGGTGGTGCAGAAGTTCACCCCCGCCTCCGACAAGCGGATGGGACCCGGCGTCCAGGAGACCAAGCTCAAGGGCCGCATATCGGGCGTCGAGGGCGAGGTCTACGTCTGGCTGCCGCCGCAGTACGACGACCCGGCCCACAAGGACAAGAAGTTCCCGGTGGTCGAGGTGCTGCCCGGTTTCCCCGGCTCGGCCAAGGCGTGGTTCGGCACCCTGAACGTCAATACCCAGCTCAAGCCGATGATGCAGAAGGGCGAGGTCGCGCCGTTCATCATCGTGGCGCCGCGCACCACGCTCCTCGGCGACGTCGACACCGGCTGCGCCAACACCCCGGGCAAGGTCAACGCCGACACGTGGCTGAGCGTCGACGTCCGCAAGATGGTCCTCGACACCTTCCGCGCCTCCGACAAGCCCGACGGCTGGGCCGTCGCCGGCTACTCGGCCGGGGCGCACTGCGCCACCAAGCTCGCCGTCGCCCACCCCGACCGCTACCGGGCCGGCGTCAGCCTGTCCGGCTACAACGACCCCGCCGGCGAGCCGGCCTCGCTCACCGCGAAGACGCCGGACCTGCGGCAGGCCAACAACCCCCTGACCATGCTGCAGCACGCCAAGACCCCGCCCCGAACGGCGCTGTTCCTCTCGGGTGCGGAGGGCGACGGCTACCAGAGCGGGCAGGCGCTGAAGCAGGCCGCGAAGCCGCCGGCGACCGTGCACGTCGTCATGGTCCCGGCGGGCGCCGGCGGTCACGGCACGGCCGTCTGGAAGCGGCAGGTCCCCGACGTCTTCAAGTGGCTGAGCCAGCAGCTCACCCACTGAGCCGCCGGCAGGGCCCGGCCGCTGAGCCGCCGACCGGGCCCGACGCTGGGCCGTCGGCCGGGTCCGGTCCGCTTCTCAAGCGGGCCGGGACGCTCCCGCGAAGGGCATCTCGTCGATCGGTGCGATGCGCACCGGGGCGCCCGGGTGCGGAGCGTGGATCATCCGGCCGCCGCCGATGTAGAGCCCGACGTGGCTGATGCCGGAGTAGAAGAACACCAGGTCACCGGGGGCGAGCTGGTTCCGGGCGACCCGCCGCCCGGCGTTGATCTGCGTGTACGTCGTGCGCGGCAGCGACACCCCGGCCGCCTGCCACGCCGCCTGCGTCAGCCCCGAGCAGTCGAATCCGGACGGGCCGGTCGCCCCCCACACGTACGGCTTGCCGATGGCGGAGTAGGCGAAGGCCACGGCCCGGGCGGCCCGCCCCGAAGCGGCCGGGGCCGGGGCGGCGTGAACGGCCCCCGCAGCGGCGAGCGCGGTGTGCGCCGCCGCCTTGCCCGCGGTGCCCGCGGTCCCGGCGGTCTCCACCGCGCCGTCGGCCGCCTCGACCGCCGTGCGCTCGGCGGCGGGCAGGGCGTTCAGCACCTCCTTCGCCTTGGCGAGCCTGGCCTCGATGGTGCGCTTGTGCACCGCGAGCGCGGCTTCCTCGCGCCGGAGCTCCGAGAGCCGGGCCCCGGCGGTGGTACGGACCTGCTGGACGTCGCGGAGCTCGTGCCGCACCCGGGCCACCGCCACGGCCTGCCGGGTCCCGGCCCGGTCGGCGAGCGCGGCGCTCTCCAGGTAGCGGTCGGGGCTGGAGGAGAGCAGCAGCCGCACCCCGGCGGGCATGCCGCCCTCGCGGTACTGGGCGGTGGCGAAGGAGCCCAGGGCGTTGCGGGCGGCGTTCAGCCGCTCCGTCCGGCGTGCGGCCTCGTCCTGCAGCCGGTCGAGGGCGGACCGGGCCCGGTCGGTCCGCTCCTTGGCGCCGTTGTACTTCTCGGTGGCCACTTCGGCCTGCCGGTAGTAGCCCGCCACCTGGCTCTTCGCCTGGTCGGCGGTGATCGCGGGGGTGGCGTGCCCGGTGCCCTCCAGAGCGGTGGCGGTGGCGGCGCCCGCCAGGGCCAGGGTGGCCGCGGTGCGCGCGGTGCTGCCGGCGAGCGGGTTCTGCTTGGGCTTTCGGTGCGTCGCCACGACGGCCGTCACTTCCTTCGGGTCCGGCAAGAGATGCCCGGCGGTGGCCCGCGCGAGGGGGGGGAGGGCGGGCCACCGCCGTCTGGATGAGGACGCTAAACCCCGGGATCGCGGGGAAACGGCCATGACCGGTATTGGCTGTAATCAGCCAATTGATGACTGCGCCTGGCGGGCGATTCCCGACCGTACGGAAAGAACGGGGCCCGGACTGACCGAAGAGCCGATTACTCCCACCTCGCCGCCGATGGGTGGTATGGGCCCGGCTAGGGTCGTGCCCCATGGACGTACTCATTCACGCCGTCGTCGGCCTGCACGTCATCGGCATCGCCGCCCTGCTCGGCGGCTTCATGACCCAGATGAAGGCCATGGGCAAGGGCACGGCGCGCATGGTTCCGGCGATGCTGCACGGCGCGCTGACCATGCTGGTCACCGGCGTCGCGCTGGTCGGCCTCAACCAGGCCGAGGACCACACCCTCAACACCGTCAAGATCGGCATCAAGCTGGCGCTGCTGGTCGTGATCCTGGGCCTGGTCTACGTCAAGCGCGACGACGAGAAGGTCGAGGCGGCCGCCTTCGGCACGGTGGGCGCGCTGACGGCCGCCAACGTCTTCATCGCCGTCCTCTGGGTCTGAGCACCGAGGTCTGAGGGCCGAGGTCTGCGCGCGCCGCGGTCTGCGCGCGGCGAGGTCGTCGCGGCGAGTTCTGCGCGCCGGGCCCTTGCGCCGGGTCCTTGCGCCGGGCCTTTGGGCCGGGCCTTCGGGCCCGGCGGCCCCGGCCGTCCTGTGGGCCTGGACACTGTCCGCCGGATCCGGGACCGGCTGTCAGCGGGGCGGCCTAGACTCGGGAGGCGATGAGCAGCCTCTTTGACGACAGCTTCCTGGCGGATTTTGCCCCCTCCGACGAGGAGCACCCGCCGCCCCCGGAGGACACGGCCCCGGAGCCCCTGCCGGACGACCTGTTCGGCGGCGCCTTCGACGCGCCCGTCCCCCGCGAGGCGTACTACCGCGACGGCGCCGCCCGGCCCGTCGTGGACCCGGCCGCACTGCTGGAGGGCATGAACGAGCAGCAGCGTGCCGCCGTCGTGCACACGGGATCGCCGCTGCTGATCGTCGCGGGCGCCGGCTCCGGCAAGACCCGCGTGCTCACCCACCGCATCGCCCACCTGCTGGGCGCGCGCGGCGTGCACCCCGGTCAGATCCTCGCGATCACCTTCACCAACAAGGCCGCGGGCGAGATGAAGGAGCGCGTCGAGCAGCTCGTCGGCCCGCGCGCCCACGCGATGTGGGTGATGACCTTCCACAGCGCGTGCGTGCGGATCCTGCGCCGTGAGAGCAAGAAGCTCGGCTTCACCTCCTCCTTCTCGATCTACGACGCGGCCGACTCCAAGCGGCTCATGGCGCTCGTCTGCCGGGACCTCGACCTCGACCCGAAGAAGTTCCCGCCGAAGTCGTTCAGCGCGAAGATCTCCAATCTCAAGAACGAGCTCGTCGACGAGGAGGCGTTCGCCGCGCAGGCGGCCGACGGCTTCGAGAAGACGCTCGCCGAGGCGTACGCGATGTACCAGTCGAGGCTGCGCGAGGCCAACGCCCTGGACTTCGACGACATCATCATGACCACCGTCCACCTGCTGCAGGCGTTCCCGGACGTGGCCGAGCACTACCGCCGCCGCTTCCGGCACGTCCTGGTCGACGAGTACCAGGACACCAACCACGCGCAGTACACGCTCGTGCGCGAGCTGGTGGGCACGCCGGAGACGGCCGGCGAGGAGGGCGTCGGCGAGCTGTGCGTCGTCGGCGACGCCGACCAGTCGATCTACGCCTTCCGCGGCGCCACCATCCGCAACATCCTCCAGTTCGAGGAGGACTACCCGGACGCCACCACGATCCTCCTGGAGCAGAACTACCGCTCCACGCAGACGATCCTCAGCGCCGCCAACGCCGTCATCGAGCGCAACCAGAACCGCCGCCCCAAGAACTTGTGGACCGAGGCCGGCGCGGGCTCCTCCATCACCGGCTACGTCGCCGACACCGAGCACGACGAGGCCCAGTTCGTCGCCGACGAGATCGACCGGCTGACCGACGCCAAGGACGCCAAGGCCGGCGACGTCGCCGTCTTCTACCGGACCAACGCCCAGTCCCGCGTCTTCGAAGAGATCTTCATCCGCGTCGGCCTGCCCTACAAGGTCGTCGGCGGCGTGCGCTTCTACGAGCGCAAGGAGGTCCGCGACATCCTGGCGTACCTGCGGGTGCTCGCCAACCCCGAGGACACCGTCCCGCTGCGGCGCATCCTCAACGTCCCCAAGCGCGGCATCGGCGAGCGCGCCGAAGCCATGATCGACGCCCTCTCGCTGCGCGAGAAGATCAGCTTCCCGCAGGCGCTGCGCCGTGTGGACGAGGCGTACGGCATGGCCGCCCGCTCCACCAACGCCGTCAAGCGCTTCAACGTGCTGATGGAGGAGCTGCGCACCGTCGTCGAGTCCGGGGCCGGCCCCGCGACGGTGCTGGAGGCGGTGCTGGAGCGCACGGGCTACCTCGCCGAGCTGCAGGCGTCCACGGACCCGCAGGACGAGACCCGCGTCGAGAACCTCCAGGAGCTCGCGGCCGTCGCCCTGGAGTTCGAGCAGGAGCGCACGGAGGACGAGCCGGGCACGCTGGCCGACTTCCTGGAGAAGGTCGCCCTGGTCGCCGACTCCGACCAGATCCCCGACGAGGACACCGAGGGCACGGGCGTCATCACGCTGATGACGCTGCACACGGCGAAGGGCCTGGAGTTCCCCGTCGTCTTCCTCACCGGCATGGAGGACGGCGTCTTCCCGCACATGCGTGCCCTGGGCCAGGTGAAGGAGCTGGAGGAGGAGCGCCGCCTCGCCTACGTCGGCATCACCCGCGCCCGCGAGCGGCTCTACCTGACGCGCGCGAGCATGCGCAGCGCGTGGGGGCAGCCCTCGTACAACCCGCCGTCGCGGTTCCTGGAGGAGATCCCCGAGCAGTACCTGGCCTGGCGCCGCACCGGGCCCGCGACGCCGTCCGCGTCCTCGCTGGGCGCCGGCTCCGGCATCACCTCGGGCTTCTCCTCCTCCCGCAGCGGTGGCCGCGGCAAGGCGGGGCCTGGGGGCACCTCCCGGACGGAGTTCGGGGGAGGTTTCGCGACGCGGCGCGCCAACGACCGGCCCGTGGTCGCGCTGGTCACCGGCGACCGCGTCACGCACGACTCGTTCGGGCTCGGCACGGTCGTCGCCGTCAAGGGCAGCGGTGACAACGCCGAGGCCACCATCGACTTCGGCGGCGAGAAGCCCAAGCGTCTGCTGCTGCGGTACGCGCCGGTCGAGAAGCTGTAGCGGGCGGAGACGCAGCGCGGGCCGGGCCGGTTTTCGTACCGGCCCGGTTCCGTACCCGCGTCCTACGTGGGGTCGAAGCCGTGGCTGCGCAGCCAGGGCAGCGGGTCGACGGCCGAGCCGCCGGGCCGCACCTCGAAGTGCAGGTGAGGGCCGGTGGAGTTGCCGGAGTTGCCGGAGTAGGCGATGACGTCCCCGGCCTTGACGGGCCCGGAGCGCACCTTGGTGCTGCTGAGGTGGCAGTACCAGGTCTCGGTGCCGTCGGGTGACGTCACTATGGCCATGTTTCCGTAGGCCACGTTGTACTGCGTACGGACGGTGCCGTCGGTGGCGGCCATGACGGGCGTGCCGTAGCTGACGGGGAAGTCGATGCCGGTGTGCACGGACATCCAGTTGACGCCCGCCTGCCCGTACATCGCGCTCAGCCCGTGCTGCGCGACGGGGAGCGAGTACTTCGGCCGCTCGCGCTCCTTCTTCGCCGCCTCCTCCGCCTTGCGCTTGCGCTCCTCGTCCTGGCGGGCCTTGAGGTCGATGCGCTCCTGGGTGCGGTTGGCGCGGCTGGCGAAGTCGTCGGCACCCCGGCTGAGGCTCGCGAGCTGGGTGTCCAGCTTGCTGTTGGCCGCCTGGGTCTTGACGGCCGTGTCGGGGGCCGAGGCGGCGGTGGTCTGCGGGGTGTCCTTCTCGCCGCCGGACATCACGGAGGCGGCGGCGATGCCGGCCACGCCCATGACGGCGACCGAGGGCACGGCCACCGTCAGCAGCGCCTTGCGGCGCGGACGGTAACCGGTGCGGGGCGGTGAGCCCTTGCGCCGGTTGGCGCGGGCGCGGTCCGGGGCGTCGTCGTGACTCGCCCGGGAGGGGGAGGGGAGCGCGGCGCCCGCGGTGTCCGGTGCGTCCTGCTCCGCCTGCTCGGGCTCCAGGTCGAGGACGCTTATGGTGCGGGTCTCGGCGTCGGCGACGGTCCGGGCGGCGGGGACGGCGGCAGTGGGTGCGGGCGCGGGCGCGGCGTCGAGGTCGAGACCGGAGACGTCGACCATCACGGTGGGCGAGTGCGGGACTTCGGCCGCGACGGCGGGAGCGGCCTGCACAGGCGCCTGCCGGTGGTTCTCCATGGAGGCGTAGGCGCTGGTGTCCCACATCTGCGTCTGCTGGGTGCTGATGTCCCACTGGCCGGACGTGTCCGACTGGCCCGTGGTGTCCCATGTGCCGGAGGCGTACTGCCCGGTCCCGTCCCAACCCTGGGCGTGGGCCTGGTCGTAGCCGCCCGTGCCCCACTGGTCCCACTGGTAACCCTGGCCGGAGGTGTCGTACACACCGGCCGGCGAACCGGCCGCGCTCCAGGCGCCTGTCTCCCACTGGCCGCTGTACTCACCGGTGTGGTGCTGCCCGGTGTGGTGCTGACCCAGGGGGTCGGTGTGACCCGAGTGTCCCGTGTGGCCGGAAAGGTCGTAACCGCTGAAATCCCACGTTTGGGTGTGTCCGGTGGTGCCCCATTGGCCCGTGGTGTCCCACTGGCCGGAGCTGTAACCGTCGTACGCGGTATGGCCCTGCGGAATGCTCTGCTGCTCGTACGAGGCGTAGTGCCCGTAGGAGGCATCGGGAGCGGGAACGGACGGAGCCGGGCCCGCCGACGGGTGACGGTCGTTCACCACCACTTCCATTTCGCCTTGGCAGCAGGAGAATTAGCGGCGACTGTACCCGGCGGTATGCGACGACGACAATCTTCCTCGCGTTTCGGCCGGTCGGGGACCGGGCATTTAGTCGCCTTTTGGCGGAGTGGGCCGTGATGGGTCGACCCGGCGTTCGATATTCGTTCGATCCGTATCCGGCTCAATCCCGGATGATCAGGCGACGGACGCGGCCCCCGTGGCGCCCGTCTCCGCCTCGTCCGAGGTCAGCGCCTGCCGGATCCCCGCCGCCACCTCCGGGTGCACGGGCAGGGCGAGATGGCCCACGCCGCTCACGCGCACATTGCGCGAAATGAGATCCGGGTGATCGATAGCGGCCGTCTCGACGGGGACCATGATCTGATCGAGGTCGCTCCAGAAGGAGATGAAATGCGTCGTGCAATGCGGGGCGGGCTCGCCCAACTCCGCGATGACATCCGAATCGGGGCGCATCTGCCGAACCAGGGGATGGGCGGACATCAGGGGCGCGACGCGCGTGCCGCCGTGCGGGGTGCCGAGCGTGACGAGGGTGCGGACGCGGGCGTCGCCGCCCAGCCGCTGGACGTAGTAGCGGGCGATCAGGCCGCCGAGGCTGTGGCCCACCATGTCGACCCGCTCCCGGCCGGTGCGGGCGCAGACCTCCTCGACGTGCCGGCCGAGCATCGCGGCCGCGGTGCGGAGATCGCACGTCAGCGGGGAGTAGTTGAGGGACCAGACCTGCTGCCAGCCGTGCCGGCGCAGTGAGCGCCGCAGCAGGACGAACACCGAACGGTTGTCGATGAAGCCGTGGAGGAGCAGCACGGGCGCACGGCCCGCGGGGGCGGGTGCGGCCGCAGTGGAGGTGGGGGCGGCAGGTGCCGGCGGGGGCACGGGGGCGGGCGCGGGTACGGGTGCGGGTACGGGCACCGGCGGCGGCCGGCGCTCCTGGGCCATGCCGGTCGGGTAGACCAGCAGATGCCCGGCGAGGATCGCCAGCTCCAGCACCGTGGAGCGCACGAGTGCGGCCGATGGACGCACAAGAGCACAAGGGCGCAAGAAGATATGGAGAACCGACAAAGGCAAGGCTCCCATGGCCGACCGACCTCCCGAACAGCACGCAGGGAGCGACCCTCTCCCCCGTGTGCCCTCCCGGGCAGCTGTGCGCTGCCGGCCGGACCGCTGTGCCGCGCGGCTGTCGGCACAGGGGCGCGGCGGCCTCGTCGCGGCTCCCCTCGCGACCGTTCCGCGGCCCGGCGACTCGCTCCGAGGGGCACTTGCGGCCCGTGAGACGCGGGGTGCGGGAACGGTGCGTAGCGAACGTGGTGTCCCACGTGTGATTTCCCCCTCGGTCTCCACCGCGAAACGGCCGCGTGCGGGATGCTGGGGGATAACGTTCGTTCACGTCCCCGGCGCCTGGGCCCGGGGAGACCTCGCGGCCGGTTGACGGCACGTACTGGCACGTACATGGAGGCAGTGATGGGAGTGACCGGTCCGATCCGCGTGGTGGTGGCCAAGCCGGGGCTCGACGGCCACGACCGCGGCGCCAAGGTCATCGCACGGGCGCTGCGCGACGCCGGCATGGAGGTCATCTACACCGGCCTCCACCAGACGCCGGAACAGATCGTGGACACCGCGATCCAGGAGGACGCCGACGCGATCGGCCTCTCCATCCTCTCCGGTGCGCACAACACCCTCTTCGCCAAGGTGATAGAGCTCCTGAAGGAGCGCGACGCGGCGGACATCAAGGTCTTCGGCGGCGGCATCATCCCCGAGGCGGACATCCCCCTCCTCAAGGAACAGGGCGTGGCGGAGATCTTCACCCCCGGCGCGACGACGACCGCGATCGTGGAATGGGTCAACACCAACGTCCGTGAAGCCGCAGGCGCCTGACGTCCGACGCCTGTCTTCGGCGGCCGCCGATGGGCCCTGCCCCGACGGCACGGCGGCCGTCGCCCCCCGGCCCTGCGCCGGGGCGCTGTGCCTCCAGGGGCCCATGTCGCCCCGCCGCCGCGCCGTCCCACCCGGAGCGACGAACCACCCGCCCCGGCGCCCTGCCGCGGACGGACCGGGCGCCGGGGCCCGACGGCGCCGCCCCACCGCCGGTAGCGGCCCGCGCGGCGAGGCCCGCGGGCCCTTGTGCCGCCTCCGTGGCCACGGCGACTGCCGCACGCCCCACCCCGATGGCTCAGCGGCTGCCACCGGCGCCCACCGCGCGCCGGTGGCGGCGGGGCGTTGCGCCCGTCCGCGGTGGCGGCGACAGGACTCGCCCCCGCCCCCCGGCACGGCAGACGTCGCTCCCGCGGCCGCGGCGACTGCGCGCGCCCCCACCCCGATGGCTCAGCGGCTGCCGCCGCCCCGCCCGCGGTGGCGTCCACCGCGCGCCGGTGGCGGCGACAGGACTCGCCCCGCCCCCCGGCTCGGCAGACGTCGCTGCCGCACCCGTAGTGGCGCACCGCTCGCCGGGCGGTGGCCGCGGGGCTACCGGGCGGTCTTCTCGGGCGCGCCCTCGGCGAGTTCCCTCTGCATCGTGGCGCGTAGGCGCAGGGTGCCTATCAGACGTTGGAACGCCTCCGTCCAGTAGTCGGACGCCACCGCCGGCCCGCCCGGAGCAGTGGTCAGGACGCTCAGGCGGTCGGCCTGGGCCGGGTTCAGGCAGCGTTCTGCCAGGCCCATGACGCCGCTGAAGCTCCAGGGGTAGCCGCCCGCGTCGCGGGCGCTGTCCAGGGCGTCCACCACCGCCGCGCCCAGCGGCTCCGCCCACGGCACCGCGCACACGCCCAGCAGCCGGAACGCCTCCGACAAACCGTGGACCGCGATGAACTCGGCCACCCACGCCGCCCGCTCCCCGGCCGGCAGGGCCGAGAGCAGCCTGGCCGGGTCCAGCCAGGACGAGCCCTGCGGCGCGGGCGGGTGGGCCGCGGGCCCCAGCAGCGCCCGTGACCACTCGGCATTTCCCTGCCGGACGGCGGCGCGGCACCACGCGGCGTGCAGGTCCGCCTGCCAGCCGTCGGCGACCGGCAGTGCCACGGCCTCCGCCGCCCCGCCCACCCCCAGCCGCTCGCACCAGATCTCCAGCGGGGCCGCCTCCACCAACTGGCTCAGCCACCACGACCGCTCACCCCGCCCCGACGGCGGCTTGGCCACGACGCCGTCCCGCTCCATCCCCCCGTCGCACTCGGGCGGCGCCTCCACCACGATGCGCGGGCCGCCGTCCGTGGTGCGGTCCAGGGCGACGCAGGCCCGGGCCCGGGCGGCCATCCGGGCCGCGAGCGCAGAACCGGGCAGCGTGGTCAGCAGCTCGGCAGCAGCGGAACGGACGTTGCGGCTCCGGTCCGACAGGGCCTGCTCCAGGAACGGCTCGTCGGCGGGGGAGAGCTGCTCGCGCAGGACGTCCAGGAACATCAGCCGGTCCTCCGCCCGCTCCTTCCCCCAGGTCGAGCCCAGCAGCTCGCGCCCCGCCGCCGGGTCCCGCCGCCGCAGGGCCGCGAGCACGGCCACCCGCTCCGCGAACAACCCCTCCTCCCAGACGTGCCGCCCCTCCGCCCCGGCGACAACGCCGCTCGCGGCGAGCGCCGCACCACCGGCCGCGTCACCGCGCAGCGCGTACTTCCACTGCGGGTTGAGCCGGGCCAGCCACAGGGCCCGGGGCCCGCCCAGGGCCAGCGCCTCCGGCCGCAGGTCGCTCCGGGCCCGGGCGGCCTCCAGCAGCGCGGGCAGCAGTGCCTCCGGGGCCCTGAACCCGTGCCCGTTGGCCGCGGCCAGCCACTGCGGCAACAGCTCGGTGAGGTCGGGCGCTGCGCCGCCCCGGCGCCCCCCGCCGCCGGCGCCGGCCCGGTCGGCGAGCAGCCGCTCCAGCCGCAGCCGCGCGGCGGCGGGCAGCGGCGGCCGCCCGTCCTCCGGCGCGGGCTCGGGCCGCGCTCTCGCCGCGACCGGCAGCAGAGCCGCCCGCCGCTGCACGGTCCGCACCGCGGCGGCGTCCAGCAGCGCCCCGGCGGGCTCCTGCCCCGGCTCCCGGACGCCCACGGGCACGGCACGCCGCTCGGTACCGAGCAGCGCGGTGGTGACGAGATCGTTCCAAGTGGTGGTCATGTGCCTGCTCCTCGCTGCGGGACCGTCGCTGAAGAAGGGGGAGGGGAGGGGGAGGGAGAAGGGGGGGACGGCCGGTAGGTGCTCAGAGCGCCACCGCGTCCGGTGCCCACGCCGCCAGCGGCGTGAAGCCCCGGTGGCCGCACTCCCCGAAGACCCGCACCGGGCCATCGCCGGATATCGCCGCGAGCCGCCACAACCCCGCACTGTCCCCCTCGCACCGGGGGTCGACGGGAAGCGCCGACGGGCCGTCCGCGTCGGCCACTTGCCAGCCGCGGCCGTCCGCGCCCGGGACCGGCGCCACCGCGGACAGCACCACCGGCCACGCCTCCAGCCAGGGGTCGTCCCGCAGGGCCTCGCCGTAGGTGCGCAGCGCCGCCGTCGTGTCCCCGCCCGGGGGCGGTTCCGGACAGGGTGCCGGGGCGCCGTGCCGGGTGCCCAGCACCGCGCGCAGCGGCCGCGCGGACGGGTGGAAGACGAGATCGGCGTCCACGGCCAGCCCCACCGGCAGGGACAGCTCGGGCGCACGGCCGGCCGCGCCGTAGGAGAGGAGAAGAGCCATGCGGCCCGTGCTCCGGCCGTGGAGCCAGATGCGGCGGGTGATCAGACGGCCGTCGTCACTGTCACGCTGGGCCAGGACGAGCCAGTGGTCCCGCACGGGCGGGGCGGAGGCCAGCAGCGCCGCTGCGTCCGAGGTGATGCCGACGCGGGCCCGGACCGTCGCGGCCAGCGGCTCCGGAAGCCGGTCGACGCGCAGAAAGCCCTGGTTGAGCGTGTGCAGCAGGGCGCACTCCTCCAGCAGTCTGGAGGCCCACTCCATGCCGGCCCCCGAGCCGGCCGCAGCCGCCAACTCCCGTACGTGCGCTGCCAGACCCGGCGCCTGGGCGTCGACCATGCGGGCCGCCGTCTCGTCCCACTGTCCGTAGCCCGCGCCCTCGACGGCCGCGAGCCCGCCCCGCAGCAGGTCGGCCAGCCGCTGCTCCAACTCCGTTGCGCCCGCGGCGATCCGCTGCGCCCGGCGCTCCGCGCGGCGCCGGGCCGCCTCCGCATTGGCCGGCGCCCGCTCCGCAGAGGCGGGCGCGCCGCCCGGCGCCCGCTCCGCGCGCTGACGTCGCCGCTCCAGCCACTGCCCCGCCCAGCCGGGCGGCGCCCCGGCGGCGGACGGCACGGCAGCCTCGCCATCCGCCCACAACAGCAGCAGGCCCAGGGCGTGCTTGCACGGGAACTTGCGGCTCGGGCAACTGCAGTGGAAGGCGGGGCCGTCCTGCCCCGCCAGGTCCACGACCGTGCGGTACGGCGTGCTGCCGCTGCCCTTGCACTCCCCCCACACCGAGCCCGCGCCCCCGTCCGCGCGGCCGCCCCCGTCCGTGCCCGCGCCCGACCACGGGCCGGGTGTCGCGAGCTTGGTCCCCGCCTTGCGTGATGCGGCGTCAGGAGCCAGTGCGAGCACCTGCTCCGCCGTCCAGCGTTCCCCCTGCGCATTCATGGTCCCGAAGGTAGGGGCACCCACTGACAATCGGCCTGACCAGCGCTTTTGCTCCGCCGGGGCCGATTGTCAGTGGTGTGGTGCAGGGTTTGTCGCGTAGCCCGGAAGCGCACGACGAGGGGGACTTGTGACCGTGCCCGGAATTGAGACCGAAGCCCTGCGACCGCATGCGGAGGACGCCTTCGCCGAGGAGCTGAAGGCCCTCGCGGCGGCCGACGACCGCCCCAGGCCGGCCCGTTGGCGCCTGTCGCCGTGGGCGGTCGCCACCTACCTGCTCGGCGGCACGCTGCCCGACGGCACCGTGATCACACCTAAGTACGTCGGCCCGCGCAGAGTCGTCGAGGTCGCCGTCACCACGCTCGCCACCGACCGCGCCCTGCTCCTGCTCGGCGTGCCCGGTACGGCCAAGACATGGGTGTCCGAGCACCTGGCCGCGGCCGTCAGCGGCGACTCCACCCTGCTTGTGCAGGGCACGGCCGGCACCGCCGAGGAAGCCATCCGCTACGGCTGGAACTACGCCCGGCTCCTCGCCCACGGCCCCAGCCGCGAGGCGCTCGTGCCGAGCCCCGTCATGCGGGCCATGGCCGAGGGCATGACGGCGCGCGTCGAGGAGCTCACCCGCATCCCCGCCGACGTACAGGACACCCTCATCACCGTCCTGTCCGAGAAGACCCTGCCCATCCCCGAGCTGGGGGAGGAGGTGCAGGCCGTCCGCGGGTTCAACCTGATCGCCACCGCCAACGACCGCGACCGCGGCGTCAACGAGCTCTCCAGCGCGCTGCGCCGCCGTTTCAACACGGTCGTGCTGCCCCTGCCCGCCACGGCCGACGCCGAGGTCGGCATCGTCGCCCGCCGCGTCGACCAGCTCGGCCGCTCCCTCGACCTGCCCGCCTCGCCCGACGGCATCGACGAGATCCGCCGCGTCGTCACCGTCTTCCGCGAGCTGCGCGACGGGCTCACCACCGACGGCCGCACGAAGCTCAAGTCGCCCTCGGGCACGCTCTCGACCGCCGAGGCGATCTCCGTCGTCACCGGCGGGCTGGCCCTGGCCGCCCACTTCGGCGACGGAGTGCTGCGCGCCGGGGACGTGGCCGCCGGAATCCTCGGCGCCGTCGTCCGCGACCCGGCGCAGGACCGCGTCATCTGGCAGGAGTACCTGGAGACCGTCGTCCGTGAGCGCGACGGCTGGAAGGACTTCTACCGCGCCTGCCGCGAGGTGTCGGCATGAGCGGGCCGGCCGGCCCGGCGCTGCTGGGGGTGCGCCACCACGGGCCGGGCTCCGCGCGGGCCGTGGTGGCGGCGCTCGACCAGTGCCGGCCCGGGGCCGTGCTCATCGAGGGCCCGCCCGAGGCGGACGCGCTGGTCCACCTCGCCGCCGAGGAGGGGATGCGCCCGCCGGTGGCCCTGCTCGCACACGTCTCCGACGACCCCGGGCGCGCCGCGTTCTGGCCGTTCGCCGCGTTCTCGCCGGAATGGGCAGCCCTGCGCTGGGCGCTGACCCACGACGTGCCGGTGCGCTTCATCGACCTGCCGGCGGCCCATTCGCTCGCGGCGGGCGGCCCCGGCGGGCAGCAGCAGGAACAGGAGCAGGCTCAGGAGCCGGGCCCCGGCGATCCGCGCCCGGCACCGCGCCTGGACCCCCTCGCCGCCCTGGCCGGCGCGGCCGGGTACGACGACCCCGAGCGGTGGTGGGAGGACGTCGTCGAGCACTCCCGCGACGGCGGCCCCGCGGGCGGCGACGCGCTCGCTCCCTTCCGGGCCATCGCCGAGGCCATGGCGGAGCTGCGGACCGCCTACGGCGACGACGACAGTGACGGGAGCAGCGGAGACGCCGGCCGCGACACCGTGCGCGAGGCGCACATGCGGCTCAAACTGCGGGAAGCCCGCCGGGAGTTCGGTGACGACATCGCCGTCGTCTGCGGCGCCTGGCACGTCCCCGCCCTCGCCGAGAAGCGGACCGTGACCGCCGACCGGCAGCTGCTGAAGGGACTGCCCAAGGTCAAGGCGGAGACGGTCTGGGTGCCGTGGACGCACCGCCGGCTCTCGCGCCACAGCGGCTACGGCGCCGGCATCACCTCGCCCGGCTGGTACGGGCACCTCTTCCACGCCCCCGACCGGCCCGTCGAGCGGTGGATGACCACCGTCGCGCGCCTGCTGCGCGAAGAGGACCACCCCGTCTCCTCCGCGCACGTCATCGAGGCCGTACGGCTCGCCGACACCCTCGCCGCGCTGCGCGGCCGCCCGCTCGCCGGGCTCACCGAGACCACCGACGCGATCCGCGCGGTGATGTGCGAGGGCTCGGACGTCCCCCTCGCGCTCGTCCGGGACCGGCTCGTGATCGGCGACGTGCTCGGCAAGGTCCCCGACTCCGCGCCCGCCTCACCCCTGCAGCGCGACCTGACCCGCCTCCAGCGCACCCTGCGCCTCAAGCCCGAAGCAGCCGGCCGGGACTGGGAGTTCGACCTGCGCAAGGACACCGACGCGGCCCGCAGCCGGCTGCTGCACCGGCTGCGGCTGCTCGGCGTCGGCTGGGGCGAGCCGGTCCGCTCGCGCGGCGGCCTCGGGACGTTCCGCGAGACCTGGCGGCTGTGCTGGGAGCCCGAGCTGGCCGTGCGCCTGGCCGAGGCGGCGGTGTGGGGCACGACCGTGGAGAGCGCCGCCACCGCCAGGGCCCAGTCCCTGGCCCACGAGGCGAAGGCCCTCGCCGACGTCACCACCCTGGCCGAGCTGTGCCTGCTCGCCGGGCTGGGGGAGGCCCTGCCCGTCGTCATGCGGGCCCTGTCCGAGCGCGCCGCCCTCGACACGGACGTCGGGCACCTGGCGCAGGCCCTGCCCGCCCTCGTCCGTTCCCTGCGCTACGGCGACGTGCGCCGCACGGACGCCACCGCGCTCGGCGAGGTGGCCGCAGGGCTGGCCGAGCGCGTCTTCGTCGGCCTGCCCGCCGCCTGCTCGGGCCTCGACGCCGACGCCGCCGCCCGGATGCGGGAGCACGTCGACGCCGTCCACCAGGCCGTCGGCCTCCTGGCGGGGCCCGGAGTGCCGGGCGAGTCCGGCATGCGCGAGCGGTGGGCGGCCGTGCTCACGGTGCTCGCCGGGCGGGACGGGCTGCCCGGCGGCATCCGCGGCCGGGCCGCGCGGCTGCTGCTCGACGACGGCGGGCTCGCCGAGGGCGAGGCCGCCCGCCTCATGGGCCTCGCCCTGTCCGCCGGCGCCGCACCGGCCGACGCGGCCGCATGGATCGAAGGGTTCCTCGGCAGCGGCGGCTCCCTGCTGATCCACGACCCACGTCTCTTCACCCTCGTCGACGACTGGCTCACCGGCGTCCCGCCGGACGCCTTCACGGGCGTGCTGCCGCTGCTGCGCCGCACCTTCTCCGCGTTCGAGGCGGGGGTCCGCCGGGCCCTCGGCGAGCAGGTGCGCCGCGGCCCGGCGGACGAGGAGGCGGGCCGGGCCGCCGAGGAGAAGGGGATACCCGGCTTCGGCGCCGCCCTCGACGAGGAGCGGGCCGAGGCCGTACTGCCGACCATGCGCCTGCTGCTGGGCACGACACCGACGGGAGGAACGGGACGATGAACACGGCACCCGCCACACGGGCGACCGGGGCCGGCGAGCGGCTGCGGCGCTGGCGGCTCGTCCTCGGGGGCGAGGGCGGCGACGGCACGGGGTGCGCGCTCGCGGGCACCGACGCCGCCATGGACCGGACGCTGGAAGCGCTCTACGGCTCCCGGCCCGGCACCGGCCGGGAACGGGGCGGCGGCCCGCGCGAGGGCGGGCTCGGCGGCTCCGCGCCGCGGGTCGCGCGCTGGCTGGGGGACATCCGCACGTACTTCCCGGCATCCGTCGTTCAGGTGATGCAGCGCGACGCCATCGACCGGCTCGGGCTGTCCGCCCTGCTGCTGGAGCCGGAGATGCTGGAGGCCGTCGAGGCGGACGTCCACCTCGTCGGCACCCTGCTCTCGCTCAACCGGGCCATGCCCGAGACGACGAAGGAAACGGCCCGCGCCGTCGTGCGCAAGGTCGTCCAGGACCTGGAGAAGCGCCTGGCGACCCGCACCCGCGCCACGCTCTCCGGCGCCCTCGACCGCTCCGCGCGCGTCGGCCGCCCCCGCCACCACGACATCGACTGGGACCGCACCATCCGGGCCAACCTGAAGAACTACCTGCCCGAGTACCGCACGGTCGTCCCGGAGCGCCTCATCGGCTACGGCCGCGCCGCGCAGTCGGTGAGGAAAGAGGTGATCCTCTGCATCGACCAGTCGGGCTCGATGGCCGCCTCCGTCGTCTACGCCTCCGTCTTCGGCGCGGTCCTCGCCTCGATGCGGGCCCTCGACACCCGCCTCGTCGTCTTCGACACCTCCGTCGTGGACCTCACCGAGCAGCTGACCGACCCCGTGGACGTGCTGTTCGGCACCCAGCTCGGCGGCGGCACGGACATCAACCGCGCGCTCGCCTACTGCCAGTCGCGGATCACCCGGCCGGCGGAGACCGTCGTCGTCCTCATCAGTGATCTCTACGAGGGCGGCATCCGTGACGAGATGCTCAAGCGGGTGGCGGCGATGAAGGCGTCCGGTGTCCAGTTCGTCACCCTGCTGGCGCTCTCCGACGAGGGGGCTCCCGCCTACGACGGCGATCACGCGGCGGCGCTGGCGGCCCTGGGCGCCCCGGCCTTCGCCTGTACGCCGGACCTCTTCCCCGACGTCATGGCCGCGGCCCTGGAGAAGCGCCCGCTCCCCATACCGGAGGCGTGAGGCGGCCATCAGGTATACCCCTGGACGTGCGGCCGCCGCCGCGATCTGTGAGCGTAATCACGGCCAGAGTGTGACCTGTGATTTAGGGAGCCCCCGCCCTCGGGGATAACCTGCGAGACGGACATGCCGCGTCAACGGTGAACGTGTGCCGCCCTCGTAAAAGATCGCGTCGTCACGCTGCCCCGCGGCACGCCCGCGCAGACAACGAACCGCGATATCCATGGAAAAGGGACGGACGCGCGTGGACCTGTTCGAGTACCAGGCGAGGGACCTCTTCGCCAAGCACGGTGTACCGGTGCTGGCCGGTGAAGTCATCGACACGCCTGAGGCGGCGCGCGAGGCCACTGAGCGTCTGGGCGGCCGTTCGGTCGTCAAGGCTCAGGTGAAGGTCGGCGGCCGCGGCAAGGCCGGCGGCGTGAAGCTGGCCGCCACCCCGGACGAGGCCGTCGCCCGCGCGACGGACATCCTCGGCATGGACATCAAGGGCCACACGGTCCACAAGGTGATGATCGCCGAGACCGCTCCGGAGATCCTCGAGGAGTACTACGTCTCGTACCTCCTCGACCGCACCAACCGCACCTTCCTGGCCATGGCCTCGGTCGCGGGCGGCATGGACATCGAGGAGGTCGCCGCGACGACCCCCGAGAAGCTCGCCAAGGTGCCGGTCGACGCCAACGAGGGCGTCACCATCGAGAAGGCCCGCGAGATCGTCGCCCAGGCGAAGTTCCCGGCCGAGGTCGCCGAGAAGGTCGCCGAGGTCATGGTGACCCTGTGGAAGACCTTCGTCGCCGAGGACGCGCTCCTCGTCGAGGTCAACCCGCTGGCCAAGGTCGCCAACGGCGACGTCATCGCCCTCGACGGCAAGGTGTCCCTGGACGCCAACGCCGAGTTCCGCCAGCCGGAGCACGAGGCGCTTGAGGACAAGGCCGCGGCCAACCCCCTTGAGGCGGCCGCCAAGGCCAAGGGCCTGAACTACGTCAAGCTCGACGGCCAGGTCGGCATCATCGGCAACGGCGCGGGTCTGGTCATGTCGACCCTCGACGTCGTCGCCTACGCCGGTGAGAACCACGGTGGCGTCAAGCCCGCCAACTTCCTCGACATCGGTGGCGGCGCCTCCGCCGAGGTCATGGCCAACGGCCTTGAGATCATCCTCGGCGACCCGGACGTCAAGTCCGTCTTCGTCAACGTCTTCGGTGGCATCACCGCGTGCGACGAGGTCGCCAAGGGCATCGTCCAGGCTCTTGAGCTGCTCAAGAACAAGGGCGAGGACGTCACCAAGCCGCTGGTCGTGCGCCTCGACGGCAACAACGCGGAGCTGGGTCGCAAGATCCTGTCCGACGCCAACCACCCGCTCGTGCAGCGCGTGGACACCATGGACGGCGCGGCCGACAAGGCCGCCGAGCTGGCTGCGGCTAAGTAAAGGACGAGGACTCCACAACCATGGCTATCTTCCTCACCAAGGACAGCAAGGTCATCGTCCAGGGGATGACCGGTGCCACGGGCATGAAGCACACCAAGCTCATGCTGGGTGACGGCACCAACATCGTCGGCGGCGTGAACCCGCGCAAGGCCGGCACCGAGGTCGACTTCGACGGCACGGCCGTCCCGGTCTTCGGCTCCGTCGCCGAGGCGATGGAGAAGACCGGTGCCGACGTCACCGTCGTCTTCGTCCCGCCGGCCTTCGCCAAGGCCGCCGTGGTCGAGGCGATCGACGCCGAGATCGGCCTGGCCGTCGTGATCACCGAGGGCATCGCCGTCCACGACTCGGCCGCCTTCTGGGCGTACGCCAAGTCCAAGGGCAACAAGACCCGCATCATCGGCCCGAACTGCCCCGGTCTCATCACCCCGGGCCAGTCCAACGCCGGCATCATCCCGGGCGACATCACCAAGCCCGGCCGCATCGGTCTCGTGTCGAAGTCCGGCACGCTGACCTACCAGATGATGTACGAGCTCCGTGACATCGGCTTCTCCTCCGCCGTCGGCATCGGTGGCGACCCGGTCATCGGCACCACGCACATCGACGCGCTCGCCGCGTTCGAGGCCGACCCCGACACCGACCTGATCGTCATGATCGGTGAGATCGGTGGCGACGCCGAGGAGCGTGCCGCGGACTTCATCAAGGCCAACGTCACCAAGCCGGTCGTCGGCTACGTGGCCGGCTTCACCGCGCCCGAGGGCAAGACCATGGGTCACGCCGGTGCGATCGTGTCCGGTTCCTCCGGCACCGCGCAGGCGAAGAAGGAGGCCCTTGAGGCCGCGGGCGTGAAGGTCGGCAAGACCCCGTCCGAGACGGCTCTCCTCGCGCGCGCCGCGCTGGCCGGCTGACGACGACGTCGCCACCGGCGTTCCGGCCGCCTGGTCTCCGGCCCTAGGGCCGGGACCCGCGCGTGACCGGCCTTCGGGTCGGTGCGGCTCCGGCCTTCGGGCCGGGCGTCACTCTTCAGGCCGTGGGCCCGTCCTCCGAGAGGGGGACGGGCCCACGGCCGTCTGCACGACATGGCGGTTTCATGAAACGGTCATAGGCGTATTCCTTGCCATACAAGCGACACGACGGTCATTTGCCAGCTACCGGACGGAAAGCCGTGTTATTGGCAGCATGGCCCCGTGAGCCAATACGCCGATCACGGACCGTCGTCGCCGCCGTGCCCCCGGTCCGCCGTGACCGGGCCGTCGTCCGCGGCGTCCACCGTGTTCTTCGGCGGGATGCTGGCCGCCGGGCTGGGGATCGGGGCCATCTCCATGGTCGTCCTGGCCCTGTGGATCACTTCGCCGTACCCCGACAACGGCCCCGCCGGTGCGCTGCGCATCGCCGCCGACCTGTGGCTGCTGGCCCATGGCGCCTCGCTCGTACGGACCGAGACGCTCTCGGGCGGGCCCGCGCCGCTCGGGCTGACGCCGCTGCTGCTGTCGGTCGTGCCCTGCACCCTGCTCTACCGCGCGGCCCGGCACGCACTCGAACCCCCCGAGAGCGCGGCCCCGGACGAGCCCGGGCCGCTGCCCCGCGTCGCCTTCACCGCCATGCTCGGCGGCTACCTGCTGGTGGGCCTCGCCGCGGCGCTGTACGCGTGGTCGGGGCCGGTGCGGGTCGCGCCGCTCAGTGCGCTGGTGCACCTGCCGCTGGTCGCCGGCGCCTTCACCGCCGCCGGGGTCTGGCGGGCCGCCGGGCGCCCGGGCTGGCACGCGTCGCCGCTGCTGTGCCGGGTGGTGCCGGGGTTCGTGCGGCGGTGGCTCACCCGCGCCCGCCTGGCCGCGGTCGTACGGACCGGGGCGCTCGCGACCGGGGTGCTGCTCGTCGGCGGGCTCCTGCTCGTGGCCGTGTCGCTGGCCGTGCGGTCGGGTGAGGCGCAGGAAGCCTTCATCCAGTTGGCGCCGCGCTGGTCGGGGCAGGTGGCGGTGGGCCTGCTGAGCGCGGCCCTGCTGCCCAATGCGGTGGTCTGGGCGGCGGCGTACGGGCTCGGGCCCGGGTTCACGGTGGGGGCGGGCAGCCTCGTCGCACCCCTGGGACTGGTGACCGCCCGGCCCGTACTGCCGCGCTTCCCGCTGCTCGCGGCACTCCCGGCGCCGGGCCAGGCCGGTCCGCTCGCGCTGGCGGGCGCGGCCGCGGTGGCCGCGGGGGCGGGGGTGGTGGTGGCCCGGGCTGCCGTGCCGAAGCGTTCGGAGTGCGGCGGGGGGCGGGTGGGGCGCCGGGAGGTCGCGGCCACCGCGTTGTTGGGGGCGGTGGTGTGCGGGGCCGCGATGGTCGTTCTGGCGTACGCGTCGGCCGGGTCGCTCGGCAACGCCGTGCTCGCCGACTTCGGCCCGAACTGCTGGCGCACGGGCGCGGCGGCCGCCGTCTGGACGGCTGCGATCGGTGTCCCGGGCGCCCTGGTGGTGCGCTGGAGGCGCGAAGCGGCAGGCGCGCGCCGTGCGGTTGTGGATGCCGAAAACGGCGGTGGGGGCGAGGGCGGCGGCGCGAGCGGCGGTGGGGGCGGCGGTGGGGGCGAGGGTGTGGCGTTGAAGGGGTGGCGGCGCGTGGGGTACGCGCTGGGGCTGGCCGTCCCGACGCCACCGTCCGCGGTGGGCCCCGAGGCGTCTGCGCCGGAACCCGGTGGGGACGACGAGGCCGGGGCCGAGCCCTCCGAACGTGATCCTGGTCCGGAAGCGGAGCAGGAGCAGTGCCCGGGCGAGCCCTCGCGTTCGTGGTGGCGGGCCCTGGCGGCCTGGTTCGGCTTCGGTGTGCGCGGGGCGGTGGCGCTCGCCCCGGAGCAGGTGGCGTACGAACCGGAGACGCTTCCCGTGCTGCCCCAGCCGAACGCGGCACCGCCGCTGGGAACGGCCTCGTCCGCCGAGGGCGCCTCGCGCGGCGAGCGGCGCCGCCGCTGGCGGCCGCGCCGGCGGAAGACGGCGCGCCGTGACAAGTCCCGCCACAAGTCGCCGCCCCTGTCCCGGGGGCCGTTCGACGCCTCGGAGGCGTGGCACGACCCGGCTGCCCGTCGGCGGCGGTGGGCGGCTCTGAAGGACTCGGGTGGCGGCCTCGTGCCGGACTTCACGCCGCAGGAGCCGGCGCCTCCGCCCGACGATCACCGCTGACGAGGGGCGGCCGGGCCGTACCGTGTTCCTGCGCTGTCGTGGCCCTCAGTCCTGCGTCCCCAGCAGCGGGCGCAGCTGCTTCGGCAGGTGGTTCTCGCAGGACTGGAGGGAGGTCTGGGTGAGGGCGTCGTCCACGCACGTGTAGTAGTCGCGGTACACCACGTGGAACGCGAACGTCGCCGCCACGATCGCCAGCGCCAGGCCGCCCGTCACCAGGCCGCTCACCGCCGCCGTCGTCTGGGGGCGGAAGCCGCCCGGCGGGGGCGGCGGGGCGGGGACGTCCGGGTCGGACGGCTTCGGCTTGGCCTTGGCGCGCAGGGAGCTGACGCCCCAGTAGACCGAGAGCGCGCCGAGGAGCAGGGCCACCTGCGGGATGCTGAAGAGGGCGAAGAAGAAGCCCCACATGCCCGCGAGCAGGGCATAGCGGGCGCGGCGCTGGGCCGGGTCCGTGGGGTCCCAGCGCAGGCCGCCGTTCGGGCCGCCCGGAGGGCCGCCGGGGCCGCCGCCCTGGCCGCCGAAGCCGCCGCTCTGCCGGCCGGGCTGCCGGCTGCTCCACTGGCTGCCCCACGCCGGAGGCTGCTCGTCGCCCTGTCCGCCGCTCTGGCCCTGCGTTCCGCCGCTCTCGCCCTGCGTTCCGGGCCCGCTGTCCTCGCCGCCCGGCTGCCGGGGCTGCCAGGGGCGGTCCGGCCGGCCCTGCGGGGGCGCGGCGAAGGGGTTGTCCCGCTGCTCGTCCGTGGGGGACGACGACGATCCGCCCTCGCGCAGCACGAGGCCCGGGGTCGTCGGCGGAAGGCGGTGAGCCGCGTGGCGGCGTCGGTCCGGCATGTGGAGTAGGTCTTCCCCTTGTGTCGTCGTCCTGCACATCGAGCCTACGGTGCCGCGCCCCGTTTCCCGCGCCGTCGCCCGG
Source organism: Streptomyces cinnamoneus (assembly GCF_014650495.1). Taxonomy (GTDB): domain Bacteria; phylum Actinomycetota; class Actinomycetes; order Streptomycetales; family Streptomycetaceae; genus Streptomyces; species Streptomyces cinnamoneus. The sequence goes on along the minus strand of NZ_BMVB01000013.1, from coordinate 60,349 downwards.
CCCGGTCCCGACGCTACCTCCCGTGCGCGCCCCCGTCCCGCGGGGGCGGTTCGGTGTGCCGGTATCGTTGCTGGCGGTCGGCGGCTTCGTAGAGTCCCCCGTATTCGGCGACCCCTCCGACTCGTACGACCATACAAACCGCGCCACCCGCCAGAACGCCAGAAAGGGCCCTGTTGTGGCTGCCCCCGCCCGCATCGTTGCGCTCGTGTCCGGTTCCGGGACGAATCTGCAGGCCCTGCTGGACGCCATCGCCGCCGACCCCGACGGCTACGGGGCCCGCATCGTGGCCGTGGGCGCCGACCGGGACGGCATCGCCGGGCTGGAGCGCGCCGAGCGCGCCGGGCTGCCGACGTTCGTGTGCCGGGTGCAGGACCACCCCACGCGCGACGCGTGGGACCGGGCCCTGGCCGAGGCGACCGCGGCGTACGAGCCGGACCTGGTGGTCTCGGCCGGCTTCATGAAAATCCTGGGCAAGGACTTCCTCGCCCGGTTCGGCGGGCGGATCGTCAATACGCACCCCGCCCTGCTCCCCAGCTTTCCCGGTGCCCACGGCGTCCGCGACGCGCTCGCGTACGGCGTGCGGGTCACCGGGTGCACCGTCCACTTCGTCGACGAGGGCGTCGACACCGGACCGATCATCGCCCAGGGCGTGGTCGAGGTCCGGGACGAGGACGACGAGGCCGCTCTCCATGAGCGGATCAAGGAAGTCGAGCGAGCGCTGCTCGTCGAAGTCGTGGGCCGCCTGGCCCGGCACGACTATCGCATTGAGGGACGAAAGGTACGGATCTCGTGACCGCCGAAGGTACGACCTCCGAAGGCATGAAGCGGCCCATCCGCCGGGCGCTGGTCAGCGTCTACGACAAGACCGGGCTGGAGGAGCTGGCCCGCGGTCTGCACGACGCGGGCGTCGAGCTGGTCTCCACCGGTTCCACGGCCGGCCGGATCGCCGCCGCCGGTGTTCCCGTGACCAAGGTCGAGGAGCTCACCGGCTTCCCCGAGTGCCTGGACGGCCGGGTGAAGACCCTGCACCCGCGCGTCCACGCCGGCATCCTCGCCGACCAGCGGCTGGAGGCGCACCGCGAGCAGCTTGAGCAGCTCGACGTCCGCCCCTTCGAGCTGGTGATCGTCAACCTCTACCCGTTCCGCGAGACCGTCGCCTCGGGCGCCTCGCCCGACGAGTGCGTCGAGCAGATCGACATCGGCGGCCCCTCGATGGTCCGCGCGGCGGCCAAGAACCACCCCTCCGTGGCCGTGATCGTCAACCCCGCCCGCTACGACGACGTGCTCAAGGCCGTCGCCGACGGCGGCTTCGACCTCGCCGCCCGCAAGCGCCTGGCTGCCGAAGCGTTCCAGCACACGGCCGCCTACGACGTGGCCGTGGCGAACTGGTTCGCGGAGGGCTACGGCGCGGACGAGAGCCCCTGGCCGGACTTCATCGGCATCTCCTACGAGCGCAAGCAGGTGCTGCGCTACGGCGAGAACCCGCACCAGCCCGCCGCGCTCTACCTCGACCCCACCGGCACGGGGCTCGCGAACGCGGAGCAGCTGCACGGCAAGGAGATGTCGTACAACAACTTCGTCGACACCGACGCCGCCCGCCGCGCCGCGTACGACCACACCGACCCCTGCGTCGCGATCATCAAGCACGCCAACCCCTGCGGCATCGCGACCGGTGCCGACGTCGCCGAGGCGCACCGCAAGGCGCACGCGTGCGACCCGCTGTCCGCGTTCGGCGGCGTGATCGCCGTCAACAGCCCGGTGTCGGTGGCCATGGCCGAGCAGGTCGCCGAGATCTTCACCGAGGTCATCGTCGCGCCGGCCTACGAGGACGGCGCCGTCGAGGTGCTGGCCCGCAAGAAGAACATCCGTGTGCTGCGCTGCGCCGACGCCCCCGCGGCGCACGGCGAGTCCCGGCCCATCGAGGGCGGTCTGCTGGTCCAGGCCAAGGACCGTCTCCAGGCCGAGGGCGACGACCCGGCCAACTGGACGCTCGCCACGGGCGAGGCGCTGTCCGCCGAGGAGCTCGCCGAGCTGGCCTTCGCCTGGAAGGCGTGCCGCGCGGTGAAGTCCAACGCGATCCTGCTCGCCAAGGACGGCGCGACCGTCGGCGTCGGCATGGGCCAGGTCAACCGCGTCGACTCCGCCAAGCTCGCCGTCCAGCGCGCGGGCGAGGAGCGCGCCCGGGGCGCGTACGCCGCCTCCGACGCGTTCTTCCCCTTCCCCGACGGGCTGGAGGTGCTGACCGCCGCCGGCATCAAGGCCGTGGCCCAGCCCGGCGGTTCGGTCCGGGACGAGCAGGTGGTGGAGGCCGCCAAGGCGGCCGGCGTGACGATGTACTTCACCGGCACGCGCCACTTCTTCCACTGAGACCCACTGGGACCCACTGAGATTCCGCTGAGATTCCACTGAGACGGGTGGAGGCCGCACCCGGCGCCCGGGTGCGGCCTCCACCTCCGTGGACGCTCAGCGCGTCCGGATGACGACCGTTCCGATGATCTTGTCGGCGAACGTCTGCTTCTTCTCGTCCCACAGCGGCCACAGGTAGCCCAGGTAGAGGAAGCTGTCGACGATGTGGCAGAGGTTGCGGACGAACGTCATCCAGAAGCCGATCGGCAGGCCGTCGCGCTCGCGCAGGACGCTGATGCCCATCGCCTTCTTGCCGGGCGTCTGACCGGTCTTGCCCTGGCGGTAGAGCATCCAGAAGCCGATGAACATCGCGACCAGGAACGAGAGGCCGATCACGACCATGCCCGGGACGGCCGCGGCGGAGTCGTGCGTGCAGATCTCGAAGCCGGACGCCGTGGTCGTGCACTCCTCGCTGGCGTCGACGGCGGCGAAGATCATGACCGCGCCGGCGACCATGCCGATGAGCGGCACGAGCGCGCCGATCAGCGTGTCCAGCAGGGTCGCACCCACGCGAGAGCCCCAGCCGGCCAGCGGCGGGAGCTGCGGTGCGGCGCCGTAGGGGGCCTGCCCGTAGCCGTAGCCCGGGGTGTGGGCGGGACCCGGCCCGTAGCCGTACGGCTGCTGCTGTTGCGGGAACGGAGGGTACGCCCCGCCCGGCTGCTGGGGATAGGGCGGGTACTGGCCGGGCGGCTGCGGGTGGGTCACCTGGGCGTCCTTAGAGCGGTGGCGGAAAACGTACGGGGGACGGCCGTGGCGTCCGCCACGGCGGCGGTCATCGTAGGCATACGGTCGTACCGCCGCTCCGCCCGTGCTCGCCTGTGCCCGCCCGTGCCCGCCCGGACCCGCGCTCGTGCCCCGCCCGACCCCCGCCCGCGCCCCACCTGAGTGGAACCCACAGCATCACATCCTGGAGGATGGACACATGACCGCCCAGATTCTCGACGGCAAGGCCACCGCGGCCGCTATCAAGTCCGAACTCACCACCCGCGTGGAGGCGCTGAAGGCCAAGGGCGTCACGCCGGGCCTCGGCACCCTCCTCGTCGGCGACGACCCCGGCAGCAAGTGGTACGTGGCCGGAAAGCACCGTGACTGCGCCGAGGTCGGCATCGGCTCGATCCAGCGCGAGCTGCCCGCCACCGCCACGCAGGAGGAGATCGAGGCGGTCGTCCGCGAGCTCAACGACAACCCCGAGTGCACCGGCTACATCGTCCAACTTCCGCTCCCCAAGGGCATCGACACCAACCGCGTCCTGGAGCTGATGGACCCGGCCAAGGACGCCGACGGCCTGCACCCGATGAGCCTGGGCCGCCTGGTGCTGAACGAGACCGGCCCGCTGCCCTGCACCCCGAACGGCATCATCGAGCTGCTGCGCCGGCACGACGTGGAGCTGGGCGGCGCGCACGTGGTGGTCGTCGGCCGCGGCATCACGGTGGGCCGTTCGATCGGTCTGCTGCTCACCCGTAAGACGGAGAACGCGACGGTCACCCTCTGCCACACCGGCACCCGTGACCTGTCGGCCAGGCTGCGCGAGGCGGACATCATCGTCGCCGCGGCGGGCGTCGGCCACCTGATCAAGCCCGAGGACGTCAAGCCGGGCGCGGCGGTCCTGGACGTCGGCGTCAGCCGGGACGGCGAGGGCAAGATCATGGGCGATGTGGACCCGGCCGTCGCCAAGGTCGCGGGCTGGGTCTCCCCCAACCCCGGGGGCGTCGGCCCGATGACCCGCGCGCTGCTGCTGGTCAACGTCGTGGAGGCCGCCGAGCGTGCCGCCGGGGGCGGCCATGCGGGCTGAGCGGGACGAGCCGGGCAACGGCTCCGCCGACGCCCCCCGGCCCGCCCGCGCGGGCGGGCCGGGGGGCGCCCGCTTCTCGCGCCGCCCGCCGCGGCTGACCCGGGACACCGCCCGCCCCGAGGGGGGCGGCCGCGCCGCGGCCGGCGACGCCCCGGCGCCCGCGCGCCAGTGGCCGCTGCTGGCCGTGCTGGGCGTGACGGGCCTGGGCCTGCTGGTCGTGGCGTTCGACGCGTTCCGGGTGGGGGCGCTCCTGATCGGGCTGGCCATGATCGGCGGAGCGGTGCTGCGCTGGATGCTGCCCGACGTGGGCATGCTGGCGGTGCGCTCGCGCTTCACCGACATGTTCACCTACGGCGGGATGGGCGTGGCGATCGTGCTGCTCGCCCTGATGGCCCAACCGCACGCCTGGCTGAAGATCCCTTTCCTGGACGACGTGCTGCACTTCACCGTCCGGTAGCGCAAGGTGTCTGTCGAGGGGCCGTCCACGGCGCCGGCCCCGCAGACGTCGCGACGTCGGGATGCTCGGCCAGTGTCTTGATGTCGAGACACCCCTGCTGCGCGAGAGGGACGTTCCGGCTCATGACCAAGATCAAGGTGGCCCGTCCCGTCGTCGAGCTCGACGGCGACGAGATGACCCGCATCATCTGGCAGTTCATCAAGGACCGGCTGATCCTGCCCTACCTCGACATCGACCTGAAGTACTTCGACCTGGGCATCGAGCACCGCGACGCGACCGGCGACCAGGTGACCGTCGACGCGGCCCACGCCATCCAGGAGCACGGGGTCGGCGTCAAGTGCGCCACCATCACCCCGGACGAGGCACGGGTCGAGGAGTTCGGCCTCAAGGCGATGTACCGCTCGCCCAACGGCACGATCCGCAACATCCTCGGCGGCGTGATCTTCCGCGAGCCGATCATCATGAAGAATGTGCCGCGCCTGGTCCCGGGCTGGACCGAGCCGGTCGTCGTCGGCCGCCACGCCTTCGGCGACCAGTACCGCGCGACCGAGCTGAGGGTCCCGGGCGAGGGCACCCTCACCATGACCTTCACTCCGAAGGACGGCTCCGAACCGGTCGAGCTGGAGGTCTACGACTTCCCCGGCGCCGGCGTCGCACTGGCGATGTACAACCTCGACGAGTCCATCCGCGGCTTCGCCCGCGCCTCGTTCCGCTACGGCCTCTCCCGCGGCTACCCGGTCTACCTGTCCACCAAGAACACGATCCTCAAGAAGTACGACGGGCGCTTCAAGGACGTCTTCCAGGAGGTCTTCGACGCCGAGTTCAGGGCCGACTTCGACGCCAAGGGGCTGACCTACGAGCACCGGCTGATCGACGACATGGTCGCCGCGGCGCTGAAGTGGTCGGGCGGCTACGTCTGGGCCTGCAAGAACTACGACGGCGACGTGCAGTCCGACATCGTCGCCCAGGGCTTCGGCTCGCTGGGGCTGATGACCTCCGTCCTGATGTCGCCGGACGGCCGTACCGTCGAGGCCGAGGCCGCCCACGGCACGGTCACCCGCCACTACCGGCAGCACCAGGCGGGCCGGCCCACCTCGACCAACCCGATCGCCTCCGTCTTCGCCTGGACGCGGGCGCTGGCCCACCGCGGCACCCTGGACGGCACCCCGGAGGTCACCGGCTTCGCACAGACCCTGGAGAGGGTCTGCGTCGAGACGGTCGAGAGCGGCAGGATGACCAAGGACCTGGCCACCCTCGTCTCACCCGGACAGCCCTGGCTCACCACCGAGCAGTTCCTGGCGGCCCTCGACGAGACCCTGCGCCACAAGCTCGCGGCCGCCTGAGCCGTACGACCGTCACGACCGTCGCGGGTGCGCCGGGTGTGGCGCGCGTCAAACGTGCGCCACACGGGTAGGTAGACGGATGGAGGCGAGCCGGCGACCAGTCCTCCACCCCCGTGGGAGGACGGGCCGCCGCTCACGTTTGATGATCAAGACCGCGCCGACCTGGATCAAGGCCGGACGGGCCGCTGTGGCCCGCACGTGACACGTCCGGTACCAGGTCCGTTTTCCGTATCAAAAGGCCCGCCCGTGTCACCGCCCGGTGACGCCCGGCCTCCGGGAAGGGCCGCCGGGAAGGACCGCCGGGCGAGCTCCAGGGGCGTGCGCCCCATGGCCTTGATCAACCCCAAGTGCCACCGTGCGCCGCCCCGTTGGGAACTGACATGCTGGTTTCGGGCATCCCCGTGGGTAGCCGGGAACGAGGCTGTGGAGGGGACGCACAGCGGCACGGGGGGACCACCACCGTACGGACCGGGGGACAGGGGGAGGGCAATGCCTCGCTGGAGGGCGCTACCGGAAGAACTCGACCCGCAGGTGCGCGAGTTCGCCCAGCAGCTGCGCAGACTCGTCGAGCGCAGCGGGCTGAGCATCGCCGCCGTGGCGGACCGCACCGGCTACAGCAAGACGTCCTGGGAGCGGTACCTCAACGGCCGGCTGCTGCCCCCGCGCGGGGCGGCCGAGGCGCTGGCAGAGGTGACGGGCACCGACGTCGGCCACCTGGGCACGATGTGGGAGCTGGCCGAGCGCGCGTGGAGCCGCTCCGAGCTGCGGCACGACGTGACGATGGAGGCCGTCCGGGTCGCCGAGGCGCGCGCCGCCCTCGGCGAGTTCGGCCCGGCCCCGCAGAAGCCGGTCAAGGCCGGCCGGCGGGTCGGGGCGGCACGGCAGGAGCGGCAGCAAGGGCAGCAAAGGCAGCAGGAGCGGCAGGAGCGGCAGGGGCAGGAGGAGAAGGCGGGCGGCAAGGTCCGCACCGCGCTGCGCAGCGAGGGCGCCCCGGTGCGCACGGGGCTGCCGCGTCCGCCGGAGTCGCCCGACGTGCGGGCGAAGGCCATCCCGCTGCACGGCCCCGGCGGCCCCGGCCGGCGGCGCACCGCCGTGCTGTTCGCCGTGGGCGCCGTGGGGGCCCTCTTCGTGGCCGTCGCGGGCGTGCTGCTGCTGGGCGCGGACGGCGACGACGGCAAGGTGGCCGGGGGCACCGTCGCCACGCCGGGCGTGAGCAGTACGGCACAGCCGCCCGCCGGGGTGAAGTGCACCGGCGGCGACTGCTCGGGCAAGGACCCCGAGGACATGGGATGCGGCGGCCGGCACGCCACGACGGCTGGGTCCGCGACCGTGGGCACGTCCTACCTGGAGGTGCGGTACAGCAAGGTGTGCGGCGCCGCGTGGGCCCGCATCACCCAGGCCGTGCCGGGTGACGGGCTGCGCATCAGCGGTACGGGCGCGGGGGCCCGTACCGAGAGCGGCCGGGTCGAGCGGGGCACGGACGGCCACACGCGCATGGTCGCGGTGCCGGGGCCGGGACAGGCGTCGGCGTGCGCCACGCTGCTGTCCGGCCGCAAGGGGTGCACGGTGCCGCGCGCCTCGGCCCCGGCGGAGCCCGGGCCCACCGGTTGACGGCGGAGGGGCCCGGTGGAGCGGACGGTGAGGCGTCCCACACCGGGTCGGCGGTTGGGGGCGGGCCGGGTCGGATAGCCTGACGCCTGATCTCTTGACACCAAGAGAGATCGACACACCCGGGCAGGGACACCCACCAGTTCGCAGCAGGAGATCGCCATGACCCGCACTCCCGTCAATGTCACCATTACCGGCGCGGCCGGTCAGATCGGCTACGCGCTGCTCTTCCGCATCGCCTCCGGTCACCTCCTCGGCGCGGACGTGCCGGTCAAGCTGCGCCTGCTGGAGATCCCGCAGGGCCTGAAGGCCGCCGAGGGCACCGCCATGGAGCTCGACGACTGCGCCTTCCCGCTGCTGCGCGGCATCGAGATCACCGACGACCCGAACGTGGCCTTCGACGGCGCCAACGTCGCGCTGCTGGTCGGCGCCCGCCCGCGCACCAAGGGCATGGAGCGCGGTGACCTGCTGGAGGCCAACGGCGGCATCTTCAAGCCGCAGGGCAAGGCCATCAACGACCACGCCGCGGACGACATCAAGGTCCTGGTCGTGGGCAACCCGGCCAACACCAACGCCCTGATCGCCCAGGCCGCCGCTCCGGACGTGCCGGCCGAGCGCTTCACCGCGATGACCCGTCTGGACCACAACCGCGCGATCTCGCAGCTGGCGAAGAAGACCGGCGTCGCGGTCTCCGAGATCCGCCGCCTGACGATCTGGGGCAACCACTCCGCCACCCAGTACCCGGACGTCTTCCACGCCGAGGTCGCCGGCAAGAACGCCGCCGAGGTCGTGAACGACGAGCAGTGGCTGGCCGACACGTTCATCCCGACCGTCGCCAAGCGCGGTGCGGCGATCATCGAGGCCCGTGGCGCGTCCTCGGCCGCCTCCGCCGCCAACGCCGCCATCGACCACGTCCACACCTGGGTCAACGGCACCGCCGAGGGCGACTGGACCTCCATGGGCATCCCCTCGGACGGCTCCTACGGCGTCCCGGAGGGCCTCATCTCCTCCTTCCCCGTCACCTGCAAGGACGGCAAGTACGAGATCGTCCAGGGCCTGGAGATCAACGACTTCTCCCGCGCCCGCATCGACGCCTCGGTGCAGGAGCTGGTGGAGGAGCGCGACGCCGTCCGCGGTCTCGGCCTGATCTGATCACCTCTGATCGAAGCCGCTGACCGGGTCGCACCCGGTCGGTTCCCACAGGGCCCGCCAGTCGTCCCCAACCGGGGTCGCCGGCGGGCCTTCTGGCTTATTCTGAGGTCTTCCGAAAATACGTCAACTCATGTACTCAACACATGAGTTCGACGGATCGGGGGACAGAAATGAGTCAATCCGCTCAAGACGCCCCGACAGAGGCCACCCGGTTACTCTGCGCGGGGACCTACCTCGACATCGACTTCCGCCGCCGTGTCATCGAAGAGCTGGTGGAACACGAAGAAAGACCCATCGCCCCCTCGCTGGGCGTGGACGTGGTGCCGGTGCTCACCCACGCACTGCGCGCCCGCGCCCAGGACACCCTGACCGCGTTCCTGCTCCTCGGCCTCTGGGCGGGCTTCGTCGCCGTCGACGTCGCCTCCACCCCGGAAGGGGCCCCCGCGCCGCTCTGGTCGGGCGCGTACGCCCTGGTCTGCCTCGTCCACTGGGCCGCCTACGCCGCCGCCGGGCGCGGCTCGGCCGCCTACGTCGTCGACAAGCGCACCCTGCGCCAGGCCCTGCGGGGCAGCGGCGCCCTGCGGGCCCTGCGCGTCCTGCTCCCGGTGGGCGTGCCCGCGCTGACGCTCGGGTACTGGGCGCTGACCTTCTGGGCCCTGTCCGAGGGCGCGAACAACTGGGTCGGCATCATCTTCCCGCTGCTGCTCGCGGTGCCCGTGTGGACGCACCGCGCGCGGGTGGCGGCCGTGATGCGCGACGAGCTGGGCCGCGACGTCTTCCGCAGCCGGCCGCGGGCCTTCCCCGACTCCGCCCACCACCGGCGGATCGCCCGCGCCATCGACCGCGAGCAGTACGCGGGGCTGACCATCTACGACCCGTCCCGGCCCTTCATCGGCATGGGAATCCCCTACGAGCCCTGGTCGTTCGCCCTGGAGCTCAAGCAGCGCAAGCAGGCCGGGGACCTCGCCCCGAACGGCGCCCCGCCCTTCACCGGCCGCACGATCGTGGAGCTGATCCGGCCCCGGCTGGAGGCCCTGCGCAAGGGGGCCGCGGAGAGCAGCCGGGACCGGCTGAAGGACCTGGAGATCGAGGAGTTCGTCTACCTGCCGGTCGGCCCGCAGCGGCCCATGGTCGACTACGAGGAGCACAGCGTCCGCCGTCATCTGGCGGAGTCCGTCAACGAGGGCGGCGAGGCGCGCCGCTACTTCCTGCGCGTGCGCGTCGGCGCCTGGGACGAACAGGTGGTCGTCTCCGTGCTCGTCAGGGTGCACACCCAGGGCGGCATGCTGGTCCTGGAGGTCGCCCCGCACGTCCTGACGCCCGTCCGGCCCGAGTTCCGCGCCGTCGACGTGATCGCGGCCCGCGGCGAGGACGACCTGCTGCGCGACGGCGTGCGCGCCCTGCTGACGGCGCCCGCCGCCGGTTTCGCGGCCGCGGTCTCCACGGTCCGTTCGGCCGTCTCCGGCTTCCGCACCTGGCTCGCCGACCCGCGGCGCGCCGTGCCGGACGGACCGGCCGACTCCGTGCGCGAGCTGGCGGCGGCCAAGCACGTCTCGCTGTTCCAGGAGATGGACGTCAGCCGCTACGTGAAGACGGTCCAGGACCGGATCGCCAGCGGGGTCCGGGACGCCCTGCGCTCCCAGGGCTACGAGACGGACCAGTTCGAGCAGCAGATCGTGCAGATCAGCGAGGGCGGCATCTACATCGGCTCGATGAGCGGCGGCGCCGTGGCCCAGGGGGCGGGCGCCGAGGCCAAGCACCTCACAGGAAGCGGGGGACGATGACGGACCAGCGGAACGACGACAAGGGCGGCATGTTCATCGGTCGCATGACCGGCGGCGCGGCCGCCTCCGGCAAGGGCGCCCGGGCCGAGGACCGCTCGGAGCGCACCGGCCGGCCCGCCGGGGACGGGCAGGCCGCCCCGGTGGTGGTACCGGAGGGCCTGCGGATGCCGGGCGAGGGCGGCATGGCCGTCCTCGACATGAGTGGTGGCGCGGCCGCCGCCGGTGAGGACGCGGAGGCGGTCGACGCCTCGCGGCAGCTGCTGGAGGTCACGCCCGAGCTGCTGGCGGCCGTGGGCGAGCTGAGGCTGGACCTGCCCCGCTTCGCCCGCACCGAGCAGCTCGACGCGCTCGACGCGGAGCTGACCGGGCTGGAGGAGGACGCCCGCGCCCGGGGGCGGACCCGCTCCGGACGGCTGACCCGGCTGCGCGAGCTGCTGACCGGCGGCGCCACGGCCGTCGGCGGACTGGCGTCCGCCGTCGCCGTCGTGCAGGCGATCAGCTCCTTAACGGGCTGAGGCGGCGAGCGCCATGTACTGGGATGCCGACCAGCAGAAATGGGTGACTGCCCCACCGCCCGTCCCGCCGCCCGCACCGAGCGCGCCGCACCCCGCGGAGCCGCCGGGTGCGTCCGGCGAGCCCGAGGTGTTCCTCGTCCCGCCGCCCCCACCGGGCCCGCCGCCCGGGCCGCCCGCCGGGCCTTCGCACGCGTCGGTCCTCGCCGGCGTCCTGACCGGCATCGTCCTGGCGGGCGCCATCGGGACCGGCGTCTGGGCGCTCGTCCGCGACGACGGGGACGACGACCGCACCCGCGGGGTCCCCGCGACCTCCGCCCCGGTGACGCCCGGCCCCACGACGAGCTACGGCCCGGCCCCCGCCCCCACGGGCGGCACCGGATCCGGAGGCTTCACGCTCGCCCCCGCCCCCGCACCGACGCCCACCCCGAGCACGCTCGCCGGCACGGGCTTCCCGGACCGCTTCGTCAGGACCCTGGACCCGGCAGGCTTCCGGCTGGACGTACCCACGGGCTGGACGCGCAGTACCGACGGGCCCAGCGTCTTCTACCGGGCACCGGGCGGCAGGAGCCTGATCCAGGTCTTCACCCTGAACCCGCCGGGGGCCACCCCCTACGACTCGCTGGTGCAGACCAGGAAGTACGTCTCCCTCTACACCGACTACCGCGAGGTCCGGCTGGCCCGGGCGGTCGGGGCGGGGAACCCCGCCGAGCTGGAGTACACCTACACGCTCACCGACCGCACCACCCGCCACGTGATCATCCATGCCCACGCCGCGCCCGACGGGAAGCAGTACGCGCTGCTGTCCGCCGGCCCCGCGGCCGACCGGCTCGCGACGGCCCGGGTCTCGCGGGCCCTGGTGGCCTCGTTCTGCCCCACGGGACAGTGCACCGGCTGACCCGGCCGCCCACTCCCCGGGCGTGCACGCCGAGTGACCCGTGTCACTCTTCGTGAAAAAGGAGGCATAGGTTTCGCCCTTCTGGTTAGGGGCGTCCCGTTGCCGGTCCGGCCGTCGTGCCGGCCGGTGACGGGACCGTCTAGAACCGGAAGGCAGTAAGTGATGTCGTCAGTCGAGACCATCCACGTCGACGGGGTGTGGCGCGCGGCCGCGTCCGGCGCGCAGCGCGAGGTGCTCGACCCCGCCGACGCCACGATCCTCGCCGTCGTCTCCGAGGGGAGCGCGGAGGACACCGACGCGGCCGTCGCCGCCGCCCGCCGCGCGTTCGACGGGGGCGCCGGCGCCTGGCCGCGCACGCCCGTCGCCGAACGGGCCGCACTGCTGCGGCGCGTGGCCGACCTGCTGCAGCGCGACCGCGAGGAGATCGCGCTCACCGAGAGCCGCGACACCGGCAAGACCCTCGAAGAGGGCCGCGTCGACGTCGACTGCGTGAGCGACGCCTTCCGGTACTTCGCCGACCTGGTGGTGAGCGAGGGTGCGGGCCGCGTCGTCGACGCGGGCTCCGACACCGTCCACAGCGTCGTCGTGCACGAGCCCGTCGGCGTCTGCGCGATGATCACGCCCTGGAACTACCCGCTCCTGCAGGCGAGCTGGAAGATCGCCCCGGCGCTGGCCGCGGGCAACACCTTCGTCATCAAGCCCAGCGAGGTCACCCCGCTGTCCACCGTCCACCTCGTGCGGCTGCTCGCCGAGGCCGGACTGCCCGACGGCGTGGCCAACGTCGTCACCGGCGCCGGCGACCCCGTCGGCGCCCGCCTCGCCGAGCACCCCGACGTGGACCTCGTCTCCTTCACCGGCGGACTCGCCAGCGGCACCAAGGTGGCGGCCGCCGCCGCCCCGACCGTCAAGAAGGTCGCCCTCGAACTCGGCGGCAAGAACCCCAACGTCGTCTTCGCCGACGCCTGCGAGACGCCCGAGGACTTCGACACCGCCGTCGACCAGGCCCTCAACGCCGCCTTCATCCACAGCGGCCAGGTCTGCTCGGCCGGCTCCCGCCTCATCATCGAGGAGTCCGTCCGCGACCGCTTCGTTTCCGAACTCGCCCGCCGCGCCGAGCGGATCAAGCTCGGCCGCGGCACCGAGAAGGGCGTCGAGTGCGGCCCCCTCGTCTCCGCGCAGCAGCTCGCCCGCACCGAGGCGTACGTCGCCTCCGCCCTCGCCGAGGGCGCGGCCCTGCGCTGCGGCGGCAAGCGCCCCGAGCCCAGCGGCACCCGCCCGGAGAGCGGCTACTTCTACGCACCCACCGTCCTCGACCTGTGCCACGGTGCGATGCGGGTCGTCCGCGAGGAGACCTTCGGCCCCCTCCTCACCGTGGAGACCTTCCACACCGAGGACGAGGCCGTGGCGCTCGCCAACGACACCGAGTACGGGCTGGCCGGCGCCGTCTGGACCAAGGACGCGGGCCGGGCGCGGCGCGTGGCCGGCCGGCTGCGCCACGGCACGGTGTGGATCAACGACTTCCACCCCTATCTGCCGCAGGCGGAGTGGGGCGGCTTCGGGAAGTCCGGAACGGGACGCGAACTGGGTCCCGCGGGGCTTGCCGAGTACCGCGAGCCGAAGCACATTTACCAGAACCTGGACCCCAAGCCGGTGCGCTGGTTCGCGGGTTGACGCCCCGCACCCGTCAAGCGAAGAACATTCCTGCCGCAGAAGGAGTTCATCCCCCCATGCCTGTCTACGACTACGTCGTCATCGGCGGCGGCACCGCCGGCTCCGTCATCGCCTCCCGCCTCACCGAGGACCCCGACGTGAGGGTCGCCGTCATCGAGGGCGGCCCCACGGACGTCGACCGCGAGGACGTCCTGACCCTGCGCCGCTGGCTCGGCCTGCTCGGCGGCGACCTCGACTACGACTACCCGACCACCGAACAGCCGCGCGGCAACTCCCACATCCGGCACAGCCGCGCCCGCGTGCTGGGCGGCTGCTCCTCGCACAACACCCTCATCTCCTTCAAGCCGCTGCCCGGCGACTGGGACGAGTGGGCCGAGGCCGGTGCCGAGGGCTGGGACGCGGCGTCGATGGACCCGTACTTCGCCCGGCTGCGCAACAACATCGTCGCGGTGGACGAGAAGGACCGGAACGCCATCGCCCGCGACTTCGTCGAGGCCGCGCAGAAGGCCGTCGGCGTGCCGCGCGTCGAGGGCTTCAACCAGCAGCCCTTCCACGAGGGCGTCGGCTTCTTCGACCTCGCCTACCACCCCGAGAACAACAAGCGGTCCTCCGCCTCGGTCGCCTACCTGCACCCCTTCCTCGACCGCCCCAACCTCCACCTCATGCTGGAGACCTGGGCGCACCGGCTGGAGCTGGAGGGCACCCGCGCCAAGGGCGTGCACGTCCGCACTAAGGACGGCGAGGAGATCTATGTCGAGGCCGCGCGCGAGGTCCTCGTGTGCGCGGGCGCCGTCGACACCCCGCGGCTGCTGCTGCACTCCGGCATCGGCCCCAAGACCGACCTGGAGGAGCTGGGCATCCCCGTCGTCCACGACCTGCCCGGCGTCGGCGAGAACCTCCTCGACCACCCCGAGTCGGTCATCGTGTGGGAGACGGACGGTCCGATCCCCGAGAACTCGGCGATGGACTCCGACGCGGGCCTGTTCGTGCGCCGCGACCCGGCCTCGAACGGCCCGGACCTGATGTTCCACTTCTACCAGATCCCCTTCACCGACAACCCCGAGCGACTCGGCTACGAAAAGCCCGAGCACGGCGTGTCGATGACCCCCAACATCCCCAAGCCGCGCAGCCGTGGCCGCCTGTACCTCACCAGTGCCGACCCGGCCGTCAAGCCCGCCCTCGACTTCCGCTACTTCACGGACGAGGAGGACTACGACGCCCGCACCCTCGTCGACGGCATCAAGATCGCCCGTGAGATCGCCAAGGCCGAACCGCTGGCCGGGTGGCTCAGGCGCGAGGTCTGCCCGGGCCCGGACGTCACCTCCGACGAGGACCTCAGCGAGTACGCCCGCAAGGTCGCGCACACCGTCTACCACCCGGCCGGCACCTGCCGCATGGGCGCCGCCGACGACACCGGGGCCGTCGTCGACCCGCAGCTGCGCATCCGCGGCCTGGAGAACATCCGCATCGCCGACGCCTCGGTCTTCCCGACCATGACGGCCGTGAACCCGATGATCGGCGTCCTGATGGTGGGGGAGAAGTGCGCCGAACTGCTTGCCGAGGCCACGACCCCTGGGGGTGAGGCGTAATGCCTGCTGCCGATACCGTCGCCGCGCCCGTCTTCTCCGTCCGCAACCTGTGGAAGGTCTTCGGCCCGAAGGCCGCGCGCGTGCCGGACAGTGAACTGGCCGGCCTGTCCCCCGAGGAACTGCGCGAGCGGACCGGCTGCACGGTCGCCGTCCGCGACGTCTCCTTCGACGTCCGCAAGGGCGAGTGCTTCGTGGTCATGGGCCTCTCCGGCTCCGGCAAGTCCACGCTCGTCCGCTGTCTGACCCGCCTCATCGAGCCCACCAGCGGCACCATCGCCATCGACGGCGAGGACGTGTGCGGCATGGACAAGGGCGCGCTGCGCGACCTGCGCCGCCACCGGGCCGCCATGGTCTTCCAGCACTTCGGCCTCCTCCCGCACCGCAGCGTCCTCGACAACGTCGCCTACGGGCTGGAGATCCAGGGCGTCGCCAAGGCCGAACGCCGCGCCCGGGCCGCCGAGATGGTGCAGAAGGTCGGCCTCGCCGGCATGGAGGCCCGCCGGCCCGCCCAGCTCTCCGGAGGCCAGCAGCAGCGCGTCGGCCTGGCCCGCGCCCTGGCCGCCGACCCCGAAGTGCTGCTGTTCGACGAGCCGTTCAGCGCCCTCGACCCGCTGATCCGCCGCGACATGCAGGAAGAGGTCGTACGCCTGCACCGCGACGAGGGCCGCACCATGGTCTTCATCACCCACGACCTCAGCGAGGCCCTGCGCGTCGGCGACCGCATCGCGCTGATGCGCGGCGGCCGCGTCGTGCAGTGCGGCACCCCCGAGGAGATCGTCGGCTCCCCGGCCGACGACTACGTCCGTGACTTCGTCCGCGACGTGCCGCGCGAGCAGGTCCTGACCGTACGCCGGGCCATGCGCCCGGTGCGCAGCTCCGGCGAGGCCGAGAACGGCCCCGCCCTGAACCCCGCCACGACCGTCGCCGACGCCATCGAGGCCGTCGCCCGCACGGGCAGCCCCGCCCGCGTCGTCGACTCCGGCCGGTGCCTCGGCATCGTCGACTTCAAGAGCCTGCTGAGCATCGTCGCCGGCCTGGACCGGGTCCAGCCGCTCGGGAAGGCCGCGGCATGAGCAGCGCCACCACGACCGTCGCTCCCCAGGCCGCCGCTCCGCCGGGCGCGCTCCGCGCCGCCTGGCAGCGGCCCGCCGCCCGCAAGCTCCTGCTGCTGGGCGCGGTCACCGCCGTCCTCGCGCCGTTCGCCGCCGCCCGCTGGGGCAGCGGGGCGTGGCCCTCGGAGCTGGCCGTCTCCCTCGACGGCCCGCTCGGCAGGGCCAACGACTGGATCATCGACAACCGCGACAGCCACTGGCTCTTCCTGCACTTCTTCGGCCACATCAGCAACGCCATCATCACCGCGGTGCGCACCGTGTACGTCGTGCTGCTCGCCCTGGGCTGGGCCGGTGTGACGGCGGGCGCGTCGCTGCTGGCCTGGCGCCTGGCGGGCGTACGGGCGGGCGCGACCGCACTGGCGTCCTTCGCCGTGTGCGGGCTGCTGGGCATGTGGGTGCCGACGATGCGCACCCTCGCCCTGATGATCGTCGCCGTGGCGGCCTCGGTCGCCGTCGGCGCGCTGCTGGGCCTCGCGGCCGGCCTGTCGGACCGCATGTTCCGCGGGCTGCGCCCCGTACTGGACACCATGCAGGCGCTGCCGGCCTTCGCCTACCTGCTGCCCGTCGTCCTGGTCTTCGGGATCGGCGTGGCCCCGGCCGTCCTGGCCACCGTCGTCTACGCGGCCCCGCCGATGGCCCGCCTCACCGCGCTGGGCCTGCGCGGCACGGACCAGGGCGTGCTGGAGGCCGTGGACTCCCTCGGTGCCACCGGCCGCCAGCGGCTGCTGACGGCCCGCCTGCCGCTCGCGCGGCGGGAACTGCTGCTGGGCGTCAACCAGACCATCATGATGGCCCTGTCGATGGCCGTCATCGCCTCGGTCATCGGCGCGGACGGCCTGGGCGACCGCGTCTACCAGTCCCTCTCGACGGTCGACGTGGGCGCAGCCCTGACAGCAGGCATCCCGATCGTCCTCCTGGCGATCGTCCTGGACCGCACGACTGCGGGACGCGGGTCGTGGGCAGGCGTTCCGCGGGGCGGAACGGGTGGGCACGACCAACCGCGGCGCCGCACCCGAACGGCAACCACATGGGCGGCAGCCATAGCGGCGACCGTAGCCCTCGGCCGCCTGGCCGGCACCACATGGCCTGAAACATGGACGGTGGCCATCGCCACCCCCGTCAACGAGGCCAAGGACTGGATGGTCCAGCACCTCTACAGCGGAATCCCCGGCATCGGCGGCACCGCCGACTGGGCCGCCCAGTACACCGGCTGGGTCCTCGACCCCCTGCGCGACGGCCTGCAAGCCCTCCCCTGGTGGGGCGCCCTGGCCCTCGTGGCCGCCCTGGCCTGGCTCATCGGCACCTGGCGCACGGCCCTCACGGCAGTGCTCTCGCTCGCCGCGATCGGCGTGCTGGGCCGGTGGGAGCCCGCGATGGACACGCTCTCGCAGGTGCTGGCGGCCGTCGCCGTCACGCTGGTGCTCGGCTTCGCCGTCGCCGTGCCCGCGGCCCGCAGCCCCCGCGTGGACCGGCTGCTCCGTCCCGTGCTGGACGTCTTCCAGACCATGCCGCAGTTCGTGTACCTGATCCCGGTCGTCGCCCTCTTCGGCATCGGCCGTGCCCCGGCCGCCGCGGCCGCGATCGTCTACGCGCTGCCCGCCGTCGTCCGCATCGTCAGCCAGGGCCTGCGCCAGGCCGACCCCGCGGCCCTCGAATCCGCCCGCTCACTGGGCGCGACCGGCGGGCAGCAATTGCGGCAGGTGCAGTTCCCGCTGGCCCGCGCCGAGCTGCTGCTGGCC
The DNA here is from genome assembly GCF_014650495.1 of Streptomyces cinnamoneus. Lineage (GTDB taxonomy): Bacteria > Actinomycetota > Actinomycetes > Streptomycetales > Streptomycetaceae > Streptomyces > Streptomyces cinnamoneus. The sequence goes on along the minus strand of NZ_BMVB01000013.1, from coordinate 42,286 downwards.
GTCAACCAGGCCGTGGTGCTGGTGCTGTCCGTCGTCATCATCGGCGCCCTCGTCGGCGGTGGCGCGCTCGGCTACGAGGTCGTGTTCGGCCTCGCCCAGGGCGACCTGGCCACCGGACTGATGGCCGGCACGGCGATCGCCTGCCTGGGGCTGATGCTCGACCGGGTGACGCAGCCGACGAAGGAGGCGAACCGATGAGGAAGCGCACGACATGGACGGTCGTCGCGGCCGCGGCCCTGCTGGCCACCGCGACCGGCTGCGGCGCCGCCGACATGACCCGGCAGTCCTCGCCCTACGCGAACGCGGCGGGCGACGGGAAGACCGTCACGCTGTCCGTGCAGTCCTGGGTGGGCGCCCGGGCGAACACGGCCGTCGCCAAGTACTTGTTGGAGAAGGAGCTCGGCTACCGCGTCGACACCGTCCAGGTCGACGAGGTCCCGGCCTGGGACGCCCTCAGCCAGGGCCGTGTGGACGCCCTCATGGAGGACTGGGGCCACCCGGACCAGGAGAAGCGCTACGTCGCCGACAAGAAGACGGTCACCGACGCCGGCGAACTCGGGGTCACCGGCCACATCGGCTGGTGGGTGCCCAAGTACTTCGCCGACGCCCACCCCGACGTCCTGGACTGGAAGAACCTCGACAAGTACGCGGCGCAGCTGCGCACCCCCGAGAGCGGCAGCAAGGGGCAGCTCCTGGACGGCTCGCCGTCCTACGTCACCAACGACAAGGCGCTGGTGAAGAACCTGAAGCTGGACTACCAGGTCGTCTTCGCCGGCTCGGAGGCCGCCCAGATCACGCAGCTCAAGCAGTTCGCGAAGGAGAAGAAGCCCTTCCTGACCTACTGGTACGAGCCGCAGTGGCTCTTCAACCAGGTCCCCATGGTCGAGGTGAAGCTCCCCGAGTACACCGACGCCTGCGCGGAGAAGGGCGCGGCGGACCCGGCGACGGTGGACTGCGCGTACCCCACCACGCCGCTGAAGAAGTACCTCAACACGGAGTTCGCGAAGAAGGGCGGCAAGGCGGCCCGGCTCCTGAAGAACTTCCACTGGTCGAAGGCCGACCAGAACGAGGTCGCGCAGATGATCGCCGAGGACAGGCTCCCGGCCGACGAGGCCGCGAAGCGGTGGGTGCAGCGGCACCCGGACGTCTGGCGCGCCTGGGTGCGCTGACGCCCGCCCGCCCGGCCTGAACGGTCTGCACGGCACGGCGCCCCGCCCGGTACGAGACCGGGTGGGGCGCCGTGCCGTGGGGGGCTTTCCCGGCGGCCGTCACGACCGTCACGCCTGGTACGACCGTCACGGCTGGTACGAGCCGGGCTGCAGCCGGGTGGTCACTCCGATCCGGTTCCAGGCGTTGATCGTGATGATCATCGCGAGCAGCTGGGCCAGTTCCTGCTCCGGGAAGTGCCGGGCGGCCCGCTCGTACACCTCGTCCGGTACGAAGCCGTCGGTGAGGACGGTGACGGCCTCGGTGAGCGCGATGGCCGCCTGCTCCTTCTCCGTGTAGAAGCCGCCCGCCTCCTCCCACGCGGCGAGGAGGTGGATGCGCTCCTCGGTCTCGCCCGCCTTGCGGGCGTCCTTGACGTGCATGTCGAGGCAGAACGCACAGTGGTTGAGCTGCGAGGCGCGGATCTTGACGAGCTCGATGACCGTCGGGTCCAGGCCCTGACGGGCCGCCTTCTCCAGGGCGAACATCGCCTTCGAGACCTCGGGGGCGAGCTTGTGGAAATGCATGCGGGGGCCGTGCCGGCCAGTGGTTTCGGTTGCCATGACGTCGACACTACGGTCGGGGTAGCCCAGCAGTATGGTCCATTTCCATGGAGAGAACGTGGGCCATTGACGATGCGGCCGCCCTGGCGGCGATCCCCGAGGACGCCGGCGCCCCGGCGCCCGCGGACACCGACGCGGCGGCCGACGTGCCCGCCGTCCTCGGCGCGGACCTGCACCTGGACCTCGCCGGCGGGGCCGGCGCCCGCGGCGTGCGGGCCGCACTCACCCGGTCCCTGCGCGAGGCCGTACGGTCCGGCCGGCTGGCCCCCGGCACCCGGCTGCCCGCCTCGCGGTCCCTCGCCGCCGACCTGGGGCTGGCCCGCAACACCGTCGCCGACGCCTACGGCGAACTCGTCGCCGAGGGCTGGCTCACCGCCCGTCAGGGCTCCGGCACGCGCGTCGCCCGGCGCACCGCCCCCGCCCCGCGGCAGCCCGCCGCCCGCCGCGCCGCGCTGCCCCCGACACCCGTCCGCCCGCTGCACGACCTGCGCCCCGGCGCCGCCGACGTGTCCGTCTTCCCCCGCACCGCCTGGCTGACCGCCGTCCGCCGCGCCCTGGCCGCCGCCCCGCACGAAGCCTTCGGCTACGGCGACGGCCGCGGCCGCCCCGAGCTGCGCACGGCCCTCGCCGGCTACCTCGCACGGGCCCGCGGCGTCCGCGCCGACCCCGAACGGATCGTGGTGTGCGCCGGCTTCACCCAGGGCCTGGCCCTGCTGGGCCGGGCGCTGCGCCGCCGGGGCGTGCGCGAGATGGGCGTGGAGTCGCACGGGCTCTGGGTGCACCACGGCATCGTGGCGGACACCGGCCTGCGGCCGCGCCCCATGACGCTGGACCACAGCGGCGCCGTCGTCGCCGAGCTGGACGCCTGGCGGGACGTGGGGGCCGCGCTGCTCACCCCCGCCCACCAGTTCCCCACCGGCGTCGCCCTGCACCCCGACCGCCGCGCCGCCGTCGTCGCCTGGGCCGCGCGGACCGGCGGGGTCGTCGTCGAGGACGACTACGACGGCGAGTTCCGCTACGACCGCCAGCCCGTGGGCGCCCTGCAGGGCCTGGCGCCCGAGCACGTCGTCTACTGCGGCACCGCGAGCAAGGCCCTCGCCCCCGGGGTGCGCCTGGCCTGGCTGGTGCTTCCGGACCATCTGCTCGGTGACGTGCTGGAGCTCAAGCGCCCGGGGGAGTACGGCCTGAGCGCGCTCGACCAGCTCGCCCTCGCCGAGTTCATCGAGACCGGGGCCTACGACCGGCACGTGCGCTCCATGCGCCTGCGCTACCGCCGCCGCCGCGACCAGCTCGTCTCGGCCCTGGCCGAGCACGCCCCGCACGTACGCGTCACCGGGATCGCCGCCGGCCTGCACGCCGTGCTGGAGCTGCCGCAGGGGACGGAGCGCACCACCGTGCAGGCGGCCGCCTGGCAGAGCCTGGCCCTGGAGGGGCTGGGCCGCTTCCGCCACCCGGCGGCACCGGCCGGGGCCCCGGCCCCGGGCACGTCGACCGGCGACGGCCTCCTCGTCGCCTACGGCACGCCGCCGGAGCACGCCTTCTCCGGCGCGCTGGAGGCGCTGCTGAGCGTGCTGCCGCCCGCCGAATGACGACGGAACCGGTGGTCCGGGCCGGCGCCGGTCCCCCGGCCCGGATCCGTTCCGGCCGCGGTCCGTTCCGGCCGCGGTCCGTTCCGCACGCCGGCCCGTTCCGCACGCCGGCCCGTTCCGCACGCCGGCCCGTTCCGCACGCCGGTCAGTTCCGGACGCGCTGGACCATCTGGCAGGGCACGCACCACCACAGTCGCCCGTTGGCGTCCACGTCGCTGCCCCCGCACACCGGGCACTGCGGCCCGGCGATCAGCGCGGGCCCGAACCTCTGGGACCGCCCCGCCTGCCGGGCCAGGTCCCGGTACTCGGCGGCGTAGCACGCCAGGCACAGCCAGGTCCGCGCGCCGGCCAGCTTGATGGGGCGCACGTCGCACTTGGGACAGGCGGCCTGCCCGACCGGCACCCGTTCCGGCGGCAGGTCGGCGCCGTAGCTCTCCGAGGGGAAGAGGCTCATGCCGGCACCGTGCCCGTGCCGCCGCAGCCGCTGCAGGACGTCGTCGTCCTGCTCCCGTCGGGTACCTCCCACGCCGTCCGTCCCGTGCCACCGCAGTCGTCGCACCGCTTTTCGGGCGGCAGTCCGTCGCCGCTGGTCATGGCTGCTCCCCTGGCATCTATGGCGCGTGTCGGGCGTGGGCCCCAGCGTCCCACGCGCGGATGCCGTTCGCCGGGCTTTCCCGCAAGCCCCCGCCGCGCGGCCCCGTCCCCCCGGCGGACCGCCCGGCCCGTGGTTCCGCCGCACGGCGGAGGCGGACGGTCCCTGCGCGGGACGTGGGGCCGGTGGTGCCGGAGCGAGGCTGGCGGCATGCGATGGACGAACGTGAAGGCGACGTGGCCCGAGTGGGCGGTACGCGCGGCGGCGGTGTGGTCCGCGGCCTACGCGGCAGGGGCGGTGATCGCCGCCCTGTGCCCGGGGCTCGCCTTCGGCTACGGGGCCGGCGGCACATGGCGCGGCACCGCGGCCGAGTGGACCCTGGCCGGCACGTACACGGTGGCGGCGGCCCTCGGGTACGTCATGCTGCGGCGGCCGGGGCTGCGGTGGGCGCCTGCGGCGGCCTGGGGGGTGGCCGGCCTCGCCGTCCTGTCCGGGTTCGGGTTCCTGTTCAGCCCGGCCCTGGTGCTGAAACTGCTCTCCCGCCACCAGCCGCCCGTCGACTGGGCGGCCTGGGCCAACCAGGGCGTCGTCACCGCCGGCGCCCTGCTGTGGGCCTGTGCCGCGCTCGCCCACCGGCGGCACGTCCTCGGCACCTGCGCGCACTGCGGTGGGCGCGGCCGCCGCAGCGCGGTGCACCTGAGGACCCGCGCCGGATGGGCGGCGGTGGCCGCACTCGTTCCCTACACGGCGCTCAAGACCGCGTGGGCGCTGGGCCTGCGCACCGGCTACACGGGCGAGAACGAACGGCCGGGCATGGACGAGTACTACGCCGGGGACGCGCTGATCTGGCTCTACGACCACGGCGTCGACATCACCGCCGTCCTGGGCGGCATCGGCATGCTGCTCGCCCTCGCCCTGACCCTGCCCTGGGGACGCCGCCTGCCGCGCCTGCCGCTGCTGGCCCTCGGCTGGACGGGCGCGGGCGCACTCGCGCCGTTCGGCGTCTTCCTCCTCGTGTACGGCACGCTCCTGTGGGCGGGCGTGATCGACGGGGGCTTCGAAGGCCACGCCCGCTGGGTGGTGGCCCTCGCCTACGGCGGCTTCTCCGCCTACGGGCTGGCCCTCGGCCGCGCCACCCGCACCTACCAGCTGGCCACGCGGCGGCCGTGCGGCCACTGTGTCCCGCCGGGCCACCCGGCGTGATCCCCTCCGGATGCCGGGCCGCCGCGGGCCCGGCGGGCGCGGCGGTGCGTCAGTTCGGCCGGGGGGCCGGTGCGGTCGCAGGGCGGGAGGCCCGCGCCACGACGAGGAGGAACAGCCCGCAGGCCGTCACGAGCAGCCATCCGGGGTGGGAGGCCCGGGCGATGTCGCCGGGGGCGGCGCCGGAGACCAGCCCTCCGGCGGCGGCGATGCCGACCGCCGATCCGACCTGGCGTGCGGTGGAGGTGATCGCCCCGGCCACGCCGGCACGGGACGGCGGCAGACCGCTGACGGCGGTGTTGGTGATCGGTGCGTTGGCGAAGCCGAACCCGATGCCGATGAGCAGGTAGGCCAGCAGGAGCAGCAGGACGTTCGTGTCCGGGCCGAGGCCGACCATGCACAGTCCGCCGGCGGCGGTGAAGGCGCCCGCGAGGATCAGCGGGCGTCGTGGGCCCAGGCGTGCGGTGAGGTTGCCGGACCAGGGCGCGCACAGGGTGGCTCCGAGGGCCATGGGCAGGGTGGCCATGCCGGTGGCGAGGGGTGTCCAGCCGCGGGAGTGCTGGAGGTAGAGCGTGTTGAGCAGGAGCGTTGCGTTCAGGGCGACGAACACGGCCACGGCGCCCAGTGCCGCCGTGGCGAAGGGCGGTCGCCGGAAGAGGGCGAGGTCCATCAGGGGTTCGCTCTGGCGGCCCTCGACCCGGACGAACCCGGCCGCCGCCACCGCGATCACCGCGTAGCCGGCCACCCCCAGGGGCGACGTCCAGCCGATGCGGGGCCCTTCGATGAGGACGGCCACCGAGACGCACAGGGCCAGCGTGAGGAGCGCCTGGCCGGGCAGGTCGAGCCGGCGGGCGCGCCGGCCGCGGGACTCCGGCACGAACACGGCGACGAGGACGAGCGCGGCCACGATGACCGGTGCGTTGATCCAGAACACCGACCGCCAGCCGAACGCCGCGATGAGCGCCCCGCCGGTGACCGGTCCCGCCGCCATGCTGAGCCCGAAGACCGACGCCCACACGCCGATCGCCCGGGCCCGTTCGCGCGGGTCGGGCATCGCGTTCACCACGATCGCCAGGGCCACGGGGCTCAGCATCGAGGCCCCGACCCCCTGGAGGGCCCGTGCCGCGACGAGGAGGCCGAACGACGGGGCGACCGCACACGCGAGTGACGCGACGCCGAAGACGATCAGCCCGCACTGGAACACCCGACGCCGGCCGAAGCGGTCCGCGAGCGCGCCGGAGACGATGAGGAGGCTGGCCAGGACCACGGTGTAGGCGTCCACGACCCATTCCAGGCTGCGGGTGCCCACGCCCAGGCCGTGCCCGATCACGGGCAGGCCCACGTTGACGATGGTGGTGTCCAGGCCCACCAGGAACATGCTCAGCGCACAGACGGCCAGCACCGTCCAGCGCCGGCGGGCGCTCAATGCGGGCTGAGCCGCCAAGGATGTCGTGGTCACGGGCCTGCCTTCTGCCGGGGGGATCGTCGCCGCCCATGCTCGGACCGGGTGGCGACGCCGGCACAGCGCCTTTGCGAAGACGGCAAAATGGAACCCATGAACCCCACGAACCCCATGCCCCCCATGGATGCCGGCCTCGTGGAGATCCTGGACAGCATCGGGCCGCGGCTGCGAGCGCTGCGGCGCGCCCGCGGGCTCACGCTGGAGGCGCTCGCGGAGGACACCGGGATCTCCGTGAGCACGCTGTCGCGCCTGGAGTCGGGCAAACGGCGCCCGACGCTCGAACTGCTCATCCCGCTCGCGCGAGCGCACCGCGTCGCCCTGGACCAGCTGGTGGCCGCTCCCGCCACCGGCGACCCCCGCGTCCATCTCAAGCCCCACAGCAAGGAGCGCGGCAACATCCTCGTGCCGCTGACGCAGTACCCGGGCCGGGTCCAGGTCTTCAAGCAGGTGCTCTCGTACCGTGAACCGAAGCTCGTTACCCACGCCGGCTACGAGTGGCTCTACGTGCTCGCCGGCGAACTCCGCCTCATCCTGGGGGAACGGGACTTCACCCTCCGGCCGGGCGAGGTCGCCGAGTTCGACACCAGCGAACCGCACTGGTTCGGCCCCGCCGGCACGGCCGCCGTGGAGATCCTCCACCTGTTCGGCCCCCACGGCGACCAGGCCGTCGTCCGCACCGGCCCGACGGCCACGTCGTGACCCGCAACCGCTAGATGCGGACCCGGCTGCCGGGGCTGCCGAGGGGACCGGTCGCCAGCAGGACGCCCGCACTCCAGTCGTCACGGCCGTCGGGGCTCCTGTTGAGCCAGGCGCGGACCGAGCCGTCCTCGTCGACGACGAGGTAGTCGGCGCGGCCGTCGCCGTTGACGTCGGAGAGCCGGACGGTGTCGCCGGGCGCGCCGACGCCGGCGGCGACGGTGCCGCGGGACGCCCATGCGCCGTTGCCGTCACCGGGGTTGAGCCAGGCGCGGACGGAGCCGTTGTCGTCCACGGCGAGGTAGTCGGCGCGGCCGTCGCCGTTGAGATCGGCGAAGCGGACCCGGTCGCCGCTCGCCCCCGCCCCGGCGCCGGCGGCGAGGGTGCCCCGGCCGTCCCAGCCGCCGTGCCCGTCACCGCCCTTGTTGATCCAGGCACGGACGGAGCCGTCGTCGTCGACCACCAGGTAGTCGGCCTTGCCGTCGCCGTCGAGGTCGGCGAAGCGCACCTTGTCGCGGGGCGCCCCCACGCCGGTGGCGACGGTGCCGCGGCTTTCCCAGCCTCCCTGCCCGTCACCGCCCTTGTTGAGCCAGGCGCGGACGGAGCCGTTGTCGTCGACGGCGAGGTAGTCGGCCTTGCGGTCGCCGTCGAGGTCGGCGAAGCGCACCCCGTCGCCGGGCGCCCCCACGCCCGTCGCGACGGTGCCGCGGCCGGCCCAGTTGCCGTTGCCCTTGTTGAGCCAGCCCTGCACGGAACCGTCGGTCTCGACGGCCAGGTAGTCCGCCTTGCCGTCGCCGTCGACGTCGACCCGGTGGTCGCCCGGCACCGTGCGGTGCGGGGCGGGCCGGACGTCCACGCGTTCACGGATCCAGCCGTCCGTGGCCGCCCGGGCGACGCCCCCGGCGAAGGCGTCGGCCATCTTGCGGTAGCCCGCGTCGTTGGGGTGCAGCCAGTCGGCCAGGTCCTTGGTGGTGAGCGCCCCCATGTCGACGTAGCCGACCTTGAAGCCCTTGCTGCGCCGCTCCTCGACGAGCCGGGGGAGCGCGGCGTTGAACGTCTTCATCCGCTCCCGCGTCCCCTCGGCCGTGGACGTGCTCAGCGAGGAGACCAGCACGGTCGTCTGGGGCGCGGCGGCCGTGATCTGGTCGACGAGGTGGCCGAGCCGGGCGGGCGCGGACTCCGTCTCGTACTGGTAGTTCACGTCGTTGGCGCCGATGTGCAGCAGCACCACGTTGGGCCTGGCCGTCGCCAGCCAGCGCTCGACGGCGGTGGACAGCTGGTCGATGCGCCAGCCCCGGTGCCCTTCGTGCTGCATCTGCTGCTCCCGCTGGGAGCCCACGTACTCGAAGGTGCCGGCGTGCGCGGACAGCTGCCCGCGCAGCTCGGCGCGGTAGCCGTTGCCGCCGGAGCTGCCGACGCCCGCGGTGATGGAGTCGCCGAGCGGCATCACCGTCAGCCGTGGCACCTTCCAGTCGCCCGCCGCCTGCGCGGGCTGCGGGGCGGCGAGCCCGGTGCCTGCGGCCAGCAGGCCCGCCGCGAGCGCGACGACCAGCGAGCGCAGGCCCGGACGGGCAGGTTTCCTGCGTGAAAAGGATCTGGGATTCACGTCGTGTCTCTGTGTCAGGGCCGCCCGCCGGGCGGCCTGGCCGAGCCGTGCGACATTTGGTGTCACACGACTTGACCATTGTCACAAGCGACGCACCGTCACCTTTGGTGTCAGAGTGCTCAGCAGCACTGCATCGTGAACATGGCGCGGTCGAAGCGGTGTTCGGCCAGGTCCTCCGGGCGTATGAGCCAGTAGAGGGTGCCGCAGTCGCCCCACATCATGTCGGCGTCGCCGTCCGTGTCGATCTGCGCGAGCAGCGTCCAGCCCTTCGCGTCCTCGGCGACGCGCGGGTCGTCCCAGCGCGTCCCCTTGCCGAGGAGGCCGTGGGCGATCTCGTACTCCACCGAGTTCTGCACGGGGTTGGGGTGGCCGCCGATGTGGTGGTCGGTGCCGCTTTGGAGGTCGTACAGCGCGTCGAGGAACGCCTCGGCCTCCTCCGGGCGGGCCTGCGGGTCCTTCACCACGCCGGCCGGTGACAGGGCCACCATGGTGTCCGGGTGCCAGACGTCGGGCGCGGTCAGCTCCACCCGTACGGTCAGCGGCACCTCGGTGTACGCCTCGAACTCGACGTCCTCGTCGTCGATGACGGGCAGGGGGCGCTCGGTGACCGCAGCCCCGGCGGGGATGTGGACGACGCGGGTCCCGGCCCACGTCGCGGGGTCGTCGACGCATACGAACGCCTCGCAGTCGTCGATCTGGCCGTCAAAGGAGAAGAATGCCAGCGTGCCGTCGGCGGGCAGCGGTATGTCCAGCGCCCCGGCCGGCAGCGCCCCGCAGTCGACGGACGCGATGAACGACAGCGGCCCGTGGCCCTCCCACACCGGCCACTCCATGCCCTCCGGCAGCGCCGGCAGCCCGCCGAGCCTGCCGACCACCACGTCCTCCGGCCGCGGCTCCGGCACCGGTACCAGCCGGGCGGCCGGCCGCAGCAGGGCGATCCACCGCTCGGCGACGTCGGCGGGGAGGTGCCGGCGGGCGAGGTCGATCAGGGGCGATGCGAGGGCGCTCTGTGTCATGCCGATGATGATGCACGGCACCACTGACAATCGGCCTCGCGCCGGCCCCGCCCCGGACGGCCTCCGTCAGCGGCGGGAGGCGGAGCGCGTGGGCGGCGCTATGCGCACCCGCTCCTCGGCGGGGGCGTTCTCGATGTCGTCGAGTTGCGCAAGGATCGTGCTGCGCAGCTCGTCGTAGTCCGCGAAGCGGTAGTCGTTGAACAACGTGTAGCCCGTCCACATCAGGTTGGCGCACACCCGCGCCGGAACCCGGCCGGTCTGGGCTCCCATGCCGACCAGCGCCACCGACGCGATGCTGCCGGGCGCCTTCTCGTTCTGCTGGTGGACGGCCTGGAACGCGGCGGCGCACGCCAGGGCCACGTTCAGGGTCTCGCTGACGTTCTGTGCGGACCCTTCCATCGTCGGCGTCGAGATCAGGAACTTCGGGTTCGTCGCCCCCGACGGAACGCACACCGCGCTTCCCACCGGCAGCCGTCCCGCGAACCGGTCGCGGATCGCCCGCTGCACGCGCAGCTGGATGCCCGCCCCGAGGTGCCGCTTGACGACGGCGTCGACCCCGCCGTTCATCAGACCCCGTGCGTTGGTCGGGCTCACCCAGGCGTCGACGGTCTCGTCGAGGATCGAGCCCTTGCGGATCTCGATCCCGGGGGTGTCGGCGAACGCCGCCCGCCACGCCTCCACCACGTTGGCGTTGATGTCGGTCAGCACCACCTTCAGCGGCGTCTGTTCGCGGTTCACAGCCATAGTGCACTCCCCCTCGGGAACGGTCCTTCCAGTGATCAGGAAGCTACAGCGCCCCACTGACAACCGGTCGGGACCTCGTTGTCGTACCCCGTTGCTAGCCTCCCGGCCATGATCGATACCAACGCCACCGCCCAGCCCGACGCGAACGACCCGCTGGCCCTCGCCGAACTGTTCAAGGGCGGCGGCGAACCGTGGCTTCCGCTGCTGAAGCCGGTCATCGAGGCGCAGCCGGGCGCGGCCGCGTTCATCGGCCCGGGCCGTGGGACGGAGGTCGTCCCGGCCCGCGAACTGACGTTCCAGGCGCTCAAGCCCAATCCGCCGCACAAGTGGAAGGTCGTCGTCTTCGGTCAGAACCCGTACCCGCGGCCGGAGAGCGCCACGGGCATCGCCATGTTCGACAACACCTTCCACGACTGGAAGGACAGTCAGTTCGGCAGGGTCGTCAGCATCCGCTGCATCATCAAGGCGGCGGCGATGTGGAAGTACGGCATCCCCAAGAAGACGCCGATCGCCGACATCCGTGCGCTGCTGAAGGAGCAGGACACCGTCCAGCCGCCGGAGTGGTTCCAGGCGATGCTCACGCAGGGCGTGCTGCTGTTGAACACGGCGCTCACCGCCAGTAGCGACGCGGCGAGGGGATCCGACCGGCACACCGTGTTCTGGCGTCCGGTCGCCGAGCGGATCGTCGAAGAGATACTCAAGGCCAAGCAGAACGCCGACGAGGAGGACCGCGGCGTCGTCTTCGCGTGGTGGGGGGCTCACGCGCGCAGCCTGAAGAAGATCGTCCTCCAGCTCCAGGAGAAGTACCCCGACGTCGAGGTCCGGCACATCGACCACCCGAACCCCGCGGCACAGGGCGACATCTTCTGCGAGGGCGACCACTTCAAGGTGGTGAACGACGCCCTCGCGTCGCTGGGCGCCGAAGGGATCGACTGGCTGCCGAGCAAGGGGTGGAACAAGGCCGCGGCGGAGGCCGGCGGGACGGACGGCGGCGTCGCCGAGCGCATGGGCGCGTTCATCGCGTCCACCATGGAGCTGCACCAGCTGTATCTGGAGCGGCTCGCCAGCGTCAAGGACGAGGGCCTCGAACTCCCCGCCATCACCGGCGTGTTCGACACCGCACTCATGGACTTCCGCGACGCCGTCGGCCCGGTCGCCAAGCTGCTGTCCGGCCTCGACCGGCACGTCGACCGGTCGCACGACTTCGCCAAGAGGCGGGCGGACGAAACGGCCGGCGGCCTGTCCGCCGACGCGATCGCCGCCCTCTACCTCTACACCTGCGAGTCCGCGTTCTACCGCGAGATCAACGCCATCCTGCGCTCCCCGGACCGGAGCAGGCTCGTCCCGTACCTCCCGTACCTGCGGCTGCTGTTCTCGGCGGTGTCGCAGCTCCCCGCCCGCACGGAGTCGCTGTGGCGCGGTGTGTCGCTGGACCTGCGGGCGCAGTACCCGGTGGGCCGGACCGTGACGTGGTGGGGCGTGTCGTCGTGCACGCCCAAGCTCAGCGTGGCCCGCGCCTTCCTCGGCAGCCGCGGCAAGCGGACGCTCTTCGAGGTGCGCCCCGCCCGGGCCGTGGGCATCAGCGATTTCTCCGCCTTCACCAACGAGGACGAATTCATCCTCCTGCCGGGCACGCAGCTCAAGGTGACGGACGTGAAGGCGGAACGCGGCGGCTTGTGCACGGTGACGCTGACCGAGTCGGAGGAGCAGCCCCTCGTGTCCTGAGCACGCGCCGCAGTCGACTTGGCGTTATCTCGCCTGTCCGAACGCTCCTCGCATGCCGCCGCACCCGTCAGGGCCGGTAGACGCACTCCGCCAGGGTCGCGTGCTTCTTCCAGCCCAGCGTCTCGTACAGCGCACGCCCGGCATCGGTCGCGCCGAGAACGCCCAGGGTCGCACCCTGTTCCAGCGCCCGGTCGGCGAGCGCGCGCATCACGAAGTCGCCCAGCCCGCGCCGCCGGTGCGCCTCCTCGGTCACCACGCGGTCCACGACCGTGGCCTCCCCGAGGACCGCCATCTGACCCTGGGCGGCCTGCTCGCCCGCCGCATCCAGCACCCGGACGCGCACGACGGCGCCGACGGCCTCCACGGCCGCGGTGTAGCCCTCGGGCGCGACCGGGTCCGTGGCCACCAAATCGACCGCCATCAGATGCCCGGTGTCCTCCCAGGCCATCACCCACCCCTCCGGCAGCCAGGGCTCGATCTCCTCCGGCTCGGCGGGCATCTTCATCCAGGTCCGCGGGACGGTCACCGAGGCGGCGGCACTGCGGACCAACGACTCGTCGGCCTCCGGCAGGACGTGGCGTCCCACTTCGAGAGGGTTGTCGGCCACGTCGATGTAGAAACCCCACGGCTTGTCTACCGGCGAGGGTGCCTGCCGTGACACAGCCCAGCCCGTCGCCCAGGTCCCGATCATGTCCGCGATCATCAAACCCTCCCGATGCAGTGGCCGTATCCACGGCCGTGTAAGAGACGGCAATCAGGAGCGCACGTTACATGTTGGTACTTCCACCGACTGTCCCGATCAAGCCAGTTCGGGTCCTCAGGGCTTCGAGGTGCCCGCGCCGGGACGGATGGCGAACGAGTAGGTGTTCGTCTGGGCGGCGAACCCCACGTGGTCGGACGTACCGATGAAGGCTTCCGCGCTGAGCGCGAGCCGCTCCGCGGGCGGGACGGTGGCGGCGACATCGCCTTCACGCCTGGAGCCGGGATCGGGGGCGGCCGAGCCGGTCGCGGGGGCCGCCGTTCGGGTCGCCGCTCAGCGCCTCGCGGATCGCGGCCATGCCGCGTCTGGTGGCCTCGACGGCACCGGAGACGTCCTGCGCGGTGGCTGCGGCCTCCGCGGCCTCCGCGGCCTGCAGACGGCAGTCGCGGCAGCGGCTCTCGTCCGCGACCGGCCGGATCATCCGCCCGCAGCCGCCCGCGCAGGCCCGTAGCGGGGGAGGAGTCGGGGCGGGCTCGGGCAGCGGGTCCGGCATCTTGCGGACGAGACGGTCACGGGTGATGCCCGCGGGGGAGCGGACGGCGTCCGGGAGTCCCGAGGTCAGCGCGTCGTGCAGATCGGTGAGGGTGGCCCCCCGCTCGAACCACTGCCCCGCGATCGGGGCCAGCGCAAGGATGTCCCGCCCCGAGAGGCGGAGCCTGCGCTCACGGTGCGACACCGCCGCGAGGGCGGCGGCGCCACGCTCGGCGAGCGGGTGGGGAGGGTGGGGAGTGTGCTCCCCGTTCTTTTCCTGGGAACGGCCGACCGCCCGGGGCGTCGGCTCACCGACGGCCGGAGGGGCGGCCGTCGGCGGAACACTCGTGCTGCTGCTGTTCCGCACCGCCAGGGCCTCCGCCTCCGTCAGCGGAACGTTCGACACGAGCTGCGTCGTGGACCACCGGCCCCGCGGCCCCGAGCGCCGCCACTCGTGCACGTAGCCCTCCGCCTTCAGCTCGCTCTTGGCCCGGGTGAACGCCGTCTTCTTGATCCCGGCCCGTCCGGCGGACACGGAGAGCGGCTCGTCGGCGCCGGGCGGGAGCGAAAGCTGCCAGATCAGAAGGCATTTGGCGTCGGAGGACAGGCGGGGGTGGCGGATGATGTCGTTCGAGATCTGGGTGAAGAAGCGCGTGGGCGCGATAACATGCCGGAACATTCCGAGGGGTTCCTGCTTACTCCTTGCGGGTGCAGACCCCCGACCGGTGTTGGTAGCACCGCCGGGGGTCGCTTCGTATGCGGCACGAAGCAACCCGATGCGCCGCAACGTATGCGACGGGGGCGGCTGGACGAGGGCGTTCCGCCGCTCCAACACCCGTACGGTGACGAATGGATCAGGTGTGCGCCATCCGCTGGTGAATGCCCATGACGGTGGCCATCTCCGCGGCCTCGTCGCGGTTGCCGTCGCGCAGGGCCCGGGCCCTGTTCCGCTTGATGGTCTGGCACTCCTCGCAGCGCGGCCTGCCGCCGGTGTAGGCGGACAGGGCGGCGGTCAGCAGCTGGGCCTCGTAGCCGCTGAGGGGGTCGTGGATGGCGAGGAACACCTGGCCGTCGACGGGCACTTGGGGCACGACCTGGATCGTGCAGCCGTGCGCCTTGAAGGCGTCGGCGAGCTCGCGTGCGGTGCGGGCGGCGGCGTGGTGGAGGTTCATGGTCGGGTACCTCGGTCGTGGTCTGTTGCTCCGGTTCCGGTTCTCAGCATCGGGCTGTGGAGCTACGCTCACCAGGGGTAACGGTTTTCGACGCTTCAAGATGAAAACAGGTGGCGACGGTGCCAGCACCCAAGGAACTCGACCCGTCCAGTTCACTGCCCGCGCTGTACGGGGCGAAGCTGCGCAAGCTGCGCGTACGGGCAGGTTGGACCCAACGCCAGTTGGGCGACAAGATTCCCATCGCCCATAGTCGTATCGCTCAATTCGAGCTGGGCAAGGAGACGCCATCGCGTTGCGTCTCCGACCAAATGGACAGCCTCCTGGGCGCGGACGGTGACCTGTCCGACCTGTGGGATCACCTCAACCGATTCCCGCCCACGGACGCATACCGCAAGTACAGGGAGTACGAGACGAAGGCCGCCGCCATGCATAAGTATCAGGCGCACACGGTGCCAGGATTGCTGCAGACCGAGGCTTATGCTCGCGAGGTAATGCGCCAGGCGCTGCCGTGGTGCACTGCGGAGGAAATCGACGAGAAGGTGGCGACGCGACTCGCCCGGAAGAGCGTCCTCACGAAGGACGTCCCACCTCTGCTGTGGGCTGTGCTGGACGAGGCGGTGATCCGGCGCCCGGTCGGTGGCCCGTCCGTCATGCGTGACCAGTTGGCACGTCTACTGGAGGCTGCGGAGGCCCCCAACGTCGAGATGCAGGTGCTGCCCTTCGCGGTCGGGGGGCATGCAGGCATGGGCGGCTCGGTGACCGTTCTGTCCTTCGCCAACGCTCCAGACGTGGTCTATCTGGAGGGCGGCACCTTGACCGAGATGGTGAAAGATCGTCGATCGGTGGCGCGTCATTCCCATCGATACGATCGCGTGCACGCCATGGCGCTACCTCCGCAGGCGTCTGTCCGATGGATCGAAAAGGCAATGGAGGAGTTCGGCACATGCGAGCCGACCTGAGCGCCGCGGTCTGGCGCAAGTCGACGTACAGCGATGGTCAGGAAGACTGCCTAGAGGTCGCCGACAACATACCCACCGGCCTCATCCCCGTCCGCGACAGCAAGAACCCCGCAGGCCCCGCCCTCCTCATCGAGGCCGGGGCCTGGTCCGCGTTCGTGGCCTCCCTCAAGGCGGCGGCGCCGCGGGGCTGACCACTGAGGCCCGGCGAAGGCTACGCGCCGCATGCCCCTGCCGCCGCGACCCGTCGGCGCCTCGCGTACGCGATGGTCAGCACGGCCAGCAGCGGCCCCCACAGGATCAGCGGCGCGTAGCAGACGTAGAACCAGGCGGCCTGCCACCCGCCGGTTTCGCTCGGGAAGTCGGCGGGGAGGTCGTCGCCCCGGATCGTCGTGCCCAGCACATGGGTGACGAGGGTCAGGGCCGTCCACAGGAGCGTCAGCGCGGCGGCCCCGATGCCGGCCGGGACGAGTGCCGCCAACGGCGGGACCCGGCGGCCGCGCAGCACCGGGACCCAGCGCGGGAAGACCTCGCCCCACCGGGCGATCAGCCCGAACGCCGTGAACGCGACCGCTTCGGAGAGGACCGACAGGAACACGACGTACAGCCGCTCGCCGAACCCGATGCCGCGGTCGAACGCCGCCGGGAGCCGCCAGATGCTGGACGGCAGGACGGACAACGGCACGGCCCACGCGACGCGGTGCATACGCCGGGACACCCCGGCCACGGGATCGTGGGCCGCACGCCAGGCGGCGCGGAACCGCCCGGTGCGGGCGGCAGTGGGTGATCCGGTGTGCGGGAGCGGCTGCATGCGCGGTCCTCGGCTCGGTGGGCCCGGCCGGCCCGTTCCCTACCGAAGATCGCAGCCGACCGGCCGCCGGGGATCGCCCGGCGGCCCGAACCGGCTCCGCCGGGCGGCGGAGGACGGATACGACCGGAGAGCGACCGGAGAGCGACCGGCCCCAGCCCGGATGCCCCGGCCTACTGAGGCGCGCAGGCGTCGGCGACGGCGGCGGTGTCCCAGTAGAACGGGTGGACCTCGACGATCCGGCCGTCCTCCACCCTGATCGTCTGCAGGATGGGGAAGGCGAGCTCCCGGCCCGTGGCACGCGCGCGTGCCCGGACCCGGGTGAGGACCACCGCGGTCTCGCCGGTGGCCAGGAACTCCTGCTCCTCCATGTCGAACGATTCCCAGGCCGCGCTCATCGCGAGGAAGAACTGCTCCATTCCTGCGTGCCCGCGCCATGTGCCGCCATAGGGCAGGGCGTCGGCCTGGTGCAGCACGACATCGGGCGAGAAGTAGGGGGCCAGCAGATCGAACGAAGCCTCACCCGGGCCTCCTGCGGCCAGGTACTCCGCCTCGGCCGTGTACATGCGGGTGAGGACGGCTACGGCGTCCGTCGTCAGTGGATCGTTCATGCCGCCAAGCATGGTCGGCCCCACCGGGGCGCGCTGGCGGCGATCGGACGTCGAGCTGGGGCCCGCGACCGCCACTTTCCCCCGATGGCGGCTCCGCCGTGCGGCTGAGCCCGCCGGCCGGGCGTCATCCTCCCGTACCGGCCAGGTCGGGCGCCTCTACCAGCCGCTGGTCCTGTGGGGTCCTCTGCTCGCCGCCGTCACCGTCTCGTACTACCGGCGCCGTACGTCCTCCGTGTGAGGCAGCCACGTGAGGCGGCACGGCCCTACAGTCGGAGCATGCTTTCCGTGGTCGTGGCGCCCTGGGGGCGCGCTCCCGTGCTCGAACGGAACGAGGACGTGCCGCACGACGCGGCGAGCACCATGAAGGTGGCGGTGCTGGCCGCGCTCCACCGCAGCGGCGCCGACCTGGACGTGCGGGTGCCGGTCGTCAACGCCTTCACGTCCGTGACCGGCGACGCCACCTACGCCAACGTGCGCGAGGACGACAGCGACCCGGGGCCGTGGGAGCTGCTGGGCGGCACCGCGTCGTTGCGCTGGCTCGCCGGGCGGATGGTCACGCACTCGTCCAACCTGGCCACCAACCTCTGCCTGGCCGAGGTGGGGCACGAGGCCGTGGCCGAGGTGTGGCGCCGGGCGGGTGCGACCGGCAGTGCGAGCCCGCGGGGGATCGAGGACGTTCCCGGCCGCGCGGCCGGCTTCCACAACAGGGTGACCGCCGGTGACCTGGTCAGGCTGCTGGAGTCGCTGGAGCCGGAGGTGCTCGGCCTGCTGGAGGACAACGTCCACCGCGTGGACCTGGCGGCGGGGCTGCCGCCGGGCACCCGGCTGGCGAGCAAGAACGGCTGGTTCCCCGGCGTGCGGCACAGCGCCGCCGTGATCCACCCGCCCGACGCGGGGCCCTACGCGATGGCCGTCTGCTACAGCGGGCCGCTCGCCAACGGCCACGACGTCGACGACCCCGCGGCGAGGCTGCTGGCGCGGCTCTCGGCGGCGGTCTGGAAGGAGCGGCACCGCCTCGCGTGCTGAGCGCACCACGCGCTCATGCGCCGAGCGGCCGCGGGCCGCCACCAGCGGCGGCCTGGAGCCGCGCACGGTCACGCCCCGGTCCGGCCCGGTCCGCAGCCCCGGACCGCTACCGCGCCCCGGTCCGCAGCCCCGGTCCGGCCGGTACCGCACCCCGTGTCAGTACGGCCGTGTCAGTACCGCCCCCCGTCTCAGTACCGCACCGCCGAGCCGACCTCCGCCCGGATGTCGCTGCCGGACAGCTTGCGGTTGCCGGTGGCGGTCGCCTCGCCGTCCGCCTTCGCCCCGACGTTCGTGACCGTCACCACCGTCACGTCCACGAGGTTGCCGTCCTTGTCCTTGAACTGGACGAGCACGGCGAACGACTTGGCCGAGTCGGCCGTGTTGTGCGCCGTCACCTTCACGGTCGCCCGCCCGTCCCCGCCGATCGTCGGCGTGCCGAGCTTGACCTCGTCCTTGGCGGCGACGCCGTTCTTCACCTCGTTGAGCTTCTGCTGCGCCTCCGCGGTGGCCGACGCGAGCGCCTCCGCCCCCTGAGAGGCCAGGGAGGCGACCGCGGACGACGCCGCTGACGCGACCTTGCTGCCATGGCTGCCGGACGGTTCCCCGTCGTCGGAACATCCGGCCGCGCCGGCCACCACGACCGCCGTGAGCGCCACGCCCACCGTGCCCCTCACCCAGCCGCTTGCCTGAGCCCTCATGTCGCCTCCACCGGGATCGACGGCCTGTGCCGTCTCCCAGTGAAGGGCCTGCCCGCCGGGACCGCACGCCGGACCGGGGATTAGGGTGTACGCACTTTCGAACGTTGAACGCTACGGGGGCGTCAAAGATGGAAAAGAAAACGCGACGACGTTTGCGGTCCAGCACCGTCATATTGGGCGGAATGGGTGTACTCGCCGCCGCCCTGACCTCCTGCGGTTCCGAGCCCGACAAACGCTGCGTGGACCGCAACAGCTATGAGGCGGGAAAGGGCTACAAAGTCCTCGATTCCAAGGCGTGCAAGAAGAGCAGCAGCAGTAGCAGTGGCAGCAGCGGCACCGGCTCCGGCGGGACATCCGGAACCTGGTACTACAACTCAGGTAATTCCGGCACGCGTGCCGACAACGGCACGTTCAACAAAAGCCAGGCCGTTTCGCGGGGCGGTTTCGGCTGCTCGTCGTCCAAGAGCCACTCCGGTTCGAGCGGCGGCTGATCTCCCGAAATGCAGCGTCATCGCATCACCCCCCGTCCCGGCTGGCAGGCCACCGTCGAGGAGCAGGGCCTGATCTATCCGCTGGCCCGCCACCCCGACGGTTCGCTGCGGCCGTACTGGGACGAGAGCGCGTACTACTCCTTCTCGCTGTCCGAGGTCGAGGCGCTGGAGGAGGTGGTCGAGGAGCTGCACGCCATGTGCCTGGCCGCGGCCGCGCACATCGTGGAGCACGACCGCTTCGCGGACCTCGGCATCACCGACCCGCGTCTCGCCGCACTGATCGCCGAGTCCTGGCGGCGCCGGGCGGAACTCCCCTCGCTCTACGGACGCTTCGACCTGCGCTACGACGGCCGCGGCGGCCCGGCCACGATGCTGGAGTACAACGCCGACACGCCGACGTCCCTGGTCGAGGCCGCCGGACCGCAGTGGTTCTGGATGGAGGAACGCTTCGCGGACGTGCCGCACGCCGACCAGTGGAACTCGCTCCACGAACGGCTCGTCGACGCATGGCGCCGCCAGGCCGCCCTGCTGCCGCCCGGCGCACCCGTGCACTTCGCGCACTCGGCCGGGGACGAGCTCGGCGAGGACCTGATGACGGTCGCCTACCTGCGCGAGACGGCGGAGCAGGCGGGCATCGCGACGGACGCCATCTCGATGGAGGACATCGGCTGGGACGCGCTCTCCGGTCGCTTCGTCGACAAGAGACTCCGCTTCGTCCGCGCCTGCTTCAAGCTCTACCCGTGGGAGTGGCTGGCGGAGGACGACTTCGGCCCGCACGTCCTGGACACGCTCGACAACGGCGGCGGGACGGGGTCCACGCTGTGGATCGAGCCCGCCTGGAAGATGCTGCTGTCGAACAAGGCGCTGCTCGCGATCCTCTGGGAGCTCTACCCCGGCCACCCGAACCTGCTGCCCGCCTACCTCGACGGGCCGCGGGAGCTGGCCCGCACGCGCGGCTACGCCGCCAAGCCGCTCTTCGGCCGGGAGGGCGCGGGCGTCACCCTCCACCCCGCCGGGGACGCGCCCGTCGTGCGGGACGAGCCCTGCTGCTACCAGGAGCTCGCCCCGCTGCCGGAGTTCGACGGCAACCACGTCGTGCTCGGCGCCTGGGTGGTCGAGGGCGAGCCCGCCGGGCTGGGCATCCGCGAGTCGGCGGGGCTGATCACGGACGAGTACGCCCGCTTCGTCCCGCATGTGATCATGTAAACAAGCCATCATGGCCTGAAAGTGACGCATCCCACGGGGACTTGGCGGCCGGGTTTCACGGTCTCTGCCCGCCTTGCCCGTCCTCGGTGATCACGTTCTCCACTACGCTCCGTGCCGCCGGATACGTTGTGTAACCGATTGAGGAGAGACACATGCGTCGACGCATTTCCGCCCTGGCCCTGACTGCCGCGCTGGCCGGGGGAGTTGTGTTCACGGCTCTGCCCGCCTCCACGGCCTCCGCCGCCACCGCGACCTGCAAGCCCGCCGAGATGCGCCAGAACATCGCCAACCTGCGGGCCAAGGCCAAGCGGATGAAGCACGAGGGCGAGCCCGAGGCGGCCCGCCGCGCCAACGCCCAGGCGGACGCCATCCAGAAGCGCCTCAACCAGTGCCTCAAGACGGAGAACGAGTCCTCCAAGCGCTGGTCGTAACCCCCCCCAGCACCATGACCGCCCGCCCCGGACGCGTACGGGGCGGGCGGCTCGCGTTCCGGGCGGACCGCCCCTCCCCGCTACGGCTGGCGCCTCGCCGACACCAGCCAGCCCGACAGCGCCTCCCCGCCCGGCATCGGCCGGCCCAGCGCCGCCCCCACCTCGGCGAACGACCTCACCTCGGTCTCCCAGCCGAAGCCCTCCAGCAGCTCCTGCGGCGCATCGGTCCCGTAGCGCCAGTGCGCACCCCACTCCGCCATCAGGTCCAGCACCGGCCGGGCCTCGGGGGCGGAGAGCAGCGCCCCGGACACGAAGTCGGTCAGCAGGCGGCTGCCCGGCGCGGACAGGGCCGAGAGGCGGTCGAAGAGGGCGTGCACGCCGGACTCCGGCAAGTACTGGTTGAGCCCTTCGACCAGCCAGCACGTCGGATCGTCCGCCCGGAACCCCGCAGCGGCCAGGGCGTCGCCCCAGTCGTCCGCTGCCAGGTCGACGCCCACCGGCACGCGGTGGCACGTCGGCTCACTGTCCGCCAACAGGCTTTCCTTCAACAGACGTTCCTTGCGCGCCAGAAGCTCCGGCCGGTCCAGTTCGTAGACCGTCACGTCGTCCGGCAGCCCCAGCCGGTACGCGCGCGTGTCCATCCCCGCCGCTACGATCACGAGGCGGTGGGGACCCCCGTACCCCACCGCATCCCTGACGGCGTCGTCGAAGAAGCGCGTCCGCACCGCGATGGCCGGGATGTCGCCGGCCGTCGCGAGCAGGGACGCGCCGGTCTCTCCCGCCAGCGTCGCGGCCGACGGGTCGTGGAAGAGGGCGTCCGCCCTGGCCGATTCCCTCGCCCGCTGGGCCGCCGTGATCAGGGCCGTACCGGCGACGGGGTCGAGTTGTGTTCCGTTCGTCATGCCGACGACCTTCGCCGCACCGGACGCCCTCTGTCCCCAACCACCCTCCTTCTGAAGGAATCCGACGTCGAGTAGCGTCGTCCGATGGATTCCGTCATATCCGACCTCGACGTCCTCGACCGGCAGTTGGCGCACGCCCTGCAGATCGACGGACGCGCCCCCTTCAGCCGGATCGCCGCCGCCGTCGGCTCCTCCGACCGCACGGTCGCCCGCCGTTACCACCGCCTGCGGTCGGCCGGCGCCCTGCGGGTCGTGGGACTGCCGGAGGCCCGCAGCCTCGGCTACGTCGACTGGTGCGTACGCATCCAGTGCACTCCCGACGCATCCGTCGCGATCGCCACGGCGCTCGCCGAACGGGACGACACCTCGTGGGTCGGGCTCGCCTCCGGCGGCACCGAGATCACCTGCATCACCCGCGCCCGGGCGGGCTCCGCCCACGGGAGCATGCTCCTGTCCAAGCTGCCCAGGACCCCGCGGATCACCGCGGTGACCGCCCACTGCATGCTGCGCGCGGTCGCCGGAACGGCCGGCTGGCCGGGCCGCACCGCCGCGCTCGACGAGCAGCAGATCGCACAGCTGTCACGGCCGCCGGCCGCGCCGCACTCCCGGGACGTGGTGCTGACCGCCGCCGACCACCGCCTCTTCGCCGTCCTCGCCACGGACGGCCGCGCCGCCGTCCGTGACCTGACCGCCGCCACCGGCTGGTCGGAGTCCACCGTCCGGCGCCGGATCGACGAACTCCACGCCGCCGGCGTGCTGTACTTCGACGTCGACATCGAGCCCCGGCTCTACGGGTTCACCCACGAGGCCGTGCTGTGGCTGACCGTCGCCCCCGCCGAACTCGGCGCCGTCGCCGAGGCCCTCGCCGGGCACTCCGAGGTCGCCTTCGCCGCGGCCGTGACCGGGCCGAGCAACATGATGGTGTGCGTCGTCGCCCGGGACGCCGACGCGCTGTACGACTACCTGGCCACCCAAATCGGCGCGCTGCCCGGGGTGCGGGCTGCCGAGACGATGCCCGTGACCCGGCACATCAAGCGCGCAGGCCGGCTGCTGGTGCCGCCCGCCACGGCCGACGGCCGCCCCCGGGGGTCCAGGACC
This sequence comes from Streptomyces cinnamoneus, assembly GCF_014650495.1. Classification (GTDB taxonomy): domain Bacteria; phylum Actinomycetota; class Actinomycetes; order Streptomycetales; family Streptomycetaceae; genus Streptomyces; species Streptomyces cinnamoneus. Next base: position 19,257 of record NZ_BMVB01000013.1, on the reverse strand, counting down.
CCCGGGGGCGGCCGCTGAGGCCGCTCAGGCGCCGCCGAGGACCTCGCGGAGGCGGTCCAGGCCCCAGTCGAGGTCCTCCTTGCTGATCACCAGCGGCGGGGCGATGCGGATCGTGGAGCCGTGGGTGTCCTTCACCAGCACCCCGTGCGCCATCAGGCGCTCGGAGATCTCGCGGCCCGTGCCGTGCGCGGGGTCGATGTCCACGCCCGCCCACAGCCCGCGGCCGCGGATCGCCGTCACCGCGCCCGAGCCGGCCATCTGGTGCAGCTCGCGGTGCAGGTGCTCGCCCAGCTCCGTGGCCCGCTCCTGGTACTCGCCGGAGCGCAGGATCGCGATGACCTCCAGGGCCACCGCGCACGCCAGGGGGTTGCCGCCGAAGGTGGAGCCGTGCTCGCCGGGGCGGAAGACGCCCAGCACCTCGCGCGAGGAGACCACAGCCGACACCGGCACCACGCCGCCGCCCAGCGCCTTGCCCAGCACGTACACGTCGGGGACGACGTCCTCGTGCTCGCAGGCGAACGTCCGGCCCGTGCGCCCCAGTCCCGACTGGATCTCGTCCGCGATGAAGAGGACGTTCCGCTCGGTGGTCAGCCGCCGGACCCCGGCCAGGTAGCCCGGCGGCGGGACCAGCACGCCCGCCTCGCCCTGGATCGGCTCCAGCAGCACCGCCACCGTGTGCTCGTCGACGGCGGCCTCCAGCGCCGCCAGGTCCCCGTACGGGACGATCTCGAAGCCGGGGGTGTAAGGGCCGTAGTCCGCCCGGGCCTCGGGGTCGGTGGAGAAGCTGACGATGGTGGTGGTGCGGCCGTGGAAGTTGTTCTCCGCCACGACGATCTTCGCCCGGCCGTCGGGCACGCCCTTGACGCGATAACCCCACTTACGGGCGGTCTTCACGGCCGTCTCCACCGCCTCCGCGCCGGTGTTCATCGGCAGCACCATCTCCATGCCGCACAGCTCCGTCAGCGCGGCGCAGAACTCCGCGAAGCGGTCGTGGTGGAAGGCGCGCGAGGTGAGCGTGACCCGGTCCAGCTGCTCCTTGGCCGCGTTGATCAACCGTCGGTTGCCGTGCCCGAAGTTCAGCGCCGAGTACCCGGCGAGCATGTCGAGGTAGCGGCGCCCCTCGACGTCCGTCAGCCAGGCGCCCTGCGCGGTCGCGACCACGACCGGCAACGGGTGGTAGTTGTGCGCGCTGTGCTCGTCGGCGGCGGAGATGCTGCGTTCCGTGGCGGTCAACGTGTGCTCCGTTCGTGTCGGGGCATGCTGGTGACGCCTTTCTACACCCCGACATGCACCGCTGGGCCGAGTCCGCTTCCACACCTGAGAGAATGTGGGCATGGCCCTTGATCGTCCGCGCGCCCTCTCCGGCATCCAGCCCACCGCAGGCTCGTTCCACCTCGGGAACTACCTCGGTGCCATCCGTCAGTACGTGGCCCTGCAGGAGACGCACGACGCGTTCTACATGGTGGTCGACCTGCACGCGATCACGGTGCCGCAGGACCCGAAGGAGCTGCGGGCCAACACCCGCATCGCGGCCGCCCAGCTGCTGGCCGCCGGCCTGGACCCGGACCGCTGCACCCTGTTCGTCCAGAGCCACGTGCCCGAGCACGCCCAGCTCGCCTGGGTGATGAACTGCCTCACCGGCTTCGGCGAGGCGTCCCGCATGACGCAGTTCAAGGACAAGTCCGCCAAGCAGGGCGCCGGCCAGACCACCGTCGGCCTCTTCACGTACCCGATCCTGCAGGTCGCCGACATCCTCCTCTACCAGGCCGACTCCGTGCCCGTGGGCGAGGACCAGCGCCAGCACATCGAGCTGACCCGCGACCTCGCCGAGCGCTTCAACGGCCGCTTCGGCGACACCTTCACCCTGCCGGCCGCGCACATCGTCCGCGAGACCGCCAAGATCTACGACCTGCAGGACCCGACGGCCAAGATGAGCAAGTCGACGGCCAACCCCAAGGGCCTGGTCAACCTGCTCGACGAGCCCAAGGTCTCGGCGAAGAAGATCAAGAGCGCGGTCACCGACACCGACACGGTCGTGCGCTTCGACGCCGAGGAGAAGCCGGGCGTCAGCAACCTCCTCACCATCTACTCCACGCTCACCTCCAGCACGATCGCCGAGCTGGAGCAGAAGTACGAGGGGAAGGGCTACGGCGCGCTCAAGACCGACCTCGCCGAGGTCGTGGTCGACTTCGTCACCCCCTTCCGCGCCCGTACGCAGGAGTACCTGGACGACCCCGAGACGCTGGACGCGGTCCTGGCCAAGGGCGCCGAGAAGGCCCGTGCCGTCGCCGCGGAGACGCTGGCCCAGGCGTACGACAAGGTCGGCTTCCTGCCCGCGAAGCACTAGCGGAAACCCAGCGGAGGCTGGGCCATCCGGATACGGTTCGGATGCGTCCGTGCACGTCGGGCCCACGGTCCCGGGCGCCGGGGACCAGGTGACCTGGCAGCGGGTGCGGCGCAGCCGTCACACTGACCACGGGGACGTACAGGCGCACAGGAGGGAGAACGCAGTGGGGACCGTAACGCTCGGCGTTTCGATCGCGGTCCCGGAGCCGTACGGCAGCTTCCTCCAGAAGCGCCGTGAGAGCTTCGGCGACCCGCACGCCCACGGCATTCCCACGCACGTGACGCTGCTGCCCCCCACCGAGGTGGACGCCTCGTCACTGCCGGCGATCGAGCGTCACCTGGCGGAGGTCGCGGAGGCCGGGCGGCCGTTCCGGATGCGGCTGAGCGGGACGGGCACGTTCCGCCCGCTGTCGCCCGTCGTCTTCGTCAACGTGGTGGAGGGCTCCTCCTCCTGCGCCTGGCTGCAGAAGCGGGTGCGGGACGCCTCGGGGCCGGTGGCGCGGGAGCTGCAGTTCCCGTACCACCCGCACGTGACCGTGGCGCACGGCATCGCCGAGGAGGCGATGGACCGGGCGTACGCGGAGCTCGCGGACTACGAGGCCGAGTGGGCCATCGAGGGGTTCGCGCTGTACGAGCAGGGGGAGGACGGCATCTGGCGCCTGGAGCGCGACTTCCCCTTCGGCAAGGACGGCGCGGCGGGCGAGGTGCCGCACCAGAGCGACCTCTCCCCGCTGAGCCGCCCCTCCCCGTGACCTGCGCGCGGGCGACGATTCCGGCCGGATCGGGGGTAGACGTTCCCTCATGGACTGGCTGACGCGGCTCCCCTGGATCGGTCCCCCGATCGGCAAGGCGATGCGTACGCACGCGTGGCGGACGTACGAGACCCTCGACCGGGTGAAATGGACCCGCCTGGCCGCGGCGATCACCTTCACCAGCTTCGTGGCGCTCTTCCCCCTGCTGACGCTCGGCGCGGCCGTCTCGGCGGCCCTGCTCACCGACGGGCAGGTCCAGGAGCTGGAGAAGAAGATCTCCGAGCAGCTGCCCGGCCTCGCCGGCAGCATCGACCTGCACGGCTTCACCGAGCACGCCGGCGCCGTCTCGCTCGTCGCCGCCGTCCTGCTGCTCCTCACCGGCGTCAGCTGGGTGGGCTCCCTGCGCGAGTGCCTGCGCGCGGTGTGGGAGGTGGAGGAGGACCCCGGCAACGTCTTCCTGCTCAAGCTCAAGGACGCGGCGGTGCTGGTGGGCCTGGGCGCGGTCGCGCTGCTGTCCGCCGCCTGCTCGGCGTTCGCGTCGTCGGCCGTCGGCTGGGTGGCCGACCGGACGGGGCTGTCCGGCGTCGGCGGGCTGCTGACGGCCGCGGGCTTCTGCATCGCCGTCCTCGCCGACTTCCTGCTGCTGCTCTACGTGCTCTCGCGGCTGCCCGGCGTCTGGCCGCCGCGCCGTCGCCTCGTCGTCGCCGCCTTCGTCGGGGCGGTCGGCTTCGAGGTGCTCAAGCTGGTGCTGAGCGGCTATCTGCAGGGCGTGGCGGCCAAGAGCATGTACGGCGCGTTCGGAACGCCGATCGCGCTGCTGCTGTGGATCAACTTCACGGCGAAGCTGACCCTGTACTGCGCCGCGTGGACGGCCACCGGAAGCTCCGGGGAGGCGGCGCCCACGCGGCGCGGGAACGACGGGGAGAACGGCAAGGGCAACGACGCGGAGGGCGGCAAGGGCAACGACGGGTGACGCCCGCCTTCACTCCTTCGGGCGACGGTGCTGCACGCGCTGCGGCAGCGGGTGCCGGCGGTTGACGATGTAGCCGGCCACCGCCAGCACCGCCAGCGCGCCGCCCGTCAGCCCGACGGCCGTCCACATGCCGTCGCCGCCGGAGACCGACGCCTGGGCGCCCTGCCCGGCGGTGCCGCCACCGCTGACCCCGCCCGGCTTGTCGGAGGCGCCCGGAGGGGCCACCAGCACGCCGACGGGCTTGACGTGACCGGCCGCCTCGAAGCCCCAGTCCAGGAGCAGCTGGGTCTCCTTGTAGACCTGGTGCGGCTCCTTGATCTCCGGGTTCATGACGGTGACCAGCAGCTTCTTGCCGTCGTGCTGGGCGACGCCGGTGAAGGTGTTGCCGGCGTTGGTCGTCGAGCCGTTCTTCACGCCGGCCATGCCCTTGTAGGCGGGGATGCCCTGGCCGGTGAGGAGCCGGTTGGTGTTGACGATCTCCTTCGTCTTCCCCGGGTGGTCCTCGTCCGGGAACTGCGTCCGGGCCGTGGAGCAGTACTCGCGGAAGTCCGCCTTCTGCAGCCCCGAGCGGGCGAAGAGCGTGAGGTCGTAGGCGCTGGAGACCTGCTCCTCGGCGTCGTAGCCGTCGGGGGTGACCACGTGCGTGTCGCGTGCCTGGAGGGCGTCGGCGTGGGCCTGCATGTCCTTGACGGTCTTCGTGACACCGCCGTTCATCGCGGACAGCACGTGCACCGCGTCGTTGCCGGACCGCAGGAAGACGCCCATCCACATGTCGCGGACGGAGTAGGTGACGCCCTCCTTCATCCCGACCTGACTGCTGCCGTCGCCCATGCCCTCCAGATCGGAGGAGCGGACCGTGTGCTGCTGGCTCTTGGGGAACTTCGGCAGCACGGTGTCGGCGAAGAGCATCTTGAGGGTGGAGGCGGGCGGCAGCTGCCAGTGCGCGTTGTTCGCGGCGAGGATCTCGCCCGACTCGGCGTCCGCGACGAGCCACGAATTGCCGCTGAGCTCCCTCGGCAGCGCGGGCGCGCCCGGGCCCGGCTGCACCTGGACGCCCGGCCGGCCCAGCAGCTCGCCGCCCACCGTGGACATCTTGGCGGGCGGCCGCTTGGGCGGCTGCTTGGGCTGGCCCTTGCCGTCGGCCGCCGGGGTGGCGGAGGGGGCGGGCGGCGTGGCGAGGGCGGGTGCGGCGGTCGCCAGCGGGAGCAGCAGCGACGCGCCGGCCGCCAGCAGGGTCGCGGAGCGCCGGACTCGGCGCGGTGCGGAGTACCGCGTGCGGTGCGCGGGGTACCGCGGGGGGTGTGATGTTGTGGTCGGCACGCTGGTGAACGTACCTCCACGGACTGTGAACCAGGACGGTGCCTCACGGCGTGCGGCCTGCGAGGACCCGATAGGACCAGTGCGAGTGCCGGAACGCATACTGAAACCCATGGTGAAGTCTTCCGGGGAAGCGGCCCCCCGAACCCCCGCGACCCTCTCGCGTCCCGTGTCGTGGTTCCTGCTCGCCTTCGGCGCCTGGAGCTGGGTCATCTGGATCACTTTCGTGAAGAATCTCTGGAAGGACGGCAGCGGGCTGGCCTTCGACGACGCGGGTTCCCCGACCGCGTACTTCTGGGTGCATCTGCTGCTCGCGATCACCTCGTTTCTTCTGGGGACGGCTGTAGGTGCCATCGGGTTGCGTGGCGTACGGGCCTTGCGGCGCACCTCATAACGGACACCTGCCCACCCTCTCCGCGGACGGCCGACGATCACTTGGCCGATTCCCGGGACGGACGCGCGTTCGCTTGTTTACGGTGATGCGCATCACCGGGCGGGAGGGGCGCAGGGGTGCGTGGGGTCCGAATGCGAAGGGCCGTGGTGCCTTCGGCACTGCTGGCGTTGTGTGTCATGGGTGCCGGCGGCTGCGGGATCACCTCGGGGAACGGCGGCGGCGGGGGGCCGCTGCGGGTCGGCACGACCGACACGGTCAGCACGCTCGACCCCGCGGGAGCCTATGACGCGGGCTCGTGGGCGCTGTACGGCAACGTGTATCAGTCACTGATGACGTTCAGCCCGGGCTCGGGCGCCCCGGTGCCGGACGCGGCGCGCCGCTGCGGCTTCCGGGGCGAGGACTTACGCACGTACGCCTGCGAGCTGCGGGAGGGGTTGAAGTTCAGCAACGGGCACCCCCTGACGGCGAAGGACGTGAAGTTCTCCTTCGACCGCATCCTGCGGATCAAGTCCGGGCAGGGCCCGAAGCCGCTGCTGGAGACGCTGGGGTCGGTGGAGGTCGCCGACGACGACCGGACGGTGACGTTCCGGCTGAAGGCGCCGGACGCGACCTTCCCGTTCAAGATCGCCACGGGTGCGGGGTCCATCGTCGACAGCACGCGCTACCCCGCGGACCGGCTGCGCGAGGGCAACGAGGCCGACGGCTCGGGCCCGTACGTCCTCACGTCCTACCAGCCGGGCGCCACCGCCGAGCTGGAGCGCAACGACACGTACGCCGGCGCCGTGAAGAAGGTCGGCGGGGACGTGACGGTGCGGTACTTCACCGACCCGCAGCGCATGAGCGACGCCTGGCAGCGCCGGTCCGTGGACGTGGCCGCCCGGCAGATGCCGCCCACCGACCTGGCCCGGCTGTCCTCGCCGGACTCCGGCGTCCGGGTGAACGAGAACGCGGCCGCCAACACCCGCTTCCTGGTCTTCAACCTGCGCGAGGACTCCCCCCTGCGGACCCCGGCCGTGCGCCAGGCGGTGGCCGCCGTCGTCGACCGTCAGGCGCTCGCGCGCGACGTGCACCTGCGCACCGTCGAGCCGCTGTACTCCCTCGTCCCGCAGGGCCTCACCGGCCATGCCACGTCCTTCTTCGACGCCTATCCCACGCCGGACGCCGGACGGGCGAGGCAGCTGCTGCAGAAGGCGGGCGTGCAGGTGCCCGTGTCGTTCGGGCTCGCCTACTCGCAGGGCGCGGTGACGGACCAGGAGGCGGCGCTGCTGAAGAAGCAGCTGGAGGCCACCGGCCTGTTCCGGGTGACGACACGGAAGGTGGCCTGGCAGGAGTTCCAGGAGGGCTACGCGCGGGGCGCCTACGACGCGTACTGCGTCAGCTGGGTGGCCGACTTCCCCGACCCCGACACCTTCACCACCCCGCTGGTCGGCGGCGGCGACGCGTTCCACTCCGGCTACTCCAGCCCCCGCGTGGAGCAGCTCATCCGGCTGACGCAGCAGAATCCCCTGCGCAACCGGGTGGCCGGCGAGATCCGCGACATCCAGAAGATCGTCGCCGAGGACGTGCCCATGGTGCCGCTGTGGCAGAAGAAGGACTACGTCCTCAGCACGTCCTCGGTCTCGGGGGCGCAGTACCTCTCCGACGGAACGGGCATCTGGCGGCTGTGGATGCTGGGGCGCATCTGACGCCCCTTCACGTGGCCGCCGGAGGCCGCCTTCCGTGCTCAGAGGCCGTGGCGGTCGAGGAAGGCCACGATCAGCTTCTCCCACTCCTCCGGGCGCTCGGCCATGGGGACGTGGCCGGTGGCGATCTCGGCGTACTCCGCGCCCGGGATGTGGTCGGCCAGGTAGCGGGAGTGGGCCGGCGAGACCAGGGTGTCCTGGGTCGGGGCGATGACCAGGGTGGGGACGGAGATCCCGGCGAGGTCGGCGGTGCTGTCGCCCGTCAGGACGGCGGCGGCCTGGTCGGCGGTGCCGGCCGGCACGCCCGCGGCGATCAGGTCCAGGAAGGGGCCCACCTGATCCTGCGGGACGGCGTTGAAGAAGTCCTCGCCGAAGGCGCTGAGCGCGACGAAGCGGGCGAACGCCTGCAGGTCGCCCTCGGCCAGCAGCTTCTGCCACAGGTCGAGCGTGGCCCGCAGCCGGTTGTCCGGGCGGGCCAGGCCCGCCGACAGCACCAGGCCCCGCACCCGCTCCGGGTGGCGGGCGGCGACCCGCACGGACACCATCGTGCCCAGCGAGTAGCCGATCAGGGTGAAGGTGTCGAGGCCCGCCTCGTCGGCCGCGGCGACGACGGCGTCGGCGAGGGCGTCCACGGTCAGGGGGCCCGTCGCGCGCGGCGTGGCGCCGGAGCCCGGGTAGTCGGGGGCGACGACGGTGTGGGCGGCGGCCAGGGCCGGCAGGACCGGGGCGTAGTTGCCCTCGATGCTGCCGCCCGCGCCGTGCGCGAGGAGGAGGCCCGGGCCGGTGCCGGTGACGGAAGTGGAGAGTGCGGGAATCCGTGTCATGGCCGAGAGGTTGCCGTATGACATCAGTGTCAAGGTCAAGTCAGGTGGGGGAATCCGCTGATGCGCATAGGTGAACTGTCCCGTCGTACCGGGGTCAGCACCCGGCTCCTGCGCTACTACGAGCAGCAGGGCCTGCTCAGCTCCGAGCGCGACGCCAACGGCTACCGCCGCTACCACCCGGACGCCGGCGAGCGCGTCACGCGCATCCGCGAGCTCCTGGCCGGCGGTCTGACGACCGAGGCCATCCGGGAGCTGATGCCCTGCACCCAGGGCGGCCCCGGCCTGCTCGCCTGCGACCACTCCGTCGGCGTGCTCGACGAGCAGCTCACCCGGGTCGACGAGCAGCTGGCCGACCTCCTCCGCAAGAAGGAGGCGCTGCTCGGGGTGACGTCGGGCCTGCGCACCGCCTGACGGCGCCCCCCGGCCCGCATCACCGGTCGGCTCGGGTGAACGCGGACGGGCCCGCCCCGCACCAGTGGTGCGGAGCGGGCCCGGAACCCGTGAACGGGGGGATCAGAAGCGGCGCGTGATGAGCGCTCGCTTCACCTCCTGGATCGCCTTGGTGACCTCGATGCCACGCGGGCAGGCGTCGGTGCAGTTGAACGTCGTGCGGCAGCGCCACACGCCGTCCTTGTCGTTCAGGATCTCCAGACGCTGCTCGCCCGCCTCGTCACGCGAGTCGAAGATGAAGCGGTGCGCGTTGACGATCGCCGCCGGGCCGAAGTACTGGCCGTCGTTCCAGAACACCGGGCACGAGGACGTGCACGCGGCGCACAGGATGCACTTGGTGGTGTCGTCGAAGCGCTCGCGGTCCTCGGCGGACTGCAGGCGCTCGCGCGTCGGCTCGTTGCCCTTGGTGATCAGGAACGGCATGACGTCGCGGTACGCCTGGAAGAACGGCTCCATGTCGACCACGAGGTCCTTCAGGACCGTCAGGCCCTTGATGGGCTCGACCGTGATCGGCTTGGCCGGGTTGATGTCCTTGATCAGCGTCTTGCACGCCAGCCGGTTGCGGCCGTTGATGCGCATGGCGTCGGAGCCGCAGATGCCGTGGGCGCAGGAGCGCCGGAAGGTCAGCGTGCCGTCCAGGTCCCACTTGATCTTGTGGAGACCGTCGAGCACGCGCTCCTTCGGGTCGATCTCCACCTCGAAGTCCTGCCAGGTGGCCTCCGCGGAGACCTCCGGGTTGAACCGGCGGATCCGGAAGGTGACCGTGATGTACGGCGAAGCGTCCTGCGCCGCCGTCCCGGCCTTCTCGAGAGTCGGGGTAGCCATCAGTACTTACGCTCCATCGGCTGGTAGCGGGTCTGGACGACCGGCTTGTAGTCGAGGCGGATCGAGTCCTTGCCGTCCGCGTCGACCTCGCGGTACGCCATGGTGTGGCGCATGAAGTTGACGTCGTCGCGGTTGGGGTAGTCCTCGCGGTAGTGACCACCGCGGGACTCCTTGCGCGCCAGCGCGGACACGGCCATCACCTCGGCCAGGTCGAGCAGGTTGCCCAGCTCGATGGCCTCCAGCAGGTCGGTGTTGAAGCGCTTGCCCTTGTCCTGGACGGACACGTTCTGGTAGCGCTCGCGCAGCTCGGCGATCTTCTCGACGGCCGTCTTGATGGTCTGCTCGGTGCGGAAGACCATGACGTTGGCGTCCATGGTCTCCTGCAGCTCCTTGCGGAGCTCGGCGACCCGCTCGGTGCCGGTGGAGTTGCGCAGCCGCTCGACCTGGTCGGCGACGAGCTGCGCCGGGTTCTCCGGCAGCTCGACGTAGTCGGCCTTCACCGAGTACTCCGCGGCGGCGATGCCGGCGCGGCGGCCGAAGACGTTGATGTCGAGCAGCGAGTTGGTGCCCAGGCGGTTGGCGCCGTGCACCGACACGCAGGCGACCTCGCCGGCGGCGTACAGGCCGGGGACGACGGTGTCGTTGTCGGCCAGCACCTCGCCCTCGACGTTGGTCGGGATGCCGCCCATGGCGTAGTGCGCGGTGGGCTGGATCGGGATCGGGTCCGTGTAGGGCTCGATGCCCAGGTACGTCCGCGCGAACTCGGTGATGTCGGGCAGCTTGGCGTCCAGCTGCTCCGGCGGCAGGTGGGTGAGGTCGAGGTAGACGTGGTCGCCCTCGGGACCGCAGCCACGGCCCTCGCGGATCTCCGTGTAGATGGAGCGCGAGACGACGTCACGGGACGCGAGGTCCTTCATGACCGGCGCGTACTTCTCCATGAAGCGCTCGCCGTCCTTGTTGCGGAGGATGCCGCCCTCACCGCGGGCGCCCTCCGTCAGCAGGATGCCCATGCGCCAGATGCCGGTCGGGTGGAACTGGAAGAACTCCATGTCCTCCAGCGGCAGGCCGCGGCGGTAGCAGGCCGCCTGGCCGTCACCCGTCAGGGTGTGCGCGTTGGAGGTCACCTTGAAGAACTTGCCGGTGCCGCCGGAGGCGTAGATGACGGCCTTCGCCTGGAAGACGTGGATCTCGCCGGTGGCCAGCTCGTAGGCGACCACACCGGCGGACTTCTTGACGCCGTCCACCTCGGTGATCAGCTGGTCGAGGACGTAGAACTCGTTGAAGAACTCCACGCCCTCCTTGACGCAGTTCTGGTACAGCGTCTGGAGGATCATGTGGCCGGTGCGGTCCGCGGCGTAGCAGGACCGGCGGACCGGGGCCTCGCCGTGGTTACGGCTGTGACCGCCGAAACGGCGCTGGTCGATGGTGCCGTCCGGGGTGCGGTTGAACGGCAGGCCCATCTTCTCCAGGTCGAGGACCGCGTCGATGGCCTCCTTCGCCAGGATCTCGGCGGCGTCCTGGTCGACCAGGTAGTCGCCACCCTTGATCGTGTCGAAGGTGTGCCACTCCCAGTTGTCCTCCTCGACGTTCGCGAGGGCGGCGGCCATGCCGCCCTGGGCGGCGCCGGTGTGGGAGCGGGTCGGGTAGAGCTTCGTCAGCACGGCGGTGCGGCTGCGCTTCGTCGCCTCGATGGCGGCGCGCATGCCGGCGCCACCGGCGCCGACGATGACGGTGTCGTACTTGTGGATCTTCATGATTTAGCGCCTCAGCCCCGGCTCTAGCGGATGTTCGGGTCGAAGGTGAAGATCACCAGCGTGCCCAGCAGGACGGTGAACACCGTGGCGGTGTACAGCAGCATCTTCAGCCAGAAGCGGGTGTTGTCCCGCTCCGCGTAGTCGTTGATGACCGTGCGCAGGCCGTTCGCGCCGTGCAGCATCGCCAGCCACAGCATGATCAGGTCCCATGCCTGCCAGAACGGCGAGGCCCAGCGGCCCGCCACGAAGGCGAAGCCGACCTTGCTGACGCCGCCGTCCAGCACGAGCTGGATCAGCAGGTGGCCGAGGACCAGGACGACCAGCACGATGCCGGACAGCCGCATGAACAGCCAGCCGTACAGCTCGAAATTGGTGCGCGTGGACTTCGGGGTCTTCTTGGTGCGCTTGCGCGGCGCTTCAATGAGCGGAGCCGGGTTGTCCACGTCGTAGAGGGACACGTCGCTCACAGCAGGGGTGGTTTCAGCGGACATCTCGCGTCTCAGCTCCCGAACAGTTCGCGTGCGGCGTGCCCGAGGACGGGGTAGATCGCCCCGGCCATCAGCACGACCCAGATGCCGACGACGGTCCAGAGCATCTGCTTCTGGTACCTCGGGCCCTTGGACCAGAAGTCCACCGCGATGACCCGGAGGCCGTTGAGCGCGTGGAAGAGGATGGCAGCGACCAGGCCGTATTCCAGGCAGGCCACGATCGGAGTCTTGTACGTCGCGACGACGTCGTCGTACGCCTCGGGAGAGACGCGGACGAGAGCGGTGTCGAGGACGTGCACGAACAGGAAGAAGAAAATGAGGACGCCGGTGACTCGATGAGCCACCCAGGACCACATGCCTTCCCGGCCGCGGTACAGCGTTCCAGCCGGCACGGAAAACCCTCCGGGAGCGGGGATTGGGGCCTGCCGGCTTCACTGTCGGTCGGGCCCGGCCGGGTACGGTCCACCGGCCCTGGCCATCGTAGCGACGCTCTGTCGGTTCGGTCCCCCGGGGTCTGTCAGGTGTGATCAAACAGGCACGTACGGCCTAGGCCGCAGGGACCAAGGGGTCTCGGATGTCCTATGTGTCCCGGCGTGTCCGGGCCATGAGTCACGACACTCCGGGTGAAAACCAATATCTTCGCAGCAAAGCACCACATAGGAGGTTTTGCTCCATGGCACGGACCGTCAGGCTCTCCCGCGCGTCGGCCGTCCGGGGAACCGTGGCCAGCCTCGCCCTCCTCGCCACGATGTCCCTCATGGGGTGCCCACGGGACGGATCGGCCGACCGTCCGGCCCGCGACGACTCCCGCTCGCCCGAGGGATCGACGGCGGCCACATCGGGCAAACCCTCCCCGGCCGCACCCGCGCCGGCGCCGGCACCGGTGGCGCGCGGGGTGCCGCAGACCGTGCCCGCCGTCCGGGCGTACACCGCGCGGAACGGCCCCGGCTGGCGGCCGGCCAAGGGCGCCAGGGTGGTGGCCGACGAGAAGGGGCCGCTGGCCGACGAGGCCCGCCGGCTCGCCGCCGACCTGCGGCTGCCCTTCGCCGCCGCGCCCGCCCGGCCCGGCGACGTCGAGCTGGTGCTGCGCCCCGGCCAGAGCGGCGGCCGCGAGTCGTACGAGCTGACGACCCAGGACCGCAAGGTCGTGATCACCGCCCCCGACGAGGCGGGCGCGTTCTACGGCACCCGCACCGTCGTCCAGGCCGTCCGCACCGGCGGCGGGCTCCCCGAGGGGGTGTTGCGCGACGGCCCCGACCGCCCCCAGCGCGGCCTCAACCTGGACGTCGCCCGCAAGCACTTCTCCGGCGACTGGATCGAGCGCCGGCTGCGCGAGATGGCCGACCTCAAGCTCAACCAGCTGGGCCTGCACTTCTCCGACGACCAGGGCTTCCGCATCGAGAGCTCCTCGCACCCCGAGGTCGTCTCCCCGCAGCACCTCACCAAGGCCGAGCTCCGCCGCATCACCGACCTGGCCACGGCCCTCCACATCACCGTCGTCCCCGAGATCGACTCGCCCGGCCACCTGGGCGCCGTCATGAACGCCCACCCGTCCCTGCAGTTGCGCGACGCCTCCGGGACGGTCGCCCGCGGCGCCGTGGACGTCGCCAACCCCCAGTCCGCCCGCATCCTGGACGACCTGATCCGCGAGTTCGCGCCGCTCTTCCCCGGCCCGTGGTTCCACCTCGGCTCGGACGAGTACCGCGCGCTGATGGCCAAGGACCCGCAGACCTCCTACCCCCGCCTGGCCGAGGTGGCCCGCCAGAAGTACGGCCCCAAGGCGCGCGTCCAGGACCTGGCGACCGGCTGGCTCAACGACCGGGCGGCGGTCGTGCGCAGCCTGGGCAAGACGCCGAAGGCGTGGAACGACGGATTCTTCACGGGCGGCGTGGTCACACCGGACAAATCCATCGAAGTGGAGTACTGGACCGGTAAGGAGATCGGCGCCCGTCAGCCGCAGGAGTACCTGAACGAGGGACGGACGCTGGTCAACCTGAACGACGAATACCTCTATTACGTGCTCGGTCAGCCCAATCAGTTCGTCTACCCGACCGGCGAGCGGATCTACCGGCAGTGGTCGCCGGCCGTGCTGCGCGGCACGGTGCCCGTGCCGAAGGGCCCGACGACCCCGGACCGCATTCCCGGCGGCCGCCTGGCCGTGTGGTGCGACCTCGCCCACGCCCAGACGCCGGACCAGGTGGCGTCGGGGATCCGGCTGCCGCTGGCGGCGGTGGCGCAACGCCTGTGGGACCCACGGGTCCCGTCCCGCCCGTGGGCGGAGTTCACGGCCTTGGCCGGACGGGTGCGCCGCTGACGAATGCAGCCCGTCCGGCGGTCGAGGACCGGGGCCCGGGGTGGAGCCCCGGTTTCGGGAAGGGGCGGGGTGGGGGAACCGCGAAGCGCCACCCCGCCGCGGCGCGGAGCGTTACCCTCCCCGGAAGCACCGCGTACCGTAACGAGGGTCCGATGAAGATCGAATTCCTGCTGCACAACGCCTACGGCATCGGCGGCACCATCCGCTCCACCGTCAACCTCGCCGCGGCCCTGGCCGACCGGCACGACGTGCGGATCGTCAGTGTCAACCGCCCCACCGACGAGCCGGAGCTCGCCCTCGACCCGCGCGTGCGGCTCACGTCCCTCGTCGACCTGCGCGAGGGCACCGAGACCGGCGAGCACGCCGCCCCGCTCAACCAGCGGCCCAGCGAGGTCTTCCGCGACGAGCGCATCGACAACGGCCGCATGGCCGCCACCGCGCTCACCGACGAACGCGTCGCCGCGCACCTGGCCGCGACCGACGCCGACGTCGTCATCGCCACCCGCCCCAAGCTCATCGGCTACCTCGCGCAGTACGGCGAGGGCCGCCCGTACCTGCGGCTGGGCCAGGAGCACCTCACCCACGAGGCGCACGTCGCCGAGCTGCACGCCGTGATGGACCCGGCCATCGCCGCCCTCGACGCCTTCACCACCGTCTCCGAGGCCGACGCCGGCCACTACCGCCGGGCGCTGCCGGACGCCGGGGCCCGCATCCTCTGCGTCCCCAACGCCGTCCCCGCCCCGGCCGCCGCGCCCTCCGACGGCACCTCCAAGCTGATCGTCTCCGCCGGCCGCCTCGTCGCCGTCAAGCGCTACGACCGCCTGATCGACGCCTTCGCCAAGGTCGCCGCCGAGCGTCCGGACTGGAACCTGCGGATCTATGGACGCGGGCCCGCCAAGGCCAAGCTGCGCCGGCAGATCGAGGACCTGGGCCTGTACGAGCGCATCACGCTCATGGGCGCCCGCTCGCCCATCGAGACCGAGTGGTCGAAGGGCGCCGTCGCGGCCGTGGCCTCCGACGCCGAATCCTTCGGCATGACCATCGTCGAGGCCATGCACGCGGGCCTGCCGGTCGTCGCCACCGACTGCCCCCACGGCCCCCGCGAGATTCTCACGGACGGCACCGACGGCGTGCTCGTCCCGCTCGACGGCTCCGGCACCGTCGACGCCTACGCGGACGCCCTGCTGCGGCTGACCGGCGACGCCGGCCTGCGCGCCCGGCTGGGCTCGGCCGCCCGCACGGCCGCACACCGCTACGAACCGGCCGCCGTCGCCCGCCGCTACGAGGAGCTCTTCGAGGAACTGCGCCCGGGCTGCACCACCGCGACGCCGCCGAAGAAGGGCGGGCTGCTGCGCGGCCTGTTCGGCGGCCGCAAGCAGCAGCAGGCCGCCGCACCGCGCCCGCAGGACGGCATCGCCCACCCCGAGGCACGCTGCGCGGCCGACGCCGACGGCTCGCTGGTCGTCCGGGTGCCGGCGGAGCAGCTGACCGGTGCCGACACGCACGTCCTGCTCCGCCACCGGGGCAGCAAGGGCAAGGAGACGGCCCGGGCGGTCCTGCCCGCGCAGGGCCGCGAGCCGGGCACGTGGGTGGAGGCCCGCGTCGACCGGGCCGCGCACGTGCTGTCCGAGGGGCGCTGGGACGTGTACGCCGAGCGCGCGGGCGACGCCTCGCGCCGCCGCCTGCGCGCCGCGCTCGTCGAGCAGAAGGCGCTGCTGGACCTGCCGCTGCAGCACACCGCGCGGGGCGTCGCCGCCTGGGTGCCGTACGCGACCAGCGACGGCTTCCTGGCCGTACGGACCTGGCTGCGGCCCGGGCACGTCGAGGCCGTGGAGGTGCGGGTGGGCGAGGACGGGACGATGGTCACCCTCGCCGCCTCCGGGGACACGACGCTCGGGGAGGGCGCCGAGCTGATCGCCCGGCTGCGGGACGCCGACGGCTCGGTGGGCGACGTCCGCGGTGCCGTCGAGAACGGGACCGGCTTCCTGCCGCACGAGCCGATGAGCCGGCGCATCGGCGAGGAGCAGGACCTGTGGGACCTCTACGTGCGCCCGTCGGCCGGCGCGGCGCTCGTGCGCCTCGGCCGGATCGCCGGGGACTTTGCCGACCGCAAGGGCATCGACACCTTCCCCGCCGCGACGCGCGGCGAGGTGCGGCTGCGGCCGTACTTCACGGTCACCAACGACCTGACGATCGCGGTGAAGGACGTGGCGGGCGAGGACGCGTGAGGTTGCCCGCGGCTGGTGTGACGTAGGAGGAGCCTGCCGCGCTGTAAGACCCAGAGCCGTTTGTTTCGCGGACGGAAACAGACAGAGGGAGAACGCTCATGGGTTTCTGGGGCTACTTACTCCTCGGCCGCGGCGGCGACGGGGCACTCGCCGAGTGCCCCGTTCCCGCGGTGCGCCGTGAACACCTGAGACCCGCCGGGACCTTCGCCGGCGGCTGGCGGCTGTGGGAGCACCCCGGGCCGCCCGAGCCGGCCGGCGTGGACGCGCTGGTGCGGGAGCTCGCGGACCGGACGGGCGCGCCGGCCCTGGCCGCGTACGTGATGGAGAGCCACTGCGCCGTCCTCGGCGGCGCGGAGCCCGGGGGCGCGTGCTGGTCGGCCTGCCTGGGGCGGACGCCGCTGGCCCACTACATGGCCGACACCGGGCTCGGCCTCGACGAACTCTTCCCCAGCCCGTGGGCGGCCGCGGCGCACTGCGCCGCGTGGGCGGCCGCGGCGGGGCACGCGGCGGACGCGGCGGAACTGGCGGACGTGCTGGCCGCCGACCCCGAACCGCTGGTGGAGGACCTCTTCCACGAACTGCTGGCGCGGCTGGGCATGGTCGAACGGCGGCTCGCCGGACGGTGAACGGCCGGCAAGGACGACGGAGGACGGCCGGAGCCGCCACCCCCCACAGGAGAGGCTCCGGCCGCCGCCGTTGCGAACCCTGGTGGGGCACGCACTACCTACAGCGCCGGGAATCGAAAATTCGTCACACCCTGGCCGGCCCCCGCGGGCGCGTAGTATCTCCCGCTCATAGCCGTTTTCCGGGTGGCCGGGACCGGCCACCACCTGGGGGGTCGAAGAGATGTATCCGTGCGGTCATTGCCGCGCCGCCGCAGTGGGCCCGGACGGCCGCTGCGCCGCGTGCGGGGCGTACCAGCAGCCGGTGGGCGTGGGGGCACCTGCCGCGGCGTACCCGTACCCGTACCCGGGCGCGCCGGGCATGATGCCGGCCGGGATGCCGGTCGGCGGCGTGGACCTGCGGCGTGGCGTGCGGATCGCGCTGACGGTGCTGCTGTCGCTGGCGATGGCGGTGCTGCTGCTCCTCATCGCGGCGCGCGGCGAGCAGCGCGGAGCGCTCGACGAGATCCTCAGGGACGGCCTCACCAGCACTGCGCGGGATCGGATCGACGACGCCGACGGCTTCTACGCCGCCATGGTGGGGCTGTACTCCCTGGTGCTCATCGCCACGGCCGTGCTGTGGGTCATCTGGTTCCGCCGGATGCGGCTCAACGCCGAGGCGTTCGCGCCCGGAACGCACCGCTTCGGCAGCGGCTGGGCCGTCGGCTCGTGGTTCACGCCGGTCGTCAACCTGTGGTTCCCCAAGCAGATGGCCAACGACATCTACCGGGCCAGCGCCCCGGCGGGCCCGCAGAGCGCGCCCAAGGGCCTGCTCAATGCCTGGTGGACGCTGTGGCTGACGGCGGGCGGCTTCAGCATCGTCGGCTCGATCATGTTCGCGGTCGCCGAGCGCCGGCTCAAGACGCGCCGCTACGTCTTCTCGTCGGCGCGGGAGGACGTCGAGTCGCTGAAGACCGCGCTCTCGGTCTCCACGCTCGCCCTCGTGCTGTACATCGTGGCCGCGCTCCTGGCCCTGCTGGTCGTGCGGCAGCTGTCGAAGCTGCAGGAGCAGCGCGCCCTGGCCGGCCCGCTCGGCGTGCCGCCGATGGGCGGCGTGCCGATGGGCGGCGTGCCCGCGCCCGGCATGCCGGGGATGCCGGGCATGCCGTACGGTGCTCCGGCGGCGCCTCCGGCGCCGGCTGCGGGCTGGGCGCCCGTCCAGCAGCAGCCGCCGATGCCGCAGCAGCCGCCGGGGACGCCCTACGGGCAGCCCCCTCAGGGGCCGCCGCCGCAGAATCCTTTCGGCAACGGTCCGCAGGGCTACTGAACCGCAGGTACGGCGCGTAGTGCAGGATGAGAGCGTGCAGGGGGACGACGCTGAGCTGACCGCCGCGGTGCGCGCGGCGCAGGGCGGGGACGAAACGGCATTCCGTACGGTCTACCGGACCGTGCATCCCCGCCTGCTCGGGTACGTACGCACGCTGGTCGGCGATGCCGAGGCGGAGGACGTGGCCTCGGAGGCGTGGTTGCAGATAGCCCGGGACCTGGAGCGGTTCACGGGCGACGCCGACCGCTTCCGTGGCTGGGCCGCCCGGATCGCCCGCAACCGGGCGCTGGACCACATACGGATGCGCGGGCGACGCCCCGCCATCGGCGGGGACGACAGCGAGCTCGCGGGCCGCGCGGGCGACGCGGACACCGCGGGCGAGGCTCTGGAGGCGCTCGGCACCGGCCGGACCCTCGCCCTCATCGCCCAGCTCCCGCAGGACCAGGCCGAGGCCGTGGTGCTGCGCGTGGTCGTCGGCCTGGACGCCAAGAGCGCCGCCGGCGTGCTGGGCAAGCGCCCCGGAGCGGTGCGCACCGCCGCACACCGGGGCCTGCGGCGGCTGGCCGAACTGGTGACGTCCGGAGGCGGCCGTACGCCCGCCGACGCCACCCCCGGACAGCGGCAGTCACACACCGGAGCGGGCGGAGTCAACGCTTCTGCCGGTGTGACGCAATTGCGCGCGCGGACGCAGAAGGACATGTGATGGCGGACGACCACCGGTACGACAACGACTGGCTGGATGACGACGCCGTGGAGCGAGTGCTGCGCGGCGAATCCGTCGTCGCCGAAGGCATGGCGGGCACGGGTGCGCCCGACGGTCCCGAGAAGGCCGCGCGCATCGCGGCCGAGCGACTGGACGCCGCCCTGCGCTCCCTCATCGCCCCCCTCCCGGACGGCCCCCTCCCCGGCGAGGAAGCAGCCCTGACCGCCTTCCGCGCAGCCCGCGCGGCCGGGGCCGCGGGCGCCGCGGGCGCCGCGGGC
>NZ_BMVB01000012.1 GCF_014650495.1 Streptomyces cinnamoneus | reverse complement strand
GGCTGACGGCCGTCCCACCCGCAGGGACCTCCAGTCGGACCGTCATCGAGTACGAGACGCTAGGCGCCGTTGCCATGAGAGAACTTCCTCTTTTCTGTTTCAGGACCGGACGGCCGTCGCGGCGGTCCGTGCGTGGGGGCGGGCGAGGTTGTCCGGGTGGAGGATCTCCCGGAGCTGCTCCTCGGTGAGCAGGCCCTTGGCCAGGACGAGGTCGTGGACGGAGGCGCCGGTGGTCAGGGCCTCCTGGGCGACGGCGGTGGCCTGCTCGTAGCCGATGTGCGGGTTCAGGGCGGTGGCCAGGCCGATGGACTGCCCGACGAGGCGTGCCAGGTGCTCGCGGTTGGCGGTGATGCCGGTGACGCACCGCTCGGCCAGGGTCAGGCAGCCGGCGCTCAGGTGACCGATGCTCTTGAGGAGGCTGTGCGCGATGACGGGCTCGAAGGCGTTGAGCTGGAGCTGGCCGGCCTCGGCGGCGAAGGTGACGGTCACGTCGTTGCCGATGACCTCGAACGCGATCTGGTTGACGACCTCCGGTATCACCGGGTTGACCTTGCCGGGCATGATGCTCGAACCCGCCTGCACGGGCGGCAGGTTGATCTCGGCGAGGCCGGCGCGCGGACCGCAGGACAGCAGGCGCAGGTCGTTGCAGGTCTTGGAGAGCTTGACGGCGATCCGCTTGAGGACCCCGGAGAGCTGGACGAACGCGCCCATGTCCTGCGTGGCCTCGACCAGGTCGCCGGCGACCGTGAACGGGATGCCGGTGATGGCGCTCAGGTGCCGGCAGGCCAGTTCCGCGTAGTGGGGGTGGGCGTTGAGGCCGGTGCCGATGGCGGTGCCGCCGAGGTTGATCTCGCGGAGCAGCGCGCACGCCTCGGCCAGGCGGGCCCGGTCCTCGTCCAGCATGACGGCGTACGCGGAGAACTCCTGGCCCAGCGTCATGGGGACCGCGTCCTGCAGCTGCGTGCGGCCCATCTTCAGGACGTCCGCGAACTCCTTCGCCTTGTCCGCGAAGGCCCGGCGCAGCACGTCCATGGCGTCGAGGAGGCGGTCGGCGGCGAGCTGCAGCGAGAGGTTGACGGAGGTCGGGTAGACGTCGTTCGTGCTCTGGCCGGCGTTGACGTCCTCCAGGGGGTGCAGGTGCCGGTAGTCGCCCTTGTCGTGGCCGAGGAGCTCCAGGGCCCGGTTGGCGATGACCTCGTTGGCGTTCATGTTGGTGGAGGTGCCGGCGCCGCCCTGGATCACGTCGACGACGAAGTGGTCGTGCCACTGCCCGGCGCGGATCTCCTCGCACGCCTTCACGATCGCGTCCGCCTTGCGGTCGTCCAGCAGGCCGAGGTCGCGGTTGGCGAGCGCGGTGGCCTGCTTGACGGAGGCGAGCGCGGTGACGAGCTCGGGGTGGGCGGAGATGCGGGTCCCGGTGATGGGGAAGTTCTCGACGGCCCGGAGGGTGTGGACGCCGTAGTACGCGGCGGTGGGGACGTCGCGCTCGCCGAGGAGGTCGTGTTCGGTGCGGGAGGGACCGGGGACGGCCGACATGGTGCTGGATCCGATCAGTGCGGTGGGGGGGAGGAGAAGCGGGGTCAGGAGGTGGCGGGCGTGCCGAGGGCGCGCCGCAGGGCCCGGGTGCCGTCATCCGTGGCGCCCGCGGGGTGGGCGAGCGCGGCGGCGAGGACGGCGATGCGTGCCTGGCCGGCGCGGAGGGTGCCGGTGAGCACGGCGCCGGCGGCCGCGAGGTCCACGGCGCCGCCGTGGGTGTAGATCTCGGCGACGGTGCCTGCGGGGACGCGGGTGGTCAGGGCGACGAGCACGCCGCGTGCGACGGCCGCCTCGACGGCGGCGACGACCTCGGGGGTCGCGTTGCCCGCGCCGGTCGCGACCAGGACGATGCCCCGGGCGCCGGCGTCGACGGCGGCGTTGAAGAGCAGGGGGTCCGCGTCGCAGTGGTGGGTGACGATGTCGACCCGCGGGAGGGGGGTGCCGGCGGCCGGCAGGGGCAGCGGCTGCGGGCGGTCGGGCTGCCGGCGGACGAGGACGTGCCCGTCCTTGACGTCCGCGACCGGGCTGCCGGAGGGGTCGGCGAACGCGTCGGCCGCGAGCGTCTGCACCTTGATCGTGCCGCGTGCGGCGTGTATCCGGCCGTCGAAGGCGACCAGGACGCCGTGGCCGCGCAGCGCGGCCGAGCTCGCGGCCAGCAGGGCGTCGTGGAGGTTGCGGGGGCCGTCGCCGTCGGGTGCTTCGAGCGGGAGCTGGGCGCCGGTGAGGACGACGGGGCGGGCATCGTCGTGGTGGAGGTCGAGGAGGAAGGCCGACTCCTCCAGGGTGTCCGTGCCGTGGGTGACGACGATGCCGTCCACGGCGGGGTCGGCCAGGACCTCGTGCACGGTCTGCAGCAGCGCGAGCTGGTCGCGGGTGGTGAGCCGGGCGCTGTTGACGCTCATCAGGTCGACGACCCGTACGGTCACGCCGGCGGGCACCGCGGCCGTGGCCAGTACGTCCCCGCCCCGTGCGTCGGCGGCGAAGCCGGAGCCCTGCCAGCGGCTGGCGATCGTCCCGCCCGTGCTGATGACGACGACCTGTCCCACGGTGCCCGCCTTTCTCAAGATCATCTGACGTCGGCCGCGAGGGGTACCGGCCGAGCAGGTGAACGATAGGACGAATCGCACGCAATCGGGTCGCTGAAATGAGCGGGGGGACCGTCGAAGTGTGGTGGATAATTGCGCGATGGATGCCATCGACAGAAATATCTTGCGCCAGCTCCAGGACGACGGTCGTCTGACCATCCAGGAGCTCGCCCATCGCGTCGGCCTGACGCCCTCCCCCTGCATGCGCCGCGTCCGCCAGCTGGAACAGGACGGCGTCATCCAGGGCTACCGGGCGGTGATCAACCCCGAGGCCGTCGGCCGGAGCTTCGAGGTCCTCGTCTCCATCGAGGTCAAGCGCGACCGTGAGGCGGTCGAGGCGTTCGAGGCGGCCCTCCAGGACATCCCCGACGTCATCGAGGCGTACCGCCTCTTCGGCAGCCCCGGCTGCATGCTCCGCATCGCGGTCGCCGACATCACCGCCTACGAGCGCCTGTGGATCGAGCGCCTCACGACGCTCTCGGGCATCACCGAGGTCAACTCGCAGATCATCATGAAGCGCGTCAAGGAACCCAGGGGCCTGCCGGTCGACCACTGATGCGGATGCGCCCGGCAGACCCCCCTCCGCGCGGTCAGATGCGGTCGGCGGCGATGAGGAGGTAGTGGAAGCTGCCCTCCTTGTACGCGGTCAGGAACGGGTCCTCGACGCCGGTGGCGAGGGAGGACTGGGCCCGCAGCTCCCAGTACGGAATGGTGGCGGCCGTGAGGTCGACGACGTTGATGGGCACGAGGCCGTTGGCGGCCATGGCCTTGAAGTAGGCGCTGCGGGGGTGGATGTTGCAGGTGTAGTGCTCGTCGATGCGGCTGACCGCCTTGGAGCGCAGGCCCGTGACGTCGTTGGAGCAGCCGGTGATGGTGACGTAGCGGCCGCCGTACGCCAGCTGGCGGGCGTGCTCGGCGAAGAGCTCGAACAGGTCCACGTACATGGTGGACTCGTTGTTCCAGATGCCCTGGAAGGCGCCGGTGGGGAGGCCGGTGTCCAGCATGTTGCCGAAGTGGTAGCGGACCTTGTCGTCCACGCCGCGCTTGCGGGCCTGGTCGTTGGCGAAGTCGACCTGGGACCGGGAGATGGACAGGCCGTCGACCTGGCAGCCGAAGCGCGCGTTGGCCATGATGCTGGTGCCGCCGCGGCCGCAGCCGGCGTCCAGCAGGCGCTGGTCGGGGGCTATGGGACCGAGGTGGTCGAGGAGGACGTCGGCCTGGGCCGACTCCAGCCGGTGCAGCTCCCGGACGATGCGCTCGTCCCGGGTCTCCTGCGGGCCCTCCAGGACGGAGGGGTCGTAGTCGCCGAGCCCGTAGTGGTGGTGGTAGAGGCCGTCGACGTCGCCCAGACGCAGGTTGACCGGGTCCTTCTCGTTGTTCCAGTACTCGGCGACGGCCTTCTGGTAGGCGGTGCGCAGGACGCCGGCCGGGGCGGCGGGGGCAGGGGTGGTCGTCATGGGGATGCTCCTTACGGCATTGCAGGGGGAGAGTGGGGTGACGAGGGGGCGGGCTCAGGCGCCGTTGTAGCGGGAGCTGCCGGCGTGCCATGCGCGGTTGCCGCCGAGCCAGGCCCACACGCCGGCGAGGAAGCGGCGCAGCTGGGGTGAGCCGGTGAGGGCGAGGGCCGCGGCCTGGGTCTCGTAGGCGCGTACCAGCTCGTCGTGGATCTCCACGCTCCGCTCGACCGCCTCGCGCGGCGAGCACTGCTCCTCCTCGGCGATCACGGTGGGCAGGTTGAACTCCACGCCCGAGGAGTCGTGTTCCTTCGTCATCGAGTACAGGTCGTTGACGAGCGTGCTCGCGGTGGCGGCCGTCGTCACGGCGCGGCGCACGCGCGGGTCGGCGTACTCGGTGGCGGGCAGCGCGTAGCCGCCGACCACGTCGGTCAGCGCGATGCAGGGCAGGAAGCTGTTGATCTGCCGGTGGGCCAGGTATTCGTGGACGCTGGGCACGTGGCCGCGGGTCCGCCAGGACCCCTCCTGGCCGTAGCCGACGAAGAGGACGGCGACCTCGTGCCGCAGCCGGGCCACCTGGGACGGTTCCGCGTACCGGCCCAGGTGGTCGAGGCCCGAGCGCAGGGCGACCCGTACGGGGTCGTCGCGCAGGTCCCTCTCCCAGGCGGGCGCGTAGCGGGCCGGGAGGTGGGCGGGGTCGAGGGCCGCGTAGGCGAGGCCGAGGTGCGAGCCGAGGAGTTCGGGCCGGGAACCCACGGTCTCGTCGTCGCAGTAGTAGTCGTCCGTGGCCCACTCCGCGAGCGCGCACTTCCCGGCCGCGAGCAGCCGGTCCGGGTCGTCGGTGTCGGGGTGGGCCAGCATCATCAGGCGCCCGAAGTCGGCGGCGCGGACGCGGTCGAGGCGTCCGGCGTAGATGCCGACCTCGTCGGCCCACGCCACCAGCCGGTCGTTGACCTCCCGGCCGAGTGCCGGGTCGTCCCGGACGGCGGGCGGGCAGTACAGCTCCGGGACCCCGGTACCGCTGGGGTCGCCGGCCGGCTCCGCGGCGGCCTCGGCAGCCGCTCTGCGGGCCACGATGCGGGCGGCCGAGGTGCCCAGTCCCGTGGGCCCGGTGGGCAGGGCGGTGCCCACCGGGCGGGGGGCGGCGACTCCGGGCAGCGCCTCCGGCGCGGAACGGCCGATGCCCTGGTGGTGGGTGAGCAGCGTGGCCACGAGCCGTGCCACGTCGTGGCGGGCCGTGGGCGCGGTGATCCGGGACAGCAGTGACACCGGTTCTTCTCTCCGTTCCGGGGGTGGTGCCCGTCAGGACGGGGTGTGGAAGACCTCGACGTTCTCCAGGACGCCGAGCGCGTCGGGCACGAGAACGGCGGCCGAGTGGTAGGTGCTGACCAGGTAGGAGATGAGGGCCTGGTCGTTGATGCCCATGAACCGCACGTTCAGGCCCGGCTCGTACTCGTCGGGGATCCCGGTCTGCCGCAGGCCGACCACGCCGTGCTCGGCCTCGCCCAGGCGCATGGCGAGGATGGAGGAGGTGCCCTCCTCCGAGACGGGGATCTTGCCGCAGGGGAAGACCGGCACGCCCCGCCAGGCGGGCACTGACCGGCCGCCCACCTCGGCGGTGTCGAAGGGCAGGCCCCGCTTGTTGCACTCGCGGGCGAAGGCGGAGACGGCCCGGGGGTGGGCGAAGAACGCCTTGGTGCCGCGCCGCATGCTCAACAGCTCGTCCATGTCGTCGGGGGTGGGCGGGCCCGAGTGGGTGGAGATGCGCTGGCTGTGGTCGGCGTTGTGCAGCAGGCCGAAGTCGGGGTTGTTGACCAGCTCGGCCTCCTGGCGCTCGCGCAGCGCCTCGATGGTCAGCCGCAGCTGCTGCTCGATCTGGTCCATCGGGTCGTTGTAGAGGTCGGCGACGCGGCTGTGCACCCGGAGGACCGTCTGGGCCACGCTCAGTTCGTACTCGCGGGGGGCGAGCTCGTAGTCGACGAAGGTGCCCGGCAGCGCGGGCTCGCCGGTGTGGCCGGAGGCGAGGGCGATGTCCGCCTCGCCCTTCTTGTTCTGCGGCCGCGCCTTCTCGGCCTGGCGCCGCCGGACGTGGGCCCGCAGCCGCTCGTTGCGGCCGGCCACCTCCTCGTACGCGGCCCGGGGCAGGGCCAGTACGGTGCACGCCGTCATCGCGCGCGCCGTGAACTCCCACGCGCCCGGTTCCTCGGCCACCACCTGGGCGCCGAAGAACCCGCCGTCGGCCAGCACGCCGCGCCGGATCTCCTCGCCGTACTTCCCGGTGCCGACCTTCTCCACCTTGCCGCGTGCGATCAGGTAGACGTGGTCGACGGACCGGCCGCGCTCGGCGATCACCTCGCCGGGCCCGTACTCCGCCTGCCGGCACCGCTCGGCCAGCGCCCGCAGCACCGTCCCGTCGTCGAACCCGCGCAGCAGCGGCAGCTCGCCCAGTTCCGCGGGGATGACCCTGACCGCGGCCCCTTCCTGGACGAAGGTGACCCGGCCGTCGCCGACCTCGTACACCAGGCGCCGGTTGACCCGGTACGTGCCGCCCTTCACCTCGACCCAGGGCAGCATGCGCAGCAGCCACCGCGAGCTGGTGCCCTGCATCTGGGGGACGGTCTTGGTGGTGGTCGCCAGGTTCCGTGCAGCGGCGATCCCCAGGCTGAGCTGTGCCCGGCCTGCGTGCTGTTCGGGCTGCTCCGGCTGCTGCCGGTGCGCTGCGGTCGACATCCCGGTCCCTTCCGTCTGGGCGCATGCGTCAAGAGGGAGCCCCTGCGTCCACCCGGTCGGGCGACGTGGAGCTCCCGCCGCGCAAGTGAAGCAGCGCGAAATGATGTTGGTCGAAATGACGGAGGATGCACCGGCGCGTTTGCGCCATCGGGCGGGCACGGGCCGGCACGATTCGCCCAGGGTTTCGAGGGGCGATGGGGGTGGTCAAGGACGGAGATCGCGTCCGCTATGCCGTGCTGGTCGGCATTTCGGGCGACCTGCGCCAGGGTTTCGCGACCGCTTCCCCGCCGCGGCGCACGCGACGGCCGGGGTGATCGAGGTGGCCGATAACGTGCAGTCGGCCGGGTTCCGCGGGGACGCGGCGGACACACCTGGACAACACGGAGTAACGCGGGGTGACACGACGTCGAGTTCGCGCCACGACCCGTGCATATTCGGACGGGTTGCTCAAGAATTCGAAAAGCCTCGCGTCGACGGTCGCGGATCTGCTGGGATGGCCCCTCACAGATGTTGGCAGTGAGCACGGGGGCGGCACGTGGGGCTGGAGTTCGGGCATCGCCTCGGGCTGCCCCAGGCACTGACCGCAGTGCCGCTGTCACCGTTGGTCGGCGGCTATGAGGACCTCGTCGCCCGGCAACACGCCCTGGGGCTACGGCACATGGGCGAGGCGCTGGTCGACCCGGGCGGACGTCTGCGCGTGCTGGACGGGGTGTACGTCTCGCGTGCGCCGCGCGGCTGGCGGCGCATCGACGGAGCCGCACTGCGGCGGTCGGCCGCGGACGGACCCCCCGCCGGCGAGCTCTTACTGATGTTGGCGGATCTGCACGACCACGACCCGACGGCGCTACGGCGCGTGCTGCTCTACCAGTTGATCGAGCTCCTGCAGAGCCGCCCGCCGGACGGACGCGACGCCATGGCGCTCTCACTGGGGGTCGATCCGGGGGAGGTCGCAGCCCTGGTCCATGCCGCGGGTGCGCAGCGCAGGCCGGACGCCGCACAACGGGCGGCCGCCGAGGGACTTCAGGACGCATGGGAGCGCCGAAGGCTCCGCCACGCCGCCCGTCTGGCGTCCCGACTGCCGCCCGGCGGCGGCCCGGACCCCTTCCTCGCGGAGCGGCTGCGGCAGATAGCGGCCCTCGTGGGGGAGACGGACGCGTCCCTCGCCGCAGCGCACCGGCTGGAGAGGCAAGGGGACGGGGAAGGGGCGGCCGGCCGCTACCTGCAGGCCGCCCGGCTCGCGGCCGACTCGAAGCGGGCGCTGCGCGGACTCGTCCGTACGCACCGGCCCGGCGGGGGCGCGCCGGGGCCGCTGGCCGTGGAGCTGCTCGCCGCGGGCCCGGCGCAACTGACCTGGGCGGACGACGGCGACATCACGACCTGGCGGGTCATCAGGCTCGACCGCTCCACGGATGGCCGTGCGCCGTCCGTGACCGAGGTCCGGGGGCGGGCGTCGGGCGGGTCCGCCCAGGACCCCCACCCTCCTCTCGGCGCCCAGGTACGGTATGCGGTCCTCCCCTTGCGGGACGGTGTCGTCGACGGCCCGCCCCTGGTGTCGGCACCCCTGCTCGTCGCGCCGGAGGTCTTGGGCCTCCGGCTGGCCGACGGCCGG
This sequence comes from Streptomyces cinnamoneus, assembly GCF_014650495.1. Classification (GTDB taxonomy): domain Bacteria; phylum Actinomycetota; class Actinomycetes; order Streptomycetales; family Streptomycetaceae; genus Streptomyces; species Streptomyces cinnamoneus. Next base: position 184,271 of record NZ_BMVB01000012.1, on the reverse strand, counting down.
GAGCGCGTGACGGCCGTCTGGACGACGCCCGCACAAGCCGTCGCCGTGCGCGCGGTCATGACCGGACCCGACGGCACCGAGCGCGAGATCGCCGCCGTCGACGGCGGGTTCACGGTGCACGGGCTGCGCACCGGGCCGTACCGGGTGCGCGTCAGCTGCCGCTACCGCGGTACGGACGGCCGGGAGGTCGGGTCACCGGGCGTCGAGGACACCATCACCGTCCCCACCTGGCCGTCGCCCGTCCTCGGTCTCGCCGCCACGGCCGGGGAGGGGGGCGTGCGCTTCTCCTGGACCGGCGGCGAGGACGCCGAGGTGCGGCTGGTCGAGTGGCCGGGCGGCGCCCCCGCCACCGGCACCGAACTCTCCCTCTCCTCCGAGGACGTGCCCGAGCCGTTGCCCTGGCCGCGGGCGGTGCCCGGGGTGCTCGTCCCGCCGCCCGGTGCCGTCGTGCGCGTCACGGCCGTCGCGGTGCGCGGTGAGCGCGCCGTGGCCGGACCGGGCGTCCGCATCGAGGTGCCGCACCCGGTCACGGCGCTGACCGCCGAGCGCATCGACGGCGGGCTCGCCCGGGTCACCTTCGACTGGCCCGCGGACGCGGGACAGGTGGCGGTCTCCGTCGAACAGGAGGGACGCCGGGCCGAGCACCGCGTCGCCCGCAGCGTGTTCCTCCGCGAGGGCCTGCACCTGCCAGTCGGTCCGTCACCGGCACGGCTGACCGCGCAGGCGGTGCCCCGCACGACGGACGCGACCGTCGTCCCTCCTCCCGCCGCCGCGGCTCAACTGCCCGCCGACGTCACCATCGCGTACCGGGTGGTCCCCGGCTCCCGCCGGTCCCTGCGCAGGAGGCCCGCCACGGTGCGGATTTCGCTGTCGTCCCCCGCCGGGGAACCCGCGGGCGGGCTGCCGGAGTTCGTCCTCGTCGCCCGCCCGGGCACCGGATCGCTGCCGGTCCGTCCGCGTGATCCCGCCGACGGCACCACGGTGCTGCGGCTGAGCGGCGAGGAGCTGCACCGCGCGGGGCGCGTCGAGCGCGAGATCGCCACCGGCGCCTGTCGCCCCCCGTACGCCTTGCGCGGATTCCTGCTCGGCGGCGCGGCCGCCTCCGTGCGCCTCGAAGAGCCCTCCCCCGCAACCCTGGTGGTCCGCTGACATGACGTCCGTCATCTGCCCCTACTGCTTCGACCGTGCCCCGGCCGCGCGGTTGCCGTACCGCTGTCTGATGACGGCGACCGGCGTGCGCGGCGGTCAGCCGTGCAATCCGGAGCGCGACGACGTGTGGGCCGAGTTCATGGGTCCGAGCGTGCCGCCCGCGCTGCGGATGCGCGGCCCGGTCTTCGCCGCGCCACGCTCCCTCGGCGGGCTGCGCGGCGGCGGCTCGCGCGCGGCCTGCCCCGGCTGCGGGGTCTCCACCCCCGTCCGGGTCTGCCGCCGCTGCCACAGCGACTTCCCCAGCGACTACTGCGACCAGGACAGCCGCATCATCGCGCTGGTCGGCGCGAAGGCGTCCGGCAAGAGCACCTACGTGGCGGTGCTCGTCAACGAGCTGCGCAACCGGGTGGGGCGCGCCTACGACGCCTCGCTCGCCGCCATGGGCAGCGACACCCAGCGCCGCGACCGGGAGCTGGCCGAGGACCTCTACGACCGGCTGCGGCTGCCCGAGGCCACCCGCCCGGCGGCCATGGGCTTCAACGACCCGCTGTTGTACCGGCTGAGCCTGCCGCGCCGCAGGCGGCTCGGGGACGGCAGCCGGCACACCGCGCTGGTGTTCTTCGACGCCGCGGGCGAGGACCTGGGCAGCGCCGAGGCGATGGACCGCTACACCCACTACCTCCGCGCCGCCGACGGCATCATCCTGCTCGTCGATCCGTTGCAGCTCGGCTCCGTGCGCGACCGGCTGCCGCCCGGCGAGGGGCCGCCGCTGCCCGCCGTCGAGACGCCGCCGGCGCAGATCGCCGCGGATCTCGCCGCCCAGCTGCGCGCGCACGGCCGCGGCGGATCGCGCGGCCGGGTCACCACCCCGATGGCTGTGGCCGTGACCAAGACCGACATGCTGCGACCGATGCTCGGCCCGCACTCCCCGCTGCTGCGCAACGCCCCGCACCACGGCGGCACCCTCGACGGAGGGGACCGGCTGGCCGTGCACGAGGAGATGCGCGCCCTGATGGAGGACTGGGACTCCGGAGCGCTGCGCCGGCAGCTGGAGCGGGACTTCGCCGAACTGTCCTTCTTCGGTCTGTCGGCGCTCGGTTCGCCGCCGCCCGCACAGGCGCCGGCGGACGCCCCCAAGTCGGGGCCGCAGCCGCTGCGCGTGGAGGATCCGCTGCTGTGGCTGCTCGGGCGCCGCGGCCTCGTCCCCGTGAGCAAACCCGGGAAGCCCACGGCCAAGGGGGTCGGCGCATGAGCCTGGCGCAGCTGCACTACACCTCGGCCCCGCCCGGACCAGATGGTTCCGGTTTCCGGTTCACCGCGGTGTCCCCGGAGGTGCCGCCGTCGCTGGTCAGGGAGACCGAGCAGCTCATCGGGTACGAGCCGCCCCGCGACGCCCCGCCGCGCCCCACGGAGGCCGAGCTGGCCGCCTTCCCCGAGGCGTTCAGCCACAGCGTGCTCTCCGACGGCAGCCGGCTGCTGGCCCGTACGGTCTACACGGGCGCCGACTACAGCGGGCGGTGGGGCAACTTCCACGCCCACGCCGTGCACCTGCCGGCGGGCACCACGCTGCCGGACGGCGCGCTGCCCATCACCGCCTGGGGCTCCCCGCGATGGGCCGTCGCCACCCCGCAGGGCGGGGTGCCGGAGCCGTTGGATGCGCTGCCCGCCGCGGGCCGCCTCACCCGCGACCGCCTGGTCGCCTTCGCCGCCTCGCGTGCGCCGTGGCTCGCCGGGTTCTTCGCCGATCTGCGCAGACTCGCCGAGGACGAGGCCGCACCGCAGATCGTCCTCGTCGAGCGGGACAGCACCGATGTGGCCTGGTGGATCGCGCTGGCCAGCACCGTACTGCCCCGTGAGGGCGCGCACCGGCTGACGTTCACCACGTACACGCGGCGGCCGCAGCTCGCGCGGCAGCAGATCATCGGCGTGCTGCCGGACGACAGCCGGCATCTGAGCGGGCACGACCAGCGGTACCGCGTGTACGACTGCACCGGACAGGGGCCCGGGCAGGCGGTGGCCGACGCCTGGGCGGAGGCCGCCGCGCGCATCTGGCTGGGCGGAGCACCCGGACTGTTCAAGGAGGCGGGCTCGCTGCCGGGCGGCCCGTTCACCCCCGGCCCGCTCGCCGTCACCGCGCTCTGCGCGGGCATCGGGCTCGGCGCCGCGGGCCGTACCGAGGCCGCGGACTGGGCGCGCGAGCACGGAGAGGTGCTGGGCGCCGAGCGGCTGCACCGTCTGGTGGCGGCGCTGTGCGCGCCCGCCCCCGACCGGACCGAGGCCGAAACAGCCGCTCTCGGCGGGCTGTTCACGATGCTCGACGGCAGGGTGCCGGCCGCCGCCACCGCACCGCTCGCCGCCCTGGTGCTGACCGAAGCCGTCCGCTCGCCCGGGTCCGTCACAGGGCTCGACGCCGTGCGGCCCGGCTCCCTCACCGAGGGCATGGGACAGCGCCTCGCCACCGAGCTGGCCCCCGCACTACGGGCCGGCATCGCCGACGCCGGGCAGGACACCGCACGGCCCGTGCAGCTGCTGCGCATCGCCGCCGTGCTCGGCGTGGACTGCTCGGACCTTCTGCCGGACGTGGCACGCAGGCTCTCCACCGCGCTGCTCGCCGACCCGGACACGGCGCGGACGACCGCGGTGCGCCGGGCGCTGGAGGAGGACGTCGCGCTGCGCACCGCCCTGTTCGGCAAGCTCGACGAGCTGGCCGTGGGCGATCCGCCCGCGGTGGCCCGGCTGCTCGCCCGGATCCCCCTCGGCCCCCTGGAGGAGGGCCGGGTCCTGCCCCATCTGCGGATGTGCGCCGAGGCGTCACGGGTGACGGCGGGCCGCAGCGACCGCGTCACCGCCCTGAACGCGGTGCTGCGGGCCGCCGGCATCTCCCTCTACGCCGAGCCGCTCATCATGCGCACCGCGGTCCACCTGGTGTGGGACGACGGCACTCCGACCGCCGGGGAGGCGCGGCTGACGCTCGGTGAGACCGGCCCCGTCCCCCACCGTACGGCCGGCACCTGGCCCCTGCTCGTCCGGGCCGCGCTCGAAGGGCCCGCCGACGATCCGGACGTACCCGACCTCGCCGGCGAACTGCTGGCCGGCTTCTCCGAGGACCTCGCAGCGCGCGAACGAGCGGCGCTGCTGCTCCTGGAATTCGCCCGCGACCTGCGGAACGGCTCGGCGGGACCGGGCTGGACCGACCGGGCGCTGTCGCTGCGGAAGGTGGCGGAGCCCGTGGAGCCCACCGTGCTCGGGCGTGTCTTCGAGGCACTCGCGCACCGGCTGCTCGCCGGGGACCGTCCGGGCGGGGAGCTGGACGCGCTGATCCACGGCGGCGATCCCGGCCTCCTGGCCGCCTACGCGCGGGCCGCCCGGTCGGAGCGGGTGCGCAGCCGGCTGCGCACGAGCCCCGACGGTGCAGCGGACTGCTTCGTCGCCTGGAGCTCGCACCCCCAGGCGAACGATGCCTGGCACGCGACGCGCACGGAGCTCCTCGACTCGGTGCTGCGCCCCGTCGTGCGGGAGCTGCCCGCCGACGACGTCGCCTCCGTCGAGGGCTGCCTGGAACGCATGGGCGGCCGCTGGGCGGAGGAGTTCCGGGCGTGGAACCGGCCGGGGGCGTTCGGCCGGCTCGGCCGCCGCCTTGCCGGACGGGGCCGCAGAGGCGCGGCGGGCGGGCACCGCTGGGGCGATGTGGAGCCGCCGCGCAAGGACGGCGGCCTGTCATGAGTCTGCTGTCCCTGGTGATGTGGGCGACTGGCCTCGTGGCGGTGCCGCTGTGCGTCTGCAACACCCTGTGGCTGTTCCTCGGCCACTCGCTGAAGGCCGCCGGGACCGTCCTCGGTCCCCGGCGGACCGGAACACCTGACCCGAGGATTTTGGGGGTGGGGCCGGGCGAGCCCGCCCACCGCGCGTACTGGTCGCGGCAGATGTGGCGGGACGCCCTGGCGGCGGCGCGCATCGCGCTGCACGCCATCTGGTTCCGGCTGACCACCGAGTGGCTGAAGGGCTCGGTCGCCCGGCTGTTCCGGGGCCGCCGGCCGGCAACCGGCCGGCCGGGCGAGAACGGGTTCACCCGCACCGTCATGCGGGTGGTCGCTCCGGGAACGGCCGTCGGGGCGGCCCTGGGGGCGGGGCTGGCGGCCCTGGCGATGTCCATGGTCCTGGCCGTCTTCGGGCTGCTGTGCGGCGCGGTGTGGCTGGGGGCCATGGCGGCCGTCGGCGTCCTGCGCGGCGCGGAACACCTCCGGGTGCTGGCCCGCGGCATCCGTATGAAGTGCCCCCATCCCGGCTGCTACCGGCCGTTCCCGCTGGCCGTCCACCGCTGCCCCGACTGCGGTGTGCCGCACGGCGACCTGCGCCCCGGCCCCCACGGCGTGCTGTGGCACGTGTGCGTCTGCGGGCAGCGCCTGGTCACGACCTCCTTCGCGGGCCGGGGGCGCCTGGCCACCCGCTGCCCGCACTGCGACCAGCAGCTCCCCGACGCGGTCGGCAGCATCCGCGTGGTGCACGTGCCGCTGGTCGGCGGCACTTCCTCCGGGAAGACGATGCTGATGGCGGCCGTGGTGGCGGGGCTCCAGTCCTGGTCGCGGCGGAGCCCGCTGGAGGTGGAGTACGCCTCCGCGGCCGACCGGCGGGACGGCGGGGCCCTCCACCAGCAGGTGCAGCAGGCCGGCTGGGCACACAAGACGCAGGGCGGACAGCCCCGGGCCTTCATGCTGGTCGTCCGGCACGGCAGGCGGCGGCGACTGCTGTACCTGTACGACCCGATGGGCGAGTCGCTGCGCGACGCGGGCTCCGTGCGGGAGCAGCAGTACCTGGCCCATGCCGATGGGGTGGTCCTGGTCGCCGACGTCCTCGCGGAACCCACGGTGCGGCGCGGGCTGCGGGGCGCCGACGCGGAGCGGGCGGACGCCGCCCGGCCGGCGGACCAGGGGCCGACGGACACCTACCAGCGGCTGACGGGCGAGCTGGCGGCGCTCACGGGGCGGCGCGCGCGCATGCCGGTGGCCACGGTGGTCACCAAGCGGGACGTGCTCGACCAGATCTCCACGCTGCCCGTGCCCGGTGCCAGGATCGACCGCTGGCTGACGGACATCGGCCTCGGCGCCCTGGTGCGCGGTCTGGGTCACGACTTCGGGGCGGCCCGCTACTGGGCCGTGAGCGCTCATGCGGCCACCGGTGCCGGGGCGCTGGACAGCGAGCAGCGCCGGGCGGCGGAGCCGGTGCTGTGGGTGCTGGCCCGCTCGGGCCTGCGCGTGGGAGCCCTCGCCGCCGAGACGGCCGCGCCGGACGCCCTGGGGCCGCGCGGCAGCACGACCGTGTCCGATCCATCAGGGCGCTGACGCGCTCGCACGACGACCAGGGGGACTTGGAATGCGAAGGATCCGCAGACGGAGGACGCCATGACGGTGGTGACACCGCACATCGCACGGGGACGCCGGCTGCTGTTCGGTCTGTTCGTCACGGCGTCGCTGATCACGCTGGTCCTGGCCGTGGCGCTGGCTCTGTACACAGTGCCGAGGCTCGGCTGACGCCCGCCCGGGCAGGAACGACGAAACGAAGGGAACAAGACGACGTGAGTGACATTCCCGGCGGGCCGATGGCCAACCGGCCGGTCCATTTCATCTGGCTGCTGGACTGCTCGTACTCCATGCAGGGCGAGAAGATCGCCCGCCTCAACTATGCGATCCGGGAGGCGGTCCCGGAGATGCGCGCGGTGGCGCACGACAACCCGGCGGCCCAGCTGTTGCTGCGCACCCTCACCTTCTCCACGACGGCCCAGTGGCACCACAAGGACCCCGTGCCGGTCGACGACTTCACCTGGCAGGACGTACAGGTGGACGGGATGACGAACCTGGGCGAGGCGCTGCAGCTGGTGGCGCGCGAACTGCAGACCCCGCCGATGCCGCAGCGTGCGCTGAAGCCGGTGCTCGCGCTCGTCTCCGACGGGGTGCCCACCGACGACTGGAAGGCCGGCCTGAAGGCCGTCGACGCCACCCCGTGGGGACGCAAGGCGGTCCGGGTCGCGATCGCCATCGGCGAGGACGCCGACCGGGGCGTGCTGCAGGAGTTCCTCGGCAATCCGGAGCTGCAGCCGCTGGACGCCAACAGCCCCAAGCAGCTCGCGGCTGCCATCCGGTGGGCCTCGACCGCCGCGGTGAAGGCCGCCTCGCAGCCGGTTGCGGGCTCGTCCGACCCGCTGGCGAAGAAGCCGCCGTACGCGCCGCCGGTGCTGGACGACGACGATGACGACGTGTGGTGACGGTGCTGCACGTGCCGCACTGGGAGACCTTCGACGCCACCGTGCCGGGGGTCAACAAGCGGCGGAACCAGGACTGGTGCACGGCCGAAGGAGACGGCTCCGCGGAGCGTCCGCTGATCCTGGCGGTCGCCGACGGGCACGGCTCCGCGCGGCATGCGCGCAGTGACGTCGGGGCTCGGCTCGCGGTGGACCTCTTCGCCGCGCATGCCCGGGAGTTCGCGGCCCTCGCGAGCGCCGACGGCCCCGACGGGTCGCGGAGCCTCAGCTGGCTGATGCACTACGCGCGCAACGTCATGCCGCGCAGGTTGGTGGCCGAGTGGCGGCGCAACGTGCTGGGGCACTGGCAGCGCCTGCACGAGCACGACCCGGACGCGACGCGGACGGCGGCGCCCACCGACGAGCAGAAGCTGCTGCTGTACGGGGCCACGCTGATCGGCGCCGTCCTGACCCCGCAGCTGTTCGCGGCCTGGCAGCTCGGCGACGGCGAGCTGACGGTCGTCGGGCACGACGGCGGGGTGGACCTGCCGCTGGCCCCGGCGGAGGCGGACCTCGGGGACGAGACGGAATCGCTGTGCAGCCGCGAGGCATGGCGCCTGGTGCGGGTGCACTGGGCGCCGATCGTGGCCCCGGCCCGCACGCCGCGGTTCGTCGCGCTGTCCACGGACGGCCTGTCCAAGAGCTTCGCCTCCGACGAGGGCTTCGTCCAGTTCATGGCAGGACTCGACACGCGGCTGTCCGAGGAGGGCGTGGAGGTCGTACGGGCCGTGCTGCCCGACTGGCTGGCGGCGGCCGCGCAGCACTCGGGCGACGACACCACCCTGGCGGCCGCCCGACGGCCGGTGCCCGGCGCGGGGCCGGCGGCCGACGAACGACAGACAACGGAGAGACAATGAGCGGCATGCTCGACACCGGCACCCGCCTCACCACCGAGGACGGCGTGGAACTCCAGGTCGCGGGGTTGCTCGGGACCGGCGGCCAGGGCGAGGTGTACCGGGTGCGGACCGCGGCCGGCGACCGGGCGCTCAAGTGGTACTACCCGGCGTGCGCGACGCCGGAGCAGGAGGACATCGTCCGGGAGCTGGTGGAACGGGACTTCGACGACGACCGCTTCCTGTGGCCGTCGGCGTTCGTCCGGGGCACGCGACCGGATGCGTTCGGCTACCTGATGGGCATCCGCCCGGACCGCTTCAAGGGTCTGCCCGACCTGTTCGCACGGCGGCTGCGCACCACGCCGCGCGCCCTGCTCGCCGCGGGCCTCTACATGGTGGAGGCGTACCAGGCCCTGCACTCCCGCGGCATCGCCTACCGTGACATCTCCTGGGGGAACGTCTTCTTCGATCCCGCCACCGGTGACGTCCTGGTGTGCGACAACGACAATGCGGTGGTGGAGGGCGAGAGCAGCGGCATCTCCGGGACCATGAAGTTCATGGCGCCCGAGCTGGTGCGCGCCGATCCGGGCGCCAGGCCCGGGACACAGTCCGATCTGCACTCCCTCGCGGTGCTCCTGTTCATGCTGCTGATGAACCATCATCCGCTGGAGGGCAGGCAGGAGCTGGCGATCCGCTGCTTCGACGAGGCGGCCGAGAAGAAGCTGTACGGCCGGCAGCCGCTGTTCGTCTTCGACCCGCAGGACGGCTCCAACGAGCCCGACCCCGTCGAGCAGTCCACCGTGCTCCACACCTGGGACGCCGCGCCCGAGGTGCTGAGGGACCTGTTCACGCACAACTTCACCGTGGGTCTGCGCGATCCGGCGGCGCGGGTGCGGGAGTCGCAGTGGCGTGACGCGCTGCGGGCCGTGCTGGACGGCGTCGTCGACTGTGCGCACTGCGGGCGGCAGAACATGACCGAGCCCGAGGAGACCACGGCGGGAACGTGCTGGTCCTGCCGCAGTGTGCTGGTGCTGCCGCCGCGCCTGGTGCTCACCACCCCATCGCCGCGGGCGGAGCGTCACGTCCGGCTGGGGCGTGCCGCGCGGGTGCACGCGCACCATCTGGTGCCGGAGCCCACGCGGCACGACTACGGCGACGCCACCCTCGTCGCCGAGCTGACCGAGCACCCGCAGAAGCCCGGCAGGTTCGGACTTGCCAATCGTTCCGGGGCGGCGTGGACGGGGACGCGGTCGGACGGCACGACCCAGCAGATCGCGCCCGGCCAGACCGTGCCGCTGCGCTCCGGGTTGGAGCTGGACCTCGACGGCGCCCGGGCCGTCGTCCGTCCGAAGTGACGTGGGGGGAGAGCCGTTCAAGGCTCTCCCCCCACCCCGGCTCACAGGCCGATGACGCGCCCCAGTTCCTGGGCGAGGGCCAGGCCCGCGCTGCCCGTGGTGAGCCCCGTCGAGATCGTCTCCAGCGCCCGCCTGACCCGTCCCGGGTCGGCGGGCCGCTGCTCCCGGTCGGCCCGCACCAGCTCGCCGCGGACCACGTCCGCGTGCTCGGCGAGCACCGGCAGGCCGTCGGCGCGCAGCTGCCGCGCCAGCTCGCCGGCCAGGCGCAGGGCCTCGGCCGCAGTCGCGCCGTGGTGGTGGATCTCGATCTTCCCGCCGTCGCCGAAGTTGCCCGGCCCGGAGATCTCACCGTGGAAGTTGAACGTGCTCATTCCTGCTCCTCGTCGATGGGGACGGAGTGTCCGCCGGGTCAGGGAGCCTGGCCGGGTGCACCGGACGGCTGCTGGCCGCCCTGCCCGTAGGCCGCGCTGATCTGCCCGTTGTTGCCGAAGTTGCTCGGCCCGGTGATGTCTCCGGAGAAGTTGTACGTCTGGGTGTTGATGACCTGCTGGGCCTGGTCGAAGGAGCTGGTGTCGACGTTGTGGTCCTTCAGGAACCGCTCCGTCGCTATCAACACGCCCTGCTGCAGGCGATGCAGGAAGTCCTGCGAGTCCATGCGGTCGGAGTGTCCCAGCTGGTCCCAGGAGGCCACGCGTTCGCGGATGCTGTCCACGGCCCCGTAGTCGTGCGCCACGTGCCGCTTACTGATGTCCCTGCGCAGTCTCTCCAGGTCGCGCGCCCGGCGATTGTTCGCTGCACCGCGCCGGTGGTTGCGGCCCGGTGCGCCGCGCAGCGCGGGCCAGGTCTGCCCGTTCGCACACCGCACCAGGCTCCACCAGCGTTCGAAGCCGTCGATCGGCAGCCCGTCCACGCGGCCGAAGGCGCCGCTCACCGGGGGGATTCCGTAGGCGGCGACCTCCCAGGAGAGGCTGGGGTGCTGGAGCCGGGCCCGCAGGTGCATCGACACGATGACGCGTCCGCCGTCGCCGACCCGCTCCAGGCTCAGGTAGGTACGCATTCCTGCGCCCGGGTTCAGCAGGCCCGCCTGCACCAGCTGCTTGGGGATCTGGGCGAGGGGCCGGCCGAGCGGATCGGGCAGCAGGTCCTTGCCGAGGTGTGGGACGTGGGTGCCCAGCACGTACAGCCGGTTCCTGGCCCTCAGCCCTTCGAGGCCGGCGATGTTCGCCATCTCCCGGGCCACGTAGGTGTGCAGGTCGACGGCGTCGAAGTCCTTGATGGTCAGCTTGCCGCCGCCCGGGGCCTCGGCGGGCCGGCTGACGTCGATGGGCTGCCAGACCACCTCTTTGATCTTCTTTCCGCTGCCCACGAACGGATTGGTGCGCTCGGCACTCGCCGTGTAGGGCACGACGTTGGCCTTCTTCATCTCCAGCAGCCGCTTCTCCGCCCCCTGGGGGGCGGGCGGCGCGAGGTCCTCGGCTTTCGCGCCCGTGCGGAAGACCTCCTGGGCGGCGTCCCGGGCCTGTCTCTCGGCCGTGTACACCAGCCACCACGCGGTACCGAACACCACGAGGATCCCGCAGCCGCCCACGGTCCCGGCGGGGGACGGCCCTGCGGTGAGTCCGTACAGCACCAGGAGCACCGCTGCCACCAACCCGCCGAAGAGCCAGGCGAGTCGGCGGTCCCGCGCCTCGGTGCGCCGGACGGCGGCCCCGGCGTGCCGTACGAGCGCCAGGAGATTGACGCCGAGCGGCAGGCCGACCGCGGTCATCCGGTCCGCGGTGAACTCCTCGTGCACCTCATGGGCGAAGCCCTCGTCCAGGTGCGTCGCGGCACACAGCCGCCGCGTCACCGCGTCCTGCCGGTACTGCGGCAGCGCGGGTAACTGCTTCCTCGCCATTCACCCTCCCCCAGGCGTGCGGGCAGCAAACAGTACCGTCTCCTTACGCCAGGAGCAGGGCACGGTCCCAGGTGGGGGCGTTGTCCGTGGTCGCGGCGAGGAGGGCGAGGAGCACGCCTGCGGCTCCGTCCAGGAAGCCGGGGCCGTCCTGGGCGAGGTTCCCGCCGTGTTCGCAAAACCGCGAGAGCCGGACGGTCAGGTCGGTTGCGGCGCGCCGGAACTCCGCGTCCCCGGTGTCGTGGGCGAACCGCAGCGTGATCTGCAGCAGCCCGGCGAGGCCGTGGCACAGGCCCGGTGACGTGTCGGCACCGCACTGCTCGGCGGACCGGCGGAGGACGGCCTTCATGGCCCGCACCGCCGTCCTCCGCAGGGAGGCGTCGTCCAGTGCCGTGCCCGCCAGCCACAGGGACCGGGCCACTCCGGGGGTGCCGTAGCACCACGAAGCGGTCCTGCGCCGACGGGGATCCGGCGTTCCGTCCAGTGCGGTGATGCCCGGCCAGTCGGGCCCCCGGGCGTCCTCGGTCCGGCAGGCCCCGAGTCGGCCGGCCGTCCTGCGCAGCGCCTCGTCCTGGCCCGGGACACGCACCCCGGCGGACCGGGCGAGCGCCATCAGCGCCAGCGGTCCGGCGATCCCGTGCGCCGCACCCCAGTTGAGGGCACCGTGCGGGAAGCGTTCCCGCAGGGCGTCGTCCCGGATGGCCGCGGCGGGCGTGAACCAGTGGGGAACTCCCCCGCGTTCCCCGCACAGGGCCACCACAGCGGTGAGCACGGCGCGCAGGGAGCGTTCCGCGTGCGGTGATTCCCCGGCCCGGCACAACAGCAGGGCGCCGGTCCCGGCGAGGCCGTGGATCACGTCGAAGTCCCGCCACGCCACACCGTGGGCGCCGTCGGTGAGTGCGACTGCCCGGCGTAGCGTTTCGTCCACGAAAGACTCGGGCGGACCTGCGCGGGACAGGCACCAGGCCGCGAACGCCGGGCCGGCCAGGCCCGCGTGAAGCCCCGGAGCCGTCGTTCCCAGGCGCTCGGTGCCCCTGACCGATGCGGCGAGGTACCCGTCGGCCAGGGCGCCCCAGCCCTCTCCGGGCCGGTACCGCTCCAGCTGGTGGTACACCAGGGCCGGCCCCGGTCCGCCGCCCGCGAGGTCGGGCCGTACGCACGAGGGTGCGGCGCGCGGCCGGCCCGCCAGCGCGGCCACGAGGCCGAGGGCGGCGTCCGCCGCGCCGCCGGACACCGCTGCCGTCCACGTGCTGCCGCCCAAGCCGTGCTCCTTCGGGCCCCCGCGCCTTGGGGCCCTCGGGCCTTCGGGCCTTCGGGCCTTCGGGCCTTCGCCAGGGTGCGGTCGGGGGTCGTGCGGCGGGCCCGCCGCACGACCGTTGGGAAGACCGTCGGGAAGATCAGCGGCAGCGCGGGTACTCCGTGCAGCCGTCGGTCCAGTCGGTGCGCGGGACGGTGTCACAACACATCATCGGCTCCAGCATCTCCCCGTCGGTCTCGGGGAGTTCCTGGAGCTCAAGGACCTCGGTTTCCATGGATCACGTCTCCTTCGTCGTCTGCTCGTCGTTCCTGTTCTCCGGCCGGCGGAGGTCGAGGGGGGCGGCGTACCAGGAGCGGCCGCCGCCGGTCCTGAGCCGCAGGAGGAAGTCCAGGACGCCGGCCAGGCCGACGTTGTAGCTCGCGCAGATCTCGCGCATCGTGTCGTCCGGCACCAGCAGCCGTCCGTCGCGCAGCGCGGCGCGGACGAAGAGGCAGCCGGCGGCCTCGGCCGCCTGCCGTCGGTAGCGGTCGTCGCCGGTCGCTGCGGCCAGGTCGAGGAGCAGTTCGGCGTTGCCCGCCACGCCGTGGCAGGTGCCGGGGCCCAGCCGCCAGCGGTCGCGGTACACCGCTGCCGCGGCTCCCTCGGCGTGCCGGAGGAACCGCGCGTCGCCGGTGGCCCGCCACAGCCGCACCAGGAACGTCCCCACGCCCGACGCGCCGTTGCACCACAGGTTCAGCCCCGTGCGCTCGTGACGGCCCGGGCCCTTCGGCCAGTCGGCGGCCCCGCCGTCGCGCCACCGGGCCACCGCGCACAGCGCCTCGCCGCCGCCCGCCGCGGCCTCGGCCAGGTCCGGCCGGCCCAGGGCCCGGCCCGCCGCGAGCAGGAAGGCGGCGTTGCCGGCCACCCCGTGCCCGTAGCCGTACGACGCGGAGCCCGCGAGGTCGCTCCGGTGCTCCCGGCCCGCAGGCCAGTCGACCGTGCGGCCGGCGCTCCTCGTCAGATGGAGCAGGCGGTCCGCGCAGTGCAGGGCCCTCTCGGCGAACCGCCCGTCGCCGGTGGCGTGCCACAGGTACAGCTGCGCCGTGCCGGCGCCGGCCAGGCCGTGGCAGACGTCCGGGTTGTTGCCGTCGAGCGGGATCCGCAGGGCCAGTGCCCGGGCCCGGTCCGCCAGGTCCTCGTCGTCCAGCGTCCGCGCCGCGTCGTACAGCGCCCACGCCGTCCCGGAGCGGCCGAAGTACAGCCCGGGCAGCACCCGGTCCGGCAGGGCCAGCCTGCCGTCGAGCCAGCGCGCCGCGGTGCGCAGGGCGGGCCGTGCCGCGCCCCGTCCGCTGCGCACCGCGCGGTCCAGGACGGCCAGCACCCCGGCGGCGCCCACCTGGACGTTGCACGGGTCGCCGAGGGGCAGGGTGCGGGGGCGGGGCCACAGGTACGCGGCGTCCGGGGCCATCGTCCCGGCCAGCCAGGCCAGTCCGTCGTCGATGAGCCGGTCGGCGTCGGCGTCGGGGAGTCCGGGGCCGGGTCGTTGCGGCGGCGCGGCCGGTTCCGCCCGGAGGAACGCCACGGCCCGGGGCAAGGGCCAACGCTGTCCGGCGTCCGCCGTCAGGCCGAGGAGCAGCGGGCCGAGGGCCTGCACGGCGGGGTGCGCGGGGGCGGCGGCGCGCACGAGGGCGGCGATCCGTTCACCGGCCGTCCTGCCTGCTGCGGGGACGTCCGGTGCCAGGACGGGGCTGATGCCGGTGGCGGCGTGCAGCAAGGTCGCGCCCAGGCTGTAGCAGTCCGCTTCCGGTCCCGGTGCGGGCGGTGCCGTGTCCGTACCCCCGGCCGGGCTGTCGAGGTGTTCCGGAGCGGTGAAGCCCTGCGTCCCGGCGACGTGGGCCGTTCCGCCCGCGTCGGCCGTGCACTCCAGGTCGACGAGTACGGGCGTGCCGTCCGGTCTCATCACGACGTTGCCGGGCTTCAGGTCGCGCAGGACGTGACCGGCGGCGTGCACCTGGCCGACGATACGGGCGAGGTCGCGGGCCAGGGAGTGGACGGCCGGGACCGGGAGCCGGCCGTCACCGCGCTGCAGTGCGTCGGCGGTCCACCGCTGCAGAGTCGTGCCGGGTATCAGGTCCTGGACGAGGAACACGTGCCCCGCGGACTCGAAGACCTCCCGTGCGGCCGGGGCGATGCCGTACGGAGCGAGACGGTGCAGCACGTCCGCCTCGTGGCGCAGCCAGTCCCGGGCGTCGTGTCCTTCGCGGTCGGCCCCGATGTGGGGTCGGGCCTCCTTCAGCAGGACGTCCTCACCGGTGTGCTGGTCGTGCGCGCGGTAGACGCCGCCGCGGTTGGAGTGCCGGACGGCTTCCCGGACCAGATAGCGGCCGGCCAGCAGGACCGGTCCGCCGCGCCGACGCGGCCCGGCCGGTGTCCCTGCGGCCGGCGGGAACGGCAGCGGGGCCCACGAGGGAGGGGAGAACCACGGCTTCCGCTCGTCCGGCACCACCGTGCCGTCGGGGGCCTCCAGCTGCGTTTCGTAGAAGCCGTCGTCATTGAGCTCGCGGGGTCTGCTGAAGCAGCCGAAGCGGTAGTGCACCAGGCTGTCCGCCCGGTAGCGCCGGTCCGAGAGGATCGCCGGGCCCGGCAACCCGGCCGTCGACCGGTGCAACTGCTCGGCCAGCAGGCGCAGCTGGTCGTCGTGGGCGGGATAGGCGGTGAGGAACTTGCCCGACTGCGCCCGGTCGGTCCGCACCGCGGTGAGCTCGGCGACGGCTCGCGCCGTGGGGGCGAACTTGAAGGCGCATCCGTGCCCCACCAGCACGGCTGCGGCCCGCTCCAGCACGCGGGACGCCGAGGCGGGGGTGGCCGACAGGTGCAGCTTCCAGCCCTGCGGGCGAAGGGTGTGCCGGACAGGGGCGACCATGCACCAGAATTCCCCGTCCGCCATCCGCCACGTGTCCGTCAGACCCGAAGCGTCCAGGACCTGCGCGACGATGTGCTGGTATCCCGACGTCACGCGCACAGAGTGGCACGGCGACAGGTTCGAACGGGAGAGTCGTGCACGCTTGTTCCGGTCCGGTGGGCCAGCACGCCGTGGCAGCCGGGACGGGCCCGTGGTCAGGGCGGCAAGGGGCCGTCGGGTGGGCGGGCGCCGACGAGGGCGACGGCCCTCGCGCCCGCGCGGCAGCCGCGGTGCGCGGCTGCGACCGGGCCGTCGCCGGCCAGGCGGGCTGCGAGGAACGCCCCGGTGAAGGCGTCACCGGCGCCGGTCGTGTCCGTGGCGGTGACCGGCTCGGCCGGGATCCGCGCGGTGACCGTGCCGGACGCGGCCACCAGCGCGCCACCCGGGCCCAGCGTGGCCACGACCAGCGGGAAGTGACGGCTCAGCTTGGCCGTGGCGTCGGCGGGCTCCGGCAGACCGGTGAGCAGGGCGGCCTCGTCGTGATTGGGCAGGAGGACGTCCGCTCCCGCCACGGCCGCGAGGAAGCGGTCCACGCCGAAGCGGGCGATGAAGCCGGCGGAGGCCGGGTCGACGCTCACCGCGATGGAACGGGCGCGGGCTGCCTCCATCGCCAGACGGGCCGTCCTGCGGCTGGTGTCGGAGAAGAGGAGATAGCCGGAGACGTGCAGGTGACCGACTCCGGCGAGCAGGTCCTCGCACCAGTCGTCGGCCGACAGGTGCAGCACCGCTCCGCTGTCGGTGAGGAACGTCCGTTCGCCGTCCGCTCCGACCAGGCAGATGACCGTGCCGGTGGGGATCCGTGGGTCGACCACCAGGTGCGGCCGCACTCCTGCCGCGCGCAGCGCGCGCTCGTGCGGACCGGCCGCGTCCGCGCCCACCCGGGCCAGGAGGCGTACGTCCGGCGCTCCCGAGTGGGCGGCCCAGCAGGCCACGTTGGCGCCTGCGCCGCCCGGGAGGGTGGTGATGCGGGCCGCCGTGTCGGTGGCGGGGGCCAGGGGTGTGCGGTGCCGGGCGATGACGTCGGTCACCACGTCACCCACGACGAGCAGCGCCCCGTTGCCGGCGTCGGTCATGCGGCACACGACGACGAGGCGTACGCCGCGGCGATCTCCGCCGCCAGCCGCACGTTGCCGCGCACCGCGGCCACGTTGGCTTCCAGGGACGCCCCGCCGGTGTGCCGGAAGAGGTGGTCCAGGAGGAAGGGGGTGACCGCCTGGCCGGTGACCCCCTCCCGCGCGCACGCGGCCAGGGCCTGTGCCAGCACCCGGTCGTGCAGCTCCGGGTCCAGCTGCTGCGCCACGGGCACGGGATGGGCGACGATCAGCGCCGAAGGCGGACCGCCGAGCGCATCCTGCGCCCGCAGCACGCCGGCCACCTCCGCCGCGGATTCGACCCTCCAGTCGACCGGCTCACCGGAGCTGCTGAGGTAGAACCCCGGGAACTCCGCCGTCCGGAAACCGAGAACCCCCACCCCCAGCGTCTCCAGGCGCTGCAGCGTCGCCGGCACGTCCAGAACCGACTTCACCCCTGCGCAGACCACGGCGATCCGCTCCTTCGCCAGCAGGTGCAGGTCCGCCGACTCGTCCTGGGCCCGTGCCCAGTCGCGGTGGACGCCGCCCAGACCACCTGTCGCGAAGACACGGATGCCGGCCCGCGCGGCCAGAAAGGCGGTCGCCGACACCGTCGTCGCCCCGCTCGCCCCCGCGGCCACGGCCGGAGCCAGGTCCCGGTGCCCCAGCTTGCGGATGCCACTCTCGCCCGCGACCCGTGCCAGCTGCGCCTCGTCCAGCCCGACACGGGGCCGCCCGTCCAGCACCGCAATGGTCGCCGGGACGGCGCCACCGGCTCTGACGAGCTCCTCCAGCTCCCGGGCCACCTGCAGGTTCCGCGGCCGGGGCAGTCCGTGGGCGATGATCGTCGATTCGAGCGCGACCACGGGCCGCCCACGGCCGAGTGCCTCCCCCACCTCGTCCGACACCACCGGCAGCCGCTCGCCTGACACCTCGGACATCGCAGACCCCTCCCATCACGCCCGGCACGACGCTGCTCACCGGATCCCTGATGCACAGACGTTCCCCACCCGGTCGCCCCCGAAGCCTTCGGCGTGAACGCTTCGTGCGCCCGCCGGCCCTCGCGGCGCGTCGCGCACGCTATCCGCTGTTGCGGGCCCGGGCACCGGTCCACATCGCCAGGACTCCGGCCCGTTCGGCGCGCAGGGCGCGGGGGTCGGTGGTGCGGCTCGCCCAGGCGATGTGGCCGTCGGGGCGGACGAGAACGGCGCTCGCGTCCTCCAGGCCGGTGTGGAGTTCGTGCCGGTGGGCATCGACCACCCGGATGCGGGCACCCGGCCGGGGCCGGGCCGACCGGTCCGTCCCGTCGGCCGGGTCTCCTGCGGCCCCGGGGCCGAGGTTCAGCAGGACGGGCCGGCCGTCGTGGAGGAGCTCGTATACGCGGGCCGGCCCCGCCGCCGTCTCCAGGGCGATGTCGGGCATGCGCCGGCCGGTGAGTGCGTCGGCGTCCGGCGTGGCCGGAGGGTAGGCGGTGTCGAGGGCGGAGATCCTGCCGGCCAGGTACCGGTTGACGTCCTCCATGTCGAGGAGCGTGTCGAGCAGTTCGCACAGGAGACCGGCGGCGGGACCGTACTGCTCCGTGAGCGGGAGTTCGACCAGCAAGGTCTGCGCCCGGGTGGCGGTGGTGACCGCGTGACCGACGGGGCGGCGCTCGTCGTCGTAGGTGTCCAGCAGGCCAGGCGGCGCCCGGCCGGCGACCGTGGCGGCGAGCTTCCAGCCGAGGTTCATGGCGTCCTGCAGCCCGGTGTTCAGGCCCTGGGCGCCGACGGGGAAGTGGATGTGTGCGGCGTCGCCGGCCAGCAGGACGCGGCCCCGCCGGTAACGCTCCGCGAGGCGGGTGGTGTTGCCGAACCTCGACATCCACCGTGGCATGCCGATACCGCAGTCCGTGCCGCACACGCGCATCAGCGAGGTACGGAACTCCTCCAGGGTCACCGGTTCGGTGGAGGGGACCCGCAACCGCCCGGGATCCATCACCACGTACCGGGTCAGCCCGGCCTCCAGCCGCGAGACGAGCACGCCGTGGCGCCGGGCCCGGTCGTTGCACGCGTGATCGGCGACGGCGAAGTCCCCCACGACGGCGGTCATCGACTCACGCGTCCCGGGGAAGCCGATTCCGGCCGCCTGCCGGACCAGGCTGCGCCCGCCGTCGCAGCCGACCGCGTACGCCGCACGCACGGTGACCGGCCCGCCGGGTCCGGATACGTCCACCTCGACGCCGTCGGCGTCCTGGCGGAGGCCGACGGCCTCGTACCCGCGGCGGATGTCCGCACCCAGTTCGAGCGCCCGCTCCGCCAGCAGCTCCTCGGTCCGGGACTGGGCCAGCAGCAGTGCGTAGGGGTGCCGGGTGTCGAGCGCCGTGAAGTCGAGACGCCGCTTGAGGCTGACGGCGAACTGCCAGCCGGGCACGGTACGGCCCGCGGCCAGGAACCGTTCGGCCAGGCCCCGCATGTCCATCAGCTCCATGCTGCGCGGGTGGAGGTTCAGCGCCCGCGACTCCCTGTGCGGTGTCGCGCGCTTGTCGACCACCAGGGTCCGTACGCCCGCCAGTGCCAGTTCGCAGGCCAGCAGCAGGCCGGTCGGCCCGGCGCCCACGAGGAGCACGCCGGTGTCCATGGGTGAGCCGGGGAACGTCACGCCCCCACCCTTCGGCGCGGGCCGTTCCCCGTCAAGGCGTCCTCCCGCACGGTGCGGTCCCGGGAATGGCCGGGCCCGGGCTTGGCTGCGCCGCGGTCCCGTACTGGAATGTCGGAGGTCCGACGGGACGTCGTGGGAGGAGTCCGCTGGTGATCCACATGACCGAGACCCTGGCCGTGCAGACTGTCGAAGGGTTCCTCACGCCCGACGAGACCGCCGAGCTCACCAAGGTGCTGGACGAGCACCTCGCGGCCACCGGCTGGGTTCCCGCGCGTCCCAGCGAGGGACTCACCCCGCCCGAGGCGGCGCAGGCCATCGTGGACGCCGGCCTGCAGCGCGCCCTGCCCGCCATCCGCCGGGCCTTCCCCTCCGCCACGGGCATCGAACCGTGGCTGTACCACGATCTGAAACCCGGTGACGAAATCCGTCCGCATGTGCACGGCGTGGGCGACCCGCAGGCCCGGCCGCAGCGGATCGCCCGGGTCGGCTTCGATCTCCAAGTTGCCCGACGTGGCGGTGAGTTCTACCTCGGCACCTGCTCCGCCGACGCCCTGTGGAGCGACGTCAGTGCGACGGGCAGCGACTACGCGCCCGGGACGCGGTTCGTCCACGAGATCACTGCCCGCACCGGCCCGGTGAAACTGGCCGACACCCCGCACACCCGTTGGACGTGCACCCCGCCGCCCGGAACGACCGTCGTCTACGGCATCCAGCTGGTCCACGGGGTCCGGCGAGTCGAGGAAGGCAGGGTGCGCAAGCTCATCACCACTCTCCTCGCGTGAGCCCGCGCGGCACGGTGCGGGATGGTCACGACGGCGCCCGGCCGCCCTGCCGGAGAGCCTGCAGGCCCCGGTCCAGCTGGAACGCCGCCTCGTCGGCGGCGCTGTTCAGCAGAGTGCCGGGAGGCAGGGCCCGCAGCCAGGCGTGCGCCGCGTCTCCGAGGCGTTCGGGGACCTTGAGCACCGGCCGGTGGAACCCACGGACGCGGGGTGCCGGGTTGAGCGGACTGCCCGGGAAGCACTGCAGTTCCGTCCCGTACGGTTCGGACGGCAGCGGCGCGCCGTTGGGGACCGGCAGCTCCAGCGCGACCCGGCCGGCCCCCGGGCTGCGAGGGGTCCGGCCGAGAGCGGCCTGTGCGTACACCTGGTGCGGATCGCAGCCCGTACTCACCCAGCTCATGTTGGACACGCCGCTGAGCCGGCCGTTCACCTCGATCACCTTCAGCCGGCCGTCGTCCGTGACGGCGAAGTCGATCTGCCAGGGCCCCCACGGCCCGCAGGTCTCCGTCATGTCGGCGACCGTTGCGGCCAGTTCCCCTCGCGCGCGGGCAGGCAGTGCCACGGGGGCGACCCTCACCCGCCGGCCCGGGTCGCAGTCGCTGCCGAGCCGGCCCAGGGAAGCCACGGGCCACGCCACCGTGGAGGACGAACCGGACAGGAGCTCGACCGCGTACTCCTCTCCCACGACGGCTTCCTGGACCAGCACCGGATACCTCACCTCGGCGCCCGCCCGGCCGAGACCCGCCCCGTCCTCCACATAGTGGCGCCCCGAGCCGAACTCGCTCCGTGCTTCCTTGACCAGGACGGGGAAGCCGAGCCCGTCCACGGCGCCTGCCAGTGCCTTCCCCTCGGCGCAGACCACGCCTCGCGGGACGGGCCAGCCCCGCTCCCCCGCGAGACGGTGGAAGGCCACCTTGTCGCTCGCCAGCAGCGCGAACCGTTCCGAGTGCACGGGCATACGACAGCCCGCACCCGCCGCACGCATGCGGGTCGCGGCGCGGGCGTAGGCGGGCAGGAACTGCTCCTGGCCGGGGCATCCCATGTTCGGCAGGGCGACGTCGGCCCGGTACTCCCTGAGCAGGTGCAGCAGCACCTGCTCGTCCATGGCCGCCGGCAGCTCACCGCACGTCACACCGGGTCCCAGGAACGAACCGGCATCCACGAACCCCAGCACGGTGACATCCGCACCACCGTCCCTGAGCGGCGGAACCAGCCTGTCCCCGCGGAACTCGCCCAGGACGACCACACGAACCACATGCACCACCCGCCCTCTCCGCACCCCTCCTCAGGTCTTCTCCAGGGCCCGCAGGGCCTCCACGAGCGCCCGGCCTTCCTCGTGGACGGGTTCGAGCTGCTCGATCAGGCCCTGCCGGACCTGGTTCTCGGGATGGGCGATCCGCAGCCGCACGAAGTCACGCGACTGCTCCAGCTGCTCCCGGTACTGCGCCAGGTTGTCGCCCAGGTGATCGATGACGTCGGTGCCCTGGACGCCGGCGGACAACGCGAACTGCTCCTTCACCACGGCGACTTCCGCGTCGATGGCGCCGATCCACTCCTCCTGGAGGGCTTCGAGCGAGCTGATCCTCTTCTTGCGGTACTGGATCCCCATGAAGACCAGCGCGGCCGCGCCCGCGACGAACCCCGCGGGAGGGAACACGGTGCCGGCCGCCGCCAGGCCGTACAGCCAGGTCCCGCCCGCGGCCACGGGGGTCACGATGCCGACCAGTGCCGCCGCACGCTGGACCACGTCCTGGGCGGTGGTCGCGCGGTGCGTCCGCTGGGGCACGGAGAGATCGTTCACGTCGAAGACGGAGTCGGGAAGCCGTCCCGCGAGGTCCTTGTCGCCGAAGACGTTGTCCACGGCCTGCACCACGTCCTGCTTGAACGCCTCGAACTGCTCGGTCCAGAGCGTTGCCGGACCGGTCGGGGCCTCCATCCACGTCCGGAGCGCCTGGGTCTTCGACACCTGGACCTGGTTCGCCCTGGCCGGCTTGCTGACGTCGGTCTGCCTGATGGGGGCGTCCAGCACGGAGTGCAGATGGGCGGCCAGCCGGCCGAACGGCCGCACGGCCCGTCCGACACGGGTCTGGAGCTTCCGCTCCAGCTGCTCGCGCAACTGCGGCAGCGCCCGGTCCAAAAGCTCCAGCCGCTGCTGCTGACCACCCAGCAACTCCCTCAGCCCGTCGATCTCCAGCCGCTCGGCCCGCAGCCGGTCCTCGATCACCCGCAGCCGGGGAACGAGCAGGACACGTGCCTCGGCCGCCACGGCGGCGATGTGCCGGGTACCGGTTCCCGTGCTGATCAGGTCCTCGATCGCCTGACGCAGCGTGTCCATCCGGCTCTCCGCCCGGTATCGCCGTGCGGACGCCTCGGCCTCCTCGGCCTCCAGCTTGGCCGCGCGCGCCTCCAGGGCCGGGGAGACAGGGAGGAAGCCCTCGCCGATGAACCCCAGGTCCGGCTGGCCGTCGGGGAGGGTGAAGTTCTCCCTCAGATAGCTGTTGTTGCGGGCTATGGTCGCCTTCCACTCGACCACGTTGCGCAGATCGAGGTTCGATGCCGAGTCGATGGCGGTGACCACCCACACGACCCGTTTGCCGGAGAGCAGATAGTGCTCGTAGAGGAAGCGGATGAGGTCGAGGTCCCTCTCCGAGAGCGTCCGGCTGGCGTGCGAGACGTACATGAAGCAGTCCGCATCGGCCATCGCGGCCCTGACGATCATGTCGTGGACGGGATTCGGGGAGCCGTAGCCGGGCAGGTCGTAGAGCTTCGCCGGAAGCCTGGCGTCGGCCAGGAGCACCTCGACCTCGGCGACCTCGCGGCCCCGGTGCGCCCTGAGCCGGTCGGTGACGTCCGCGTCCTGCATCGCGTACGCCGCGACCACGGACGGGGCCGGGGAGTTCCCGACGTCCTCCCACTGGCCGTCGGCCGAGTCGGTGAAGCGCACCCGCAGGTAGCCGGTCCCGGACGCGTCGACCGTGGACTGGCCGTCCACCGGCACCACGCTCGCGGGACAGGCCGTGGTCGGCACCGGCGAGGACGGCAGCAGCCCGACGAACTTGTCCGCCGTCCGTCCGTCGGCGGTCTGCACCTCGACCAGCTCCAGACCGCCCTGCAAGCCGCTCAGCAGGAAGCTCTTGCCGGACGAAAAGGCCCCCAGGAGCGCCACGTTGATCAGGGTCGAGGCCGCGCGCGTCCTCAACCGCTTCACGGTCGCGGCTTCCCCGCGCACGTCCTCCGGCCATTCTCCCGGAGCCTCGGGGAGGGCGGCCGCGTCGCGCAGCCACGCCTCGGACCGGTCGAGAACGTCGCGCAGTTCACCGCGCGTTTCATCCACATCCCTTGGCACAGTCACGCCACCGGTATAGCCCTTGGCTCACGAGCGACGTGGCCGATTCGGCAACCTCGGGCCCGTTCCGTTACCTCGGCCCCGACCCTCGCGCCCGTCCCCCGGCGCGACGCCCCCGGCGGGGGCGTCGCTGCGGGTCCTCACCTCGCCGCGGGCTGCGCGGGCAGGTTGTAGACGTTCCCCGGTGTGACGATCTTCGTGATCGCCTCGCCGAAGAGCGTGCTGGGTTCCGCACCGTCGTGATCGATGTCCGTGTTCAGCAACACGACGAGGGTCGCCTGGGCCTTGGGCAGATGGACGGTCAGGGTCTCGTAGCCGGGCAGCGAACCGTTGTGCCCGATCCAGCCCTGGACGTCGAAGATGCCGAGGCCGTACCCGGCGCCCGGGATCGTGGTCGGGGCGGTGGTGAGCCGCTGCTTCTGCGTGACGGCGCTGATCATGGTCTCGCCGTTGGGGAAGATGCCCGTGGCGACCGTGCGCGCCCAGACGCGCAGATCCTCCAGATCGGAGATCATCGCCCCGGCCGCCCAGCCCCAGGAGGGATTCCAGTCGGCGGCGTCCTCGGTCTTCCCGCTCGCGGTCTGGTTCGTGTATCCCTGCGCGTGCGGGTTCGGGAACTCCGCGCCGGCCGGGAAGAGCGTGGCATGCAGGCCGGCCGGTGCGAGGACGTTCTCCCGGATGAAGTCGCCGAGGGGCCGGCCACCGACCTTCTCGACGACCAGGCCGAGGAGGATGAGGTTGGTGTTGCAGTAGGAGAACTTCTCGCCCGGCGGGAACAGCACGGGGTGCTTGAAGGCGTAGCCGAGCAACTGCTGCGGCGTGAACGGACGCCGCGGATCGGACGTGAGCGCCTTGTAGAAGTCCTCGTCCTCGGAGTAGTTGAAGAGCCCGCTGCGCATCCCGGCCAGCTGGCGCAGGGTGATCGTGTTCCCGTTGGGCACCCCGTCGATGTACGTGCCGATCGGATCGTCCAGGTTCAGCTTGCCCTGGTCGACCAGCTTCAGCAGCGCGGTCACGGTGAACGTCTTGGTCTCGCTGCCGATCCGGATGTACATGTCCGACGACATCCTCCGGCCGTTGCTCTTGTCGGCGATCCCGAACGACCGCACGTAGCGCCCCTTGTCGGGCGTCCACAGCCCGACGGTCACCCCGGGGACGTCCGCCTCCCGCATGACGCGCTGCACGGCTTCGTCGAGCTGCTGCGCCACGGCGGGAGTGAGCTCCCGGAAGTCACCGTCGGCGGCCGGCGCGGAACCGGGCGGCGCCGGCGGTCCAGCAGCTGTGGCGGTAGTGGGAACGGGCATCGGCGCCACGCCTGCGGCCCCACTCGCAACCGGCACCACAACCATCCCCACGGCAACGGCGGTCACGGCCCCCCTGCGCAACCGTATGCACGAGTGCGTCATGGGCTGACTCCAGCCATAAGATGATAGAGCTACGCAAATCGTAGACCGATTCCCTTACCCGGGCCATCTGCCTGCCCTCGGGCGGGAAGCAGCCGGAGGCGGACGTGCTGCGGTGCCGGCCGGCTCCCTGGCCGCTCACCCGGGGCAGGACGCTTCACCGGCCTCGTCCAGCACCCTGGCGAGCAGGGCCGCGCTGCGCAGGTAGGGAGTCCGTCCGCTCGGCCACTGGATGCCCGTGCCCGTCATCAGGCGCGTGACCCGGGACGTGATCAGGCTGAACCGGAAGGCGGCGAACACCTCGTAGGAGGCGAAGTCGCGCAGTGGACGACCGAGGAGGGAGGCGTACGTCGCCACGGTCTCCCGCCGGCCCGGCAGGCCGGGAAGCCGCGGCAGACCGAGGCCCTCGCTCAGGTAGCGGTCGGTGAAGAGGTACCAGGCCAGGTCGCTCTCCGGCGCGCCGAGCGTGGCCATCTCCCAGTCCAGGAGGGCGACCGGCGTGTGGCCCGAGTAGATGATGTTGCCGATGCGGGCGTCACCCCACAACAGCCGCGGCGGTCCGGGCTCTTCCGGGCGGTGGTCCCGCAGCCAGTCGGCGGCGCGCAGGACGACGGGGTCGTCCTGGACGCCGTAGAACTCCAGATGCGCCATGCATGCGCCGAACTGGCGGCGCATGCCGACGGGACCATAGGCCCGGCCGTGGGCCGGGTCGTCCAGGAAGGACAGGTCCAGGGTGTCGGGGCCGAGGCGGTGGAGCCTCGCCATCAGTTGCAGACCGCCGTTCCAGACCTGCGCGCGGTCGGCCGCGCGGAGTTCCGTCAGCCAGCCGGAGCGGTGGTACGAGGGGATGTCTCCCGGCACCCGCCCGTCGATCCGTTCCATGACGACGAAAGGGGCGCCGAGGAGTTCGCCGGAGGACTCACTGCCGTGGATCCTGGCCACGGGCACGTCGGTTGTGGCCAGGAGTTCCTGGAGCCTGACCTGACGGTGCCACGAGGAGTCCGGCAACAGGTGGTGGCGGGCCGGAGCCACTTTGACGGCCAGGGGCCGGACCAGGCTCCGGCCCTGGTGGTTCCACTTCACGTCGCACAGGAGCGTCTCGCCGCTGAAGCCCGTCTCGTCGGGAGTGCTCAGGGCCCCGATCGTGGGGGTGCCCTCGGCGGGGAACCGGTCGGCCAGCCATTGCGTGATCGCCTCGCGGGTGCGGTGCGGATCGCGCTGCAGCGGTACGGGCATGCCTGCTCCCTGTCGGTGGTCCGGGCTCTGTCATCGGGGGGCCTGGTGTTCGCCGTCCGTCATTCCGAGGAGCATGGCCGGCGTCGGCCACCACAGCCCGCCCGGCGCGGGCGGCGTGCCGAGGCCGAGGTGCGTCGAGACTCAAGATCCAAATGCTCCCTGCCGGGCGGACTAACGTGATCGCCGGTTCTTGGTTACGTACCACCGAACAGATGCATCCGTGCGTGTGGCCGCCGCCGACGGGACCGGCTCAGCCCGCCTCGTCCCGCTCGCGGCGACCGGTGGTTCCACCGCAGACTCCGCACCGACCCCGCCCGCGCCACCTCTGTGCCTATAGCAATCACCGCCCGTCCAGAAACGATCTCCACAACAGGGGCCCGGCCGCCCCATACTCGCCCAGTGCGGTTCGCCCGGGCGCGGCTCGCCCAGTCGCGTCAAGAGAACGAGAATCCCGTATCCATCAAGGAGTCCCAGTGGCAAGGAACTTACGCAGACGGAGACTGGCGGCCGTGGTCGGCGCGGTGTTCGCGGCGGTGCTGGTGCTGCCGTCCCCGGCGCAGGCCCGGCCCGCGCAGCCTCAGCCCGCCGCCGACGGCCACGCGACCACACAGGCCGCGCTGAACGCCTTCCAGGCGGTGACCGGCCCGGGCGCCGGGGTCTACGCCGGGAACAGCACCGGTTCGTGGAACCTCAGCTCCGGTACCGGCCTCGTCGGCGCCAACCGGCCCGTCCAGCCCACCGACCACTTCCGCGCCGGCAGCCAGACCAAGACCTTCACCGCGGCCGTGGTCCTGCAGCTGGTCGACGAGGGGAAGGTCTCCCTCACCGCCCCGATCGAGCAGTACCTGCCCGGCGTGGTCGACGGCAACGGCTACGACGGCAACACCATCACCGTGCGCCACCTCCTGCAACACACCAGCGGCATCCCGGACAGCCCCAGCCTGCGCCCGCAGCCGACGTACACCCATGCCGAGCTGGTGCGCCAAGGGCTGGAACGCCCCCCGGTCGCCTCGCCGGGAAGCAAGCTCGTCTACTCCAACGTGAACTACCAGATCCTCGGCATGCTCATCGAGAAGGTCACCAAGGCCCAGGTCGGCGAGGCGATCACGACCCGCATCATCGGGCCGCTCGGCCTGAACCACACCTTCTACCCCGTGCCGGGAATCCGCACCCTCCCCGACCCGTACGTCCGTGGCTACAGGGTGCTCCGCATCGGCCCGGCCGTCTTCTGGACCGACGTCACGTCGGACTTCGAACCGTCCCAATTCGGCAGCGCGGGGGCGATGGTCTCGACCGAGCAGGACCTCACCGCCTTCTACCAGGCGCTCGTCGGCGGAAAGGTCGTGTCGCAGGCGAGCCTGGCCGAGATGAAGACGTTCTGGGACCAGGGCCAGGGCCCGGGCACCGGATACGGCCTCGGCCTGGCGGCCGGCCCCCTGCCCTGTGGCGGAGTGGCCATGGGACACACCGGCAGCGTCAACGGCTACATGTCGCTGACCATGGTGACCGCCGACGGCCGCCACGCGTCGGTGATGAGCAACTCGGCCGCTTCCCTCAATCAGACCGCCTCCATCATGAAGATGTACAAGGTTGCCGAAGCGGCGCTGTGCGAGACCTCGTAGGGCTGAGAGCAGGGCCCCTGTGAGCGGGCCCTCCGATACCGGAAGCGTGGCAGCCTCCCCCGCACCCACGGGCAGCGCGCTTCCGGCCGCACTCACCCGGTCGAACGTCCACCCGGCCCGGGAACGGGCCCGGAGGATCGTACGGTCCGGCGGAAGCATGGTCTCCTCCATGCCCGGTGTGTGCTGCTGGCGTCCATGAAGAGGAGGACGCCGGGGTGACTCTGCCGCCACGGGCCGGTGACACGGAGGCAGGGCGCCCACACGGCGTGCGCCCACACGGCGGTCTACTGTCGGATCATGACGGAGATCATCGTGGTGTACGAGCTCGACAGGGCGCCGACCGCGGTCGGCAGGGGCGAAGGGGCCCCGGTCGTCCGCCACGTGCATGCGGCGCCCACTGCCCCGGGCTCCTCGGCGCTGGGTCCCCGGACGTTCTGCGGCAAGGACACCTTCGCCATGGAGGCGGCCCCGTGGAAGCCGTCGGAGCACCCCGGTTCCTCGTGGTACCCCCCGGAACACGCCGACCGGGTCTGCAGCGCCTGCGACGCCGTGCTGGAGGACGAGACCTGACGGGCCGGGGCCACGGAGCCGGCCCTCGCCCGGCGACGGGCGGCGCCCCCGGTGGGGGTGACCGACCCGCCCGGTGGCCCGACGGTCGGTGCGTGGCCGGCGTCGCGGGCGAGTCGGCTCGGCCTGGCTGACTCCGGCCCGGGGCTCAGCTGGTGTAGAAGCGCTTCACCGCCTTCAGGAACTCCTTCGGGCTGATGCGTCCGCTGCTGTCGGCGTCGAGTTCGTCGAAGTACGCGGCGGCATCGGTGGCCGACATGCCCAGGAAGTCGCCGGCCAGGAGGAACTCGTCCCGGTCGACGGAGCCGTCGTCGTCGCGGTCGAGAAGATCGAACAGGGTCCGGCACACCTCGCCCTTGCCGGGGCGGTCCGCCGAACGGAAGCCGGGGGACGTCCGGGCGGCCACGTACTCGTCGCTCGAAAGGATCCCGTCGCCGTCGGCATCGCCGAGGGACAGCAGGAACGTCCACTGGGTCTTGTTGGCGTCGAGGAGAGCCCGCCCCTTGTCCGACTCCTCCGGGATGCCGAGCTCGGCCAGGAGCCGGAGCGGTGCCCGGAGGAAATCGGTCAGGTCGACGGATCCGTCGCCGTCCGCGTCCATGCGCTGGAACTCCTGGACGGGCACGAGCTGGGCGTTCTTGATGATGTCGGTCATGCTCCGAGAGAGTGCCACCCCCTGGCCCTCCGACCGGCGAGCCCCGGCGGCGTTCCCCCTGACGGGTGAACACCACCGCTGTCGGGAGCTCACACGACAGGTAGGCACCTCGGCTACGTCACTGCATCCGTCGCGGGCCGCAGCCGAGGGGGACCCCTGTGCGTTCGGACTGCCTGCGGGAAGCCTCCGAATGCTCGCTCTGGGCCGCCTCCATCGGAATGGCAGCAGGGTGCGTCGGACGTCCGGGCGGGGGAACGTAGCCGGGAAGGCCCAGGCCGCCCCAGACGTACGGATCGGCCTGGGCGCTGCCGGACGGGGACCATGCGAGCCGGGAGTGGCCCGTCCTGTCCTGGGTGTCGGAGTCGAAGAGGAGGACGTTCGCGCGGAGGCGGTCGGGGTCGACGGGCGCGGGCAGGCCGGCGAGCGGGAGCTTCGCTTCCACCGTGTAGCCCCGGTACGGCTCGGTGACCGTGGACACGGCGACCATCCCCGGTGCGGTCGAGGACGCCGGACCCTGCCGGTTGTCGCCGTCGCGCTCCGTGCAGGCTCCTCCCCCGTTCGCGGTGAAGGGCAGGACGGCGGCCTTGAAGGTGGTGGAGGTGTCGTCGGAGCGGCCCTGCGGGTCGAGGTCGATCTCGACGGAGTCGGTGCGCCAGTGCCGTTTGCAGTCGTTCGTGCCGTCGAGCGCGGCGCCCTTCTTGTCGTCGGTGACGTGCACCAGGACGTACAGGTCGTCGCCGTGGCGGGCGAAGCAGGCATCGGCCGCGCAGTCCATCGCCGAGGAACAGCGCGCACCCTCCCAGCGCGTGAGCTCCACTGCCGCGCCGGGATATTCGCCGGGGTCCGCCGTGCCGTTGACGACCGGCGCCTTCGCGACCTCGGGGGCGGTGGTGGAGGGACGGTCCGGGTCGGCGGGCTGGGCGTCGTTGGCCAGCCACGGCATCTTCATCCGCCGGGCCCAGTCCCGGAATTCCGCGTACTGGGGGCGCAGGCCGGACTGGGCGCGTTCCTTGGCCTGCAGGGGCATTCCGTTCTCGGCCACGACCGTGAACCATTCACACGGCATCTCCTGCAGCGGCGTCCCGACGTCCTCCGGCAGCGAGAGGAAGCCCTGCGTCCTGTACGTACGGGCCGCGTCCCGTTCCAGCTGGGCCCAGGTCTTCCCCCCGGAGGACCGCTCGCCCGGCCAGACGCCGAGGACGGGCAGCCCGGTGTTCTTGTCGTCGATCCGCTTGCCGTCGCACTGCGACCCCAGGGGGCCCTTGAAGCCCCAGCTCTGCGTCAGGAGCCGGGCGGGCTTCCAGGGCCGGTACTTCTCCTCGGCGATCTGCCCGGGAAACGCCCTCGGGTCGCCGGCCATGGTGAACGCCTCGATGGCCAAGCGCCCGGCCTGCTGGTGCGCGCCGTGCTGGTTGAAGGGCCGTGGGTCCATGGTGACGACGGTCTTCGGGGTGGTGGCCCGGATCACCCGGACCAGCCGTTCCAGTGTGTCGGTCGGCCGCTGCGGCTGCCGGTTCCAGACGGTGCCGGTCAGAGGCGCGTTCAGCGTGTACCAGAAGTCGGGCTTGTCGAGGTAGTAGACGTCGCGGATCCCGAGAATCCCGACGGCTTTGCGCTCTTCCGTCTCGCGGATCATCCCGAGGGCGGCACCCTCCTCGGGGCCGACGGCGTTGCTGCCGCCTTCGCCCCGGGTGACGGTGACGACCGCACTGCCGAGCCGGTCCCTCTCCCTCCAACGCCCCAACGTGGCCAGGGACTGGAACTCGTCGTCGGGGTGGGCACCGATGAACAACACGTCGGCGTGCGCACGGTCGGCACCACCACTCGATGCGGTGTGCCCGGACGGCACGCCCTTCGTGTCGCAGGCGGCCACCCACGGCACGACGGCGAGGAGCCCGGCTACCGCGAGGGCGAGGGACAGAGTGCCTCTCTGCTTGCACGGATCCACAGGACTCGTTCCTTTCCTTGCGAAAAGCGATGAGCCGTCAACGGTCGGCGAACGTCGCGACGGCGAACGCCAGCCTGCGGTCCAGCCAGCGAGCCTTGATCTGGAATTCCTGGCCCACGGACTGCATGACCTGCTCCTCGCCCGCCAGCCACAGCAGGGTCCGTTCCTTGACCTGGCCGTCGTCGTGTCCGAGGGACATCGCGGACTCCACCAACCCGCCGAGGAACTTCCCCGCGGCGCGAGCCGCAACCTCCTTGGGCGCGATGGCGGCCCACTTGTTGCGTCCCACGATCTCCGCGTGACCCGCCTGCTGAATGCGCCAGGTGTGCCGCAACAGTTTCCTCGCCGGAGGTACCCGACGGATCACCCCGACCTCCTGGCCCCGGCCGTCCCGCACGCTGTAGCGGCGCTCGTCACCCTCCGCGTCGCATTCCTCGATCGCGCACAGGACTTGCCGCGCCTCCCGGTCCTCGTACAGCACGCGGCCGACGTCACGGACACCCACGACGCCCGAGCGGAAGAAGGCACAGGGCGCCTTGACCCGGTCCTGGCCCTCGCGCCTGGGCACGCGCACGGCATTGGGGCCGAGCACAGGACGCTTACGCTGCGGACCGGTCTCCCGCTCCACGATGTCTATCGAGAACGTGTGGACGCCCCGCCAGTCGACGACGGCAACCGGCGGCTCGCTGTTCCTGTCTCTTCCGAAGGCCATGCCCCGACCATACTGAAGCTGTCGCTCCGCATTGTGGGGCGGCGTCCTCCAGGGCTGCCGCCCCTGGCTCATCTGCCCTTCGCGCCCGTGTGGCCGAGGATGGCCGTGGTGAGCGGGCCGAGCACGTCGCGCGGCAGTGCGTGGCCCATGCCCGGGATCTCGACGACGCGCGCCCCGCGGACGGCCTGGGCGAGGTGCTGGGGGTGCGGCGGCGGGAAGACCGGTTCGGCGGGGGCGGAGACGACGAGGGTGGGCACGTCGGTGGCGGCGAGTTCGTCCGTGCGCAGCATGCCCGAGCTGTCGGCGCTGCCGTGCGCGGTGTTCGTCCGATGGTGCCCGGTGTGCTCGATGATCCTGCGCTCCAGCGAGCGGAAGTAGTCCGCGTCGAAAGGCAGCTGCCCGCCGGACAGGACCCGCCAGTGCTCGACGCGGCGATCCAGCTCGGCCTCCGGCCCGTGGTCCTCGACCGGCCGGGACCACATCTCCAGCACCTCGGGGGCGATGCCGGGCAGTTCCTCGGGGGCGAGCCGGGTCCCGTCCGGGCTCGTGCAGGGAGCGGTGCTCAGCGCGCACGTACCCATGAGCGTCGCGCTGAGCAGCCGTTCCGGGTGATCGGCGATCAGGAGCTGCGCGAGCATGCCGCCCAGCGACAGCCCGACGATGTGGGCGCGGTCGATGCCGAGCCCGTCCAGCACGGCGACCGCGTCACGGGCGAGCTCCGTGACGGCGTACGGCCGCTCGTCGAAGGCCCAGGGCGAGCGGCCGGTGTCACGGTGGTCGTAGCGGATCACGCGATGGTGCACGGCGAGCGCGTCCACCAGCTCGTCGGGCCACCCCATGCCGGACGCCTGCGCGCCCATGATCAGCAGAAGCGGCGGGGCGGCGGCGGCGCCGCGTTCCTCCGCCCAGAGCCGTACGCCGGGTGCGACATCGATGAAGTGGTGCATGGGGTGCTCCTCCCGCGAGTACCTGAGATCGGAACGATAATACGATACGGTCCGTCTCGCGATCAAGGTGCACGTAGCCGCGTTACGCGGGGCCACGGCCTCGCGGCCCGTCAGGACGGAAGTGCCGGAGGAGGAGGCGGAGGCGGAGGAGGAGCCGGTGCCGCGAGGGACAGCGGTAGCGACTTCACGCCGTTGATGAAGTTCGAGACGAGCCGCTGCGGCTGCCCGGCCAGGCACAAGGACGGCAGGAGGTTCCGTACCTCCTCGTAGAACACCCGCAGCTGCAGACGAGCGAAGTGCGCACCCAGGCAGACGTGGGGGCCGTTCCCGAAGGAGACGTGGGGGTTGGGCGTCCGGGAGAGGTCCAGGCGGTGCGGCGCGGCAAAGGCCCGCTCGTCGTAATTGGCCGAGCCGTGGAAGACGACCACCTTCTCGCCCGCGCGTATGCGCCGGCCGGCCAGGCAGGTGTCGTGGGCCGCGGTCCGGCGGAAGCTGAGCACCGGCGGGTGCCAGCGCAGCAACTCCTCCGCACAGGCCGCCGCACCCACGTCCCCCCTGCGCAGCAGCTCGTAGGCGTCCGGGTGCCGGGCCAGGGCCAGCAGGCCGCCGGGCGCGGCGCTGCGGACGGTGTCGTTGCCCGCGATGGTCAGCAGGAAGAAGGACATCTCCAGCTCGGCCGTCTCCAGATCACCGTCCGACGCGAGCACGGTCATCACGTCGTCACCGGGATGCCGCCGCTTGAAGGAGGCCAGGTCCCGGGCGAAGCCGAACATGTCGCCCAGCATGGCGGGGGAACGTGGATCGGCGGGCCTGCCGTCCGGCCCCGGCTCGGGCGGGCCGGCCTCCTCCGGGTCCTGGTAGCCGATGACGCGCCGGGTCCAGCCCAGCAGCATTCCCCGGTCGGCTGCGGGCACCCCGAGCAGGTCGGCGAGGTTGAGCAGGGCGAACTCGTCGGTGACCGCGGCGACGACGTCACACGTTCCGTCCCCGGACCGCGCCGCGTCGGCGGCCGCCGTCAGCAGGTCGCGGGCCCGTCGGCGCACGGCGGCCGTGAAGCGCTCGACGCGACGGGGCGTGAAGGCGTGGCTGACCAGCCGCCGCAGCCGGCCGTGGTCCGGCGGGTCCTGATTGAGCATCATGCGCCGGACGAACGGCAGGTCCGCGGGGGCGGGATCCCGGATCTGCGTCGCGCCCAGGCAGGAGGAGAAGGTAGGCGCGTCCTTCAGGACGCGCAGGACGTCACGGTGCCGGGTGACCGCCCAGAAACCGGGACCGGCGGGCCAGCCGAGCACCTCGTGCTCGTCCTGCCAGGCCACCGGGTGCCGGTCGCGCAGCAACCGGTAGGCGGCGTGCGGCAGCCCGTCGGCATAGACCCGGGGATCGAACACATCGGGCACACCCGCACCCGCACCCGCACCCGCGGCACCCTCTACCACCGGCACGTCACCCGGCTCCCGGCCCGGGTGGCGGACCACCCGTGCACGGCGACGGCCTCGTACGGGCCGTCACCGTGCACGGAGCGCTGCAGGACGAGGGCGGACATGCCCCCACAGTGACCGCGAAGCGCCGCCCCTTCAAGAGGGTGCGTCTCCCCCGGTCCGGCGAGGTGGTCAGGCGGGCGCGGTGACGCGCGCCTGGGTGATGAGCCGGTCCAGCAGCGAGAGCAAGCAGCCGCGGACGTCCTCCCGGGAGCGGGCGTCGAGCAGGAGGACGGGGGTGTCCGGGTCCCTCAGGTGCAGGGCCGCCTTGATCTCCTCGGTGGTGTACGGCTGCTCGCCGTTGAAGCAGTTCGCGCCGACGACGAACGGCAGTCCGCGGCTCTCGAAGAAGTCGATGGCGGGGAAGCTGCGGTCCAGTCTCCGGGTGTCGACCAGGACGATCGCCCCGAGCGCCCCGGACAGCAGGTCGTCCCACATGAACCAGAAGCGTTCCTGACCCGGTGTGCCGAAGAGGTACAGGACCACGTTGGCGTCGGTGAGGGTGATGCGGCCGAAGTCCATCGCGACCGTGGTCGCCGTCTTGCCCTCGATGCCGTCGAGGTCGTCGACCCCGACGCCGGCGGACGTCAGCCGCTCCTCGGTGCGCAGCGGATCGATCTCGGAGACCGCTTCGACCAGGGTCGTCTTGCCGACTCCGAAGCCCCCGGCGATGAGGATCTTGACGGGAGACGCTTCCGGTGCGGCGGTGTCATAGTCGGGCAAGGTTGTCTCTGATTTTCATGAGCAGGTGGACATTGGAGGTCTCGGAGGCGTCCAGCGGCGGCCGGTGACGGATCAGGCCGCGCTCCAGCAGCTCGCCGAGCAGGAGCACCATGGGAGTCAGACGCATCCGCATCCGGGCGGCGATCTCGGCGACCGCCCGTCCGCCCGGCGGCGCGCACATGGTGAGGATCTCCCGCCACTCCGTGGGCAGACTGCCGTGACCGTGGTCGGCGTCGGCGGTCGCCGTGATCACGGTGTCCATCGTCAGGCCACGGCGGGATGCGGCCGTGCGCCCGTCGGTGAGGGCGTACAACCGCGTCCGGCGGCGCCGTCCGGGCTGGGGATCGGCCGTCATGACGACGTGGGCGCCTGTGAGCGTTCGGGGGTGTCCAGCCACTCGCCGAGCGCCTGCGCGGCGCGGACCGTCTCGCCGCCCAGTTCCCCGAGCCGTGCCTTGCGGGAGGCCACCACGATCAGCGTGCTGCCCGATCCGCACCCGACGATGCACAGGTACCGCTCGTCCATCTCGACGAGTTGGCGGACCACTCCGCCACCGTCGATCTCCCGCGAGATCGCCTTCATGGTGGACGCGATGCCGGAGGCCGCCGCGGCGACCCGTTCGGCCTGGTCCCGCTCCAGCATGTAGGCGCTGAGCTTGATCCCGTCGTTGGACAGGAGTACGGCCCCCTGGATCCCCGCGATCCTGCTCAGGTTGTTGTCCAGGATGCTGTAGATCGCATCGTTCTGTGTCGTCGTCATGGCTGGTCCTGTCGGAGCTCGAGTTCCACTTGCCTGGTGCTGTCT
The DNA here is from genome assembly GCF_014650495.1 of Streptomyces cinnamoneus. Taxonomy (GTDB): domain Bacteria; phylum Actinomycetota; class Actinomycetes; order Streptomycetales; family Streptomycetaceae; genus Streptomyces; species Streptomyces cinnamoneus. The sequence goes on along the minus strand of NZ_BMVB01000012.1, from coordinate 148,619 downwards.
TCGTAGTCCGCCCAGGCGTCGGCCACCTCTTCGGGCGTGGCGGCGTCCCGGCCCACCGGTTCGGCCGCACGCGGCTCGCGGAGCCGCTGGGTCATGTGGGTCTGCGGGACGCGCTCGGGGAGAGCCGGCCGGCCGGGGACGTCCCCGGAACCGGACCGGGCCGACGCCTCCGGCTCCGGGGTCCCGGCCTGCCGCGCCTGCTCCTTCCGCGGGCGGCGCGGCAGTTCCGAGGCGCTGGGAGCGGGGTCGTCCGCCGCACCGCCGGACCGTTTCTGCTGGACGAGCTTCGGCCGTGGCTCCCCGGCGGGCTGCGGTGCGGGCGCGGACTCCTTCGCCGGACCGGGCGCCGCGGTGCCCTCCTGGGTCGGCACGAGGTGCTCACCCGGGACGATCACTACGGCGGACGTTCCACCGAACGCCGACCGGCGCAGCGTGACCGTCGCCCCGAGCTGGTCGGCGAGGTGGCCGACCACGAAGAGGCCGAGCCGGTGGGCGTTGCTGGCCAGCACGGAGTACGGCGGGGCCGAGTGCAGGCGGCCGTTCATCTCCTCGTACCTCTCGGCGGTCACCCGCGGGCCACGGTCCTCGATCTCGATGCAGAGACCGTCGCCGACCAGTTCGGACCGGATGGCGACCCTCGCCGTCGGCGGGGAGAAGCGCGTGGCGTTGTCCAGCAGCTCTGCCAGGAGGTGGCTGAGCTGGCTGATCACGCCGGGCTCCACACTGGTCTCGTCCATGGCGTGCCGGTCGATGCGCCGGAAGTCCTCGACCTCGGCGGCCGCTTCCCGCAGCAGGTCGGCGATGCGCATGGGGTCCATGTGGGGGTCGGGGATCTCGCCACCCGCCAGGATGAGCAGGTTCTCGATCTGCCTCCGCATGCCCACCGTGAGCTGATCGGACCTCATGAGCTCGGCGAGGAGTGCCTCGTCCTGGCCGAAGGTGTCCTGGATGTGCTCGGTGAGGGCCAGCTGCCGGCTGACGAGGTTCCCGGTCCGTGCGGCGATCCCGGAGGCGAACACACTGAAGCCCTGTCGCTCGTCGGCGAGCTTCCGATGTCCCTCGACGGATACGGCGACGACGTGGGCGAAGGCGTCGCTGATCCGCCCGACCTCGTCCTGCTCGCCCTCCGGCCGCGGCAGTGCATCGGTGCCGACGGCCTCTCCGCGCTGGAGGCGGTCCACGACGTCCGGCAGGGTCTCCTCGGCGACCGTCACCGTGCGGTCGTGGAGAGAGCGCAGGCGGCGCAGGACCGAACGCGTGGTGAAGACCACGACGGCGACGACCACGAGGAGGGCGGCACCGCTGGCGGCCACCAGCAGGACGACCTGATCGTCCAGCTGCGCCGCCCGGTCGTCGGCGTGGGCGAGCAGCTCGTGCAGCTCGCTCTCGTCGAGGGTGTTCAACTGGGCGGAAAGGGTGCCGTAGGCCGCCCGCCAGTCGCCGACGGCCGGTGGCAGCACGACGCCGGAAGAGACGTCCCGGTGCTCGGAGACGACCGCCTTCTCGATGCGGGACTTGGTCTGCCAGGCGTTCGAGGTGAGGATCTGCTGGAGGGCGTTCTGGTCGTCGAGGGGCAGGTCGAGGGCGACCGTGTCGTACAAGTAGCCGCTCGCGCCGACGGCTTCGACGAATTCACCGAACCTGGCGGACGTCAGCTTTCCGGAGGGGCCCGCCAGTGCGAGGAGGGAATCCTCGCGAGCCACCACCTCCGCTGCCGAGAACAGGGCCACGAGCGAGGTCGTCTCCCGCGTGAGCCCGCCGTCGTCGATGTGGCCGAAGTCTCCGTAGCAACGGATCGTTCCGCTGATCACGTCGGTGTAGTAGCCGACGGTGTCGTCCGGGCTGCCGTGGCGTGCGTCGGTGCGTTCGCGCTGGGCACCCAGGTCGGCCAGTCGCCGCGCGACGTCGTGGAGGCGGTCCTTCGCCCGGTCGGAGTGGAGCTGATCGGGGTCCGACGACTTCAGGAACACGGCCACGGCCCGGTCGGTGTCGGCCCGGCGGCCGCGCAGATCGGTCCCGGACACGGGCATGCCCGACCACCACGCGGCGGTGATCGCGCGCTCGGCCTGCAGTGTGGTCATGAGCCGGTACAGGGGTACGCCGGTCTGCCGGCCGGCCACCACGTCCTTGCGCAGGTGCCGGGACTCCTGCACCGACCGATCGGAGCTGATGAGAACCTGGACGCCCATCGCCACGGTGGGCACCACCGCGAGCCAGACGAGCAAGGTACGCAGGCGCACGGTCCGTCGTCGGCTTCTTCGTACCGGCTCGCCCGGGCCTTCGGATCCTGTGGGAGTCATCAGTCCTCGTAAAACACAGCAGGCCGTTTGCGGAGTGGGTGCCGATCATAACCAGCCAATTCCAGGAACAGCGGTCGAGGTTGGTTCACCGGATTGGTTGGGGCACTCAAGAGGGGTTCATCGCTGGATGCGGTGACTGTCGGCTGTGCCCGGAGATCGAGCGGATTGCACGCCGCGGTCGCCTTCCGGCTTCAGGGAGAATTGAGAGGTGAGCCTGGTGGACACGACATGCGCGACCACGACCGAGACGATCACCAACGGCATGACGGTGAGCCCCTGCGACCCGAGCAGCAGGGTGGCCAGCAGGACCGAGACCAGTGGAAGTCCGAGCATCGCGGCGCTCATCGCTCCGATGCCCGTGGCGAACCCCGCCACGAGGGACAGCTCCGGGAGGTGGGAGAGCAGGATGCCGCCCGCCGCGCCCACGAACATCGAGGGAAAGACGGGGCCTCCCCGGAAACTGCTGAGCGAGGCGCAGTAGGCCAGGCCCTTGCACACCACCAGGAGCAGCAGTGCTCCGACCGAATACGCGGTGCTGTGGGCGAGGAACGGACCCAGCGCCGTCTGGCCCGAATACAACACGTCGCTCTGCGGCTTGCCCGTGCTCTCCGCATAGGCGATCGCCAGTCCCCCCACGACCAGGCCCATGACCACCGTGGCCGGCACACGCCGGCGTTCGACGTGCGTCTTCAGGTGAACGGCGAGCCACCGGATTCCCACAGCCACGACGGCGGCCGACAGTCCGATGACGAGCGCCCAGCCGAATTCCGCGACCGTCGGCGTCACGGCTTCGGGCAGGTCGGGGAGCGCCAGCGAGTAGGTGCCCAGCCCGGTCCAGGATCCCAGGCCGATGAAGAGGAGCGCACCGATGCCCGCGGCGAGCAGGCCGGGCACCAGCACCAGGGCCATCATCGGTCCACCGAGTCCCGATGCCTCCATCAGGAAGAACGCTCCGAGCAGGGGCGACCCCAGCAGAGAGCTGATCGCCGCGAAGCTGCCCGCCGCTCCCATCATTGCGATCGCCTGCTCCGGGGCATCACGTTTGGCGAGGCGCGCGGCGCCCGCGGCCAGTCCGCCGCCGAGAGCGATGAGAGGCGCTTCCGGTCCGAGCACCGCACCGCAGGCCAGAGTCGCCAGGGCGGCGAGGAAGATGCCGGGGAGCTCGATCGGTGTGGGCGCGCCTTGGGGCGTGAACCCCTCCGCCGGCTCGTGACCGCCCTTGCCCGGCAGGTAGTGCACCGTAAGCCCCACGAGCAGTCCCCCGGTGCCGAGCAGGGGCAGCGGCCACCAAGGCGGCGTGCCGTGGAATCCCAGCGCCTGGGGCAGATCGGTGGAGAGCATCGGCTGGAGTGCGGCGACCAGTGCGAGGAAGCCGAACGCCGCCGCGGTCACCGGTACGCCGACCACCGCGGCCATCACCAGGAGCAGCACGTAATTGCGGCTCCGGAGGACCGTGAGCGGATCCGGGGGCGGCGCGTCCGTGGGTCCTGACGTGGCGTCCGGCATGCGCCTTGCCTCCTCGCGACGCGGACCCGAGAGGTGATTCCACCGGCTGTCCTCGGCGAACCCCGACCGCCGCGTCACCCGCTCCGGGCGGCGTTTTCCCACCCTGGCACACCGTCCTCACGCGGGCATTCCGAAGCCGCCCAAGCGGGGCGCACGAGCCCCTCAGCGGCCGGCCCGCTCCGGTGTTCGCGCGGTGCCCCGCTTGCCGGGGGCCAGCAGAACCACCGTGTCCCCCGGCCCGGGCGGCGGTGTGCCCGCGTCCGTGACCGGATCGAGGCGCCCGTCCGGGCGTACCAGGAACAGCAGGTCGCAACCGGGCGGCAGAGCAGTGCCGGCGGGCTGCGCCAGGACGGCCGCCCCGTCCTTGTACCTGCGGGAAAAGGCCGGCCACGTCAGATCCGCGCCGAACAGGACCTCGCCACCGACGAACGGCGCCACCACGCCGTGGCTCTCGGGCGGTGCGGCGAGGCGGTGGACCACCCCCTCCACGCTGCCGCGCAGAAGCGTCGCCGCCAGTGCGTTGAAGTCGTCCTCGGCGGTGAGGAAGAACACCGCCGTGATGCCCTCCAGCTCAGCGCCCTGGCCCGTGACGGCGGCCAGTAGTTCGCCCGGCGCGAGCTCGATCCCTGCCTGCCTGATGCGTTCGCGCTGCTGCTCCCGCCCTGCCCACATCACGACCTCCAGCCCCGCCGACCGCAGGGCCACACCGAGGTCGACCACCCACGGGTCGCCGCCGACCAGCAGCGGACGCGAGCGGGAGGGGCGCACGGCGCCCAGGAGCCGGGCCACGGGCGAGGCGGTCAGGCCGTAGAGCGTCACGGTCGCGACGATGACCACGAACGTGGCGGGGAGGATTTTCGCTGCGCCGCCGATCCCCTGGGCCGCGAGACCGGCCGAGAACGTCGACGCGGTGGCGGCCGCGACGATGCCACGCGGCGCCATCCAGCCGATGAAGCCTCTCTCACCGCGCGTCAGGTCCGTGCCGGGGGTGGACACCGCCGCGACCACCGGTCTGACGGCCAGCACCAGAAAGGCGGCGAGCCCGAGCGCGGGCAGCCCCACATGGCGCAGCGACTGCGGGGTGACGGTGGCCGAGATGGAGATGAAGAGCAGGCCCAGGATCACGGTGACCAGGGTTTCGAAGAACGGCCGGCGCGCCGGGACGTCGATGCCGGGGAGGTTGGCGACGGCCAGGCCCATCATCACGGCGGCGATGAGTCCCGTGTCCTCGCGCAGGACGTCGCAAAGGGCCGCCCCACCGATCACCGCTGCGAGCTGCACCGTGGTGCCGAGCACCTCACCGAGCGGCAGCGCCCGGAACAGCCCCCACAGCACAGCCGCCCCGGCCACTCCGCCGGCCGCTCCGATCCCCACACCGGTCAGGAAACCCGCGGCCACGCTGTCGAAGTAGTGCCCCGTACTGGCCGTGACCGCGTGGAAGACCAGTGCTCCCAGGATGCCTCCGACCGGGTCGATGAGGGAGCCTTCCCAGACGAGGATGTGCTGGAGCCGGTCCTTCGGACGCACGAAGCCGAGCAGCGGTCCGACGACCGTCGGCCCCGAGACCACGAGGATCGCGCCGGTCATGACGGCCGCCCGCCGGGACATGCCCAGCAAAGGCGCGGCGAGGAGCGCGCCGAGCAGCCATGTGACCGGTACTCCGATACAGATCAGCCTGGAGACGACCCGGCGCCTGTGGCCCCTCATCCTCGCCAGGTCCAGCCCGAGGCCCGCGTCGTAGAGGATCACCGCGACGGCCAGCGACACCAGCGGGGAGAACGCCGCCCCCAGCAGCCGCTCGGGGTTGACGTCGTCGATCAGCGCGCCGGCGGCGAAGCCGACCGGCAGCAGGACGATGAGGGCGGGGATGCGCAGGCGGCTCGCCAGGACCTGCGAGCCGACCGCGAGCATCAGGGTCAGGCCCACTCCCATGAGGATCTGATCCGTCGTCACGGCGGGTCCCTTCGCCGCGTGGCGGGCACGGCGGGGATCAGGGCGAGGGCCATGAGGGCGGCGTCATTCCCCCCATGGCGTGATCCCCCACCGGACGGTGTGCCGCTCGCCCGGACCGAGGCGGACGAGAGCGGTGCCGCTGCGGAAGGCGTCCGGTGGGCAGGTCATCGGTTCGACGGCGACCGCGCGCCGGCGCTCCCCCGGTGGGAGGGTGTCGCCGGTGTAGAGCTGCACGTAGTCGGCTCCCTCGCCGAGCCACACGTCCGTGCCGAACGCACCCGACGGATGGGCCAGGCGCACCACGGCCCGCCCGTCCTCGTCCCGGTCGAGGTCGCCGAAGGGGGTGTCCAGCCGGCGCGCTCCGACAGGCTGCGGTGTCCGCAGGTCGTACGGCGTCCCCGCGACCGGCTCGGCGGCCACCGGCAGGCCGCGCTCGTCGGTGCGCAGCCACGTCCGGGCGGGGACGGTCAGCACCGACTGGTCGACGACCGCGGTGCCCGCCGTGACGTAGGGATGCTGGCCGAAGCCGTAGGGGGCGGCGCTCGCGTCGAGGTTGCGCGCGGTGACGGCGACGGCGAGCCCGCCCTCGCCCAGGGCGTACTCGGCGCGGAGGTGGAGGCGGAACGGGTAGCCCGGCTGCGGCCACAGCGGAACCTCCAGGACGGCCCGGCTGTCGCTCGCCTCCACGACCTGCCACGACGTCCACCGGAGCAGTCCGTGGATGGCGTTGCCGCTTGCCGGCTCGGTGAGCGGCACCTGGAGGTCCTGCCCGTCCCACCGGTAGCGGCCGTCCCGGATCCGGTTGGGCCACGGCACCAGGATCTGGCCGCGCCCGCCGGTGATCCGGTCGTGTGCGGCGAATCCGTCGACCACGGTGCGTTCGCCGACCGAGTACGTCCGCAGCGCCGCGCCCAGCTCGACGACGACCGCACTGTGCGCACCGTGGCGCAGGGTCAGCTGCCGTCCGGTGCGGCTCTCCTGCACGTGTGGCCTCCTCGGTCCGCCCGGCCGGCGTCCTCGGCCATGGGCGCGATGGCGGCCCGCGGACGTGGCCTCCACCTCGGGAGCGTGCGGCCCCGCACCGGCCCGGTCAAGCGCGACACGTTCGCGCGGGCGCGATCGCCCGGGGCGTTCGCCCACTGGGCTGCTCCCGGACGGGACGGCGGTCTCATCCGCCGCCGGAGCGCCCGCTGCGCCGGCCGATGTACCGCCAGACGGCCCGTTGGAACCTGAGGGTCAGCACGCCCACCACGATCAGCAGCACGATGTTGAGCAGGAGCTGGATCAGGGATCCGCGCGCCTCGCTCCAGCTGGAGAACGCGCAGGAGACGCCGATGTCGGCGGCGGCGGGGATGGTGGTGACCGAGATGAAGACGCCGAACAGCGCGCTCGTCCGGGCCTGCGTCAGCGACACGATCCCGACGACGCCGGCCAGGACCGCGACGACGACCGAGAAGACGTCGGGGGCGTCGATCAGTGTGGAGACCGGCCTGATGCCCAGGTCGAACGCCTCGGGCTGAAGGCCGAGGCCCCGGATCGTCCAGGAGAACAGGAAGGTCACCACGACGGCCGGCAGGAATCCCGCGGTCAGGGCGAACAGGCCCCGGCGGATCCTGGTGCGGTTGCCGTGGTCGATGCCCAGCGCGACGCTGGTGATGGCGCCGTACTCCGGTCCGACGACCATCGCCGCGACGATCAGGATCGGGGAGTTGGTGATGATTCCCACCGCTCCGAATGACGCCCGCGCTGACCGGATAGACGTAGAAGCTCGGCAGATAGGTGCCCTCGGCGCGGATGCGCGCCTCGACCTCCTCCCAGACGGGCGCGTGCGCGAGCACCCCGAGCTGCTGCTTCTCCGCCTCGGCCGCGGTGCCGGAGAAGGCCGTCTCGACCGGTTCGATGATGAGCCACGGCGGTCGATTTCCAGCTCGCGCAGACCGCGCAGCACGGCGTTGGCCGCACCCGCCAGGATGTCGCATTCGACCGCGTCGCCGTCGGGGTTGCGCGCCCGTTCGGGAAGGACTATCAGGTTGAAGACGTAAACGGTCGCCGCGGCCGCGGTCGCTTCGGCCGCAGGGCCAAGCCCCGGCTGCGGTGTCCCGGCAGCCGCCGCCGTTGCGCCGTACGGGTGCCGCCCACGGACTGCCGTCGCCGTCGGCGGCCCTGGGCGTGCGGTCGTCGGCCGCTGCGGCGTGGCAAGGCCCAGCGGGGAGCCGGATAGTGGACACAGGGGGCCTCTCCCGAGACTTCGGAGCCAGCCCATGGACCGCTACCCTCCCATCGCCGAGCACGGCCTGGTGGGCGACCTGCAGACCAACGCGCTCGTGTCGTCGCAGGGTGTCGTGGACTGGTTCGCCGCTCCCAGGTTCGATTCGCCCAGCATCTTCGCTGCGCTGCTCGACCACGACCGCGGCGGGTACCTGCGGCTGGCCCCCGAGCACCCCGACGAGACCCGCAAGCAGCTCTACTACCCCGACACCGCGATCCTGGTGACCCGGTTCATGTCGCCGGACGGCGTGGGCGAGGTCGTCGACTTCATGCCCCCGGACCAAACCCGCACCGCCACCGACCGGCACACCCTGGTCCGCGTGATCCGCGCCGTGCGGGGAACGGTCGACTTCACGCTCGAGTGCCGGCCGCGCTTCGACTACGGCCGGGCCGGGCACGAACTCGAACTCGGCGCGAACCGCGCTCTGTTCCGGGCCCCGGGGATCGACGCGCACCTGCAGACCAGCTTTCCGCTGGAGCGGGACGGCCAGGACGTGCGCGGAAAGGTGACGCTGAACTCCGGCGAGTCCGGCGGGGCCGTGTTCACCGTCTGCGCGTCCGGTGGCGAGGCGCCCGCACCCCTCACGGCCGACGGGCTCACCGCACAGATGGCGGAAGTCGCCCGGTTCTGGCATCGGTGGCTGCGCCAGTCCCGCTACCGGGGGCGGTGGCCCGAGCTGGTGCACCGCTCGGCCATCACCCTCAAGCTCCTCACCTACGCCCCCACCGGCGCCCTGATCGCGGCGGCCACCACGGGCCTGCCCGAGCAGGTCGGCGGCGAGCGGAACTGGGACTACCGGTTCACCTGGGTACGCGACGGCTCGCTGTCCGTGCGGGCCATGCTGGACCTCGGCTTCGCCGAGGAGGCCACCGCCTTCGTCCACTGGCTGGTGGACAGGCTGCGTGAGCGCCAGGGCAAGGAGGGAGAGCCGCTCCAGACGATGTACCGGGTCGACGGCGATCCCGACCTGCCGGAGGAGACACTCGATCACTTCGAGGGCTACCGCGGCTCCTCCCCCGTCCGCATCGGCAACGGCGCGGCCGACCAACTCCAGCTCGACATCTACGGCGAGGCCCTCTACGCGATGTCCCAGGGGCGCGAGATCGCACAGCAGGCGAGCTACGAGGGATGGCAGGCACTCACCAGAACACTGGACTGGCTCGCCGACCACTGGGACCGGCCGGGCGAGGGCATCTGGGAGACCCGCGGCGGCCGCAAGAACTTCACCTACAGCCGGCTGATGTCGTGGGTCGCCTTCGACCACGGGCTGCGCCTGGCCGAATACTTCCGCAGACCCGCCGACCTGGAGCGGTGGCGCAAGGCGAGGGACGCCGTGTTCGAGCAGGTCATGCAACGCGGCTGGAGCGAGAAGGAACGCGCCTTCGTCCAGCACTACGACGGCGACGTCCTGGACGCCTCACTGCTGCTCATGCCCAGGGTCGGGTTCATCGCCCCCCGGTCCGGGGCCTGGCTCTCCACGCTCGACGCGATGGACCGCAAGCTCGTCTCCGACAGCCTTGTCTACCGCTACGACCCGGCGGCGTCACCGGACGGGCTGCGCGGCTCGGAGGGCACGTTCAGTCTGTGCACCTTCCTCTACGTCGACGCCCTGGCCCGGGCGGGGCGGCTGCCCCAGGCCCGTTACGCCTTCGAGAAGATGCAGACCTACGCCAACCACGTCGGACTGTTCGCCGAGGAGGTCGGCCCGAGCGGGGAGCAACTGGGCAACTTCCCCCAGGCGTTCACCCATCTGTCCCTCATCATGGCCGCCATCACCCTCGACGAGGCGCTCGACGCGGAGGACGGGCGCTGACCCATGGCCGCGCATGCCCGTCCGGCAGGACCGCCACGGCTGACCGCGGCCGAGTTCGACGTGCTGTACCGGCGCCTGCTCTCGCGCTCCGCCTGGGCCAGGGGCGAGAGGGGTGCACTGGACGCACTCACTCCGGCCCGGGTGCTGGCCGCCACCCGCGAGGTGCGGACCGGCCGGACGGTGACGCTCGCCGCGCCCGTGGAGACCCTGCCCGGTCCGGACAACCCGGAGCCGGCGAGGCACCGGATGACCGGGCGGCCCGGGGACGATGCCTCGGGCGGGCTCCACTTCGCGAGGGACAGCTTCGCCATGAACGTGCACGGCGACGCCGACAGCCACCTCGACGCCCTGTGCCACGTGATCTACGACGGCACGCTGCACGGCGGCGTGTCCGCGAGCAGCGTCACGCCGGGCGGCGCCGAGGCGCTCTCCGTCGAAGTGGCTCACGACGGGATCGTCGGCCGCGGCGTACTGCTGGACGTCCCGCGGCTCCGTGGCGTGCCGTGGCTCGAACCGGGCGATCACGTGAGCGCCGACGATCTGACCGCGGCCGAGACCGCCCAGCACGTACACGTGGGTGAGGGCGATCTCCTGTTCGTCCGGGTCGGCCACCGCAGACGCCGGAACGAGCTGGGCGCGTGGCACGCGGCGGATGCGCGCGCGGGGCTCCATCCGTCCGCGATGGAGTTCCTGGCGGAGCGGCGGGTCGCCGTACTCGGCGGCGACGGCAACAACGACACGGCCCCGAGTTCCACCGAGGGGATCGGCTTCCCCGTGCATGTGCTCGCGATCCACGCCATGGGCCTTCACCTGCTGGACTACCTGCAGTTCGAGGACTTGGCGCCGGTCTGCGAGGCCGAGGGGCGCTGGTCGTTCCTCTGCGTGATCGCCCCCCTGCGGCTGCCGGACGCCACCGGTTCACCGGTCAACCCGATCGCCGTCCTCTGACGTCTCCGGTGAAGGCACACCTGATCGGCTCCCGTACGGTCGCCGCTCCCGGGACCGCCCGATAGCTTCATATCTGATGCTGAACGTCCCGATTGCGCGCGTGCGTGTCCGGCGCGCTGCAGCGCAGGGCCCTCAGGGCACTACGGCCAGGGCAGCCACGACTCCGAGAACGGGTTCTCCGCATGGCCGACGATCACCACGACGTCATCATCATCGGCACGGGAGCGGGCGGCGGCACGCTCGCCCACCGGCTGGCCCCCACCGGCAAGCGGATCCTGATCCTGGAGCGCGGCGACTACCTGCCGCGGGAGCGGGACAACTGGGACTCCACCGCGGTCTTCGTCAAGGGCAAGTACCGTGCCCCCGAGTTCTGGTACGACAAGCACGGCAACGAGTTCCCCCCGGAGGTGAACTACTACGTCGGGGGCAACACCAAGTTCTACGGCGCCGCCCTCTTCCGTCTCCGGCCCGAGGACTTCGGCGAGCTGCGCCACCACGACGGCGTCTCACCCGCCTGGCCGATCCGCTACGAGGATCTGGAGCCGTACTACACGCAGGCCGAGCAGCTCTATCTGGTGCACGGGCGGCACGGCGAGGACCCCACCGAGGGTCCGGCCGGCGGCCAGTACCCCCACCCACCGGTGGAACACGAGCCGCGCATCCAGCAGCTCAGCGACGACCTGGAAAAGCGCGGACTGCACCCCTTCCACCTGCCCATCGGTGTGAACCTCACCCAGGACGAGAACGGCGGGGCCACCCATTCCAGCGTGTGCATCCGCTGCGACCGGGTCGACGGCTTCCCCTGCCTGATGGGCGCCAAGTCCGACGCACAGGTGATCTGCGTCGACCCGGCGCTGAAGCACGACAACGTCACGATGGTGACGGGCGCCGACGTACGACGCCTGGAGACCGACCCGACCGGACGCACCGTCACCGGGGTCGTGGCCGAGCTCGGAGACGGAACGACCGAGTCCTACAGCGCCGACATCGTGGTGGTCGCCTGCGGCGCGGTCAACTCCGCTGTCCTCCTGCTCCGTTCGGCCAACGACAAGCACCCCGGCGGCCTGGCCAACAGCTCGGACGTGGTGGGACGCCACTACATGCGTCACAACAACCTGGCGCTGATGGCCGTGTCGAAGGAACCGAACCCCACCAGATTCCAGAAGACCCTGGCGCTCCACGACTGGTACCTGGGAGCGGACGACTGGGACTACCCGCTCGGTGGCATCCAGATGCTCGGCAAGTCGGACGCCGACCAGATCCACGGCGAGGCGCCGCGCTGGGCCGGCGCAGTCACGCCCGACATGCCGTTCGAGACGCTGGCCCACCACGCCGTCGACTTCTGGCTGTGCGGGGAGGACCTGCCCCTCCCCGGGAACCGCGTCACCCTCGACAAGAACGACGACATCCACCTGGCCCTCGACGAGAAGAACAACATCGCGGGACTGAAGCGCCTCCAGCACAAACTGCAGGGCATGCTGAGCCACCTGGGCATGCACGAGCACCACCTGCTGTCGCACAGCATCTACCTGCACAAGGGCATGCCGATCGGCGCCACCGCGCACCAGGCCGGCACCGTCCGCTTCGGCGACGACCCGGGCAGCTCCGCACTGGACATCCATTGCAAGGCCCACGACCTGGACAACCTCTACGTGGTCGACACGGGCTTCTTCCCCAGCATCGGCGCGGTGAACCCGTCGCTCACCGCCATCGCCAACGCCCTGCGGGTCGGCGACCACATCGCCGCCCGCCTCGGCTGACGGGGCGCCGCAGGCCGCGACGGAGCCGACGGAGCGCCGCTACGGGTTGTCCCCGGGCGCTCTGGCCGCCCGGGTGTCGGCGTCGGTGAGCGGCTCCAGCTCGCCCATGGTGTCGAGCCGGTAGAGCAGCACCAGCGCCGGGCCGACCAGCACGACCGCGATGACCGTGACGATGCCCAGCCAGCGCAGGGTGTGGGCGGCGCCGGCCGCCTGGGCCACCGTCAGCGAGGTGGGCAGGACATAGGGCCGCTGTGCGAAGCCCCACGCGGCGACGGACAGGGCGACGCTGGCCACCGAGGTGCAGCGGGACCAGCCGTGGGACCGGCGCAGCAGAAGCAGCACGGTGGCCAGACCGCAGACCGCGGCCAGGACGATCAGCAGCAGGCCCACGCCCCCGGTCAGGCCCTCCCAGACGTACCGGGCGTCGTCATGGGTGACGGGCAGGCCGATGAGTGCGAGGACGACGACGGCGCAGAAGGCCAGCAGGGCCCGCAGCCGGAAGTAGTCGACGAGGTCGTCGGCGCCGAACCGCCGCGCGTCGGAGCAGAGGAACACCGCCCCGAGGAACGCGGTGGCGGCGATGGCCAGCAGACCCGCGAGGACGGAGGTCGGATGGGCCCAGGCGTCCGCGGAGGCGTCGGTCCCCACCGCGACCCGACCGGCGGCGATGCCTCCGAGCACCGCCCCGAGGAAGAACGGCGTGAGCAGCGACGAGATGGCGAACATCGCACCGAAGACCCGTCGTTGGGCCAGACGGCGGGACGGCTTGCGCAGGGCGAACCCGGCGCCGCGGAGCACCAGGCCCACGGCCGCGAGCGCGAGGGGCAGCCACATCGCCTCGAACACGGCCTGGAACATCTTCGGAAAGCCGGTCCACATGATGACGAAGACGAAGATCAACCAGACGTTGTTGGTCTCCCAGACCGGCTCCATCGCGTGATCGATGAGCCGGCGGGGCCGCCGGCCCCGCTCCGCCCCTCCGGCCAGGAGGTCCCAGAAGCCCGCGCCGTAGTCGGTGCCCCCGGCACAGGCGTAGGCGGCGATCGCGAGCACCATGACCCAGGCGATGAGACCGGCCATCACGACGCACCGCCGGACGTGCGGCCGGACCCGCCACCGGGTGCGGCCCCTGCGGCTGCCGGCTCGGGCTCGCCTCTGGGCCCATAGGGGGTGTCGGTCTCGGGCGGCAGTGCGGCGCGCACGGCGGCCGGGCCCTCGTCCGCGATGCGCCAGCGAGTGCGCATCGTCAGGACGACCGCGAGGAACGCGCCGAACACGGCCGCGTACACGGCCATGACGATGCCGAGCATCGCCCACAACGATCCGGCCCTGGTGGCGGTCACCGCCTCCGAGACCCTCATGTGGTGGTAGACGATCCAGGGCTGGCGGCCGACCTCCGTGGTGATCCAGCCGCACTCCACGGTCACCAGGCACGCGGCTCCCGCGAGGGCGGCGCAGCGGAAGAACCAGCGGCTGCGAGGGAGGTCCCGGTGCCGCAGCCAGGACCAGGCGTACCAGAGGGAAAGCAGGATCAGCAGGCTGCCGATGGTGACCATGATGTCGAACGCCCAGTGGGCGATGGTGGCCTGGGCGGCGGTGGGGCGGTCGGCGGCCGGCACCGACGTCAGGCCGGTCACCTGGGTGCTGGGCTTGAAGCCGGCGAGGATCGAGTCCAGCTGGGGGATCCTGAGTCCGCCGGAGATCGTTCCGTCGCTGTTCAGCCGCCCGAACATGTACTCGGGCACATGGGTGTCCGTCTTCCAGACGATCTCCGTGGCGGCGAACTTCACCGGCTGCTTGTGGAAGACGGCACGAGCGGCGGAGTCGCCGAGCATGAACTGGACCGGCGTGAGGATCGCCGCAACGGTGAACGGCAGCGTGAAGCCGAGCCGGTGGTACCGGTCGCGGCGTCCGCGCAGCCAGCCGGCCGCGTACACGCCGGCGACCACGTAGCCGGCGGTCATGAACATCGCGACCACGAAGTGCCAGTACTCCGGGCCGAACATCGGCGTGAAGACCGCCTGCCGCACATCGACGTCGACGGGATCGCCCTGGGCGTCGAGGCCGAACCCCTGCGGGGTGTTCATCCAGGAGTTGGCCGCGATGATGCCGAACGCGCCCATCAGGGCCGTCGCCGGCAGCGGTACGGCCAGCCAGAAGTGCGTCCAGGGCTTGAGCCGGCGCCACCCGTAGAGGTAGATCGCGATCAGGACGGCCTCCAGGAAGAACGCCCATGCCTCGACGCCGAACCCGAGGCCGAAGACGTCGCCCCAGCGGCCCATCATGCCGGGCCACAACAGGCCGAGCTCGAAGGACAGCACGGTGCCGGTGACGACGCCGATGGCGAACTGGACGGCCATCACCGCCGACCAGCGCCGTGCGAGCTTCAGGGCGACGGCATCGTTGCGGCGCAGCGCCCGGTGGTGCATCAGCACCGTGATGAACGGCAGCGCCACACCGAACGGGACCAGCAGGATGTGCGAGGCCAGGGTGAAGGCCATCAGCTCACGAGCCGGTAGGAGCTGGGGCGGGGTGTGCGCCAGAAGGGCCGCTGTGCTGAGCATGTGTGCCTCGGTGGTCTGCCCCGCGGGGGCGCGGGGGGCTGAGGAACGACAGGGGGTGCGAAGGAGTGGCAGCCGGGAGGTGCCGGCCGCCTTCCGTGGTCAGGGAGGTGGCGGGAACGCCTTCCGCCCGGGCGCCGGGCAGGCCGGCGTGCCGGCACCGGCACCGGCGTCGGCCTCCGCGTCGGCCTCGGCGTCGGACCAGGCGAAGGCGCGCTCGCGTCGCGAGCTGGTGGCGAAGGCGACGGACCAGCTGAGCACCGCTCCCAGCCTGCTGCGGAATCCGGTGAGGAAGGCGAGGTGGACGAAGAGCCAGACGAGCCATCCGATCGCGCCCGACAGGTGCAGCGGGCCGGCCTTGACGACGGCCCGGCCGCGGAAGATGTAGGCGGCACTGCCGAGGTCCCAGTACCTGAAGGGCTTCGGCTGCTTCGTCCTGCCCTCCACCGCGTGACGTACGGCCCGGCCGGCGTAGGAGCCCGACTGCATGGCGACCTCGGCCAGGCCCGGCAGCTTGTTCAGGCTCATCACGTCGCCCGTGACGCGGATCTCCGGGTGGCCGGGGACGGTGAGGTCGGGTTCGACGACGATGCGTCCGGCCCGGTCCTGCGTGGCGCCGGTCGCCCGGGCCAGCGCGGCGGCGATGGGCGGCGCCTCGACCCCGGCCGTCCACAGCACCGTGCGCGCCGCGAACCGGGTGGTCGCACCGTCCCGGCCCTGAACCGTCAGGCCGTGCGCGTCGACGGCGGTGACCTTCGTGCCCAGGTGGAGCTCCACGCCGAGGCTCCGCAGCGTGCGGGCCGCACGATGGGCCAGGGGGCGGCCGAACGCGCCCAGCACCTCGTCGGCCCCCTCGAAGAGCAGCACCCGGGCCTGGGCGGAGTCGATCGTCCGGAACTCCCGGTCCAGCGTGTGGCCCGCGATCTCCCTGATCTGTCCGGCCAGTTCGACACCGGTCGGCCCGCCGCCGACGAGCGCGAAGGTGAGCCACTGCTCCCGTTCCCGGGCGTCCGCGGCCGCTTCGGCCGTCTCGAACGCCTGGTAGATCCGTCGGCGGATGTCCAGCGCGTCGTTCAGGGTCTTCATGCCGGGGGCGTGCGCGGCGAACTCGTCGTGCCCGAAGTAGGACTGGCGCATGCCGACTCCGACGATCAGGTCGTCGTAGGGCAGCTCGACGGCGCCGCCGTCCGGTCGCCGGGCGTGGACCAGCCGGGCCTCGACGTCCACGTCGGTGGCTTCGGCGAGCAGGCAGCGCACGTTGTGATGGCGTCGCAGCACCGCGCGGAGCGGTTGCGCGATCTGGCCCTCGGACAGGATTCCGGAGGCGCACTGGTAGAGCAGGGGTTGGAAGAGGTGGTGGGCACGGCGGTCGACCACGGTCACGGCGACCGGTGACCGGCGCAGGGCGCGGGCGGCGAACAGCCCCGCGAAGCCCCCGCCGAGGATCACCACCCGGCGGGGCGTGACGTGATCCTGCATCGGCGATCAGCCGCCGGTGGCGAAGCCGGGGAAGAGCGTCATGCCGCCGTCGACGTAGAGCGTGGCGCCCACGACGTAGTCGAGCAGGTCGGACGCCATGGCGACGACGGCGTTGGCGATGTCGTCCGGGTCGCCCACGCGGCGGTACGGGATGAGGCGCAGCAGCTCGGCCTCGGCCTCGGGGGTGGACCAGGCGTCGCGGTTGATCGGTGTGCGGATGGCGCCGGGCGCGACCGCGTTGACCCTGATCCCCTTCGGGGCCAGCTCCTGGGCGAGGGTCTGCATCAGCATGCCCACGCCGCCCTTGGAGGAGGCGTAGTTCACGTGCCCGGACCACGGAATGATCTGGTGGACCGAGCTCATGCAGATGATCTTCCCGGCCGAACGGGACACCTCCGGCACCACCCCGCGCCGTACGAACTCCTTGGCGGCCTCGCGCGCGCAGAGGAACTGGCCGGTCAGGTTGACGTCGATGACCTTCTGCCACTGGGCGAGCGTCATGTCCGTCGCGGCCGCGTCCCGCTGCAGGCCCGCGTTGGCCACCATGATGTCGATGGTGCCGAACTCCTCGACCATCCGCGCGACCATGGCGACCACCTGGTCCTCGTCGGACACGTCGGCCTCGTGGGCGTAGGCGCGAACCCCGAAGCCCTTGATCTGCGCCACGACCTTCTCGGCCTCGTCCGCACCGACGACGTAGTTCACCACGACGTCCGCTCCGGCCCGGCCCAAGGCAACGGCGGTCGCCAGGCCGATGCCCGAATTGGCGCCGGTCACCAGCGCCTTCTGGCCCCTGAGAAGCTGCGCGGACACCGTCCCGCGGCTCTCGTCGACACTTCCTGGCACCACGATCTCTCCTTCGGCGTTTCGGACGGCACGCACGCCGAACGGGCGACACACACGGGAAGGCCGGGAGCCGGCCGGCCGCCAGGACGGCCACGAGAGCCGTCGCACACCCGGCCCCCCAGACCAAAGCACCCTGCGTCACGGGCGGCACAGACCGGCGCGCCACGCAGCCGTATTCGTCCGGGCACGTCACACGGTCGGGCTACGGGCTTCCGCGTCGCTACGTGAAGGCCGAGGACCTGGCGGTGGTGCGCGAGTACATCCAAGCCGACCACCCCGACGGCCACCAGATGATGTCCGGCACCGGGCATCGGGTCGAGGCGATGTTCCGGTGTCGCATCCTCCACGAGCCCTCGGTCCTCGGCGGGCCCGCCGAGGACTTCGAGCAGGTCGGCGTCGAATGGGTCGCTCTCGACAAGCTCCCCGGACTGCGCACACTGCCGCCGTGCCTGCCGACCGTCATCGCCGACGTCTTGGCAGCCGGTCGGGACCGGGGCGCTGTCTATCTGGGAGACAGGTATGCGTGAACCCGTTCCACAACCTGGTCGTGAGCCTGTGCGGTGTCCGATTCGCTCTGCCAGCAGCGTAAGGAGGGGAGCGCAGTACCAGCGCTTCGGTCTGCAGCTCTACCACGGGACGGTCTCGCCGTGGCGGTCCAAGAACTGCAGGCCGGGGGCGCCGGTCTGCGCTTCGAGGACGTCGACGACGGCCGGGATGCTCCCCTGGGGGGTGAGCGGTGCGTCGGGTCCGCCGAGCTGTGTCTGATTGTGGCCGGGGTCGATGAGCAGCTTGGTGTGTCCGTCGTCGGCATGGCGGGTGGTGTAACTGCGCATCAGCTGGTTGAGCGCGGCATTGCTGGCCTTGTAGAGCTCATAGCCGTCCTCGGTGTTCCGCGAGATGCTGCCCTGGTCGGAGGACATGACCGCGACGGTTCCGCCGGGCACGACGAGTCCGCGAAGAGCCTCAAGGGCGCGCAGCGGGCTCAACGTGTTGGTGATCATCACCTCGGTGAACATGTCGGTCGAAACCTCGTGGATCGGCTGGTTTCCTCGGTCGATCGCAGCGTTGACGAAGAGCAGATCGAGTCGACAGCCTTCGCCTTCCAGACGCTCGCGCAGCGCGGCTAGCTCTTCGGAGCTTGTCATCTCCAGCGATTCGACCTTCAGCCGGCCGTTCCAGGCATCGGCATTCGCTTGCAGTTCGCCGCCTCTCTGACGCGTCGTGGCGATAACTCGTCAACCGTGTCGGGCGAGTTCGTTGGCAAGGACGAGCCCTAACCCCTCGAGAGGCTCCGATGACGAGGGCCTTGCGGTTGGACGTGGCGGACACGCTCACTCCTTCGCGGTTGGGGAATTTGGACTAGACGCGCCGTTGCGTCTAAACAAGACCGCGGGGACCGCTGACGGGTAAGGCGTCCCGCATGCCCGCAGCCAGCCCTCAGCCCCGCAGGCCGCGCTCCGGGAACCGGCGCGACGAGTCCGCACGTCTCGCTGTGCTTCATGCCGCAGACGATCTGCTCGTCGAGCACGGCTTCGGAGCTCTGACCATTGAGGCAATCGCGCGGCGCGCCGGCGTCGCCAAGCAGATGATCTACCGCTGGTGGCCCTCGAAGGTCGAGATCCTCCTCGACACGCTCATCGAAGACAGCGACAAACGCCTTCCCGTCCCGACGGAGAAGCCCACGGCGGAGAGCATCCGTGGTTACCTTCGCGACCTCGCGCGATTCCTCGCCGGCGACCCTGCCGGCAAGGTCCTGCTCGTGCTCATCGCCGAGGCGCAGCACGATCCCGACACGGCCAAGAGCTTTCACAAGCGCTATCTCGGCCCACGCCGTGACCAAGAACGAGAGATGTTCGCGCGCGCAATCGACGCCGGCGAGGTCTCGCCCAGGCTCGGCCCCGACGCCACGATCGACGCCCTTGTCGGCCCGATCGTCTACTGCGCCCTGACGGGATCGGCTATTCCCCGCGGCCTGGTGGACGCCCTTGTCGAGGACCTGCTCAGGCCCCGCTCAAACTGAGTACCCTCAGTCGGCGGCGCCGCTGAGGGGCTGGAGCCGGGCGCGCAGGAGGCAGAATTCGTTGCCTTCCGGATCGGCCAGGACGTGCCAGTTCTCGGTGCCGGTCTGGCCGATGTCGACGGGCCTGGCGCCGAGAGCGAGCAGCCGTTCCAGCTCGGCGTCCGGACGCCTGCTCAGTTCACTGGCTGGAGACCTTGTGGACCGTGGTGTCGTCAGGGTTGAGTAGTCGCCCGTCCGCAGACAGGACTTCCAGTGCACGGAGGGGACGCCCCTGTCGGCAGTCGACCAACTCTGAGTGTGATTCGCCGGGGGCGAAGAAGTTCTGTTCGCCCCACTGCCGCAGGGCCACGATGACGGGGAAGAGGGCCTTGCCCTTCGGAGTCAGTACGTACTCGCGGTAGGCGCTGCCGTCCGAGGCGGGGACGGATTCGAGGACACCGCCGGCGACCAGGGTGCGCAGGCGCGCGGTGAGGATGTTCTTCGCTACGCCGAGGCTGCGCTGGAACTCGCCGAAGCGCCGGCTTCCGTCGAAGGCGTCCCGCACGATCAGCAGGGACCACCAGTCGCCGATCGCGTCCACCGACCGGGCGACGGGACATTCGCTGTCGTCGAAGCGCGTTCTGCTCACCATGGCGTCCCTCACTCCCTCTCACGACGGTTGCAACATGCTACCAAGAGCGGTTACCGTCGCCGTCGTTATTGGTAGCAAGATGAAACCAGAGTTGACATCAGATGCGCGGAGGGGTGCCGATGCCCGGCAACGGCGAGGCTGTGGAGGCTGTGACACGACAGGCCGAGGCCCGAAGCGGGGGAAGTGGAGGAAGCGGGGAAGGTTCCGCGTTCGTCCTGTCCCGTGGCGTCGTGGTTCTGTTCGCCGTCGCCTGTGGAGCCGCGGTGGCCAACGTCTACTTATCCCAGCCGCTCCTGGTCACCATGGGCCACGACCTCGCCATGAGCCCGGCACTGGTCGGCAGCGTGGTCACCCTCACGCATGTCGGATACGGGCTGGGACTCTTCTTCCTCGTACCACTGGGCGACGTGGTCGACCGCAGACGGCTCATCGTGGCCCAACTGCTGCTCCTGGTGGTGGCGCTGGCCACGGTAGCCGCCGCCCCCACAGCGGCGATCCTGCTCGCGGGCGTGGCAGCGATGGGGCTTCTCGCGGTCGTCACGCAGACGCTGGTGGCCTTCGCGGCATCGCTGGCCCCTCCCGCCGGGCGCGGACGGGTCGTCGGCCTGGTCACCAGCGGCGTGGTCAGCGGAATCCTGCTCGCCCGCACGGCATCCGGCCTCATGGCCGATCTCGCGGGCTGGCGCTCCGTCTACATCGCCTCGGCGTCGCTCACCGCTCTGCTCGCCCTGGTCCTGTACCGAGTGCTCCCGCGCCACAGTGACGCTCCGCCGACAACTCTGCGCTACGGCCGGCTCCTGCGCTCCACGATCACCCTGTTCGCACGGGAACGACTGCTGCGGCACCGGGCCCTGTTCGGTCTGCTGATCTTCGCCGCCTTCAGCACCCTGTGGAGCAGCGTCGCGCTGCCGCTCAGCGAGGCCCCGTACTTCCTGTCCCACAGCGCGATCGGGGCGCTGGGGCTGATCGGTGTCGCCGGCGCCCTGGCCGCGACCGTGGCGGGCCGCCTGAACGACCGCGGTCTCTCCCGGCACACCACCGGCATCGCTTTGGCACTGCTCGCCGCCTCGTGGCTGCCCTTGGCCTTCACCCGCGGCTCGCTGTGGGCCCTGGTCGTCGGGGTGATCGTTCTCGACCTCGCCGTGCAGGCGGTCCATGTCACCAACCAGACCCTGATCTACGCGCTGCACCCGGACGCGGGCAGCCGGTTGATCGGCGGATACATGGTCTTCTACTCGATCGGCAGCGCCACCGGCGCCGTCGCCGCGACCTCCCTCTACACAGTGGCCGGCTGGGGCGCCGTATGCGCACTGGGTGCCGCGTTCAGCTGCCTCGGGCTCGTACTGTGGGCGTTCACCCGACACAGCGCCCCGGACCCCGCCGCCAAGGCGGCCTCTCGCAGCGAAGCCTGCTCTCACAGCGAAGCCTGAGCGGCATCCGGTCATACCGGCGGGCGTGTGGCGCGGATCGACGTGAACGGATCGTTCCTGCGGTTGTTCGTACCCGATCGCTCCACAAGGAGACCACGATGCGATTACCGTTACCACCGCCCCGCGCCAAGGCCCGCTCCGGACCACGCACATCACGGCTGACGGCGGCTCTCACCTCCGTGCTGCTGGCGACCGGACTGCTGGTCTGTGCCGCCCCCGGGCCGGGCGGCTCCACGGCGCGGGCGGACGACCGGCCGGCGACGCCGGCGGCCCCGCCATCCGGCGGCCTGCCGTTCGCCACCTACAACATGCAGGGTTCCGACCACGGGCTGCGCTGGAACGGCGAAGTCGGCCCACTGACGATGCGCCACCAGGTGGTCGCCCTGCAGGAGGCCGGCAGCGGGCCGCCCGCCGCGGCGCACCAGCGCCACGGCGTCGGTGAGTCGATCCGCATTCCCGGCCCGTTGCCGGCGGGCCTGCCGGACCACGTGAACCACACGGTGTGGCGGTACCGCCACCACACCCGCCACGTGTACTTCCTCCAGACCGACCCGCAGCGCGACAGCACCACGGGACGGGACCGTTGGCGAGGCGGCCGGGTCAACCTGGCGGTGGCCACCCACGCCCGCGCGGACGTGGCCCCCCTGCTCAGGCGGATCCGTGCCGCCACCCGGGCCGGCGAGAACTGGGTCATGGTCGGCGACTTCAACCTCGACATCCGCAACCGCACCGACCGGCAGGCCCGGGAGCAGACCCTCCACCTGCGGCCCGACGAACAACTGGCCCGACCCCACCGCTCCACCCACCAGCGGGGCGGCGAACTCAACTACGCGATCACACGCGGCACACCCCGCTTCAACGCGGCCATCCCCGCGGGGCGCGGCTCGGACCACCACCCCGTCCAGTTCGAACCGGCCCCCAGCCCCGTACCGGCCGCGCCCGACGGTCCGGTGCACAACTTCTCCTCAGCCCTCGAGAACGCCCGGACCGGGTTGGCCCTCGACGTTCCGGGCAACAGCGGCCGTGTGACCACCCGCCTGCAGGCGTACAACGCCCGGCAGTGGTTCCGTGTGGGCACCGTGCGGGGGCACTGGTACCGCTTCGCTCACTGCAACAGCCCCCGAGCCGCGTCCGGCGCCCTCAAGGACCGCGCCGCCCTCGCCGCCGGCGAGGCGTGCCCCGGAGTCAATCCGTTCATGCCGGTGTCCCCCATCCTCATGCTGTCGTGCGAGTCGCCCGAGGCCCAGTGGCACCGCGACGACCTGGGTACGCCCGGCGGCCCGCTGCGCCGGCGCAACTCCCCGCTACCCGCAGCTGTGCCTGACCGGCACGGGGAACGAGACGTCGGTCGTGGCCTTCCCGTGCAACGATGAACCGCCCAGCAGTGGTGGGACAACTCCCGCGCGGTGCCCGAGCGCGCGTGGGAGGACAGTGACGGGCGGGTTCGGCTGCGTGCGTGGAACGGCCTCTACCTGGACACCTTCGGCGGGGGCAGTCGAGACGG
The DNA here is from genome assembly GCF_014650495.1 of Streptomyces cinnamoneus. Lineage (GTDB taxonomy): Bacteria > Actinomycetota > Actinomycetes > Streptomycetales > Streptomycetaceae > Streptomyces > Streptomyces cinnamoneus. The sequence continues at coordinate 125,599 of NZ_BMVB01000012.1, read as the reverse complement.
CACCCCACTGAATCACCCGCGGGCACAACAACGTCAACACCCAGCGACAGGACGTCCAGTACGCCGGCAGCGGCGACAACCTCGTACGGCTCAGGGGATTCGGCAGCGGACAGTGCGTCGACATCCTGGACAGCGTCCAGCCCCGTCCCGGCGAGCGTTCCGTGCTGCACGACTGCACCGGCCGCGGCAGTAAGACGGACGGTACGGGCCACCGCTGGCAGGCGGAGGCCTACGGCGACGGCACCCTCCGCTTCCGCAACGAGGCCGCCTGTGCCTGGTGCCGGCGGCGCGGGAGGCTGCCTACGTGGCGATCGCGATCTGTAGCGACGACGTCCGTCAGCGCTGGACGATAGTGCCGTGACTCGGTAGCCACGAGGCGAACCGGGCCTGGGCCGGCGCACGACAGCCGACGGCCGGCTCAGGCCCTGGGGGCCGTCATCCGCCCCCCTCTTCCCCTACCCCTGCCCCATCCGTGCGCCGTACCCGGCCGGGGCGGTCCTCCTGTCGCGCCACGGGGGTAGTGGCCCAGCCGTGTTCCAGCAGGGTGAACAAGTCGCGCATGGTGCGGGCCGGGTCGTCGCTCGCGCGGGCGATGCTGGGGGCTTCCAGGGCGAAGCGTGCCAGGCCGGTGACGACGGGGGTGTCCTCGGTGAGCCCGGTGGCCTCGGCGAGGGTGGTGGCCAGTGCCTTCTCGTGGCGCGACCACATGCGCCGGGCGTAGTCCCGCAGCGCGGGGGTGGATTCGACGAGGACGAACACGGGGTCGTCGGTCCGTACGGCGGTACGGGTGCGCACCATGTGATCGCGCAGGGCATGCAGCACCGACTGGCCGGGGGCCCGGTCGCGAACGGCCGCCATGAGGGCGCTCTCGACGTCCGCGTCCAGGTCGAAGACGAGGGATTCCTTACTGGGGAAGTGCTTGAAGAGCGTGCTCAGCGAGACGTCGGCCGCCTCGGCCACCTCGCGTACACCGACGTTGTCGAAGCCGCGCTCGGTGAACAGCCGCACCGCGGCATCCGCCAGGGCCTGCCTGGTCTGTGCCTTCTTGCGCTCGCGGCGTCCTGTCGTTGTCTCAGCCATGCGCTCCACCCTACTCGTTCGAGGGGAGTCGATCGCAAGGGCGATCGGATCCAAAAGCAGAGCGGTTGTACTTTTGGAGCGGCTGTGTTTCTGTGGTGCAGGTACGCCTGACTGGCACTCAGCTGCCGGAACTCGAGGCGCTGCTCTGCCCGGAACAGGGCGTCACCGACGTCACCACCAGCACCCTTTTCAACCGTCGAACGGAGCGTGACCCTCATGTCCACCACCCCCCGCATCGCGATAGCCGGTGCCGGCCTCGGCGGCCTCGTCTGCGCGCGCGTCTTACAGCAGCACGGCGTGCCGGTCACGGTCTTCGAGCACGAGGCCGCTCCTCACTCCCGTTCTCAGGGCGGCACTCTCGACATCGACGAAGACACCGGCCAGGCGGCCCTGCGCGCAGCCGGCCTGTTCGACCAGTTCCTCGCCCTGTCCCGGCCCGAGGGCCAGGAGTGGCGCCTGTACGACCGCCGAGCGAACCTGATGCGCCATGACCAGGCCGGCGAGGGCGACCTGAGCAGGCCCGAGATCGACCGTGGTCAGCTGCGCGCGCTCCTGCTGGACTCCCTCACCCCCGGCACGGTCCGCTGGGGCCACTCCGTAAGGGCCGTCACCCCGCTGCCCCACGGCCCCGCGCGCCTGTACCACCGCAACCGCACCGACGAGGGCTTCGACGACTTCGACCTGGTCATCGGCGCCGATGGTGCCTGGTCCCGGGTACGCCCCGCGCTCTCCGACGCCCAACCCTTCTACGCCGGCGTCACGATGGTGGAAGCCCACTTCGACGACGTCGACCACCGTCACCCCGGCATCGCCCACCTGGTCGGTCGCGGCACCATGTCGGCCAAGGCGGGTCGCCGCAGCCTGGTGCTGCAGCGCAACAGCAACGGACACGTCCGCGCCTACATCACCTTCCGCGGCCCCCAGGAGTGGCACACCGGCCTCGACCTCGCCGACACCGACTCCGTACGTGCACGCCTCCTCGCCCAGTACCAGGGCTGGCACGAGAGCCTGCTGGACATCCTGCGCGACAACGAGGGCGGTTTCATCAACCGGCCCATGTACGTCCTCCCTGCCCCCCACTCCTGGCAGCGCGTACGCGGCATCACCCTGCTCGGCGACGCCGCCCACCTGATGCCGCCCGTCGGCGTCGGCGCCAACCTCGCTTTGCTCGACGGCGCCGAACTCGCCCAAGCCGTCATCGACCACCCCACCATCGACGAAGCCCTCGACGCCTACGAAAGCGTCATGCTGCCCCGCGCCGCCGACCACGCGAAGACCGCCCAGCAGATGCTCACCACCCTCATCCCCGACACCGACTCCGACGAGGCCGTCTTCCCCGACGCCCTCTGGCCGGCCGGCCCCCTCTCTGACGCGCGTCCTGCTCCCGCTCCCACCAGCTGAGCTCCGCCGTCCGGCTCGCTCAGGAGAGGATCAGCAACGCCATAAAGAACTGAGCCTGCACCTGCGCACCGACGATCCACCCGCGGACTGCCCGGACCCATGACCATTCCCCGGGTAGAGCGGCCGCCAGAACCGAATGGGTACTGATGGTTACTTCTCCCGCCTCCGATGTGCTCGACGACGCCGCGCAGCAGCGCCCCGTCACGCCCGGCATGGTGATCACGACATTGTTGATGCCGCTCATAAGCGTTGCCGGTCTGGTCACTTCCCTGAGCACCGATGACATCGAAAATGAATGGGTGGACCGGCAGCGTGAGGCATGCCGGCACATGCCCTTCCCGAAGGCGGAATACGCTGCCGCGTGGGGCGGACTGGTCCTCGGCATAGCCACACTGTTCATCTGCGTGCTGCTCACCAAGGAGGTCCGCCGGCGGTACGGCGCCCGCCTCGTGGAGACGTGGCCGCCACTGGTGACCTACGTCGGCGTGCAGCTGTGCATGTGGCTCACGGTGCTGACCATGCCGGTCGAGCTGATCCAGCTGTACGCCGCGTACACGTCCGCTGGGTCGGGGATCGTTCTGGGCGACTGCGGATAGCGACCATCCGCTGCCTTGCGACAGCACACTCTCGCCGACGAAGCCGGGCGATAAGGGCAATCGCGGAAGAATCAGCGGATGATCCGCCCTGAGAACCTGGTCGGCAGGCGCCTCCTACAGGTGACAACGTCCTGGCACCACTCCCCGGAGACCGAACCTTCTCTCATCCACATGTGGCTGCACGTGGATGGCCTCGGCCCCGTCCGGTTCCACACCTCCGGCAGCGGAGGCCGAGCGAATCGCCAGATGAATGTTCGATGCGGGGTGGCGGCCCATGGCGCGCCAGGGATCGAGGCGCGTGGCGGGTCGTTCGATCACCCCCGAGGGGGCGACTCACCCGCAAGGGGTATTGCCTGCACCCGGCGTTGCTCGCGCACACGCTCGCACCCGCCGACACGATCGGGGGCGGGGGCCGGTCGTGAGTGACGCCCGACGAAGGCCCCGCGGCGTACGCCCTGCTCGCCCCCAGCGAGATTTTTTCTCAGGCGTCGTGTCGATGAGGATGTCCCCTTGATCAAATTGATCAAAAGTTCGAACAGCCCGGGAAGGAAGTGAAGCCGGTGAGGACGGAGACGAGTGGCCCGCCGATGAAGGGGGTGGGGCTGAACAGCCCCAAGGCGTCGCGCAGGTGGCCCGTCACCCTCGGTCTTGTGGTCCTCACGCCCCTGATCCTGGCGGGTTGCGGGTGGCTCAACCAGGGCGGGTCGACCCTGTTGTTGATGGGCAGCGTCGTTGTCCTCATGCTCGTCCTGGTCGTGGCCGGGGCACTGTGCGGTGCGGGGCCCGGCACGTGTGTGGCAGTCCTCGGGTTCACCTTCGCCCTCTTCGTCGGGCCTGCGTTGGACGACTATGTACTGGATCAGCGCGGAACCCGGTACGAGGCCGTGATAGCCGACATCAGCAGCTATCACAGAAGGCACGGTACGGGGCACACCTGCACCGTCATCCGGTCGGACTCCGGGCGGAATCTGACCTACAGGATCGACGACTCGCAAGGGTGTGACGAGGACTTCGAGCCGGGGCGGCACGTGACGCTGGTGGTGGACCCGGAGGATTGGCTGGCGACGAGGCTGAGCAACGACGTCAACGGGCTGTCGTCCGGCCATGCCTGGACCGTCGGCGGGCTGCTCGCGGCCATGGATGCCTTCATCCTCTATGGCCGACTGCGCCGTCGGGCGGGACGGTCCCACCGGTGAAGTGCGAGCGACTCTTCGTCGCCGTCGGCGTTTGTACGCTCCTGGTCGTCGTCACGGGCTGCGGCACCGCCGGGGCAGGCAGCGCGACTTCTCCGGCTTCTCCCACCGCCCGGATCGAAGCGGCTCCCCCTCCGCCCCCGGACAAGGGTCCGCTGTACGACGGGGACAAGGACGGGAGCCCGGGAATCGAAGGCATCCGGATCCTCAGGGGCGGAATCGCACGGCTCCCCGGGGGCGCGACGGTCGCGCACGCGGAGGCGCACTCGGACGGTACGTCCCGCAACGCCGTGCTGGCCGAGGGCGTGACGCCCGCCGACCGCAGGGACGGGCAGCACTGGACCGTAGCGCCTCATGGGGGCCTGACGGTCGAGGGACGTGCCTACACGGTCCGGCAGATCTGCACGTACCGGGTCGTGCTCACGCCCCAGAGCTCGGATGACGCATCGCCGGGACCAGGACCGGGACCGGGACCGGCTCCCGCGAAGCAGGGAAGCGACAACAGCCGGCCGGCTGGCGCCGATGGCCGCTGGCGGCTGCGCTGGCACGTACCGCATACCCAGTCCGGAGGCGAGGGCTACAGCGTCATCCTCTACGACGCCCACGACAACCCGAAGCGGGCCGACATCGGAGGACCTGCGGCCGCATGGACAGCCCGTGCCCGTGCACTCACCGCGAGGCCCTGCGCAGCAGGTACTCCCGCTCCGGCAGGCTCAACGTGAGCCTCGCGGCCCGCCGGTAGTGCTCGCGGGCCCGATCGTGCTCCCCGGCCAGGTCGAGCAGGTGCCCGCGCACCGCGTGCAGCCGGTGGTGGCCGGCGACCCGCTTGTCGCCGTCGAGCGTGGCGAGCAGGGCCAGCCCCTCGGCCGGGCCGTGCACCATCGCGGTCGCGATCGCGCGGTTCAGGGTGACCATCGGGTTCGGCGCGGTGCGGTCCAGGATCTTGTAGAGGATCAGTACCTCGGCCCAGTCCGTCTCCTCGGTGGACGGCGCCTCGTCGTGGATCGCGGCGATCGTGGCCTGCAGAAGGTACGGCCCGGCAGGACCCTTGCGCAGGGTGCCGGAGACCAACGCGACGCCCTCCTCGATCCGCGCGCGGTCCCAGAGGCCGCGGTCCTGCTCGGCGAGCGGCACCAGAGCGCCGTCCGCGCTGCGGGCCAGCCGCCGGGCGTCGGTGAGCAGCATCAGCGCGAGCAGCCCGGCGACCTCGCCGTCGTCCGGCAGCAGCCGGTGCACCTCGCGCGCGAGCCGGATGGCCTCCGTGGCCAGCTCGACCCGTTGCAGGTCGGGCCCGGAGGTGGCGGTGTAGCCCTCGTTGAAGATCAGGTACAGCACCTGCAGCACCGCCGGCAGCCGCTCGGGGCTGTCCGGGAAACCGGCGCCCTTGATCGTCTGCTTCGCCCGGCTGATCCGCTGCGCCATGGTGGCCTCCGGTACCAGGAACGCATGCGCGATCTGGGCCGTGGTGAGGCCGCCGACCGCCCGCAGCGTCAGCGCCACCTGCGAGGGCGCCGACAGCTTCGGATGGCAGCACAGGAACAGCAGGCGCAGCGTGTCGTCGACGTGCCGGGACGGGTCGTCGTGCGGCGGCGGCTCCATGCTGACGGTGAGTTCGCGCTCCCGGCGTGCCGCCTCGCTGCGCCAGTGGTCGGTCAGCCTGCGGCCGGCGACCGTGACCAGCCAGCCCGCGGGCCTGCTCGGCACACCCTGCTCCGGCCACTGCACCGACGCCGCGAGCAGCGCCTCCTGGACGGCGTCCTCGCAGGCCTCGAACTGCCCGTGCCGGCGGACGAGCGTGCCGAGGACCCGCGGCGCCAGGTCGCGCAGCAGGTCCTCGATCTCCTCGCTCACGGGCGACCGCTCACAGATCGGCCCCGCAGGTGAACATCGCCGGGCGGATCTCGATCGACAGACCCTTGATCCGGGTGTCCGGGATGAGCTTGGCGATCTCGATCGCGCGCTCCTTGCTCTCGCAGTCGATCAGGTAGAAGCCGCCCATGAACTCCTTGGCCTCCATGAACGGCCCGTCGGTGACCGTGGGCGTGCCGCCGGTGCCGGTGACGACGGTCGAGTTCGCCGGGGCGGCGAGCGCCTGGGTGAGGATGAACTCCCCCGAGTCCTGGACGGTCTTCATGAACTCGCCGTGGCCGTCCATGATGAGCTTCCGCTCGTCCTCCGGGAGGGCGTCGAGGATCTCCTGGTTGACCTGCATGATCAGGAGGTACTTCATGTCCTTGCTCCTTGTGTCGGGTTCCGCCCGGGGGCGCCTCGACAGGGAGTCGGAGCCGTGCGGCGTCTTTCGACATCACGCTCCGGATGGCCGGGGGCAAGCGGCCAAGCTCACCGAGATGCGGTCACGGTGAGATGGCGGAGGCGTGCACTCCGGCCGAGGCCGTGTCGATGACGTCGTCCAAGACGTCGCGGGAGCGGATCAGGTCGTTGATCATTCGATTGATGCGGTCGCGTTCCGCGGTGAGTTCGTCGACCAGCAGTGGCGTGGCCATCTCGTTCGGGGCGCCGTCCGCATCACGCATGCAGGGGAGCAACTGCGCGATCTTCTTGCTGTTCAACCCCGCGGCGTAGAGCGCCTGGATGCGGATGACCCGGTCGACCGCCCACTCGCCGTAGTGCCGTTGGCCACCCGGAGTACGCTCGGCCCTCAACAGCCCCTGCGTCTCGTAATAGCGCAGCGAACGCTCGCTCACCCCACTGCGCCGAGCCAGTTCACCGATCCGCATTCCCACCTCGCATGCCGACTCAGGACTTGAACCTGACACCGATGTCACTTTCTACCGTACCGGCATGACGAACGCACCAGTTGACTCCCGTCCCTCCCGCCTCTTCGAGCCCGCCCGCCTCGGCGCCTTGGGCCTGCCGAACCGCCTGGTGATGGCGCCGATGACCCGCAACCGCGCTACGGCCGACGGCGTCCCGCAGCCGATCATGGCTACGTACTACGCCCAGCGCGCCTCCGCGGGGCTGATCATCGCCGAGGCCTCCACGCCGAACGCCGTGGGGCAGACCTACCCCAACATCACCGCGATCCACAACGAGGAGCACGTGGCCGGATGGCGACGCGTCACCGACGCCGTGCGCACCGCCGGTGGCCGGATGTTCCTGCAGTTGCAGCACGGTGGCCGGGTCGGCCACCCCGACAACAGCGGGCACACGCCGGTCGCACCCTCGCCGGTCCCGCTCCCGGAGACGATCTTCACGCCCAGCGGACACCAGGTCGCCGTCGTGCCCCGTGAGATGACCGTCGACGAGATCGACTCCACCGTGGCCGACTTCGCCGCGGCGGCCCGGCGAGCCGTCGACGCGGGCTTCGAAGGCGTGGAAGTGCACGCCGCCAACGGCTATCTGCTGCACCAGTTCCTTGCCAAGGGCACCAACCACCGCACCGACGCCTACGGCGGCTCGGTGGCCGGGCGCATCCGGTTCGTCGTCGAGGTGGTACGAGCCGTCGCCGACGCGATCGGCCCCGAGCGGGTAGGTGTGCGGATCGCGCCGGGGCTCACCGTCAACGGCATAGAGGAGGGCGACACCGAGAGCATCTACCCGGCGCTCGTCGCCACACTGGCCGATGCCGGCCTGGCCTATCTGCACGTCGTGTTCGCCGACCCGGACCAGCCCCTCTTCCAGGACATCCGCAAGAACTGGACGGGCACGTTGATCGCCAATCCGGTGCTGGGGTGGGGAGGACCGCTGCCCGCCGACGGCGGCAGGCACGAGGGCGAGCGGCTGCTCGCCGCGGGAGCCGACCTGATCTCGCTCGGCCGTTCCTTCCTGGCCAACCCCGACCTGGTCGAACGCATGCGCATCGGCGCACCGCTCAACCCGGTGCGGGAGAAGGGCCTGATGTATACGGGCGGAGAGAGCGGATACACCGACTATCCCGTACTGGCCGCCGCCCAGCACCGAGCCGGGACGGCCGAACCCGTCGGGGCATGAGCACCGCCAGGCCGTTCACGAGTGGCTATGGCCTACGACGCGCCGACGACTTTCGCAGCCCGGGCATGGAGCTTGCCAACCCGGCTGCGGGCGGTCACTCCACGCTCGGCATCCGCGACAGGGCCCAGCCGCCGGTGCAGAAGTACGTCACCGGGAGGACGAACGGCGCCAGCGCGGCGCACACCGCCGTTATCCCCGAGGCGCTGCAGCCGGCCAGGTCGGGTGTCACGCCGACGGCCAGGACGAGGGCCGCGGCGGCGTGGGCCGTCTGTGCCACGGGGGACCAGGCGAGTTGGCGCTGCAGCTTCCCGTACGGGATCAGGGAGAACGGCAGCCCGAGCGCGAGTACGCCGATCGCGAAGAGCACCCACGGTACCCACTGCATGACCGTGTCCGTCACCGGATCGCCCCAGTCCCCGGCCGCGTACCGCAGCAGCTCCTGGCGGCCGCCGACGTGACCGCCCAGCGAGAGGTCGTCCGGAGCCCACAGGACGGCGACTTCCTGGCCCGTGTGGGGTTCGCGTGGGGTGTACGTGTCCGGTGCTGTCAGACGGTCGGGGCCACCGTGTACGGAGAGCACCAGGTCAGCGGTGTATCCGGTGACGATGCGTTCGTCGTCCTCGTCGCCGTGGTGCAGGTGTGTGATCCGGGGCTTCTCCGCGATGGTGGCGGTGGAGACGCCGGCACCTGCCGCGTGCAGCGCGGCGACCTGTGTGTCGGGCGGGTCCGGAGGGCCGAACGAGGAGGTGGCGGCGGTCAGGGAGCACAGCAGCACCAGCGCCCATATGGCGACCTGCCGCGCCTTGACCCACCCCTCCGGGCCGGAGGACGAGGGCAGTTCCTCGAACCGCTCCTGCCGTCTCCGGGCTTGCCGGCTCAGGTCCTTCTCCAGCGGTACGCCTGCGGCGGAGTCGTGGTGCAGGCGCTTTCGGTGCCGGCGACGCCCTTCCCGCCGGTACACCAGCAGCAACACGGGCCGCGCCATGGATAAGAGTGCTGCTGCCCAGACACACGTCAGCACCCCGGTGTGCGGAACGGGCGCTTTCCCGTTCGCGAGCTCCCAAACGCAGGCCACGGTGGCTGCGACGAATATCAGTCCGGCCGTGGCCCGCACGGCCTGTGTCAGCGCGCTCCGCATGGCGCGTCCCCCCTCTTACTGCGTCATGTGCACCCGTACTGGGCGCAACCCGACGCGAGTCGATCATGAGGGGGTGGCAATGTCACCCTCAAACACCGACCCGAAGCGCAAGCCATCCCGAATCCGAACCCCTATTCGCTCAGCCCTACGACGCCCCAGCCCCGTCGGGCGGCTTCGGTGAGGACGCGGCCCCAGTCCTCCAGCAGGGAGGTGAACCGGTCGAAGTCGCCGACCCATCCGTCGGGATCAGCGGCATGTTCATCAAAGGCCTTGCGCAGCCCACCGAGCCGAGGCCGTACCTGCTCCCAGGTCGCGGCCAATTCCCGAATGCTGTCGGGCGACCGCGCGACCAGCGGACCGTAAGAGACGCCAGGCTCGTCGCAGAAGAAGCCCGGATCCGTGAGCTGCGCCTCACCGTCCGGGCCCTCCCGGATCAGCCCGAGCAGCATGGCGTCCCATTGGGTCCGCATCAGCAGGTCGGCCTGAGCACGGACGGCCTCCCACCGCTGTCCGGCCCAGAAGTGCGGCTTGAACGAGCCGCAGGTGTGCAGGAACTCGTAGACGGCGAAGTAGGTGCCGTTGGGCCCGCGCGGCCACTCGAAGTCGCCCTCGACGGCCGGCGCGTCGTGGTCCCTCAGCCCCGTCTCATCGGCGTACCAGGCATCCCTCAACCGCGACAGCCGCTCCCGGGGCGGTGCTTCCCCCAGCCATGACCATTCGGTGATCAGCACATTGATGTCCAGTCCCCTTGAGAAAAGAGTACCGATCGCCTGCACCGAGAACCGCCGGCGAGATCACCTGCCACGAAACGGGACCGAGTCTCGGTCTGGCCCTATCAGATCTGACGTCCCGCGAGACAGCCGCTCACCGGCGCCCCGCCACTCGTGGTCGGGCAGGAACCGCACGTCGTACCGCTCGGGAACAGTCGCGAAGCGATGGGCTTCCGGGACGACGGGACGGCTCGGCAGGCCGAATTCTTCCGCAGGTGCGCCGAGGTTTTCGAAGAACCGCTCGAAGGTGCCGCCGGGGCCGGCGGCGACGCCGACGACCTGGCTGTGGTGACGCTCCATGCGGTAGGCGTGCGGGCAGTTCTTGGGTACGAAGCCGAAGTCGCCGGGGGTGAGCAGTTTCTCCTGCTGGTTGCCTTCGGTGTCCTCGACGAACAGTCGTACGGCGCCTTGGGTGACGTAGAAGACCTCGTGGGTGTCGGGGTGCAGGTGGGCGGGGATGAGGTCGCCCTTGGGGCCTTCGACGGTGAAGAAGTTGAAGGTGTTCTCGGTCTGCTCGCCGCCGGCGTAGATGGTGATGAGGTCGCCGAACAGATGGGCGCGGTCCCCCTCGCCCTTCTCGATGAAGTAGGGCTTGCCCGGGTCGGCGGGTATACGGGAGGCACGTCGGTAGCGGGTGGCGTACTCGATGGTCATCGGGGCTCCTCGGGTCGACCTCACGAATGTCAGGCAGCCTGACATGAGAGGGTGTCGGCAGGCAAGCCGACCGTGAGGAACCCATGCAGTCCACCCGCCGCAACCTCCCCCAGCTGTTCAGCGACGCCCGGCGCTGGTTCGAAGAGGGGCTGCTGACAGCTCTGGAGGAGGCCGGGGCCACGCCGGTGTCCCCGACACAGGCGCAGCTGTTCGCCGTGCTGGACGACCACGGCACCACGGTGTCCGAGCTGGCCCGGCGCATGGGCGTCACCCGTCAGACCGCGCACCAGGCCGTGCACGGCCTGGTCGGCGCCGGCCTCCTCGAACAGGCCCCCGACCCCTCCTCCGCCCGGCAGCGGCTGATCCGTCGCACCGAGGAAGGGGAACGCGCACATCAGCAGGCCGGTGTCATCCTCGAGCGGCTGGAGGAGCAGCTCGCCGAGCGGATCGGCCGGGAGGCGGTCGACGCCCTGCGGGCGGCGCTGGAGGTGCCGTGGGGGCGGCCCCCTTCCCCGAGGGCATGAGGGCCGCTCGGGAACAGCAGGCGATACTGTCCGGCATGACCACAGCCCCCTCCCGTCCGGCCTGCCACGATCCGGCCGACTTCGCGTCGCGCCTGGCTACGGCCGAGGACTGGTTCAGCGCCGCCATCGGTGCCCAGCAGGACGGCGAGTGGGTGCTCACCGAGACGGAGCGCCGCGTCCTGGACGACCTGGTGGCGGCGACCAATCCCCTGCACGGTGGCGCCCTGCCGCCGCACACGGGGGAGTCCCTGTACGTACGGGTGGGGCGCATCCGCAACTGGGCCGGTGCGCTCCGGCTCGCCGCCCGGGCCGGCGGCTGGGAGCTGTCCCCGGTGACGGGTACGGACCCACGGGCCCTGGCCCGTCCCGCCGGTATGGCGGACTTGCTCTCGGGCATCTACGCGCTCGCCGAGCAGGGCGATCGTTGGCAGGAGCTGCTTCTGGGCACCGCCCGCATGATGAACGCGGCCGCCCCCGGCGACCCTCTGCGGGACAGCACCCCCGAGCAGGCGATCAACGACCTGCACCCGCGGTTCAGAGCAGACCTGGCCGCTGCCGAAGGTTTCTTCACCGGCCCCGGATCGCTGGACGACCTGCCTCAGTTCTTCTACTGACTAGCGGCTGCCCGGTCCGGTCACTCGTAGGGAAGGCCGGCGTTGACTCGGTTGCGGAGCCAAATGAACGTGAAGATCGGGGCGAGGTGCTCGGGCTGGGTTCGGTGGCTGCAGACGTGGCGGTGGGCGATGCGGCACATCGCGTCGACGGGACGTTGGCCTGCCCAGTTGGTGGCGCGGCCGTCGTCGGTGATGAACCAACGGTATCCAGCGGGGACGCTCGCGGGAGGGATCTCTTCCTTGGCCTCGGAAGAACCCAGGTTCCGTAGCAGGTCGCGAATCGGTCCTGTGCGGTCCCGCACCTGGGGCAGTCAGGCGGTGGAGCTTGCGCCATGGTGACGCCGTCGTCGATGGCCCGCCTGTCGCCGGCGGTGTGGCACTGATCGCAGAGCGGCCCGTAGGGCTTGCCGCGGTCCTTGACGGTGTCGTCTATTGCCGCGCATTCGCGGCATGCGTGCCGGTAGGTGACCCCCATTGTGTGGAGGTTGGCAGCGATGGCCTGCGTCGGCGAGGGCCTCGCTGGTCGTTTGTGCTGGTGAGCGCGTTCCGGGTGGGTCCACGGGCGGCTTGGGGGTTGACGGGTTGCGCGGTGGTGCACCGCACTGACGGCTGGTCAGGCACCCTTGCCACGAGCCGCCTCATCGCCAGTCGGGCAAGGTGAACGAGGGCGGGGTGAGGTCACAGCGCGGCGGCCCGCCCGCGTACCAAGAGGTTCTGCGTTCCCAGACCGATCGCCAGGTACGCGTACAGCGACGCGGTCCCCAACACCCCGGCCCTGGCCGCGTGGTCGATCCACAAGCCCAGCCCCAGGTGCACACCGCCGGCGGCCACCCACAGCCCGGTGGTGGCCGCCGTCCCCTTGCGCAGCACCTCGCCCTGGGGGCCGCGCCAGACTCGTACGGTCCGCGCCCTGGCCGCGCCGAAGCCCGCCGCGACGGCCAGGCTCGCCACCAGGAGGACGACAGGCAACGCTGCCAGCGGGCGGTCCTTGACTACTGAGGCGATACCGAAGGCAATCCCCGAGACGCCCAGTACGCCGAGGACCGCCGGGATGATCAGGGAGCCGATGCGCCGCACCGGACGGGTGCGCAGCTGCTGTCGCACCACCAGGCCGACGACCAACACGGCTATGACGAGGTCGCCGTTCATCAATGGTTCGTGGCGGGGCTGCAACCTGAACTCCGTGAGCGCGGAAGAGTGGAGCCGACGTCGCGAGCGGATCGTCGCGCGGCGCGAGGAGTGCGGGACCAGCAGGTAGACGACGGCGCGGGCCGGAGGGGACGCCACAGAGCCTGGAGGTGGTGGCCTGGCCCGCCGGCCGTGTCCACTATGCGGTTCGGGACACCGTCCCGACGAACACCTGCCGCCCACACCGGGACGACCGCTGCTCCGCTGCCGGTACGACGCCGGGCAGCCTCACTCATGCCGATCACCGAACGTGATCGGTACACCACGTCCGGGGAGCCCAACTGGCCGCCGGTGGGGTCCGCTGCTTCCCTTCGTTGTTCTGCGGGACGTGGTGAGCCCTTCGTATGGTTGACCCGCCCAGGGGCGTCGGGTGTGGCTTTCACGCTTCTGCCGCTTGTGGCTCTCCCGGATTGGCCACCCGACGCCCCACGACGACTCGGCTGCCAATTAGGAATTGCGAATGATCGCTCTGTAGGGAATCGACAGCGAGGTCGTCCGTGGGAGCCACCAGCAGCACACCGCACGGAGGAACCACATGGCCACGATCTGGGCCGGCATCGATGCAGGCAAGACACACCACCACTGCGTCGCGACCGATGACAGCGGCCAGCGGCTGCTGTCACGCCGCGTCGCCAACGACGAGCCTGAACTGCTCCGGCTTCTCGCCGACGTACTCACCCTGGGCGACGAGGCGACCTGGGGTATCGATCTGGCCGACGGCGGAGCCACGCTGGCCGTCACGATCCTGCTCCACCACGGCCAACCGGTCCACTACATCTCCGGCCGGGCTATCCACCGGGCCTCGGAGGGCTACCGCGGCGAGGGCAAGACCGACGCTAAAGACGCCGCGGTCACCGCCGACCAGGTCCGCGTCCGCCGCGACCTTCACCCCTTACGCGTCAGCGACGAGACAGTCACCGACCTCAGGATCCTCACCAATCGATGCCTGGACCTGGTCGCCGACCGCACCCGCGTCATCAATCGGCTCCGCGCCCAGCTCAACGGCATCTTCCCCGCCCTGGAACGTGTCCTGGACTTGAATCACACCGGGCCGCTGATCTTGCTGATGGGTTACCAGACACCCGTTGCCATCCGCCGGATCGGCACAAAGCGTTTGGCTGCCTGGCTGCGGAACCGCAGCGTCATCCGTGCTGACCAGCTCGCCGAGAAAGCCGGCGAGGCCGCCGATCGTCAGCACACCAGTCTTCCCAGGGAGAAGCTGGCCGCCCGGATGGTGCACACGCTGGCGAAGGAGGTAATGGACCTCAATCAGGAGATCGGCGAGCCCGACAAGCTCATCGAGGCCCGGTTTCGTGACCACCATTCCTTCGATGTCTACGACGGCGTGGGGGCGAGTATCCCCCGGCCCCCGCGCCCCCGCCTCGCACTACGAGATTACGAGGTACAGAGCATCTGCGGGGCGTGGGACGGTTGGAGCCGGGTGCGGGCCCAGGCAGCATCTGCTCGGGCCCGTCGTCGTGGCGGGCGGGGACCGTCAGGCGTTGTGGTGATTGCCCGCCCACACGGCGGGGGTCCGCTGGGCCCAGGGAGTGGCCCGTTCCAGTTGTCCGGCGAGACGGAAGAGGACGTCCTCGCGTCCGTATCCCGCGGCGAACTGGATGCCGATGGGGAGTCCGGTGGCGGGGTCGGTCTCCAGGGGGACGGACATGGCGGGGGTGCCGGCGACATTGAACGCGGCGGTGAAGGGCGAGCGGTGGAAGAGTTGCCGGACCCAGCCGAGACCGTCGGCGCCTTCGGCACCCTCGGCGTACGTACCCAAGGGGACGGGCAGTTCGGGCAGGCTCGGGGTGAGCAGCAGGTCGTAGTCGGTGAAGTACCTGCCGATTGCGCGCGCGACGCTGTTGCGCATCGCGAGTGCGTGGACGAACTCGGACCCGCTGACCTGCTGTCCGTATAGGTAGCTGGCCAGCATCTCGGGTTCGATGGTGGTGGAGTCGACGGGGCGCTCGAAGGCCGCGGCGAAGCCGTCGATCCACGTCACCAGATTGGTGCTCCAGAGGCGGGCATTGGCCAGGACGAATTCCTCCCAGCTGACGCCGAGGTCGACCTGGACCTCTTCCACCCGGTGTCCCAGGGACTCGGTGAGCCGTGCGGAGCGCAGTGTGGCGTCGACGACGGTGGCGTCGGCGGTCCGACCGCCCCAGGGCTGTGTAAGGAGGCCTATCCTCAGGCTCCCCGGGGAACGGGTGATCTCCTGTGCATAAGGCCGCTCCGGCCGCGGGGCGGAATAGGGGTCACCGGCCTCGGGGCCATGGACGAGGTCCAGCAGCGCGGCGCTGTCGCGTACCGAGCGGCTGAGGACGCCGTGGACTGCGAGCCCGTTGAAGACCTCGTCCGCGTCGGGGCCCATGGAGATCCGGCCGCGGGTCGGTTTCAGCCCGAACAGACCGTTGCCGGCGGCCGGGACACGGATGGAGCCCGCCGCGTCGGTGGCATGCGCGATCGGGACGATGCCCGCGGCCACGGCGGCTCCCGAGCCGCCACTGGAGCCGCCGGGGCTACGAGTGGGATCCCAGGGGTTACGGGTGGCGCCGTACAGGACGCCTTCCGTGGTGGTGCTGTACGCGAACTCCGGAGTCGCCGTGCGTCCGAGTGTCACCAGCCCGGCGCGGCGGAAGCGCGCCATGAGTGATGAGTCGGCCCCGGCGACGTTTCCTGCGGCGAGGCGGCTGCCCAGTTCCACTCGCTTGCCGGCCATGGCGACGGCGAGGTCCTTGATCAGGAAGGGCACCCCCGCCAGTGGCGTGCTGCCGGGGGCCGGCGTGTCCTGTGCGGGCCAGGTCTCGACGACGGCGTTGATCTGCGGATTCACCACCTCGGACGCCAGCTGGGCCGTCGCGGCGAGTTCCGCGGCAGTCACCTGGCCGCGGGCGACCAGGTCAGCCAGGCCGACGCCGTCGTAGTTCACGTACTCGGAGAGCTGCATATTCGTCCATTCAGGGGAAGCGACACCAGCCGACAAGACCGCTCGGTATCTCAAGATACCGAGCGGTATCGTGTGGGACTGAGCGGTACCGTAGCATTGACGGCAGGCGGTGCAACCCCCCACCGGACCGATGAAGGGCCGTACGGCGAGCATGGACAGAGTCAGCAGGCAGAGCAGGGTGGCCAAGTTGCCGCCCCGGGAACGGATCCTCGACGCGGCGGAGGAACTCTTCTCGCGTGAGGGGATCAAGGCGGTGGGCGTCCAGGCCATCGCCGGCCGGGCCGAGACCACCAAGATGGCGCTGTACCGCCATTTCGCGACCAAGGACGCACTGGTCGAGGAATGGCTCCGCATCGTGGCAGCCGACTACACCGCTGTGTTCGACCGGTTGGAGGAGGCACACCCCGACGAGCCCCGGGCACAGATCCTGGGGATCGCCCGGTTCATCGCCGACGGACTTCCCGGGATCTCCCACCGGGGGTGCCCGTTCATCAACTCCATCGCGGAACTACCCGACCGCACCCACCCGGCGCGCCGGCTGATCGAAGCCCACAAGGCCAACCAGATGCGCCGGCTCACTGACTTGTGTGCCCGGGCCGGGATGTCCGATCCGGACGAGGCGGCCACGGAGATCACCTTCGTCCTTGAAGGAGCCCAGGTAAGTACCCAGAACGGAAGCGTCGAAGACGCGGGTGAGCGGCTCATGCGGATCGTCGAAGCCGTCCTGGACCGCCACTCGGCCCCCAAGGCCGCCCGGTGAACGGTCACGCCATGGAATGATCCTGTGTGGTGGAGCGGCCGGACAGCAGTGAGCATCGCCCGGCCCGTCCCCGTGCTGTCCGGCCCTCACGCAGTCACCCGGCCGACGCGTCGAACAGCGGCTCCGGCCCGTCGCCGGTGATCCGGGCCCGAGAGTCCATCCACTCGCTCAGCCGGTCCCGCACCTGGGCGAAGTCACGTCGGCCCACGTCGGCCCCGGCCTGCTGAATCTCCCCGACGTACGCACGCGCCACTCAGCGCCAGGAAGAGATCGGCCAGGCGTGGCAAGTGAGCCGGGGGGATCAGTGACGTGCTTGCTCGGGTGACAGAGCGTCACTCACTCGAGGGGTGGCGCTGTGTCCCTGCTGCTCTGCGGCGCCTTCCGACTGCATGCTCGGCTCCATGATTTCGTTCCACCGTCCTTCGCCGGGCCTTCTCCTCGCCACCGCCGGCATCGGCCTGCTCACAGGCGCCGCATCGACCGCCTACGCTGCCGCCCTCCCCTCCCCCGCCCTGCCGGAACCGGCGCACGCGCCAGTGACCGGGCAGGCCGTCACCGTGTCGTGCCGTGCCTTCGGCCCGACGCTGTTCGTACATATCCCGTCGCAACTGTCCGCTCTTCCATCAACAGTCACTCCGGAGCTGAGGGGATTCCCGGAGTGTCTTACGGCATGAGCGGCGAGGAGGACACGGACGACGTGGACTCGCCCGAAGAGTAAGCCTGTTCTGCAAGCGGCCCACCTGATCGCGGACGACGAGAGCAGGCAGGCTCGGACAGCGTCAGGCTGCCGCCTTCGAATGCCGTAACCAGTCCCCGGCAACTGCCGGCGCCCGACGCCTCGGACGCCGAACGGACACCCTTCTGGGCTATTCAAATCTTGCTGCACTTGAGAGCGGCGAGTGGAGAGGCCTGTGTGGTGCGCATCGATTTCGCCCTGCCGGATGTCCGAGGTCCTTATCCTTCGCCTCATGATCCGGTGCGGTTGCTGAGGCTCAGTGCGCGAAGGGCTGCTGATTCTGCTTCTCGCACACGCGCCGGCTATCCGACATGCGCACCACGCCCAAAATGCAGGGCTGCCTGGACGTCTTCGCCTTCGACGGGCAGTGGCGGTCCAGGCAGCCGTATGGAGGCTCGGGCATCAGTAAGCGCTCCGGACGGACAGATGGCATCACCTCGCCTGCGACGCGAAGGCTGCGTACGCCCCTGAGCCGGACGATCCACCGGGCCGCACCTCGAGGCCTCGAGCAACCACATCCGCGGAAGAACGCCTTCCATCCTCTCGGCAACGGGGCGATGCGCGCCGGATGCCCTAGTTCAACGCTGCGTAGTCAGCTCCAAGTCAGCACGGGATCCTGCCTACAGGCAGCACACGCCGTGCGAGTTAACGGAACGGGCCTCAACAGCGCTCGGTGATGATGACGTTGTGTAACTGGCGGTGGGAAGCTCACCACCGAGGAACCACACGCGACCCATCGACACCTGACGCCTCCATCCCAGCACCGGCAGCCACATGCACATGAGCCCCGCACTCCCGAGCGGGAGTACGGGGCCCCGCGGCGCTGCCGCGCTCCGAGACGCCGTTACCGGATCACGGCTCCGAACGCCTTGCCGCCGGACGGGATGCCGTCCTTGCCCGGCGGGTGCACAAGCCGGACTGGTCCGTGCTTGGTCTGCCGACGCAGTGCGTCCACCAGGTCGGCGATGTCCTCGGGGGTGCGGGCGGGGCTGGTGGCGGGGCGGGAGGAGTGGCTGAGCAGGCCGTTCTCGCCGTGCGCGCCAGCGGGCGTACCACTTCGCCAGACAACAGCGGGAGATCCCGGCTCCCGCAGCGACGTGCGCGATCGGATGTCCGGCGTCGACCCGCAGGCACAAGCGCAGACCTCCTTGGGGGGTCAGCGGTGCCCGGCTGGTGGGCCCTTGGACTCGGCGGCCGCGTGAGCGGCTGTGCGTGGGGTCAGTGTGCGAACTTTTCGATGGCCGCTGGGGTGACGGGGGTGAAGAAGTTGACGAGGTTGCCGTCGGGGTCGCGGAACAGCAGTGACCGGTTGCCCCAGGGCATCGTGGTGGGCTCGTTGACGAAGTCGGTGACGAAGCCGGTCAGGTTCTGGTGAACGCGGTCCACGTCGTCGACGAGGAACTCGGTGATCACGCTGTGGTTGTCCGCCGGGCGGGCAGAGCCCGGGGCGAACAGCGGGACGGTGCGAGTGCCGGCGATCGCGAGGGTCGCGCCCGCGGTCTTGAGTTCGGCGAAGTCCTCGGTGGCCCACGTCGCCCGCGCCCCTGTGGCTCGCTCGTAGAACTCGACGAGGCGCGCTACGTCGCCGGTGATGATGCGGATCGAGACGAAGTCCATGGGAATCTCCTTGGCTGTGCTGGAGGCGTGCACGTCGCAGGCTAGGAGAAATAGTGGACAGAATCGGTCCTCTATTCACGTTAGGCTGCGAACATGCCTCGACCCACCGGCCGCGTGCTGACACTCCTGGAGCTGCTGCAGTCGGGCGGCACCCGGACGGTGGCCGAACTCGCCGACCGGCTCGGCGTCGAAGGGCGCACCGTGCGCCGCTATGTGGACCACCTGATCGACCTGGACGTGCCCGTGGAATCGGTGCGCGGCCGCTACGGCGGCTACCGGCTCGCCCCCGGGTACCGCTTGCCTCCGCTCATGCTCAGCGACGACGAGGCGCTGGCCGTGCTGCTCGGCCTGGCCGCCGGCCACCGATCAGGGCTGACGACGACGGAGCGCACGGCAGGCGAGACGGCGTCGGCGAAGATCCGGCGGGTGCTGCCCCAGCACATCGCCCGTCGGCTCGACACACTCCTGGAGGCTCTCGCCTTCACGGATCAGCCCGGCGAATTCGACGCCCCCAACGCCGGGCTCCTGCTCACCATCGCTGATGCGGTGCGCCACCGCCGACCGGTCTCGATCCGCTACACCGACCGCGACGGACGGCGCAGCGAACGCACACTGCACGCGTACGGGATCGTCGCCCATGCGGGGCGGTGGTACGTCACGGGCAAGGACGCCCGGATCGGCGAGGACCGAACCTTCCGGCTCGATCGCATCGCAGACGCGCGGACCCTGCCCGGCTCATTCGAAACGCCCATGGGTCCCGGTCCGGCACAGCGCGTGCTGTCCGGCTTCGCCACGGCCGAGTACCGGCACGAGGTGACCTTGCGGATCCACGGGACAGTTGAGCAGATCCGCGCCCACCTTCCCATCAGCGTCGCGAACCTGGAGGAGCACGAGTCCGCGGCCGGCAAGGACCGCGCGACCGAGCGCTGGCTGCGCGTCGAGCTACGGGCGGAGCGGCTCGACTGGTTGCCCCAGGTACTCGCCGCACTCAACCGGCCGTTCGTCATCGAGCGCCCCGACGAACTACGCGACCTCGTCACCGCGCTCGCCGACCGCCTCACGTCCTACGCCCGCCAAGCCTGACCGCGAGGAACCAATGTCATGAGATGGCACACCTAGAGGTCGCCGAGCCTCTCGGTGGCGACATCGTCGAGTTGCAGGAACCGATCGGGCCTTGTGGCCTCCGCCGTCCGGGATCCGTCCGAGTTTCTTGACGTCGATGTGGACGAGTTCGCCGGGTCGGTCGCGTTCGTAGCGGCGGATGACCTGGCCGGTGGGCCGGTCGATCCAGGCCAGCCGGTTCAGGCCGTGGCGGGTGGGTATCCGGTGCACGGTCGAGGTGGGCAGGCCCAGGATCGGGCCGATCCGGGCCGGGCCCGTTTGCGCGTCGTTCTCAGCTCGCATACCCGGGTTCGAGGGCGGCGGGGGTGCGGTGCGGGGTTGTGCGGGGCCGGCTGGAGCGGTCCCGCAGTCCCGGTTCGCCCTCGGTCTGCCACCGACGGTGGTGGGCGTCGGCGGAGTGGTCGTCACACCGGACATGCAAGGCCAGGGCTGGCTCGGCTCGTCGTCACAGCGGCACTTGACCACGCACGATGAGTTCTGAGCACGCACTCCTATTTCTACCGATCTCCCCTCGTGCCGCAAGCGGTGTCAGCTCCAACGAGGCGGTCGGTGACGGTTCCGTTCAGCAGCAGGCGTCGGCGGCGACGGCACCAACGACGCAACCGGTTCCCGACTCCCCTGCTCATGACATGCGATCGCCCACTGGCCACCTGATCGTCCCGGATGGCTCACGCACTGCATGGAGCGCGGTGTGCCGAGGCGATTGAATACGGCGCCGGGTGTCGTCATCCTGACGCTGTGGAGGCTATGGGGAAGGAAGCAGCGCAAAAGCCCGTCGACGTCCATCTCTTCGTCCGGCCGACGCCAGCGGAGACTGAGGCAGTGGCAGCCGTACTGCTTGCTGCTGGCGTGGAATCGACCTTACTTGAGCCGCCGGGCAGCGACTTTCACGCCGAGGTCGTGCGGACCGCGAGCATGACGCCCACGACCCTGGCCACAGTCGTCGTGGCGCTGCGACAGCGTCTCCGTCACGGCATCACAGTCCGCGTGGCCACGCCCAGCGATGTCGTCGTCCGGTGCGACGCGGACGTCGCACAAGGGCTGATGGTGATCCGAGGGCAGAACGGCGGCGACACCGAGATAGGGGACGCCGCCAGCGTGCCCGGCGTACTCGGGGCGGCATTGGTGCAGGAGACAGATCCATCGATCGTCGCATTGCCAGGTTCGTATGCTCCCAGTCTACTGTTCGAAACAGAGCAGAACGTAGCGCTGGCCTCTGAAGCAATCAGGATGGCCCGCGTCTTTGCCGACCCGGATTTCGTCCACGGCGCGCAGCCCACGCGCGATCTGCTCGACGATCCGGCCGCACTGACTGCTGTGGCCGAAAGGCCGCGCGTCTTGCTGGACCTGCTGCTGCTCGCCCATGCATTCTCCCGCACCGACGACGGCGACCCCGAAGTCTCGCAACTTCGTCTGCCTGGCATGGAGGAGGCCCGGCGGCTCGCCTCGGTGGTGGAGGTCTTCGTCCTGCCGTCGACCGACCCGGAAGCCAGGGTGCTGGTACGCCCGCTACCCGGCGGCGGCCAGGGGTTCCTCATCGGTGTGCCGCCGTTGGCCGCCGAACTCATGGCCAACCTGTGCTGGGCGATGCCCGTCCTCTTCAGTGTCGCCGACGAATCCTACGGAACCGGCGGCACGAGCCCTGACCGGGAAAGACTCTGGAGCGACCTGGACAGCTCGGTGGCCTCGTACCTGAGGTCCTGGCGACCTGGCCGCGCTACCACCACGCTACTCCCACCCCAGCCCCTCATCCCGATGACAATGCCGCCCGGCGAGATCCCCCACGGCCCCGGAGACCCCTTCATGGTCTTCGACGCGTGCGGCCTCTTCCTGATCGCCCGCGCTCTCGCCCCCATCCTCTCCGGCCGGCTCGGCGAGCAGGCCGACAGCAGCCCTCTGCCACCCTTCACCGCGGGTCTTCCCCGAGCAGTCGGCCGAGAAGTGATGGCCGACTCCTCCGGATACGTGCTGACAACAAACGCGCTCATCCTCGACAGCAGTGAACGAGCACCGTGCATGCCTGACATCGGCAATGTCAGGCGCCACTTCCATGGGGAACGGCCCAGCCGTTTCGGGCGGACCAGGCGGTTGCAGCAACAGGCCCGCCGCGACGGCATGCTGATGCTGCGGAGCGTCGACCGGGCCACCGAGGCGTTGCTGTCCTACTACGCCGTCGCGGACATCATCGCCGCGCTCGCCCGTGCCCGCGGAGACAGCGCGCTTGCCCGGCACCTGGAGTCGATCGCCGACCGCCGGGAGACGGTCTGCGCGTACGCGTCCTGGGTCAAGCAGCACGGTTTCCCCGAGTCCTGGGGCCTATGCACCTGGCGCGAAGGGGAGGAAGAGCAATGGGAACACTTTCAGGCATACGTACGGCACGTGCAACAGCACCTCGTTCCCGCAATCGTCGGTGGCTAGGGCGAGGAACCATGTCAACTCCCCTATCTTGCAGGGCTGAACAAATTACGGTGGCCGCATGAGCGACATCACGGTCGGCGAAGCCATCGACCACCTCAGGTCAGAGTTGACTGCTGCACAGGCCCGCGCAATCGATGCCGGAGTACGGTTCGAACTCGGCGACATCACTATGGAGTTCACCGTCGAGCTGCGTCGCGAGAACACCGCCAAGGGGTCCGTCAAGGCGTGGGTGGTCTCCGCCGAGGCGGGCGGCACGCGCGCCGAGGTGACCACTCATCGGCTCGCATTCACCCTGCGAGCGGTGGACCAGGACGGCCAGGGCATCAGGATCGTCAACTCCGAATCCGTCACGAGCGGTCTCGCGGGTGGCGGTGGCGCGCTCACCCGCTAGGCCGTGTCCGCAAAGTAGCGCCGTACGCCCGAAGGGCGTGGCCCGCGGCGTCTGGTGCGTGCGATCGCAAGGCGGAGGGTCGTCCTCGTTACTGGGCGTACTCGGGCGACCCCGACAACGCAGCGAGCGTGCGTGCTGGGGGCGCCTCCCAGCGGTAGCTGGGGGAGTCGCGGGCCAGGCGGGACTTTGCGGACACGGCCTAGTGCACCGGGTTGACAACGCGCGGCAGGGAACCAGGACGCCAGGGACGGAGCACTGTCGATGGAGCTGGGCCGGATTGTGGCCGTTCTGCTGGCCGGGGAGACGGAGTACGTAGGCAATGGCAGCGGCTACTTGCTCGGGCCGCGACTTGTGCTGACGGCCCGGCATGTGCTGGCCGGCCGGAAGACCTGTGAGGTGCAGGTACCCGGCGGTGCGCCGGTCCGGTGCTCCGCCGTTTGGCGGGGCGACCTGATCGCTGGAGCGGACGTGGACGCAGCCCTTCTCCTCGCCGAGGAGGACCTGCGCGGCTCCGTGGCACCTGTCCGCTGGGGCCGGCTCGTGACATCGCGGCAGCAGCCGTGCGATGTGGCCGGCTACCCTGACGCTGCCCGCCGGGCCGACGGCACCCTGGACCTCGAACAGCCCCGCGCCGTGCTGTCCCCCGGCACGGGCGCCCTTGCGCACCGCTACACCGTGGAACTCGCCAGTGCGCCACCTCCCGGCCCTGCCCCCTCCCCGTGGAGCGGGCAATCGGGCGCAGCGCTCTTCTGCGGTGCCACGGCCCACGGGCTGCCCCTGCTGACAGGTGTGGTCGTGACCGATGTGACCGGCTGGGGGCTGCCCCGCTGGGAGGCAGTGCCGGTGTACGCGCTCCTGGCCGACCGCCGGTTCACCGAGCTGGTGACCCGGCACACGGACGCCGCGCCCGTGTGGGAGCCTGTTGACCTCCAGGGCCTCATCGCTCCGGCCGGAGGCTGGCAGGTCCGGTCACCGGCGACGCTGCTGGACCAGCGGGCCGAAGTAGTCCGTTTCCACGGCCGCGAAGCGTTACTGAGCGAGCTTGTCGAGGACTGGTGCGACGGGGACGGGGTCCGGCTTTCCGTGATCACCGGGCCCGGGGGCGCCGGCAAATCGCGCCTGGCGCGCGAGCTGTCTGCGCGGCTGCGGGACCGGCACGGCTGGGTCTGCGGTGTGCTGGATGATCGCGGCCCGGAGGGGGACTACGGCGTCCTGGCCGAGGTGGATCGCCCCCTGCTGCTCGTGGCGGACTACGCCGAATTACGCATCCCACAGCTGACCAGTCTGCTCGTAGTACTGGACCGGCGGCCCGCAGGCCGCCCGCCCGTGCGCCTGCTGTTGACCGCGCGGGGCCGCGGCGACGACATCGGAGGCTGGTGGGACCAGCTCAGGACCCGCACCCGTGAGACCCGGGCACTGACCTACGACGCCATACACCGCCAACTGGCCCCGATCACGGAATTATCGGACCGTGATGCCCACTACCAGGACGCCCTGTCCGATCTCGCCCAGCGACTCCCCGAGGCCCTGCCTCGCGCACTGCGGGAGGTTACGGGCGACTGGTCGACGCGCGTCGCTCTGGTCCCGCCCCGGGACGTAAGCGCACCCGCGTACGGCTCGGTCCTCACCCTCCACATGACTGCACTGACCGATCTGCTGTCCGTACATCCCTTGACCCGTCCCGCCGATGCGCACCTTCTCGTCGAGGAGCAGCTCCTGCTGCACGAACGCGCCTACTGGGAGGACAGCGCGGCCAGCCGCCCTCTGCTGGTCGCCTCCGGGCCGGTAGGGCTGGCCGACGCGGTCGGCACGGCGGTCCTCACCG
The DNA here is from genome assembly GCF_014650495.1 of Streptomyces cinnamoneus. Lineage (GTDB taxonomy): Bacteria > Actinomycetota > Actinomycetes > Streptomycetales > Streptomycetaceae > Streptomyces > Streptomyces cinnamoneus. The sequence goes on along the minus strand of NZ_BMVB01000012.1, from coordinate 100,674 downwards.
CCACGGCCGAACCCGGCCTTGCTCCGACGTTGTTCCGATCGTCGCCGGGGTTCCGCGAGGCCGCCGACGACCTCGTCGGCCAAGGCACTGCCTGGCTGGCCGAGATGTATCCGGGGGCCGGCGATACATGCTGGGGTGCGCTGCAACCCGACCGGCTCGGCGAGTACCACGTGGGCTCGCGCACCCGCGCCGATCCCGATCTCGTGACCCTGCCCCTGGTCGCCCTCGCGGCCCTCCCGTCCGCCCGGGACACGTCCACCCGAACCGAAGCAGTGGTCGCCGCCCTGGTCACGGTCTCCCGGACCGGTGCAGTCCCGCGCCACTGGCAGCCGGTCGCCGACGCCCTCGACGCAGCGCTCAGCCGCGAGCCGTCCCTCGCCGCCCAGATCATGCACGCCGCCACGCTCACCGATTGCCCCGATCCGCTCACCGAGGCTCTGCACCGGCTCACCGACGCCCCGGCCACCGATCCGCAGCATCTGCTGGAGCTGCTCGACCGGCTCGGCGCGGGCCGCAGCCGGGTGCTGGCCCGTTGGGCGACCCGGACCGCCGTCATCGCTGCCCGCGCCCTGCCTCCCGGGCAGCGGCCGGCAGCACTGATTCACGAGGCCGTCTGGCGCCAGACAGCCGGAGACCACCAGGCCGCCTTGCGCCGCTGCGACGAAGCCCTGCGCCTGTACGGCAGTGACGCGGCCGGCACCACACCCGCCCGGCTCGTCGAGGCCCTGACCACGAAGGCCCGCTCGCAGCGCTGGACCGGGGCCTTCACGCCCGCACTGGCAACTCTGGACGCGGCCGAAGAATTAGTGGCCGAGCTTCCCGAGGGTCCCGAGCGGGACATGGCAACCACGGAACTCCTCAGCGAACGAGGCCGGGTCCACGTCGGCCAAGGAGAGCCCGAGGCGGCGCTGCCGCTTCAGGAGCGCAGAGTGGCCCTCCTCACGGCACTCGCCGACGCAGGCCGGCCCACAGCATTCGAAAGGCTTGCGGACGCCGAGGCGGAACTCGCTCGCGCCCTGCACGCTCTTGGCCGCTTTCGGGACGCCTTCGAGGCCCTGTCGGACAGTACAGCCGAGGAGCTGAGCCGCACAGCAGGGGAGCACCCTGACACCCTCGACGGCGATGCCGTAGGCAGCATGGTCACCCGTGCAATTCGACTCAGGCAGCTCGACCGCCATGAGGAGGCGCTGGCCGTCCTGCACGACGCGCTCCTGGTCGTCGACTGCCCGGAGAGCCTCGCGACGCCCATCGGTGCAACCGGCTTGGCTGTCGTCCTGAACAACGTGGGCATAACCCTCATGTGCCTGGAACGGCACGAGCAAGCCGTGGAACCGATCCGGCGCGGGCTCGATATCCGCCGGCGGCTGGCCACACACGCCGGCATGCCTGTCGAGCCGCTCGCGAGCTCCCTGCTCCAGTACGCCAACGTGCTCCAGGAACTCGAACGCGACCAGGAAGCGCAGCAGGCTGCCGAGGAATGCCTCGCGGTCAGTACCGAACTCGTACGCCGCGGGCTCGCGCACCCGCGAACGAAGGCCCAGGCACAGATTCTGCTCGCCGCGATCCTGGTGAACGCCGCCGCGGCACAGCCGGGCAAGCCACACCGTGCTGAGCTGTTGAGGGCTCTTCGGCTGCTCAACGCCTCGGTGCGGTACTACGAACGGAACCTCCGTGACCTCCCCGGGGATCACCAAGCCGAGTACGCGGGCATCCTGAACGCCGCCGTGGAGCACTACTCCCGGCTGGGCCTGAACTGGCTCGCCTTCCAGGTCTCCCACCGCATGCTGGCCGTCTGGCGGACCGTGGCTCGCCACGACCCACTGCAGCACGGCGACAACCTGGCCAACGGCCTGGCAACCGTCGCCAGGGCCTACGAACGGGTCAGGCGCCCCGCCCGCGCCGAGCGGCTGCTGGCCGAGGCGGTCGCCGTCCGAGGCATGCTCGTGTCCCTGCGGGGAGAGGGCATCGACCGGGTCCAGCTCGCCTCCGCCCTGGCGGAGCACGGCGAAGCCCTCTCCCGTGCCGGCCGGCATCGCAAGGCCCTGACCCAGCTGCGTGAGGCACTCGCTCAGACCCAACGAGCACAACCAGACCTCTCGCCCGAGCAGTACGCGATCGCTATTGCCACCTGCCACTTCAACCTTGCCGACACCCTCCCCTGGACCGGAGCCTTCGAGGAGGCACTGGCCGAGGTGGCCGCCTCAGAAACCTCCCTGGTAGCCCTTGCCCAGCGCATGCCCGAGCTGTACGAGCAGGAGATGCGCGACTGCGCCGCCTTGCGCACAGCCATCGCCGACGCGGCGCGAAACGGCCTGCCCACACCTCCCCAACGCCGCCGCCCGACCCGGCGCTGATTGGCTTTCTGAGCAGGCGAGACCTTGGCGGCGATGGTTGCCGGCAGAGGGACAGAGCGTCTTTCGTCGACCTGCTGGCAGGGTTTTTGGCGATGTAGTCGTTGACGAAGGCGAAGTTGAAGACCCCGCTGAGAGTCCCGTAGCGGTTGATGGCGGTGCCGGCCTCATAGCCACGGTCCTCGACCATGCCTACGCCGGACTTCAGCGGCCCCACCGAAACCCACGTTCGCGGCGGTGCGGGATGATCAGGCCGGTGCCGCGGTAGCCGCCGTCCGCGATCACCGTCGCCCTGCCGACGGCAGCCATTGCGCCGGACAGCTCCCAGGCTTGGCAGTCGTTGCGGTTGCCCGTGACCGGCGGGCCGGCCACGACAGCGAGGCAGGTGTCCGCATCGATGATGACCTGGTGGTTGATCGAGTACCAGTAGTTCTTCGACCTCTCGGCGACCGTGTGGTCGCGCGTAGGGACGGGGTGCCGTCCACGATCAGTACGGTCTGCTTGCGGAACCGTTTGCGGGGCTGCAACGCGAGCGAGGACGCGAGGTGACCGATGATGCGGTCGGCGGCCGACTTCGAGACCCCGAACACCGGGGCAAGCTGTCGCAGTGTCAGGTTGGTCCACCAGTACGCGGCGGCACCCGCTGCCCACACCTCGGCCAACAGCAAGGGCGGTGGACTGTTCTGGGTCGGTCAGCCGTGCCTGGTGATAGACGGACGGCCGCCGCCTCGCATGAGGTTGCGGCCGTCCATTTGCCTCTTCTTGAGGGCTCGGACGAGGGCAGTCCTCCGGACCGAATAGCTGTCAATGCATCTGCGACGCGAACGCCTCGTACGCCCGCTCGTCGAAGAGGACGAAGCGGACCTCTTCTACCCTCGTCTCCGTCTGCCTCACCGTCTCGACCGCGATGCGCGCCGCGTCCTCCACCGGCCAGCGGAAGATGCCGGTCGAGATGGCCGGGAACGCGACCGTCTTCGCTCCCAGTTCGTCCGCGACCCGCAGCGACTCCCGGTGGCAGGACGCCAGCAGCTCCGAGCGGTCCTCCTCCCCCGACCACACCGGGCCCACGGCGTTGAGCGTTTACCCACCACTGATCATGCTGACCAACACCACCATTGAGTGGTACGACAACTCATCCGGACAGGGCTAGGACCTGCGGTTTTCCTCATTCTGGGCGCCAAAGTCAGCACCAAACCAGCACGGGTCCAAGCCTGCTGTCAGCACGCGTCACACATGCAGTGAACTCCACTCCGGCGGCGGTCAAAATAGTGACGGAACGTAGCACCTAGGAGACCCACGCAGCCTCCTCGTCCGTATCCAGATTTGACGGATTGCGTCGCAACGGCTGGGAGGTGGCCTCCCTTGCACCAGGCCCCAGGCGCCAGCGGCACTGCCTCCCCGGCCGCGACAGCCGGGCTGGTTGCGCGTCGAGATCCGGAAAGCCTCGAACATATTTGGCATATATCGAAGCAATCGCGGGGTTTCCCTCAGCCGCATGCGCATGCAACCATCTTGTCGCGTTCGCAGCCTATTGGGGGGTATTGCGTGGCATCTACACAGAGCAACGACCAGCGCTTACTCGACCGCATCCTGGATGATCAGCACCGGCGGCTAGCTCCGGACCAGGGCCAGGACGACTTCTTCACCTTCTTTGCCGCCGACAAGGCGTTGCAGGACTGGGATCTCGACAATGACGAGATCACGGATGGCATCGTGGACGGGGCCCATGACTGCGGCATCGACGGCATCTGGACCTTCGTCGACGGCCGCTACGTCACAGTCGACGCCCACCAGTACCTGACCCCGAGGGCAGGCACCATCGAGCTCGTCATCCTGCAGGCCAAAACCTCCCCGGGCTATCAGGAGACGGTGATCGAGAAGCTGCACTTCCATCTGCCCGATCTACTCGACATGGGCCGCGACGAGGATGGCCTGGTCGGGCATACCAACGCAAAGCTGCTGGAGCGGACGCGACGCTTCTTACGCATCCTCGAGGACCTGGCCTCATCGTTCCCTCAGGTCCGGGTCAAAGTGATCTACGCCAGCAAAGCGGCGGAAGGGCCACACCCGAACGTGAAGGCCAAGGGTGACCGCCTGCGCCGGGAGCTTGCGAAGATCACCTCCGACACCGAAGCCACCATCGAGTACCTGACTGCCGCGGACCTGCGTGAGCGGACAGCACGAGGGGCAAAGGCGGTCGCGCAGCTCATCTTCTCCGAAACCCCGATGAGCACCTCGCTCGGCGAGGGCTACGTCTGTCTGGCCCGCCTAGACGAGTACTACCGATTCATCACCTCCGACAACAAGGCACTACGGCTGGAGCTGTTCGAGTCGAACGTCCGGGACTACGCAGGCTCCACTGCGGTGAACAACGCCATCGGCAACACGCTGAAGTCCGGGACACGCGAGGACTTCTGGTGGTTCAACAACGGCGTCACCATTGTCGCCGACGCCGCACAGATCGCAGGAAAGAAGATCGTCATCAAGGACCCGCAGATCGTCAACGGGCTCCAAACCAGTCACGAGGTCTACAGCTACTTCCAGACCGGCGGCCAGCACCTTGACAGATCACTGCTGGTCAAGATCGTCGTCGCGCCCGAGTCCGGCACCACACGCGACAGGATCATCCGGGCAACCAACAGCCAGACCCAGCTGCCGGCTGGGGCCTTGCGAGCAACAGAGCCCATCCAGAAGGACATCGAGGAAAGCCTTTACCACGGGGGTGACTACCGCTACGAGCGCCGGGCAAGTTACTACCGCAACCTCGGCTTCCCTCTCGACCAGGTCGTCAGCATGACTCGCCTCGCACGCGAGTTCACCGCATTTGTCCTCCACGAGCCCCACACAGCGCTCCGCCACTCAGAAGCCCTCCTTCTGGATGACAAGCACTACGGGCAGATCTTCTCGGCCCGCAACAACCTCGACCTCTACCGCCTGACGCTCGACGTCCACGCGCGCCTACGGCGCTTCCTCACTCTGTACACCGAAGTCCGCCCCCTACTTGGCGAAACCATCGAGAACTGGCTCTACCCGCTCGCCAGCGGTTCCGCCTACACCCTCACCCGGTTGCGCCGCCCCACTGCACGCGACCTCCTCAACATCGACCTCGACCACCTCGACACCGAGCTCATGGAACGCATGACAAAATCCCTCGAGCAGAACTTCAAATCCGCCCTACGCGCCAATAAAGCCGGCGGCGTGGACCGCATCGCCCGCAGCCCCGAGTTCACCGACCGGCTCCGTCAATCCATCATCTCCCAAAGGCACTTCCACATCGAGCGATAGAGATATGCCGCATCCGGTGAGTCAGAGGCCTTGCAGGGGCATGAAATGCGACGGCGCCATCACCCATTATCGAAACACTAGCCCCTCGGCCTGCAACGCATTCTCGCAGCCAACGACGCGGAAGGCGTCTTCCTGGTGCGTTTCCACCCAGTGGACACACACCCCGTCGACGGGCCTCTTGGTGCAGCGGCCGCCGCAATTGGCTGACAGAGGACAAAAGTTCCCGGCGCGGTGGACGGTGAGGAGCTGGTCCCTTGAGGCCGTGCTCGCTGCGGTACACAGCGAGGGCCAGGCCGCTGGCGCTACCGTGCTCGGGGGACCTGGGTTCCTGGGACCAGCCGCGCTGGGCGGCGGTCCGTAGAGGAGGCTACGCCGCCCGCGCCGAGAAGCTGGTGAAACTCTATGTCCGGCAGCGAGCTTCGACAGCAAGGGTCGCGCACTGCTTAGATGGGAACGGTCGCGTCGTCACCTTGACTCCGTCAAGGCCACGATGCACAGACGCGAGAAGTGCCCCGCCCCCTTGCAGCCGGCCTAGCTTGCCGGGGGCGAGGCTGTGCAAACCGCGTCACGGCCCCGACCGTCAGGTCGGGGCCCTTGCGCTGCAGGCTCCGGTCACAGCCAGTCCCGCACGGTCAGCAAGACCGCACGGAGCGGGCCGAACCAACGGGCCCAGCGGTAGAGCCGGTCCCACCTGTCGCCGCGGTTTCCCTCTGGACCGTAGCCCATCGGGCTCCCCCTCTCCGGGCCCAGCGTTCGCGGACCCCGCGGGTAGCCCCACGAGCACCGAACTGCCTCTGAGAGCGAGTAACACCGCATCACGCTACCGGGCTCCAGAACACCCCCCAGACCGCACACAGACAGAAGACCCACGATAAACACCAAGAACACACCACTACGGCACCAAGAGAACGAAAAAGAGCCAGCATCCCTCGTCTGCCACCGTCATGCGAGTGCTCCGCGAACACCACGAAGAGGTGATCCCCCTGATCGAGTCTGCGGCGGTCACTCAGCGATGCTGGGGAACCTGTGCGTCCCTGACCAGCTCGGTGGCAGGAGGGGAATCAGGCCACAGGCGCCGGGTGAGAGCCTCTGTTGCGGCAAGCATTTGAGCGTGGTTGGGCCGTTCGGTCTGCGGATCGAGGACGGTGGGCGGGTGTGTGCTGTGGCCCGGACCGCAAATGATTCCCCGGTTGAGGGGGAAGCGTCCCAGGACAGGTGTCCCGTAGCGGTCGAGTTGATCCTCGACAGCCAGGTCGAAGGCGTCGGGCGGTACGTCCTGGCTGGCGGGGTTCAGGAGCAGCATCCCGGTGAGGGGGTGCCGTGGGGCCCATCGGCCCAGTTCCTGCTGGCGCCACTGCACGGCTGATTCAGCTGGCGTCAGCGTGACGGCCCTGGTGTCCGGCCCAGCTTCGGTGGGGAGCGGGATGTGCCGTCCGTAGGGTTCCGCCCGGTGTACGAGAATGCGGGCATCGACGAGCGGGCCGCAAGGTTGTTCTTCGTAGGGCCAGTCGGCGGCCTTGCCGATCAGGAAGGCACGGTCGAAGGCACGTCTGGCGTACGCCAACGCGGAGGCAACCGTTTCGTCGTCGCACAAAGCCTCCAGCGACCATAGTCCTCCAGGCGGCGGTGCGATGCGCAGCCGGCGCCAGCACGGGACTGTGTCTGGGACCGGGGCTGTGGCCCATGCCGGCTGGCCCGGGTCGCTGAAGCTGAATCTAGGTTCCAGTCCCCGGGTGAGGACGACCGCGGTGGCCAGGCCCTGGGCTGCCCAGACAGCCGCGATCTGCTCGGCCACCCACGACAGGTCGTCTCGGCCGACGCCGCCAGCGCATGGCACCCCCGTGAGCTGGATGACAGCACCGCCGCCGTCCGGGACAGCGCTGTCCCTGCTGCTGGGGCTGGTCTGCGGCCTGCTGAGGCCGAGTTGATCGCCAATCGCTGTCAGCGGCCGTGGACGGGGCACCTGCAATGGCAGGCCGGACGAGGCTGGGCGGCTGCGCACGGTAAGCACGCCCCGCCAGCCCCACATACCAGGCCGCGGTGCCAACTCCACCGTGCACTCCTCGGTACCGCAGGCATGGTCCAGAACACGAAGTCCGCAGCCCACCACGTGGTCCGTGAGCACCTCGATGAGCCGGGCATCATGGACCTGCGCCCCGGCCACGGAACGTTCGATGAGCCAGTCGAGGCCGTAGTCTGCCATGCGGGTATCCACTCGCAGCCCGGCGTAGCCGGCCAGACTGTCCCACAGGCGTGGACGCCGCAGCAGCGCACTGCCCATCGCATAGGAGGCGGTCAACTGGCGCACCAGGCTACGCGTAGCTGGCTCCTGCCTCTTGGGCCCGGGCTCGGGACGCTGCGGATCCCACTGCACGCTGTGCCCGGCCGCACGAATCTGCTCTTCGTGGGCGCCCAGCAGTGCAGCCAGGTCTTCCCCATGCGGTCCGGCCACCCACACCGACGGTGTGGCCGACCGCCACGACCGCTCGTACAGCCAGGTGCGGAACCCGAACCGCAACCGTGCGCCGTCCGACCGCACGGTCAGTCCCCGCACGCCGCGCCACGGCCCCTTCCGCGTGCGGTACGGCAGCAGCCTGAACAACGCCTGGACATCCTCGGCCCGCTCTACACGCAGCACCAAGCCCTCGTCCACGGGCTTGGCCTCCCGCACACCGAACGGCCGGGTCTGCCCCTCCACCGCGCCGAGCGCGGAGGCGAGAGCGGACTCCAGCAGCGCCTGGTCCGCCGAAGCGGCAGGGACCAGCTGATCGAAGCGTTGAAGCGCGCCGAGGCGCAGCCGCGCGCCTTCCAAGGACTCACCGGTGAGCTGGGCGGCGGCATTGCTGATCTGGTCGATGCTGTACATGGCAGGCTCCTTCCAAGCCGCCCCCCGACCTGGGCAGCGAAGGTGCATGTCAACACAGCAACAGAACACAGGAAACGATGAAGGGAACACGCAACGTAGGTTCTCTGCCGATGCCCAGTGGTCGGGTCGGGCATCCAGAACTGGCCGCGTCCGAGGCCAGGCAGGAGGAATTTAACCTAGCCCTCTGTCAGACTTCAACTACATCACGTACTGATCCCCCGATTGCCGGTACGGGCCCGGGGCGCCCTCGCTCTGCACAACAGGACCGTGCCCCATGGAGCCGGTGCAGGCCGGGTGGCAAACCCGAAACCGCGGTCACAAAGATGCTGCAGGTCAGCGGCGGCGTCGTTAGCCGAGAAACCGCGCCCCAGAGTGCGCCCTACGCGGCTTCGACGAGTGCGTCGAACTGCAGGGGCAGAGTCAGCTCGGTCTCGAGCATGAAGACGGAGTCCATGACGGTGCGGAGGCGTTGTGGGGCGTCGGGCATGATGTGGGCGTAGGTCTGGTGGGTGATTTTGGGGTCGCGGTGGCCGAGCCATGCGGCCATGTCGGTGACGGGTACGCCCTTGGACAGGCCGGCTGAGGCGAAGAAGTGCCGGAGCCAGTGCGGGGTGATCTTCCTGGTGATGTCGGCGGCTTTCTTGGCGTTGCGCCAGAGCCGGTCGACGAGGGAGTACATGAGGATGTTCGTTCGTCCGATGTTGGAGAACAGGTAGTCGCCGGCGATCCGGTTCAGACCGTCCTCGACGCGGAACGTGCCGTACAGTCGCAGGTGTTCGTGGATCTTGGCGGCGATGGTGGCCGGCAGAGGTACGGAGCGTCCTTCGTCCTGGTCCCGCCACTTGAGGTGGCGGATGCAGTGGGCACGCCCCCTGCCCTTGGTCACCGCCTTCTGCCGCTTTGTAGTGGGCTCCTCGTTCTTGCCGTCCTGAGTGATCTGCCGGTCTACGTGGGTCAGAGGCCACGAACGTGGCCCGGCTGGCCTGCCTGGAGATCCTCCGGGAAGCGGCAGGGCTTCCGGCCCTCGCCGTGGGAAGCGCAGGACCTGTCGAGCTCAGGCCCGTCCCGGAGCGCCGGCAGCTCAGGGACCTGCGGCGACGGCTCCGCCGCGACGTGTCCCGCATTGTCTCCCCCGGCCACGCCAGGCTCATCGCCGTACTGGCCATGGCACTCGACACGCGAGCACGGGCCGGCGAACTGGTGGCCCAGCGCATCGGCCACCTGTCGGATGACCGCAGTCGCATCCACGTCACCGGCCGACCCCAGCACGGGATGGATTTCACACCGGACCGTGAGGCCGTCTCCCTCTCGCCTCTGAGCCGAGACGCCCTCGCCCAATGGCTGCCCATCCGCTCACAGCTGACGGAGACGCTCGAGGGCAGCGCCACGGCACTCTGGGTCTCGCTCGCCCACAATCACGCGGGGACGACGCGCGACGACGGATCGCACACCCGGCGCCGTCACGGCGTGCCCCTGCAGCAACGCGGCCTGATCCGCAGCTACAACAGCGGACGTCACCGATACGGGCTCGCACACCTCCTACCCCCGAATCTCGAACAACTACGCCGCGCCCTTGAACGAGGGAGCGCCCGTCGCTGACCCCTCGCGGTTTCCCACAGCACGACGACAAGACCAATACGACGAACAGCCCACCCCTGAGCGGGCCCGGCTTCCGGGCGCGCGTCCGGCGGTGTTCTTGCCTGGCCCGCTTGGGCGTGCAGCAGCCGCAAGGGCAGGCCACGGAGGGCAACTTCGTCCGCCGCTCACCGCACGGCCGGGATTGCCGAGCCGGCTCGCCGAGCGGGCCAAGCTGCGGGAGGACCGGCTCACGATCTCTGTCAACGCCGGCGAGTCCGCTCACTTGACCGGCGTTGTTCACACGTCGGTCACACAACTGCCGGTGTTGTGAACCACGTTCCACAGCCGGAAAGGCATGGGACATGTCGGTCCCTGTTCACTCGGCTCCGACCATCGGATACGGAGCATGCGTGCGTCGGACCGGGTCGACGGCCAGCCGGCCGGTGGCCGCGCCCGCTGTGCGCAGTCGCGCCGCTCGCATATGCGGCAGCCCAGGCCGATCGGGGTGGCGGCCCGCGGATCGTTCAGTGCGACGCCTTCGGCGCAGACGAGCCGGTGGGCGTGGCGCAGTTCGCAGCCGAGCGCTATGGCGAACTCGGCGCGTGGCGGGCATGCCGGCCCCCATCGCGATGATGGCCAAGGAAGCCGTCAACCGCGCCTTCGAGACCACCCTCGCCGAGGGCGTGCGCTTCGAACGCCGCCTCTCCCGCCCGGCCTTCGCGACCGCCGACCAGAAGGAGGGCATGGCGGCCTTCGTGGAGAAGCGCCCGCCTGAGTTCACCCACCGGTGAGTCCTGGGCGGCACGGCTGCTCGCGCCGGTTCGTGAGGACCGGCGCCGAGCGCTGACGGCGCCACCGCCGCGGCGATCAGCGGCGGAGCTTCGTGTCGCAGGACGGCTGGGACCGGTCCAGGGCCTGGAACTGTGACTTCTCATCGACACAGAGAACCAGGGCCCGTTCGGGCGGATCGAGGCAGAGCCCGACCACGTCGTGGACCTTGTCGATGAGGAACGGGTCGGTGGACAGCTTGAATGTCTCAGCCCGGCCGATGCCGCGCCGCCCGGACCAGGCACCGCTTCGAGAGCTGTCCGGACCAGGCCGGGACAAGCCCGGCCCCGAACATGCCCTTCGGAGCCGTCAAGTGAGCGACACCGGTCCCCTCGGGCGGTGGGAACTGTGTGAGCGCCCGTTTGACGGCAAGCCCCTATCGGGACACGCCTCGTCGGCCCGGTGACAGCACGCACCATCTCGCAGCAAAGGTCGACGCATCCGTGGGACAGACCCCGCCCCCCGGTCACAACGGCGTCGGCGTTGCTCTCGGTTTCCGCTACGCTCCGCTGCGTGATTGTCGGCGTGGTGGCGTTGGTGCAGCGGTGGCTGCTCGGGATGATGCTGGTCTGCTATCTCCTGGCCGGGGTGTTCCCCGGGCCCGGGGAGTGGCTGCGGGCACTGACGCTACGTATTCCTGCCGGGGGAGCTTCGGTGACCGTGCCGATGGTGCTGCTGGCCCTGATGCTGGTGAACGCCGGACTCGGGGTGCGGATCGCCGACCTGGGCCGGGCGTTGCGGCGGCCGCTGCGGCTGGCGCTCGGCATTGCCGCGAACGCGTTGCTGCCCGCGGTCCTGCTCCCGGTGGTCGCGCTCTGCCTGCACTCCTGGCCCGATCCCGCCGAGGTGGAGGCCCTGATGGTGGGGCTGATGCTGGTGCTGGCCATGCCGATCGCGGGCGGAGCCGCGTCCTGGGGACAGAATGCCGGCGGCAACGTCCCGCTGGCCGTGGCGATGGTGGTCGGCTCGACGGTGCTCAGCCCACTCACCGTTCCCCTCGGCCTGCAGCTGACCGGCCGGCTCGTCGGCCCCGGCGGGACGGGAGCCCTGGACGACACGGCCCGGCTGGACGGGCTCGCCGGAGCGGGGGTCGGCGTCTTCGCGCTGGCTTCCGTGGTGCTGCCGTCCCTGATCGGTATCGCACTGCGGGCCCTGCTCGGCGAGCACCGGATCATCCGGGTACTGCCGCCGGTCAAGGCGGTCAACCTGCTGAACATCCTGTTGCTCTGCTACGTCAACGCGGCGGGTGCCCTCGGCCGGGCGGTGTCCCACCCGGACCCGGACCTCTTCGTGCTGGCCGTTGGTGTGTCCGGCGCGGTGTGCTGCCTTTCCTTCCTGCTCGGCCGGTGGATGTCCCGGTGGGCCCGGTGTGACGGTCCGGACGAGGTCTCGCTCACCTTCGCCACCGGGATGAACAACAGCAGCGCGGCGGCCGTGCTGGCCGCGGTCTGGTTCTCGCACCGCCCCGAGGTGCTGCTGCCGATCCTGTCCTACAGCCTCCTGCAGAAGATCGTGGCGGGAACGGTGGCAGGCCGTCCGGGTCGTGACGGCCGTTCCGGTGTGCGGTCCGGTCCGACGACCCGGGCCCGGCCGACCGGGGCGTCCACCAAGTGACCGTCCGTACCCACGGACTTGCGGTCGACTGCCTCCGTCGTGGACGGCTTGGAGACCTGCACCGCCGCCTCGGGTGACAGGCGCACGGCGCCTGCGCCGACAACCTCTCGCACCGCCCCATGCCCGGCCGGCCGGTCTGCGAGTGGCGCGTGACACCACCGCCGTCTGCCCGCCGAACGACCGCCGCGGCCGGCGGGCACGGGAGCGGCGGAGTGCCGGTCGTCGCCGCTCATGAGGCGATGAGCGGGCGCAGCGGGCCCCGGCCGAGGATCCGGGACAGCACAGGGGCATAGGAGCGGACGAGGACCGAGAGCACGGCAGCGACGAGGGCGCCGACGGCGAGGCCGGCGGCGATGTCGTGCGGGTAGTGGGCGCCGACCCAGACGCGGGAGGCCGCCATGGCCAGCGCGAAGGCGGCGGCAATCGCACCGAGGCGGGTCGAGACGAACCATAGGGCGACGGCCGCTGCGGCGGCGAGGGTGGCGTGGTTGCTGGGGAAGGACCAATCGCCGGGGGCGGGGCAGGCTTCCAGCGTGACCACGTGCAGCGACTGGCAGGGGCGGGCTTCGCGGACCAGCAGCTTGAGCAGGCTGCTGATGGTGAAGGCGCCGACCGTGATCACGGGCACGGCAAGGGCCTGCGCCGCCTGCTCGGGATGGCGGTTTCGGGCCTGCCACCAGCCCAGCAGCATGAGGACGGCGAAAAGGGCCAGGCCGTAGGCGGAGTAGTCGTTGATGAGGTGGTTGATCCAGGCCGGTGTCTGCTGTGCGGAGTGGACCACGTCGAGGTAGGTCGGACCGTCGATGCCGGCTCCGTCGAAGGTCCCGTTCGCCTGCGCGGCTGGTTCCGCTGTCACGCCATGCATCAGGCGCTTTCCTTCCGGTGTGCTCGCCGGGAACGCAGAAGCTCGAATGCGACCGGGACGAGTGAGATGACGACGATGAGGGCGATGATCGGCAGGAGGTAGTGGTCGATATTGGGGATGGAGGCGCCGAGGGTGTATCCGGCCAGGACCAGACCGACCGTCCACACCAGGCCGCCCAGGATCTGCCAGAGGGTGAAGGCGCGTACCGGGACGTCGAGGATGCCCGCGAGCGGGTTCAGCACGGTCCGTACGATCGGCAGGAACCGGGCCAGCACGATCGCCTTCGCGTACCCGTACTTCTGGAGGATCTCCGCCGCCCGGGCGGCGCCGTCACTGATCTTGCGGGACTTCGTACGGGCCAGGAACGCCGGGCCTGCCCGCCGGCCGAGCAAGTAGCCGGTCTGGGCGCCGGCCAGGGCGCCCGCCGCCGCGGCGAGCAGCACCCAGGGCAGTGACAGGCGCCCGGGGGAGGCTGCCGAGCCGGCGCACAGCAGTCCGGCGGTGAACAGCAGCGAGTCACCAGGTAGGAAGAACCCGATGAGCAGACCGGTCTCGGCGAACAGGATCACTGCGATCCCGATCGTCCCGAATGCGGCGAGCAGGGACTGCGCGTCGAGCGGGTTCACCGCGAGGTGCACCGGCGGTGGTGCGGCGAGCTGCGTGAGGATCATCGGCGCGGGGATCCCTTTCGATGGGGGGGCTCACCGCCGCAGGCACGACAGGGTGCCGGGCAGCATCGGAGGCGCACGGACCGCATACCCTGTGTCTACAGGACGGTAGTCCGTCTACTTCACTGTAGACGATCTCGGTGGGAGGATGGTTCCATGGCGCGGACCGACGGTGAGCGCAGGCCTGCGGGCGAGCTGGAGTCCAGTGTTCTGGCGGCATTGTGGGCGGCGGGCAGACCGCAGTCGGCGGCCGAGGTCAGGGCGGCGATACCGCAGCCACTGGCCCGCACCACGGTGGCGACCCTCCTGGCACGCCTTCACGAGAAGGGGACGGTCGGCCGCCGCCCGGGCGGCCGGGGGTTCGTCTACTTCCCGGTGGAGGACTCCCACGGCCTGACCGCGCGCCGGATGCACCGTGAGCTGGACCAGGACGACGACCGGGGCATCGTGCTGGCCCGGTTCGTGGACGGACTCAGCCCCGAGGACGAGGCGGAGCTCAGGCGCCTGCTGGAGGGAGGCGGTCAGTGATCGCCCTGCTGCTCCTCCCCCTCGTACTGCCGTGGATGCTGCCACCCCTCGCGCGGCGGGCGGTCGAGCGGGTGCGGCCCGAGATCGCGCTGTGGACGGTGACCACCGCCACTGCCGCGCTGGCGGTCGGGGTTGTGGCGTGCCTGGGGGCCCTGCTCCTTCCGCTCGCCCTGGCGATTCCCCCGCTCGCCGCTCTCGCGGAGCTGATCCAACCGCTCCAGGCCGGTCCACGACTCGCGGTCCTCGGGGTCTCCGTGCTGGCTGCCGGACTCCTGGCGGTCACCGTCGTCACGGTGGTGCGACACACCACGTCGGAGGCGAGGCGCCTGCGCGCCGCACACAGAGAGATCTCCGGCCTTCCGCACGCCGGGGGCCTGTGCGTCCTGGAGGATCCCCGGCCGGACGCCTACGCCTTGCCACCCAGCCTGCGCCGCCCGGGCCGGATCGTGGTGACCACCGGCATGCTGCGCTCCCTGGACCCGCGCGAGCGCGAGGCCCTTCTCGCCCACGAGCACGCCCACCTCGCCGGGCACCACCACGTCTTCCTCGCCGCAGCCCAGCTCGCCGGCTGGTGTCACCCGGCGCTGGCCGCCGTCGCCCCCCATGTGTCATTGGCCGCCGAACGCGCCGCGGACGAACGTGCGGCCCGGGCCGTGGATGATCGAACACTCACCGCACAAGCGGTGGGGCACGCGGCACTGGCCGCCACCCGCGGACGCGAGCGGGGGCCGTCGGCGCTTGCCGCCCGCGCCGCCACCGGACCCGTCCCCGCCCGGGTCAAGGCCCTGCTCACCCAGGCACCCGCCCGCCGCCTCGCCCCCGCACTGCTGGCCATGGCCCTGCTGTGTACCGCGGCAGGCACCTCTTCCGTGGCAGGAGCCGTCTTGCTGCACCGCGGCGTCGAGATCGCCCAGGGCGAGCAGCCTTCCGACTGACCGCACCCCGCACCCCGCGCGGTAGCTCCGCACCCCCTCCCACGTAATGGAGTTAGGGCAGCCTTCCTTTAGCGTCTACAGTTGAGTAGACTCCGCAGCGCCGGGCACCCCTGCCCGGCGCTTTCGTCTCTCTGCCCCTATGAAACGAGGCGTCCATGTCCGTCAGACCCCGTCACCTTCTGGTCGGCGCCGGCACCGTCATAGCGACGGTCGTATCGCTGTCGGGATGCTCACAGAAGGCCACGGGCGGCGACGGCTCGATCAAGGTGACGGCCTCGGACTCCAAGTGCGAAGTGTCCCGGGCCGAGTTCCCGGCCGGGCACCTCACCGTGGACGTGGAGAACACCGGCTCCAAGGTCACCGAGGTGTACGTGCTGTTCCCGGACGGCCGGATCGCGGCGGAGCGCGAGAACATCGGCCCGGGCACGAAGGCTTCGATCACCGCCGAGATCAAGGCCGGTGACTACGAGATCGCCTGCAAGCCCGGCATGAAGGGCGACGGCATCCACCGGAAGGTCACCGCCACCGGTAAGAACACGGCCGCCAAGCGCAACCCGGAAATGGACGCGGCCGTCGCCGGGTACCGCTCCTACGTCCTTGCACAGGCCGAGGAGACGCTGCCGAAGGCGAAGGCGTTCGCCGATGCCGTCAAGGCCGGCGACATCGAGACGGCACAAAAGCTCTACGCCCCCTCCAGGATCGGATGGGAGCGCACCGAGCCGGTCGCCGAGTCCTTCGGCGACATCGACCCCAAGGTCGACGTCCGCGAGGACGGCCTGGAGTCGGGCCAGGACCCGGCGAAGGACTGGACCGGCTGGCACCGCCTGGAGAAAGCGCTCTGGCAGGACAAGAAGATCGACGACCAGGAGAAGCGGCTCGCCGACCGGCTCATGGCGGACCTCAATGACTGGGTGAAGAGGGTCGGCACCGCCGAGATCACCCCCACCTCGATGGCCAACGGAGCCAAGGAGCTGCTCGACGAGGTCGCCCGCAACAAGATCACCGGCGAAGAGGACCGCTACTCCCACACCGACCTCGTGGACTTCAAGGGCAACCTCGAAGGCGCCCAGAAGACCTACGGACTCCTCAAGCCCGTCGCCGCCAAGAACAACCCGGGGCTCACCCGGGAACTGGACGGCCAGTTCACCGCCCTGACCGGGCTGCTGGACAAGTACCGCATCGGTGCCGCCGGATACGAGTACACCTCCTACGACAAGGTCACCGAGCCGCAGCGCAAGGAGCTCTCGGACGGCGTGAACGCGCTGGCCGAACCGCTGTCCAAGCTCGCCGCCGCCGTCGTCAAGTAGCCCGGAAGGACAACTCCACCCCATGTTCGGCAACTTCCTGATCGGACTGCGCGAGGGCCTGGAGGCCAGCCTCGTCGTCTGCATCCTCGTCGCCTACCTCGTCAAGACCGGCAACCGCCGCCAGCTGCCACCCCTGTGGGCCGGTGTCGGAATCGCCGTCACCCTCAGCCTCGCCTTCGGCGCGCTGCTGCAGTTCGGTTCCTCCACCCTCACCTTCCAGGCCAAGGAAGCCCTCGGCGGCACCCTTTCCATCCTGTCCGTCGGCCTGGTCACCTGGATGGTGTTCTGGATGCGGCGCACCGCCCGCCACCTCAAGAGCGAACTCCAGGACAAACTCGACGCCGCCCTGGCAGTCGGCACCGGCGCCCTCGTGGTGACCTCCTTCTTCGCCGTAGGCCGCGAAGGCCTGGAGACCTCCCTGTTCATCTGGACCGCCGCCCAGGCCACCGGCGACGGCATCCGCCCCCTCATCGGAGCCCTCCTGGGACTCGCCACCTCCGTGGTCCTCGGCTGGCTCTTCTACAAGGGCGCCCTGCGCATCAACCTGGCCAGGTTCTTCCGCTGGACCGGCGCCATGCTCGTCGTCGTCGCGGCCGGCGTCCTCGCCTACGGCATCCACGACCTCCAGGAGGCCGACCTCCTCCCCGGCCTGCACCACCTCGCCTTCGACATCAGCACCACCATCCCCCCGGACTCCTGGTACGGCACCCTCCTCAAGGGCGTCTTCAACTTCCAGCCCGACCCCACCGTCCTGCAGGTGATCGTCTGGGCGCTCTACCTGACCCCGGTCATGGGCTTCTTCCTGGCCCCCGAACGCCCCCGGCCCGCGCCGAATACCCGGACGGCGGCCGGGGCACCGGCCAAGTAGCGGCTGCGCCGCGAACCGGTCCCGGTCGCACCACCCGCAGGCGGGCCGGTCCTGCGCCCCGGGGCGGACACGACGCCCGAACCGGAGCGCAGGCCCATCACACCGGGGCCGACGTCACCAGGAAATCGACCGCCACCCCGCAACGAACGCCGACCCAACGGTGACCCTATGCGCGCATCCTCTGCCACCCTTCTCCCGGTCAACGCGACCCTCGGATGGGTTCTGGCCATCCTGCTCGCCACCGCCGTCACCGTGGTCGCCGTCTGCCACCTGACGCCCGATCACGGCACCAGCCGGGCCCGCGAGGTCCTCCTCGCCGGTGTACGGGCCGCCATCCAGCTCGCGGTGGTCTCCGCCGCCATCGGCTGGGTCGCCCACTCCCCCGCGGGCCTGCCCGCCTTCCTGCTCCTGATGTATGCGGTCGCCGTACGCACCGCCGGCCGCCGGGTCACCACCGACGCCACCTGGTGGTGGACGGCCGTGCCAATCGCTGCGGGCGTGGTCCCTGCCATCGGCCTGCTGCTGGCCACCGGCCTCGTGCCGGTGCGCGGCATCACGCTCATCCCGGTGACCGGGATCCTGATCGGCGGCGCGCTCACCGCGACCGTGCTGGCCGGCCGACAGAGCCTGGCGGTGCTCCGACTGCGCCACGGCAAGGTCGAAGCCGCCCTCGCGCTGGGCCTGCCGGAGCGGGACGCCAGGATCGAGATCGCCCGGTCCTCGGCCTCCGAGGCGCTCGTGCCCGGCCTCGATCAGACCCGCACGGTCGGACTGGTCACCTTGCCGGGCGCGTTCGTCGGCATGCTGCTCGGCGGTGCCGATCCGCTCACCGCCGGCGCCGTCCAACTGTTCGTCCTGATCGCCCTGATGGCTGTCCAGGCTGTCGCCGTCGCCATCACCCTGGAACTGATCGCCCGGGCCCGCATCACCGCTCCCGCCCCTCAGGACGGCAAACCCGCACCACGTCGGCAGGGGCGCCGGCTACTGGCCTCCCGCCGATCACACGCCCCGGCACCCACCGACCACAGGCGCGGAGACTGACCGGCCGCCCGGATCACGCCCCGTCCACACCCTCCAATGCTCAAGGGCACCACGGCGGCCGGCATCACGCACACGCCGGATGCCGGACGACCGCGGATCGGGTCCTCGTCAGGTCATCGCCACGAGCGAGGCAGTGGGCCCGCTGTCGGTGATGCGTCCGGTGTCGAGAAGGTGGACGGTGTCGGTGTAGCGGGCGATGAGGTGGTGTTCGTGGGAGACGACGACCAGCGTCATGCCGTGCTGTTCGCGTAGGGCCGTGAGGAGATTCATGATGGCGGTGGCGGTGTCCGGGTCGAGGGCGGAGGTGACCTCGTCGCAGAGCAGGATGTCGGGGCCTGCGGCGAGCGCGCGGGCGATGGAGACGCGCTGGCGCTGACCACCGGAGAGCTCGGCGGGGTAGCGGCGGGCGAAGTCGGCAGGCAGGTCGACGTCGGCGAGGAGTCCGGTGACCCGGTCGGCCAGGTCCGCCTTCGCGGTGGCCTGGTGAAGCCTGAGGGGCCGGGCGAGGGTGGCGCCGACGGTCCGGGCGGGGTTGAGGGTGCCGAGCGGGTTCTGCGGGACCAGCTGGATGCGGCGCTGCCGGTCCCGGCCGCGTTTGCGGGCCAGGGCGGGCAGCACCTGATCGTCGAGAGTGAGGGTGCCGGCATCCGGCCGCTGCAGTCCGGCGAGAACGCGGAGCAGGGTTGTCTTGCCGGATCCGGAGGGGCCGACGATGCCGGTGGCGCTGCCCGGAGCCGCCGCGAAGTCCACTCCGTCCAGGGCCAGGCGGGCGCGTCCGTGCCGGGTGAATCCCACCGTGAGGCCGTGGGCGGCAAGTCCGGTCCCTGTCGTGCCGCCGGGGCGGGAAACGGTGCCTTCCGGACGCGCTTGGAGCGTGGCCGACCGTGGCGCCGGACGGACGGCCGTGGCGAGGTCGACGACGTCGTCGACGCAGCGGGCGACGAGTTCGGGGTCGTGGCAGGCGAGGACGATCGCGAGGTCGCGGGTGGTGACGAGGTGGCGCAGGAGGTCGGCGATCTCGTCGCGCAGTGCGGTGTCGAGCCCCGCGGTGGGTTCGTCCAGCAGGAGGACGTCGGGGCGCCGGGCGAGGGCCCGGGCCAGCGCCACTCTGCGCTGCTGCCCGCCGGAGAGGGCGCCCGGGCGCCGGTCGGGCAGCCCGTCATCGACGGGCAGGCGGCACTCGGCGAGCAGGTCCCGCACCGCCTGCGGGGAGGGGTCCACGGCGGTCTCGGCTACGAGGCGACGGACGCGCATCCGGGGGTTGAGGGCGGAGGCGGGGTCCTGCCCCACGTACGCGACGCTGTGACGGCGCAGGTGCCGCAGCCGCTCGGCGGGGAGGGCCCGGACGTCGTGGCCAAGGACCTCGACGGTTCCTGACGAGACGTGGGCGCCGTCGGGCAGGTCACCGATGACGGCGCGCAGCAGGGTGGACTTGCCGGAGCCGGAGGGGCCGGTGAGGGCGGTGATCCTGCCACGCCGGAGGGTGAGGCCGGCGTCGGCCAGCAGCACCGGCCCGTCGACTATCCGTATCTCCAGGCCGGTGACGCTGACCACGGTCTGGTTGTCGGTCATGACCGCAGGGGGTTCCTCTGCTCGACGGGGCGGGGGTACGGACGCCTGCTGCCCGCGGGTGGGAGTCACCGGGCCACCACCGACACCCGGCGCGTGGTGGGCACGAGGGCGTCGGCGGCGAGGTTGACGCTCACGGCCAGGAGGCCGATGGCGAGGCTGGGGGCGACGACGGCCCAGGAGTTGAGGAGGGCGCCGGGGGCGTTCTCACGAATCATCAGCGCCCAGTCGGCGGCCGGCGGCTGGGGCCCGAGCTGGAGGAAGCCGGCCATGGAGATGACATAGACGGCGGCGACGAAGCGCAGGCCGAACAGCGCGAGGACGGTGGACCGCAGGTTGGGCAGGATCTCGCGCAGCGCGAGGTGCCACAGCCGTTCGCCGCCCGCGGTGGCCGCCTCGACGAAGCCCGACGCGGCGACAGGCGCGGCCGCGCCGGCGACGACGCGTACCGCGTACGGCACGCCGAGCACGGTAGCGGCGGCCATGACGGCCAGGCGCCCGCTGCCGGGCCAGGCCAGGGCGATCAGCATCATGCCCAGCACGGGCGGCAGCAGGATGGCGACGTCGGCGCTGCGCTCGACGAGCCGCCCCAGCGCCGGGGTGAGGACGGCGAAGCAGCCCAGTACGGCGGCCAGGGCGGTGACGAGCACGGCGACGACGAGCGCGCTGCCGATGAGGGCGCTGCCGCCGTGCAGCATGCGGCTCAGCACGTCCCGGCCGAGCTGGTCGCCGCCCAGGAGCGCGTCCTTGCCGGGCGGGGCGTAGGGGGCGGTGACGGGAGTGTCGATGGGGTGCGGGGCGAACTGCGGTCCGGCCAGGGCGAGCAGGGTCAGCAGGAGCCCGGGCGCGACTGCGAGGAGCACGCGAGCGGAAGGGCGCCGGGAGCGGATCGGGACGGAGGCGGGGGCGCTCATGGACGGGCTCCCAGGGTGCGGGCACGGATGAGGTCGGCACCGAGCAGGACGAGGCTGATGACGGCTCCGGTGCAGGCCACGACCCCGGCGATGACGGGGGTGTCGCGGTCGGCGACGGCTCCGGCCAGGACGGTGCCCAGCCCGGGGAAGTTGAAGAGGGTCTCGACGACGACCGCGCCTCCCAGCAGCATGCCGGTGGAGGTGGCGGCTCCGGTGGCGATGGCGGGCCAGGCGCCGGGCAGCGCGTGGCGCAGCAGCACGCGCCGGGGGGACAGCCCGTCCAGCCGGGCGGCCGTCACGTGCGGTGCCCCGGCCTGGTCGGCCAGCGCACCGCGGACGATACGGGCGTTCCAGCCGATCTGCGGTACAGCGAGGGCCAGGACCGGCATGACGAGCATGGTCCAGGAGGCGGGCGAGCCGTCGGGGGCGGTGAGCGTGACGGCGGGCAGCCAGCCGGTCCACAGCGACAGGACCAGCAGCAGGCCGACGGAAACGACGAACTCCGGCAGGGCCAGTGCGATGCCGGAGGTGAAGCCGGCGATCCGGTCCACCGCGCCGCCGGGGCGCAGCGCCGCCCAGCAGCCCAGGGCGAGCGCCGCCGCGAGGGTCACGCCGAAGGCGGTGGCGCCGAGCAGGAGCGTGTTGGGGAAGGGGGCGGCGAGCAGACCGGTGACGCGCTCACCGCGCGCGGAGGTGCCCAGGTCACCGGTGGGCAACGCGGTCATCCAGTCCAGGAACCGTTCCCACACGGGCCGGTCCAGGCCGAGTAGGTGGCGCCGGGCCGCGGTGTCGGCCGCACTTTCGCCGCGCTCGGAGGTGGCCGAGGCCGCGTCGCCGGGCAGCAGCTCGATCGCGGCGAAGACGACAGCGAGCAGCACGGCCAGCATCAGCGCCCGTTTGGCGAGCACTACGCCGGCACGGCCGACCGCCCGGAGGGAACGGCGCAGGGCCGAGGCCGCCGCAGGTGCTGCGGCGGCCTCGGCCCCTTCTATCGCTGCCTCGCTCAACGCGCCAGCCAGACGTTCTCGAGCTGGACCCGCCCGTAGCCGGGGAGCTTGGGCAGGTTACGGACCTTGGGCCCGGCCAGGTCGATGCCGTCGGCCATGCCCCAGAGCAGGTAACCAGACTTGTCGTACTCGATCTGCTGGAGCTCGCGCAGGGACGTGGCGCGGTCCTTCTTGTCGGCGGTTCCGATGACCTTGCGGTACGTGTCGTCGAAGTCCTTCTCGGACCAGCCGGCCTCGTTCTGCCCGGCGCCGGTCACCATGGTCTTCGAGGCGAAGAACACCACGGAGTCGTTGGTGCCCCAGTAGTTGGTGTAGAACTCGCCCTTGAGCCAGGTCTTGTCGTAGAAGGCGCCCGACTCCTGCTTGACGACCTCGACCTTGATGCCGGCCTCGCGGGCCTGGGTGGCGAACAGGGTCGCGGACTCGGCCAGGCCGGGGATGTCCTCGGTGGTGATGAGCTCGTAGGTCTTCGAGAAGTCGAAGTTCGCCTCTTCGAGGAGTTTCTTGGCCTTGGCGAGGTCGCGCTTGCGCTGGGGGATGTCCTTGGCGTAGGCGGGGTCGCCGGTGCCCAGGATGTCGTTGGCGACGGTTCCGTAGCCGGAGAGGACCTGCTTGACCATGGCCTCGCGGTCGACGACGAGCTTCATGGCCTCGCGGACCTTGACGTCGGCGAAGGGCCCGTCGGCGGTGCGCATCACGATGGGCATCGCCATGTCGTTGGGACGGCGGACGACCTGGACGTCCTTGCGCGAAGCAGCGGTGCGGGCGGCGACGGCGCCGGCGTTGGAGGCGACGTCGATCTGGCCGCCCAGCAGAGCGTTGGCCATGGCCTGGGGGCTCTCGAACATGGTCACCTCGATGGCGTCGAGGTGGACCTGCCCGCCGTGCCACTTGTCGTTGCGCAGCAGACGGGCGTTGCCGCCGCGGAACCAGTCGAGCTTGAACGGGCCCGTGCCGGGAGCCTTGGCGATGTCCTTGTCGGCGGTGTCCTTCTTGAGGACGAACGTGGACAGGCGGGTGAGCAGGGGCAGTTCGGCGTTGGCGTAGTCGGAGACCAGGACCACGGTGTCCTTGCCGTCGGCGGTGATGTTCTCCGCCTTGATGCCCGGCAGCCGGGCAGCACCCGCGGGGGTGTTGCGCAGCCGGCGCAGCGACCACACCACGTCATCGGCGGTGACCGGTGAACCGTCGTGGAATGTGGCGCCCTTGGCGATCGTGAACCGCCAGGTCTTCAGGTCGTCGGACGCCTTCCAGCCGGAGGCCAGGCGCCCGACGGTGTTGTCCTTGAGGCCCGGTGCGGTGAGCGTGTCGTAGACGAGGGCGATGATGAGGTAGTCGCTCTCGTTGCCCTGGTTCCCGTGCGGGTCGCGGGTGGTGGCGGAGGAGCGGCCGAGAGCGCCGATACGGAGGGTGCCGCCCTTGCGGGGGGCGCCGCCGGCAGAGTCCGCCGGTGAGGAGGACGCGTCCTTGCCGCCCCCACAAGCGGCGAGCAGCACGGCCGCGCCTATGCCCCCGCCGGCCCCCAGCGCCTGGCGCCTTGTCCAATTCACGTCGTCCTCGTTCCACTGCGACCATCGGTTACTTAGGCTTGCCTACCCTAATGCTAGCCATGATCGCAAAGATGAGTGGATCTTGAAGCGAAAGGCAAAACGCCCTCAACCTCCGCTTCTCGCTCGCCAGTCGATCAAAATCGGACGAAGAGGACCATTCTTAAGTAAGGTTTGCCTTACCTAATTTCAGTGGTACCTTCCTCGGCAGCCGCTGACGCCAACCACCGGTTCCCGCCACCTGCCATCCCCCCACAGGCCGCATCCCTGCGTATCGCCCCGCCTTGCGGCCGCCCCGAGGCATGCCCGGAACCCGCTCCTCCGCCCCACCGCACGGAAACGGATGACTTCGCCATGAGTACGGGAACCGCCCCCGTCCGCCTGCTCGACACCGCCTCGGTCGCCGAGCTCCACCAGGCCGCCGGACAGATCCTCGCCGCATCCGGCACCTCCGCCACGTCCCCCGAACTCCTCGGACGGGTCGCCGAGTCGGCAGCCGCCCTCAGCGAAACAGTCCGGCATCACCTGCGGCCCGTCGACACCGACGACGGCCTCTTTGTACTGCGCGGCCTGACCGTCGACGACACCGCCGTGGGCCCCACGCCCGGAAGCTGGGCCACCGCCGGGGACAGCGGCGCCATCCACGACATCGTGATGCTGCTGCTCGCCACCGCCATGGGCAACCCCATCGCCTGGGAGGGCCAGCAGAACGGGCGTTTCGTCCACAACATCGTCCCCGCCCCGGGCCACGAGCAGGAGCAGACCGGCGCCAGCAGTGACGTCCTGCTCAGCCCGCATACCGAGGACGCCTTCCACCCCGGCCGCGCCCACCTGCTGATGCTCGGCTGCATGCGCAACCACGACAACATCGCCACCACCGCCGCGAGCATCCGCAAGGTGCAGCTGGACGAGGCCGACATCGCCGTCCTCTCGCGCGCCGAGCTGCCGATCCTCCCCGACGACGCCTACGCGGAAGCGCAGGGCTTCGACGGGAGCCCGCCGGACGTCCCCGTCCTGTGGCACTCCGAGGACGGCCTCACCCTGCGCTTCGACCCCGCCTACACCCCGCTGGAGATCGCCACCCCCGCCTACCGGGCCGCATACGAGCGATTGGAAGCCGAACTCGCCCGCGTCTCGGTGGCTGTGAGCCTGAACCCCGGTGAGGTCCTCGTCGTCGACAACGACCTCGTCGTGCACGGCCGGGTCCCCTTCAAGGCCCGCTACGACGGCACCGACCGCTGGCTCAAGCGCGCCTCGGTACGCGTCCCCGGGCGCGCCACCCGCCCCACGGCCGAGGCCGCCGAGCACGGCTACGGCCAGGCCGCCCTCGAGGCGTACGCCGCCTGATCACCGACCAGCAGACGAGGAACCAACCATGACCAGCCCCACCACGGGCCCCTGCATACCCGCCGACGACACGACCCTGCGCCTGCTGTCCACCAGTGACCTCGCAGGCATCGACATCACCCTGGCCGACGTCGTCGACACAGTCGAGGGCGCCTACCGCACCCTGGCCGCGGGCCTCTCGGACAACCCGCGCAAGCTCACCGTCAAGCCCGCCGACGGTCACTCCGTCTCGTACGCGATGCTCGGCCGCGACGGCTCCCGCGACGTCGTCGCCATCAAGACCTCCTACAAGCACGGCCTGCACAAGGGCCGCGAGGAGCAGCACTACTACACCTCGCTCACGCTCTACGACGACGTCACCGGCCTGCCCGTGGCGATGATGGACTGCGGCCGCATCGGCTCCCTGCGCACCCCGGCCGTCTCCGCCCTCCTCGCCCGCGAGCTCGCCGCCCCCGGGGCCCGCAGCGCGCTGGTGATCGGCACCGGCACGCAAGGCCGGCTGGCCCTGCCGTTCCTGCTCACCACCCTGCCCGGCCTGGACCGGCTGATGCTCTTCGGCACCCACCCGGAAGGAATCGAGGCGGTACGGGCACAGTTGCGCGCCTACTTCCCCGACCGGGACGTCGAGGTCGTCACCGACGCACGGGCCGCCGCGGCCGAGGCCGACGTCATCGTGGCCACGGCGGGCGCCCACACCCCCGCGGCGATCGAGGCCGACGACCTGAAGCCCGGCGCACTGGCGATCCTCGTCGGCCACGGCCTGGCACCCTCGACCCTGCTCCGCGCCGACCGCGTCGTGGCCACCAGCGAGGCCCAGATGAACGTCACCGGCACCGACATGGCCGACGCCGACGGCCGGCTCCCCGCCGTAGACACCGAGTTCCCCCCGGTCCTCGCGGGCGCCGCGGCCGGCCGCACCGCCCCGCACGAGCGCGTCTTCGCCTACAACAGCGGCCTGGTCGTCACCGACATCGCCCTCGGCCACCGCTTCGCCCAGCTCGCCATCGAGCAGGGCCTGGGAACGCAGGTACCGCTGTGGCGGTGAACGGCATACCCCAGGCGCTCCCCACGCTCCCCGTGCACCCGGACCCCGAGACCGACGCGGTCATCGACAGCGGTCTCCTCCACGAGCTGGCCCACGCCTTCGGCGGGCCCTTCCACTTCCTGCTCCCGCACCGCTTCGACGCCAACCTCGCAGCGTTCCGGACGGCGCTGGACGAGGCCGGGGTGGACGGGCGCGTGTGCTACGCGAAGAAAGCCAACAAGGCCGCCGCGTGGATCGAACGCTGCGCGGCCACCGGCGCCGGAGTGGACGTCGCGAGCCTCGGCGAACTCCGCGAGGTCCTCGGCCACGGCGTCCGCGGCGAGAACATCGTGGTGACCGGCCCGGCCAAGAACGAGGAACTGCTGCGGATCGCCGTCCTCCAGGGCGCCCTGACCGCCGTCGACTCCCTCGACGAGTTGGACCGGCTCATCGCGCTGGCGCGCACCGGCGCGGTCCGCCCGGCCCGGCTGCTGCTGCGCCGGCTCCCCCCGGCTCAGCCGCACAGCCGCTTCGGTATGGACGAGGCCGAGCTCGACGAGGCGCTGACCAGGTGCGTGCGGGCGGGCGACGCCGTCCGGATGGAGGGCTTCAGCTTCCATCTGTCCGGCTACGCCGTCCAGCCGCGCGCCGACCTCGCCGGGCACCTCGTCGACCTCTGTCTCAAGGCCCGCGTCCTGGGGCTCCAGGCCGACCGGATCAGCATCGGCGGCGGCTTCGCCGTCGACTACGCGGCCGCCGACGACTGGCACGCCTTCCTCGCGACGCAGCAACCCAGGCACTACCACGCCCGCAAGACCTTCTCGGCCGCCGACTTCTACCCGTACCACTCACCGGTCGCCGGAGCCGACGCGCTCCGCGCCGTACTGGCCGCCGTGCCTGACGGTGACCAGGGCAGCCTCGGCAGCAGACTCCGGGAGACCGGCACCCTCCTGCTGATGGAACCCGGCCGCGCACTGCTGGACCGGGCCGGCGCCTCCGTCTTCCGCATCCAGGGCGTCAAGGACCGCGACGGCTACGCCATCCTCACCGTCGACGGGACGAGCCTGAGCCTGTCCGAGCAGTGGTTCAACAGCGAATACCTCCCCGACCCCGTACTGGTCACCCCGGCCGGCCGGGCCGGTGGCACCGGCGTCCACCCCACGTGCGTGGGCGGTGCGACCTGCCTGGAGTCGGACATGCTCACCTGGAGAAAGATCCCCTTCCCGGCCCGTCCCTCGGCAGGCGACCTGCTGGTCTACCCCAACACGGCGGGCTACCAGATGGACTCCAACGAGTCCCCGTTCCACGACCTGCCGCTGCCGCCCAAGGTCGTCCTGGAAACCACCGAAGGGCGGCCGCGCTGGCGCCTGGACCGCCGCCCCGCCTGCTGAAACCCTCCGTCCCACCTGTCACAGGAGCTCCCCCCATGAACGAGGCACTGACGCGCCCCGCCGTGGTCTCCCGCATCTCCGACCTCATCGGATACACCCCGCTGTTCGAGCTGTGCCGCTCCGACAACGGCAGCCGCCTCCTCCTGAAGCTGGAGATGTACAACCCCACCGGCACCGCCAAGATCCGCATGGCGCGCGCCATGGTCGATGCCGCCGAAGCCGCGGGCGAACTGCGCCCCGGCGGCCGGATCATCGAGTCCACCTCGGGCAACACCGGACTGGGCCTGTCGGTGATCGCCGCCGAGCGCGGCTACACCTTCACCGCGGTCGTCGACAACCACGCCTGCTCCGACAAGCTGCGCGGCATGAAGGCGCTCGGCACCGAGCTCGTCTACGTCGTCGACGACGGCACCGAGGAGCTCGCCACCGCGGCCCGTGAGGAGCTCGCCGAGGACA
This sequence comes from Streptomyces cinnamoneus, assembly GCF_014650495.1. GTDB lineage: Bacteria > Actinomycetota > Actinomycetes > Streptomycetales > Streptomycetaceae > Streptomyces > Streptomyces cinnamoneus. The sequence continues at coordinate 72,685 of NZ_BMVB01000012.1, read as the reverse complement.
TGGCCCGCGGCCAGGACAACACCATCTTCACCGAGCAGCACAACAACCCCGCCAACGGCGTCGGCTACTTCCCCGTCGCCCACGAACTCCACCAGGCCCTCGACGGACAGATAGACATCTTGATCGGCGCCGTCGGCACGGGCGGCGCCCTGTGCGGCACCACCCGCGAGCTGCGCAAGCTCGTCCCCGGCGTGAAGACCGTCGGCGTCGAGCCCAAGGGCTCCGTGGCCTTCGGTGGCCCCGCCCACGACTACTACCAGTCCGGCACCGGCACCCCCGAGGGCGCCGGGATCGGTGCCCTGGTCGACTTCGACCTGATCGACGAAGGGGTCAAGGTCGGCGACGTGGAAGCGTTCGCCACCTGCCGGGCCGTCGCCCGCACCGGCCTGCTCATCGGCGGATCCGCCGGTGGCGTCGTCCACGAGGCCCTGACCCGCCTGCCCTCGCTGCCGCCGGGCACGACTATGGTCGCCCTCATCAACGACGGCGGGGAGAAGTACATGGACACCGTCTTCAACGACGACTGGATGAACGACCGGAACCTCATCGACCCCGCCACGGAGCGCGAGATCGACGAAACCCTCACCAAGCTCCGCGAGAACTGATGCCCTCCATACAACCGACCGCTCTCCTCCGCGACAGCCGCGCGCTGGCCGTCCTCGCCGTCCCCCTCGTCCTCACCCAGCTCGCCCAGGTGGCCCTGACCACCACCGACACAGTGATGATGGGCCTCCTCGGGACCCGGGACCTGGCGGCGGGCGGCCTGGCCATCGTCATCTTCAACCAGCTCCGCACCATGGGCGTCGGCCTCGTCACCTCCGTGGGCAACCGGATCGCCGCCGCCGCCGCACGCGCGGAGACAGCCGAAGGCGACTCGGCGGAGAGCGACGAGGGGGTTCGAAAGATCGTCCGCGCGAGCATGGCGGTGGCCACCCTCGCCGGCCTGGCCGGGGCGGTCCTCATGCTCCTCATCGGCCAGGCCCTCCCGCTGCTCGGCCAGGACGAGGCCGTCGCCGACCGGGCGCAGACGATGCTCCTCGCACTGGCCCCCGGCCTGCTGCCGTGCCTGTGGTTCCAGGCGATCCGCCAGTTCACCGTCGGCATGCGCCGCCCCCAGGCCCTGCTGCGGATCACCCTCGCCTCCGTCGCGGTCAACGCCGGCCTCAACTGGCTGCTGATCCACGGCACCTGGGGCCTGCCCGAACTGGGCCTGCCGGGCATCGGCGTGGCCACCTCCACGGTCTATCTGCTTTCTTTCCTCGCCTTGTACGCCTCGGCGAAGAAGGACGCCGTCCTCGCCCCGCTGCTCAGCCTCAACGTGCTGCGCGCCGACCGCGCCACCGTGCGCGAGCTCATAGGGCTCGGCATACCCATCGCCGCGACCTACGGGTCGGAGGCCGGGTTCTTCTCGGTCACCGCCCTGATGGCCGGCTCCTTCGGCAGCGCGGCCCTGGCCGCCCACACCGCCGTCAACCAGCTCGTCTACATCGTCTTCCAGGTCGCCGTCGGCCTCTCCCACGCCGCCTCCATCAACGTCAGCCGCGAACTCGCCCTCGGCCGCATCGACGCCGCTCAGCGCATCAAGAACACCGCGCTCGCCTGCGCCGCCGCCGTCATGGCCGCCGTCGCCGTCGTCTACGTCACCCTGCCCGGCCTCGTGCTGCGCCCCTTCCTCGACGCCGCGGGTGACGACAAGGCCGTCTCCATCGCGACCCAGCTGCTGCTCGTCATCGCCGTGCTCCAGTTCTTCGACTGCGCCCAGAACATCGGCGTCGGCCTCCTGCGCGGCCTCGACGACACCAAGAGCGGCTTCCGCATCACCCTCATCGGGTACTGGGCCGTCGGCCTCCCTGCCGCCTGGCTCCTCGGCTACGCGGCCGGCCTCGACACCCTCGGCATCTGGCTCGGCCTCCTCACCGGCCTCGCCGCCACCGCGATCCTCCTCCTGCGCCGCTACGGCAGCGGCCTCCGAGCCCGCGCACGAGAGCAGGAGGCCGTTGCCTGACCGGAGCCCGCAAAGACGAGCGCCATGCCCCCTTCCGGCCGCGGGCACCATCCCTGCAGGACCGCGGCAGCATGTTCGGGCATGGCGCTCGTGGCATGAGGCCAAGCAAAGATCTGCCAGGCCACGGAGAGCCCGCCGAGCTGGAAAGAGCCACTGCCAGGACCCAACGACGGCTCGGCCCGCTTCGCTGCCGCCTTGGAGGCCCTGGCCCAGGACCTTGATACCGAAGCTCACCCCATCGACTACCGGCGACACCGCCAGGCACTGCAAGGCGGTCGCCGGCCAGCGAAACTTAGGGCTCGATCATCGCTGAACTTCCGCCAGTCCCTGTTCCCGTCCGCCCTAATCTGGACGACCGCAAGCGACAGGAGGCGCGTCCGCCTTCGTCTGGGCTTACGTCACCCGAGACAAACCCCTGTTCGCTCCGCGCCCAATCGAAGCTGAACAACCCCCTGACGTCCGCCGGGCCTGGCACCTCCGGCGCAGCAGCACATGGTCCCAGCTCTCACGACCCGATCCGTTGAACCACTACGCGGCCCTGCGCGAGCTCCTCCACCATCACGGCGACGTCCTCTTCGAAAAGATCGATTCCGGAACCGGCCCGCCCTCTGGTTGAGCGACGCCGCCTGACCTCCATTACGGGATCCACGTCCCGGCGACCTGGTCCGCGACGGAGAAGACAGTTTCGCAGTCCGGGCAGGTCGCCTGCCCGGACAAATAGGTCATAGCGAGAGCCACAAGCTCGTGGCGGTCGGCGAGCGCTCTGCCATACGGTCGCCTCGACAGGCCCTCCGGCTCATCCGGTGGTGTCGGGCGGAGAGGCGTCTTTTCGACGTCCTCCTTCAACGCGTAGTCATCGTTCGTGCCGAAGTAACCGTTAGTCCACACCGGGGGTGCGACGGGGTGGACGCGGGCGAAGAACTGCCAGGCCGCAGGGAGATCGTCGATGAGCACCTGCGGGGCGTCGGCCATCCATTCGGCGCCGCGCAGGCCGGTGGAGTCGAAGAAGTGATGGGTCTGCTGGCGTGTGGTCCGAGAAGGGGGCCCTGCTCGGGTGAGGGGTGCGGGCGGGAGAAGAACACCTAGAGGGCTCCGGTTTGCGTGTGTTGTGGGATGGGCCGTCTGTACCCTTGGGGACGGGGCGGCGGCACAGCAGGTGCTGCTGCCGGTTCCGGTCAGGGTGAACCGGCCAGGCGGGACGTCAGCGCGGGGCGGCGCGATCAGCTCCGCCACCACTACTGCCACGACCTCGGCCGGGGTGTCCGCGTGAAAGGTGGCGTCCCAGCCGGGCTCCTGGGCTGTTCCGGTGACATACCTCCGCCACCCCGCCTTTTCCTTTCCGCGGAGGGATTGCGGATACCAGCCGCAGTAGAAACGGCCGTCATGCGACTGGATATGGACATTGGAGTCGCTGTCGACGACGAATTTAAATCCGTCAGCTTTGAACTGGTCCAGGACCAGCGCGGGTCGCCCGGCTCCGATCAGCCACTCCCGCAGACGCAGAACCTCAATCGTCGTGGCAAATCCTGGAGGCGTCGTCACCGAGTCCGTCCCTTCGCTGGCCTAGGGTTTGTCCAGCCGACTGTGACACGAGCCCAGATCGATCCCCCAACCCGTTCGGGCGGCGTCCGCCACCGGCGAACACCTGGAATTCAATTTGCGCTTTCTGACACTGTTGGCTAATCCGACCGCAGGCGTTACGTCGGCTTCGACGATCCGTTGAGGATCTTCGAAGCCGACGTCGTGTTGTGGGGAAGGTGTCGGTGTCACTGCACGTCAGGAGCAGGAGCCTCGAGGTTCCGGTGGAAGCAGCTCGGGTGGCGCGGGCCGCGTTCCCCAAGGGAAGCCTGCCGATGCGGATCCGCGACGAACTCGGGCCTCTGTTCGGTGACGAGGAGTTCGTGGAGCTCTATCCATGGCGAGGTCGTTCCAGGGCCGCCAGGGTGCCGCTCCGCTGGCCTCCGCGTGGGCGCCGACGACCTCGAAGCCCTCGCGCGCCCTTCGTCCGACGACCCGGGCGACATGATGGCTGGACGCCCCCGTCCGCAATCAGCACCTATCGATCAGGAGATCGGGCACTCACTCTCTGCCTGAGCGCCGCTTGTGTATGCGCATCACGGAATGACAAGATCGCCGGACGTCGCTGGCCGACGCACCATGACCGCAACTCGCCTTCTGGTAAAGGACGTTCGATGCTTGTTCCGCTCCTGAACCCCATCGTCACCGCTGTCAACTCCATCGCGGCCGCACTCCTCGGCGGCTGATACAAGCGCCCGCAATCCTGCCCCGTACACGCCTGTCCCGGCCGTGCGGGGCATCGTGCTGTTCGACGTCCAGCGCAGGACGCTACGAACCACACGCGGCACCGCCGCATCACAACTCGCCCGGATGCCGACCCACTGGCCTCCGCCTCGGCACCCGTCGGCCCCTGGCCGCCGCACACTCCGCCGCGGTCTCGTGCAACAACCTCAGATACAACACAACGGTGGCACGGTCGTCACCTTGCGTCATCACGGCACCTACCAGCGGTTCGGGTCCATCCTTCTCCTCCGTCCACTGGGGTCCGCGACACGCCGCGGCGGGCACGGCACAGAAAGAGCGGTGGTCAGTCCTGAACGAGAAGCGGTTCCACCGCACCGAGCGGTGAGTGGTCCGGGCCGTGAAGGAACGCGTCGCGGCCCTGGGCATGCGCAGCGGCCAAGGCAGTGGTGAAGGCAGTGACCAGCTCGGTCGGGGTCATGTCGCTGAAGGTCGCGGCCCAGCGGGTGGGGCCGAAGGGGGCGTCGTAGGCGTTGATCCTCAGCGGGATCGACGCGGCTCTGTGGTGGGACGAGAAGACGGCGTACTTCTTCAAGGGCAACCAGTACGTGCGCTACAACCTCGAAGCGGACAAGGCCGACGAGGGCTACCCGAAGATGATCGGCTCCTACTGGGCGGGCCGCTCGCCGAGCTGGGCTCCTGCCGGGTCCTCACCCTGTTCCAGGCCCTGGACGTCACCGCGCCCGTCCGTGTCAGCTTGGTCCGAGTCGGTTTCGTTCGGTGATGCTCTCGGGTCGTTTCACGGTCTTGCCCACGTCGTAGCGGGTGGCGGACCGCCGGTTCTTCGAGCCACGTGGTCTTCCAGGGCCTGGGCTTGAGGGTTTCGGTGCACGGGCCGGACAGTGCAGGTGCGGGCGGAGGTTTCGAAACCCCCGGCGGACTCGGGCCGGGGTGAGCCGGCCGGGCTCGGCGGGCTTCTCCCACGGCCGCCGCAAGTCGTCGGCGGCGCGGATGCGCCGCACGTCATCGCCGACCGGCTCGCCCGCTGCCTGGCCGACCAGATGCGGCTGACCTGGCTGATCAAGGATCCGGTGGGCTGGCTGATCAGCCGGGTCCTGCCTCAGCGCCAGCAGTGCGGTGACGTGCGGTGCGACGACCGGGTGCTGCTCGGCTCTGGCCGGGACTGCCCCGGTACGAGGAGCGGCAGGCCGATCGCCGCGCGCAGCGTCGCGCGGTCGCGGCCGCCGTCGACGCCGCGATGCCCGGGGCCTTCGAGGCGGAGCGCCAGGCGGCCACCGAGCAGCAGCTGCACCAGGACGTGACGGTCAGGGCGTGGGCGAAGGCATACAAGTGGGAACAGGTCCGCGCCCGGCAGGCCACCGCGCCTCAGGCCCAGGCTGAGACCGCAGCCATGCTGCCCGAGGGCGACGTCCCGGTCGCGCCGCTGGCCCCGGTCGTGCTGCCCGCGCCCCGCACGGCCGTTGTCGCCCCGGCCCCGGAGTCAGCCGACGCCGTCGACGACCAGGAGCTGGTCCTCGAGGAGCTCACCCGCGAGCAGGTACTGGGCGTTCTCGAGGAGATCACCCGGAAGCAGGGACTCCTTGTGTTACTCCGCAGGCGTGATCCGCCAGGTGCCGTGACGTACGTCGAGCGTCGCGGTGAGGTCGGCCTGCTGCGGGAACGAGACGCCCAGCTGCCACGGGTCTGGCAGGGCAGCCAGCCCAATGGTGATCAAATCCTCGGTGACGTTGCCCAGGGCTCCGATCCAGTGAGGTGCGGTGGCGATCAGCCGCTCAGGTAGCCAGGGCCCGGGCTCGGGAAGGCGCGAGAGGGGCTCCTCGGCGAGTTCGGCGAGGGCTGAGCCAGCCAACAGGGTCAGCAGCCGCGCCAGGACCGCGGCCGGCAGGGCGGGGTCGCGGGTCTCCAGCAACACGTAGCAGTCGTCATGGCCCGAGAACCAGACCCGGGAGTCTCCCAGGAAGCTCAGCAGCAGCTCATCAATACCGGCCGTGCCGAGCACGAGGGCGAGCTCGTCGAGTTGCTCCGTAGTCACGTCGGCAGGCACGTCGATCAGAGTCAGCTCATACGGCGACCAAGTGCCGTCGAGGAAACGGGGCAGGAGGCCGCGGTCCATCACCAGGAACTCCTCCGCGAGTCCGTACGTGCCGGACGCCCAGGATCCGAGGGAGTGGACTGTGCACGGCACGCCGAGCTCGGCCGCGATCAGCGAGGGGCGCAGCGAATGCCAGTCCTCATCCAGGTAGGAGTTGGTCTCCAGCGACACCACCGCCACGGCGTCGTTCGCCACGGCCACGAGGAGGTCTACCAGCTCACCCGCCTGGGCTGCCCCGGCGCTCACCTGCCACAGGCCCTCGGCCTCGCGGATGCTGAAGCTCAATGGGAACGGGCGGTGCTCCATGCCGACACTGTTCACGCTGAACGCGCCCTGCTGCCCGACCTCGATCACTGCTCCACCCCCGAGAGTCCGCCGGACGCCACTGCCCAGCCCGTCCGCATCAATCATCGCCGCTGCACGGCACTCAAGGCCGCGGCACGGACCCTGACTCGGCCAGGAGACGGGGAGCGTCCCTGAAGCCCGGGCAGTGGTCCGTATCTCCTACACCTGACCACGGCGGTTCCCGTTCCCCGGTACCTCGGCGGCGTTTCCGTGGGAAACGGTCGCGGTTACCGTGCGGTGAGCTGGTCGGCGCCGCAGACGGTGCAGGCTTCCGCGCCGGGGCGGCGCAGTGCTGCGAGGGCCTGGGCGGTGGTGAGCTCGGCCGGGTCGGGCGTGGTGAAACACGTTTCGTGGTGGATGACGGTGCGCCGCGGTCCGGGGTCGTTGTAGGGGTGGCGGGGGCGCTGGACTTTCCATCGGTCGGTGGCATCTCCGCGGACCTGCGGCCTGCCGGCACCAGCCCCGCTCCCGGCCTCCGCTGGCGGCGGCGGGTTCGGGGCGGTCTTGCGTCCGCTGCGGGCCCGGGCGATCACCGCGGGGTGTCGGCGGATGGGGACCCCCTTGTAGCAGGTGTCCGGGACCGGGGTGACGTGGCTCGCCGGTACGGAGAAGGCGATGTCCGCGGGCTCGGCCAGGTCTATGCCCTGGATTGTGGCGTGTGCCCAGAAGGTCAAGGTCACCTCGTAGTACCAGGTGCCGTCGGCGGCCTGCCACCGGCGGAGCAGGCGGGCGAGGAGTTCCTGTCCGTCGTAGCTGCCCACCCGGATCGGCGGGGTCGGAGTCCGCTCCGCCACCCCGTCGCCCACCAGGACGTCGTCGTCCATCACGGGTCCTGCCTCGTAGTTGGTGACCGTCGGTGACCCCTCCGACTGCAACTGCCGGCATGCCGATTCCGGGTCCTCGAGGTCCCGGTCGAGGTCGCGGGTCAGAACAACCGGAAGCAGCCTGCGGGGCAGTGGTACGACCTCACCGATGAAGGCACCGCCACTGAACGCCCCCGCCCGGTCGGCCTCAGCCAGCAGGGCCGCTGCGGACTCCGGCTGACCGCCCTGGAGCTCCTCAACGGAAGACCGCGAGCAGCAGCGGCGCAGTCGCGCCCGGTCCAGGCCACACCCGCGCCGGGGGATTCCAGGACGTCAGCACGCTCACGGGCATCAAGGGTGCGCCAGACGGGCACCCGGCACTCCTGCCCGCATTCCTCGCAGTGCCAGGCGTAGGGAACTCTCACTGAGACCGTCATCCGGCGTCCCTGGCCTTCCAATCCGGGCCGTTGATCACTTCTTGGACGGGCTTTCGATCCGTCGGCTACTTGCCGCTGGTGACCTGTGACAGCAATGCCGTCAACACCCGGCCGAGGGCGGAATCACGAAGGGCCCGCTTATGGATGGTCAGGCTCCACTTGCCGCGCGTATCACGTTTCATGACGACCTCGGTCTGCAGGAGCGTGATCACCAGTCCGGCGACCGGGAGCATGAAGGGGTCGAGGCGCTCCATCGGTGTTCGCGCATAGTCGACTGCATCCCCGACTGTCGCCGCCAGGCCGTCACGCAGAGTCGCAGCATATACGAGCGCGATTCACGCCAACTTGCCATCCTTCACGGCTGGTTGGCAGCTATCCAGATACCTCTCCGCATCCCCCGCGTCCACAGCTTCCCTCAGCTCAGCAAGGTCCACGGGAAGTCGTACGGCCGAGGGAAGCAGCCCGCGGTCCTCCACCAGCACCGCCAGCGCCCGGAGGGCCTCGTCGTCGGAGAGGGCCTGGATTCGCTGCTCTAGCTCACCATGACTCTGCATGCCTGAATTCTGGCTCTTGTGCCGGGTGCGTGGATAGAGTCACGCAAGTCGGCAACGAGGCAGGACGGAGAGCATTCTCCGTGCGGCGCCGACGTGGAGCCGGGAACGCCTTTCCGCGCCACCTCTCCATGTGCCCCGTTCTCCTGCGCTCGCGCATCGAAGACGGCAACCAAAACGAAAGAGCTGCCAGTTCATGCCAGCTGGCGGCTCCATCTCGTGATTCAGGGGGCTCAGGCGCGACGGAAGCTTCAGATCGCGCCAGACAGGGCAGTCACCTCAGCTGTGCGGCGAAGGCCTCGTACGCCTGCTCGTCGAAGAGGACGAAGCGGACCTCTTCCACCGCCGTCTCGGTCACTCGCACCGACTCCACCGCGATGCGTGCACCGTCTTCCATCGGCCAGCCGTAGATGCCCGTGGAGATCGCCGGGAAGGCGACAGTCCGTGCGCCGAGCTCGTCGGCAACCCGAAGCGACTCCCGGTAGCACGAAGCAAGCAACTCCGAGCGGTCCTCCTCGTGGGTAAATCGTTGACCCACGGTGTTGGGCGTTTACCCACTGGACCGGGAGCGAAGGGGGCACCCGCCCTGGGGAGGTCCTTGATGCCCCGATGACCAATTGCCACGGAGACCATGACGTTTCGCCCTGTGACCCTGGGGCTGATAACGAGCCAGAGCACGGAGAGGACAGGCATGTACGACGATGCGATCGGCGCCGCGGTCAGGACGTTCGCAGGCGGATCCCCAGCTTGAGATCCGGTCGATCGAAGACGCGAGCTGCGCGGTGCGATTACTCGATCAGGGCCTGCGCGACGGACTTGGCGCTGTACCAGTTGATGGCGCGGGGAGCGAAGGAAGCGGCAAGAACCCTATAGGCTCAGCGGCAAAACCTTCAGCGCCGGGACGACCGGCCGCTTCGGCATCGGGCTGGCGACGCTGAGCGCACTCACCACTACCTGGCAAGTGCATTGCCACCCCTTCCACGTGCGATTCTCCGGCCTCGACCTCCTAGTGGGTGCACAACACCCGTATCCCCGCACGGAAGACATGTGAGCGGCGCAACAAGGCGCTGATCACCCCGTTCCAGTCGCCGTGGCGCTCCCGCTACGGCCGGAGGAAGCCGACAGCGTGCACGCAGGGTTGCGCGTCGCCTCCCTGGACGTCGCAGCCCGTGTAAGCACATAGTTCGACCTCGCGGTCAGTCGCGAGGCTTCTCCCCAGCCCGTTGAATGACCAGCTCGTGCCCCTGGCGGCCGACTTGTGGTTGAAGCCGTCCTCGAGGTTCTCAGCGACGTCGCATCCGATGCCTGGCCCCTGGTGCCGCTCCCGGCGCCGGCGGCAGAGCGATCGGGCGACCGAGACCGGTCCGCATCGCAAGTGGAGGACGGCATCCGCGCAGCGATGCTTACCCGCGCCAGGCAGCAACTTGCCGTCCCTGCCACCGCCCGCGACCGTGGCGAACTTGCCCGGACAAAGTAGTGATGACGAGTTCCACTACCTTCCCTTCCGAGCAGATACCGCTCCTGAAGCGCTGCCAGTGAGTCCCGTGGCCTGCGTTTCCCGTGACAAGGTCTGCCCGTTTGACAAACGGTGATTCCACGTCATGAACCTTGCCGCAACATTGTGCAGACACGACCCAAAATACCGTCCGCATCCCGAGTGCGGCGACTGTAACGTGCTTCGCATCGCTCACACCGACCGATCAAATCGAAAGATCGAATCATAATTTCCAGTCACGCATCGTGGAGATGTCTCATTCGGTGGAGGACTCATGCCTGGCACGGAATCACATGACTGTCGCAAGCCCCCTTTCCGCATATTCTGCAGATCTCGAAGAACCCTTGCACTGGCATCGGCCGCCGCGCTGCTGCCACTCTGTCTGGCTGTCTCAACGGTCGAGTCCTCGGCGATGTCGAGAAGTTCCGTAGGCTCCAAGGGCAAACCCACCGCGGCCGTCTCCCTCGGCGACAGCTTCATATCAGGAGAGGGAGGGAGATGGCAGGGCAATGTCGATATAAAGTACAGCCCCACCGACGACATGTACGGAACTGACCGGGCCACCGCTTGCGGCCCTTCCGGATGCGTGAAGGATCCGACCCGCGTGTACGGGACCACCTACCTCGACCCGACAACGAAGAAGGAGAACGGTTGCCACAGGTCGGACGTCGCGGAGATCGCGACCTCTGGAATACCCGTGGACTATAAGGTGAATCTCGCTTGCTCAGGGGCGGAGACCGTGCACGTACTGCCCGCCGCCGCGGGCGGCCAGGACTTCAAGGGGCAGAGGCCACAGGCTGACCAGCTGAAGGATCTCGCAGCAAAGTACGACATCAAGCTGGTCCAGCTCTCCATCAGCGGAAACGACCTCGGCTTCAGCAAGATCATCGAGGACTGCGTCTGGCAGTTCCTGTACGGACCGGTCGGCAGGTACTGCTGGAAGAAATGGGATTGGACTGTCAAGCAGGCGCTGGCGAAAGAGATTCCGGAGAAAGTAGGGAACGTGGTCGACCGGATCCGCTCCGTCATGCGGCAATCCGGCCACCGGGACGGCTCCTATGTCTTGGCGATTCAGTCGTACCCGTCGCCGGTCCCACTCTCCAGCAGCTATCGGTACGCCCAAGGCAGCAGCTTCACTTCCAACCGGTACGCTCCGGGTGGGTGTCCCTTCTACGACCAGGACACGAACTGGGCGCGCAAGGATGTCGTCAACAGTATCGCCCACATGCTCGAGGGAGTGGCCGACAAGAAGAATCTTCACTACCTGGACCTTCAGTGGGCTGCGCAGGGCCATGAAGTCTGTGCTGATGGTGTCCGCCAGGCAAAGGCGGGTGAAACGCTCACGAGCCCTACCCCCGGCAGGAATGCGGAATGGATGCGCTTCCTTTCTGCCGGGGCCGCCCGCCCGCAGGGCCAGAAGGAGGAATCCTTCCACCCCAATTCCTATGGTCAGCTGGCTCTGGGAAGGTGCCTGGGCGCCTTCTACGACAAGGTGGCCTCTGGGCCGCACCGCAAGTACGAGTGCCTGAACAGCCCGGGTCAGGGACCAGAGGGCATGCACCTGAAGCCGTTGGCCTGACGCCCGAAGTGGTGGTCTGCCGGTTCATCCGGCAGACCACCATGATGCATGAGGAGAAATACGGTCGTGACGGTGCTGATCAGCCGCTCACGCTCTCCTTGCCGTTCTCGATGTGGCCCATCAGGCGCCGGTGCAGTACGCGATCCCCCTCACGGATGACGGACAGTGTCACGTCGTACCAACCGTGCTCAGCCTCGGCGTTCCACACGATCGTGGTCCCGTCGCCGGGCCGAAGTGTGTGCTGCTCGGTTCCGAGGTGCTTCCCGGTGGGACCGAGGTCGAAGATGACCTCGTCCGTGCCGGGGTTGTGCACTGTCATCATCACCTGGCGAGGGTCGGTCTGCACCTGCGAACTCACCTGGAGTCCTGCCGCCCGGTCGGCAGGCACGCCACCGAACTCGCGGCGGAAGCCGTTGGGGCCGGTAATGATGAACATGTACGCCGCACCGGTCAGCTCGAAGGACTCTTCGTCGGTTCCCCGGATGTCGAAGTGCTCCGGGGCTTCATAGGAGCGCCGGTCGTCCAGGGAGCCAAGGCCCTCGTAGGGGTAGAGGGTGAGGTGAGCGCTCGAGGAGCCGCTGTTGACCAGGGTCAGGCGGAACCGGTGGTCGTCGCCGAGTGCGCCATGGGCGTCGGGCTGGTACGGCAGGGCGCGAGCACGCCGCAGCCCCGGAGGTACGGCCGGCGGGGCTGCGGTCCGCTCGAAGTCGAACGCCGAGGTCAGGTCACCGGCCACCGTGCGCCGCCAGCGGCTGATCCACGGTTGCCTGATGCCCAGCCACTCCTCTAGGAACCGCACCTGGGAGGTGTGATCGAAGACCTGGGAGCACACGTATCCGCCGGTCGACCAGGGCGATATCACGAGCAGGGGGACCCGTGCGCCCATGCCCAGGGGCTGTGAGCCGGCCCATTCGTCGGTCTCGGTCCGCGGCGGCACCGGCGGCGGCACATGGTCGAACAGGCCGTCGTTCTCGTCGTAGCTGATGAACAGCACGGTGGAGTCCCACACCTCCGGGTTCGAGGCGAGGGCGTCCAGAACCTGGTAGACGATCTTTTCTCCGCTGCGCGGATGACTGTTCCCGGGGTGCTCGGAGTTGGCCTCGGGTGGTACCAGGTACGACACCTGAGGCAGGCGGTTGGCCTCGATGTCCTTTCGGAACTCCCGGAGGAACCCCATGGTGGTCGACCATTCCGTGCTGGAGCGGGCCAGGCCACGCTGGTACAGGCTCTGGTCGGCTGTGCCGAGCTTTCCCACACCTGCCGCGAGGGCGCGGAGCTTCTCCTCACGCTGCTGGGGTTCCAGGCCGGGCAGACTCTCGTAGAAGGTGAAGAGGGACAGCTCGTCATGTAGCTGGGCATTGTCCAGCGCCTGACGGTAGACGCGTTTGAACTCGGAATGGAATTCCACGTTGTTGTCGTAGAAGTTGTCCCACTCCTGGTAAATTTTCCAGGATTTGCCGTTCTGCTCCAGCCATTCCGGATAGCTGCTCCAGCCATACCCACGGCGGTCGTACGGGCGCCTCTGTTCCCGATCGTGTGCGGTCGCACCCTTCACCCGGCCGCCGCCGGGCTCGAAGCCCCCGTAGCCGCTGAAGAAGTAGTTGCGGTTGGAGGTGGTCTCGCTCGACACCGAGCAGTGATAGGCCTCGCAGAGGGTGAAGGTGTCGGCCAGCTCGTGGTAGAGTGGTACGCCCTCCGCGCGGTAGTAGCCCATCGCGGCCCGTCCCTTGGCCGCGATCCACTGGTCGTACCAGCCTGAGTTCCAGGCCATGTGCTGAGTATCCCAGTCGTGAACCGTGCTCTGGTCCTGACTTCCGTCGTCGGCCAGTGAGAACGGACGGACCGCCTCCCCCTCTTGCGCGGGCTGATCGAAGATGGCGCTTTTTCCGTCCCGCAGCAGGATCGCATTGCGATCGGAAAATCCGCGCACGCCAGGGACGGTACCGAAGTAGTGGTCGAACGAGCGGTTCTCCTGCATCAGTAGGACGACATGCCGTACTGCCTGCAGACCACCGCCCGCAGGTGTGCGCCGCAGGGCCCTCAGCACTGATTCCGGGAGGTTCGAGCGATGCGCCGGGAACATGGGGCTCCTTTCGTGGTTCACGCGTAGGTGAGGTAGATGTACTTGCCTCCTGCTCCCGCGTTCAGGTCGGTGGGAATGATCTGGTATCCGGGGTCCGGCTGTGGGGTCCTGACGTCCGACACGAGGATCCGGAGGTCCGTGATCGGCTTCCCCCGAGCCAGGTCGTGTGTGATGGCCGTGTATATGCGCATTCCCTTGTCGGTTCCCGAGTTGAGGTCGACCGGGCTCTTGACGTAGCCGGGAGCCGCGGGCTGTTCCCGGGTCAGGAAGGTGATGCCCGTGACCGGGCTGCGACCGTCGTCGCCCTTCTCGACGAGAAAGTAGAGGTAGTCACCCCCGGCACCGGCGTTGAGGTCTTCGTCGAGACGTGTCCAGCCGAGTGGAGTGCGGGCGTCGAGGTCCTCTTCCGAGAGCCGCTCCGTGAGCACCAGGACGTTGAGGTCAGTGACGTACTTGCCCACGGGCTGCTCCTTGCGACTGGTAGGTGAGGTACACGAACTTGCCCTTGGCGCCCTTGTTCAGGTCGAGGTCGATACGGAACCACGGGGCCGGGGGCTGGGCCAGGCCGTCCGTGTCGAGGAGCACGTCCAGGTCGGTGAGCGGCTCCCCTCGACCGGGGTCGCGCGTGACGCAGGCGTGGATGTACGGACCGCCTGCCCCCTTGTTCAGGTCGACGGGAAGGAGCCGGTAGCCGGGGGGCGCCGGAGCGTCCTTCCCGAGGACGAACAGGACGTCTGTGAGGGGTCCGGCAGCACCGTCCCTTTCGTAGGCGAAGTACAGGTAGGCGCCCCCGGCGCCGGCGTTGAGATCCTTCGGAATCCTGCTCCAGCCCTTCGGTGGCTGCGTGTCCTTACCTTCCAGGACCATCAGGTCGGTGACGAACGAGGTCATGGTGTCTCCCCTGGTTTGGGGCAGTGGCGGACAAGACCGGCGGGACGGACACCACTGCCCGCCCCGCCGCTGTTGCGGGAGTCCCGCTTACATGTGGATCAGGTACACATATTTCCCGCCGGCACCGGCGTTGAGGTCCGTGTCGTACCGCTCCCACGGCTTCTGCGGCTGGTACCCGGCATCTTCCGTGAGGACGACGTCGAGGGCTTGGATGGGCTGGCCCTTTTCGGGGTCGCGTGTGTAGCAGGTGTAGATGTAACGGCCACCTGCCCCCTTGTTGAGATCTGTCGGGAGCTTGTGATACCCAGTCGGCGGTTGGGCCTGGGGGTCGGTCAGGAAGAGGATGTCGGTGATGGGAGCGAAGGTGCTGTACTGGTCCGTCTCGTAGGCGAAGTAGAGGTAGGCACCCCCGGCACCCGAGTTGAGGTCCCGCGGAATCTTCGTCCAGCCCTCGGGCTCGATCTGGTCCTGGCCGATGAGGACCATGAGGTTGCTGATCGCCACGTGCACCGCCTCCTCAGGGGCAACAGCAGATGGATGAGCGACACTACGCCCGTGGTTGCCGCGCAGCAGAGCCTCCATCCCGCCAGGCGCATGTTCGAGACCACATCAGGTCAGCCACTGTTCTAGCTGCGGACACTCCTCGTCGTGACGCCGCCGCCGTCGAACACCACGCTGCCGCGCCCTGCGCAACGACGCTGTCTTCCCGGCCGGAATCCTCAAGGCCGCCGTCGCCCAGAGCCAGGCCGTGGGCACGGTCGGCCTGATGGTGCCCGCGAACGGCACATGAGCGCACGGCAGCTGAGTCGCTCGTCTTCCCGCACGAACTCACAGAACTCGTTCCCTTCCAGGGCAGCATGGACCTACCAGCGGACTCCTCGTCTCGCTCGCGCACGAGCGTCACCCCCAGGCGACAGCTGCTCTTCCGCCCCACCGGCCCGAGCAGAGCCCGGACGTAGTCCCGCATCCGCCGCCGCAGGTCAGCCCGGCCGAACCGGCGACAGGGCGCGACCAAGGAGGCACACCGCTGCGCTGCAGAACCTTGGCCTACCGAGTCGGTGACCGGGAGATGCTCAGCTCAGCTGAACTGCCATGCCCCCCACGGTAGTTCGGCCAGGCTGGCCAACGTGGTTCGCAGCGCCCGTTCGACTGTGTCCGTGGTGAGGACCGGTGGGCCGACGGGGACTGGCCGAGCAAGTTCGGGAACAGCTCTGTGCGGTTGTAGGCATCCATAAGCCCGACAATGTGCTTGATCACGCTTGGCGCGGTGTTCGGGTCGGCGTTGTCGGCGAGCGCCAGTGCGGCCAGCGCGTGTGCGGCGGTGTCGCGGGGAAAGCAGGTCGGCGCGGGTGTCGGGCTCGCAGGGCAGGAACGGCAGTTGGCCGGATACGGCGACACCAACCTACTGGTCGCGGCGCTCGGGAATGGTGTGCTTGATCTACCGAAGCCGCAGAGAACGGCGGTTGGGCTATTCGGGGTCGGTCAGCAGTGCCCGGCGATGGACGTACGGCCGCCACCTCGCATGAGGGGGTGGCCGTACGTTCGTGTCTTGTTGGGGGCTCGGGCGAGGACAATCCTCCGGACCGTGCAGCCGTCAAGGCATCTGCGACGCGAACGCCTCGTACGCCCGCTCGTCGAACAGCACGAAGCGGACCTCCTCCACCGACGTCTTCGCCTCCCGCACCGTCTCGATCGCGATGCGCGCCGCGTCCTCCAGCGGCCAGCGGAAGATGCCCGTCGAGATGGCCGGGAACGCGACCGTCTTCGCGCCCAGTTCGTCCGCGACCCTCAGCGACTCCCGATGGCAGGACGCCAGCAGCGCCGAGCGGTCCTCGTCCGCGCTGTACACCGGGCCCACGGTGTGGATCACCCAGCGGGCAGGAAGGCGGCCGGCCGTCGTTGCCACCGCCTGGCCCGTGCGCAGGCCCTTGCCGTAGTGCGAGGCGCGCAGGGCGCGGCAGGCTTCGAGGATGTCCGGGCCGCCGGCGCGGTGGATGGCGCCGTCGACGCCACCGCCGCCGAGCAGGGACGAATTCGCCGCATTGACAAGGGCGTCGACGTGCTGCTGGGTGATGTCACCGCGGACGAGAACAATGCTGGTCATGCCCCCATCCTCACCCATGCACGGGTGGGTCGTGGTGCCGATCCGGGCGGGTCGGCCGTCGACGCGGCAGAAACGCGGCCGTATCGCCCAATTCCTGCCCGATTTCGGGCAGGAATATGGCAGTCCCCCTCATGTCCCTTCTACAGTGGCAGCCCATGATCACCGTGAACGCCCTCGGGTCCTTCGCCCTGGTCGTGGGACTGCTCACCCTCACGCCCGGCCTCGACACCGCCCTCATACTCCGGACCGCCGCGCTCGGGCACCGTCGCCGCGCCTGGGGCGTGGTCCTCGGGATCCAGACGGGCACGCTGGGCTGGGGGGTGTTGACGTCGCTCGGGGTGACCGCTCTTCTCACCGCCTCTCATCTCGCCTACGACATGCTCCGGTGGGCCGGCGCCGCCTATCTGGTGTGGATGGGCATCCGGCTTCTCCGGGCCCGGCGCCGGTCGTCCGGTGGCGCCGGGGAGTCCGCCGAGCCGCCGGCCGTGGCCGACTCCTCGGACTCCTTTCCGGGCGGCTGGCGGCAGGGCACGGTGACGAATCTGCTCAATCCGAAAATGGGCGCCTTCTACGTCGCCGTCCTCCCGCAATTCATTCCGCCCGGCGCTCCGCACCTCCTCGCCGGTGTGCTGCTGGCCGGCGTACACATCCTTCTCGCCATCGTCTGGTCCTGCGCGCTGATCGGTTTCGCCCATGCCCTCCGCAACCGTCTGCAGCGTCCCTCCGCACGCCGGTTCCTGGACCGGATCACCGGCACGGTCATCGTCGGTTTCGGCTTCCGGATAGCGCTCGGGGACTGAAGCGGCCGAGGGGCGGCGGCTACGGGGTTTCACCCCCGCACCTCCTGGGTGTCCTTGCGCATGAACTCGACGAGGCGTGCGTAGCTGTCCTCGCCGTGGCCGGCGGCGATCGCCCGTCCGGTCAGGTCCCTCAGCAGCTCCGGCAAGCCGGACTCCACCCCGCGCAGTTCGCTCGCGTGGACGAGGAGGTCCATCGTCGAACGGTGCAGACGCAGGGGGAAGTCGTCGCCGGGGTACTGCCCGGCGTCGATCTGCGGAGCGTAGGCGGCCATGAACCGGCCCACGGTCTTCATCCACCGGCCGGCCACGTCCGTGTAGGCCCTCGCGGATTCGTTGCCGCCCGGGCCGTCGGCGCCGACGAGCGCCGTACCGTGCAGCCAGCCGGCCAGCGTGGACCACATGAGGCTCAGCAGCGCCGTGTCGTACACGGAGGCCAAGGCGGCGTCGGTGCCCAGGTGCACCGGCTCGGCGAGAGCCGACAGGATCGTGCGGTGGTCGTCGAAGGCAACTCGTGAACCGCCGTAGAGCACCAGGACGTCGGGGTCACCGATACCGGGCGGAGTCGTCATGACCGCGCCGTCGAGGTAGGCGACACCGTGCCGCTCCGCCCAACAGGCCGTCTCCCGCGCGTGCGGCGGCGAGCCCGAGGTGAGGTTGACGAGGCTGTGTCCCGCTATCGTGCCGGCCAGCGGGTGCAGGACCTCGCGGACGGCCTCGTACGTCGCCAGGCAGACCACGACCAGCGGGCTGGCGGCCACGGCCTCGACGGCCGACTCCGCCTCCACGGCCCCCTGCCCCACAAGGGTCGCCGCCCTGCCCGGCGTGCGGTTCCAGACGGTCGTCCGATGACCCGCCGTCAGAAATGCTCCGGCCAGCGCAGAACCCATCGGACCGAGACCGAGGACAGTCACCTGCGTATTCATGTTTCCCCCGTTTTCGCAGGACGCTCACGGGAAAGTCGACGACTCCCCCTGAATGGCGTCCCTTCTCATTTTCCATGACGGGTGACGGGTCCGAGTGCCGACGCCGGTCAACTGCCGTCCGGCACAACGGCGTCGCCCAGCCGCCGATTCCCGTCGGCAAGCGCCGCAGGGTCCGCCCGCCCCCTCGGGCGGACGTCGGTACAGGCCGGGTCGACGCATCCGCCGAGCCCGGGGAAACGCCTGGTCGGCGGTGGCCGCGACGGAGTGAGGCCCCTTGGGGCCTTTTGCGGTGGCGGCCCTGGCACCGACGTCGGCCACGGGCGGCACCGTCCGCCTGACCGGACGGTGCAGTTCGGGCGGTGCCGCCCTCCGTAAACACGGAATCTGACGGCGTCCGGGTGACCTTCGAAGAACGTATATGCCCTTCAGGGGCCGTCTACCCGCGTGCGTATCTTTTCGGGTACGGGGGCCGGGCGAGTCAGGTGAATGGGCACGGGGTGCGTCCGTATCGAGTTGTGGCAACGGATGGATGCGGGAGGCGTCACGATTCCCGTGGCCCTACCGGCACCTTCCCGGCACCACGCTCGCACCGGGCGGCGCTCCCCCTGATGTGCATTCGTCAAGAGGGCTTCCGGGGAGGGGAACCGGATGCCGCCGGCCCGGAGGAGGCGGTGCGACCCTGGCAGCAGGGGACGGGCCAGGGGGCCATCTCCCCTGGAAATGCAGGGAGGTTGCGGCACCCGATGCCCCTGACCTCTGGACAGAGCGCACCCAGGGCGCTGCGGAAGAGACGAGAGAGTGGGTTTTGACGTTGCCTGAGTCCATCGACCTCGACGCCGGGGCGAGCGCGCACACCGTTTCCACCGGGGCGCAGCAATGCCCCTTGCTCTCGTCCGAATCGGCAGCGGCCACGTTCGTCTCGCACGGTTCGGACGAACTCCATCCCATGCTGAAGACGCTCAGGGACGAAGCGCCGGTGTTCTTCAGCGAAGAACTGAACATGTGGATCGTGTCCCGGTACGACGACGTGACGCGGATCCTCAAGAATGCGGAACTCTTTCCCGCCTCCACCCGGTCCATCATCATGGCCAGTTATCCTCCCGAGGTCCGCGAGGTACTCGCGAGCACCAGCACGTTCACCGCTCCCAATATGGGCTTCGACGGATCTCCGACGCACGAGCGGCTGCGCAAACCAGTGGTGCCGTACTTTTCCGCCAAGGGCGTCCAGCGCCTGGAGCCACGCATCCGTGACATCACCGCACAGCGCATCGCCGAGCTTCCCTCCGACCCCCCTGTCGACCTCGTGGAAGCGTATGCACGACCACTGGCGAACAGCATCGTCGTCGAGCTGGCCGGGTTCCCCGAAGACGACTACGACCGGATCATCCACTACCACCGGGCCGTCAACGCATTCTTCTTCGGCCAGCCTCCCGCGCATCTGCAGCTCGCCTACGCGAAGGACGTACGGGAATGGGAGGAGTACCTTTCCGGCGTGATCCGGCTGCGCAGCGACAGTCCCGGCGACGACCTGATCAGTCTTCTCACGCAGAAGGTGGCCCGGGGAGAGGCCGACTACACCGAGCAAGAACTGATCAGCCTCATCAGCTTCGACGTCATCACCGCCGGCTTCCGTCCGACCAGCTTCGCCCTGGTCAATCTCTGCAAGGAGCTGCTGCAGGACCCTCGTCGCTGGCGGCTGCTGCTCGACGGGCCCGGACACTTCGACGCGCTGTTCAGCGAGACGCTCCGGCGCTCCGGACCTGCCCTCGGGGTGTTCCGGATGACCGCGGCCGACACCGAGGTGGGGGGCGTCCGCATCCCGGCGGGCTCGGTGCTGTGGGTCATGACGGCGTCGGCGAACCGTGACGAGAGGCATTTCCCGCAGCCCGACACGTTCGATCCGCAGCGGCGGCACCTGGCGGGCAGCCTGCACTTCTCGCAGGGCTTGCACTACTGTCTGGGCGCCAACCTCGCCCGCGTGGTCGCACGGGCCGGCATCACCGCCCTCGCACGGCACCGCCCCGGCCTGCGGCTGGTCCCGGACCAGGAGCGCGTGTACGAGCCGAGCATCAACGTCGTGGCGCCGACACGGCTGCTGGTCGAATGGTGAGGCAGTCCCGCAGCGCCCGTCCGGGAGCGCACAAGGGCACCACATCCGCTGCCTGCCCCTTCCGCCGGGGCAGCCGAGAGCGAGCAACCGACAGCCGACGGCCGGCAGCTACGCACCGGATCGGATGCCGTTCACGTGGTGAGCAACCGGTTGAAGAACGAACGGTAGTGCTGCAGAGCCACCCGCAGCTCCTCGGTGTCCACCTCCTCACCGCGGTTCCACTGCCCTTCGAGATCCTGCTTGCGCTGGGCGAACGTCGCGGCCAAGGTCTGCATGACCTCCGCGACGAGGGCGTCGGCCGTGTGCACCGCTTCGCGCGGATCGTCGACGAACCGGGTCTGGACGTCCTGCCAGCGCTCCTGGAACCCCTCCGCGTCCTCCCGGTCGAGCAGCCGCGACGCCTCGCCCTCGTCCCCCACGGCCGCGTCCGTGGCCGTGCCCGTGGCCGCCTCCGCGCCCGTGGCCGTGCCTGCGTCCGCCTCCCGGGCCGAAGGCGCAGCGGTCTCGCCCGCCGTCGGCGTGCTCTCGCCCGGGAAGGTGGGGACGCCGGGTTCGCGGCCCGTCCCGCCGTCCGCGTCCCGCTCGCCGGCCCCGGCCAGGTCATCGGTGGAGAGGACGTCTTCCTCAGGTTCCGGTGCTTCTTCCCGTTGCATGTTTCCTCCGTCGGCCTGATGCCCGCCGGTCAGGCACCTTGCCGCCCGCCGGTCGGGCGCGGTGACGGGGTCAGGCCCGGGCGTGACGGGCCTGGCCCCCGTTGGAGAGCAGCTCGTCGAACAGGGCGCGGTAGTGCACCATGGCGCCCCGCAACTGCTCGGTGGTCGCCTCGTGCTTCATGCTGAGGCCGTTGATCTCGTGAGCGCTCCGGTAGTGCTCAAGGGTGCGGCTGTGTTCGACCGAGAGGTCCTTGAGCCGCTGCTCGAAGTCGTCGGTCGGGTATCCGCGCTCGCGCATGAGCGAAGTGACCAGGAGGTCCGCATCCTGTACGGCGTCCTCCGGGCGGTCGACGAATTCGCCCTGCACGTGGGACCAGTTCCGGGCGTACCGGTCCCGGGCGCCGCCTTCCAGCGGCTTGATGTCCAGTGAGTCGTGGCGTTTTTCGCGTGCGCTCAGGTCACGCTCGGCCGCCCGCCGACTGCCGCGTTCCTCCACGGTCCGTTCGTACTCGGGGCCGAAACGCTCGTGCAGCCGTCGGCGGCGCCGGGTGAGGGAGACCGCGAAGGCGACAACGGCAACCACCACCGCGACAGCGATGATGATCGCCAGCAGTGTCCCCGTTGACATCGAGCACACCCCCTTGAAAGCCGGAAATGCCCTCTTTAGGGTATCTCACCCCTGAATATTCCGGTACGGGCTGCCGAACGCCGCATTGATCACGTCGTGCCCGCGGCGGCCGCTCAGTGCGCGATGTTGTCGATGAGTTCGCGCGCGCCCTGGCGCAGCAGGGCCAGGGCGACGGAGGCGCCGAGGTCGGCGGGGCCGAGCAGGCCCGCCCACTCGTGCGCGTTGAGGACGGTCTTGCCGTCCGGAGTGAAGACGCAGGCGCGCAGGGAGAGGTCACCGCCTCGCTGCGCCGTGGCGTAGCCGGCGACCGGGCTGTTGCAGTGGCCCTGGAGGACGTGGAGGAACATCCGCTCCGCAGTCGTCTCGCGGTGGGTGGCGGGGTCGCCCAGACCGCTGACGGCGTCGATGGTGACGGTGTCGTCCGCCCGGCACTGCAGGGCGAGGACGCCGGCGCCGATGGGCGGGCACATGGTCTCGGTGGAGAGGACCTCGCTGATCACGTCCGTGCGGCCGATGCGTTCGAGGCCGGAGAGCGCCAGGAGCAGCGCATCGACTTCGCCCGCGCCGAGCTTCTCCAGACGCCGGTTGGCGTTGCCGCGCAGGGGGACGCAGTCGAGGTGCGGGTGGGAGGCGGCGAGCTGGGCGCTGCGGCGTACGGACGAGGTGCCGATGCGGGTGCCGGGCGGCAGTTCGTCGAGCGTGCGGCCGCCGGGGTGGACGAGGGCGTCCCGGATGTCGTCGCGCTTGAGGAACGCCGCGAAGGTCGTACCCGCCGGCAGGGGGCGGTCGGCGGGAACGTCCTTGACGCAGTGCACGGCGAGGTCGGCGTCTCCTGCGAGCAGGGCGGCGTCGACCTCCTTGGTGAAGGCACCCTTCCCCTCGACCCGGGCGAGATCGCCCAGCCACAGGTCGCCGGTCGTCTTGACGGGGACGACCTCGGTGCGCACGGCGGGGTGGTGCAGCGCCAGCTCGGCGCGGACGCGTTCCACCTGGGCCAGGGCCATGGGTGAGTCGCGGGAGACGATGCGGATCAGCTCGGGGACGGGCATGTCACCCACGATAGGGCGCCGCCGGTGCTCGTCGGCGGCCTGCCGGGACACCCATCCGGCTGGTCCTGCAGGGACGTTGCCGGCTTCGGACGGGAGTACGAGGAGCAGGTGCGCGGCGCGTGGTTGATGGCGGTCCCGGCAGCCGCCGGGGTCTCAGCGGGCGTGCGGCGTGAGCACCGACGCGATCGGCACGACGGCCGTATGGACGCGGACCAGGAGCTCACGGACGCGTGGGCCGTCGAATTCGGCCAGCATGACCGCCTGCCACCGGCCGAGGTACAGGGCGCCCGACGTGATCGGGATGTTCAGTTCGGGATGGGTGGCTATCCAGGCGCGGGCGTGGGAATGGCCGTTGTCGCGTTCACTGCCGTGAACCAGCCGCTCGTCGGCCGTGCGCAATTTGTCGTGGGCGTAGTAGTGGTGTCCGCTGTGCGGGGCGAGCCGTTCGAGCACCTTGCTCATGTCCGAGTCGAGTCCCGGATCGACTTCGTTGATGACGAGGCCGCACGTGGTGTGGCCGCAATAGACGTGCAAGGTGCCTTCCGCTGCACCCGCTCCGGCGACGAGCCGCCGCAATGCACTGCTCAGGTCCACGACGGCCTCGGGCTCGTCGATGGAGACGGAGAGCCGGGCCGAGACCACGATGGAACTTCCGGCCGGCTGCGCATCACGTGAGATCACGGCGACTCGTGAACCCGAAACGGTGGTCATGGTGCCTCCAGAGGGCCTCTGATTCCAGCGGAACAGCCACACTCGCGAACAGTGGCAGCCCACCCCCGGCCGCGTAACGGCCCTTCCGGTCGTTCTTCGTGCGGCAGCCGGCCCCGAGGGGAACACCCTTCTCAACGACGTGCAGGCATAGAGCTGTCCATGGGAAAGGTGGGCCCAGGGGTGAGGACGGAGGCAGCCAACCCGGTCAGAACGGTGCGGCAGGGCGGAAGAAGCCGCACTGCCTCGATCCCGTCCCCGCCCTTCCCGGAAGGTCAAGAACGGAGGGCTCCCACCGCAGTTGGTGGGAGCCCTCCGTCGTCCTGTGCGCCGCCAGGGACTCGAACCCCGGACCCGCTGATTAAGAGTCAGCTGCTCTGACCAACTGAGCTAGCGGCGCGAAAGAAATATTACCCGACGGAAAGCGCTCCGCAGACCTGGGTCACGCGCACCACAACGCCGTCATCACGCCCGCCGCGCCCGTCCCCGTCAGCAGCATCCGGTGGTCGACGACGGCGACGAGTTCGTTCGGGCAGCGCCATCGTCACCCCGTCCGCGGCCACCAGCCTGCGCAGGCCCGCGTGGCCGCGCAGGAAGCGGTACAGGGTCCGGGTTCGGTAGACCCGGCGCCTCGGCGCCCGCCGTCGTCGGCGTTCGCCGCTGTCAGTGCCCGTCGTCGGCCACCTGCGCGACCCATCCGTACGGCAGCTCGTCCCCGTCGACCGTCACGGCCTCGACGGTTCGCGTCTCGGGGTCGATCTCCGCCTCGATGCCCTCGCCGACGTAGCGGGGGAAGCCGGACACGCCGAGCTCGCCGGTGGCCTCGACGGCTGCCGCGCGGAGCGGGGAGCCGTGGCGGGGGTGGGCCTCGGCGTCGGTGAGCTGCGGTTTCAGGACGACGGTGTACCGGGGAACGACAGGGCTCATGCTCTTGAGGCTAGCCCGGCCTGCGGCGGAACGCGCGGGAGCCGCCCCGCCCGGGCCGCGCCGGACGGCGGACGGCAGCCCTACGGCTCAGGCCCCCACCGCATGAGCGGTGGGGGCCTGAGCCTTCCGTGCGCCGCCAGGGACTCGAACCCCGGACCCGCTGATTAAGAGTCAGCTGCTCTGACCAACTGAGCTAGCGGCGCGGGAGAAATATTAGCCGATCGTCGGGATGGAATCGAACGCCGGTACCGGCCCCCTGCCCCCTGCCCCCTGCCCCCTGCCCCCTGCCCCCTGCTTGACCCTCCCCCTACGTCAGGCGGCACTCTGAGCCGCGACGAAAGGCGGTTGCATGAGTTTCTCGGTCGGGCAGGTGGCGGGTTTCGCCGGAGTCACGGTGCGCACCCTGCACCACTACGACAAGGCGGGGCTGCTGTCGCCCGGTGACCGCAGCCCGGCGGGCTACCGGCTCTACAGCGACGCGGACCTGGCGCGGCTCCAGCAGATCCTCTTCTACCGGGAGCTGGGGTTCTCGCTCGACGAGATCGGCGCCATCATGGCGGACCCCGGGGCCAATGCGCTCGGTCACCTGAGGGAGCGTCACCGGCAGCTCACGGAGCAGATCGCCCGGCTCGGCAAGCTGGTCGAGGTCGCCGAGCACGCCATGGAGGTGCAGCAGACGGGCGTCGAGCTCACCCCGCAAGAGCGCTTCGAGGTGTTCGGCGAGGTCACCTTCGACCTCAGCTACGCGACGGACGCCCACCTCAAGTGGGGCCACAGCGAGGGCCACCGGCAGTCGATGGCCCGGGCCGCGGCCCATACGAAGGAGGACTGGCGGCAGATCATGGAGGAGGCCGCCGTGTGGCGCCGGCGGCTCGTCGCCGCCCACGACGAGGCCGTGGCCCCCGACGGCGACCGGGCCATGGCCCTTGCCGAGGAGCACCGCGAGCACATCGGCCGCTGGTTCACGCCGTGCCCGCCCGAGATGCACTGCCGCATCGCCGACGACTACGTCGAGGACGCCCGCGCCTTCGCGCTCGTCGTCCCCCCCGTCCGAGCAGCGCACGGGCCTGGCCGTCTTCCTCCGGGCAGCCGTGCACGCCAACGCCGGAAGAGTGCGTACCTCATGAGAATCCTCATCATGGCGGCCGGTTCCCGCGGAGACGTGGCCCCGTACACGGGTGTCGGTGTCCGGCTGCGGGAAGCGGGCCATCAGGTCACCGTCGCCGCGCCCGAGTCCTTCGCCTCGCTCGTGACGGAATGCGGCCTGGGCTTCCACGGCCTGCCCGCCGACCCGCGCAGTCCCGTACGACCCGGGGCCGGATCGGCCGCCCGGCAGGAGGGAACGGCCGCGGGGCAGGGCGGCACCGCCGCCCTCATCCGCAAGGCCGCGGCGTTCATCCGCGACCTGGGCGAGGGGCTGGCCGACGCCGCCGACGCGCAGGGGGCGGAGCTGCTCCTGCTCTCCACCACCACGGCCCCGCTGGGCTGGCACGTGGCGGAGGCCAGGGGCATCCCCAGCCTGGGTGCGTACCTGCAGCCCGTGGCGCCCACCGCCGACTTCCCACCGGTGGTCGGCGGCGGCCGCTCGCTCGGCCGGTGGGGCAACCGGGCCGCGGGCCGCCTCGCCCTGCGCGTCGTCGACCGCATCCACGCCGGCGCCGTGCAGGACCTGCGCGGGAGGCTGGACCTTCCGGCCGTCACTCCCCGTACGATGCGCCGACGGCTGGAGAAGGCCGGCTGGCCGGTCGTGCACGGCTTCAGCCCCACCCTCGTCCCCCGCCCGGCCGACTGGCGGGCGGGGCTCGACGTCGTCGGCAACTGGTGGCCCCACGTCCCCGCGGACCGGCGGCTCCCGGAGACGGTCGAGGACTTCCTGCGGGCCGGGCCGCCGCCGGTCTTCATCGGCTTCGGCAGCATGGCCGGCGGTGAGGGCGAGCGCCTGAGCGAACTCGCCGTGCAGGCCCTGCGCCGGGCCAAGGTGCGCGGCGTCCTGCAGGCCGGCTGGGCCGGCCTGTCACCGGCCGGCACCGGGACCGGGACCGGCGGCGCCCCGGCCGACGGCCTCCCGGCGGGCGACGCGTCGACCGATGACGTGCTGACCATCGGCGACGTTCCGCACAGCGAGCTCTTCCCGCACATGGCCGCCGTGGTGCACCACGCCGGGGCGGGCACGGCCGCGGCGGCCCTGCGGGCCGGGGCCCCCGCCGTCCCGGTGCCCGTCACGGCCGACCAGCCGTTCTGGGCCCGGCGCGTGGCCGCCCTCGGCGCGGGGACCGACCCCGTCCCCTTCGGCGAGCTGTCCGTCGGACGTCTCGCCGAAGCGATACGGAAGGCGGTGGACGAACCGTCGTACCGTGCCCGTGCCGTCCGCGCCGCCGCGGCGCTCGATGCGCAGGACGGCGCGGGCGAGGTCGTCAAGAAGGTCGAGGAGCTGGGCGGCTAGGGCCTGCGGTCAGGCCAGGGTGACCAGCCCCCGGTACTCCTCGCTCCACAGGTCCTCGTCCCCGTCCGGCAGGAGCAGGACGCGGTCGGGGCGCAGGGCGTCGATCGCACCCTCGTCGTGGGTGACCATGACGATCGCCCCCGGGTAGGAGCCCACCGCGGCGAGGACCTCGCCGCGCGAGGCGGGGTCGAGGTTGTTGGTCGGCTCGTCCAGCAGGAGCACGTTCGCCCCGGAGTGGACCAGCCCGGCCAGGGCCAGGCGGGTCTTCTCCCCGCCGGAGAGCACCCCGGCCCGCTTGTCGGCGTCGTCCCCGCCGAACAGGAACGCGCCCAGCACCCGCCGCGCCTCACCGTCCGTCAGGTGCGGCGCGGCCGCGGCCAGGTTCTCCCGTACGGTGCGGGCGGGGTCGAGGGTCTCGTGCTCCTGGGCGAAGTAGCCGAGCCGCAGGCCGTGCCCGTGCACCACCCGTCCGCTGTCCGGCCGCTCCTCGCCGGCCAGGATGCGCAGCAGGGTGGTCTTTCCCGCGCCGTTGAGGCCGAGGACGACCAGGCGGCTGCCCCGGTCGACGGCCAGGTCGACGCCGTCGAGGACCCGGTGGCCGCCGTAGGACTTGCCCAGGGCGACCGCACCCAGCGGCATGCGCCCGCACGGGGCGGGGTCGGGCAGCCGGATGCGCGCGACCTTCTCCGCGCGGCGGGCGGGTTCGAGGTCCGCGAGCATGCGGTCGGCGCGGCGGGCCATGTTCTTGGCCACCGTCGCGGTGGCCACCCGGGCGCGCATCTTGTCGGCCTGCGCGTGGAGGGAAGCGGCCTTGCGTTCGGCGCCGGCCCGTTCCCGGGTGCGGCGCCGCTCGTCCGCCTCGCGCTGGGCGAGGTAGGCGGACCAGCCGGTGTTGTGGACGTCGACGGTGGCGCGGTGCGGATCGAGGTGGAAGACGCGGTTGACGGTGTCGGCCAGCAGGGCGGTGTTGTGGCTGATCATGACGAGACCGCCCTGGTGGCCTTGCAGGAACGTCCGCAGCCAGGCGATCGAGTCGGCGTCCAGGTGGTTGGTCGGCTCGTCGAGCAGGAGGGTGCCCTCGTGTCCGGCGAACAGGATGCGGGCCAGTTCCGCGCGGCGGCGCTGGCCGCCGGAGAGGGCGCCGACCGGTTCGGTCATCACGCGCGGGGGCAGCCCGAGGCCGGCTGCGACGCGGGCGGCCTCGGCCTCGGCGGCGTATCCGCCGCCGGCCTGGAAGGCGGCGTCCGCGCGTGCGTAGGCGTTCATGGCCCGCTCCAGCGCCGCCGGACCGGCGGCGTCGGCCATCGCGGCCTCGGCGGCCCGCAGCGCCCGCAGGGCACGGTCGAGGCCGCGGGCGGAGAGGATCCGGTCGGTGACGGTGAGGGACGGGTCGGCCGCGCGGGAGTCCTGGGCCAGGAAGCCGACGGGGCCGGTGGCGGTGATCGTTCCGGCGGCGGGCCCGGCCCGGCCGGCGAGGGCGGTCAGCAGGGTGGTCTTGCCGGCGCCGTTCCGGCCGACCAGGCCGATCCGGTCGCCGGGGGACACGGTGAAGGAGATGTCGGACAGCAGCAGGCGGGCACCCGCGCGCACCTCGACACCACGAACGGTAATCATGGAATGACGCTCCGAGAAAGCAAAAGGACACACTTCTGGCGTGGAAGCGGGTCCTCGGCTAGGAGACTCGGGGCGTGGACATGCGCTCAGGCTAACCACACCCCGCGGAAGGACGCATGTCCTTTTCGCGCGGCGGTGCGCCCGGCGGTGCACGGGGAACGTGCACGGCAGCCGCCCGGCCCGCAGGGGGTCCGGGCCGGACGGCTGGAGGCCGGTGGGCCGGGATCAGCGGCCGGAGGTCAGTGGCGGAGCGCCTTCAGCACCGCGTCCGCCCTGACGCGCTCGCCCGCGGCGTTGGGGTGCAGCGGCAGCGTCGGGGAGCCCGGGAGGAGGCCCTCGACCCAGGGGGCGGACGAGCAGGGGTCGTGTCCCGTGGTCGGGGTGAGCGTGTCGACGTAGGTCGCGTCGCCGGCCGCGGCGGCCTTGGCGAGCACGGTGTTGAGGTCGGCGAGCACGGTGCGCAGGTAGGCGATGTCGCCGGTCGTGATGGGCATCTTCCCCAGGCACGTCTTCGGGTCGTCGGGCACCACCGACGGGTAGCCGACGACGAGCACCTTGGCGTGCGGCGCCTTGCCGTGGATCCGCCGGAGGCCGTCGGCGAGCCGGGGGGCGACGGAGTCCAGCCGCTTACGGAGGGTGTCCTTGTAGAAGTTCCGGCAGGGGGCGCCGAGGGGGTTGGTCAGGGCCAGGGCGGAACACGTGGCCACGACGTCGACGAACCCGAGGTCCGAGGTGCCGAGGTTGTTGCCGCCGAGGGTGAGCGTGACGAGCCCGGTGTCGGCACCGACGGCGTCGAGCTGGGGACCGTTGACGGGGATCCCGGCGTCGGTCTGCCGCGCGGTGAGTGCGCTCACCTTCGCCGCGGCACACGTCACGTCCTTGTACGAGGCCGGGTTGATGCTCGCGGCGACGAGGCGGCCGTAGCTGCGGTCCGAACGCAGGCACAGTCCCCCTGACAGCGCCGGGATCCCGGCCCCGGCGGCGTAGGAGTCGCCGAGCGCCACGTAGGAGGGGCCGGGGGCGGCGGGGTTCGCGGCGTGGGCGGCGGGGGTGGCCAGCGTCGTGAGGGAGGTGGCGAGGAGGGTGCAGCCGGCCACGGCGTACGGCCACTTCCTGGGGCTCTTGGTGTTCCGGGGGGTCGTGGTGCTCGCGGGGCCGGCCGGTACGGTGCGGGGCTTGGCGGCTCTGGGCACGGTTCCTCCTGGGGTGGGAGCACGGGTGAAGGGGGCTTTCGAAACCGGCCGGTAACGTTGCAGGTATCGTCGTGGCCTTCCGCTTCCCGGGCCATGTACGGGGGCACAGCAAAGGCAGGGGCCCGTTGTCCCCGGGCACAACGTCGCTCCCCGCCGCATCGTGTTTGTAGCCTGCGCGTCATGAGCCGCACTCCGTCTCCCCCCACCGAGGTCGCTCCCGCAGCAGCCCTGCTCCTGGCCCGCGCACCGGAACTGGGCGGCCGCATGGCCCGCCGCATCCGGGCCGAAGTGGCCTATTACGGCAGCGAGGAGCGCGTTCCCTCCGAGGAGTTGCACGCTTCCTGCCGGGGCAATGCCGAGCTGGTCCTCGGGCAGCTCGTCGACGGCCGCGGGGCCGACCTGGCACCGGCCCGGGACACGGGCCGTGAGCACGCCCGCCGGGGCGCCCCGCTGGCCGACCTCCTGCACGCCTACCGCGTCGGCTCCGAGTTCCTGTGGTCGGAGCTGGCCGCCGCGGTCCGGGACACCGACGGCGTCACCGTCGACACGATCGCGTCGCTGGCCACGTGGTGGGTGAACGAGGGGCTGGCGGCCGCGGCCGGCGACGCCTACCGCGAGGCGGCTTCCGAACTCGTGCTGCAGCGCGAGCGGGAACGTTCGGCCCTGGTCGAGGCCCTGTTCACGGGGCTGCTCAGCGACCGCACCACCGTGTGGGAGACGGCCCAGGTCCTCGGCCTGCCGGCGGCGGGGCCGTTCGTCGTGGTGGCGGCCGACGTCCCCGCCCCGGGCCGGGAGGCACTGCCCGGCATCGAGTCCCGGCTGCTGGCCGAGCAGGCGCGCTCGGCGTGGCGGCTGCTGCCCGACCTCCAGGTCGGCGTGGTCGCCCTCCCGGGCCAGGGCGGCGAGGCGGCGGCCCTGCGCGTCCTCGGCCGGGCGGCCCGCTCCCGCGTCGGTGTCAGCCCGCCGTACCGCGCGTTGCAGGACACCCCCCGGGCGCTCCGCCTCGCCCGCCTGGCCCTGGCCGGACTGCCGGAGCGGGCGGGGGGCGTGGCCCGTTTCGACGACAGGCCGGTCGCCCTGCTGGTGGCGGCGTCCCCGGACGAGGCCGGGCGGGTCGCCCGGGTGGTCTTCGCACGGGTGCTGCAGCTGCCGCCCGCCGAACGGACACGGCTGCTGGAAACCTTGGAGTGCTGGTTCGCGGCCGCCGGCTCGGCGGCCGAGGCGGCGCGGCTGCTGTACTGCCACCGCAACACCGTCCGCTACCGGCTGCGCCGGCTGGAGGAGCTGACCGGGCACTCCCTGCAGGATCCGCGCGCGGTCGCCGACCTCGCCGTGGCGCTCAGCGCGCTGCGGCTGCTGCCCTGCGAACGGTCGTGACGACAGGACGACCCACCGGACACCCGACAGAACGACCGACAGAACGACCAGCGGGCAGGAACGACCGGAACGACGACGAAGAGGCCGCCATTCCTGGCGGCCTCTTCGTCCACTGTGGAGCTAAGGAGAATTGAACTCCTGACCTCCTGCATGCCATGCAGGCGCTCTACCAACTGAGCTATAGCCCCTTGTTGAGTTTTTCGCCCGGTTCCCCCGGCGACACGGACAACTTTACACGGACATCCCCGCCCTCCGCCAAATCGCTCGCGCCCAGGCGCTAGCCCGGAAGGCCCAGCCCCGTCGCGCGGTGATCGCGGCGCGACCACACTGGTCGCCAGGGCGCGTGGCGGGCGCGTGTCCGCACTCCGGAAGGACTCTCCCATGGCCACGGACGCCCGGCCCGGTCCGCTGCGGGTCCTCGTCTTCGGCGCCGCGCTGCGGGCCGGATCGACCAATGCCCGCCTCGCCTCCCTGGTGGCCCGTCTGATCGCGGAGGCGGACGCCACCGTCGACCTCGCCGCCATGCACGAGTTCGACATGCCGCTGTACGACGGCGACACGGAGGCCGCCGGGGGCATGCCGGAGGGCGCCCTCGCGCTGCACGCCCGGGTGGAGATGAGCGACGCGTTCGTGATCTCCTCCCCCGAGTACAACGCCTCCGTGCCCGGCGTGCTGAAGAACGCGATCGACTGGGTCTCCCGCGTCCAGCCGCAGCCGTTCAAGACCAAGCACGCGCTGCTCCTGTCCGCCTCCCCCTCGCTCGTGGGCGGCAACCGGGGGCTGTGGGCGCTGCGGGTCCCCCTGGAACACCTCGGCACCCGCGTCTACCCGGACATGTTCAGCCTCGCCCGGGCACACGAGGGCTTCACCGACGACGGGCTGCTGGCCGACTCCGGGCTGCAGCAGCGCCTGGCCGAGACGGTCTCGGCGTTCCTCAGCCTCGTCGAGGCCGATACCCGGTACGTGTGTCTGCGGCGCCGGTGGTACGAGTTCCTCGGTGACCGCACCGAGGCGCTCGTCACCCACCGGGCGGAAGGCTGAGGGGGGCGGCTCGGCGGCCGGGTGCCGCGCGCATCCGGCGGGGCACGGCGGGGCAGGCATGCAGGCACGTACTGACGGGGGCCGCCGTGCCGGGCACGGCGGCCGGGCGGGAGGAACCGGGTGGGACGCGACCGGCACGCTCAGGCGATGACGTACACCGGCACCGACGCGGTGCGGCGCTACGACAACGCGCTGGACTGTCTGCTGCTCTTCCGCGAGGACGTGACCGCGGAGGTCCGGGCGGTGCTCGCCGACTGCCCGCGCTCGGTCCTGGGGAACGTCTTCCAGGCGTATCTGGGGCTGCTGGGGACGGAGGAGACGGACGCGGCCGAGGCCCGGACGGCGTTCGCCGGCTTCCGCCGCGGCGTGGACCCGGCGGAGGTGACGCCCCGGGAGCGCCTGCACGTCGAGGCGGCCGCCTCCTGGCTGGACGGTGACGTCCACCGGGCCGGCCGCCTCCTGGGGGAGATCACCACGGTCTGGCCGCAGGACGCGCTCGCCCTGGCGGTCGGCCATCAGATCGACTTCTTCACGGGGAACGCGGTGCTGCTGCGCGACCGGATCGGCGGAGTGCTGTCCGCGTGGGACGAGGCCGATCCGCACTACGGCTTCCTGCTCGGCATGTATGCGTTCGGCCTGGAGGAGGCGGGCCACTACGGGCAGTCGGAGCAGGTGGGGCTGGCGGCCGTGGAGCGCAACGCGCGCGACGTGTGGGGCATCCACGCCGTCGTGCACGCCTACGAGATGCAGGGCCGGTTCGCGGACGGGATCCGCTATTTGGACGAGCGTTCCGGTGACTGGGCGGAGGGCAACTACCTGAACGTCCACAACTGGTGGCACTACGCCCTCTACCTCCTGGAGGCGGGACGGACCGACCGGGTGCTGGAGGTCTACGACGCCGCCGTGCACCACGAGGGTTCGGCCGGGGTGGCGATGGAGCTGCTGGACGCGGCGTCGTTGCTGTGGCGGCTCCGTCTCGCGGGGGCCGACACCGGTGGCCGCTGGGCGGCGCTGGCCGACGCCTGGGCGGCGCGGCGGGACGGCGCCTATTACGTCTTCAACGACGTGCACGCCGTCATGGCCTACGTCGGAGCGGACCGCATCGCCGACGCCGAACGTCTCCTCCTCGACCGGCAGGCGTGGAGCGGGCGGACCGGGCCGGAGGTGTCCAACGTCGCGATGACCACCGAGGTCGGGCTGCCGGTGGGCCGGGCGATCGTCGCCTACGGCCAGGGAAAGTACGACGACGTGGTCGATCTGCTGCTCCCTCTCCGGTACCGCCTGCACGCCTTCGGCGGCAGCCATGCCCAACGGGACGCGGTGCAGAGGACGTTGGTGGAGGCCGCCGTGCACGCCGGACGGCACGACGTGGCGCGCACCCTGCTGAGCGAACGCATCAGCCTCCGCCCGGTGTGCCCGTACAACTGGCAGGCGCAGGCACGCCTCGCCGACCGGCTCGGCGACACCGCCGGGGCGGCTGCGGGCCGGCTCCGGGCCGCCGAACAGATGTCGGCGGCCCGCGTCCGCTGACGGGGGCGGCGGCTCGGTCACGCAGACGCCGACCGGGACTGATCCCTCCGGCGCATCCTTCTCCGGAACGTCCTTGTGTACTTCCTTGGGCGGAGAGGCAGTTGGTCACTGCGGACGATGTTCCGCCACACAGTGCCCCCGATCGTGGGAGGTGAGTGTTTTCCCGGATGTTGAGTGGTGGAAGGGACGGAACATGTCGGAAGTGACGCGACGCGGGGTCATGGCGGGGACGGCGGTGCTCGGCGGGGCGGCCGTGGGGCTGGCGGCGCAGGGCCTCACGGCTCCGGCGGCGCTCGCGGCGCCACGGGCCGGTGCCGCGCCGTCGCCGGGTCCGGTCACGGTCGGTCCCGAGGACGCCCGTTACCCGTCCCTGACGCGGCGGGGCACCAATGCGCGCTTCGTCGGGAAACCCGACTACGTACGCGTGGTGAGCTCGACCGAGCAGGTCGTCGGCGCAGTGCAGCAGGCGGTGCGCGAGGGCCGGCGCATCGCGGTGCGCAGCGGCGGGCACTGCTTCGAGAACTTCGTCGACGACCCGTCCGTGCGCGCCCTCATCGACCTCTCGTCCCTGTCCGCGGTGTCCTACGACGCGCGGCGACGGGCGTTCGCGGTCGAGCCCGGTGCGTTATTGGGCGAGGTGTACCGCAAACTGTTCCTCGGCTGGGGCGTGGCCATTCCGGCGGGGGCGACCCCGGAGGTCGGTGTCGGCGGGCACGTCCTGGGCGGCGGCTACGGCATGCTGTCCCGTCGGCACGGCCTGTCCGTGGACCACCTGTACGGCGTCGAGGTGGTGGTCGTGGACCGGTCCGGGAAGGCCCGCAGCGTGGTGGCCACCCGGGAGCCGGACGATCCGCACCGTGATCTGTGGTGGGCGCACACCGGGGGCGGGGGCGGCAACTTCGGCGTCGTCACGCGCTACTGGTTCCGTGACCCGGCGGCCACGGGATCCGATCCGTCGCAGCTGCTGCCCCGGCCCCCGGCCTCCGTCCTCTCCTTCTACGCCTCCTGGCAGTGGAAGGACCTCGACCGGCGCGCCTTCACCCGGCTGCTGGGCAACCACGGGAGCTGGCACGAGGAGAACAGCGCCCCGGACTCGGCCTACGCCGGGCTGTTCAGCGTGCTGATGGTGGGCAGCCGCAAGGCCGGCAGCATCAGCCTGGTCGGCCATCTGGACTCCACCGGGGCCGGCGCCGAACGGCTGGTCGACGCCTACGTCGCCGCGGTGGGCCGGGGGGTGGGAGCGCAACCGACCGTGGGGCGGGAGAGCCGGCCCTGGCTCCAGGCGGCGGCGAACGTGCAGGAGACGGCGCCCGCATCGTTCAAGGCGAAGTCCGCCTACCTGCGCAAGCGCTACACGGACCGGCAGATCGGCGTCCTGCACGACCACATGGCGGGGAAGGCGGGCGCGCAGACCGACGGGTCGCTGTGGCTGGTCTCCTACGGCGGGAAGGTCAACACCGTCGCGCCCGACGCCACGGCCGTCGCCCAGCGGGACTCGATCCTCAAGGCGATCTACCTGGCCGGCTGGGACGAGGGGCGGGACGAGCCCGGACCGCGTCTGGCCTGGGTGCGCGACGTCTACCGGGACGTCTACGCGGACAGCGGCGGCGTGCCCGTACCGGGCGCGGTGAGCGACGGCTCGTTCGTCAACTACCCGGACGTCGACTTCACCGACCCGGCCCTCAACACCTCCGGCGTCCCCTGGTCGACGCTGTACTACAAGCACAACTACCCCCGGCTGCAGCGCATCAAGGCCCAGTGGGACCCGCGCGACACCTTCCGCCACGACCTTTCCATCCGCCCGGCGACGTGACGCGGACGGGTCACAGGACGCCGCGGGGGCGGAACTGGATGCTGATGCGCGGGCCGACGGGCTGGGCGGTCTTGGGGACCGAGTGGTCCCAGGTGCGCTGGCAGGTGCCGCCCATGACGAGGAGGTCGCCGTGTCCGAGCGGCCGGCGGACGTGCGGGGCGCCGCCGTCGCGCGGCCGCAGCAGCAGGGGGCGCGGCTGGCCGAGGGAGAGGATGGCGACCATCGTGTTCTCCCGGGCGCCGCGGCCGATGCGGTCGCCGTGCCAGGCCACGCTGTCGCGGCCGTCACGGTAGAGGCACAGGCCGAGGGTGCGGAACGGCTCGCCGAGCTCTTCGCCGTAGTGCGCGCTCAGGGCGTCGCGGGCCGCCGCGAGGACGGGGTGGGGCAGGTCGTCGGCCTCTGTGTAGTGGGCGAGGAGCCGGGGGACGTCGACCACGTTGTCGTACATGTGCCGCCGCTCGGCGCGCCACGGCACCGAGGCCAGCAGGGCCTCGAAGAGGATGTCGGACCCGCTCAGCCAGCCGGGCAGGACGTCGATCCAGGCGCCGTGCGCGAGCGGTGTCCGGCGCGCCTCGCTCAGCGGGCGCCCGAGGCCGGCGTCGTCCGCCACGTCGAAGAGTGAGCCTTGGAGCTGGACTGCCATGGATGCAGGGTACGCCACATATAGAACGAACGCTCGAATCCACCCCGCCCCGATCCGGTGATCACGCTCCGTGAAGCGGGCGTCCGCATATCGGACGGGCCGGCCGCGGTCCTTCCGACTTGTCCATACTCATGACTTCCCAATCTCGCATGATGGACAGGTACGACCATGAGCCGGACACTCCCGTCTCCTCCCCCGCTCACCGAGAGCCCCGCGCAGCAGGACTCCCCGCTGTCGAACGGCCTCAAGCAGCGGCACCTTTCGATGATCGCCCTCGGCGGTGTCATCGGCGCCGGCCTCTTCGTGGGCTCCGGCGCCGGCATCGCCGCGGCCGGGCCGTCGATCGTGCTGGCCTACGCCGCGTCCGGCCTCCTCGTGATGTTCGTGATGCGGATGCTCGGCGAGATGTCCGCGGCCAATCCGGCCTCCGGCTCCTTCTCCGTCCACGCCGACCGCGCGATCGGGCCGTGGGCCGGCTTCACCGCCGGCTGGATGTTCTGGACCCTCCTGGTCGTGGGCGTGGGCATCGAGGCGATCGGCGCGGCCCACATCGTGCAGGGCTGGTTCCCGGGCACACCGTCCTGGATGTGGGTCCTGGCCTTCATGGCGCTCTTCTGCGCCACCAACCTGGGCGCGGTCTCCCGCTTCGGCGAGTTCGAGTTCTGGTTCGCCGCCCTGAAGATCGGCGCCATCGCGCTCTTCCTGGCCCTCGGCATCCTCGCGATCCTGGGCGTCCTGCCCGGCAGCGACTCCCCCGGCACGGCGCACCTCCTGCACGACGGCGGCTTCCTCCCCCGGGGCATGGACGGCCTCCTCGCCGGACTGCTCGCCTCGGTCGTCGCCTACGGCGGCCTGGAGACGGTGACCATCGCGGCCGCCGAGTCCGAGGACCCGGCGCTCGGCGTGGCCAAGGCCGTGCGGACGACGATGTGGCGGATCGGCATCGTCTACGTCGGCTCCATGCTGGTGATCGTCACGCTGATCCCGTGGAACAGCGGAGCCGTCACCGAGAGCGGCCCCTACGCAGCCGTCCTCGACCGCCTCGGCGTGCCCGCCGGCGGTCAGATCATGAACGTGGTCGTCCTGATCGCCCTCCTCTCCGCGATGAACGCCAACATCTACGGCTCCTCGCGCATGGCCTACTCGCTCGTCGCCCGTGGCCAGGGCCCCAAGGCCCTGGGCAAGGTCTCCGGCGGCGTACCGCGCCGCGCGGTGCTCGCCTCCTGCGCGTTCGGCTTCTTCGCCGTCCTCCTGTCGTACTGGTGGCCCACCACGGTCTTCGCCTGGCTGCTCAACATGGTCGGCGCGGTCGTGCTGGTGGTGTGGGGCTTCATCGCCGCCTCGCAGCTGCTGTTGCGCCGCCGGCTCGAACGGGAGGCACCGGAGAAGCTCGTGGTGCGGATGTGGGGCTTCCCCTACCTGACGTGGGTGACGCTCGCCGGTGTGCTCGGGGTGCTCGCGCTCATGACCCTCGACACCGACACCCGCCTGCAGCTGTACTTCACCGGCGGCCTGGCGCTGGCGCTGGCCGTGACCGGCTACGTGCGGCAGCGGACGGCCGCAGCCGGCTGAGCCGCCCCCACTCCCCGCCGCCCCGAGGCCGGCTCCTCCTGCAGGAGCCGGCCTCGGCCGTGCTGCGGGCTCCCCCACTCAGGCGGCCGGGGCCGCCGCCGGTATGTCGTAGACCGTCACGGGGACGCCCTGACCTATGAGATGGGTCTGCAGCAGCGGGTCGATGCGGTCCCAGGAACCGCCGGCCAGACCGCAGCCTATGCGGGGCGCGTGCACGGAGGCGCCCAGGCGGATGCAGTGCCGGGCCAGCGCACGCAGGGCCGCGTCCACGGCGTCGTACCGGAGGGGCACGTCCTTGCGGCCCGGGCGCGCGATCCCGTGCTGGCCGATCATGTTCGCCACCCAGAGGCCGTCCCCGACCTCGACCATCTGGACGGCACCCAGCCCGAAGTCGCTGCCGGGCCGGTCGCGCTCGCGGTACCACGCGCGGTAGGCGGCCTCCGGAGCCCGCCAGCGCTGCGAGAGGGCGGTGACGAACCCGCGCCCCCACCCCCCGGTGTCATTGCACACGTGCGCGATCACCCTGGGCCCGCTGCCCACCGGCGCCGTCGCGTCCCCCGTCACGTACCGCACTTCAGCGTTCATGAGCCCACCGTAGGACCCCCCACTGACAACGCTGCGGAAGACAATCCTCCGCCGAAGGCCGGCGGGGCGCGGCCGTGGCGTCACCCGGGCGGGTGCATGACCACTGGCGGGCGCTTTGGTCCCCTTGGTGCTGGCTAGCCTCACTTCGGCAGCGTGTCGGCGTGCCTGAGGGGGGACCGCACATGGCTGAGGCAGCGGGGACGAACGGCGACGGCGCGGGAGGGACGGAGCTGCAGGGGAACGCCGGGACGTACCGGCCCGGGCGCAGGGCCGTGTTGCGGTGCGGGGCGGCGGCCGGTGCGGGAGCGGTGGGTTCGGCTCTCGTGCCGGCGGTCGTCCAGCGCGCCGTGGCCGGGTCGCGGCCGGGCGGACGGACGGTGGCCGTGCTCGGAGGGGGCGTCGGGGGCCTGACGGCGGCCCACGAACTCGCCGAGCGCGGCTTCGAGGTGAGCGTGTACGAGCAGCGGCGACTCGGCGGCAAGGCCCGCAGCGTGTCGGTGCCCGGCACCGGGAGCGGCGGACGACGGGACCTGCCGGGCGAGCTGGGACACCGGGCGGTGTTCGGTTTCTACCACCACCTCTTCGACACGCTCCGGCGCATTCCGCTCCCGGCGGGGGCGGGCTCGGCACTCGACAGCCTCGTCGAGGTCCCGGAGTGGCGGCTGTCCCGGGCCGGCGGACACGAGGACGTGATGCTCCCGTTCTCCCTGGAGGCCCGGCCGCTGGACGTGGACCTCCTGCAGCGGCTGCTGCTGGGCGCCGCCGACCAGTTCCTGCGTCTGCCGCCCGGCGAGCGCCTGGCGCTCGCGCGCCGCCTGACCGTCCTGCTGACCAGCA
The DNA here is from genome assembly GCF_014650495.1 of Streptomyces cinnamoneus. Classification (GTDB taxonomy): domain Bacteria; phylum Actinomycetota; class Actinomycetes; order Streptomycetales; family Streptomycetaceae; genus Streptomyces; species Streptomyces cinnamoneus. The sequence continues at coordinate 33,574 of NZ_BMVB01000012.1, read as the reverse complement.
GCCACGAGAGAAACCTGGGGCAGTGGGAACACATCCCGTGGACCGACTTCCTCTCCGTCAAGGCCGGCTCCGGGGAGTACTCCACGGTCTGGGGCCGCGCGCCCGCGCTGCTCGACGCCCTCAAGCCCGAGCTGGCGAGCACCCGCACCTGCGGGCAGGCCCTCGAATCCGTGCTGCTGTCGCTCATGCGGCGCGGCACGGGCGCGCCTCCGGTCCAGATCTTCGACGCGCCGACCAGCCAGGCGTGGTTCGACCCCTGGGAGCGGCATCTGCGCGCGCTGGGGGTGCGCTTCGCGATGGCCCACACCGTCGACGCCCTGGAGCTGCGCGGCGGGATCGTCACGGCGGCGCGCGCCCGAACGCCCACGGGGACGGTACGCATCGAGGCGGACTGGTTCGTGGTGGCCCTGCCCACGGAGCGTGCCCGGCTGCTGTGGGACGAGCCCGTCCGCCGGGCCGACCCCCGGCTGGCGGCGATGGACCTGCTGCAGACCAACTGGTGCCAGGGCGTCCAGTTCTTCCTGCGCCGCCCCGCGCGCCTGGCCCGGGGGCACGTCCTGCACCCGGACGCCCCCTGGGCCCTGGCCTCGGTGAGCCAGGCGCAGTTCTGGCGGGAGGACTTCGCCCGGACGTGGGGCGACGGGCAGGTGCACGACCGTCTGTCGGTCGACATCAACGACTGGGACGAGCCCGGCCCGCTCCACGGCAAGCCGGCCAGGCGGTGCACCCGCAAGGAGATCGCTCAGGAGGTGTGGGCCCAGCTGAAGGCGTCGCTGGAGGACACCGGACGCGAGGCCCTGCCGGACGGCATCCTGCACTCGTGGTACCTCTCCCCGGCCGTCGCGGGCGACGACGACGCCGTCGGCCGGGGCGATGCCGAGCTGGTCAACACCGAGCCGTACCTGCGCAACGACGCGGGGTCCTGGGCCCACCGGCCCGACGCGACGACGGCGATCGGCAACATGTTCCTGGCCGCCGAGTACGTCCGTACGTACAGCAACGTCGACTTCGCCTGCATGGAGACCGCGTGCGAGGCCGCACGACGCGCCGCCAACGCGGTGCTGGAAGCCGCCCGTTCCGGTGCGGAGCCGGCGCAGCTCTTCCCGGGGTACCGGCCGCCGGAGCTGGAGGCCGCGAAGCGCCTGGACGCCGCCCGCTACCGGCTGGGGCTCCCCCACCTGCTGGACGCGCGGCCGCCGGCCCGGCAGGCCGTCTGATCAGAGCTCCAGGAGGGCCTGCACGGGAAGGTGGTCGCTGGGGTACGTGCCGTTCTCGGCGAACGTGTTGATCTCCGACCGGTGGGCGCGGACCTGGGGGGAGGCGAGGATCCAGTCGATGCGGTCGCCGTCCGGGACCGGGGGACGGTAGCCGTGGAACGTGCCGTACTGGGGGCCGCGCTCGGCGGCGGTGTCCCAGGTGTCGGTCAGGGAGCCCTTGGTGAGCATGGTGGCGTAGACGGGATTGCGGTGGGCCGCGACATTGAAGTCGCCGGTGACCACGCGGGGGACGGCGGGGTCGGGGCGGAGGCGGGTGGTGATCAGGTCGGCCGAGCGTTCGCGCGCGTGCTGGCTCAGGTGGTCGAGGTGGGTGTTGAGGGCGTGGAAGGGCCTGCCCGTGCGGCGGTCGGCGAAGCGGACCCAGGTGGCCATGCGGACGACGGTGTTGCCCCATGTCGCCGAGCCGATCAGGGAGGGGGTGTCCGACAGCCAGAAGTGGTCGTACTCCTCCGGGAACAGCCGCGCGGTGTCGTAGAAGAGGGCGGTGAACTCGTCGCGGCTGCCGCCCTGCCGGCCCATGCCGACCCATGCGTAGCGCGGCCCCAGGTCATCGGCGATGTCGCACAGTTGCCCGTAAAGGCCCTCCTGGGTGCCCAGCAGGTGCGGGGCCGTGCGGTGCAGCAGGCGGCGCATGACCGGGCGGCGCTCGGACCACGGGTGCGGCCCGGTCTCCGAGGCGTAGCGCAGGTTGAACGTCATGACGCGCAGTCCCGGGCGGTCTTCCGTGCGGGCGGCCATGGTGTCCCTCCGTCCTGGGGGTGGGGTGGGGCGGCGCCTGGCACGGTGGTCCGTTCCCGGCGCGCCCCGTCGTCCTCACCGTCCCAGAGGTGGTGCGGCTGTGTCAGGAGGTGCGGCCACGGTGGCGTGATCAGGTGCAGGTGCTGCGGCGTCTGGCGATCCGGCCGCGCAGGTGTTCACGTCGTCTGAGGTCGAGGATGTCGCTGCTGCTGAGGACCCCGCTGAACCGCGTGAGGAGGTGGTGGAGGTCGTCGCCGTCGGCGGCCGTTGCCCCGGCGGCTTCCGCCGGCCCGTCCGCCGCGTCGTGGTGGTCCGTACGGTCCGTACGGGCTGCCGCCCGGTCCGTGGGCTCGCCCGGGTCGGCCGGGGATGCGGGTGAGAGCTGCGGCTGCTGCACCGGGCCGGGCGGCCGTTGGTCGGGTGCGTGGGCGTCGGGTTGCTGGGTGGCGGCCTCCCAGAGCGGTCCGAAGTAGTCGAGCGGGCCGCCGAGGACGTGCAGGAGGGCCACGAGGTCGTCCCATTCGGCGGGCTGGGTGCCTTCGAGCAGGGCGGTGACCCGGTCGGCCGACAGGCGCCAGCGGGTGGCGACGGCGATGTCGTAGGCGGTGGGCTGGCCGGCCCGGACGTGCAGGGTCCGCAGGGCCGCCAGCAGGCGCGCGGGCCCGAGCAGCCGGCCCTGGTCGGCGACGATCTCGCCCGGCTTCGCGACGACGACCGGTGCGGCCACCGTGGCGGTGTCGCGCAGCCGTTCGGTCTCCCAGACCTGGCGCAGGACGGCCGGGTCCGCTCCGCAGGCGATGGCGAAGCGTTCGGTGAGGGGCCAGGCGGGGACGCGTTCTCCGCTGAGGATGCGGGAGAGGTAGGAGGCGGAGCAGCCGGCGCGGCGGCTGAGGACCTGCAGTTGCACGTTCGAGGCGCGGGCCAGCATCGACAGGACGGGAGCGAGCCGGTTGAAGGCCGGGCTCGTCGGGGTGCGGGCCGAGAGGGGGGTGTCGACGGGCAGGTCGGGTGGCGGCGGAGGGGATTCCTCCGGAACGGGCGCGTGGCCGTAGAGGGCGCTGAGGGACGGCGAGGGCGTCCGCAACTGGATGTGCTGGCTCAGCCGCCGGAGGATGAACGCCTCGGTGTAGCGGTGGCGCGCGGTGTCCTCACTGACGTTCAGCAGTCGGCCGATGCGGCTCCAGGTCACCCGGCGGTGCCGGGCGCGGCCCACGAGGCCGGCGGTGAGGCTTTCGAGTTGGGCCCGCAGCTGTTCGGTCCGGCGCAGCGGATCCTCCGCGTCGGGGGCCTGCAGGCTGCGCTGCAGCTGGCGGGTCTCCTCCAGGATGTCCTTGACGATCTCGACGAGGACCTCGTCCGCGCTCGTGGAGGCGGCGGGGGCGGCCGGGTGGGCGGGGGCGTGCACCATCCGGGGCCGGCGCCTGGGGAGGGGTGCCCGCGGTGGAGGCGCCGCCGCGCTCGTGCCCGGCGCCGGGGCGGCGCTCTGCGGGTTCTTCCGCATCCGGTAGGCGGCTTGGCGGCAGGGGGTGCTGCAGTACTTCTGCGGCCGGCCGACCTTGGGCTCGCCGCTCGTTCCGAGGGGTGTCTGGCAGAACTGGCAAAAACTCATCCTCGCCGTCCTCGTGTCACTCGTGTCACGTAAAGGGTTCAGCCGGGGAAGTTCCGTCGCTGATTTGGCCGGAGCGGTCCACTATTTCCATCACGGAAAACCGGACGCCTTCTCCGGAATCCCGGTTTTCGTCGCGGAGGGCCGGGGGCCGGCCGGGTCCCGCCCGGCCGGCCCCCGGCGGCGCTCATGACCGGCGCCTGCACCTCAGCCAGTGGGTGCCACCAGCCATTCCGAGGGCGGCGAGGGTCGCGGAGAACGTCTCCGGCGTGAACTGCACGTGGACCGAGGCACCGGAGATCAGCAGGATTCCCGTGACAGGGATGGACACGAACCGGGCAAGCGCGGGCTTGCCCGATCGGTTCAAACGACGGAAGGTTTCGTAGTGCCTGCTAGTGTCTTCGTCGTGAGCCAGACGGTGTTGAAGCTGTTTGGCACGCCGGCGTCGGGGGGATCGGTTCATTCGTACCTCTCGGTGTTCGAATTGCTGAGGGACGCGTGCAGGGCTTGGAATGAAGGTTTGGCGACCGCTTCACGCCCTGCACGCGCCTGAGCGTGACCCTAGCTTTACATTGCGCTGAAAACGAATCGCACTAATGGTGCATCAGGAACATTCCGCGGAACGCCGCAGGACCATCCGAATTCTGTAGCGAAAACCCGTGCCCGTCTCCCCGGGTTTCTCCGATGTCACCCATCGCTCCCCTCTTTCCTGGTATGACAGGAACGCGGATCATGATGGGGTACCTGGCGCTTTCACCCCTCCGCACCGGCCGCCCCCGTAGGACATTTGTCCCGGGGGACGCGTGATGGACGGCTCTGCCCGCGGCGGGGGCCCGGCGGCATGATCGTGGGTGTCAGGGAGAAGCGACACCACACGTCAAGGGGCGGGCACATGAACGGCAGCATCACCGGGCAGCGGACCGAGAACGAGACCGGGGCCGCAGCCGATGGCCGGGAGGCCGGGAACGGGACCGGCCCGCAGCCGGCCGCGGGGCTCGCCGACGTGAAGCCGCTGCCCGTATGGTTCTTCGCGTTCGAGGGCTCGCTGGGAGCGGCCTACGACCTGTGCCAGGCGTGGGACAAGGCGTGGATGGCCCTGGCGGCGCTGGCCCTGGTGAACATCGTCATCGGCTTCACGGTGCTCCGCCGCCGCGTGAAGCTCGTGCGGGCGATGCTCAAGAACTCCCGCACCCGCACGATCCTCTTCGCCCTGGTCGGCCTGCGCCTTGCCGTGCACCTCGCGCTGGGCGCCGTGGGCGCCGCGACCGTGTCGACGGCCGCGCACGTGGCCATCGGCCTCGCGATGGCCACGACGACGGTGGCCCTGCTGTGGTTCGACCAGCGCGTCACCTTCCGCGCCCTCGGCCTCCTGCCGGCCCGGCGCGCCGCCTGACGGAGCGCTCGGCCGCAGGCCGGATATTTACGGTGGGCTCGTTCCGCGGAAGCGTCCATGATCTTCCTCATGACCCTCCTCCTCCCGCCCCGGCTGACCGCTTCCGCTGAAGCCGTCCGCGATGCCGCCCACCGACGGGGCCTGGCCACCGTGCAGCTTCCGGCGTTCGTCGTGCCCGACGGTCTGCGGGCAGGACATCTGCACGCCGGGCCGGCCTTCGCGGACGCGGTGGCGCCCGGTCTGGGGATCGCGCCGTTGGAGGCGCCCGAGGACTGGCTGGCCCGGCTGGAGCGGGAGCACACGCAGCGTCAGATCCTCGCCGTGCCGATCGCCGAGGCGTACGCCCTGCGGCGACCGGCGTTCGTCACGTCACCCAACGACAAGTCCCTGCGGGCCATGGTCTACGCCGACGGCTCCCGGCTGCCCGGGCCGGACGCGGTCGGCCCCCACACACCCGTGCTGGTCAGCGACATAGTGGAGTTCACCGTCGAGTACCGGCTGTACCTGCTCGACGGGGCGGTCCACGCCGGCAGCCGGTACGCGGAGAACGGGCGGCTGTCGCTCGGCCCGCTCTCGGCGGATGCCGCCGCCTTCGGTGCGGAGCTGCTGGCGGCGTACGGCCGCACGCTGCCCGCCGCGATCGTCGTGGACGTGGGAACGACCGGCGGACGCTGGGCCGTGATCGAGGCCAACGCCGCCTGGGCCAGCGGCCTGTACACCGTCGACCCCGACCGTGCCCTCGACGTCATCCTCCGCGCGGCCGGCCCGCGCGGCGCCGTCACGCCGAGGGACCGGCCGTTCGTACGGCCCGGCTGTCGCTGAGGAGCCGTTGCGCGGGCAGCCCGTCGGTGCGGACGAGGGCCCGGCACGGAGTGCGGGCCGGCACGGGAACGGGCCCGTCCCGGCCGGCGTAGTGCCGGCCGGGACGGGCCCGTCATGACGGGGGGACGGCCGCCGTGCGGCGGCCGGTCCGGCGTCAGGCCAGGGTCGCGAGAGCCTGGTTGAGGGTCGCCGACGGACGCATGACGGCCGCGGCCTTGGTCACGTCGGGCTGGTAGTAACCGCCGATGTCGGCCGGGGAGCCCTGCACCGCGATCAGCTCGTCGACGATCGTCTGCTCCTGCTCGGCGAGCGTCTTGGCCAGGGGCCCGAACGCCTCCGCCAGCTGCGCGTCGGCGGTCTGCTTGGCCAGCTCCTGGGCCCAGTAGAGGGCCAGGTAGAAGTGGCTGCCGCGGTTGTCGATGCCACCCAGGCGACGGCTCGGCGACTTGTCCTCGTTGAGGAAGGTGCCGGTCGCGCGGTCGAGGGTGTCGGCGAGGACCTGGGCGCGGGCGTTGCCCGTGGTGGTCGCGAGGTGCTCGAAGCTGACGGCCAGCGCGAGGAACTCGCCCAGGCTGTCCCAGCGCAGGTAGTTCTCCTTGACGAGCTGCTGGACGTGCTTCGGCGCGGAGCCGCCGGCACCCGTCTCGAACAGACCGCCGCCGTTCATCAGCGGGACGACCGAGAGCATCTTGGCGCTGGTGCCCAGCTCCAGGATCGGGAAGAGGTCGGTCAGGTAGTCGCGCAGCACGTTGCCGGTGACGGAGATCGTGTCCTCGCCGCGGCGGATGCGCTCCAGGGAGAACGCGGTCGCCTCGACCGGCGACATGATCTCGATCTGCAGGCCCTCGGTGTCGTGCTCGGGCAGGTACGCCTTGACCTTCTCGATCAGCTGCGCGTCGTGGGCGCGGCCCTTGTCCAGCCAGAACACGGCCGGGACGCCGGTGGCGCGGGCGCGGGTGACGGCGAGCTTGACCCAGTCGCGGATCGGCAGGTCCTTGGTCTGGCACATGCGGAAGATGTCGCCCGCGCCGACCGTCTGCTCCAGGACGACGTCGCCGTTGCCGTCGAGGACCCGCACGGTGCCCGTGACGGGGATCTCGAAGGTCTTGTCGTGGCTGCCGTACTCCTCGGCCTTCTGCGCCATGAGGCCGACGTTGGGCACCGAGCCCATCGTCGAGGGGTCGTAGGCGCCGTTGGCGCGGCAGTCGTCGATGACGACCTGGTAGACGCCGGCGTAGCTGCTGTCCGGGAGGACCGCGAGGGTGTCGGCCTCCTGGCCGTCCGGGCCCCACATGTGGCCGGAGGTGCGGATCATGGCCGGCATGGAGGCGTCGACGATGACGTCGCTGGGGACGTGCAGGTTGGTGATGCCCTTGTCGGAGTCGACCATCGCCAGGGCGGGGCCCTCGGCGAGCTCGGCCTCGAAGGACGCCTTGATCTCGGCGCCCAGGTGGGGCACGCCGTCCAGGCCCTTGAGGATGCCGCCCAGGCCGTCGTTCGGGGTCAGGCCGGCGGCGATGAGCACCTCGCCGTACTTCGCGAACGTCTTCGGGAAGAAGGCGCGGACCACGTGACCGAAGATGATCGGGTCGGAGACCTTCATCATCGTGGCCTTCAGGTGCACGGAGAACAGCACGTCCTCCGCCTTGGCGCGGGCGACCTGCGCCGTGAGGAACTCGCGCAGCGCCGCGACGCGCATGACGGACGCGTCGACGACCTCACCGGCGAGCACGGGGACCGACTCGCGCAGGACGGTGGTGGAGCCGTCGTCGCCGGAGAGCTCGATGCGCAGCGTGCCGGCCTCGGCGATGACCGCGGACTTCTCGGTGGAGCGGAAGTCGTCGACGCCCATGGTGGCGACGTTCGTCTTCGAGTCGGAGGACCAGGCGCCCATGCGGTGCGGGTGCGCCTTGGCGTAGTTCTTGACCGAGGCGGGGGCGCGGCGGTCGGAGTTGCCCTCGCGCAGGACCGGGTTGACGGCGCTGCCCTTGACCTTGTCGTAACGGGCGCGGATGTCGCGCTCCTCGTCGGACTTGGGGTCGTCCGGGTAGTCCGGCAGCGCGTAGCCCTGCTCCTGCAGCTCGGCGATCGCGGCCTTCAGCTGCGGGATCGAGGCCGAGATGTTCGGCAGCTTGATGATGTTCGCGCCGGGCGTCTTGGCCAGCTCGCCGAGCTCGGCGAGCGCGTCGGCGATGCGCTGGCTCTCCTGGAGGTACTCGGGGAAGCTGGCGATGATGCGCCCCGCCAGGGAGATGTCGCGGGTCTCCACAGTGACGCCGGCCGTCGAGGCGTAAGCCTGGACCACGGGCAGGAACGAGTGCGTCGCCAGGGCCGGGGCCTCGTCAGTGTGGGTATAGATGATGGTCGAGTCAGTCACCGGGTGCTCCGCTCCACTTCTATAACATTGCTCGACATCAAGATATCCTGTGACCGGCCCCTTCTCGACAGGGGCCTGCCCCCGCGGCGGGGCGGCCGGTGCCGGTACTCACACCGGCACTGAGTATGCGGGGGCCGTCTGAGTATCCGGGCCCGTTTCCGGCGCGGCGCAGGGCCGTACTCTTCTGACGTGATCACGCCGATCACGTGCGTGGACGCACCGACCGTCCGAGAGGGAGCCCGCCCCATGACCGTGCCGCCGCCTCCGCCGCAGCAGCCGCCGACCCCGTACCCGGCGCCGCCGCAGGCCCCCGGGTATCCGCAGCCGCAGGTCCCGGGGTATCCGCAGCCGCAGGGGTGGGGACTGCAGCCGCCGCGGGACAAGCGGCTGGGGGCCGGGGGGATCATCGCCATCGTCGTGGCGTCCGTGCTGGGCGTGACCGCGCTCGGGGGTGTCGCCCACTACCTCAGCTCGTACGGGCACGATTCCTCCACGGACGAGAGGCCGGCGCCCGCGTCGGCCGAAGCCCCCCGCGGTTCCGGCGGGAACGAGCCGTCGGGCCGGGCCGAGCCCTCCCCCCAGCGCTACCGGCTCACCGTGCCGGCCACCCTCCTGGGCGGCCGGTACACCCTGGCCAAGGACGTGAGCCGGACCATCGACGACGGCATAGCCGGTCAGCGCAACAGCTGGAACGAGCGCAACATGAAGGGGGTGGGAGGGCAGTACACGGCCGACGGCGGAGAGCAGGAGCTGGTCACCGGCGGCCTCTACGGCGAGATCGCCGACCCCCGGCGCACTCTGGACAGCATGTTCCAGGGGATGAACGCGAACCCGGGCGTCACCGTCACCACGCCCCCGAAGGACATCACCCCGCCCGGCGCCCGGGAGCCGGTGACGTGCGAGCGCTATTCCGTCACCCGCTCCGGCGGCACGGGGTTCGTGGCCGTCTGCGGCTGGGGCGACCACAGTACGGCGGCCACCGTCTCGCTGCCCGGCCCCGACGACCGTGCCGACCTCGAAGCGCTCGCGAAGCAGACCGCCGAGGTGCGCGACGAGATGCGCGTACCGGCCGGCTCCTAGGGGGCCGGTACGGAGGTCCAGCCGGCGCCGGGCCGGTCGAACCAGAGGTGGACCTGGCCCGTCCCGATGCCGTTCTCGTACGCGCCGAAGCGGCGGCCCGGGGCCCGGCACCGCGCGCCGCCCACCGCGCCGGCCAGCATGAGGTAGTGGCCGAAGCGCGCCTCGGGGGCGAAGCGGAGGTAGTCCGGCATGGCCTCGATGACGAGGTCGTGCCGGCCCGCCTCCAGCCAGGCAATGCGCTGCTCGTCCGCCGCGCGCGCCTCGGGGGTGATGATGTGGGCCGGGTCCCCCGCCATGCGGTCGCGCAGTTCGGCCAGCGGCCAGAAGCGGTGGGAGAGGCCGCCCGAGGCCACCAGCAGCACCGTGCGGTCCAGGCCGGCCACGGCCTGTGCGACGGCCTCGCCCACCGCGAGGAAGTCCTCGCCGGTCGCCGTCTGGCAGACCGAGACGGACACCCACGGCTTGCCGGAGGCGCCGAGGTAGGTCCAGAGGTTGAGCGTCGCGTAGTGGACCGGCAGGTACGGGTCGTCGTTGGCCGTGATCCACAACGACCGCTCCTGCGCCACGTCCGCGACGGCGTGGGCCAGTCCCGGGTCGCCGGGCAGGTCGTAGGGGAGCCGGCTGATCGCGCCGGGCATCTCGTCCGAGGTGAACAGGCCCTGGCGGCGGGGGTGGGCGGTGACGACCGTTTCGGTGGTCGTGCCCCAGTGCGAGTCGAACACCACGACCGTGTCGTAGTCGGCCGGGTCGATCCTCTCCTGCCGGAGCCGGGTCAGGCCGGTCGCGAGGGTGAAGTCGCGGCCTCCGTTGGCCTCGATCCTCTGTGCCTTCGGGAACATGATGACGGGTGCGTGCGAGAGCAGGCCCGCACCGACGATGTCGCCCATGGACAACCTCCTGGTGCCAGTCGTTGCGGGCTACGGGACTAGCAGGAGCTTCCCGGTGGTGCGCCGGGCCGCGAGCTCGGTGTGCGCGCGGTGCGCCTCGGCGAGGGGATACGTTCCGCCGATGGTCACCGTGAGCGTGCCGTCGGCGATGCCGTCGAAGACCTCGCCCGCCCGCCACTCGAACTCCTCGACGGTGGCCCGGAAGTGCTCCAGGTACGGGCGCGTCAGGGTCAGCGAGCCGCCCCACAGCAGCCGCATCACGTCCACGGGCGGCACCGCGCCGCTGGCGCCGCCGTAGAGGACCAGCGTGCCGCGGGTGCGCAGGGATTCCAGGCTCGCGTCGAAGGTGGCGGCGCCGACGCCGTCGTAGACCGCGTGGACGCCCGCGCCGTCGGTGAGCCGGCGGACCTCGGCGGCCAGGTCGTCGGTCTCGGTGTAGCGGATGATCTCGTCGGCGCCGTTGGCGCGGGCCAGCTCCTCCTTCTCCCGCGTGGAGACGGTGCCGATGACGCGGACGCCGCGCCGCTTGAGCAGCTGGGTGAGCAGCAGCCCCACTCCGCCGGCCGCGGCGTGCAGCAGCACCGTCTCGCCGGCGCGCGCCCGGTAGGAGTCGTTGGCCAGGTAGTGGGCCGTCATGCCCTGGACGAGCACGCCGCCCGCGGTGGGCAGGTCGACCCCCTCCGGCACGACGATCGCCTTGTCCTGCGGGACGACGACCCGGCTGGCGTAGCTGCCGAGCACGGTCGTCCAGGCGACGCGGTCACCGGGCCGGAACCGGGTGACGCCGGGGCCGACGGAGCGGACGATGCCCGATCCCTCCTCGCCGGGGATCGACGGCAGGGGCAGGGGGTAGCGGCCCTCGCGGCGGTAGAGGTCGATGAAGTTCACCCCCGCCGCGGCGAGTTCGACGAGGATCTGGCCCTCGGCCGGCTCGGGGTCGGGCTTCTCGACGTAGATCTGGACCTCGGGCCCGCCGGTCTCCCGGATCTCGATGGCGTGCATCAGTTGGCTCCCTTCACTCCGGTCAGCTCCACTTGGTAGGTGCGTGCCCAGTCGTCCAGCCGGACGGTGGACTCCACGAGGATCCGCTCGAACTCGGAGAGGCTGCCCGTGGAGGTCTTGGCGGCCGTCCGCCGTACCGCGTCGCCGTCGAGGAAGGCGCTCAGCGGTGCCCGGTCGTCGCCCGCCGCCTTGGTGAGGCCCGTGATGAGGGCCCGGTCGTAGGCCGGGTCCTGGATGGAGGGGTAGGCGGCCTTCTTGCGGCGCAGCACCGACTCCGGCAGCAGGTCGGCCGCGGCCTCCCTGAGCAGTGCCTTCTCCTGGCCGCTGAACGTCTTCATCTCCCAGGGGACGTTGAAGACGTACTCGACGAGGCGGTGGTCGCAGAACGGCACCCGGCCCTCCAGGCCGCTGGCCATGCCCATCCGGTCCTTCTTGTCCAGCAGGATGGGCAGCCACCGGGTCAGGGTGAGGTAGCCCAGCTCGCGGGTCCGCCGGCCCGCTGCGCTCTCGCCGTCGAGGAGCGGGACCTCGGCCAGGGCGGTGCGGTAGAGGTCGGCCTCGTACGCGGCGAGGTCGATGCCGTCGACGAACCAGGGGTGGAACAGCGAGCGGGGGTCGAGGCCGCGGTGGGCGCCCAGCTTGAGCCAGGGAAACGTTTCGGCGCGCCGTGCCTCGGGGTCGGAGAACCACAGGTAGCCGCCGAAGACCTCGTCGGCGCCCTCCCCCGACAGCGCCACGGTGGCGTGCTCGCGGACGGCGGCGAACAGCAGGTACAGGGAGACGTCCAGGTCCGCGAAGTTGAAGGGCAGGTCCCAGGCGCCGAGGACGGTCCGGCGCACGGCCGCATCGAGCAGGCCGGCGCGGTCGAGGACGATCGGGTGGTGGTCGCTGCCGACGTGCCGGGCGACCTCCAGGGCGTAGGGGCCGTCCGGGGTGGGGCGGATGGCGTCGGCCCGGAAGTTCTCGGTGTGGCCGGTGAAGTCGACGGAGAAGGTGGACAGGCCGGCGCCGTCGGCGGCCCGGGCCCGGGCCGCGAGCGCGGTGACGGTGGAGGAGTCCAGCCCTCCGGACAGCAGCGCGACGAGCGGTACGTCGGCGACCATCTGGCGCGGGACGATGTCGTCGAGCAGCTCGCGGACGGTGGCGACGGTGGTCTTCAGGTCGTCGGTGTGCGGGCGGGACTCCAGCTGCCAGTAGCGTTCCTCGCTGATGCCCTCGCGCCGGACGCGCAGCAGGTGGCCGGGCTTGAGTTCGCGCATGCCGCGGAAGGGGACGCGGCCCGGGGTGCGCAGGAACAGCAGGGCGTCGCACAGCTCCTCCGCCCCCGCGGCGGCCTCGGCCAGCGGGTTGGCGAGGATGGCCTTGGGCTCGGAGCCGAAGAGGACGCCGTCCTCGGTGGGGTAGTAGAAGAGCGGCTTGACGCCGAGGCGGTCCCGGACCAGCAGCAGTTCCTCGCGGGCGGTGTCCCAGATGGCGAGGGAGTACATGCCGTTGAGGCGGTGGACGAAGTCGGTGCCCCACTCCAGGTAGGCGCGCAGCGCCACCTCGGTGTCGCTGCGGGTGGCGAAGCGGTGGCCGAGCAGGACGAGTTCCTCACGCAGCTCGCGGAAGTTGTAGATCTCGCCGCCGTAGGAGATCACGGCGCGGGGCAGGTCGCCGGGGCCGCGCTCGGGCGTGCGCATGGGCTGCGCGCCGTGTTCGAGGTCGATGATGGACAGCCGCCGGTGTCCCAGTGCGATGTGCTCGTCCAGCCATATGCCCTCGGCGTCCGGTCCCCGGCGGGCCAGGGTGTCGGTCATGGCCTGGACGACCGGGGACTCGGCCCTGAGGTCGCGGGTGAAGCCTGCCCATCCGGTGATGCCGCACATGGTCGTTCTCCGTATCTCAGTCGGCGGGCCCCTCGCACCGGGCCCGCCCGCTCCGATGCCTCCAGCCTGACTCGCTCCTCGCCACCCGAGCGGTTGCGTACATAAAGTTCTCGACCCGGCGTGAGGAAGGCGTCCGTCCGCCGTCACCGGTCACCGGCCGCTCCACGGGCGGCAGTTCGGCGCGTTCACGGCTGCCGGACGTCGAGACGCACCATGCCGGGAAGTGCCCGGCGGACGAGCGGGGAGCGCTGGCCGTGGTGCAGCACCAGTCCGGTCAGTCCCCGGCAGGCCGGCCAGGGCAGCCGGCGGACGCCGGCGATGCGCGGATGGAGGGTGCGCAGCCGCTCGTAGGAGCCTGGGCTCATCGCGGACGACAGGGGCGGCAGGCGGTACGTGCCGCAGTACAGCACATGGCGGCGGGCCAGTGCGGCCACCCAGTGCGGGACGGTGTCGAAGACGAGCGACGCTCCGGGGAAGCGCTCGGCGCAGAGGGTGACGAGGCCGGCCACCGCTTCCCACGGCAGGTACATCATCAGCCCCTGGGCGCTGATCAGCAGCGGCTGCGCAGGGTCGACGCCCTCCGCCCAGCGCGGGTCCGTCACCGAGCAGGCGACGGTGTCCTGCCGGGGCCCTTGGGGCAGCAGGGCGCGGCGCCAGGCCAGGGTTTCGGGCAGGTCGACCGTCAGCCATCGCACCCGGCCGTCGTCCACCCGCCAGAACTGGGTGTCCAGGCCCTCGCCGAGGGCGACGACGGTGCCGTGCGGCGCGCGGGCGAGGAAGGACCTCACTTCGTCGTCGAAGACGCGGGACCGTGCCGCCAGGTACTGGGCCAGCGGCGGGACGGGCGGGCCGAAGGTCTCCCGTGCGGGCCAGCCGCTGCGGGCCAGCACGTCGGCCGCCAGGGGATCGGGCAGCAGGCTGCGCGGGTGCCGGGCCTCGGCGGCCCGGAGGTACAGGACCCACCAGGCGGTGGCGGGGACACCCGACGGGTCGGGAGCGGCCAGGGGCACGGTGGCTCCCGTCGTTGTCGGCTTCCCCGGGGATGATGCGCACCCCGCCGGGCCCGCAAACGGCCCTCGCAGGCCCCGTCCGGGTGAACGTGCTCCGCCCGCGTGCGGCCGGCGGGTGGACGCGCCGCTCAGGCGTCGAGCGCGATGCCGTTCTTGGCCTCTTCCATCGCCTCGTCGGAGGGCGCGCCGCCCGCGTTCTTGTCGGCGAGGGCCTGGTTGAGGCCGACGAAGGGGCGCATGCGCGTCTCGTAGCGGGCGAAGGCGGCCGCGTGGTCGCCGTCCGCCCTGCCGAGTTCGGCGGCCAGGACGTATGCGCCCACGAGGGCCAGGCTCGTGCCCTGGCCGGAGAGCGGGGAGGGGCAGTAGCCCGCGTCGCCGGCCAGCGCGACCCTGCCGGTGGACCACTGCTCCATGTGGATCTGGGCCATCGAGTCGAAGTAGAAGTCGGGTGCCTGCCGCATGGCCTCCAGCAGCCGCGGCGTCTCCCAGCCGACGTGCTCCAGCCCGGCGGTCATGAGCGCCTTCTGCTGCTCGGTGTCGCGGTGGTCGTAGGCGATCGGCTCCGACCGGAAGCCCAGCGTGGCCCTCATCTCGGTGTTGTCGTGCACCGGATAGAGGCAGTAGGTCGCCGCGTCGTCGTTGAGCCAGACCTGCCAGTTGTCGAGCCCGAGGAAGTTGTGGGTGCTGAAGACGGTCAGGTAGGCGCCGAGGTGGCGGATGAACCGCTCCTCCGGGCCGAAGGCCAGCTGCCGGACCTTCGAGTGCAGGCCGTCCGCGCCCAGCACGAGGCCGAACGTGCGGGCGGGCCCCTGCTCGAAGCCGACCCGTACGCCGTCGGCCTCCTCGTCGAGGGTGGCGACGGAGTCGCCGAAGAGGAACTCCACTCCTGCGTCGACCGCCTGACGGTGGAGCAGCATGGCCAGGTCCTCGCGCAGCAGCTCTATGTCCTCGCTGTCCAGCCGGCCGCTGCTGTACGTGTGGTCGGTGGTGCGCCACAGCTCCTTGCCCTCGGCGTCGAGCATCGCCATGCCGCGCATCCGGGTACGGACCTGCCGGGCCTCGGCCAGGATCCCGGTCCGGTCGAGGACGTCGAGGGCGACGCCGCGGACGTCGATGGCCTGGCCGCCGGGGCGGACGGCGGGGGCCCGCTCGACGACGGTCACGGCGAAGCCGTTGCGGCGCAGCCAGTAGGCGAGGGTCAGGCCCGCGACGCTGGCACCGGAGACGAGGACGTTCTGCATGCTGAGCTCCTTCAGTACGGTGTACACAACTGAATGTACACCGTACGCACAGCTCCGCAAGTGTCGGTACTACCGCCCTGGACTAGGACAGATACGAGGGCTGACGAACGTTCCAGGGCCTTTTCGCTGCTAGCCTCTGTACTAGGACAGAGGGAAGGGGTCCCCGTGGCCGAAAAAATTTCTCCGCCGTATCTGCGCATCGCCGCCGAACTGCGGCGACGCATCTCCGACGGCGAGCTCGCTCCGGGCGACCGCGTACCGTCCACCCGGCAGATCGCCAGGGAGTGGAACGTGGCGCTCGCCACCGCCACCAAGGTGCTGACCACCCTGCGCCAGGAGGGGCTCGTGCGGGCGCAGTCGCGGGTCGGCACCGTGGTGGCGGGCCCGGCCGCCGCAGCGTCCCCATCGCCGTCGCAGTCGCCGTCGCCGTTGGCACCCTCGTCGCCGCAGCCTCAGCCGTCCCCGCCCGGCCGGGCGGCCGACGGCGAGCTGACGCAGGAGCGCATCGTCCGTGCCGCCGTCGCCATCGCCGACGCCGAGGGGCTGGCCGCGTTGTCCATGCGGGGGGTCGCGGCGCGGCTGGGTGTCGCGGCCATGTCGCCCTACCGCCACGTCACCAGCAAGGACGACCTGGTGTTCCTCATGGCCGACGCCGTCCTCGCCGAGATGTCCTACCCCCGCGATACGTCGTCCGGCTGGCGCGGCCGCCTGGAGCAGGGCGCACGCGCGCTGTGGGCGGTGCACCGCGCCCACCCCTGGCTCGCGCAGATCGCCCCGCTCACCCGGCCGCTGGCCCTGCCGCACCTGATCGCCTACTCCGACTGGATGCTCGGGGCGCTCGACGGCCACGGCCTCGGCCCGGCGACGATGTTCAACCTCAACGCCCTGATCTACAGCTATGTGCAGGGCACGGCCGTCCAGCTGGAGCGCGAGGCCCAGGCGCAGAGCGCGACCGGGCTGTCCGAGGAGCAGTGGATGGACTCCCAGGCCGCCGCCTTCGACGCGCTCGTGGCCTCCGGCGCGTACCCGGCGTTCACCAAGGTGGTCGGATCGTTCGGTGACGGCGGCTACGACCTGGACCTCGACGCGGTCTTCGAACTCGGCCTCACCTCGATGCTCGACGGCCTGGCCGCGTTGATCGACGGCTGAGCGGCCGTGCGGCACAGTGGTAGCGCCGCCGACCGGAAGGAGCCGCCGTGGACCCGAGGCCCGGGGCCGCCCTCACGGCGGTGATGGTGGCGCTGACGCTGATCACGGGGGTGGTGGAGGCCGTCAGCTTCCTGGTGCTGGGCCCGGTGTTCACGGCGATGCAGTCGGGCAACGTGCTCTTCCTGGCGTTCTCGCTCACCAAGGAGGGCGGCCTGTCCCCGGTGGCGGCGTCCGCCTCCCTCGGCGGGTTCGCGGTGGGGGCCGTCCTGGGGTCGCGCCTGGAGTCGAGCGTGGACGTCCACGGGCGCCGGTGGCTCGTGGTGGCGCTCGTCGCCGAGGCGGCACTGCTGGGCGTGGGGGCACTGACCGCGTGGGGCATCGACGGGGTGGGCGAACCGCTGTCGGGCCGGCACTACGCGGTGACGGCCGTGGTGGCCGGGGCCATGGGGATGCGGAACGTGACGACCATGCGGGCCCGGGTGCCGGATCTGCCCACCACACTGGCCACCCGCTCGATGACGGCCCTCCTCGGCGGCTCGCCGCTCGCGCTCGACACGCGGATCACGTCCGGCGCCCGGGCACAGGGCCGCCGGACGGCCGCGGTGGCGGTGCTGTTCGCCGGTGGCCTGCTCGGCGCGTGGATGCTGCACGAGGCGGTGCGCCCCCCGGTCGTCCTGCTGACTGCGGCCGGCGGCGTCCTCGCGACCGGCCTCCTCTACGCCTGCGCGCCGCGCGCCGGCCGGCCGGAACCGGCCTGACGGCGGCGCGGCGCGCCCCGAATGCTCAGACCGGCGTCCGCTCCGGCGCCTGGCGCGGGGCGGGGACCCCGTCCGCCGCCGGCTCGGCGGTGGCCGCCTTCGCCGCGGGGCGGACCAGGGTCAGCACGAGGAGTCCGCCCGCGGCGGCCGCCAGGGCCGAGCAGAGGAACACCCGCTCCAGGCCGGCCGCGAACGCCTCGTGGACGAGGCGCTCGGTGCCCGCGCGCAGGCCGGCCGGTGCGCCCTCGACGATCCGGCGCGCCTGGCCGCCGGCGAGCGCGGAGGCCGCGGAGTGCGGGTCGAGACCCGAGCGGGCGTCCTCGAACACCTTCTCGGCACGGCTGGTGAAGACGGCTCCGAGGCCGGCGATGCCCAGCGTCATGCCCAGCTGCCGGAAGGTGTTGACCGCTCCCCCGGCCATGCCCATGCGCTGGGGCGGCACGCTGCCCATCGCGGCCGACACCAGGACGGGGATGGCCAGGCCGACGCCGACGCCGGTCACGCACAGCCCCGCCAGGACCGCGGAACGGCCGGCGTCCGCCGTCATGCCGCCGGCCAGGAGCAGCATGCCGGCCGCGATCACGAGCAGCCCCAGGCCGATCGGCACCCGGGGTGCCATCCGCTGGAGGTAGCGGCCCGCCACGAGGGAGACCATGAACGACAGCGCGGCCAGCGGGGCCAGCGCGAGGCCGGCCGCCACCGGGCCGAGGCCCAGGAGGGACTGCAGCCACAGCGACGTCAGCGCCAGGCAGCCGAACGCGCCGGCCTGCAGCAGCAGCGCGCCGCCCATCAGCCCGGTGAAGGAGGGCCTGCGCAGCAGGGCGAGGTCCAGCAGGGGCTGGCGGCCCCGGCGTTCGGCGCGCAGCGCGGCCGCCACGAACGCGGCCAGGGCCAGCGCCGCCACGCCGAAGGCGCCCAGCGTGAGGGGCGAGGTCCAGCCGGCCTCGCCGCCGCGGATGAGCCCGTAGGTGAGGCCGGCCGCCGCGACGGTGAAGGTCACGGCGCCGGGGACGTCCAGCCGGGCCGGCCGGCCGGGGCCCTCGGCCGGGGCACGGCGGTCGGCCGGGACGACGCGCAGGGTCAGCGCGACGGCCACCGCGGCGATCGGCAGGTTGACCAGGAAGATGGCCTGCCAGCCGATGTGCTGGGTGAGGAGCCCGCCCAGCAGGGGGCCGGCGGCGGCCGCCGCACCGTTGACCGCGCCCCAGACGCCGAAGGCGGTGCCGCGGTCGCGCCCCCGGTAGGTCGCGCCGAGCAGGGCCGTGGTCGTGGCGAACATCGCCGCGCCGCCCACGCCCTGCACCGCCCGCGCGGCGACCAGGACCGCGGCGTCGGGCGCCAGGCCGCAGGCGAGCGAGGCCAGGGCGAACACCGCCAGCCCGGCCACGTACAGCCTGCGGTGGCCGAAGCGGTCGGCCAGCGACCCGGCGGCCAGCAGCAGGGCCGCCAGGGCGAGGGCGTAGGCGTCGACCACCCACTGCAGGGAGCTGAAGCCGGCGTCCAGGTCGTCCGCCATCTGCGGGAGCGCCACATTCACGATGGTCACGTCGACCAGCAGGATGAAGGCCCCCAGGCAGACAGCCACCAGAGGCTGCCACTTACGCATTCGAGTCTCGTTTCGTCGTGTCCGTACGTCGTGCTCCATACCCTCGCCGCATGCTGCGGATATCCCACAGCCAGAGCGAACCGATCGGCGATATTCGACAATCAGTACGCTGGTGCGGTGGATACCGACATCGAGCCGTACCTCTTCCCCGACCTCGACGTCCAGGACCGGCCGCTCGCCCAGGCCCTGCAGATCGACGGGCGGGCCCCCTTCAGCCGGATCGCCCAGGTGCTCGGGGTCTCCGACCAGACCGTCGCCCGGCGCTACACCCGGCTGCGCACCACCGGGACGCTCCGCGTCGTCGGGCTGACCGACCCGTTGCGGGTGGGCGACACCCCCTGGTTCGTCCGGGTGCGGTGCACGCCCGACGCGGCCGCCTCGGTCGGCGAGGCGCTGGCCCGGCATCCGGACACGAGCTGGGTGAAGCTCACCTCGGGCGGCACGGAGATCACCTGCAACGTCCGTTCCCGCAGCGCCGGCCGTCCGGGCGGCGACAACCCGCTGCTGCTGCAGGAACTGCCGCGCACGCCGCGGGTCGTCGACGTCTCCGCGCACTGCCAGCTGCACGTCTTCTTCGGGCAGCGGCACAGCCACCTCACCCGCTCCGGGCCGCTGACGCCCGGCCAGGTGGCCGCGCTGGCGCCCGCCGCCGGCCCCGGCCCCCTGGACGAGGCGGCCGCGCCCTACCCGCTGGACGACCAGGACCAAGGGCTCCTGGACGTCCTCGCCCACGACGGCCGCGCCCCGCTGGCCGAACTCGCCGCGGCCACCGGCTGGTCCCTGACCACCGTCCGCAGGCGGATGGCCGAGCTGCACGCGTCGGGCGCGCTCTACTTCGACGTCGACTACCACCCGCGGGTCATGGAGGGCGGCTTCCGCGCCACGCTGTGGCTGCAGGTCGAGCCGGCCCGGCTGGAGGCCGCCGGGCGGGCGCTGGCCGGGCACCCCGAGGTGGCGTTCGCCGCCGCCACCACCGGGACCGCCAACCTCCACGCCAGCATCGCCACGCGGGACGCCGGCGCGTTCTACCGCTACCTCACCGGCCCCGTCGCGGCCCTGCCCGGCGTCCGGCACACCAGCACGGCGCCCACGCACCGCGTCCTCAAGGGCCCGGGCCCCTGGCAGCCCCGGCCCGGGCAGTGAGCCGCGGGGCGCCCCGGTCGGGCTAACCGCCCTGGTCCCCTCCTGCGTCCGCCCGCAGGATGGGGTCATAAGGAAGGGGTGGCGATGGCCACTGACCTCGAACTGGAGATCTCCGGGACGGGCCCCGGCGACTACGAGGTGCGGGTGGTGCACGCCGCGGCCGGCGGAGAGCCCACGGCCAGGCTGCAGCTGGACGTCGACGCACTGCTCGCCCGGCGTCCGGAGCTGGAGGCGACGGTGCTGGCCTCGTCGGTGTCGGCGCGCCGGGTGGTGCCGCTCTGCGAGGAGCCGGTGCAGCAGGTCGGGCAGCAGCTGTTCCGGGCGCTGTTCACCGGCCCCGTCTACGGGACCTACCGGGCCAGCCTGGGGGTGGCGCAGGAACGGCAGGAACGGCTGCGGATCGTGCTGCGGCTGGACGCGCCGGAGCTGGCGCTGCTGCCGTGGGAGATGCTCTTCGATCCGGAGGCCGGCGCCTACCTGTGCCGGCACGAGCCGCTGGTCCGGCACGTGCCCGCCCTGTACACGCCCGAGCCGCCGCGGGTGAGCCCGCCGCTGCGGGTCCTGGTGATCATCGCCTCGCCGCGTGGGCTGCCCCCGCTGGACACCGACGCCGAGCGCGAGCAGCTGCAGAAGGCGCTGGCCGGGCAGGTGGCGGCGGGACGGGTCGAGCTGACGTGGCTGCCGGACGCCGGCTGGGACAGCGTGCAGGCGGCGCTGCTGGAGGGGGAATGGCACGTGCTGCACTTCATCGGCCACGGCGACTACGACGCCGGCACCGACGAAGGGCTGATCGCGCTGGTGGACGACAGCGGCGGCCCGGCCATGATCGATGTCAACCAGCTGGTGGACCTGCTCGGCGAGGCCGAGCCCACGCCGCGGCTGGTCGTGCTCAACTCGTGCGCCTCGGCACAGGGTGGCACCCACGACGTGTTCTCCAGCACCGGCGCCGCCCTCGTCCGCAGCGGCATCAGCGCGGTGGCCGCCATGCAGTTCACGGTCAGCGACCGGGCCGCCGTCCGCTTCGCGCAGGGCTTCTACACCTCGCTCGCCAGCGGCCACCGGATCGACGAGGCCGCCCGCAGCGGCCGCATCGCGATGCTCGGCTGCGGCCGTACGGCGCTGGAGTGGATCACGCCGGTGCTGTACGTACGGGGGGAGACCACCCGGCTGTTCACCTTCACGTCCGCACCGCACCCGCCTGCGGCCCGGGAACCCGAGCCGTCGCAGCAGCAGGAGGCGGCGACGCCGCACCCCGGGCGGGCGCAGCCGCCCGAGGCGGGCCGTCACGAGGCGCAGGTGCGTGCCCTGCACGTGATGGCCAGCGCCGAACTGCGCATCGGCAACCACGACAAGGCCATCGAGCTGCTGGACGACCTGCTCGCCCTGGACCCGGAGCATCACGAGGCGGCGGCGCTGCGCGAGACCGCCGTCCGCCGGTGCCGGCTCGTCGGCCTCCGCGAGCGGGCGGCCGGGGCGGAGGCCGCCGAGGACTGGGCCACCGCGGTCGAGGCGTACGCGGAGATCCTGCAGGAGCAGCCCGAGGACCGCGACGCGGCCGCGCGGCAGGAACGGTGCCGGGCCCGGCAGCAGGTTGCGGACCTGCAGGCGGAGTTGCGCTATCACGCGGAGGCCGGGCAGTGGCAGGCCGTCCTCGACGTCGACGAGGAGCTGCGCCGGCTCGACGCGGCCGCGGCCGACCCCGCCGGGCTGGCCACCCGGGCCCGCGGGGCCCTGCAGGACGCCGAGCGGGAGGCCGGGCTGCGGACCGCGCTGGACGAACGGGCGGCCGCGCAGGAGTGGGCCCAGGTGCGGGATCTGATCGCCGAGCTGACGGCGCTGCGCCCGGAGGCGGCCGGGGAGTACACCGCGCTCGCCGACCGGGCGCGGCACGAGCTGCGGGCCCACCCGCGCGAGGAGGGGCGCATCGACTTCGGGCACGAGGTCTACGCCCTGGCATGGGATCCCGACGGCGGGGCCGTCGCCGTCGGGGGCGCCGCGGCGTCGGCGCGGGTGTACGACGTGACGGGGCGGGAGCGGCTGGAGGTGGTGGTCGGGGTGCCCGAGCTGCACTGGGTGTACGCGGTGGCATTCAGTCCGGACGGCACGCGGCTGGCCACCGGCTCCGACACCCACACGGGGCGGGTCTGGGACGCGGCCACCGGCCGGGAGTCGCTGGAGGTGCGCCAGGACAAGGCGGTGCTCGCGGTGGCGTTCAGCCCGGACGGCACGCGCATCGCCACGGGCGGTCTCGACCGGACGGCCCGCGTCTGGGACGCCGCCACCGGGGAGGAAGTGCTCGAAGTGCGCCACGACAACACGGTCTTCGACGTGGCGTTCAGTCCGGACGGCCGTCGCATCGTCACTGGTGGACTCGATCGGACCGCCCGCGTCTGGGACGCCGCCACCGGCGAAAAGCTCACCGAAGTACGCCACGACGACACCGTCTTCGCGGTCGCCTTCAGCCCCGACGGCCGTCGCCTCGCCACCGGAAGCCACGACCGGACGGCCCGCGTCTGGGACGCCGCCACCGGCGAAAAGCTCACCGAAGTACGCCACGACGACACCGTCTTCGCGGTCGCCTTCAGCCCCGACGGCCGTCGCCTCGCCACCGGAAGCCACGACCGGACGGCCCGCGTCTGGGACGCCGCCACCGGCGAAAGGATCAGCGAAGTGGGCCACGAGGACAATGTGCTCGCGGTGGCGTTCAGCCCGGACGGCAGCCGGCTCGCCACGGGCAGCCATGACCACACCGTCAGGATCTGGCCGGTCGGCGACGCATAGCCGTCCGGCACGGCGGCTCCCCGCGTGGGGAGCCGCCGACGAAGCGAAGGAGAGACCGTTGGGGCAGCTCGTGGAATTCCCCACCGCCGGCGGCGGTACGGTGCTGGTCGAGGTCAGCGAAGGGACGACGACGGCGGGGACGGTGACGCGTGGCCTGCACGAGAGCTCGGTCGTCGAGCGGGCGCAGCGGACGTTCGAGGACGCCGTGCGGCGTGTCGAGCCCGGCGTGCAGGCCGTGGTGACGCAGTTGCGGTCGGCGGCCCAGTCGCCCGACGAGATCAAGGTCGAGTTCGGCATCAACCTGCACGGTGAGGCCGGTGCGTTCATCGCCAAGGCGTGCCTGGCCGCCAACTTCACCGTGTCCCTGACCTGGAAGCCGACGGGAGCCGGCACGCCGTGACCCCGCCCGGCCGCCGCCCGTGAGAACGACGCAGGAGGGCGGCGGCCGGGGAAAGGGGAATGGAGCGCGGTCTTCCGGGCAGGCGCGGAGAGAACGTCGTGTGCTCTTTCACATATCCGTCTCTCGAAGGAGAAGCCCATGCTGCTTGCCCACCCCGCCGTGCTCGACGATCTCGTCCGGCGCTACACCTCACTGGAGCGCACGCTGGCATCGGGGAAGGCAGGCCCGACGACGCGGCAGAGGCTGGCCGACGTCGCCTACACGCTGTGCGTGTCGACCGGAACGCGCGACATCGACGCCGCGCTGGTCGTCGCCCGGCACCGCCTTCCCGGTTCCGGGCCGGGCGACGACAGCGCGCTCACGTCCGGCGGGTGACCCCGGCCCCGTCGGCCGCCGGCGGCGCGGGCGGGGCCGGCGGGAAGGGGATCGCGGCGAGGGCGGGCAGGAGCGACTCCTCCTCGGCGTCCAGGTGTGCCAGCAGTTCGTCGGAGAGCCGGGTCAGCTCGGTACGGAAGCGCACGGGATCCGCCGTGGTGATGTCGGCCAGCAGGGCGAGGAGTTCGTCCTTGAGGCGGGCGAGCGTCCGGTGTTCGCCCGCGAGGCGGTCGAGGACGTCGCGCAGGTGCGGGTGCTGTCGGCCGAGTGCCGGGAAGACGTGATCGTCCTCGCCGGTGTGATGGAAGGTCAGGGCTTCGCAGAAGGCCAGGCAGTGCTGCCGGATCTGCAGGCCCAGCCCGGGCGCCGGCGGCTCCTGCGGATCGTGGTGGGCCGCCCGTGCGGCGAAGTGGGCGTCGGTCTCGGCGCGCACGTGGCGCAACTGCCCGCGCAGCCAGGTGTGGATTTCCAGGAGCTTGTCGGCGAGGTTCATGACCTCGTGCGCCGTGCCGGCCCCGTGATCGGGCCGTTCCAGGACCACCACGGGCAGGGTCCGCGTCGTGCGGGCCTGGTAGTCGGCGTACCCGGGGGCGACGCCGGCCACGTGGTCGAACAGTTCGTCGCGCCGTGCTCCCTCGGCGGGGACCGCGACGGCCTCGAACGTCTCGGTGCCGGTCTCCACCCGCACCACGGGGTGGGCGAGCAGGTTGTGGTACCAGGCGGGGTGGTGGGGTGCGCCGAGGTTGGACGCGACGACCAGCAGCAGGTCGCCGTGGCGCACGCAGCCAAGCGGAGTGGTGTGTTCGGCCCCGGACCGGGCGCCGGTGGTGGTGAGCAGGAGGAGGTCGCCGCCCTCGAAGGGGCCGCCGACCTTCCCTGCGTTGGCCCGGAACTCCTCGATGACGCGCTGGTTGAAGGACATGGGCATACGGGTGTGGTTCTCCAGGAAGAAGGCATGGGTCCGCGGTGACGGTGACCGCGGTGACGGGTGGTGGAGTGCGCGGCGATGTGCGCACCGGACCGCGTCGTTCCCACCCGTGACCGTGCCCCGCAGAGGGTTGCCCCCCGGGCGGACGGGTGCGGCTGCCGGCGGTGGCGGGCGCCGCACGGGACGTCGCACGGGAAGGCGCACGGGACGGCGCGGGAGAGGGAACGACGCGCGGCGGCGTCTACGTCAGGCGCAGGATGCGGAGTACGAACTCATGGCATGGCCCCTCGGTGCAGGGTGTCCGCCCGGCTGCCGGCCTGCCCACTGCTCTGTAGCCGGCGCCACGCGACACGCGGATCATTGAAACCGGGCCGTTTCCCCCTGTCAATGCGGATCCGCTGCTTCCGGATGAGGGCGCAACGATGGCGGCCGTTCGCGGCGTCCTTCAGGTGTCCGGTGGCGACGGGAGGACGGGACCATGGGCGACGGCAGGGGCGTGCACGGCGTGACGGCGCAGCGACGGGCCGCGCGCCTGGCGCTCCTGGCGGCGTTCTCGGCGGCGTCGGTGCTGCTCCTGGCCGGGGGCGTCCGAAGCGTCGGGCTGGTGGGTGCCGGGCTCGGCGGGCTGGCCGCCTGTGCGGCGGGGCTGTGGTGGACGCTGACCCGCCGGGGCGTCGCGCGGGTGTGCGCCGCCGTCCTGGCCGCGGCGGCACCGGCCGCGGTGATCGCCTTCTACGTCGCCGCGGGGCTGCTCTGGCTCGTGCTGCTCTCCGGCGGGCTGTGGGTGCTGGCGGCCTGCGCGGGGTGGGCCGCACTCGGTGCGGACCGTGTCCCCACGGCCGCGCCCGGGGTGCCGGTCGCGCCGCCGCAGCGGCCGTTCCTCATCATGAACCCCCGCTCCGGCGGGGGGAAGGTGACGCGCCACCGGCTGCGGGAGAAGGCGACGGCGCTGGGCGCGGAGGTGGTGCTCCTCGACCCCGGCCGGTCCCAGGACGTCGTGGCGCTCGCGCGCGAGGCCGTGGCCCGCGGGGCGGACCTGCTGGGGGTGGCCGGCGGCGACGGTACCCAGGCCCTGGTCGCCGGGGTGGCTGCGGCACACGACGTGCCCTTCGTGGTCGTCGCGGCCGGCACCCGCAACCACTTCGCGCTGGATCTCGGGCTGGACCGCAACGACCCGGCGGCGGGCCTGGACGCCCTCACGGACGGGGTCGAGTTCCGGGTGGACCTCGGGCGCGTCGGGGACCGGGTCTTCGTCAACAACGCCTCCTTCGGCGCCTACGCGGCGGTGGTGCAGAGCCCCGCCTACCGCGACGACAAGGTCCGCACCGTGCTGCACCTGCTGCCCGACGTACTGACCGGCCACCACGGGCCCCGCCTGACCGTCTGCGCAGGCGGCGTCACCGTCGAGGCCCCGCAGGCCGTGCTGGTGAGCAACAACCCCTACCGCGTGGGGGACCGGGCCGGGCTCGGCCGCCGGGAGCGGCTGGACGGTGGCGTACTGGGGCTGCTCAGTGTCAGGGCCGACAACGCGGCGCAGGCGGCGGCCCTGCTCCGCGGCCGCCGCTCCCCCGGCCTGACCGTCCTCGCCACCCGCGCGGTCCTGGTCGACGCCGACGCGCCGATGGTGCAGGTCGGCGTCGACGGCGAGGCCCTGTCCTTCCCCGCCCCCGTCCGCTGCGCCATCGAGCACCGGGCGCTGCGCGTGCGCGTCCCCCGCCGGCGCCCGGGCGTGCCACGGTTCAGGCCGCGCCTGGACTGGCGGCGGCTGCGCGAACTGGCCTTCGGCCCGGAGCAGCCGGCCCGGGCGGCCCGCTGACGCCGCGCACGGTCACAGGCGGCCGCGGGCATCCGGGTTGCCGACCCCCGCAACGGCTGGGAGCCTCGAAGGAGGACGCCGGAACGGTGCGGAGCCCCGTTGCCGGTGAGCTGACGGTGACGCGAGGCCCGGTGGCGGACCGCCCCGGGAAGGACTCGCCCCCATACCCCTCCCCCGAGGCGCGGCGCGCACGGGCGATGTCGCGCGGGGACGCCCGTCATTGCGCAGACCGGGACCGCCCATGACAGGACCCACCCCCGACGGCATGCGCGGCCAGCCGCCCGAGCGGCGGCGGGCGACCGCGTGGGCGTGGCCGTCCGACGGCGGCGGGCGGGCCGGCGGCTCGTACGCCCCGGGGCTGACCGCCGCCGTCCCCGCCGGGCAGGGGCCGGCGATGCCCGACCTGGCGGCCGGCCGGCTGTACCGGGCCGTGAGCGGGGTGGACGGCGAGGCGCGGCCGATGGCCGACGCCGAGCGCGCGGAGCTGCACGACCCCCTGGCCGAGGTCTTCTTCCGGCACGGGCGCTTCCCGATGTCCTCGCGCGAGCTGCTCGCGGGGCTCGACGGCGCCGGAGCGGTGCCCGAGCAATCCGTGTTCCTGGTCAGCGAGTCGGGCCAGCTCCCCCCGCCCGCGGCGCCCGGTCTGCACCGCGACATCCGCTACGCGATCACCCGGGCCGAGCGGGGGCGCATTCCGGACCTGCTGATCAGCACGGGGGCCAACAGCGACCCGGACACCACGTTCCTGCAGGTCGCCGCCTGGGATGCGCAGGCGGGCCACTTCAACTACTACATGCGCATCCGGCCCGCGTGGGTGTGGACCGGCGACTCGTGGTCGGCGCTCGCGCCGGCCTCCCGGGGGCACGGCTGCTTCGACAGCCACGTCAACGGCAGCGTGGTGATGAAGGAACTCAAACAGCCCTGGATCCACTGGCAGTCCATGGCGGCGACGATCCGGCTGGCCCCCGACGACCCCCTGCGCGGCGACCCGCTGTACGGGCAGGTCGCGGGCGCCGAGCAGCTGGAGACGACCGTCAAGGCCCTCGTCGGCCGGTGGACGGACGCCCGGCTGGCGAAGGTGACCGCGGGCGGGACCGTGGACCGTCCCGACCACCTGCTGCGCCAGCTGTTCACCAGCACCACGGTCAATCTCACCAGCACCTCCGTCCAGAGCGCCACCGTCCGGGCCGACGGCGACGACCTGGTGCTGCCCATCGGCTTCTGGCTGAACGGCGACGCGCTCCTGGACGACCTGGGCCTGCCCGTCGCGTCGGCGCCGCCGCGCGTGCCCGCGGCGCTGTACCTGGGCAGCCTGAGCCGGTTCGGCTTCCGCATGCAGGAGCGGACGAGCGGCTTCTCCCAGCCCGGTGACACGTTCTTCGCCTTCCTGGTGCCCGAGGCGGCCCGCGAGGACAACGACGTGGTGCACCGGATGGTGCTCGCCGGGATCGTCCCGGCGAAGTTCGCCGCGGCCGCGCTGATGGTCGACTTCCCCAATCCCGTCTACAGCACGGACCGGGCCCGCCTCATGGCGTACGTTCCCACCGCGCCCACCCCCGCCGCGGCACTGGCGGACTCCGTCGCCGACGCGATCACGACCGCCGCCCGGGGCCTGCCGCAGGACAGCCCGGAGGCCCGGTTCGCCGAGCACTGGGCCCTGGCCGACGACGCCTGGCCCACGGCCTTCGCCGCCCGCGTGGACACCTACCTGGGCAGGGCCGCCGCCCGAACCGGCACCCCCGAGGGCTTCGACGACCTCACCCGGCTCGCCGAGTCGCGGCGCCGCGACTTCCGCAGCAGGAAGCTCAACGAGTTCGAACTCACGCTGCCCGTCACCGACATCCCCGCCGACGCCCCCCGGCTGCGCATGAACGAGGACGCGACGGTCACCACGACCGCCCCCGCGCCCGTCACCCAAGGAGCGACGCCATGAGCACACTCGACGCGTACGGGCCTCCCGGACGGCTCACCGACCTCGACGACGTGGGCCTGAAGGCATGGAACGTCTTCCTCTCCGACAGCGTCGACGGGGCCGTCAAGGGGCCCGATCCGGCCAAGGTCCGCAACGACAGCCCCCGGCCGCAGTTCTACAACCTCACCAGGGCCCAGACGGCATCGGACGCCACCGAGGCCACGGTCACCTGGGCCGCGTTCCCCCGGCGCATCAAGCTCGACTCCCTCTCGGACGCCCAGCGCTGGCAGCGTGCGGACGCCAGCCGCGACGTCCAGGACGAGTACTGCGAGTGGAGCGTCACCCGCGACGACGCCGGGAGGATCATCCGCGTGACGTTCACCTGCGAGGGGCCCGAATACTGGGACGTCCTCGCGCAGACCAGCCCGGAAACGGCGCTCCGGCTCTACCAGCAGCACGTCAGCCCGCAGGTGCGCAAGGCGGACCTCTTCGGCCTCGACGGCCGCTACCAGCGCCGCAACCGGTGGAACGACTCCACCACGCAGGGCGCCATGCACCTCATCCAGCCGTCCAACACCCTCGGCGCCGAGATCGAGCTCGCCGCGGCCGCCACGATACGCCGCGTCATCGACGGCCAGGAGCTCGTCACCGCACAGGAGCTCATCGCCTGCAGCAAGTACGGCGTCGCCGAGCGGCACAGCGACCCGCACATCGGCGAGGTCGTCAACACCGTCGCCCGGCAGGCGGCCGACCTCTCGCTCACCGACCCCGTGGGCCTGTACTTCAACGGGCTGTCGACCGAGGGGTGGCTGACTCCCGACTCCTCCGACCCGCAGAGCTACTGGAGGTACGTGCGCGGGGAGCAGAACCATCCGGTCAGAGCCGTCTACGAGGTGCCGGCGGACCGGCACTTCACCGTCTCGGACATCACCATCGGCGGCAAACCCATCCGCTTCGGCGCGCAGATCGCCGACTTCATCACCATCAAGCTCTCGGCGGTGGCCTGCCGGATCGGCGACAGCACCGTCCAGCCGCAGACGGCGTGCGTGGAACTCGTACCGGCCACGGCCGGTCCGGCGACGAGCGCGTTCGCCGCGAGCGCCTTCTCCCCGTACGGATACGTGGGCGCCGGCTCCGCCGAAGCGGCCGCCACCACCCGCCGGGCCTGACGCCGGCCGGGGCCGGGCTCAGCAGGCGACGAGCAGCTCCCGCAGCCCCCGGATCACGAAGCCCGGCTTCCACTGCGGCTCCGCCACGAGCCGCAGCCGCGGTGCGCGCCGCAGCAACGTGCCGAAGACGGCCTGGAGTTCGATGCGGGCGAGCGGGGCGCCCAGACAGTAGTGGAGGCCGGCCCCGAAGCCGAGGTGGGGGTTGTCTGCGCGGGTGACGTCCAGGCGCTCGGGGTCGGGGAAGCGGGCGGGGTCGTGGTTGGCGGAGCCGAACAGCAACGCCACCTCGCTGCCACGCGGGACGAACGTGCCGCCGATCTCGATGTCGTCGAGCACCCAGCGCTCGAAGAGCTGCAGCGGCGTGTCGTAGCGCAGCAGTTCCTCGATCGCGCCCGGCAGCAGGGCGGGGTCGGCGCGCAGGGCGGCGAGCTGGGCGGGGTGACGGAAGAGCGCCCACCAGCCGTTGCCGGTGGTGTTGACCGTGGCCTCGTGGCCGGCGTTCAGGAGCAGGACGCACGTGGAGACCATCTCCTGCTCGGTGAGCCGGTCCCCCTCGTCGTGGGCACCGATCAGCGCGGTGAGCAGGTCGCCGCCCGGGCGGGCGCGGCGGTCGGCGATCAGCTCCCGCAGGTAGGCGGAGAACTCGGCCGAGGCCCGCACGGCGCGCCGTGCCGTCGCCTCGTCCGGGTTGAGTTCGTACATGCCGCAGATGTCCGCGGACCAGGGGCGCAGCAGCGGCCGGTCGGCGGCGGGGATGCCGAGCATCTCGGCGATGACGGCGACCGGCAGCGGCTCGGCGACCGCGGCGATCAGGTCGCCGCCGCCCTCGGCGAGGAGGCCGCTCACCAGCTCGCCGGCCAGCCGGCGGACGGTCGGGGCGAGGTCGTCCACCCGGCGCGGGGTGAACGCCTTCGCGACCAGGCGCCGGATCCTGCTGTGGTCGGGGGGCTCCAGGTCGAGCAGCCCGTTGCCGTTGAGGACGTGGAAGGGCTCGTGCGCGGCCGGGGGCGGGGTGCGGCCGAACTCCTCGTGCGTGAAGCGGTGCAGGTACGTGCGCCCCAGCCGACGGTCGCGCAGCAACGCCCGGACGTCCGCGTGGTGCGGCACGAGCCACTGCCGGCTGGGCGCGAACCAGTGGATGCGCCCCGCGGCCCGCAGCCGTGTGTATCCGGGGTAGGGGTCGGCGACGAAACGGGGGCTCCACGGATCGAAGTCGGCGCTCGCGTCCATGGGCGGATGCTAGCGACGCTTCCGGTCCGTCCACCATGGCAGGAAGCTGACAGGGCGACGGCTCCGGCCGGCGGCTCCCCTCCGGCCCGGTCCCGTCGTCCCGCCGCGTTCCCGGGTCCTCGTCCCGCCGTCCTGTCATCTTCCGGCCGGACCCTCCTTCCACGGCGTCATCCCGGCACCGGCCTCATTACGCTCTGCTTAACGATCTTGGTGAAAGGCATGGCACGTGAACAAGCGCTTCGCATCCGTCGTGGTGGCCTCGGCCGGTCTGCTCTCGCTCATGAGCGGCACCGCCCTCGCGGACACGGCTCCCCCCTCGCCCGAACAGTCCTGTGAGGGCGTCAAGCTGACCGGTGCCCTGCCCGCGCCGCCGGCCGGGATGGCGGTGGTGCAGGACGTCACGATCGGCAAGGACTGCAAGCCCGTGACGGGCCCCGTGCAGTACGTTCCCGCCTCCTCCGGCAAGGCCGCCGCCAAGGGCGCGCTCGCCGCGGCCCCCCGGAGCGCGGCCGCCGCGGGCCGGCAGTTCCGCAGCTGGAACGAGATGTTCGACTGCTGCAACATCCGGATGACCGGCCTGTACACGACGTCGACCTGGAACAGCGCGGACGGCCGCATCACCACCGCGGCGACCGAGGCGCGCCACGAGTGGAACCGCGAGCCGTGGGACGCGGGCTGGTCGCTGAAGTCGTCGGACAAGAAGGACGACTGCACCAACGACTGCGCGACCGTCACCACGCAGGCGAACGCCGAGTTCACGTACAAGGGCATCTTCGACGTGACCGGCAAGTGGTACGCCAACACCCACCACTCGAACGTCAAGCTCAACCCCGACTCGACGGCGACCTGCACCTTCGACGTGGAGCTGCGGCACACCTTCATCGGCTGGAACTGGCGTCGCGGCTGCGAGTGACCCCCTCAGCCCTGCCCGGCCCCCGGGCCCGGCAGGGCGTCCGCGAGGCGCTCCGGCGCGGCCTGCCGCCAGGAGTCGACCAGGATGTCGCGCAGTTCGTCCAGGTCCTCCAGGGCGGCGAGCCGCACGCGCACCCAGTGGGAGCCCGCCTCGTGCGGCGGCACCCAGAACTTCTCCGGCTCCGCCGCGATCAGCTCCGTGCGCTCGTGCTTGGGGCACCGCACGGCGAAGGACGTCCCGTCGTCGGGGATCGTGATGTACATCTTCCCGGCCACGCGGAAGGTGGGAATGCTCCACGCCTCCTTCTCGACGGTCTCGGGGAGGGACAGCGCGATGCGGCGGACGTCAGCAGCAGTGATCACGTGACCAGGTTAGAACGGGCGTTCAGTGCCTGTCGCCCATGGCCTTGCGCACCGCGTCGCGGGCGCGGTCCACGAGGGCGGTCACCGGACCCAGCACGAGATTCTTCGTGGCGCTCTCCACACCGGGGTGCGGGTGCGTGGGAGCCACCGCCTCGGCTGCCCTGACGGCCTTGGCCATCCGTGCGAGCATCCGGGGTTCGGTCTCCTCCTGCAAGCGGCTGAACTCCAGCCGTTCCTCGGAGTCGGCGTGCGCCAGGACGTCGTCGCGCAGCGCCCGCAGCGTGGGCATGAAGTCCGGGTCGTCGACGTCCATGCCGTCCAGTTCGCTCAGCACCTCCTTCGCCTCCCGCTCCTCGCGCAACCGGTCGTCCACGACGCGGTCGCCGCCCGGGAAGGCGCGCCGTGCGGTGGGGTGCACCACTTCTTCCTCGGCCGTCTCATGGACGGCGAGCATGCGGACGAGCTTCCTGAACGCCTCACGGCGTCCTTCGCCCTCCGCCGTCTCGACCTGCTCGAACAGTTCCCGGATCTGCCGGTGCTGCTCCTTGAGCAGTGTCACGACGTTCTCGTCCGCGCCGCCGTGTGCCCGCTCCGCCATGCCTGGCCTCCTGCCGGTCCCCTGGGTCACCAGCGCAGACTCTGCCTCCTGCGCCCCTCCGACAGTGCCCCACCGGGGCCTCGGCCGGGACGCCTGCAACGGGTCGCGGTCGGCCTTTCATCTGTTCGGACGAACGGGCGGTGCCGGGGCGCCGGCACGGGGCTCAGGCGGCGTGCTCGTGCCCCGCGTCCAGCCGGCCGAGCAGCTCGGCGCGGTGCAGCCCGGCCAGCGAGGCCACCAGGTCCGGGTGCCTGAGCAGGGGGGCGGCGCGTCCGTCGTGCGCGTCGGGTGCGGTCAGCCGGCGGAACTCGACCGGCAGCCCCAGGGCGTGGTCGCTGTCGCCGACGGCGGCCACCGCGGCGGCGGCCAGTCGCCGGTCGGAGAGCAAGGCCGCGGCCCAGCTCGCGACGGCCTCGTCGACCCACGTCCGCCACGCGTGGTCCGCCTCGTCGGTCTCGCCGAGGTCGGCTCCCGCGAGCCAGTCGAGGCGGGCGGACCCGCCGGGGCCCGCGACCATGACCAGACCGGCGTCCAGGACCGTCGGATACCGCAGCCACGCCGCGACCGTCACCGCCTGGCGCGCCTGCGCACCGGCGAGCACGGAGTCCAGCGCGCCGCCCCCGGGCGCGTACGCCCGGGTCAGCCACTGGGCCGTGGCGGCTATGAGCGGGGAGAGGTCTGCGGACATCACGGGGAACCGTTCGCGTCTGCGCCCCTGACGGACGCCACATGCGGACAAGACGAGAGAAAAGGCTAGCCACCGCCTCGAACCGGGCCAATGACCTGCGTCACGCGGGGGCAGGCCACGGCGCGGGTCAGCGGCCGCGCCGGCCGAGGGAGCGCGGGCGCAGCAGGGCGGCCGCCAGGATGGCCGGGGTCGTGAGCAGCAGGGTGAGGGTGACCAGCGGGGTGTGGCGCACCGGCTTCTTGGACACGGCCTTGAGGGAGTTGCGATAGGCGGGGCGGGGCGGGAACTGCGGGCGGGGTGTGGTGGGCACCGCGTGCGACGGCGGCGGGGCGGGGGCGGCGGGCGGCCGCAGCGGCACGGTCCCGACGGGCAGCGGGCCCGGGGCGCGGGGGGCGGGCGGTGCGGCCGGAGGCGGAGCGCTGGGGCCGGGCACGGGCGGGGCGGT
>NZ_BMVB01000011.1:52419-226199 GCF_014650495.1 Streptomyces cinnamoneus | reverse complement strand
TTCCGTTCCGTTTCCGGTTCGGATTCCGTTTCCGGCCCCCTGTTGGAGCGGGGTTTTGTTTCGCGCCTTCCGGCGTGTCCACTATGTTAGCGGATTTCCCTTGCGGCTCCTAATCGAGCCGATCGTCGTTCTCTTTTCGGCACACCGAAAGAGAACCCGATTCGGGAAGTCCCTGCAGTAGTGGTTGTTGCCGCCGATCGGTACGCGCTCAGGGCGCTGCCCGTCTCCAGCGGCTTGCCTACGTTAGGGCCTCGCGGCGCCGGAGTCAAGCACCCGCCTGCTGCCTGCCCTTACTCCTGTCCCGCGGCACGTGGGCGCGGTAGGGACTGACCGTCGGGTCGCCGTCCGTCCAGAAGCGCCAGGGGTGGGTCGCGCCCTCGCCGCCGACGCCCGTACGGGGTCCCCTCCGTACCCGGCGGGCCGGGACGGGGGTGCCCTCCAGGACCGACAGCGGGGCGCCGGGGCCGGCGCACACGTCCGTGCCGTTCAGTGCGCGGTCCACGTCGAGGGCCGTGGCGAGGCGCGCCGGTCCCTGGGCCAGCTCGCGGTCGCGGCGGGCCTTCGGGCGGCGCTCGCGGGCGAGGTCGACGCCCTTGATCACCTCGCCGGCCCGGAGCAGCACACCGCTGGCGGTCCCTTCGGGGCCGCAGACGAGGTTCAGGCTGAACCACATGCCGTAGATGAAGTAGACGTAGGCGTGACCGGGAGGCCCGAACATCGATGCGTTCCGCTCCGTGCGGCCGCGGTAGGCGTGGGACCCGGGGTCGGCCTCGCCCGCGTATGCCTCCACCTCGGTGATGCGGAGCTCGATCTGTCCTTCGGGGCTCGTCCGGACGAGGGTGCGGCCGAGGAGCTCGGGGGCGACCTCCAGGACGGGACGGTCGAAGAACTCCCGGGCGAGTGGCATACGGTCAGGCGCGGCAATCATGCCGGTCGAGCGTACTGGAAGGGCCCGGAAGGCGGGTCCGGGGAGGAAGAGCGCAGTGGTTTTCAAGAAGCTCATGGCGAGCCTCGGTGCGGGCGGCGCGTCCGTCGAGACGGTGCTGTTCGAGGAGAACGTGGTCCCGGGTGGCGTGGCGCAGGGTGAGGTGCGCATTCAGGGCGGCACCGTCGCTCAGCAGATCGAGGGGCTCTCCGTGGGTCTGCAGGCCCGGGTCGAGGTGGAGGGCGAGGACGGCGAGTACAAGCAGGACATCGAGTTCACGCGCGTCCAGCTCGGCGGGGCGTTCGAGGTGCAGCCGGGAGCGGTGCACTCGGTGCCGTTCGGGCTGGAGATTCCCTGGGAGACGCCGATCACGACCTTCCTGGGCCGGCACCTGACGGGGATGAGCGTGGGCGTGACGACGCACCTGGCGATCGCCCGTGCCGTGGACTCCGGGGACCTCGATCCGGTGAACGTCCACCCGGTCCCCGCGCAGCAGGCCATTCTCGACGCCTTCGGGCAGCTGGGCTTCTCCTTCAAGAGCGCCGACCTCGAAAAGGGGCACATCAGCGGGACGCGGCAGCGGCTGCCGTTCTACCAGGAGATCGAGTTCCACGCCCCGTCGCAGTACCGGGGGCTGAACGAGGTCGAGCTGTCGTTCGTCGCGGACGGCCGTGAGATGGACGTCGTGCTGGAGATGGACAAGAAGCCGGGGATGTTCGGCTCGGGCAGCGACACCTACCGGTCGTTCACGGTGGACCTGCACGCGTACGCGCAGACCGACTGGGCCGCCTACCTCAACCAGTGGCTCGCCGAGGTCGGCGGGAAGCGCAACTGGTTCTGATCCCCTCCTCCCGGGGAGGGTCGTTTCCCCCGGAGGGTCGTTCCCGGGGAAGGTCGTGGGGCCCCGCGTGGGGCCCCACGGGTCGTTCAGCCCAGCAGCACCGTCAGGGGCGCGTCCTTGCCGGCCCAGAAGTCGACGGCCTCGCCGAGGACGGCCTCTGCCGTGCGGGCGTCGGCCGGGGCGCCCTTGCGGAAGGTGTCCCAGTCCTCCGCCAGCAGCAGGAAGCCGCGGGGGTGGCCGGTCTCCCGCCACCAGGAGAGGTCGGTGAGGCAGTCGGCGAGGGCGTCCCAGTTGTGGCCGAACCAGTCGGGGAAGTCCAGGTCCTCTGCGCAGCGGGCGAGGAAGGCGGCCTTGTCGTGGACGCCGTCGAGCCGTAGCCAGGCCCCCTTCCAGTCGGCGCGGGTGGCGAGCGCCATGACGTCCGAGGGCGCGTCGGTGGGGGGAAGGCGGTAGACGCCGGGGGGTGTGGAGCCCTGGAGGACTGCGGGGAGTCCGGGGGCGGGCAGCGGGCCGGTCATGGGTGCACCACCGCTTCGAAGGTCTGGTAGTGGTCGCTGGTGTAGAAGCGTTCGGCGTGTTCCCCGGTGATGATGCGTCGGGCGCCGCGGTTGCGGGAGCCGGGGGTGGGGACGGTGTACTCGTGGTAGTAGCCGCGGGCCTGCCGGGGGAGGCGGTTCTCGTAGTTGCCGAAGACGGCGCCGTCCTTCTCGTAGGGGAAGGGGCCGCCCTTGGCGATGAGTTCGAGGGTACGGCGGGCCTCGGGGGGCAGCCGGTCCTCGGTGACGGTCTTCATGCCCTTCGCCCAGGAGGGCACCGTGGCGGAGGAGGTCTTCTCCGTTTTCTGGTTTCCCGGGGAGCATGCGGGAAGGAGCAGGAGGGGCAGGGCGGTCAGCAGGACGGTCAGCGCGCGCACGAGGCGGCTCGCCGGTCGTCGGTGTTCCGCTCCGTGCCGTCGCGGTCGCTGTCGTCCTTTTTGTCGAAGTACATGAAGCACACTCCATATGGTCGCAGTCCTCCCCCAGCTGCCGCTGGGAGGTGCCTCCATCCGCCGTGCCCTCGTTAGGCTGGCGCTTTCATCTGTCCGCGCGTACTGGAGGTGTCCCAGTGTCCGACGTGTCCGAGCAGAAGCGACGACCGCTGCCCCACGATTTTCATCCGCCGGTGCCCTCGTTCGCCGTGGTGAGCGATGACGTGGCGCTGGGCGCGAAGCTGAAGGACGATCAGGTGTATGCCGGGGGGAACGTCTCGCCCGAGCTGCGCTGGGACGGCTTCCCCCCGGAGACGAAGAGCTTCGCCGTGACGTGTTTCGACCCGGACGCGCCGACGGGCAGCGGGTTCTGGCACTGGGTGCTGTTCGACATCCCGACGACGGTGACCGAGCTTCCCACCGGTGCCGGCAGCGGTGACATGAAGGGGCTTCCCGAGGGCGCGGTGCATGTGCGCAACGACTACGGGACGCGGGACTTCGGTGGCGCCGCGCCGCCGCCCGGGGACGGGCCGCACCGGTACGTGTTCACGGTGTACGCGGTGGACCAGGAGAAGCTGGGGCCGGATGCGGACGCCACGCCGGCGGTGGTGGGCTTCCACCTGCGCTTCCACGCGCTTGCGCGGGCGCAGCTGATCGGCGAGTACGAGGCGCCGGCCGCGGGCTGACTCCGTACGCCCCGTCAGGCGCGCGTGGGCGACCGGAAATTCCGTTGCGTCCCGCCGCTCCCGGATCGCACAGTGGTGGTGCTTGACCGGCGGCTCCGCATGGCCGTCGGGTGGCGGACACCGCAGTGGCGGGGACGGCGGGGCGCGTGTGCGCCGGCCGTCTGCCGGAGTCCGGCCCGGGTGCCGGGTGGCCGCGTCCGCCGCCGAACGCTCCGGGCCCGTGTGTCCACGGGGGAAGGGCCCGGAGCGTTGCCCCCTTCCGTGCAGCGTCCGCTTCTCGTGGGCTGCCGCTACTTGAGAAGCATCTGGACGATCGCCACGATGCCGACGGCGACGATGACGCCGCGCAGGACGGTGGGCGAGAGGCGGCGGCCGATCCTGGCGCCTATCTGACCGCCGACGGTGGAGCCGACGGCGATGAGCACGACGGCGGTCCAGTCGACGTCGGCGACGAAGACGAAGAAGAGCGCGGCGACGCTGTTGACGACGACGCCGATGACGTTCTTGAGGGCGTTGATGCGCTGGAGTTCGTCGTTGAGCAGGACGCCCATGAGGGAGAGGTACATGACGCCCTGGGCCGCGCCGAAGTAGCCGCCGTAGGCGCTGGCGACGAGCAGTCCGGCGAGGAGGGCGGGGCCGCCGTCGCTGGGGGCCTCGGTGCCGTTGCGCTCGTGGCGGCGGGCGAGGGCGCGGGCGAGCCGGGGCTGCAGGACGACCAGGACGAGGGCGAGGGCGATCAGGGCGGGCACGATCGCGTCGAACGCCTTCGACGGGAGTGCGAGCAGGAGGATCGCGCCGGCCAGGCCGCCGATGAGCCCGACGATGCCGAAGCGGATGACGCGGCGTCGCTGGCCGCGCAGTTCGTGGCGGTAGCCGATGGCGCCGCTGAAGTTGCCCGGTACGAGGCCGAGGGTGTTGGAGACGTTGGCGGTGATCGGGGGCAGTCCGGTGGCGAGGAGCACCGGGAAGGTGAAGAGGGTGCCCGAGCCGACGATGGTGTTGATGGTGCCCGCGCCGACGCCGGCGGCGAGGACCGCGAGTGCTTCCCAGATGGACAAGGCCATCTCCTTCAGGTCAGTGTGTCGCCTCCCCGCCATCAGAGGTCGGGGGGCCGCACTGATCATGCATGAGATGGGTCAAACCTGAACAGGGAAGCGGGCCGTGGGCGGCTCAGTCGATGGTGGGCCGCTCGCGGCGCGGGCTCTCCTTCGCGGGCTTGGTGCCACCGCCTCCGCCGCCGGTCATGGGGCCGAAGTTGCCGACGGCGCCGCTGAGTCCCTTGAGGGCGTCGCCGATCTCGCTGGGCACGATCCAGAGCTTGTTGGCGTCGCCCTCGGCGATCTTCGGGAGCATCTGGAGGTACTGGTAGGCGAGCAGCTTCTCGTCGGCGTCGCCGGCGTGGATGGACTCGAAGACCGTGCGGATCGCCTGGGCCTCGCCCTCGGCACGGAGTGCGGCGGCGCGGGCCTCGCCCTCGGCGCGCAGGATCGCGGACTGCTTCTCGCCCTCGGCCGTGAGGATCTGCGACTGGCGGATGCCCTCGGCGGTGAGGATCGCGGCGCGCTTGTCGCGGTCGGCGCGCATCTGCTTCTCCATCGAGTCCTGGATGGAGGTGGGCGGCTCGATGGCCTTGAGCTCGACGCGGTTGACGCGGATGCCCCACTTGCCGGTGGCCTCGTCCAGGACGCCGCGGAGGGCGGCGTTGATCTCCTCGCGGGAGGTGAGCGTCCGCTCCAGGTCCATGCCGCCGATGATGTTGCGCAGGGTGGTGACGGTGAGCTGCTCGATGGCCTGGATGAAGCTGGAGACCTCGTACGTCGCCGCACGGGCGTCGGTCACCTGGTAGTAGATGACGGTGTCGATGTTGACGACGAGGTTGTCCTGGGTGATGACCGGCTGCGGCGGGAACGGCACGACCTGCTCGCGGAGGTCGATGCGGTTGCGGATGGAGTCGATGAACGGGACGACGATGTTCAGGCCCGCGTTGAGGGTGCGGGTGTAGCGGCCGAAGCGCTCGACGATCGCGGCGCTGGCCTGTGGGATGACCTGCACCGTCTTCATGAGGGCGATGAAGACGAGCACCACCAGGATGATCAGGACGATGATGATCGGTTCCATCGTGGCTCCAGCTCCCCGTGCCGTTGTCGTTGTGGTGATCGGGCCTGTCGTCGATCGCGGCGGTGGCCGCCGGTCGCCGGCGGTTGATCGTCGTGGTGGAGTCTTTCAGAACCCGGTGCCGGCGTGCAGCCGTTGAGGCCGACTCGTCCACATGGCGACGGTTCCGGCCTTCACATCACGACGGCCGTCGCGCCGTCGATCTCGACCACGTCCACGTGCTGCCCCACCTCGTAGGCCCGCTCCTCGTCGAGGGCGCGCGCGGACCAGATCTCCCCGGCCAGCTTGATGCGGCCGCCGCTGCCGTCGACCCGCTCCAGGACGACGGCCTGGCGGCCCCTGAGGGCGTCGATGCCCGACTTGAGCTCGGGCCGGCGGGAACGCTGCCGGTTGGCGATCGGGCGCACGACCGCGATGAGGGCGACGGAGACGACGGCGAAGACCACGACCTGGGCCACCATGCCGCCGTGCAGGGCCGCCGTGATCGCGGCGGCGACGGCGCCGACCGCGAACATGCCGAACTCCGGCATCGCGGTGACGACCAGGGGAATGCCCAGCCCGACGGCGGCCACGAGCCACCACACCCATGTGTCCACATGGTCATGGTAGGGGCGTGGGCCGCCCCGCGGACAGGGCGCCGAGGGGCTCGGATCCGCCCCCCGGCGGTCAGGCCATCGGCAGGCCCTGGGCGGTCCAGCGGTCGCCGCGGCGCTCGACGACCAGGGGCAGGCCGAAGCAGTGGGAGAGGTTGCGGGAGGTGAGTTCGAGCTCCAGGGGGCCCGCCGCGAGCACCTTGCCCTGACGAATCATCAGGACGTGGGTGAAGCCGGGGGCGATCTCCTCGACGTGGTGGGTGACCATGACCATCGAGGGGGCGAGCGGGTCGCGGGCCAGCCGGCCGAGACGGCGCACGAGGTCCTCGCGGCCGCCGAGGTCGAGGCCGGCGGCGGGCTCGTCGAGCATCAGCAGCTCGGGGTCGGTCATCATCGCGCGGGCGATGAGGGTGCGCTTGCGCTCGCCCTCGGAGAGGGTGCCGAACTTGCGGTCCAGGAACTCGGTCATGCCGAGGACGTCGAGGAAGGCGCGGGCGCGCTGCTCGTCGACGGCCTCGTAGTCCTCCTGCCAGGTGGCCGTCATGCCGTAGGCCGCGGTGAGCACGGTCTCCAGGACGGTCTGGCTGCGCGGCAGCTTGTCGGCGAGCGCGATGCCGGCCATGCCGATGCGCGGGCGCAGCTCGAAGACGTCGACGGCGCCGAGCTTCTCACCGAGGATCCGGGCGGTGCCCTTGGTCGGGAAGAGGTAGCTGGAGGCGACATTGAGAAGGGTGGTCTTGCCGGCGCCGTTGGGGCCGAGGATCACCCAGCGCTCGCCCTCCTTGACCGACCAGGAGACCTGGTCCACCAGAGCCCGGCCCTCGCGGACCACGGATACGTCCACCAGTTCCAGCACATCGCTCATGAGCGCGTTGTCTCCCATTGCAGTCGCGTCGTCGCTTGCGCCTGTCGGCGCAGCCCCCAAGGAAAAACCTACGCCACCGGTCATCGGCGCCAGTCCTTAGGCTGGGGGCCATGCTCGATGAACATCGCTCAGGACGGCTCACCGCGTGGGGAAATGCCCTTCTTGCCGGATTTGTCGCCCCGGATGACGCAGCGCACCACATCACCGGACGTGACGCGGTCCACCGTGTCGCCGGTCTGCCCGGCGAGTCGGGTCCGGTGGGACTCACCCTGGCCCTGGGGCGCCTGCGCGCCCTCGGGGCGACGGGGCTGCGCCTGGCGTTGCCGGCCCCCGGGCACCCGCTGGGACTGAGCGGGCCCCCGGAGTTCAACGCGCGCGCCCTGGAGGCCGAGGAAGCGGTGATCGCCCAGGGCGCCGCGCTGGGGCTCGTGCCGGAGGTGTCCGAGGCCGGGCCCGCCGGCGATGTGCACGTGGAGGTGGTCTGGCACTGCCTGCCCGTGCGCGAGGCCGCTCCGGCGGACGTGCCGTCGCTGTCGGAGGCCGAGCGGGAGCTGGCGGAGGCACTGCGGGACGCGACCGAGGTGCTCACCCGGCTGGACGTGGCCGGCTCGGGCCCGGTGGCCGAGGCGGCGCTGGAGGCGTACCGGGCGCGGGCCGAGCGCGGCCGGGAGGTACTCGCGCCGGGGTACCCGCCGCGGGCGGTGCGGGTGCTGGAGCTGGCGCAGCGGGTCGGGGCGCTGATCGCGATCGCGTACGAGCCCGGGGACCGCGAGGGCCGGGAGCACGGCGGCGCGGTGAGCGCCTCGGAGATCGCGGCGCGGGCGGCGGCGTTGCGGCCGGTGGAGCGCACGGCCCGGCGGGCGCAGGTGGCGGCGTACAACGCCATGGTGGAGGAGCGGGGCCGGCGCCGGGACTGACGACACCGGCTCCGGGTACGCGAAGGCCCCGCGGACCGCGGTCCGCGGGGCCTTCCCGCTGTGCGCTCGTACGCCCCCGCAGGGGCGCGGAGCGTCAGTCCTTAGTGACCACCCTCGTGGTGGTGGTGACCACCGTCGTCGTGGTGGCCACCGTCGTCGTGGTGACCGCGGTCGTTCCCACCGTGGTGGTGATGGTGGCTCTCGTGGTGGGTCTCGTGGTGGGTCTCGCGGTGACCGCCGTTGACGCAGGTGTTCCCGAACGTCGGGTTGAGCAGGGCGATGATGTCGATGGTGTTCCCGCAGATGTTGATCGGGATGTCGATCGGCACCTGGATGACATTGCCCGACACGACGCCCGGGGAGCCCTTCGCGACGCCGGAGGCCAGAGCTCCGTCGAAGTCGCCGTCGCTGGCGAAGGCGGGCACGACGGAGGCGCTGACAGCGACACCTGCGGCGGCCAGAGCGAGGGCGGCCTTCTTGGCAGTGTTCATGTGGTGGTCTTCCTTTTGATGACTGACCTGGTCGGGCCCTGCCACGGGCCCTGCACACTGATGAACGCCAACACACCGCCGACGGCACGGTCATCGGCGGTTTTTGCCCTCATTCGGACGATTCATCACCCTCGGATGTCGGCTCCGCCGGAGGCGGAGCCGACCGCACCTCGGGGTGAGGAGGTGCTGATTACTCGTTGACGCAGGTGTTGCCGGCCGCCGTGTTGAACAGGCCGACCACGCTGACGGTGTTGCCGCAGACGTTGACCGGGACCTCGACGGGGACCTGGACGACGTTGCCGGAGACGACGCCGGGCGAGTTCTTCGCCACGCCGTCCGCGCCGTGCCCGCCGTGCGCGGAGGCGGCACCGGCACCGGCGAGGGCGAGACCGCCCACGGCGAGCGTGACAGCAGCGGCCTTCTTCATGTTCTTCACTCTTCCTGTGACCTTCCTGAGTGTTCTGCCAGAGCGTCGCCACGGCCAGCCGCCGCGGTTACGCCATGGAAAACGGGCCAGGGCCATTCGGGTTGCGCCGCCAGGTCGGTTATCACACGACCGCATGAATCTCTGATCAGAACGCGACGTTCCGCAACCGGCCCCGGGACCCCGGTCTCAGGCGCCGATGCCCTGGCGGACGGCCCACAGCGCCGCCTGGGTGCGGTCGGCGAGGTCGAGCTTCATCAGGATGTTCGAGACGTGCGTCTTGACGGTCTTCTCCGACAGCACCAGCGCCCGGGCGATCTCCCGGTTGGAGCGGCCGTCCGCGATCAGGGCGAGCACCTCGCGCTCCCGCTCGGTGAGCGCGTTGCCCCTGCCCTGGCCCCCGCCGCCCGCGTCGTCCTGGGACAGCAGGGCCTCGGCCACCTCCGGCTGCAGCAGGACGTGCCCGGCGTGCACGGACCTGATGGCACCGGCCAGGGCGTCCGGGTCCACGTCCTTGTAGACGTAACCGGCCGCACCGGCCCGCAGGGCGGGGATCACCGTGCGCTGCTCGGTGAAGCTCGTGACGATCAGCACCCGGGCCGGGTTGGCCAGCTCCCGGAGCCTGCGCAGCGCCTCGATGCCGTCCGTGCCGGGCATCTTCACGTCCATGAGGACGACGTCCGGGCGCAGCTCCTCGGCGCGCTCGACGCCCTCGGCGCCGTCGGCGGCCTCCCCCACCACCTCGATGTCGTCCTGGACCTCCAGGAAGGTGCGCAGGCCCCTGCGGACCACCTGGTGGTCGTCCACCAGCAGCACCTTGATCACTCGGTTCTCAGCCACCGGGCACCTCCATTTCGACCGTGGTGCCCTTTCCGGGCTCCGAGACGACGGTGAGTCTGCCGCCGACGCCGCTCGCGCGGTCCCGCATGGACACCAGGCCCAGGTGGCGGCCGGCCCGGCGGACGGCGGAGGGCTTGAAGCCGCACCCGTCGTCGCTCACGCGCAGGGTTGCGCCCTGGCCGCGGCGGGCGAGGGTGACGGTCACGGCTGCGGCGCCGG
The DNA here is from genome assembly GCF_014650495.1 of Streptomyces cinnamoneus. Lineage (GTDB taxonomy): Bacteria > Actinomycetota > Actinomycetes > Streptomycetales > Streptomycetaceae > Streptomyces > Streptomyces cinnamoneus. The sequence goes on along the minus strand of NZ_BMVB01000011.1, from coordinate 216,316 downwards.
AGTGGCGCAGGGCGTTGTGCAGGGCCTCCTGCGCCACGCGCAGCAGCGCCTCCTCCTGGGCGGCCGGCAGGGCCCGTACGCCCTGGGCGTCGAAGGTGACGCGGGCGGCGTGGGCGCGGTCGAGGACCTTGATCTGGGTGCGCAGGGTGGCGACGAGGCCGTCCTCGTCGAGGCCGGCGGGGCGCAGCTCCACCACGGCGGCGCTCAGCTCGTCGGCGGCCTCGGCGGCGAGCCGGGCGACCTGGTGCAGTTCGTCCTTGGCGCGGGCGGGGTCGCGGTCGACGAGGGCGGTGGCGGCCTGGGCGGTCAGGCGCAGGGAGAACAGCTTCTGGGAGACGGCGTCGTGCAGCTCGTGGGCGAGGCGGGCGCGCTCGCCGGCGATGGTCAGCTCGCGGCTGCGCTCGTAGAGCCGGGCGTTGGTCAGGGCTATGGCGGCGTGCTGGGCGAGGACGCCGAGGAGCTGCTCGTCCTCGGCGGTGAAGGCGCAGCCGCCGGCCGGCTTGGGGCAGTTCTTGTTGGCGAGGAAGAGGGCCCCGAGGATCTCGTCGCCGTCGGCGACGGGCATGCCGATGAAGTCGCTCATCTCCGGGTGGGCGGCGGGCCAGCCCTCGAAGCGGGGGTCCTGGCGGACGTCGCCGAGGCGCTGCGGGGTGGCCTCCTGGAGCATCGCGGCGAGGATGCCGTGCTGGCGGGGCAGCGGGCCGATGGCCTTCCACTCCTCGTCGTCGATGCCGTCGACGACGAACTGGGCGAAGCCCCCGTGGTCGTCGGGGACGCCGAGGGCCGCGTACTGGGCGTCGAGGAGCTCGCGGGCCGAGACGACGATGGTCTGGAGGACGTCGCGCACCTCCAGGTGCCGGCTCATGGCGAGGAGTGCGGTGCTCACGGCCGTGAGGCCGGAGCGGGGGCCGTTGGTCATGGGATCACCGTACCGAGCGGTGCCCGGCCGGGGATCGGGCCCGGGACGGCCGGGGCTTCGGTCATCGGGCCTAGGCCGGTCGGCCCGTGGGCAGACTCCGGGCATGTCTATACCAATGCAGTGGACGCCCACGCACGGCGAGCCCTACCGGCCCGTGCCCTACCGGCCCGCGCGGATGCCCGCGGCGGAGTCGCTCGCCCGCGCCGCCGAGCTGCGGGAGCGGATGGACGGCCGGCGGACCGTGCGGCAGTTCTCCCCCGACCCGGTGCCGGAGCAGGTGGTGCGGGACGCCGTCGCGTGCGCCGCCACGGCGCCCTCCGGGGCGCACCAGCAGCCGTGGACGTTCATCCTCGTCAAGGACCCCGCGGTGCGGCGGCGTATCCGTCGGGCGGCGGAGGAAGAGGAGCGGATCTCCTACGACGGGCGGCTGGGAGAGGAGTGGCTGGCGGCGCTGCGTCCGCTGGGCACGGACGAGGTCAAGCCGCACCTGACGGACGCCCCGGCGCTGATCGTGGTGTTCCAGCAGCGCTACTGGCTCGGTGAGGGCGGGGAGCGGCGCAAGCACTACTACGTGGACGAGTCGGTGGGCATCGCGGTCGGGATGCTGCTGTCCGCGCTGCACCTGTCGGGGCTGGCGGCGCTGGTGCACACGCCGAGCCCGATGCGGTTCCTGTCGGAGGTGCTGGGCCGGCCGGTGAACGAGAAGGCGTTCGCGGTGATCCCGGTGGGGTATCCGGCCCCCGACTGCGAGGTGCCGGACCTGGTGCGCAAGAGTCTGGATCAGGTGCTGGTGGAGATCTGAGCTCCACCCCCGTCCACGATCGTTTTGCATTGCAAACGCTCCGCACCGGAGCGGCCACACCGGGTGAGCGTCGGGGCTCCCCGGTGTGAGCCCGCTCATGGGACGCACATCACGTACGAAGCCGCCTAGTGGAGCCGTAAAGCGCCCATAAGCCTCCCTCCGAGCAGGGACGGGGCGGTGTGTACGGGACCTTCGTCCCGGGACTCACAACGAAGCGGGGTAGTACGAGACACCTTTGCCACATGTTTTTGCAGCCGCTAACAATTGCCCAGCCGCAGGGCGCCGTCAGATCGACGCGGCGCTTTTTCCGCGCCGATCCGGGCCACTGCGACTCAAGCGATTGGAAGAGGTTCAGCTCAAGATGCGCTCCCCCATCTCCGGTTATAGCCGTCTCACCAAGACCCACAAGTTCTCCGCCGCCGGCATCGCCGCGGCAGGCGTCGCCGCCCTGGCCTTCGCCGTCGTCCCCGGCGGTGCCGCCGACGCCGAGCAGAAGGACGTCGCCGTCAAGCCGGTCGCCTGGAACGCCACCGCCTTCGGGGAGACCCAGCAGGACGAGCTGACCAAGCAGTCGGACAACGCCGCCAAGCAGGCCAAGGCCGACGCCGAGGCCAAGAAGAAGGCCGAAGCCGAGGCCGCCGCCAAGGCCAAGGCCGACAAGGAGCGCGCCGAGAAGGAGGCCGCGAGCCGGTCCCAGGAGCGCAAGCCCGCCCCGGCCGCGCCCGCCGCCCCGGCCGCCCCGGCCGCGCCCGCCAAGAAGACCTACGCCAACAACCTTGACGGCTGGATCAAGGAGGCGCTGGACATCATGAAGGCCAAGGGCATCCCCGGCTCGTACGACGGCATCTACCGCAACATCATGCGGGAGTCGACCGGCAACCCCAACGCCATCAACAACTGGGACTCCAACGCCGCCGCCGGCATCCCGTCCAAGGGCCTGCTCCAGGTGATCGACCCGACCTTCAAGGCGTACCACGTCGACGGCACCTCCTGGAACATCTACGACCCGGTCGCCAACATCACCGCCGCGTGCAACTACGCGTGGAAGGTCTACGGCTCCATGGACAACGTCAACTCGGCGTACTAAGAGAGCTCGTACCGGCCTTTGACCAAGGCTGTGACCAGCACATATGCCGCAGGGCGGCACCCGGGACCGGGTGCCGCCCTGCGGCATATCCATGCATGGCCGACTACTTGCGCATGACCTCGGGCTCGTGGCGGCGCAGCAGGCGGACGACCGCGAAGCCGCACACGACGCCGAGGGCGAGGAGGGCGATCATGTCGATGCCCCACTGGCCGGCGGTGTGCGCCCAGAGCGGGTCGAGGTTCGTCGGGTTGTTCTTGTCCATCGGCGCCATGATGTGCGAGAGGTCCAGCGTGGTGCCGGCACCGGCGATGGCCCAGCGGGCCGGCATCAGCCAGGCGACCTGCTCGACGCCGGGCGCGTCGTACAGCTTGAACAGGATGCCGGTGAACACGACCTGGACGATGGCGAACATGACCAGCAGCGGCATGGTCTTCTCGGCGGTCTTCACCAGGGAGGAGATGACCAGGCCGATCATCATGCAGGTGAAGCCCAGGCCGATGATCACGAGGCAGAGCTCGACGGCCGGGAACTTCTTCAGGATGAGGCCCTGCTCCGGCAGCTTGCGGACCGAGAAGCCGATGGCGCAGGTGAGGACGCCCTGCACCACGGTGATGAAGCTGAGGACGAACACCTTGGACATCAGGTACGCGGACCGGGACAGGCCCACGGCGCGTTCCCGTTCGTAGATGACCCGTTCCTTGATCAGCTCACGGACGGAGTTGGCCGCGCCGGAGAAGCACATGCCGACCGCGAGGATCAGCATGATCGTGCCGGCGTCCTGGTTGAAGTGGCCCTTGCTCGGCGCGCCGAGTCCGAAGTCGGACGGGATCAGGGCGCTCACGCCGCCGAGGACGGCGGGCAGGAGCAGCATCAGGGCGAGGAAGCCGCGGTCGGAGGCGATGACCGAGCTGTAGCGGCGCATCAGCGTCCACAGCTGGGAGCCCCAGCTCTGCGGCACCGACGGGCGGACCATCTGCGGCTGGACGTGCACGGACTGCGGGGCGACGGCGTCGATGTCGGCCGCGTACATCTGGTAGTGCTGCGAGCCCTTCCAGCGGCCCGACCAGTCGTAGTCGCGGTAGTTCTCGAAGGCCGAGAAGACGTCGGCCCAGGTCTCGTAGCCGAAGAAGTTGAGCGCCTCCTCCGGCGGGCCGAAGTAGGCGACCGAGCCGCCGGGGGCCATGACGAGCAGCTTGTCGCACAGGGCGAGCTCGGCGACGGAGTGGGTGACCACCAGGACCGTGCGGCCGTCGTCGGCCAGGCCGCGCAGCAACTGCATGACGTCTCGGTCCATGCCCGGGTCGAGGCCGGAGGTGGGCTCGTCCAGGAAGATCAGCGACGGCTTGGTCAGCAGCTCCAGGGCGACCGAGACGCGCTTGCGCTGGCCGCCGGAGAGGGCGGTGACCTTCTTGTCCTTGTGGATGTCGAGCTTGAGCTCGCGCAGCACCTCGTCGATGCGGGCCTCGCGCTCGGAGGCCGCGGTGTCGCCGGGGAAGCGGAGCTTGGCCGCGTAGCGCAGCGCCTTCCGGACGGTGAGCTCCTTGTGCAGGATGTCGTCCTGCGGGACCAGACCGATGCGCTGGCGCAGTTCGGCGAACTGCTTGTACAGGTTTCGGTTGTCGTAGAGGACGTCGCCCTCGTTGGCGGGCCGGTAGCCGGTGAGCGCCTTGAGCAGGGTGGACTTTCCGGAGCCGGAGGGGCCGATGACGGCGATCAGCGACTTCTCGGGGACGCCGAAGGAGACGTCCTTGAGGATCTGCTTGCCGCCGTCGACCGTGACGGTGAGGTGGCGGGCCGAGAAGGAGACGTCACCGGTGTCGACGAACTCTTCGAGGCGGTCGCCGACCAGCCGGAAGGTGGAGTGACCGACACCGACGATGTCGTTGGGGCCGATGACCTGCTGGCGGACCGGCTGACCGTTGACGTAGGTGCCGTTGTGACTGCCGAGGTCGACGATCTCGAATCCGCCGGCGGTGGCCCGGAACTCGGCGTGGTGCCGGGAGACCTGCAGGTCGGAGACGACCAGCTCGTTGTCCAGCGCACGACCGATGCGCATCACACGGCCGACGGCCATCTGATGGAAGCGGGTCGGGCTTCCGTCGCCGGGGGCGGACGGAGCTCCCGCGCCGCCGCCGGGCGCCTGCGGCGACTGCGCGGCCTGCTGCGGGACGTACGGCTGCTGGGCCTGGGGCTGCTGCCAGGAACCCTGCTGCTGCGGGGGGTGCTGGTACTGCTGCTGCCCGGGCCAGCCCTGGCCGGCGGCCTGCTGGCCGGGCTGCTGGTACTGCTGTCCGGCCTGCTGCTGCAGCGGCGCGGCGAACGCGGTCTGGGCGTTGTAGAGGTCCGCGGCCGGGGCGGCGGGGGCGGCGGCACCGGACAGGTTCAGCCGCGGGCCGTCCGTCGCGTTGCCCAGGTGGACGGCCGAGCCGGGGCCGATCTCCATCTGATGGATCCGCTGGCCCTGCACGTACGTGCCGTTGGTGCTGCCGTGGTCCTCGATGACCCAGCTGCGGCCTCCCCAGCGGAGGGTGGCGTGCCGCCAGGAGACGCGGGCGTCCTCCAGCACCATGTCACCCTGCGGGTCGCGCCCCAGGGTGTACGACCGGGACGGGTCCAGCGTCCAGGTCTGTCCGTTCAATTCCAGTACGAGTTCCGGCACTCCATGCCCCACTATTTGTCCCCCGATGAGCCCCCTGCACGGGGGAGTCTAGGGATGGCGAACATCGGGAGGAACTATTTCAGGCGCAGTCCCCCCACCGAAAGTCGGGAGTGGCGCGGAGGTGTACCGGGCCTGTAACAGGCGCCGTTGACCGATGCGAAACGCGCCCTGACAGTAGTAACCGCCCGTAGATGCGATGGATGTGTACGGATCATGAGCATCCGGGCACGTGGTAGGCATCGGGGGGCCGTGATGACCATGACCAGTGGCAGGCGTGCGGCGCTGGCCGCCGACCTGATCCTTACCGCCATAGCGGCCGTGAGCTGGGCTTTTCTCGCGATGGCCGGGGTCGCGGCGCTGGGATTGCACCTGCTGGGGGCGGATGCGGCGGGCTCGCTGGGCCCGATGACGGCCGCGGTGGTCGTCCTGGCCGTCGGTGGCTCGATCACTCCCTCGGGCTCGGTCGAAGCATTCGGGCTGACGGGCGCGGGGGCGCACACCACCATCGATATCGCGCCACTGGGTGTGAGTCTGACGGGGGCACTGCTGCTCGGCTGGGTCTTCGCCCGGTCCCTGCGCGGCTCGGGTGCGGCCGTGCCGGGCCGTGAGCTCGTCGCGCGGGCGGCTGCGGTGGCCGTCCTGTTCCTGCTGCTGCTCGGCGGGCTCGCCTGGGCGGGGTCGTCGACGGTCACCATCGACGGCGGCGGGCTGGGCCTCGGGAGCCCGGCGGCGTCCGGCGGCAAGGGGCCCGGCCTGGAGATCCCCGGGCTCGGGGACATCGGGGACTTCGGGGGCGGTCTGCCGGACCGCATCGCGGGCCTCGCGGACGCCAAGGCGTCCGTCGGCTTCTCCGTCCGGGCCGGGGCGTCGCTGCTCGGCGGGCTGGTCTGGGTCCTCGCCGTGCTGCTGATCACGCTGCTGGCCGCCCGCCGGGCCCCGCTGCCCCGCCGCTGGCGGGCGGGGCACCGGACGGTCCGTCCGGCGGCCTCGGCCCTGCGTGCCGTGCTGGTGCTGTCCGTCGCGGCCGGCCTGGCGGCGGCGGTGGGGGCGGCCTCGGGGGACGGCCATCCGCGGCGGGTGCTGGGCGCGGCCCTGCTCGGGGCACCGAACGGAGTGTGGCTCGGGGTGCCGCTGGGGCTGTTCGTGCCGCTGCGGGGTACGGCGAGCGGATCACTGCTGCAGGTGCTGCCCCATCCGCTCGACACCCTGCTGCGCGCCGACACCGAGCAGTCGGTGACGGTGGCGCGGCTGGCCGAGCTGGAACCACTGGTGTGGCTGCTGTCCCTGGCGTGTGCCCTGCTGATGCTGACCGCCGGGGTGCTCGCGGCGGCCCGGACGCCCCGGGGCGGGGGGGGACCGGTGGCGTTCGCCGGGCGGTGCGGGCTATGGCTGGGATTGGCCGGGGCGGTGGCCCTGCCGCTGCTGGCGCTGGCGACGCGGGTGGAGGTGGGCGCGAGCCTGTCCGTGCTGGGCGTCGACGCGGTGGGGGCGGGGCTGCAGCTGGGCGGCAGCGTGCCGGGGGCGGCGGCGCTGGGCGCGGTGTGGGGGTTCGGGGCGGGAGCGGCCGGGGCGCTGCTGGCGTGTGCGACGGGGGCGGCCGGGCGGCGGGCGTCGCCCTCCGCACGAGGGGTACGCCCGGATGGACGAACGTACCCGGATCTGGCGTACCTGCCCGGGCCGTACCGTCCGTCGCCGGGTTACCGGGCCGCGCACGAGGAGACCAATCCGTATCTGCGGCCGCCGGGAGCGGCGGGGCCGGCCGGGGGCGACCCCTTCAGCGCACCCACGCAGACGAGCCGTGGCCCGGTGCCGCCGCCGCGGCGGCCACGGGGGCCCTCCGGGTACCGCTACGGCTCCTCGCCGGTGCCGCCGCCGGACGAACCACCGCCCGCGCCGGGGGGCCGGCGGTAGGTGGTTGCCCAGGACACATGTACGGACGGGGCGCGGGGACCGCTACCGTAGGACCACCATGAGCGCATCGCAGACCCCGCCTGTCACCGCTGCCACCGGCGACGATGTCCCGACCCTCCTCGTCAAGATCTTCGGGAAGGACCGGCCGGGCATCACCGCCGGGCTCTTCGACACCCTCGCCGCCTACGCCGTGGACGTCATAGACATCGAGCAGATCGTCACGCGAGGCCGGATCACGCTGTGCGCGCTCGTCACCGCGCCCGCCGGCGGCGCCGTGACCGAGGGCGAGCTGCGGGCCACCGTGCACAGCTGGGCCGACTCGATGCACCTGCAGACCGAGATCATCTCGGGCCGGGGCGACAACCGGCCCCGCGGCACGGGACGTTCCCACGTCACGGTGCTCGGGCACCCGCTGACGGCCGAGTCGACGGCGGCCATCGCCGCGTGCATCACCGACACCGGCGGCAACATCGACCGCATCTTCCGGCTCGCCAAGTACCCGGTGACGGCGGTGGAGTTCGCCGTCTCGGGCACGGAGACGGAGAAGCTGCGCACGGCACTGGCCATCGAGTCGGCGGCCCTGGGCGTGGACGTGGCCGTCGTGGCGGCCGGTCTGCAGCGGCGGGCGCAGCGGCTGGTCGTGATGGACGTGGACTCCACGCTCATCCAGGACGAGGTCATCGAGCTGTTCGCGGCCCATGCGGGCTGTGAGGCCGAGGTGGCCGAGGTGACCGCGCGGGCGATGCGGGGCGAGCTGGACTTCGAGGCGTCGCTGCACGAGCGGGTGGCGCTGCTGGCGGGGCTCGACGCGTCGGTGGTGGAGAAGGTGCGGGCCGAGGTGCGGCTGACGCCGGGCGCCCGGACCCTGATCAGGACGCTGAAGCGGCTGGGCTTCCAGGTGGGCGTGGTCTCGGGCGGCTTCACGCAGGTGACGGACGATCTGCGGGAGCGGCTGGGGCTGGACTTCGCGTCGGCGAACACGCTGGAGATAGTCGACGGGAAGCTGACCGGCCGGGTCACCGGGGAGATCGTGGACCGGGCGGGCAAGGCCCGGCTGCTGCGCCGGTTCGCGGCGGAGGCCGGGGTGCCGCTGGCGCAGACGGTGGCGGTCGGCGACGGCGCCAACGACCTGGACATGCTCAACGCCGCGGGGTTGGGCGTCGCGTTCAACGCCAAGCCCGTGGTGCGGGAGGCCGCGCACACCGCGGTGAACGTGCCGTTCCTGGACACCGTGCTGTACCTGCTGGGCGTCACGCGCGAAGAGGTCGAGGCAGCCAACACCCACGAGTGAGCGCCCGGGAGCGCCCGCGAGTGTCCGGGAGGGGGACGGACCGACGGGCCGCCCGTCCCCGCCGGCGGTCAGGCGTGCGGGGCCCAGAACGCGACGAGCCTGCCCACGCCGTGCTCCACGGCCTTCCAGGAGCCGGTGAAGGTGAGCACCGCAATGGCGGACGTCGGGAAGCCGGAACGGTTCATCCGGGGCAGCAGATCGCCGTCCGACTCGCCCGCGAGGGCGTCGGCCAGGGCGTGCATCCCGGGGTTGTGCCCGATGAGCACCAGGTCGGACACCTCGTCCGAGACCTCGTTGACCAGCGCGATCAGCTCGCCGAGGGATGCCTCGTACATCCGCTCCTCGTAGACCGTCCGGGGACGCTCGGGCAGCTCGGGAACGGCGAGCTTCCAGGTCTCCCGGGTGCGGGCGGAGGTCGAGCAGAGGGCCAGGTCGGGGGTGACGCCGGAACCGGCGAGCCAGCGGCCGGCGACCGGGGCGTCCTTGCGCCCGCGGTCCGCGAGGGGCCGCTCGTGGTCGTCCACGTCGGACCATTCGGCCTTGGCGTGCCGGAGGATGACGATCCTGCGGGTCGGGTCGGAGCTCATGCCGTCCAGCTTCGCATGAAACGCACGGCGAGGCGCGGGGTGTTGGCAGGCTTGACCCCGGCGGGTGGCGCTCCCGCGCATGCGGGTGCTCATGGCGCCAGACGCCCGGCGGAATGCTGCACGAACTGCACCACCCGCGCCATCGGCCCGCTGCCGGCCTGAGTGCTGCCGTCCGCCTGGGCGGGCGACGACAGCAGGGAGAACAGCGCCACGAACGCGGCCGCGGGCAGCGCCCATGCCCACCACGGCAGCCTGGTCTGCGGCCCGGCCGGGGTGCGGGCGGGGGTCTGGAGCTGCTTTCCGGCGGACATCGGGATCGCCTCCGAGGCTTCGGTGCACCGCGCCGTCGCGGTGTACTACGAACCTACGGAGAGCGGACCGCGCCGCCCATCCGGTAACCCACCCACTCGTCCCTGACCCTGACCCCCTAGGGGATGGTGGGGACAACCCCACCACGGCCCTGCGCGGGGGCGACCCCGGGGCACGGGCTCAGCGAGCACGGGCTCAGGGGCGCGCGCTCAACGGCGCGGGCTCAGGCTCAAGGCGAGGCGATCGTGGCGATCACGGCGATGACGACGGTGATGCCGAGCATCACGCCGAGGATGGTCAGCAGGGCCTTCTGGCCGTTCTTGGGGTTCTCTTCCAGCACGGGCATGGGGACAGTCTCCCACCACCGCCCGGGCCGCCCTCACCCGGGCGTATGGGTCACCCAGGCGCGGCGTATCTCCAGCCAGCAGCGCTGGGTGAGCGAGACGTGCTGGGCCGGCCCGACGGCGACGGGGGCGGTGTCCATGGCCGGGTCCCACCAGCGGGCGCAGACGAGGTGCAGCTGGACGCGGTCGGTGGTCGCGTTGGGGTTGAAGCAGTCGGTGACGGCGCGGGAGCCGTGGACGCGGGTGTGGCACTCGGCTTCGCGCGGCGGCTCGGGCGCCCCGCGGCCGGAGAGCCCGGCGGCGGACGCCGGCGCGGCGGAGAGAGCGGCGGTCGCCAGCAGCAGCGCCGCCGTACGGCATATCGGGGAGCGCATGACCCGCACCTCCTCCCTGCCCCCAGTGTGCGGTCGGCCCGCGCACCGCACGACCCGGGAAACGCGCGATGCCCGCCCCGGGGGTCCGGGACGGGCATCGCGACGCCGCGGCGGGGCCGGGCGTCAGGCGTCAGGCGTCAGGCGTCAGGCGTCAGGCGCCCATCATGTGTACGCCACCGTCGACGTGCACGATCTCGCCCGTGGTGCGGGGGAAGAAGTCCGACAGCAGGCCGACGACACCGCGGCCGGCCGGCTCCGGGTCGGTCAGGTCCCAGCCGATGGGGGCGCGGTGGTTCCACACGTCCGCGAGCTCCTCGAAGCCCGGGATGGACTTGGCGGCCATCGACTTGAGAGGGCCGGCGGAGACCAGGTTGCAGCGGATGCCCTTGGGGCCGAGGTCGCGGGCCAGGTAGCGGTTGGTCGACTCCAGGGCGGCCTTGGCCACGCCCATCCAGTCGTACTTCGGCCAGGCGATCTGCGCGTCGAAGGTGAGGCCGACGACCGAGCCGCCCTCGCGCATCAGCGGCAGCAGCGCCATGGTCAGCGACTTGTAGGAGTACGCCGAGACCTGGACGGCCGTGGAGACGTCCTCCCAGGTGCCCTCCAGGAAGTTGAAGGCGCCCTGCGGACCGAAGGCGATGGAGTGCACGATGCCGTCCAGGGGGACGTCCTCGCCCAGGTGCTCGCGCACCTTGTCGGCGAGCCCGTCGAGGTGCTCCTGGTTGGTCACGTCCAGCTCGATGACCGGCGCCGGCTTGGGCAGCCGCTTGGCGATGCGCTCGACGAGCGAGAGCCGGCCGAAGCCGGTGAGGATGACCTCGGCGCCCTCGTTCTGGGCGACCTTGGCCGCCTGGAAGGCGATCGACGACTCGGTGAGGACACCCGTGACGAGGATGCGCTTGCCTGCGAGGATTCCACTCATGGCGATCAGTGACCCATTCCCATTCCGCCGTCGACAGGAATGACGGCTCCGGTGATGTATGCGGCGTCCTCGGAGGCGAGGAAGCGGACCGAGGCGGCGATCTCCTCGGGCTGCGCGTAGCGGCCCAGCGGGACGTTGCCGACGATTCCCGCGCGCTGCTCGTCGGTGAGCACGCGGGTCATGTCGGTGTCCACGAAGCCGGGCGCGACGACGTTGACGGTGATGTTGCGGGAGCCCAGCTCGCGGGCGAGCGAACGGGCGAAGCCGACGAGGCCGGCCTTGGAGGCGGCGTAGTTCGCCTGGCCGGGCGAGCCCATCAGGCCGACGACCGAGGAGATCAGCACCACGCGGCCCTTGCGGGCGCGCAGCATCCCCTTCGAGGCGCGCTTGACGACCCGGAAGGTGCCGGTGAGGTTGGTCTCCACCACCGAGGTGAAGTCCTCCTCGGACATGCGCAGCAGCAGCTGGTCACGGGTGACGCCGGCGTTGGCCACCAGCACCTCGACCGCGCCGTGCTTCTCCTCGATCTCCTTGTACGCCTGCTCGACCTGCTCCGAGTCCGTGATGTCGCACTTCACGGCGAGGAAGCCGGCGGGCGGCTCGCCCGAGCGGTAGGTGATGGCGACCTTGTCGCCCGCCTCGGCGAACGCGTGGGCGATAGCGAGGCCGATGCCCCGGTTTCCTCCGGTGACGAGAACCGAGCGGCTCAAAGGATCACCCTTCCGTTTTAGGTGGTGCTGGATACACCGAACGTATCGGTAGTGGTCACCGAAGAGACAATCGAGCTGCGACAGGGGCGACCCGCAGTCACTGTTGGATCTCTACAGAAGCAGGTCCGGAACGGTCCGGCGACCGCCCGGGGAGGGCATGCTTCACTGCGGACACAGACCGAGAGGGAGAGTGGACCGTGCCGCATGAGATCGATCCGTCATTCCTGGCGCTGCCCTTGCGCCAACTGGCCGACGCGGCCCTCGCCCGGGCGCGGGCCCTGGGGGCCGCGCACGCGGACTTCCGCTTCGAGCGGGTGCGCAGCGCGTCCTGGCGGCTGCGGGACGCCCGGCCGGCGGGTTCGTCGGACGCCACGGACCTGGGGTACGCGGTCCGGGTCGTGCACGGCGGCACGTGGGGGTTCGCCTCGGGGGTGGACCTGACGATGGACGCCGCTGCCCGGGTGGCGTCCCAGGCGGTGGCGATGGCGAAGCTGTCGGCCAAGGTGATCGCCGCTGCCGGGTCCGACGAGAGGGTGGAGCTGGCCGAGGAGGCGGTGCACGCGGACCGGACGTGGGTGTCGTCGTACGCCGTCGACCCGTTCACGGTGCCGGACGCCGAGAAGACGGGGCTGCTCGGCGAGTGGAGCGAGCGGCTGCTGGGCGCGGAGGGCGTGGCGCACGTGGACGCGTCCCTGACGACGGTCCACGAGAACAAGTTCTACGCGGACTCGGCGGGGACGACGACCACACAGCAGCGCGTCCGGCTGCATCCGCAGCTGACGGCGTTCGCGGTGGACGAGTCGACGGGCGGCTTCGACTCGATGCGCACCCTCGCCCCGCCGGTGGGGCGCGGCTGGGAGTACCTGACGGGCGCCGACGGCGCCTGGGACTGGGACGCGGAGCTGGCGGAGATCCCCTCGCTGCTGGCCGGGAAGATGCGGGCGCCGAGCGTGTCGGCGGGCTCGTACGACCTGGTGGTGGACCCCTCCAACCTGTGGCTGACGATCCATGAGTCCATCGGCCACGCCACCGAGCTGGACCGGGCGCTGGGCTACGAGGCCGCGTACGCGGGCACCTCGTTCGCGACGCCCGATCTGCTGGGTTCGCTGAAGTACGGCTCGAAGATCATGAACGTGACCGGCGACCGGACCGCCGAGCACGGCCTGGCGACCGTCGGCTTCGACGACGAGGGCGTGGCCGCCCAGTCCTGGGACCTCGTCCGGGACGGCGTGCTCGTCGGCTACCAGACCGACCGCCGGATCGCCCGCCTGACCGGCCTGGGCCGCTCCAACGGCTGCGCGTACGCCGACTCGCCCTCGCACGTGCCCGTGCAGCGGATGGCGAACGTCTCCCTGCAGCCGGCGCCGGACGGCCCGTCGACCGAGGAACTGATCTCGGGCGTGGACGACGGCATCTACGTGGTCGGCGACCGCTCGTGGTCGATCGACATGCAGCGCTACAACTTCCAGTTCACGCAGCAGAGGGCATACGCGATCAAGAACGGACGGCTTGCGGGCCAGCTCCGGGACGTTGCCTACCAGGGGATCACCCCCGAGTTCTGGGGCTCCATGGAGGCGGTCGGCGGACCCGGCACCTACGTCCTCGGAGGCGCCTTCAACTGCGGAAAGGCCCAGCCGGGGCAGGTCGCGGCGGTGTCGCACGGGTGCCCGTCGGCGCTGTTCCGGGGCGTCAACATTCTGAACACCACGGCCGAGGCGGGGGGCGCCTGAGGGTTCTGCGGTCACCCCGGAAAGCTTCACTTCCTGTTGCGAGCCTCCATGCGGACACTTACGGTCACAATATCCATACTGTGAGTAATCCTCGTGGAGGCTGCGCATGAGCACTGAGGACATCAAGCCGAGGACGGACCTTCCGCGGTTCGAGGAGGCCGCACCCCTCGGACCGCAGGACGCGGAATTCGTCCAGGACCTGATCGCCGTCCTGGAGAAGCACGGCAACGCGGACCGCTTCGGCCTGTGCCTGCTGCACGGCCACTTCCCGCTGGCCGCGGACGAGATCCTGGTCGAGACGACCGACATGGAGACGCGCACGCTCCGCACCAGCGTGGAGAAGGCGAGTGGGACCAGGCACAAGAAGCCCTCCCAGTGGCGCTTCCTGCCCGGCGTCCACCACTCGCGCCGCGCGGAGTTCGCCGGCGATCCCTACGAGGTCGTCCTGGTGTGTGACCCCTACAGCGGCTGCCCGCCCCGGTCATGATCTTCCGGGCGTGGCGGTGGATCGCGGTCGTCTTCGCCACGCTCGGGTGGTGGGCGGTACAACCTGCACCGGCACAGGCCGTCGAGGCGATGAACTGCGGGAATCTTCAACCCCGGAAGGTCCATGTTGACTCCAAGATTCGATTCATCCGCCAGAATCCCGACTTCGTCGAGGTGCACCAGGTAACGAACATCAAGGTTCCGGAATCGCAGTGGGAGCTCGCCAACGACCTGACACTCAGCCCGGACACCCATAGATATCGAAATGCTCTGCATTGCCTGCTGCACAGCGACCACACACCGCACAAGGCAGCCGACGTATGGCACCCGGAGTGGCGATCCAGCGCTTCTCAAGCGACCAAGCTGGAAGGCATGGTCACTGCACCCTACGAGTCATGGAATCTGATCAATTCCCGCGGCGAATTCGAAGTGGGCCCGTGGACGGTCACCGTCGAACCGGACAAGGACTGGAGGTTGGCCTTCCAATCGCCCCATGCTCTGCGCGGAGCCTCGTGGGAGAAGATTGTGGTCGATCCGGACGGCCTGAAGATCAGCGACGCCCCCGGAGCATCGAGCACCGAGAAAGAGATCAGAGTATGGAGCGGGCAGAGCCTTGAACACGTCGATGTAGTGCCGCCAAAGAATCTCGCCCTCGGGCTGAGCAGCCGATTCACCTGGATCGGCTCGTTGGGCATCCTCTCCTGGTGGGCCTGCTCCTCGATTGTGATCGCCTGGCCGGCATGGCGCTTCCTCCGCTCCGACCGAAAGCCCAACGGCAGTTCCGAGACGGCCGCCTCCAAAGTCATGGCCCGCACGGTTTTGAAATGGGCAGGGCTGAGTGTAGCCCTTGGTTTGACATTGCTGCTGGCGCTGGACCCCTCTGCCGGTACACCCCGCGCGAATAGTTGGCGTGCCCTCATCGGGATTTCATCAGGCTTCACTCTCGTCCTCCTCGCACAACCGTGGATTTCATGGAATCAAGGATCCGGCGGTAATCACAAGAGTCTGAAGGTACGCAAGGTGATGGTTACCACCTGCGCGGGCACAGCGGCAGCGATCGGTCTGCTGGTGATTCTCGCCCCTCACCTCTTCGGCCTTCCGCAGAATCTGACGTCGACAGCTCCGCCTCCGGCTTCAGGAATTACCGGGCTGGCCCTGTTGGACGTGTCCGCGCTCTGGCTGTGGCTGACTGCGATGGCTGCCTGGGCCTGGCGTTTTGCACGAGAAGGAAGGTTGGGCGAAGCCCCGGCCGAGCCCGCGCGTCATGATTCCTTGAACAGAGACGATCCCAGGCATTCTCTCAGCCGTATCGCTGCAATCGGGGCCGCACTCCTTGTGGCTGCCGCCATGGTGGTGTTTTTCCGGGCACAGTCATTTGAACGTCTCTGGGACCGCACCAACTGGATGGGAGAGGCAACTACGGTTCTCGGGGCCGACCACAGAAGCCTCCTTGGCCTGCAACTGGCCGACTTCGCGGCCAGGGGGCCCCAATGGGTATACGCATATACATGGGTATTGACGGGAATCGCACTCGTAGCACTCCTCCACAACGTCTCACACGTACTACCGGAAACACCTCTCGAGCCGAAAGGAGTTCGCCTATTCGCGGTGACCGGAATCTTCGCCATCGTCGTGGCTTTGAGGGGGGTCAAGTTTGCAGGAAGCTCGGCGGCAGTGTACGGCCTCTGGCTGCCCATGAACATGATCACCCTTTACGCAATGGTGCTGATAGGGCGTAGACGGTCGGTATTGAACCGAGTGAACAGAAAGACGAAGACAAATTGCCTCGTGGCAGAACTCAGCAAGCCTTCAGGGCATGCAAAGCTGATGGAAGATGCCCGCCTTTATCGAACCCTGCTCCACCGCCTGCACCTCGTCGATCAAGGGCACGAGGAGGGCACCACAAGGAGAAGTCTGGAGACACAGCTCCAGACATTGCACCACTGGCGGCCCGCCGAATGTCACCGTGACTGCCTACCCGACCCCGTATCCGTGGTCGATGTCGCCCTGAGCTGGGGGCCGAAACACCATTGGTGGGACAATGCCCTGCACGCTGCACGCCGGGCGTCCATGTTCGGAATCCTCCCAAGCATGGTCACCGCCTGGTACGAGAATGCGTACGGTGCCCATCACTGGGCGTTCACACTCAGCTTGCCCACAGGAATTCCGGATACAGTAGGAGCTTTCCTGGCACGGGAGATCTCCTTCGCCGGTGCGGGACTGGTCCTGGGGGCGTTGTGGCGCGTACTGCCCGGGGAACGCGGCCCGATGCGGGCCTTCAGCCTCTTCGTCGCCTGGCTCATCCCCATCAGCTTGGTGGCCATGTTCAGCCTCGACATCAGCCGCATGGTATTGGGCTTGCAAGTCCTGAACGTCGTGCTGATGCTCATGGTGCTGACGCTGACGAGCATGTGGGTCGACACCGACACGTTCAAGCAGGAACGGCACTACCGGACGAAGCGCCTCGGCCTGCTCACATCGGTCTACCAGGTGCACGGCCTTTCCGGGCAGATCGCCTTCCTGCTGGCACAGGCAGGGGCCGCGGTGACGATCTGGCACCAAATCGTCACCGCGTCGAAGTGACCGACGGCCCCCGCACCCCCTCTGCCGGAACACCCCCCGCTCCGTACGCTCAGTAGGCTCTGACGCGAGTCGACACGGGGTCACCACCAGGCCCCGTACGGGACACCACGCAGGAGGCCGGTCGATGAGCCCACGTACGAACAAGCCGCACGAGATCGTCGAGCGTGCCCTCTCCCTCTCGCGGGCCGACGGCTGCGTCGTCATTGCCGGCGAGCACTCCACCGCCAACCTCCGCTGGGCCCGCAACGCGCTGACCACCAACGGCGTCACCCGCGGCCGGGACGTCACCGTCATCGCGACCGTGGACGGCTCCGAGGGCACCGCCTCGGGGGTGGTGTCGCGGTCGGCGGTGACCGCCGCCGAGCTGGAGCCGCTGGTGCGGGCGGCGGAGGCCGCCGCGCGGGAGGCGGGGCCCGCCGAGGACGCCCAGCCGCTGGTGACGGGGGTGCCGCAGTCGCCGCACTTCACGGACGCGCCCGCCGAGACCTCCTCCGCCGTCTTCGACTCCTTCGCGCCCGCGCTGGGCGAGTCCTTCGCGCGGGCCCGCTCCGCCGGGCGGGAGCTGTACGGCTTCGCCCGCCACGAGGTGGTCTCCAGCTACCTGGGCACCTCCACCGGGGTGCGGCTGCGCCACGACCAGCCCACCGGCACGCTGGAGCTCAACGCCAAGACCCCGGACCGCACGCGCTCGGCGTGGGCCGGGCGGGCCACGCGGGACTTCACCGACGTGGACCCGGGGGCGATGGACGCCGAGCTGGCCCAGCGGCTGGTGTGGGCGCAGCGGAGGACCGAGCTGCCCGCCGGGCGGTACGAGACGCTGCTGCCGCCGACCGCCGTGGCCGATCTGCTGGTCTACCAGCAGTGGTCGGCGGCGGCCCGGGACGCGGCCGAGGGCCGCACGGTCTTCTCGAAGGCCGGCGGTGGCACGCGGGTCGGGGAGAAGCTCGCGCAGCTGCCGCTGTCGCTGCGCAGCGACCCGCACGCGGCGGGCCTGGAGTGCGCGCCGTTCGTGCTGACGGGCAGTTCCGGCGACGACGCGTCGGTCTTCGACAACGGGCTGCCGCTCGCCGCCACGCACTGGATCCGCGACGGGGTGCTGGAGCACCTGCTCACCACGCGGCACAGTGCGGGGCTGACGGGGCTGCCGGTGACCCCGTACACGGACAACCTGATCCTGGAGGGGGGCGGGACGCAGTCGCTGGCGGAGATGGTGGCCGCGAGCGGGCACGACGGGCCGGCGCTGCTGCTGACCTGCCTGTGGTACATCCGCGAGGTGGATCCCGCGTCGCTGCTGCTGACGGGGCTGACCCGGGACGGGGTCTACCTCGTCGAGAAGGGGGAGGTCGTCGGCGAGGTCAACAACTTCCGCTTCAACGAGTCCCCGGTGAGCCTGCTGTCGCGGGCCACCGAGGCGGGGCGCACCGAGCCGACGCTGCCGCGCGAGTGGGGCGACTACTTCACCCGTGCCGCGATGCCGGCCCTGCGGATTCCGGACTTCAACATGAGCTCGGTCAGCCAGGGCGTGTGACCGGCGCGAAATCGGTTGCGCCGAGCAAATAGACTCGGTCTGTCCGCTGTCCGACAACCACCACAGGAACGTCACGATGACACGCCTCGGCGACTCCGTCGCGCGCGCCAGCGCACTGCTGGCGCAGGACCTCTCCACCGAATCGACCGTGGAGCAGCTGCTCACGGAGACCAAGGCGCGGCGCTATCTGGACCTGACGGACCTGTCGGCGAAGGAGCAGGCCGAGCTCATCGCCGCGCGCACGGTCGAGGTGCTGCCCGCGGTGACCAAGCTGGCCGAGCGCATCGAGGCACGCAGTGCCGAGGGCAAGGGCCTGCACCTCAAGCTGGGCATCGACCCGACGGCCGCGGACGTGCACCTCGGACACGCCGTCCCGATGATCATCCTCAGCCGCTTCCAGCGCATGGGCCACGACGTCACCCTGCTGATCGGTGACTTCACGGCCAAGATCGGCGACCCGACGGGCCGCACGGCCGAGCGTCCGCCGCTGACGGACGAGGACATCGCCGCCAACCTCGCGGGCTACCGCCAGCAGGTCCGGCCGTTCTTCGACTTCGAGAAGGTCCGCTTCGTCCAGAACAGCGAGTGGCTGGCCGGCTACACCTTCCCGGAGCTGCTGGGCGTGCTCGCGCAGGTGCCGGTCTCGCAGCTGCTGCAGCGCGAGGACTTCCGCAACCGTCTGGCGGCCGGTTCCGGCCTGACGATGACGGAGATGCTCTACCCCATCGCGCAGGCCCTGGACTCCGTGGCGCTGAACTGCGACGTGGAGCTGGGCGGCGCGGACCAGCTGCTGAACCTGCAGATGGGCCGCAAGCTCATGGAGGTGCACGGCCAGAAGCCGCAGCTGGTCGTCACCATGCCGCTGATCGAGGGCACCGACGGCACGGGCGCGAAGATGTCCAAGTCCAAGGGCAACTACGTGGGCCTGTCCGCGCCCGCCGACGACGTCTTCGGCAAGATCATGTCGGTGCCGGACCGGCTGATGGAGCCCTACCTCAAGGCGTGGACGGAGTGGACGGACGCGGAGGTCGCGCTGGTCCTGGCCCGCATCGAGGAGAAGTCGCTGCACCCGATGGACCTCAAGAAGGTCCTCGCGGGTGAGGTCGTGGCCGCGCTGTACGGCGTGGAGGCGGCGATGGCGGCGCGCGCGGGCTTCGTCGCGCAGTTCTCGAAGAAGTCCTTCACCGACGTGGAGACCCCGGTGGTGGACCTGGCCGAGCACGGCGAGGAGCCGGCCACGGCCGTGCTGAGCAAGGTGCTGGGCTTCCAGCCGAGCGCCTCCGCCGCCCGCCGGGTCGCCAAGCAGAACGGCCTGCGCCTGGTCTTCCAGGGCGCCGACGGCCAGGACGCCGTGGTGCTGCCCGAGGCCGACGCGATCCGCCCGCTGGGCGAGGTGGCGCGGGAGCTGCTGGCCGGGCGCGAGGTGACCGGGGTCTACCTCAAGGCCGGCCGCAAGATCGCCGAGCTGCGCGGTCTGTAACGGATCCGCTGCTCCCCGAGGCGGCCGGTGCGCACATGGCGCACCGGCCGCCTCTTTTTCGCGACCGCTCAGGTGGCCCTGTGCTTGTTCCCCCTGGCTCCGACCCACAGCCGGTCACCGATCGCGACGAGGATCACCGCGCCCGCCAGCTGCAGCAGGTGGCGGATCCAGTCGATGCCCTTGGTGTGCTCGACGCCCAGCAACGAGGCCACCCAGTTGCCGAGCAGGGCGCCGAGCATGCCGAGGATGATCGTGAGCCAGAGCGGGACCTGTTGCTTGCCCGGCAGGATGGCCTTGGCGATCAGGCCCAGCACCAGGCCGACGACGATTGCCCACAACCAGTTCATGCCGCCTCCTCCTACGGAGCGATGTGGCGTGCTCCGCCATTCTGGGGCCGTGCCCACTACGGCGCACGTCGGACCGGGCCGTACGCCGTATGCGCACGTCGGGCGCCTGCCCGCGAGCCAGGGCGGAGCGCCCCGGTCTCGTACCCGGCGAGGGTGCGGCGTAACGTTGACTGCGTACGGGCCCGAGGGGCGTCGGCGCGGCAGTCGGGTGGTGGAACGTGATGCGGAAGCTGGGTGGCACGGAGGTCTTCCGGATCACCGGGGCCCGTCAGGGCCTGGCGGAGGACGTGCGCGGGCGCCAGCGCCGCTACGTCATCTCGATGGGGATCCGCACGCTCTCCGTGGTGCTGACCGTGATCCTGTGGAACATCGAGCGCTACGTGGCGATCGGCACGCTGGTCCTGGGTGCGCTGCTGCCCTACGTGGCCGTCGTCATCGCCAACGCGGGCCGGGAGAACGCCCCTTCACTGCCGGGTACGTTCGTGCCGGCGCCGACCCGTCCCATGCTGACCACCGGCCCGGCGGGGGGCGTCGCGGAACCCGTCCCGGAAGCCGGCCGGCCCCCTCGGCGCGATCAAGAGCGCGACCACGACTGATCCTCCGGTTCCGCGCGGGCAGCCGGGGAACGGTGTGACAAGCTCAAGAAAACCTCAGATCAATCATCTGGTTCGGTGCCCCGCGCCGGGCACCCCGTGACATACTTCGTAGGCGCTCCGCATCCCCCGTCGGAGCGACAGACCGACGCCGGGCGGCTCCCCCCGTGGCTGCCCGGCGTCGCCGTGTCCGCGGGCCCGGGTCCCGGGTGGCCGTAGAGTCTGGGGAGTGAACTCCCCCGAGAATGCCGTGATCTGCTCCGCCAAGGGCTGCCGCGCCGCCGCGGTGTGGGTGCTGGCGTGGAACAACCCGAAGCTGCACACCCCCGAGCGCCGCAAGACCTGGCTCGCCTGCGACGAGCACCGCGAACACCTGTCCAACTTCCTCGGTCTGCGCGGCTTCCTCAAGGACGTGGTGACGCTGGAGGAGTGGGAGGCGTCGGCCTCCGGGAATTGACCGGCCCGTCCGGAACCTGACGGGCCCGTCCGGCCCCTCCGGAAACCGCCCGGCTCCTCCGGAAACCGACCCGTCGCCCGGCTCTCAGCCGCCGATCGCCGACATGGGGCGGGCGGGCTGCAGGAACGACGGGTCGTCGAGGCCCGACCCCGCCTTCTTGCCCCGCATGGCCTGCTGCCACAGCCGGGCGATCTCCGCGTCCTGGGCCCCGGAGCGCAGTGCCCCGCGCAGGTCGCTCTCCTCGGTGGCGAACAGGCAGGTGCGTATCTGCCCGTCGGCGGTGAGCCGGGTGCGGTCGCAGGCGGCGCAGAAGGGCCGGGTCACCGAGCCGATGACGCCGACGCGGGCCGGGCCGCCGTCGACGAGCCACCGCTCGGCGGGGGCGGAGCCGCGCTCGTCGTCCCGCTCGGGGGTGAGGGTGAAGCGGGTGCGCAGGCTCGCCAGGATCGCCTCGGCGGTGATCATGCCGTCGCGCTGCCAGCCGTGCTGGGCGTCCAGCGGCATCTGCTCGATGAAGCGCAGTTCGTAGTCGTTCTCCACGGCCCAGGCGAGCAGGTCGGGTGCCTCGTCGTCGTTGTGGCCGGGCATCAGCACGGCGTTGACCTTGACGGGGGTGAGCCCGGCGGCGCGGGCGGCGGCCAGGCCGTCCAGGACGTCCTGGTGGCGCTTGCGGCGGGTCAGGGCGGCGAAGACGTCGGGGCGCAGGGTGTCGAGGGAGACGTTGACGCGGTCCAGGCCGGCGTCCTTCAGGGCCCGGGCGGTGCGGGCCAGCCCTATGCCGTTGGTGGTCAGCGACAGCCGGGGGCGGGGGGCGAGGGCCGCGCAGCGCTCGACGATGCCGACGAGGCCCGGGCGCAGCAGGGGCTCACCGCCGGTGAAGCGGACCTCGGTGACGCCGAGCCGGGTGACGGCCACGCGCACGAGGCGGACGATCTCGTCGTCGGTGAGCAGGTCCGGCTTGGCGAGCCACTGCAGGCCCTCCTCCGGCATGCAGTAGGTGCAGCGGAGGTTGCAGCGGTCGGTCAGGGAGACGCGCAGGTCCGTGGCGACGCGGCCGTAGGTGTCGGTGAGCACGGTGTGGCCCCTCCCGCGGACTGAAGACGTACTTCGCTCGTCGCAGCGTACGCGATCGTCCGCGGGAGGGGCCGTACGGGCGTCAGTGCGCTCCGTAGCCGGTGAGGGCGCGGACTTCGAGTTCGGCGTACTTCTGCTCGTCCGGGGCCTCCTTGGAGAGCAGGGACCCGGCCCAGCCGAGCAGGAAGCCGAGCGGGATGGAGACCAGGCCCGGGTTGCCGAGCGGGAAGTAGTCGAAGCTCAGGCCCGGGAAGAGCGCCTTCGGGTTGCCGGAGACGACCGGGGAGATGATCACGAGGGTGACCGAGGAGATCAGTCCGCCGTAGATCGACCACAGGGCGCCGCGGGTGGTGAAGCGCTTCCAGAAGAGGCTGTAGAGGATCGTCGGCAGGTTGGCCGAGGCGGCGACGGCGAAGGCGAGGGCGACCAGGGCGGCGGCGTTGAGCCGGTGGGCGAAGATGCCCAGCGCGATGGAGATCGCACCGATGACGACGGCGGCGCACTTGGCGGTGAGGATCTCCTCCTTCTCGCTGGTCCTCCCCTTGCGGATGACGTTGGCCCACAGGTCGTGGGCGAAGGAGGCGGAGGAGGCGAGGGTCAGGCCCGCGACGACGGCCAGGATGGTGGCGAAGGCGACCGCGGAGATCACGGCGAGCAGGATCGCGCCGCCGGTGGAGCCGGCGCCGCCGCCGACCTCCTGGGCGAGCAGCGGTGCGGCCGTGTTGCCGGACTCGTTCGAGGCGGTGATCGCCTTCGGGCCGACCAGGGCCGCGGCGCCGAAGCCGAGCGCGATGGTCATCAGGTAGAAGGCGCCGATGATGCCGATGGCCCAGTTCACCGACTTCCGGGCGGCCCGGGCGGTGGGCACGGTGTAGAAGCGGATGAGGATGTGCGGGAGCCCGGCGGTGCCGAGGACGAGTGCGAGGCCGAGCGAGATGAAGTTGAGCTTGGAGGTCCCGTCCTTGCCGTACTGGAGGCCCGGCTCCAGGAAGGCGCGGCCCTTGCCGCTCTCCTCGGCGGCGCGCCCGAGCAGGGTGGAGAGGTTCCAGTGGAACTTGTTGAGCACCAGGACGGTGATCAGCAGGGTGCCCGCGATGAGCAGGACGGCCTTGACGATCTGCACCCAGGTGGTGCCCTTCATGCCGCCGATGGTCACGTAGAGGACCATCACCAGGCCCACGAGGACGATGATCCAGCGCCGTGAGCCCTCGCCGGTGGCGCCGAGGAGCAGGGCCACCAGGGCGCCCGCGCCGACCATCTGGGCGAGCAGGTAGAAGATCGATACGACGATCGTGGAGGTGCCGGCGGCGGTGCGCACGGGCCGCTGCTTGAGGCGGTAGGCGAGCACGTCGGCCATGGTGAAGCGGCCGGAGTTGCGCAGCGGCTCGGCGACGAGCAGCAGGGCGACCAGCCAGGCGACGAGGAATCCGATGGAGTAGAGGAATCCGTCGTAGCCGAAGAGCGAGATGGCGCCGGCGATGCCGAGGAAGGAGGCGGCGGACATGTAGTCGCCGGAGATCGCCAGGCCGTTCTGGAAGCCGGTGAAGGAGCGGCCGCCGGCGTAGAAGTCGGTGGCGTCCTTGGTCTGCCGGCCGGCCCAGACGGTGATGCCGAGGGTGATGGCGACGAAGACGGAGAAGAGGGTGATGATCAGGGTGCGGTGCTCACCGGCGCCTCCGGCGGCCAGCGGGTGGGCGGTGGCGCCCGCCAGGACGGTGCTCGGGCTCATTCCCCTGCCTCCATACGGGCCTTGAGGGCCTCGGCCTTCGGGTCGATCCTGGCCTCGGCGTGCTTGGCGTACCACCAGGCGATCAGGAAGGTGGTGAGGAACTGCGCGAGGCCGAACACCAGGGCGATGTTGATGTTGCCGACGACGATGGTGTCCATGAAGGAGCCGGCGTAGTTGGAGAGCAGGACGTAGAGCAGGTACCAGCTGACGAAGGCGAGGGTGAGCGGGAAGGCGAAGGAACGGTGCGCGCGGCGCAGTTCGCCGAATTCCGTGCTCGTCTGCATGTCGGTGAAGCTGCCGGGCTGAGCGGGGATGGCGGGGCGGACGGGCTCGTCGGGCCCCTCGGCTGTGGACGGTGTCGTTCCCACGGCCTCTTCTGAGTCCACGGTCTCTCCTGACAAGTGAATGCGGGGGCGCGAACCAAGCCTGTGACTCGGATCACGCATCGTAGAGCGACACCGCAGTATGCGACAGGGGTCGGTTCACCGAATGTCGCAGCGGTGGCCGCGGCCGGCAAAACCGCCCGGGCACGGCCTCGTTGAGCCTGGTGTGAGCACTGCCCCGGCTTCTCCGCCGCCGTCCCCCGGCCGTCGCCCCTTCGGGAGCGTCAGGTTGACGGCTCCGCTGCCGGCCGTGTCCCCGGGCCGGCCTGCGGTCATGTGCGCGGCGGTCCGCTGGTACGGACCGCGGGTGGTGCTGCCGCCGCTGAGCATCGAGGCGCTGCGCGGGCCGGGTGCGCCGTCCCGCCGCCCCGGCTGACGGGGCGTCGTCAGGGACAACAGTGCCGTACTCCCCTTCGTTTCTGGGGGAATTCATTGCCCGGCGCCATGATCGGCGATAGCTTCACTCGTCATGCACGCGCCCACGCACACCTGTGCGCACGGGCCGATTTCCGGATGATGTGGAGGACCCATGGATCGTCTGCGTTCCAGACGGCGGCACGCCCTGCTGGCGGCCCCCGTCGGACTGGCCCTCACCGCTTCTCTCGGCTTCCTCCCCGGCGCCGCCTCGGCCGCCGGCCAGGACGGCGCCGCCCCGAGGGCCGCCGTGACGACGGACGGCCCGCAGCTGTCGTACGTGGTGAACACGCGCACCGACCGCGCCACGCTGGCCAAGGTGAAGAAGGCCGTCAAGCAGGCCGGTGGCACCGTCGTGGTCTCCTACGACAAGATCGGCGTGATCGTCGCGCACGCGCAGAACCCCGAGTTCGCGAAGACCCTGCGGGCGGTGCCCGGCGTGGAGTCGGCGGGTGCCACCCGCACCGCCCCGCTGAAGTCCGCGGCGACGACCGACTACGGCAAGCCGGAGAGGCTGAAGCTGTCCAAGGAGGGCGCACGTTCCCTGGCCGCCTCGGCCGGCACCGGCAAGGAGCCGCTGGAGGGCCTGCAGTGGGACATCGGTGCCATCGGCGCCGACAAGGCCGCGAAGGTCAACCCGGGCAGCAGAAACGTCACTGTCGC
This sequence comes from Streptomyces cinnamoneus, assembly GCF_014650495.1. Lineage (GTDB taxonomy): Bacteria > Actinomycetota > Actinomycetes > Streptomycetales > Streptomycetaceae > Streptomyces > Streptomyces cinnamoneus. The sequence continues at coordinate 190,934 of NZ_BMVB01000011.1, read as the reverse complement.
CGTCATCGACACCGGCGTGGACGACACCCACCCCGACCTCGCCCCGAACTTCGCCGCGGGCCAGTCCGCCAGCTGCGTCTCCGGCAAGGCCGACACCACCCCCGGCGCCTGGCGGCCGTTCGACCCGGCCGAGGACTACCACGGCACGCACGTGGCCGGTTCCATAGCCGCGGCCCGCAACGGCGTCGGCGTGGCCGGTGTCGCCCCGGGCGTGAAGGTCTCCGGCATCAAGGTGAGCACGCCGAAGGACAGCTTCTTCTACGCGGAGAGCGTGGTCTGCGCCTTCGTCTTCGCCGCCGACCACGGCGCCTCGGTGACGAACAACAGCTATTACGTCGACCCGTGGATGTTCAACTGCCCGGACAACGCCGACCAGAAGGCGATAGCCGACGCGGTCGGCCGGGCCTCGAAGTACGCCCAGGACAAGGGCGTCGTCAACGTCGCCTCCGCGGGCAACTCCAACTTCGACCTGGCGGCCAAGGAGATCACCGACGCCTCCAGCCCGAACGACAGCACCCCCGGGCCGCGGAAGGTGGACCCGAAGAAGTGCCTGGACGTGCCGGCGCAGCTGCCCGGCGTCGTCACCGTCGCGGCCACCGGCGTGAACTCCCAGAAGTCGTTCTACTCCAACTACGGCAAGGACGCGATCGACGTCGCGGCCCCCGGCGGCGACACCTACCAGGTGCCGGAGCTGCCGGCCAAGGACGGCCGCATCCTGTCCACCATGCCGGGCGGCGACTGGGCCTACCTGCAGGGCACCTCGATGGCCGGCCCGCACGTGGCGGGCGTGGCGGCGCTGCTGAAGAGCGCCCACCCGAAGTCCAGCCCGCAGGAGATCCAGTGGCTCCTCAAGGCGCAGGCGAAGAACCCGGGCTGCCCCACGGCGGCGTACGACCCGGACGGGAAGGGTAGCTGGAAGGCCGCCTGCACCGGCACCAAGCACGTGAACAGCTTCTACGGCTACGGCATCGTCGACGCCCTGGCGGCGGTCCAGGACTGACCCGGTCGCCGGCCCGTGGAGGGGCCGGGTGGCTGCTGCCCGGTCCCTCCCACTCCACCGTCGCACCCGAGCACTCCGAAGACCAGCAGGCTCTGGGCGACCAGGTACGTCAGCATGATCCACAGCTGGGGGGCGGGGGCCTGCGGCCACCCGGCGAGCCCGCTGGCGATGAGCGTGTCCGACAGCAGGAACAGCACCCCGCCCGCCACCGCCCGCCACGCCGCCGTCCGCGTCGCGCCCAGCGCCATCGCCGTCAGCAGCGCGCTGTAGAGGACGACGGGCACCCGCAGCCCCGGCTCCAGTCCGGGCCACAGCAGGGCGACCGTGACCAGCCAGACGACGGCGTACCCGGCGGCGAGCCGGTACGTACGGGCCGCACCCGCGCCGCCGTGGCGGGCGAAGAGCAGCAGGTAGCAGACGTGGCCGGCCGCGAACGAGCCCATGCCCAGCAGGAAGACGACGTCCCCGCCGGCCTGGAGCGCGGTGTCGCCGCCGCAGCCGAACAGCAGCGCCGCGGCCAGCAGCCGCGGGCCTCCGCGGGCGAGGACGTACGCCGCCAGCAGCGGCATCAGGGCGGGCTTGGTGGCGTGGGCGAGCAGCGGGACGTCCACGAGGAGGGCGGCCAGGTGGGCCGCCGCGGCCGCGGCGAACGCCACGAGCGCCGCCCGGGCGGGGCGTGCCGCGCGAGCCGTTCTCACGCGACCCGCTCCGGGAGACCCGCCGCGCTCCCGGCCGCTCCGCCCGCCGGCTGCTCCGGGGGCTTGGGGGGCTGCGGCTTCCAGCCCGGACCGCAAAAGACCCGCCCGGCCCGCTCCCGCCAGGTGTGTGCCGCCCTGAGGTCGCGGCCGATGGCCGCGTACTCGTGGGTGGCGACGCGCAGCGGGTTGTAGGTGTCGATGTTCTTCGTCAGGCCGTAGACGGGGCGTTCCCGCTCGGCGACGAACGAGCCGAACAGCCGGTCCCAGACGATGAGGATGCCGCCGAAGTTGCGGTCCAGGTAGCCGCCCTGCGAGGCGTGGTGGACGCGGTGGTGCGAGGGGGTGTTCAGGACGTACTCCACCGGCCGCGGCAGCCTGCCGACCCGCTCGGTGTGCACCCAGAACTGGTAGACGAGGTTGACCGACGAGCAGAACGCCACCGCCGCCGGGTGCACGCCGGCCGCGACCATCGGAACGTAGAACGGCCAGACCGTGAGCGACGTCCACGGCTGGCGCAGCGCGGTGGTGAAGTTGAACTTGCGGCTGGAGTGGTGCACCACGTGGCAGGCCCACAGGATGCGCACGACGTGGTGGCCGCGGTGCGACCAGTAGTAGAAGAAGTCCTGCGCGAGGAGCATCAGCGGGAGCGTCCACCACAGGACAGGCACGCGCAGCGGCGTCAGCTCGTACAGGGCGGTGTAGACCGCGACGATGGGGATCTTCCAGAGGGCGTCGAAGACCAGGCTTCCCAGGCCCATGCCGATGCTGGTGGCGGCGTCCTTGGCCGCGTAGCCCTCGGCATGGTCGTCGGGGCGCAGCCGGTAGCTGACCATCTCCACTGCGGTGAGCAGGACGAAGGCGGGGACTGACCACAACACGACATCGGGAAGGTGCGGCATGGCCGCACCATAAGGGCGTCGACGGGGGTGCCGCTAGGGGTTGTTACCCCCGGGTACCGAAGAGCGTTACCCCGAGTTCGGTGGCGGTGGCACCCAGGCCCTGTGGACGGCCCGGAAAACCCGTGGCCTGCCCGGATGCCCGCTCCCTAGAATCGCGGTGCGGGGGCGGCTCCGCGGTGTGCTTCCTTCTCGTTCTCCCATGAATCCAGCGCGCCCACTCTCCGCCCCCGCTCGCTTTTCCTCAGGGGGAATCCGCCGTGTCCACACTGCACTCCGTGCTGCTCCGCCGCGCCCGGACGGTCTACGTCGACCACGAGCCGTCCGCCCCGCCCTCCGGGGTCCTCGACCCCCAGGTGGCGGCCGGACTCGCCGCCCTGGATGCGGAGTTGCTCGACCGCGGGCACGCGCTGACCGAGCCGTTGCGCACCGCGCTGGCGGCCGCGGGGGCGGAGGCCCTCGCCGATTCCGGGCGCGGGCTGCTGCGGGCGATCGACGCACAGCTGGGAGCGGACCGCACGCACATGCCGCTGTTCCGCGGCTTCCCGCACTCCGTTCCCGAGGACGCGTTCGCGCTGTACGTGGACCGCGTGTTCGCCCTGCTGCTGCAGCATCCGGAGCAGCCGTGCGTGCTGTGCGGCACGCACGGCGTCGTGCACCCCGTCTCGCCGTGCGCCCATCTGGTGTGCCGCTCCTGCTGGGACGGCGCGGACTACGCGGGCTGCCCGCTGTGCCACCGCCGCATCGACCGGTCGGACCCGTTCCTGCGTCCCGCGCGGCCGGCCGGCGCCGAGGAGCGCAGCCTGCCCGGCGGGCCGCTGCGGCTGCTCGTCCTCGGCGCCTCGCGCACGCAGGACGCCGGTGCCGAGCTGGCCGGTCTGCTGGCGCGGCCCACCCCGCTCTCTCCGCAGGACCGCGAGGACCTCACGGTGCTGCTGGCGCACGCCGTGCCGGGCGGGCTCGGCTGGCTGCCCGCCGAGGTGCCGGTGCGCGCGACCAAGGCGCTGGTGCTGGGCACCGTGCTGCGCGACGGCGGCCCTGCCGCTGCCGCGGCCGTGCGGGAGCGGCTGCCGCAGTTGCTGACGACGGCCACGGACGTGCTGCGGCTGCTGTGCGTGTGGTCCGGCGGCGAGGCGGACCTGCCGACCGTGCCGCGCCTGCGCAGCGTGCCGCGCGCCCTACGGCGCGAACTGCTCTCCGTGCTCGACGGGTTCGAGGTGTCCGTGCTGGTCGAGGACCTGCGGCGGCACCCGGCGGCGTGGAAGCGCGCGGCGGAGATCCTGCATCCGTTCGAGCAGCACGCGCGGCATCCGCATGCGGCGCTGGCCTTCGCGGCGCTGCGCGGCACGGATGCGGCCGCGCCGGGGGCGCTGGGCGAGGCCCTGCGGCGCACGGCGGCGGCGTACCCGCAGGCCGTGTCGGTGCGCGGCGGCCGCCTCGTCGCCCGTACGTGGGCGGGCCGCGTCGAGGCGGCGCTGCGCGCCGGTGACCTTGGGGCGGCCGTGGCGTTGCTGCGGCAGCGGCCCGGGGAGCTGGTGCGGCGGCTGGACCAGCTGTTGCGCGCGTACGGGGGCGAGGAGCCGGCGCCCGCGCTGGCCGGGGCGCTGGAGCACGCCCTGCCCCGGGTGGGGCCCGGGCCGCTGCTGGGGGCGTGGGGTGCGCTGCGCGGACGGCACGTGCCGGCGCGGCGGCGGGTGTTCTTCCCCCGGGGCCGGGTCCTGCACGCCCACCCCGCCGACGACGCGCGGGCGCCGCTCGCAAAGCCGCTCGTCGCCCGGGTGCGTGCGCTGCTGGAGGCCGAGCTGCTGCGGCGGCTGGGCCGGGCGCCGCGCTACGAGCTCGCCGTGCTCGATGCGGACCTGGTCTCGCTCGCGGCGCCGTTCGCGGAGCGGGCGTTCTCGGCGTCCCTGGTCGCCGTGCAGCGCGGCAGCGAGCTGCCGCTGCCGCAGGGCGGGACGGTGCGCCTCTTCCTGCACTGGACGCAGCCCGAGGGCATGCGCGTGGACCTCGACCTGTCGGTGGTGTTCTTCGACGACGACTGGAACGTGACCGGCGTGTGCGACTACACCGGGCTGCGCCACGGCGACGCCGCCGTGCACTCCGGCGACCTCACCTCCGCGCCCGCTCCCGGCGGTGCGACCGAGTACGTCGACCTCGACCTCGCCGCACTGAGGTCCGGTGGTGCGCGCTTCGCCGTGCCGGTCGTCTTCAGCTTCAACGACATCCCCTTCGACGAGCTGCCGGACGCCTTCGCGGGCTTCATGGCCCTGCCCGCCCTCGGGGTGCGCGACGCGTCGTACGACGCGGGGAGCGTGCGGCAGCGGTTCGACCTCGCCGGGCCGTCGCGCGTGTGCGTGCCGATGCTCGTCGACCTCGCCGACGGGCGCGCGGTGTGGACCGATGTCCACCTTCCGGGTGAGATCGGCTTCCACGACGCGAGGCGGCACGGCGTGGGCCTGGGCTCGCTCGGCCGCGACCTGTGGGCGTACTTCGAGGGCGGCGCCCGCACCACCGTGTGGGACCTCGCCTGCTGGCACGCGGCGGCGCGCGCCGACGAGACGGCCGTCGTCCGCCGGGCCCCGGCACCGGGGACCCCCGGCGAGCTGTGGCGCTACCGGCGCCGCGAAGGAGAGGACGTGCCCTCCTTCGCGGCGCGGTTGCGGACGCTGGGGACGCCCGAGGCCCGGGAGCCGGCCGGGACCGGCGGGAACGCCGGGAACGCCGACGGCCTCGCGGCGCGGGCCGCCCGGGGACGGCACGTCCTCCTCGCGCTCGTCGAGGGGAACGTGTGCCCCGAGAACGCGACCGGCACCGTCTACCGGCTCTTCCCCGGTGCCGTGGACGCCTGGCAGGAGGCGGAGCGCGTCACGGCCGGCGACCTCCTGACGCCGCTGGCCTGATCCGGACCGTCCGCCCGCCCCCGGGCCCCGGCCGGATCCCGCGTTGTCAGCGGGGGCCCGTAAGCTCTTGGACCATGCTCGAAGACCGCACCGCCGCCGCCTCGCCCAGCCCGTGGCCGACCGCGTATCCCGAGGGGTACGCGGTCGTCGACGTCGAGACCACCGGTCTCGCCCGGGACGACCGGATAGTGTCGGCGGCCGTCTATCAGCTCGACGCCCGCGGCCGGGTGGAGGACCAGTGGTACACGCTGGTCAATCCGGAGCGGGATCCGGGTCCGGTGTGGATCCACGGGCTGACCTCCGAAGTCCTGGCGGGTGCGCCGCTGTTCCCGGAGATCGCGGACGAGTTCGCCAAGCGGCTCGACGGGCGGGTCCTGGTCGCGCACAACGCGGCCTTCGACTGGTCGATGATCGCGCGGGAGTACGCCCGGGCGCGGTCCGCCGCCCCCGTGCGGCAACGGCTGTGCACCATCGCGCTGTCGAAGGAGCTGCGGCTGCCGCTGCCCAACCACAAGCTGGAGTCGCTGGCCGCGCACTACGGCGTCGTGCAGCAGCGGGCCCACCACGCGCTGGACGACGCCCGGGTGCTCGCCGAGGCGTTCCGGCCGAGCCTGCACCTGGCGGCCGAGGCGGGGCTGCAGCTGCCGCTGCTGGCCTGCCAGCCGCTGACGGAGTGGTCCGACGGGCCGTCGGCCGGCGCCCGCTCGGCGCAGGTCGGATATCAGGCGTCCTACCGGCCGGCGACCTGGCGGCCCAGCCGGAAGCGCCCGGCCTGCCCGTACCCCAACCCCGGCCGGTACGTCCCCGGCGAGCAGCTCGTGCAGGGCATGCGGGTGGCGTTCTCCGGCGACACCTCCATCGACCGCGAGCTGCTGGAGGACCGGGCCGTCGACGCCGGGCTGCACGTGGCCACCAGCCTCTCCCGGCTCACCAGCGTGCTGGTCACCAACGACCCGGACTCCCCCACCTCCAAGACCACCAAGGCCCGCTCGTTCGGAACGCCCGTGATCGACGAGGCGGCGTTCGTCCAGCTGCTCTCGCATGTGACCCCGGCGACACCCGCAAACGGGACAAGTGGCGCATAGCTCCCGCACGCCACCCGCTGGCCGGGGGGCGAACCCCACCAGGTACCGTCAAAGCGTGTACCGCTTCCTGTTGTCCCGGCAGTGGGTGATCACCACACTCGTGGGACTCGCCCTCATCCCGGTGATGATCAAGCTGGGCTTCTGGCAGCTGCATCGCCACGAGCACCGGGTCGCGCGGAACGACCAGATCGCCCGGAGCCTGTCCGCCGATCCCGTCCCCGTGACCGAGCTCACCGCCCCCGGCCGCACGGTGACGCACGACGCCGTCTGGCGCGCCGTCACGGCGAGCGGTACCTACGACCCCCAGGGCGAGGTCGTCGTCCGGATGCGCACGGACTCCGACGGCAACCAGGGCTACTTCGTCCTCACGCCGCTGGTCCTGGAGGACGGCCGGGCCGTGCTCGTCAACCGCGGCTGGGTTCCGGCCGACGGCGACCTGACGCGCTTCCCGGACGTCCCCGCCGCACCGACCGGCAAGGTCACCGTCACCGGCCGGCTGAAGGCCGACGAGACCACCGCCAGCGGCATCAAGAACACCGCGGGCCTGCCGCCCCGCCAGGTGATGCTCATCAACAGCGAGCAGCGCGCGGCCCAGTTGCACCGCCCCCTGCTCGGCGGCTACGTCGAGCTCACCGAACCGGCCGGCAAGGGCCAGCCCAAGCCCGTCGCCGCCCCCGACCACAGCAGCATCGGCCCGCACATGGCCTACGCCGTGCAGTGGTGGCTGTTCGCCGCGTTCGTCCCCGTCGGCTGGGTCGTCCTGGTGCGCCGGGAGCGCCGCGACCGCCTGGCGGCCGCCACCGGCGCACAGGAGAGCGCAGAGGCGGACGCCGGCGCCGCCCGGACGGCCGCCGCGCCGGAGTAGGCCCGCGCCGATCAGGGAAGACGCCTCGCGTGGCTGCACTCATCGAGGACTACGCGCTCATCGGCGATCTCCAGACCGCGGCCCTCGTCGGCCGCGACGGCTCCGTCGACTGGCTCTGCCTGCCCCGCTTCGACTCACCCGCCTGCTTCGCCGCGCTCCTGGGCGACGACGACAACGGCCACTGGCGCCTGGCCCCCACCGGGGCGGCCGCCTGCACCCGGCGCGCCTACCGCGAGGACTCCCTCGTCCTGGACTCGACGTGGGAGACGGACACCGGCGCCGTCAAGGTCACCGACTTCATGCCGCAGCGCGACCGGGCCCCCGACCTCGTGCGCATCGTCGAGGGCGTCAGCGGCAGCGTCGACATGCTGAGCGTGCTGCGGCTGCGCTTCGACTACGGCCACGTCGTGCCCTGGATACGCCGCACCGACGGCCACCGCGTCGCCGTCGCCGGGCCCGACTCGGTCTGGCTGCGCAGCGAACCGGAGGTCCCCACGTACGGCCGTGACTTCAGCACCCGCTCCGAATTCACCGTCGAGGCGGGCGAGAAGGTCGCCTTCGTCCTGACCTGGCACCCCTCCCACGAGCCCCGGCCCGCCCTCGTCGACCCGCACGAGGCACTGCGCCACAGCCTGGAGGACTGGCGCGAGTGGGCGGGCCGCTGCCGCTACCGCGGGCCGTACCGGGAGGCGGTCGTCCGCTCGCTGATCACGCTCAAGGCCCTCACCTACGCCCCCACCGGCGGTATCGTCGCCGCGCCCACCACCTCCCTGCCCGAGGAGATCGGGGGCGTGCGCAACTGGGACTACCGCTACTGCTGGCTGCGCGACTCCACCCTCACCCTGAACGCCCTGCTCTCCCTCGGCTACGAGGACGAGGCCGCCGCATGGCGCGACTGGCTGCTGCGCGCGGTCGCCGGCGACCCCGCCGACCTGCAGATCATGTACGGCCTCGCGGGCGAACGCCGGCTGCCGGAGACGGACCTGGCCTGGCTGCCGGGGTACGAGCGGTCCCTCCCCGTCCGCGTCGGCAACAACGCCGCCTCCCAGCTGCAGCTCGACATCTACGGCGAGGTCATCGACTCCCTGCACGCCGCCCGCCGGGGCGGGCTGAGCGGCAAGCCGCACGCGTGGAACGTCCAGCGCTGCTTCCTGACGTTCCTGCAGGCCCGCTGGCGCGAGCCCGACGAGGGCCTGTGGGAGGTCCGCGGGCCCCGCCGGCACTTCGTGCACTCCAAGGTCATGGCCTGGGTCGCCGCCGACCGGGCCGTACGCGCCCTGGAGGCCGACCCCGGCCTGGAGGGCGACCGCGAGGGCTGGCGCACGATGCGCGACGAGGTCCACCGCGAGGTGTGCGAGTGGGGCTACGACGCCGAGCGCGGCACCTTCACCCAGTCCTACGGCTCGCACGAACTGGACGCGGCCACCCTCCTCATCCCCCGCGTCGGCTTCCTGCCGCCGGACGACCCGCGCGTCGTCGGCACGGTCGACGCGGTGCGCCGGGAGCTGGCCCACGGCGGGTTCGTCCGCCGTTACAGCGGCGAGGGCCCGCCCGTGGACGGGCTGCCCGCCGGCGAGGGCGCCTTCACCGTCTGCTCGTTCTGGCTCGCCGACGCGCTCCACCTGACCGGCCGCACCAAGGAGGCCCGCGAGCTGTTCGAGCAGGTGCTCGGGGTGTGCAACGACGTGGGCCTGCTGTCCGAGGAGTACGACCCCGTGGCCGGGCGGCAGCTCGGCAACTTCCCGCAGGCGTTCAGCCACATCGGCCTGGTGGGCACGGCACTTCTCCTCTCCGGCGGGGGCACGGCAGACTGAGCGCATGGATCTTGGACTCAAGGACCGGGTGTACGTGCTGACCGGCGCAAGCCGGGGACTGGGCCTGGCCACCGCCCGCGAACTGGCCGCCGACGGCGCCCGTGTGATCATCTCCGGCCGGGACGGCGAGGCCGCCGAGGCGGCGGCGCGGGAGCTCGGCCCGGGCGCCGTCGGCGTCGCCGCCGACAACGCGGACCCCGCCACCGCGGAGCGGTTGATCGCCCTCGCGCGCGAGCGCTTCGGCCGCTTCGACGGCATCCTCATCAGCGTCGGCGGCCCGCCACCGGGCTCGGCGGCCGACAACGACGACGCCCAGTGGCAGGCCGCCTTCGACTCCGTCTTCCTCGGCGCGGTGCGGCTGGCCCGGGCGGCGGCGGCCGGGCTGACCGAGGGCGGCGTCATCGGCTTCGTCCTGTCGGCGTCGGCGCACGAGCCGATCCCCGGTCTCACGATCTCCAACGGGCTGCGCCCGGGCTTGGCCGGCTTCGCCAACTCGCTCTCCAGGGACCTGGGCCCGCGCGGCATCCGGGTCGTGGGGCTGGCGCCCGGCCGGATCGACACCGACCGGGTGCGCGAGCTCGACGCGCTCGCCCGGGATCCGGAGGCGGCCCGGGCCCGCCACGGGGCGTCGATCCCACTGGGGCGCTACGGGACGCCGCAGGAGTTCGGCAGGGCCGCGGCGTTCCTGCTGTCGCCCGCGGCCTCCTACCTGACGGGCGTGGTGCTGCCCGTCGACGGCGGGGCGCGGCACGGATTCTGACACCGCGGCACCTTCGCCGTTCCCCACGACCGTCCCGGGAGCCGCGGGTGTCCGGAGCCCCCGGAGAGCTCACTCCACCCGCTCCGGGCGGTGCCGCACCGTACGCAAGCGGACCTCGGCGGGCAGGTGGGGCAGCCCCGCCGAGACCCTGGCGTGGTGCAGGACCTCGGCCCGCAGCCGTTCCACCGCCGAGGCGGGGCCGGCGTGCGCCCCCAGGACCAGCACGATGCGCACCTGCGGCGCACTCCGCCGCCCCGTCAGGGCGACCGCGGCCCGCTCCACGCCCTCCAGCCGTTCCGTCTCCGCCCCCATCGCCTCCTCCAGCGCCCGCCCCCGCACCGACGCCACCGCATGCCCGTCGCTGTGGACGGCCAGTTCGCGCAGCCGGCGCCGGGCGGCCAGCGTCAGCAGCCACCACACGGCGAGCAGGACGGCGACGGCCAGCGCCGCGATCACCACCGGCCACCACCAGCCGCTGCTGCGCCACCTCAGCCGGTCCTCGCGGGCGAGCAGCACGTCGTGCGGGCCGTCGAACGGCCACGCCGACGGCAGGAAGTCCCAGCGCCGCGGCAGGTCCAGCGCCCCGATCAGGACGGCGGCGCCGAGCGCCAGCAGCAGCGCTCCGGCCAGCCCCACCAGGATCCGGTTGACGGTCCTCAGCACCGCGCGCTCACCCCTTCGCCGCCCTGCGTACGTGCACGGACAGGGAGGGTTCCCGGGCCAGCCCCAGTTCCCGGACGCCCTCGGCCAGGACGCTGTTGACGTCGGTCCGCACCTCGTCCAGGTCGCGGAAGTGCGACTGGACGCGGGCCCTGACCACACGGCGGCCGACGTCGACCCGTACGGACTGCACCCCGGACACCGTCAGGGCCCGGTCGCGCAGCGCCAGGGCCGCTGCCCGCCGGTCGAGTCCGGCCCGCACGCCGGCGGCCCGCCGCATCGGCAGGACGCCGCGCAGGCCGGGGGTGACGGCCAGCACGACCAGCCACAGGCCCACGAGGACGGCCACGGCGGCGCCCGCGGTCACCCAGCCGTCGCCCAGAGGGCGCTCGGCCAGCTCCCGGGCGAGGCGGCGGCGCCAGCGCAGGGCGGGGTGGCCGGTCCGCACGGAGACGATGTCGTAGAGGAGGAAGCCCGCGGCCGCCAGCACCACGGCCGCGACGAGCGCGGCGGGCAGGCGGCGCACGGACCAGAAGCGGTGTGCGGCCCCGTCACCGGGCGGAGGCGCGTCCGGCGGCGTCTTCTGCAGCGGTACACCGCTCATCGGACCCGCTCCGCGCCCACACGGCCGGTCTGCGACGCGTGCAGCCGCTCCACGGTGATCACCACCTCGGGGACCTCCATGCCGGCCAGGCCGCGGATCCGCTCGACGATGCGGCCGCGCACCGCACGGCAGCGGGCGCCGATGTCCGCGGGGTAGTCCAGGTCGACGGAGATCCGCACCCGGGCGGTGCCGTCGTGGACGACGACGGACGCCCGGGGTGACTCGTGCCCTTCCGTGGCCGTCCCGTGCAGCGCCTCGCGGGCCGCCTGGGAGGCGATCTTCGCTACGACGCGGTCGGCGATGCGGGTCGCCCCGCGCTCTGCGGGTTCCACCGCGGGTCCTCCCCCCACGCCCTACCTCCCGCGTCCGTCGCGGTCACGCGGGTGGAAGAAGTCACCCGGCTCCAGATCGCCGTCGAGGAACCGGCCCGCCACGAACCCGACGGCACCCAGCGCCGCCACCAGCAGAAATGCCCCGAATCCGCCGAAGTAGCCGGCGAATCCCAGAGCCATCCCGGCGATCAGGCCGGCCCCGGCCATGCTCATGGCGCGCTCCTCACTGGATCCTGGGCTCCGGCTCTTCCTCTTCCTCGTCGGGCAGCTTGACGTCGGTGACGGCGATGTTCACCTCGACGACCTGCAGACCCGTCATGCGCTCCACCGCCGCGACGACGTTTTCCCGTACGGCACGGGCCACCTCCACGATGGAGACGCCGTATTCGACGACGATCTCCAGGTCGAGGGCCGTCTGGACCTCGCCGACCTCGGCCTTGACGCCGCGGGCGACGGACTTGCCACCGCCGGGTACCCGCTCGCGCATGGCGCCGAAGGTGCGGGAGAGACCGCTGCCCATGGCATGGACGCCCATCACCTCGCGGGCCGCCAGCCCCGCGATCTTCTCGACGACACCGTCGGCGATGGTGGTGCGGCCGCGGTCGCCGGGGGGAACCGGCGGCTGCTTGCCCCGGTCTCCCGGGCGGCCGGTCTGGCCGGTGGTCTCACTCATGGTCGATCGCCTCCTTTCCCGTCCATTTGCCACCATAGGTGCGGTTGCCCCGCCGCGCCCGGCCGATGCCCTGGAAGGGCGGGACGGAGGCCACCGTTCGGGTGGGCCCCGTCCCGGACGGGCGGGCCGCTACTCCCCCAGACCGGCGAGGTCCCGCAGCCGGCGGGCCTGCGCGGCGCGCTCGGCGATGCGCTGTTCGTCGTAGGTGCGGTCCCCCGCGCCCCGCAGCAGCGCCTTGGTCTCGATGACGGCGTCGCGCGGCGCGGCCAGCAGGGCGGCCGTCAAATCGTCGGTGGCGGCGGCCAGTTCGGCGAGCGGGACGACGATGTTGGCCAGACCCACCCGTTCGGCCTCCGCGGCGTGGACGAAGCGTCCGGTCGCGCAGATCTCCAGCGCGCGGGCGTAGCCCACCAGGGATACCAGCGGGTGCGTACCCGTGAGGTCGGGCACCAGGCCCAGGCTGGTCTCGCGCATGGCGAACTGCACGTCGTCGGCGCAGACGCGCAGGTCGCAGGCGAGGGCGAGCTGGAAGCCCGCGCCGATGGCGTGGCCCTGCACGGCGGCTATGGAGACGATGTCGCTGCGCCGCCACCAGGTGAACGCCTCCTGGTACGCGGCGATTTCGGCGTCGAGCGCCTCGTCGGTGCCGCGCGCGAGGTCGAGGAAGGACGGCTCGCCGTCGAAGCCCTCGGGGGTGAACGCCTGGCGGTCGAGGCCCGCGGAGAAGGACTTGCCCTCTCCCCCCAGCACCACCACACGTACGGTGCCCGGCAGCAGCCGGCCCGCCTCGGCCAGGGCCCGCCACAGCGCGGGCGACTGGGCGTTGCGCTTGGCGGGGTTGGTGAGCGTGACGGTGGCAACCGCATCATCGACGGTGAGCTGTACGCCGTCCTGGTCGAGCAGGGTCTTGCGGGCAGTCATGGGGGCCTCCGGAATGGCCGCAGTCACTTTGGTTGACTGCACAGTAACCACCCGGAGGGCCGGCCGGCCGACCGGGTGGCGACTGTCCTGACTGCTGTGCTCCGACTGCTGTTCCCGGTGCGCGGCGTCAGACCGAGGCGGCCTTCTTGCCGCGCGTGGCTCCGCCGCGGCCCCGCAGGACCACGCCGGATTCGCTGAGCATCCGGTGAACGAAGCCGTAGGAGCGACCGGTCTCTTCGGCCAGCGCCCTGATGCTCGCACCGGAGTCGTACTTCTTCTTCAGGTCTGCCGCGAGCTTTTCGCGCGCGGCGCCGGTCACCCGGCTGCCCTTCTTCAGAGTCTCGGCCACCCGTGCCTCCTCATGGGAGATGCGCCTCTTGACTCTCATGATCACCCCTTGGCGGCCTCATGGCCACCCATTCGGCAAGGTCGATGCGAAGTCGGGGGGAACGGCCGTCCGGAAATCGGGCCCCGGGGACCGCCCGGAGCAGGCAATTCCGAGTGATCCTGCTCGTACGGCCGTACGGGTGGCGGGATGAAGCGGCAGGTCAGGCGGGGCACCCTCACGCGCGGCGCGAACGGCGCCCCGCACCTCGCGCAGCGCATGCGCCGGAGCACCGGGTGTTATCGGGGTACCAGCCGTCCTCACTCAGATGATGGATCACCTGTCGGCCGAATGATCGGGACGGGACTGATCAAGAGCCCCGGCCGGGGCCCCTCGGCGCCGGCCGGGAAAGGGGGCCCGAGGGCCCCGCGGGCGGGTCAGGCGAGCGCCACCAGGTCCGCGTAGTCCGGGCCCCACAGGTCCTCGATGCCGTCCGGCAGCAGGATGATCCGCTCGGGCTCCAGGGCGTCGACGGCGCCCTCGTCGTGCGTCACCAGCACGACCGCGCCCTTGTAGGTGCGCAGCGCGCCGAGGATCTCCTCGCGGCTGGCCGGGTCGAGGTTGTTGGTGGGCTCGTCCAGGAGGAGGACGTTGGCGGAGGAGACGACGAGCGTGGCGAGCGCGAGACGGGTCTTCTCGCCGCCGGAGAGCACGCCGGCGGGCTTGTCGACGTCGTCGCCGGAGAAGAGGAAGGAACCCAGGGTCTTGCGCACCTCGACGAGGTCGAGGTCGGGCGCGGCGGACCGCATGTTCTCCAGGACCGTGCGGTCCGGGTCGAGCGTCTCGTGCTCCTGGGCGTAGTAGCCGAGCTTGAGGCCGTGGCCGGGCGTGACCTGGCCGGTGTCGGACTTCTCCGTGCCGGCCAGCAGGCGCAGCAGGGTGGTCTTGCCGGCGCCGTTGAGGCCGAGGATGACCACGCGGGAGCCCTTGTCGATGGCCAGGTCGACGTCGGTGAAGATCTCCAGGGAGCCGTAGGACTTCGACAGGCCCTCGGCCATGAGCGGGGTCTTGCCGCAGGGCGCGGGCTCGGGGAAGCGGAGCTTGGCGACCTTGTCGGAGGCGCGCACCGCCTCCAGGCCCGAGAGCAGCCGCTCGGCGCGCTTGGCCATGTTCTGCGCGGCGACGGTCTTGGTGGCCTTGGCGCGCATCTTGTCGGCCTGCGAATTGAGGGCCGCGGCCTTCTTCTCGGCGTTCTGGCGCTCGCGCTTGCGGCGCTTCTCGTCGGCCTCGCGCTGCTGCTGGTAGAGCTTCCAGCCCATGTTGTAGACGTCGATGGTCGAGCGGTTGGCGTCGAGGTAGAAGACCTTGTTGACGACGGTCTCGACGAGGTCGACGTCGTGGGAGATCACGATGAAGCCGCCGCGGTAGCTCTTGAGGTAGTCCCGCAGCCAGGCGATGGAGTCCGCGTCGAGGTGGTTGGTGGGCTCGTCGAGCAGGAGCGTGTCGGCGTCGGAGAAGAGGATCCGGGCCAGCTCGACGCGGCGGCGCTGACCGCCGGAGAGCGTGTGCAGCGGCTGGGTGAGGATGCGGTCGGGCAGGCCGAGGCTGGCGGCGATGGTCGCGGCCTCCGCCTCGGCGGCGTAGCCGCCCTTGGTGAGGAACTCCGTCTCCAGGCGCTCGTACTTCTTCATCGCCTTCTCGCGGGTGGCGCCCTTGCCGTTGGCCATCCGGTCCTCGTTCTCGCGCATCTTGCGCAGGACGGTGTCCAGGCCGCGCGCGGAGAGGATGCGGTCGCGGGCGAGCACGTCGAGGTCGCCGGTACGGGGGTCCTGCGGGAGGTAGCCGACCTCGCCGGAGCGGGCGATGGTGCCGGCGGCGGGGATGCCCTCGCCGGCGAGGCACTTGGTGAGGGTGGTCTTGCCCGCACCGTTGCGGCCGACCAGGCCGACGCGGTCGCCCTTGGCGATGCGGAAGCTGGCGGACTCGATGAGGACGCGTGCGCCGGCGCGCAGCTCGATGCCGGAGGCGGTGATCACGGGTTTCTACTCCAGGGCAGGAAGGACGGCGGAAGGGCGGACTGGGTCGATTCGACGCCGTCTAATGCACGAGGAGGAATGCCATGGGGACAAGTCTAACGGGGGCGCGCAAGCCGATTCCCAGGGTCACCCGGGGGCCGCACCCCGACTCCGTGCGCCGAAAAGGGCGGAGAAGGGACGATTCGCGGATACTCAGGGTGGAAAAGCCTGCCGGGAGGACGGAGAGGGCGGTGACGCATGCAGTTCGACGACGACGCGGATCTCGACACCTCCCAGGTGGACGACCGGCGGGCGGCGGGATCCCGGGCGGCGGGCTCACCGTCGGCGGCGGCATCGCCGGGCTGATCGTCCTGGCGCTGGGGCTCTTCTTCGGCATCGGCCCGGGTGAGCTGGGCCTCACGTCGCAGGAGCCGGGGACGCGGCCGACCGGGAGCACGGCCGCGCAGGTCTCCGAGAGCTGCCGGACGGGCAAGGACGCCAACGCCCGGGAGGACTGCCGCATCGTGGCGGTCGTCAACAGCGCGCAGTCGTTCTGGGGCCGGGAGCTGCCCCGCCACGGCGGCACGTACACGCCGGCGTCCACGGTCTTCTTCACCGGGCAGGTCCGCACCGGCTGCGGGGCGGCCACCTCGGCGGTCGGGCCGTTCTACTGCCCGGCCGACCACAAGGTCTACCTGGACCTGGGCTTCTTCGACGACCTCCGGACGAAGTTCGGCGCGAGCGGCGGCCCGTTCGCCCAGGCGTACGTCGTCGCCCACGAGTACGGCCACCACGTCCAGAACCTGGCGGGCGTCCTGGGCCGCTCCCAGGACCGGCGCACGGGCGCCGACAGCGCCTCCGTCCGCACCGAGCTGCAGGCCGACTGCTACGCCGGGGTCTGGGCGCGCCACGCGGCCACGACCCCGGAGAAGTCCACGGGCCGGCCGCTGATCAAGCAGCTGACACCGGCCGACATCGACGACGGCCTCTCCGCGGCCGCGGCGGTCGGCGACGACCGCATCCAGGAGAAGTTCCAGGGGCGGGTCACCCCCGAGAGCTGGACCCACGGCTCGGCGGCACAGCGCCGCCAGTGGTTCACCACCGGCTACTCCACGGGCGACATGGAGCGCTGCGACACCTTCCGCTGACCTTCGACCGAGGAGTGACCGTCATGACCGACATGACCACGGCGTCGCCGACCATCAGCCCGGCGCTGCTCTACGAGGACGCCCAGGCGGCAATCGTGCAGCTCACGGAGGCGTTCGGCTTCACCCGCACCGCGCTCTACGAGAGCGAGGAGGGCGCCGTGCTGCACGCCGAGCTCGTCTACGGCAACGGCATGGTGATGGTCGGCTCCAGAGGCACGGGCGGGGTGTTCGACCACGCGATGGCGGGGGCGGGCCCGGCGGCGGTGTACGTCGTGGTCGAGGACACCGACGCCCACCACCGGCGGGCCCGGGAGAACGGCGCCGAGATCCTGATGCCCCCGACGGACCAGGAGTACGGTTCCCGCGACTACATGGCCCGTGACGTCGGCGGGAACATCTGGAGCTTCGGCACGTACGCGCCACAGGGGCCGGAGGCCGCCGCCGCGGGTTAGGGCCTGTCCGACGGGCGCGCCCTCACGCCCCGCCGCGGTGGACCTGGAAGGCGGCCCGGCGCACGGCCTTGGCCAGGGCCGGGTCCGGGTGGGCGGCGGCCAGGGCCACCAGCACCTGCACGGTCCGCGGGTGCCCCACGGCCCGTACCTCCTCCAGGAGCCCGGGCACCGTCCCCTGCACCGCCGAGTCCAGGTGGCGCACCAGCAGCCGGCTCTCGCCGTGGTCGGCGACAGCCGCCGCCGTGTCGATCCACAGCCACGTCGCCTCCTCCCGGGTGAGGACCTCCGCGGCCTCCTCCGGGTCGTGGCCCTCGTGCTCGGCGAGCCACAGCAGGGCGTACGGGCGCAGCACCGGCTCGTCCGCCGCCGCGCGCACCGCGGGCTCGGCGGGGGCGCCCACGGCGCGCAGCGCCTCGAAGGCCAGGCCCCGCACCATCGCGTCGTCGCCGCGGGCGGTGCCGAGCAGCTCCTCGACGGCGCTGCGCACGGGCCGGGCGGCGAGCCAGGCGCGGTACTCGGCGCGGGCGGGGCCGGGGGTGAGGTCGGCGCAGCCGCGGAGCATGGCCTCGGCGGAGAGTTCGATGTTGCCTGCGGGGCTCTGGGCGGCCACGCAGATCTGTTCGAGCTTGACCCACACGGCCCAGTTGCCGAGGGGGGTCAGGAGGGCCTCGGCGCGGGGGCCGGATCCGCCGCGCATCACCAGGGCGCCGACGGAGGCGAGCCCTTCGAGGGCCCAGTCGAGGAGCTCGGGGAGCGGGTCGCCGTCGGCGGGGACGGGCGGGGCGGGGGGCGGGGGCGTGCCGGGGGTGTCGTACGGGATCTCGCAGCGCTCGGCGCGGATCTCGGCGACGCGCTGCTGGAGCAGGTCGAGGAGCATCGCCACGGAGACGGGTCCGGCCGACAGGTGCATGACGGACAGCAGCTGCGGGGCGGCCTCGACGACCTCGGCGGCGATCGTGGCGTCGGCGCCGGCGGGCTCGGGGTGGGCGAGGGACCAGGCGTCGAAGAGGGCGACCCAGCCGCGCAGGACGGCGCTGTCGTCGCGGTCCCATGCCTGCAGGCGCCAGCCGGGGCGGGCGGTGCCGCCGTGCAGTTCGAGGAGGCCGGCGAGGCGGGCCCGGTCCCAGTCGGCGCGCACCTGGCCCGCCGTCAGTCCCATTGCTGCGGCGGCGCGCTCGGCCGTGCCGTCGCTCAACCCCGCGGCCAGGCCCGGCCGCAGGGTGGCGCCGCGGCCGGCTTCGGCCGCGGCCCAGCGGGCCAGGCGGACGGCGCCGGCCAGCCCGGCTCTCGCCTGCTGGGCGAGTTCGGGCCGGGCCGGGGTGCCCGCGGGCGGGCGGGGCGCCGGGCGGGTGCCTCGGTTCGCCACGGCCCGGCGGGCGGCGGCGATCGGCTGTCGGGGGACGAGTCTGAGCCGGGAGTCGCGCGGAGTACGGGACGTCACAGGAGCAGTCTTGCCGTTCACGCTCCGAAAACCCAATCGGAACCGGCGAACCGGTCGCACGCGACCGGTGGTGCGGGGCGACGGAGGGGCTGCACCCGGGCGGCGAGCGCCCTACATGAGGGGGACGAGGAAGCGGCGCAGGGCCTCTTCGTAGCCCTGCGGGCCGGCGTTCCACGACCCGGCGTGCCCGGCTCCGCGCACGGTCCGCAAGGTGATCAGTTCCGGTCGGGCGGCGGCCAGTTCACGGGAGTGCACCGGGGGCGCGAGGGTGTCGTCGGTGCCGTGCACGAGGAGGACGGGCACGGTCAGGCGGGCGGGGTCGGCGGCGGCCAGCAGGCTGCCGGGGCCGAGTCCGGTGCGTCCCTCGGTCGCACGGACCGCAAGCGGAATGAGGGATGCCGGGATGCGGTGGGCGGCGAGGGCGCGCAGCGCGGCGGGCCAGTCGAGGAGGGGGGCGTCCAGGACGAGCCCGCTGATGCGGTCGCGGAGCGCGGAGTCCCGGGCGGCCAGCAGGGCCATGGTGGCGCCGGTGGACCAGCCGTGCAGGACCACGCGGCGGGCGCCGCTGCGGATCGCGTAGCGGATCGCGGCGTCGAGATCCCGCCATTCCCCGGCGCCGAAGTGGCGGATTCCGTGGGCCGGGCGGGGTGCGCCGGGGTCGCCCCGGTAGGCGATGTCCAGGACGGGGAGCCGTTGGCGGTGCAGGACGGGCAGCACGTTCAGCGGGTGCTCGCGGGTGGTGCCCAGTCCGTGCACGGTGATCACCCAGGTGTCGCGGCTGCCGGGGACGAACCAGGCGGGCAGCGGTCCGAGCTCGCCCGGGACGTCCACGTCCCTGTGGTCGAGGCCGAGGGCCTCGCCGGGGTCGCCGGTGTGCACCTGGGGGGTGAGCCAGACGTGGTCGCCCGGCCGCGGCAGGCCGCGGGCGAGCGACTCCAGGCGCCGCACGACGCGGTCGTGGGGGTGCGAGACGTCGGCGACGACGGGCCCGACGATCGCGTGCAGGTCCGCTCCGGCGAGGCCGTAGGTGCCCGGACGCAGCGCCGCGGGGGTCCGGCCGAGGGTGACGGTGCCGGCCCCGACGTCGTGGACGGTCAGCCGCGGCTCGCCCGGCAGCGGCTTGCCGGGGCCCGCCTTGAGCGCAGCGTCACCGGCGTACCGCCCGGCCGCCACCGCGGCCGCTCCGGCACCGATCAGCGTCGTGGCGGCCAGGGCCGCCGCCGTGCGCAGCACCATCGTCTCCAGTGTGGGCGCGGGCGGCCGGCCTGGCCAGTGGGCGGTCAGCCGTGCTGTCCGTAGCCCTTCAGCCGCTCGGCGGCCTCGGCGAGCCGCTCGGGGCTCAGCAGGGAGGGGGTGCGGCCCGGGACGGTGGCGGCGGTGAGCCAGACCCGGCACATCCACTCCAGCTGGGCGGTGCGGTCGTACGCCTGGTCGAGGGTGGCGCCGTAGGTGAGGGTGCCGTGGTTCTGCAGGAGGCAGCCGGTGCGGCCGTCGAGGGCCCGCAGGGCGTTGTCGGCCAGTTCCTCGGAGCCGTAGAGGGCGTAGGGGGCGACCCGCACGGGTCCGCCGAGGGCGGCGGCCACGTAGTGGATCGGCGGCACCTCGGTGACGAGGGTGGAGACGGCGGTGGCGTGCACGGCGTGGGTGTGCACGATCGCGGCGGCGTCGGTGGCCCGGTAGACGGCCAGGTGGAGGGGGAGCTCGCTGGTGGGGGCGAGCTCGCCGAGCACCCGGCGGCCGTCGAGGTCCACGCCGACCGCGTCGCCGGGGCCGAGCCGGTCGTAGGGGACGCCGCTGGGCGTGACGAGCACCACGTCGCCGATGCGTGCGGAGACGTTGCCGGAGGTGCCCACCACGAGGCCGTCGGCGGTGCTGCGGCGGGCCGTGGCCACGACTTCCGCCCAGGTGCGGGCCGTGCGGTCGTCCGGTCCCGGCGTCTGTTCGTATGCCCTCATCGGTCCCCGCCTCCGGTTGGCGTCATCGGTCGTCCCGTCCCAGTTCACCTTCCGTTCACCCGGGCTCCTTACGGTCGCCGCTGTACTGACCATCGAGCTGATTGCCTGGGTGAATGGAAAACATCACGCTTCTCATCGGGATCGTGATCGTCACGGCCTTGGTGTTCGACTTTACGAACGGCTTCCACGACACGGCCAACGCCATGGCCACCACCATCTCCACCGGGGCGCTCAAGCCCAAGGTCGCGGTGGCCATGTCGGCCGTGCTCAACCTCGTGGGCGCCTTCCTGTCCGTCGAGGTCGCCAAGACGATCTCCGGCGGGATCATCGACGAGACCGCCGGCGTCAGACCAGAGGTGATCTTCGCCGGACTGGTCGGCGCCATCGTCTGGAACCTGCTCACGTGGCTGGCCGGACTTCCCTCCAGCTCCTCCCACGCCCTCTTCGGTGGTCTGATCGGTGCGACCGTCGTCGCCGTCGGCTTCGACGCGGTCAACGCCGACAAGGTCGTCATGAAGGTCCTCATCCCGGCGGTCGCCGCGCCGCTGGTGGCCGGCCTCGCCGCCTGGTGCGCGACCCGGCTCACCTACCGCCTGGCCCGGGGCCGCGACGAGCAGGAGACCGCCAAGGGCTACCGCGCCGGCCAGATCGCCTCGGCGGCCCTGGTCTCCCTCGCCCACGGCACCAACGACGCCCAGAAGACGATGGGCGTGATCACCCTCGCCCTGGTCACCGGCGGCGTCGTCGCCCCGCACTCCGACCCGCCGATGTGGGTCATCGTCTCCGCGGGCCTGGCCATCGCGCTCGGTACGTACCTGGGCGGCTGGCGCATCATCCAGACGCTCGGCAAGGGCCTCACCGACATCAAGCCGGCGCAGGGCTTCGCCGCCCAGACCGGCGCGGCGACGGTCATCCTCGCCTCCTCGCACATCGGCTTCGCGCTCTCCACCACCCAGGTCTGCTCGGGCTCGATCATGGGCGCCGGCCTCGGCCGCAAGGGCGGCGTGGTGCGCTGGTCGACCGCCGGCCGCATGGTCGCGGCCTGGGGCCTGACCCTGCCCGCCGCGGGCCTGGTCGCCGGTGGCGCGGCCCTCCTCGCCGACCAGGGCGACTGGGGCGTGGCCGCGGTGGCCGTCCTCGGCCTGGCCGTCTCCGGCGCTATCTGGCTGGCCTCCCGCCGCAAGCCGGTCACGCACGACAACGTCAACGACCTCAACCAGCCGCAGGGCGTGGACGCCGCTCCCGTCGAGCCGGCCGGTGTGATCACCGCCGCCCTGCAGGCCGTGGCCCCGCCGCCGGCCGGCCCCCTGGCCGCCCCGGCGACCGCCTCCTCCGCCGCCCCCGCCGCCGCGGCGACGAGCTAAGGAACCAAGGAACCCGCTCATGCAGATCAACTGGGAAGCCCTCGGCCAGGTCTTCGGCGTCAGCCTCGTCGTGACCGTCACGCTCGTCGGCGTCTTCACCCTCGGCATCGTGGGCACCTCGTCCCGCAAGCCCCAGGAGCAGCCGGACGGCACCGTCGCCGCGCCCGTCGCCCCGGGCGCGATGATGCGCACCGGCGCGTACGCCTGCTTCGCGCTGTGCGCGGCGGCCGTCGGATACGGCATCTACCTCATCGTCTCCTGAGGCCCTCGCCCGTCCCGCATACCTCCCCCACGGCCCGGGAAGGCCGCAGGTCAACCGTGAGTTGACTGCCCTTCCCGGGCCGTGGTGGACTTCCGGAGCCAAACGGCGACAGCAGAGGAAGCCGGTGCGAGTCCGGCGCGGTCCCGCCACTGTCACCGGGGAGTGTCCCCCCACCGAGGGCCACGGTCCGCCGACGCGGGCCGGAAGGCCGGGGGCGACGCCGATCCGGGAGCCAGGAGACTCTGGTCGCCGGTCACGTCGAGCCAGGGCGCGGACCCTGAGTGAGGACACATCCCATGCCCGGCCGCACACCGCCCGAAGTCCCCTCCTGCCACCGCCGAGGCGTGACGGCGGTCTGACCCGATGCGTGCCGATCACATCGGTTTCGCGTGCGGTGCGGCGCTCGGCTTCGCCTGCGACCTCGTCCTGGGCGACCCCCGCCGGGGCCACCCCGTGGCCGCCTTCGGCCGCGCCGCGCACGCCGTCGAACAGCGCCTGTGGCGCGACCACCGCGGCTACGGCACCGCGCACGCCCTGCTGTGCGCCGGGAGTGCCGTGGCCGGCGCCGCGCTCCTCGCCCGTACCGCCCGCCGCTCCCGGCCCGCGGACATCGCCCTGACCGCCGCCGCCACCTGGGCCGTGCTGGGCGGCACGTCCCTGGGCCGCGAGGCGCGCGCCATCGGCGGTGCGCTCGCCGCGGGCGACCTGGACGTCGCCCGGGAGCGGCTGCCGCACCTGTGCGGCCGCGACCCGCAGGCGCTGGACGCGCAGCAGATCGCGCGGGCGGTCGTCGAATCCGTCGCCGAGAACACCTCCGACGCCGTCGTGGGCGCCCTCGTATGGGGAGCCCTGGCCGGCGTACCCGGCCTGGTGGGCTTCCGCGCCGTCAACACCCTCGACGCCATGGTGGGTCACAAGTCGCCCCGCCACCGGCGGTTCGGCTGGGCCTCCGCCCGGCTCGACGACGTCGTCGGCTGGCCCGGCGCCCGGCTCACCGCCGCCCTCGCCGTCCTCGCCGGCCCCGACCCGCGCCGCGCCTGGCGCGTGGCCCGGCGCGACGCCTCCCGCCACCCCAGCCCCAACGCCGGGCCGGTCGAGGCCGCGTTCGCCGGCGCCCTCGGAGTGCGGCTGGGCGGCACCCTCGCCTACGCCGGCCGCGTCGAGCACCGCCCCGTCCTGGGAGCCGGGCTGTGCCCGGTGCGCACGGCCGACATCGAACGCGCGGTGCGGCTCTCGCGCAGGGTGTCCGCCCTCGCCCTGGGAGCCGCGGTGGTGGGCAGGCTCTCCCTGGCGAGCATCACGAAGTCCGCACGCACGTCCGCACGCACGTCCGCACGGAGGGGGAACCGGTGACAGCCGACAGGAGCGGGCCCGGCGGCCCGCTGGGCGGGGGCCTGCTGGTGGCGGGGACCACCTCGGACGCGGGCAAGAGCGTCGTCACGGCCGGCATCTGCCGCTGGCTGGTGCGCAAGGGCGTCAAGGTCGCGCCCTTCAAGGCACAGAACATGTCGCTCAACTCGTACGTCACCCGCGAGGGCGCCGAGATAGGACGCGCGCAGGCCATGCAGGCCGCGGCCGCCCGCGTCGAGCCGAGCGCGCTCATGAACCCCGTACTGCTCAAGCCCGGCGGCGACCGCAGCAGCCAGGTCGTCCTCATGGGCAAGCCGGTGGGCGAACTGAGCGCGCGCGGCTACCACGCGGGGCGCCAGGAGCAGCTGTTCGGCACGGTGACGGAGTGCCTGGAGGAGCTGCGGCGTACGCACGACGCGGTCATCTGCGAGGGCGCCGGCAGCCCGGCGGAGATCAACCTGCGGCGCAGCGACATCGTCAACATGGGCATAGCCCGCGCGGGCCGGCTGCCCGTCGTCGTGGTCGGCGACATCGACCGGGGCGGCGTCTTCGCCTCCTTCTTCGGCACGACGGCGCTGCTCTCGCCCGAGGACCAGGAGCTGATAGCGGGCTACATCGTCAACAAGTTCCGCGGCGACGTGACCCTGCTGGAGCCCGGCCTGGACATGCTGCGCGACCTGACGGGGCGGCGGACGTTCGGCGTGCTGCCGTTCGCCCACGGCCTGGGCATCGACGAGGAGGACGGCCTGCGCGTCTCGCTGCGCGGCGCCGTACGGGAGTCGGTGGTGGCGCCGCCGCACGGCGCGGACGTGCTGCGGGTGGCGGTGTGCGCGGTGCCGCTGATGTCCAACTTCACGGACGTGGACGCCCTGGCGGCCGAACCGGGCGTCGTGGTGCGCTTCGTGGACCGGCCCGAGGAGCTCGCCGACGCGGACCTCGTGGTCGTGCCGGGTACGCGCGGCACGGTGAAGGCCCTGGCGTGGCTGCGTGAGCGCGGGCTCGCGGACGCCCTGGCCCGCCGCGCCGCCGAGGGCCGCCCGGTGCTGGGCATCTGCGGCGGCTTCCAGGTGCTGGGCGAGCGGATCGAGGACGAGGTGGAGTCCCGGGCCGGTGCGGTCGAGGGCCTGGGGCTGCTGCCGGTGCGGGTGCGGTTCGCGGTCGAGAAGACCCTGGCCCGGCCGGTGGGCGAGGCCCTGGGCGAGCGGGTGGAGGGCTACGAGATCCACCACGGCGTCGCCGAAGTCCTGGGCGGCGACGAGCCGTTCCTGGACGGCTGCCGGGTCGGTGCCGTCTGGGGCACGCACTGGCACGGCTCGCTGGAGAGCGACGGCTTCCGGCGCGCGTTCCTGCGGCGGGTGGCGAAGGCGGCCGGGCGGGCGTTCGTCCCGGCGCCGGACACGTCGTTCGCGGGGCTGCGGGAGGAACAGCTGGACCGGCTGGGGGATCTGATCGAGGAGCACGCGGACACGGATGCGTTGCTGCGGCTTATCGAGGACGGGGTGCCGGTGGGTGTCCCGTTCATACCGCCGGGGGCACCGTGATCGTCCTGCAGGTGCGGGCCGGTGGGTGGGAGTTGTGCCCACCCTCCCCCAGCTACCGTCGGGGGTCCCCCCAGCCCTGCGGAACGACTGCCCACAACCCACGTTCCCACGAAGGGGGTAACACCTGATGGCCTCGGCCACCTATCCGTTCACCGCGATCGTCGGCATGGACGACATGCGGCTGGGCCTGCTGCTCAACGCCATCTCGCCCTCCATCGGCGGAGTGCTCGTACGGGGTGAGAAGGGCACCGCGAAGACGACGACCGTCCGGGCCCTGGCCACGCTGCTGCCGGTGGTCAACACCGTCACCGGCTGCCGCTTCTCCTGCGACCCCGCGGCCCCGGACCCCTCGTGCCCCGACGGCCCGCACGAGGGCGGGCCGAGCGCCGCCCGGCCCGCCCGTATGGTCGAACTGCCCGTCGGGGCCTCGGAGGACCGGCTCGTCGGCGCGCTCGACATCGAGCGGGCGCTGGCCGAGGGCGTCAAGGCGTTCGAGCCGGGCCTGTTGGCCGCGGCGCACCGGGGCGTGCTGTACGTCGACGAGGTCAACCTCTTGGGCGACCACCTGGTCGACGCGCTCCTCGACGCGGCGGCGACCGGAGCCGCCCACGTCGAGCGCGAAGGCGTCTCCGTCCGTCACGCGTCCCGCTTCCTCCTCGTCGGCACCATGAACCCCGAGGAGGGCGAGCTGCGCCCGCAGCTCCTCGACCGCTTCGGCCTCACCGTGGAGGTCGCCGCCTCCCGCGAGACCGACGAGCGCGTCGAGGTCGTGCGCCGGCGCCTGGCCTACGACGAGGACCCGGCCGCCTTCGCCGCCAAGTGGGCCGCGGAGGAGGACGCGCTGCGCGAGCGCATCGCCGCCGCCCGCGCGCTGCTGCCGGACGTACGGCTCGGGGACGGCGCGCTGCGCCGCATCGCCGCCGTGTGCGCCGGGTTCGAGGTGGACGGCATGCGTGCGGACATCGTGACCGCGCGCACCGCGAGCGCGCTCGCCGCGTGGGCGGGGCGTACGGACGTGACGACGGCGGACGTCCGGCAGGCGGCGTTGCTGTCGCTGCCGCACCGGCGCCGGCGCAATCCGTTCGACGCACCCGGTCTGGACGAGGACAGGCTCGACGAGATCCTCAATCAGTTCGAGGACGACGAGCCGGAGCCCGAGCCGGACCCGGAGCCCGAGGGTCCGGACCCGGACGGCGAGGGCCCCGACGGCCCCGACGGCGGGGGGCAGCAGCCGCCGCAGGACGGTCCGGGCCCCGACGGCACCCCCGACGTACCGCAACAGCGGGAGGGCTCCGACTCACCCGCCCCGCAGGAAGCCCCGGCGTCCGGCCCCGGCGGTGAGGCCCCCGAGGCGCCCGCCGTGGCCGCGGCCGACCCGTTCCGGACCCGCAGGTTCGACGTGCCCGGGCTGGGCGAAGGGGCCGACGGCCGCCGCTCGCGCGCCCTCACCGCGCACGGGCGCACGACGGGGGCGCGCCGCCCGCGCGGGGGCGCCCTCTCCACGCTGCACCTGGCCGCGACCGTGCAGGCCGCCGCCCCGCATCAGCGGGCCCGGGGCCGCAGCGGTCCCGGGCTGGTGGTCCGGCGCGACGACCTGCGGGAGGCGGTGCGCGAGGGCCGCGAGGGCAATCTGGTGCTGTTCGTGGTCGACGCCTCCGGCTCCATGGCGGCGCGCAAGCGGATGAGTGCCGTCAAGGGCGCGGTGCTGTCGCTGCTCATGGACGCCTACCAGCGGCGCGACAAGATCGGCATGATCACCTTCCGCGGCGCGGGCGCGGAGGTGGCGCTGCCGCCGACGTCGTCGGTGGAGGCGGGCGCGGCGCGGCTGGAGAAGCTGCCGACCGGTGGTCGGACGCCGCTGGCCGCGGGGCTGCTGCAGGCGCACGAGGTGCTGCGGGTGGAGCGCCTGCGCGATCCGTCGCGCCGCCCGCTGCTGGTCGTGGTGACGGACGGGCGGGCCACCGGCGGCCCCGAGCCGCTGGATCGGGCCTCGCGGGCGGCGCGGCTGCTGGCCGGCGAGGGCACGGCGTCGGTCGTCGTGGACTGCGAGGCGGGGCCGGTGCGGCTGGGCCTGGCGGGCGAGCTGGGCCGGGCGCTGGGCGGGCCCGTGGTGACACTCGACGAACTGCGCGCGGACAACGTCTCCGCGCTGGTGCGCGACGTGCGTACCGTACGGAACACGAACACCAGGAGGGCCGCGTAATGCCCAAGGGACAGCCGACCGTCGTACCGGAGGACGGGCTCACCACGCGCCAGCGCCGCAACCGGCCGCTGGTCTTCGTGCACACCGGCATCGGCAAGGGCAAGTCGACCGCCGCCTTCGGCCTGGCGCTGCGGGCCTGGAACCAGGGCTGGCCGATCGGGGTGTTCCAGTTCGTGAAGTCGGCCAAGTGGAAGGTCGGCGAGGAGAACGCGCTGCGCGTGCTCGGCGCGTCCGGCGAGGGCGGGACCGTCGACTGGCACAAGATGGGCGAGGGCTGGTCCTGGATCCAGCGCGACTCCGACCTGAGCAACGAGGAGAAGGCCCGCGAGGGCTGGGAGCAGGTCAAGCGCGATCTGGCGGCTGAGCGGTACAAGCTGTACGTGCTGGACGAGTTCGCGTACCCGATGCACTGGGGCTGGATCGACACGGACGAGGTGATCGAGGTGCTGAGGGACCGTCCGGGCACCCAGCACGTCGTCATCACCGGCCGCAACGCCCCGGAGAAGCTGGTGGAGTTCGCCGACCTGGTGACGGACATGTCCAAGGTCAAGCACCCCATGGACACCGGCCAGAAGGGCCAGCGGGGCATCGAGTGGTGAGTACGCACCTCCCCCGCCTCGTCATCGCCGCTCCGGCGTCCGGCAGCGGCAAGACCACCGTGGCCACGGGCCTGATGCGGGCGTTCGCGGACGCGGGCCTGGCCGTGTCCCCGCACAAGGTGGGCCCGGACTACATCGACCCGGGCTACCACGCACTGGCGACGGGCCGTCCGGGCCGCAACCTGGACGCCTTCCTGTGCGGCCCGGAGCGGATCGCCCCGCTGTTCCTGCACGGGGCGGCGGGCTGCGACCTGGCGGTCGTCGAGGGCGTGATGGGCCTGTACGACGGGGCGGCCGGGCAGGGCGAGCTGGCGTCGACGGCACACGTGGCGAAGCTGCTGCGGGCGCCGGTGGTGCTGGTCGTCGACGCGTCGTCGCAGTCGCGGTCGGTGGCGGCGCTGGTGCACGGCTTCGCGTCCTGGGACCCGGAGGTGCGGGTCGCGGGCGTGATCCTCAACAAGGTCGGCTCGGACCGCCACGAGGTGCTGCTGCGGGAGGCGTTGGAGGAGTCGGGCGTGGAGGTGCTGGGCGCGGTGCGGCGGGCGGAGCCCGTGCACACGCCGTCCCGGCACCTGGGGCTGGTGCCGGTCGCCGAGCGGCGGGCCGAGGCGGTCGACGCGGTGGCGGAGTTCGCGGCCCGCGTGCGGGAGGGCTGCGACCTGGAGCGGTTGCTGGCGCTGGCGCGCTCGGCACCGCCGGTGCCCGGCGAGGCGTGGAGCGCCTTCGGCGAGCTTCTCCCCCACCCCGCCCCTTCCCCGAACCGGGGCTCCGCCCCGGACGCCGCTCCTCAAACGCCGGAGGGGCTGGATCGTGCCCCGGTGATCGCCGTTGCCGGCGGCCCTGCCTTCACCTTCTCGTACGCCGAGCACGCCGAGCTGCTGCGCGCAGCCGGCGCGGAAGTGGTCACGTTCGACCCCCTCCGCGACGAAGAGCTCCCGGCCGGCACAGCCGGCCTCGTCATCGGCGGTGGCTTCCCCGAGGTGTACGCCCCCGAGCTCTCCGCCAACGAACCGCTCCGCGCGGCCGTCGCCGCCCTCGCCACGACCGGGGCGCCGGTCGCCGCCGAGTGCGCCGGCCTGCTCTACCTGGCCCGTTCCCTCGACGGGAGGCCGATGTGCGGCGTCCTCCCGGCGGACGCCCGCATGGGCGAGCGCCTCACCCTCGGCTACCGCGAGGCCGTGGCGATCGCGGACAACCCGCTGGCCCCCGCCGGCACCCGTGTCCGCGGGCACGAGTTCCACCGCACGGTGATCGAGCCGGGTGCCGGTTCCGCCCCCGCGTGGGGCATCACCCATCCGCAGCGCCGTGTGGAGGGCTTCGTCCAGGGCGGGGTGCACGCCTCGTACCTGCACGTCCACTGGGCGGGAGCCCCCGGCACGGCGGCGCGCTTCGTGGCGCGGGCGGCCGGGCGATGACCGGCGTCCTGTACGTCGGCGTCGGCAGCTGCCGCGGGGCGTCCGTCGAGGAGGTGCTCGCCCTCGTCGAGCGGACGGTCGCCGAGGCCGGGACGGCCGCGGTGGCGGGGCTGGCCACCGTCGACGCCCGGGCCGCCGAGCCCGCCCTGCTGGCGGCCGCCGCCCGCTTCGGCGTGCGCCTGCTCGCGTACGCCCCCCACGTGCTCGCCGCGCAACCGGTGCCGCATCCCTCGGAATGGGCCCGGCGGGCCCTCGGCACCCCGGGCGTCGCCGAGGCGGCCGCGCTGCTGGCGGCGGGGCCGGGGGCCGTCCTGCTCGTCCCCAAACGCAAATCCGCGCAGGCCACGGCGGCCGTCGCGGGCCGCCCCGGGTGAACGACGCGCCCGGCTGCTCAGTACCGTTTACGTCATGCACACATCCGCCGAACCCGACCTGCGGCACCACGGAGACGCCGAAGTACGCGGCATGGGAGCGGAACTGACGGACCTTGCCGTCAACGTGCGCTCCGGCACGCCGCCGCAGTGGCTGCGCGAACGCATAGCCGACTCGCTCGGAACGCTCGCGGCGTACCCGGACGGGCGGGCTGCCCGGCGCGCCGTGGCGGACCGGCACGGGCTGCCCGAGGAGCGGGTGCTGCTGACGGCGGGGGCGGCCGAGGCGTTCGTGCTGATAGCCCGGGCGCTGCCGGTGCGGCGCGCGGTGGTCGTGCACCCGCAGTTCACGGAGCCGGAGGCGGCCCTGCGGGACGCCGGGCACACGGTCGAGCGGGTACTGCTCGACGCCGCAAACGGCTTCCGGTTCGACCCGCGCGCGGTGCCGGGGGACGCGGACCTGGTGGTCGTGGGCAACCCCACCAACCCGACGTCGGTCCTGCATCCCGCCCGTGCCCTGGCACGGCTCGCCCGGCCGGGGCGGACGCTGGTGGTGGACGAGGCGTTCATGGATGCGGTGCCGGGCGAGCGGGAGTCCCTCGCGGCCCGCACGGACCTGCCGGGGCTGGTGGTGCTGCGCAGCCTCACCAAGACCTGGGGCCTGGCGGGGCTGCGCATCGGCTACGTGCTGGCCTCGCCCGGCACGGTGGCCAGGCTGGAGCGGGCGCAGCCGTTGTGGCCGGTGTCGTCGCCGGCGCTGGCGGCGGCGGAGGCGTGCAGTGCGCCTGCGGCGCTCGCCGAGGCCGCGCACGCCGCCGACCGGATCGCCTCGGACCGTTCCCATCTGCAGTTGCGGCTGGCGGAGTTCCCGCAGGTGACCGTGTGCGGTCCGGCGGCCGGGCCGTTCGTGCTGATCCGGGTGGCGGGGGCTGGGGCCGTGCGGACGCGGCTGCGGGGGCTGGGCTTCGCGGTGCGCCGGGGTGACACGTTCCCGGGGCTGGGGCCGGACTATCTGCGCCTGGCGGTCCGGGACCGTGCGACCACGGACCGCTTCGTCGCGGCGCTCGGCGAGGCTCTGACGGCCGGCTGACCCGGCCGCGCCTTTTGCCGGGGCGTCAGTCGTTCCCGTGCGCCGCGTCCTTGCGGCGGCGGGCGGCGAGGAGGGCTCCGCCGCCCCCGACGACGAGCAGGCCGGCCGCGCCCGCGAGGTAGGGGGTGGCGGAGCTGCCGCCGGTCTCGGCGAGGCCGCCCTTCGCGGGTGCGGCGGCCTGGTGGGCGGCGGTCTGCGGCGTGGGGTCGGTGGCGGGGGTCTCCTTCGCCGGTTCGCCCGTACCGGCGGGTGTTTCGCAGCTGGCCTCGACGAGGGTGACGGTGCCCTTCACCTTGGCGACGCCCAGGGTGAGCGGGTCGATGGCGACGTCGAGGCGGAGGGCGGTGGCCGCCGCCGTGCGTGAGGTCGTGGCCGTCTTCGACAGGTCCAGGCGCACGTCGCCGACGCCGGGCACGCCGACCTTGGTGGGGCCGGTGGCGCTGAGCGTGACCTTCTTGCCGAGCACCGAGACGCTGCCGAGGACGTTCGAGGCGGCGGTGGGTTTGCGGCCCGTCCCGCACTCGGCCTCCGAGGTGACCTGCTGGACCTCGACGAGCGGGCGCAGCGGGAGGCCGGGGACGTGCACGGCGGCGTGGACGAGGCGGGCGTAGCCCTTGGACGCGGTGCGGTCGGCGGTGGCGCGGGAGGTGGCGGCGTCGGCGCGCAGGATGGTGACGGGCCTGCCCTCTTCGACTCCGTCGAGGGTGACGGTGAGCGCGGTCTTGGCGGCGTCGCCCGGCGCCTTCACGTCGTTGAGACTGGCGTTGACCGGTACGTGTGCGGTGCCGCCGAGGAGGGAGACGTCGAGCCCGGCGCGGAGCACGGTCGCCGCCGCCGTGCCGGAGTCGGTGGCGTGCGCGGGTGCGGTGCCCAGGGCGAGGGCGGTGGCGGTGGCCGTCGCGGCGAGGGCCGTGAACCGGCGTGCGGGCATGCCGGAGGAAGCGCTGGTGGTGCTGAACACGTGTGTGGAACCCCCACGGGAGAAAGGAGCCGTCGGCGCGCCAATGGGGGACATCGCGCGCCGACGGCATCGACCCCGCAATGTTCGATCACGTGAGGGTGAACGGACATGACACCAGAGGGAGTTCACTCCAAAGGATGCGTTTCGCGTGAGTATTCGATTCACGGGGCGCCGGGGGTGGCTTTTCGCCACATCGGCGACAAGAGGATGATCAGTGGAGTGAAAGCATCAATAACACGTCGGAACACGTGGACGTGGTCCATGACCAAGGTCGCGGCAGCGACCGTCCTGGTCGAGATGGCGCTCGCGTACGCGAGTCTGTGGGTGTGGGGAATGGCGCACCCGGAGGCACTCCCCGAGGGGGATGCGGGACCGGAAAGCCCCGTGTTCGCCGTCTTCGCCCTGCCGGTCGTCCTGCCGTTCGCCACGGCTGCGGCCCTCGTCTTCGTGTGCGCGTTCGTCCTGCCCGCCAGTGTGCTGGCGCGGCGTGCGGAAACCCGGTGGGGCGGTTCGGGGGCCTGGTGCTGGGTGCCGGCCGCCGCCACGGTGGTGGTGGCCGCCGTGATCGCCGTCGTGGGGACGGCGATCGGACCGGCGCACCGAGCCGCGACAGCGCCCGTCTACCTGTGGTGGTGGGTCGCGCTCACCGTGGCGACCGTCCCGGCCGCTCTGCTGGCACGGTTGTCGAGCCTGCGCACCGATGAGGGGCGACCGCTGCAAGGACGCGAGGTACTGGGCATGGGCTGTGCGGGGGTCTGCGCGCTGTCCATGGGAGCGCTGTCCGCCGTGGCCCTGCTGAGCGCCCTCTTCGGCTGACCTCCCACGGCCCTCACGCCACCACGCGCCCCCGCAGCACCACGCGGCGCGGTGACCCGAGGACCCGTACGTCCGCGCGGGGGTCGGCGTCGTAGACGACGAGGTCGGCCGGGGCGCCCTCCTCCAGGCCCGGGCGGCCCAGCCACGCCCGGGCTCCCCACGTCGCCGCCGACAGGGCGGCCGACGCCGGGATGCCCGCCTTGACCAGCTCCGCGACCTCCTGGCCGACCAGACCGTGCGGGAGCGAGCCGCCCGCGTCGGTGCCGACGTAGACGGGGATGCCGGCGTCGTAGGCGGCGCCCACGGTCGCGTAGCGGCGCGCGTGCAGCCGTCGCATGTGGTCCGCCCAGCGGGGGAACTTGTCCTGGCCGCCGTCCGCGAGCCGGGGGAAGGTGGCGATGTTGACCAGCGTCGGCACGATGGCCACGCCCCGCTCGGCGAAGAGCGGGATCGTCTCCTCGGTGAGCCCCGTCGCGTGCTCGATGCAGTCGATCCCCGCCTCCACCAGCGGCGCGAGGGTCTCCTCGGCGAAGCAGTGCGCGGTGACGCGGGCCCCCAGCCGGTGGGCCTCGGCGATGGCCGCCTCGACCGCGCCGCGCGGCCAGCAGGCCCCCAGGTCGCCGGTCTCGCGGTCGATCCAGTCGCCGACGAGCTTGACCCAGCCGTCGCCCCGCCGCGCCTCGCGCGCCACGTACGCCACCAGGTCCTCGGGCTCGATCTCGTGCGCGTAATTGCGGATGTAGCGGCGGGTGCGGGCGATGTGACGGCCCGCGCGGATGATGCGGGGCAGGTCCTCGCGGTCGTCGATCCAGCGCGTGTCGGACGGCGAGCCCGCGTCGCGCAGGAGCAGGGCGCCCGCGTGGCGTTCGGTCAGCGCCTGCTTCTCGGTGGTCGAGGCGTCGACCGCGCCGTGCGCGTCGAGGCCGACGTGGCAGTGCGCGTCGACCAGGCCGGGCAGCACCCAGCCGTCGACGGTGGTGACGTCCCGCGCGCCGGCAGGCCGGTCGAAGGTGATCCGCCCGCCGACGACCCACAGCTCGTCGCGCACCCCGTCCAGCGGGTCCGGGCCGGTCAATATCCGTCCCTTGATGTGCAGCACCGGCTGCTCCGGCGGTGCCGCGCTCTCGTTCATGGAGGCCATGAACGCACTGTACGAGCCCGGCGTCCCATGACGGTGAGGACCGTCCACCCCGGTCCCGGACGCGCCCGCCACCACGCCCTGAGGCGGACCGGCGGCCCGCGGGCCCGGGACGTGCGGAGGAGGGGCGGTTCCGCCCTGAGACGGAGAAGGTCCGCCGTCCGGGCCGAGGCGCCCGGCAGCCCGGGACGGAAGGCTGGACGCATGAGCCGAACGCCTGCGCCACTGTCGCCGGCCGCCGTCACCGCGACGGCGGAGCCGCGCCGGGACGACCACGTGACGGCCCGCCGTCTGCTGCGGGCCGCCGCCATCGCCGCCCGTGTGCCCTGCCTCGCGCTCAAGGCCGCCTGGCCGGCCGGGAGCCGGACCGGCCGGCGCGCCGGGCCGCCGCGGGTGCCGCTGCTGCTGTCGGGCGTGGGCTCGGCGGCGCCCGGTCGCCGGGGCGGCCGGCTGCCCGCGGCCGGGCCGGCCCGGCGGGCCGCGACCCCGCCGGCGCCGATCACCTACGCTGTGCCAGTGATCATCGGATTACTCGTACTCGCGAGCGGCACCCACCCCTTCCACCGCCGCAGCACCCCGTGACGGCGGCGGCCCTGCGCCGCGCGGCGCTGGGGCGCCGCGCCCGGCTGCGCTGGGTGCACCTGCTGCTGGGCGGGGCCCTGCTGATGCCGTACTACCTGGCGGCGAACACGCTGCTGGTACTCCTCGTCCAGGATCCCGACCGCGGCGCCTTCATCCCCTCCTCGGTCTTCTGGCAGTTCGCCGTCTTCGCCCTGGCGCTCGCCCCGGCGGCCGTCACGGCCCTCTACCCGCTCGTACGGCCGCTGGAGGGCGCGGCGGCCCGCGCGTTGTGCGGAGTGCCCGAGGCCGACCTGGCGGCCGGGCCCAGCCGGTCGTGGGCGGCACGGGGGCGCACGGCCGCCTGGTACACGCTGCACCTGCTGACCGGCGGCATCGTCAGCGGCATGTCGCTGGCCGTGCCGCCGATGGCCGTCGTTCTGATCGCCTCGCCGGTCACCGCGCTGCCGGCCGGGATCGAGGACCTCTACCGCCACGGGGGCACGGACTTCCCGTGGCCCGCACTGGCTCCCCTGGCGGGGCTCGCCCTGCTGGCGCTGGTCGTCGGCACGTCCTGGGCGGCGGGCTCGCTGCTGGCGCGCTGCGCGCCCGTCCTGCTCGGCCCCACGGCCGCGGACCGGCTCGCGGAGGCCGAGGAGCGCGCCCTGCAGCTGGCGCTGCGCAACCGCCTGGCGCGCGAGCTCCACGACTCGGTCGGCCATGCGCTGAGCGCGGTGACCCTGCAGGCCGCCGCCGCCCGCCGGGTCCTCGACGCCGACCCTGCGTTCGCCCGCCAGGCGCTGACCTCGATCGAGGAGACGGCGCGCGAGGCGGTCGGCGAACTCGACACCGTCCTGGGCCTGCTGCGCGAGGACGGCACCGCCCCCACCGCCCCCGCACCCACCCTCACCGACGTGGACGGCCTGCTGGAACGGACGCGCGCAGCCGGCGGCACCGTCGACTTCGCCGCCCGCGGCGGCCTGGCCGAGGTGCCCGCGGTCGTCTCGCGCGAGGCGTACCGCATCGTGCAGGAGGGGCTCAGCAACGCCCTGCGGCACGCGGGCCGGGTGCCCGTACGACTGCGGATCACCGTGGACGACGACGACGTGGAGGTCACCTTGGAGAATCCCCTGAAACCCGGCCCCGCCCCCCGACGCCAGGGCGGCGGCCGCGGCCTGCTCGGCATCGCCGAACGGGCCCGGCTGCTGCGCGGCGACAGCTCCTCGGGCGCACACGACGGCGTCTGGCAGCTGTCGGTCCGCCTGCCGCTGCGCGGTGAGGCCCGGTGATACGCATCGTCCTGGCCGACGACGAACACCTGGTCCGCACGGCCCTGCGGGCCATCCTGGGCGCCGAGCCGGACATGGAAGTGGTCGGCGAGGCGGCCACCGGCGCCGAGGCCGTCGCCGTGGTCCGCGCACTGCGCCCCGACGTCGTGCTGATGGACGTCCGGATGCCGGAGGTGGACGGGATCCGCGCCACCGAGCACATCCTGGCCACCATGGACGCCCCGCCGCGCATCGTCGTCGTCAGCACCTTCGAGAACGACAGCTACGTCTACGACGCCCTGCGCGCCGGCGCCTCCGGCTTCCTCCTCAAGCGGTCGGACGCCGACGAACTCGTCCGGGCCGTGCGCGTGGTGGCCGGCAGCGACTCGCTGCTCTTCCCCTCCGCGGTACGCGCCCTGGCCGCCGCCCACGCGGGCCGCACCGGCCCCCGCAGGGACACCCTGCGCGAGAAGCTCACCGACCGCGAGGCGGAGGTGCTGCGGCTGATGACGGCGGGACTGTCGAACGCCGAGATCGCCGCCCGGATGACGCTGGGCGCGGCCACGGTGAAGACCCATGTGGCGGGGGTGCTCGCCAAGCTGGGGGTACGCGACCGCACCCAGGCGGTCATCGCCGCCTACGAGAGCGGCTTCGTCTCCCCACGGTGAGATGTTCGAACCGGGCGGGTCATGGAACCGTAAAGCCGGGCCGCTCGTTACCCGGGACATGACCGCTATGACACCCGGCTCGAACATCCCGCTCTCCGTCGCCCGCGTGACGGTGGACGTCACCGCCCCGGTGCGGCTCGACGTTTCGGGCCTGCTGCTCACCGCCGACGGCAAGGTGCGCTCCGACGACGACTTCGTCTTCTACAACCAGCCCAGCGGCCCGGGCGTGACCCACCGGGCCGCGTCCGGCGCGACGCCCGACGCGATCACCGTCGACACCACGGCCGTCCCGGCCGCCATCGAGAAGATCGTGGTCACGGCGAGCCCGGACGCCGCGGGCGCCACCTTCGCGGGCACCGAGCCCACCGCGACCGTCCGCAACGCGGACGACGGCTCCGTGATCGCCACCTTCACACCGCCCCGGCTGGGCACGGAGACGGCGCTGCTGGTCGTGGAGGTCTACCGCCGCAACGGCGCGTGGAAGGTCCGCGCGGTCGGCCAGGGCTATGCGAACGGCCTGGCGGGCATCGCCACCGACTTCGGCGTGAGCGTGGAGGAGCCGGCGGCGACGCCCGTGGCGGCCCCGCCCGTCCCGGCCCCCGCGGTGGCACCGCCCATGCCGGCCGCCGCTCCCCCGGCCCCGCCCGCCGCCCCGGGCAAGATCAACCTGGACAAGGGCAAGGTCAGCCTCCGCAAGAACGAGACGGTGTCGCTGGTCAAGGGCGGCCGGCCGCTGACCCGCTCGGTGCGGATGGGCCTGGGCTGGGAGCCGGCGTGGAACAGCCGGGCCATCGACCTGGACGCCTCGGTCATCGCCTACGGCCCCGACCGCAACATGATCGACGCCTGCTACTTCGGCCGCCTCCAGATCCTCAACGGCGCCATCCAGCACTCCGGTGACAACCTCACCGGCGACGGCTCGGGCGACGACGAGACGATCACCGTCCACATGGGCGGTCTGCCGCCGGAGGTGACGGGCCTGGTGTTCACCGTCAGCTCGTTCAACGGCCAGAAGTTCACGGAGGTCGCCAAGGCGTACTGCCGCCTCCTCGACGCCCAGACGGGCGAGGAGCTGGTCCGCTTCGACCTCACGGGCGCGGAGCCGAAGACGGGCGTCCTCATGTGCAAGTTCATCCGCCAGTTCTCGGGCGAGTGGGAGATGACGGCGCTGGGCGACTACGTCAAGGCGAAGACGGTCCGCGACCTGGTGAAGCCGGCGGCGCAGGCGCTGTAGGACGCCCCCGGAACAACCGGCTGGAGACCACCGGCAGGAGGGGCCGGGAGGGGACGAGCCCTGGCAGGGGGCGTTGGGGGCACCTCCCAGCGGTAGCTGGGGGCGATAGGTGCGGCGACGTTCGGAGCGCGCCTACGGGGTGCGGTTGCCGCACATATTGCAGCCCCCAGAAGGGCTCGTCCCCTCCCGGCCCCGCCCCACGACCGCCGCGAGCCTGCGGTAGGAGTCCATCAACGCGTCACGGTCGTACGACCCGGTGGTGACGAGCACCTCGCCGGCACCGGTGCTCCGCACAAGAGAGCCCAGGGCGGCACCGACCTCCTCCTCGGTGCCGTAGAGGTGCCCGCGCAAGGCGCCCTCGTAGAACCCCCGCTCCCGCTCGGACATGTCCAGCGCCTCCACCTCCTCAGCGGACCGCAGCGCCGGAAACACCCCGTGCGTACGCGAATGGGCCACCGCCCACGCCTCGGGCACCAGCAGCCGCCGGGCGGCTTCCCGCGTCTCCCCCACGGCGACGTTCCCCGCAACGACGACGTACGGCTTCTCCCACCACGCCGAGGGCCGGAACCCGGCCCGGTACCGCTCGGCAGCGGCGACGGCCGACTCCGAGAACCCCCCGATGACCAGCGCTGCCCCGGCCTCCGCGGCGACATCGGCCCCGGAGGCGTTGGCCAGTACGAAGAGCGGCGGACGCAACCCCTCGGCGGGCAGGGCGTGCACCCCCGGAACCGGCGGGACCCCGCCGAACCACCCCGCCAGCTCCTCCAGCTGCGTGCCGAAGTCCCCCATGGCGTCCTTCGAGACGCCCAGCGCCCGCCGGATCCCGCCCGTGAAGCCCACCGACCGCCCCAGCCCCATGTCGATGCGCCCGGGAAAGAGCGACTCCAGCACCCCGAACTGCTCGGCGACCACCAGCGTCCGGTGGTTGGGCAGCATCACACCGCCCGTACCGACCCGGATCCGGGACGTGGCACCGGCGACGGCCGCCGCCAGCACGGTGGGCGCCGACCCGGCGACGCCGGGCACCCCGTGGTGTTCGGAGACCCAGAACCGGTGGTAGCCGAGTGCCTCGGCCTCCTGCGCGAAGCGCACGGTCTCGCGCAGGGCCTCGCCGGGTGGCCGCCCCTGCCGGGTGCGGGAGCGGTCCAGTACGGAGAGCTGAAAGGTCACCTACACGTCAACACGACCGCGCCCCAGGGATTCCCGGACCGCCCCGCCGCCCCACCCCACCCCACCCCACGCAAACGATCAGTGCCGACGCCAGGGCCCGCTGATGGCCAGCATGATCCCGGGCTCCTGGATGTTGGCGAACAGCGTCCGCCCGTCGGGCGAGAACGTCACCCCCGTGAACTCGCTGAACTCCGGCTTCTGAGGCGTCCCGATGTTGAGCTCGTTGCGCGCGATGGGGTACGTGCGCCCGTCGTCGACGGCACCGAAGAGGTGCTGCACGCCCTCGCCGTCCTCGGCTATGACCAGGCCCCCGTACGGGGAGACGGTGATGTTGTCGGGCCCGTCGAAGGCCCCGTCGCGCCCGGGGTCCTTGTTGACGCCGAGCAGCACCTTCAGGGTGAGCGTGCGGCGGCGCGGGTTGTAGAACCAGACCTGCCCGTCGTGCTGGACGGGGCTCTCGTCCCGGGCGAAGGAGGACACGACGTACACGCCGCCGTCGCCCCACCACATGCCCTCCAGCTTGCGGGCCCGGGTGACCTGCCCGTCCTTGAACTGCTTGCGCACGGACGTGGTCCGCGCGTCGCGGTCGGGCACGTCGGCCCAGTCGACGCCGTAGACGGTGCCGACGCGCGTGGCGCGCGAGAGGTCGTCGACGAACCGGCCGCCGGAGTCGTAGCACGTGAACGCCTGCAGCGCGCCCGCGCCGTCGGCGAGCGTCCGCAGCCGCCCGCGCCCGTGCCGGAAGCCGGCCGGCGGGGTCCAGCGGTAGAACAGCCCGTTGGGGCCGGAGGCGTCCTCGGTCAGGTAGAGGTGGCCGCGTCCCGGGTCGACGACGACGGCCTCGTGGGCGTAGCGGCCCAGCGCCTTGACGGGCCGGGGGGCGCGGTTGGCGCGCCGGTCGTACGGGTCGACCTCGAAAACGTACCCGTGATCCTTGGTCATGCCGTTCTGGCCGGCCTTGTCCTCGGTCTCCTCGCAGGTGAGCCACGTCCCCCACGGGGTGCTGCCGCCGGCGCAGTTCGTGGACGTACCGGCGATGCCGACCCACTCGGCGACGTGTTCGCCGTGCCGGGCGACCTCCACGACCGTGCAGCCGCCGGAGGCGGCGGGGTCGTAGACCAGTCCCTCGGCCAGCGGAACGGGGTGCTTCCAGCCGGACCGGGGGCCCTTGAGCTCGTGGTTGTTGACGAGCAGGACGGTGCCGCGCCGTCCCTCGAAGGCGGCGGTGCCGTCGTGGTGGGACGGGGTCGACTCGCCGGACTCCAGCGTGGTGACGCCGGTGCGGGTGACGACGCGGTACGAGAACCCGGCGGGCAGCGCGAGCAGCCCGGCGGGGTCGGGCCGCAGCGGCCCGTACCCGACCCGGCGCGCCGCGCGCGCCTCCTGCCCGTCCCCCGCCCCGTCGGCGTCCGGCATCCCGTCGGCGAGCGCACCGGGCGCACTGGCGAGCACCCCGACGCTCCCGGCCAGCACCACTCCGGCGCCCGTGAACGCGGATCGCTTGGCGAAATCTCTGCGGCTGAGGGTCATCGTCGTCTCCAGGCTCCGGGGCGGGTTCGGCGGCTCGCCGTCGCAGGACCCGGGAAGGCCCGGCGACGGCGCTTACGTTCCCGTTCCCCCGGAAAGGCAGGGTGAACACGGCCCGAAGCCCCGGCGTCGGAAGGACGAGTACCGACCGCTCGACCGACCGCGGGCTTCCGGCGGGGGCCGGCCGGACGGACCCCGCCGGTGACACCCGGACACGTCGCCGTCCGGAACGTCGCCACCCGAACACGTCATCGTCCGGACACGTCGCCACCGGACCGTCGCCGTTCCGGCCCCCGGCTATCCGCGGTGAGCGTTCCTCAGCCCCGCGAGCGCGCCTTGAAGGCGGCCTTGCGGGCCTCCTTGGCCGTGGCCTTGTCGGGGTGGAGGCGGCCCATCGCCTCCAGGACGTCGGCGGTGGCGGGGTGGTCGACCTTCCAGGCGAGGTCGAAGAAGCCGCTGTGCTGCCCGACGAGGCTCTCCACCAGGCCCTGGAGCTCCTCGGAGTCCTCCTCCTCGGCGGTGAGCTGGGCGGCGATGGTGTCGATGGTCAGCCAGAAGACCACGTCCTGGCCGGGCTCGGGGACGTCCGTGACGCCGTGCTCGGCGAGCCAGACGCGGGCGAGGCCGCCGAGCTGGGGGTCGTCGAGGACCTCGCGCAGCGCGGGCTCGGCCTCGGTGCCGAGGAGGGAGAGCGTCTGCTGGCAGAGCAGGCGACGGCCCGGTCCCTCGTCGTCGGCGCCGCGGGCGGCGGCCAGCAGCTCGCGGGCGGCGTCGAGCGGGGCGCGGCGGGCGAGCCAGAGCTCGGCCTCGGCGCGGGCGGCGGCGGGCGGGTGGCCGGGCAGGGCGGCGAGGAGGTCGTCGGCGCCGGCCTCGGCGAGGTCGCCGACGGCCGGGGCGTCGACGCCGGCGTCGAGCATCCGGCTGCGCACGGCGAAGAGGCCGAGCGGGGTGAGCGCGACCATGCCGTAGCGGGCGACGTCCTCGTCCTCGGGCAGTTCGGAGTCCACGCCGTCGACGGACTCGCGGATGTGGCCCTCGCCGTCGACGACCTCGATGAGGGACTCGTCGACGGGCCGGTAGTGGACGATGCCGGTGGGGGCGAGCATCCGGAACTGGTCGTCCAGGCGCATCATCGCGTCGGAGACCTCTTCGAGGATGTCGTCGGTGGGCTCGTCCATGTCGTCGGGCACGATCATGGAGGCGGCGAGCGCGGGCAGGGGCACGGGCCGCTCGGCGGAGCCCTCGCCGACGGCGGTGAGCAGGTAGAGGTTGCCGAGGATGCCGTCGAGGAAGTCGGCCTCCTCCTCCGGGTTCCAGTCGAGCGCGTCGAGGTCCAGGTCTCCGGAGGAGTCGGTGAGCTGCTCGACGAGGTCGCCCAGGTCGGGGGCGGCGGCGTCGGCGAGGACGGTCTCCAGGCCGCCGAGCCAGAGTTCGAGGACGTCCTGGGGGCTGCCGGAGGTGAGCGTGGCGAGCTCCTCGCCGGCGACGGCGGTGCCGTAGGGCTGGTCGGCGTCCGCGTCGAGGTCCTCGGCGTCGGCGCCCTCGTTCTCGGTGAACTCGACGAGGCCGGTGTCCAGGGCGAGCTGCCACGCCTCGGCGGCGTAGGCGGTGCCGTCCTCCTCGGCCTCCAGGCCCAGGAGTTCGGTGGCGGTCTGCAGCTGACCGGCGAGCAGTTCGCCGCCCGCTCCGACCGGGGTGCCCTCGCCGGCCCAGCGGGCGAGCTTCGCGGCGCGGGCGAACAGCGGCGCGGAGAGTGCGTCGCGCGCGAGCTCCGCGTCGGAGGGCAGCCGCACCGGCGGCATGGTCGGGCGGTCTGCGGACATCAGGGGGGTCATCTCCTCGTGGTGGCGGGCCGCGCCGTGGTGCGGGGCGCGCAAGGGCCAAGCCTAGGCCGTGCCGGGGGCGATTTCGCCGACCTCCCCCCATTCGCGACCGCGACGGGCCCGCCCCCTCCCGAACCCGGGCCACCCACCGGGCCACCGACGCTCCGCGCCCGGAAGCGATGCACCCGCCCCCGGCCCGGTTCGACGGCCGAAACCACCGCCCGGCCCCCGGAGCCCTCCCCAGCCCGCGGCCCGAGCCCCGGGCCGGGGCCCCCCGCACCGACGCCCGGCCCCGGCCACCCGCCCGCCCGCCGACACGCCACGGTGCCGGGGGCACCGCCCTGCCCCCGATCGCCGCCGCCCCGGCCCCCCCCCGCCGGATTCCCGCCGGACCCTTGACAACTGACCTGCGCACACACGACATTGACGCGCGTAGATTGCGTACCGGCCATGTGACGGCATGTAATCACCCGGCACCACTCAAGATCACCCAGCGCGTCGCCCCTCCGGCCGGAGCCACGGTCGGCAGGGGCGATGAGCCGTGGTCTCCCCCTGCTCACCCCCCTCATCACTCCTCACGGAGGCATTCGTGCTGCCCACCCGCCGTTCCCCGCGCCGACGTCATGTGACCGTCGGCACCCTCATAGCCGGCGCGCTCGCGGCCGGGCTGCTCGTCCCCGCCCAGTTCGCGAGCGCGGCCGACGGGACCGCGGTCCGCATCCATGACATCCAGGGCACCACCCGCGTCTCCCCGCTCGCCGGCCGGCAGGTCGCGGACGTCCCGGGCGT
Source organism: Streptomyces cinnamoneus (assembly GCF_014650495.1). GTDB lineage: Bacteria > Actinomycetota > Actinomycetes > Streptomycetales > Streptomycetaceae > Streptomyces > Streptomyces cinnamoneus. The sequence continues at coordinate 148,243 of NZ_BMVB01000011.1, read as the reverse complement.
CGTCACGGCCGTCAAGAACTTCGGCTCGGCCCGCGGCTTCTGGGTCCAGGACCCGAACCCCGACAAGAACGACGCCACCAGCGAGGGCATCTACGTCTTCACCGGCAAGGACGCCCCGGCCGTCACCGTCGGCGACGCCGTGCTCGTCTCCGGCACGGTCACCGAGTACTACCCGGGCGGCGAGGCCGCGGGCCTGCAGTCGGTCACCCAGCTCACCAAGCCCACCGTCAGCGTCACCTCCTCCGGCAACGTCCTGCCCGCCGCGGTGCGGCTGCGTCCCTCCACCGTTCCGGCCCGCTACGCACCCGACGCGCACGGCGGCTCCATCGAGAAGCTCCCGCTCGCCCCCGGCCGTTACGCCCTGGACCGCTACGAGTCCCTGGAGGGCATGCGGGTGGAGGTCCGCGACGCTCCCGTCGTCGGCGCCACCAGCGAGCACAAGGACCTGTGGGTCACCACCGACCCCCGGCACAACCGCACCGTCCGCGGTGGCACGGTCTACGGCTCGTACGGCGACCCGAACGCCGGCCGGGTGAAGGTCGTCTCCCTGCTCCCCTACGCGCAGCACCCCTTCCCGGTCGCGAACGTCGGCGACGAGCTCACCGGCACCACCGCCGGCCCGCTCGACTACGACAACTTCGGCGGCTACACCCTCCAGGCCACCGAGCTGGGCGCGCTCAAGGACGGCAAGCTGCAGCGCGAGACCACGCGCAAGCAGAAGGACGGCGAGCTGGCCGTCGCCACCTACAACGTCGAGAACCTCTCGCCGAAGACGCCGCAGGCGAAGTTCGACCGCCTGGCGGCGGCGCTGGTGACCAACCTCGCCTCGCCCGACGTCGTGGCCCTCGAAGAGGTCCAGGACAACAACGGCACGACCAACGACGGCGTCGTCGACGCCGATCAGACGCTGAAGAAGCTCACGGACGCGATCGTGGCGGCGGGCGGCCCGGCGTACCAGTGGCGGCAGGTCAACCCGGTCGACGGGCAGGACGGCGGCCAGCCGGGCGGCAACATCCGCACGGCCTTCCTCTTCAACCCCGCGCGCGTGTCGTTCAAGGACGTCCCCGGCGGCGACTCCACCACGGCCGTGAAGGTCACCCGCGAGGGCGGCAAGGCCGCGCTGTCCGCCTCCCCCGGCCGGATCGACCCGGCGAACGCGGCCTGGACGAACAGCCGCAAGCCGCTGGCGGGCCAGTTCTCCTTCCGCGGCAAGGACGTCTTCGTCGTCGCCAACCACTTCAACTCCAAGGGCGGCGACCAGGGCGTCGACAGCCGCTTCCAGCCCCCCGCGCGGACGTCGGAGGTGCAGCGCACCCAGCAGGCGCAGGCCGTCAACGCCTTCGTCAAGGAGCTCCTGACGGCCGACCGGCAGGCCAACGTGATCGTCGCGGGCGACCTCAACGACTACCAGTTCTCGCCGGCCCTCAAGGCGCTCACCGCGGGCGGCGTCCTGACCGACCTGGTCGACCGGCTCCCGAAGAAGGAGCGGTACGGCTACGTCTACCAGGGCAACTCGCAAGTCCTGGACCACATGCTGACGAGCCGCCACCTCGGCCGCGTCGACTACGACATCGTGCACGTCAACGCGGAGTTCGCCGACCAGGCGAGCGACCACGACCCGCAGGTGCTGCGCTGGAAGCCGTAACATCCCTTAAGGGAACCCGGCAGAACATTTAAATGGACCTGTACGGTCGAAGGGGCCCAGAATCGGATGCGGCCCGCGGAGCGCCGCGGAAATCCCGATTCCGGAGCGTGAGTGTGAGAGCCATGCCGTCCACCAGCCCCTTCGGCCGTACCGTCTGTGCGATGGTCACCCCGTTCACCCCGGACGGGGAGCTCGACCTGGACGGCGCGCAGCGCCTCGCCGACCACCTCGTCGGGTGGGGCGGCTGCGACGGCCTGGTGCTCAGCGGCACCACCGGCGAATCGCCGACCACCAGCGACGCCGAGAAGAGCGCGCTGATCACCGCGGTGGCCGAGGCGGTCGGGGACCGGGCGCGGATCACGGCGGGGGTCGGCACGGCGGACACCCGGCACACCGTGGAGCTGGCCCGGGCGGCGGAGAAGGCCGGGGCGCACGGCGTGCTGGCCGTCACCCCCTACTACAGCAAGCCGCCCCAGGAGGACGTCGCCGAGCACTTCCGCACGGTCGCCGACGCGATCGGCATCCCGGTGATGCTCTACGACATCCCCGGCCGCACCGGCACCCGCATCGAGCCCGACACCCTGCTGCGGCTGGCCGACCACCCGCGCATCGCCGGGGTCAAGGACTGTGCGTACGACCTGTTCGGCAGCGCCAAAGTGATCGCCGCGACGGGGCTCGCCTACTACTCGGGCTCCGAGGAGCTGAACCTCCCGCTGCGCGCGGTGGGCGGCGTGGGCTACGTCAGCACGGTGGCCAACGTCGCGGGGCCGGCGGTGGCCGCGGTCCTGGACGCCTTCGACCGGGGGGCGACGGACGAGGCGGCGCGCCTGCACCAGCGGCTGCTCCCGCTGACGGAGCTCATGATGGCTTCCGGCTTCCCCGGCACGGTCACGGCGAAGGCCCTGCTGAACGAACGGGGCCTGCCGGCCGGCCCGGTCCGCGCACCCCTGCGGCCGGCGTCCTCCGCATGCACCGGGGCGCTGCTGGAGGCGTACGGAAAGCTGGGCCTGTAAGGGGCGGGTGCGCACCGACGCGGGAGCGGCCGTACCCGACGGGGGTGGGGACGGCCGCTCCCGGTCGTGGATCAGTTGTGGCTGTGCAGGATCTCGTTGAGCCCGCCCCACGTGCTCTTGTACGGGCGGGCCTCCACCGCGCCGGTGGTGGAGTTGCGGCGGAAGAGGATGTTGTCGGCGCCGGAGAGCTCCAGGGCCTTGACGACCTGGCCGTCCGGCAGGGTCACGCGGGTGCCGGCGGTGACGTAGAGGCCCGCCTCGACGACGCACTCGTCGCCGAGCGCGATGCCGATGCCGGACTCGGCGCCGAGCAGGCAGCGCTCGCCGATGGAGATGATCTGCTTGCCGCCGCCGGAGAGGGTGCCCATGGTGGAGGCGCCGCCGCCGATGTCGGTGCCGTCGCCGACGACGACGCCCGCGCTGATGCGGCCCTCGACCATGGAGGTGCCCAGCGTGCCGGCGTTGAAGTTGACGAAGCCCTCGTGCATGACGGTGGTGCCGGAGCCGAGGTGCGCGCCGAGGCGGACGCGGTCGGCGTCGGCGATGCGGACGCCGGACGGGGCGACGTAGTCCGTCATGCGCGGGAACTTGTCGATGCTGGTGACCTGCAGGTGCAGGCCCTCGGCGCGGGCGTTCAGGCGCACGGTCTCGACCTGGTCGACGGCGACGGGGCCGATCGAGGTCCAGGCGACGTTGGCGAGCAGGCCGAAGATGCCGTCAAGGTTCTGGCCGTGCGGCTTGACCAGGCGGTGCGAGAGCAGGTGCAGGCGCAGGTAGGCGTCGTGCGCGTCGAGGGGCTTGTCGTCGAGCGAGGCGATGACCGTGCGGACGGCCACGACCTCGACGCCACGGCGGGCGTCCGGGCCCACGGCCTTGAGGGCGCCCTCGCCCAGCAGTTCGGCGGCGCGCTCGGCGGTCAGCCGCTCGGTGCCGGCGGGGCCGGGCTCGGCGGTCAGCTCGGGAGCCGGGAACCAGGTGTCGAGGACGGTGCCGTCCGCGGTGATCGTGGCGAGACCGGCGGCGACTGCGCCGGTGGTGGAGGAGGAAGCAACAGCATCGGTCATGTCCGAAAACCTAACCGGACGGGCCTGCTCAAGGCGAACCGGCGCCCGTGCCGGGAACGGGCAGGGCCGGTGGGCGGCGGTCACGCGGGTGGCGCAGCGGGCCAGCCGGTCGGCTCAGCCCGGATCGCGGGCGACAGACGTGTCGACATATCCATAGAGGGACGGCTCCGTGGGCGCGCTCCCGCCCCCGGGGCCGGTCCAGCCCCCCGGACCGCATCTCCCCAGGCCCCGAGGCCCCCTTCCGCCGGACTCGCCCGGACCGCATGCCGCCCCCGCCCCGAACGGACCCCGCATGAGACTGCCCCGACGCTACGGACCCGCCGCGGCCCTGCTCCTGGCGCTCCCCCTGGTCGTTGCGCTGGCCGACACGCCGGGCGCCCCGGCCGGACCCGGCCCCGGACCGGGCCCCGGGGGACCGCATCGGCCCGCCCCGCTGCGGACGACGGCGGGCGAGCGCGTACCCGGCCACTACATCGTCACCCTGCGCAGCGGCACCAGCCCGCGCGCACTGACCGGGCGGCTGGACGTGACGCCGGACTACGTCTACACCCACGCCCTCACCGGCTTCGCCGCCACCCTGAGCGCCGAACAGCTGGAGACCGTGCGCAGCACACCCGGTGTCGCGGCCGTCGAACAGGACGCCGTGCTCACGCAGGCCGAGGCGGCCGCAACGCCCGTGGCGCGGGCCGCCGGCCGGGTGGGGACGGGCTCGTACGGGCTGGACCGCATCGACCAGCGCGACCTCCCGCTCGACAGCCAGTTCAACGCCACCGCGACGGGCGAGGGCGCCACGGTCTACGTCATGGACACGGGGATCGACTACGCCCACCCCGACTTCGGGGGCCGGGCGAAGAACGGCATCGACCTGGTCTCGGTGACGGGCAACGGCAGCGACTGCCGTACGGGGACCGGGCACGGCACCCATGTGGCGGGCGTCGTGGGCGGCGCCACCTTCGGCGTGGCCCGCAAGGTCAGCCTGGTGAGCGTGCGCGTGCTGGACTGCGGCGGCAGGACCACCGTCGCCAAGTTCATCGCGGGCTTCGACTACGTGGCCCGGTCGGCGGCCCCCGCCTCGGTCGTCAACGCCTCGATCAGCGGTCCTTCCTCGCAGGCGGTGGACACCGCCGTCGGCAACGTGGCCGCCAAGGGCGTGCCGCCCGTCGTCGCGGCCGGCAACGAGAACGACAACGCCTGCGACCACTCCCCCGCCGGCGCGCTCGCGGCGCTCGCGGTGGGGGCGACCGATCAGCAGGACCGGATGACCGACTTCAGCAACTACGGCCCGTGCGCCCGCATCCTCGCGCCGGGCGCGGACATCGTCTCGGCGGCGATGGGCGGGGGCAGCGCCACCCGCAGCGGCACCTCGCAGGCGTCGCCGCACGTGGCGGGCGTGGCGGCGCTCTACAAGGCGAAGAACCCGACGGCCGGCTCGACGGCCGTCATCAACTGGATCGTCGAGCAGTCGACGAAGAACGCGGCCAAGGACATGAAGCCGGGCACGCCCAACCGCCTGCTGTACACGGGCGGCCTGTGAGCCCGGGGTGCGGCAGGCGGTCCGGCTCAGGCGATCAGCGACTTCTTCGGGCTCAGGACGCAGAATTCGTTGCCCTCGGGGTCGGCCAGCACCCGCCAGGTGACGTCCGGTCCCTGTCCCACGTCCACCGGCCGCGCCCCCAGGCCGATCAGCCGTTCGACCTCGGCGGCCTGGTCGTCGGGGGCGAGGTCGATGTGCAGCCGGTTCTTGCCGCTCTTGGGCTCCCCGACCGGTACGAAGCAGATGCCGGGCAGCGTGTGCTCGCCGGCGCCGATGACGACCTCGTCGTCGGCCTCGAACAGCACCTTCCAGTCCAGTGCGCGGCACCAGAACCGTGCCTGCGCCGCGAGATCGTGGGCATCGATGACGATCGTGTAGAACGAAAGGGTCATGCGTCCAGTCTGCCGGAGTCCGAGGGAAGCCGACGATGCATCAGATGCCGTCCGAGTCGCTGCCGCACGCCCGGACGTTCATGGGCTGGCCACCGGCCCGCTCCGTCTGGGGCCGCGACACCCCGGCCGTGCGCGAGGACGTCGCCGCGCTCGCCCGGACGATCGCGGACCACGAGCCCGTGGTGCTGCTCGCGGCGCCCGGTGACGTCAAGGGTGCCCGTGCGGCGTGCGGCGGGGCGGTGGAGGTCGTCCCCGTGCCGGTGGACGACCTGTGGCTGCGCGACACGGGCCCGGTCTTCGTCACGACCCCCCAGGGAGCCGTCTCGGGCGTCGACTTCCGGTTCAACGGCTGGGGCGGCAAGCAGGCGCACTCCCGTGACGGTCTCGTCGCCCGGCGCGTGCTGGAGATGTTCGGCATCCCCCGCATCGAGGCACCCGTCGTCGCGGAGGGCGGCTCGCTGGAGACCGACGGCGTCGGCACCCTCCTGGCCACCGAGAGCTCCCTGGTGGGCGACGACCGCAATCCGGGCCTGGGCCGCGACGACATCGAAGCGGCCCTCACCGAACTGCTCGGCATCCGCAAGGTGATCTGGCTGGAGGGCGTGCGGGGCGAGGACATCACCGACTGTCACGTGGACGCCCTGGCCCGCTTCGCCGGACCCGGGATGGTCCTCCTCAGCCGCCCGTCCACGGCGGAGTCCGACGTCTGGAGCCGGGTGTACGCCCAGGCCCGGGCGGCCCTGGAGTCGGCCACCGACGCGGCCGGCCGCCCGCTGGAGATCGTCGACCTGCCCGAGCCCGACCCGCGCGAACTGGGCGACCGCGGCCCCGACTTCCTCGGCACCTACGTCAACTACTACGTCGCCAACGGTGCCGTCGTCATCCCCCGCTTCGGCGACCGCCGCGCCGACGACGAGGCGGCGGCCCTCCTGGGCGCCCTGCACCCGGGCCGTGACGTCCGCGCCGTCCCGATCCCCGCCCTCGCCGAGGGCGGCGGTGGCATCCACTGCGCCACACAGCAGCAGCCCGCCGCCTGACCGGGTCAGGCGGCGGGCTGCCGCACGTGCTGGAAGCTCGGGATCAGACGTTGAAGCCCAGTGCCCGGAGCTGCTCACGGCCCTCGTCCGTGATCTTGTCCGGGCCCCACGGCGGCATCCAGACCCAGTTGATCCGGAGCTCGTTGACGATGCCCTCCGTGCAGGACTTCGCCTGGTCCTCGATGACGTCGGTCAGCGGGCAGGCCGCGGACGTCAGCGTCATGTCGAGGGTGGCGATGTTGGCGTCGTCGATGTGGATGCCGTAGATCAGGCCGAGGTTGACGACGTCGATGCCCAGCTCGGGGTCGACCACGTCGTAGAGGGCCTCGCGGACCTCTTCCTCCGTGGCCGGCTTGGTGCCGGCCACCTCTGCGTTGTCGGTCATGCGGTCTTCCTTGCCGTATTTTCGGAGCCCTCGCCCAGCGCCTGGGCGGTCGCGTCCTTCCACGCCATCCAGCTCAGCAGAGCACACTTCACACGCGCCGGGTACTTGGAGACGCCGGCGAACGCGACCGCGTCCTCCAGCACCTCCTCCATCGCGTCGTCCGGCTCGATCCTGCCCTTGGACTGCATCAGCTCCAGGAAGGTCTCCTGGATCCGACGGGCCTCGCCGAGGTCCTTGCCGACCAGCAGCTCGTTGAGCACCGAGGCGCTCGCCTGGCTGATGGAGCAGCCCTGGCCCTCGTAGGAGACGTCCTCGATGGTCTCACCGGACAGCCGCACGCGCAGCGTGATCTCGTCACCGCACGTGGGGTTGACGTGGTGCACCTCTGCGTCGCCGTCCCGCAAGCCCCGGCCGTGCGGGTGCTTGTAGTGGTCCAGGATGACGTCCTGGTACATCGAATCAAGCTTCACAGTCAGCCCTCGTCACCCGAAGAAGTTCCGTACGTGCTCCAGTCCCTCGACCAGGGCGTCGACCTCGCCGGGGGTGGAGTACAGGTAGAACGACGCCCGCGTGGTCGCAGGAATTCCGTAACGGAGGCAGACGGGACGGGCGCAGTGGTGGCCCACCCGGACGGCGATGCCCTGCTCGTCGAGGACCTGGCCCACGTCGTGCGGGTGGATGTCGCCGAGCGTGAAGGAGACGGCGGCGCCGCGGTCCTCGGCCGTGGTGGGGCCGATGATGCGCAGGTCCGGGACCTCCTGGAGCCTGCGGATCGCGTACTCGGTGATCGCGTGCTCGTGGCGGGCGATGTTCTCCATGCCGATCGAGGTGAGGTAGTCCACCGCGGCGCCGAGGCCGACGGCCTGGGCGATCGGGGGCGTACCGGCCTCGAACTTGTGCGGCGCGGGGGCGTACGTGGAGGAGTGCATCGAGACGGTCTCGATCATCTCGCCGCCGCCGAGGAACGGCGGAAGGTCCTCCAGCAGCTCCTGGCGGCCCCACAGGACGCCGATGCCGTCGGGGCCGCACATCTTGTGGCCGGTGAAGGCCACGAAGTCGGCCTGGAGGGCCTGGACGTCCAGCGGCATGTGCGGGGCGGCCTGCGAGGCGTCGACGACGACCAGGGCGCCGACCTCCTGCGCACGGCGGACGATCGCCTCGACCGGGTTGACGGTGCCCAGGATGTTGGAGACCAGCACGAACGAGACGACCTTGGTCTTCTCGGTGATGACCTCGTCGATGTTGGACAGGTCGAGCCGGCCGTCGTCGGTGAGGCCGAACCACTTCAGCTTCGCGCCCGAGCGCTGCGCGAGCAGCTGCCACGGCACGATGTTGGAGTGGTGCTCCATCTCCGTGATGACGATCTCGGTGTCGTGGTCCACCCGGTAGGGCTCGTCGGCCCAGGCCAGCATGTTGGCCACGAGGTTGAGCGACTCGGAGGCGTTCTTGGTGAAGATCACCTCGTCGCGGCTCGGAGCGTTGATGAAGGCGGCGACCTTGTCGCGGGCGCCCTCGTACAGCGCCGTGGCCTCCTCGGCGAGCACGTGCACGCCACGGTGGACGTTGGCGTTGTGCTGCTCGTAGTGCTCGTTGAGCACGTCGAGCACCTGGCGCGGCTTCTGGGAGGTCGCCGCGTTGTCCAGGTAGATGAGCTTCTTCCCGTCGTGGACCCTGCGGTCCAGGATCGGGAAGTCCTTACGGATCGCGTCGGTGTCGAGGAGACCCGGCAGCAGTATGGTCACGCCGTTACGCCACCCTTCACATAAGCCTCGTAGCCCTCGGCCTCCAGCTTGTCGGCCAGCTCGGCGCCGCCGGACTCGACGACACGACCGTTGGCGAACACGTGCACGAAGTCGGGCTTGATGTAGCGCAGGATGCGCGTGTAGTGGGTGATCAGCAGGGTACCGACCTCGCCGGACTCGCGGACGCGGTTGACGCCCTCGGAGACGACGCGCAGGGCGTCGACGTCCAGGCCGGAGTCGGTCTCGTCGAGGATCGCGATCTTCGGCTTGAGGAGCTCCAGCTGGAGGATCTCGTGGCGCTTCTTCTCACCGCCGGAGAAGCCCTCGTTGACGTTGCGCTCGGCGAAGGCGGGGTCCATCTGCAGACGCGCCATGGCCTCCTTGACCTCCTTCACCCAGGTGCGCAGCTTGGGGGCCTCGCCGCGGACGGCGGTGGCGGAGGTGCGCAGGAAGTTGGAGACCGAGACGCCGGGGACCTCGACCGGGTACTGCATGGCGAGGAAGACGCCGGCGCGGGCGCGCTCGTCGACGGACATCTCCAGGACGTCCTCGCCGTCGAGGGTGACGGTGCCGCCGGTGATCGTGTACTTGGGGTGGCCGGCCAGCGAGTAGGCCAGGGTGGACTTGCCGGAGCCGTTGGGGCCCATGATGGCGTGGGTCTCGCCCTGCTTCACGGTCAGGTCGACGCCCTTGAGGATCTCCCGGGGGCCGTTCTCGGCCTCGACGGAGACGTGCAGGTCGTGGATCTCAAGCGTTGCCATGGGGAACTCAGGACTCCTGGGTGACGGAGACGAGCACGTCGTCCCCTTCGATCTTGACGGGGTATACGGGGACGGGGCGCGTGGCGGGCAGGCCGTCGGGCTTGCCGGTGCGGAGGTCGAAGCTGGAGCCGTGCAGCCAGCACTCGATGTGGCAGTTCTCCACCTCGCCCTCAGACAGCGAGACGTTCGCGTGCGAGCAGATGTCGTTGATCGCGAACACCTCCCCCTCGGTGCGGACGAGGGAGACGGGCGTGCCGTCGATCTCGACCCGCTTGGGGGTGTCCTCCTCCAGGTCGCTCAGGGCGGCCACCTTGACGAACTCGCTCATGCCAGGGACGCCTCCAGCTCGGCCTCGATCTTGGCGATGAGGCGCTCCTCCAGGTCGGGGATGCCGATCTGCTGCACGAGCTCGGCGAAGAAGCCGCGCACGACCAGCCGGCGGGCCTCGTCGGCGGGGATGCCGCGGGCCATCAGGTAGAAGAGCTGCTCGTCGTCGAAACGGCCGGTCGCCGAGGCGTGGCCGGCGCCGACGATCTCACCGGTCTCGATCTCCAGGTTGGGGACCGAGTCGACGCGGGCGCCGTCGGTGAGGACGAGGTTGCGGTTGAGCTCGTAGGTGTCGGTGCCCTCGGCCGCCGCGCGGATGAGCACGTCACCGATCCACACGGCGTGCGCGTCCTTGCCCTGCAGTGCGCCCTTGTAGACGACGTTGCTGCGGCAGTGCGGGGTGTCGTGGTCGACGAGGAGGCGGTGCTCCTGGTGCTGGCCGTTGTCGGTGAAGTACAGGCCGTACAGCTCGGCCTCGCCGCCCGGGCCGGTGTAGACGACGCGCGGGTGGAGGCGGACCAGGTCGCCGCCCAGGGTGACGATCACGGACTTGAAGGTGGCGTCGCGGCCGACCAGCGCGGTGTGCTGGGCGGCGTGCACCGCGGTGTCGTCCCAGTCCTGGACGGAGACGACGGTGAGCTTGGCGCCGTCGCCGACGAGGTACTCGACGTTGGCGGCGAGCGTGGCGTCACCGGTGTGGTCGATGACGACGACGGCCTCGGAGAACGCGCCGATCTCGATGACCTGGTGGCCGAAGGCCACCCCGCCCACGCCGTGCACGCCGATGCGGACGGGCTCGGTGAGCACCGTGTCCTTGGGGACCGAGACGACCGAGGCCGTCTCGAAGGAGCTGAACGCCTGCGCCGCGACCCGGTCGACCGGCTTGCCGGCCTTGCCGAGCCGGGCGTCATCGCGGCCGACGGTCTCCACGGTCACACCCTCGGGGGCGCTCACCTCGACCTTGACGCCGCCGCCGTCGACGGCCTTGTCGACGGCCGTGCCGTCGTGAAGACCGCGGAGGCGCTCCAGCGGGGTGAACCGCCACTCCTCCTCACGGCCGTGCGGCACGGGGAAGTCCGCGACGTCGTACGAGGCGGGGGCGCTGACCCGCGCGTCGATGGGCTGCTTCGGCCCGCCCACCTGGATGGCGCCGTCGGTCGTGCTGCCGGCGGGAGTGTTGTCAGCCATGGCTGTCGTCGTGCTCTCTTCCTGTCACAAAGGGTTCGCTGCGGATGGGGACGGTGGCCGGGTCAGCCGACCGCGCCTTCCATCTGCAGCTCGATCAGCCGGTTGAGCTCCAGCGCGTACTCCATCGGCAGCTCGCGCGCGATGGGCTCGACGAAGCCGCGGACGATCATCGCCATGGCCTCGTCCTCGGACAGACCGCGGCTCATCAGGTAGAAGAGCTGGTCGTCGCTGACCTTGGAGACGGTCGCCTCGTGGCCCATGGAGACGTCGTCCTCGCGGACGTCGACGTAGGGGTAGGTGTCCGACCGGGAGATGGTGTCCACCAGCAGGGCGTCGCAGAGCACGTTCGACTTGGAGCCGTGGGCACCCTCGCCGATCTCGATGAGGCCGCGGTAGGAGGTGCGGCCGCCGCCCCGGGCCACCGACTTGGAGACGATGTTGGAGGAGGTGTTGGGCGCCATGTGGACCATCTTGGCGCCGGCGTCCTGGTGCTGGCCCTCGCCGGAGAAGGCGATGGACAGGGTCTCGCCCTTGGCGTGCTCGCCCATCAGGTAGACGGCGGGGTACTTCATCGTCACCTTGGAGCCGATGTTGCCGTCGACCCACTCCATGGTCGCGCCCTCGTAGGCCACGGCGCGCTTGGTGACCAGGTTGTAGACGTTGTTCGACCAGTTCTGGATCGTCGTGTAGCGGCAGCGGCCGCCCTTCTTGACGATGATCTCCACGACGGCGCTGTGCAGCGAGTCGGAGGAGTAGATCGGGGCGGTGCAGCCCTCGACGTAGTGGACGTAGGCGTCCTCGTCGACGATGATCAGCGTCCGCTCGAACTGGCCCATGTTCTCCGTGTTGATGCGGAAGTAGGCCTGCAGCGGGATGTCGACGTGGACACCCTTCGGGACGTAGATGAAGGAGCCGCCAGACCACACGGCGGAGTTCAGCGAGGCGAACTTGTTGTCGCCGACCGGGATCACCGTGCCGAAGTACTCCTGGAAGAGCTCGGGGTGCTCCTTCAGGGCGGTGTCGGTGTCCAGGAAGATGACGCCCTGCTCCTCCAGGTCCTCACGGATCTGGTGGTAGACGACCTCGGACTCGTACTGGGCGGCGACACCGGCGACGAGGCGCTGCTTCTCGGCCTCGGGGATGCCCAGCTTGTCGTAGGTGTTCTTGATGTCCTCCGGCAGGTCCTCCCAGGAAGCGGCCTGCTTCTCGGTGGAGCGCACGAAGTACTTGATGTTGTCGAAGTCGATGCCGGTGAGGTCGGAGCCCCAGGTCGGCATGGGCTTCTTCTCGAAGAGCTTCAGACCCTTCAGACGCAGCTTGAGCATCCACTCCGGCTCGGACTTCTTCGCCGAGATGTCGCGGACGACCTCCTCGGAGAGGCCGCGCTTGGCCGCGGCACCGGCCGCGTCGGAGTCGGCCCAGCCGTATTCGTACGTGCCCAGGCCCTCAAGCTCAGGGTGGGCAGTCTCCGTGGGGAGAGTCATGCGGGGTTCCTCCCGGCCGTGCTGGTGGATGCAGTGGTGGTCTTCTTGGGGATGAACGTCGTGCACACACCGTCACCGTGGGCGATGGTGGCGAGACGCTGCACATGCGTCCCGAGCAGGCGGGAGAAGACTTCCGTCTCCGCCTCGCACAGCTGCGGGAACTGCTCGGCGACATGGGCGACCGGGCAGTGGTGCTGGCAAAGCTGTTCGCCGACCGGCGCGCTACGCGCCGTAGCAGCGTACCCGTCCGCGGTCAATGCCCGGGCGAGGGCCTCCGCGCGGTCCTCCGGCGCAACGGCCGCCAGGGCCTCGCGGTACCCCTCGGCCTGTGCGGCCATCCGGGCGCGGGCGAAGGCCGCGACCGCGGCGTCGCCCATCTCGCCGCCGCCCGCGGACTGGGCGATCCAGCGCAGGGCGTCCCGGGCGAGCTGGTCGTACGCCTGGTCGAAGGCGTCCCGGCCGCAGTCGGTCAGGGCGAAGACCTTGGCGGGACGGCCCCGGGCCCGGGCGCCGTAGACGCGCTTCTCGCGGGGCTCGACGACACCCTCGGCGACGAGGGCGTCGAGGTGGCGGCGGACGGCCGCCTGGGTCAGCTCCAGGCGCTCGGCCAGCTCGGCGGCGGTGGACGGACCGTGGTCGAGGATGGACCGGGCGACGCGGTTGCGGGTGCCGAGCAGCTCGTCATGGCCTGCGGGTACGCGCGATCCCGTCCCGGTGGCCGGCTCGGCCACGGGGCTCTGTGGAGCTTCGCCCGCGTATTTCACAACACCATTGTTGCGTAATTGCCGGAGGCGCGACAAGCGCGGACGGATCACGTAACGGTGGCTTTGATCACTTAGGGTCACCTAACCCTGACCCCGGCGGGCCACGCACACCCCCGCGCTTCGTACACTTCCGGGCATGCATGCAGAGCCCGCGGTCGCAGTCCACGGCCTGGTCAAACGGTACGGGCCGAAAGCCGCGGTCGACGGCCTCGACCTGACGGTGGCGGCCGGCGGCGTGACCGCCGTCCTCGGCCCCAACGGAGCCGGCAAGACCACCACCATCGAGACCTGCGAGGGCTACCGCCGCCCCGACGCCGGCACCGTCCGCGTCCTCGGCCTCGACCCCCTCGCCGACTCCGCCGCACTGCGCCCGCGCATCGGCGTGATGCTGCAGAGCGGCGGCATCTACGCCGGCGCCCGCGCCGAGGAGATGCTCCGCCACACGGCGTCCCTGCACGCGCACCCGCTGGACGTCGCTGCGCTGATCGAGCGACTGGGCCTCGGCGACTGCGGCCGCACGAGCTACCGGCGGCTGTCCGGCGGGCAGCAGCAGCGCCTCTCGCTCGCCATGGCCGTCGTCGGCCGCCCCGAGCTGGTCTTCCTCGACGAGCCGACCGCGGGCCTGGACCCGCAGGCCCGGCACGCCACCTGGGCGCTGGTGCGGGAGCTGCGCGCGGACGGCGTGACGGTGGTGCTGACCACCCACTACATGGACGAGGCCGAGCAGCTGGCCGACGACGTCGCCATCATCGACGGCGGCCGGGTCGTCGCCCAGGGAAGCCCCGAGGAGCTGTGCCGGGGCGGCGCCGAGAACACCCTGCGCTTCGGCGGCCGGCCCGGCCTGGACCTGTCCTCGCTCGTCAAGGCCCTGCCCGACGGCTCCACGGCCGACGAGCCGGCCCCCGGCTCGTACCGCGTGGGCGGCACGGTCGACCCGCAGCTGCTCGCGACGGTGACGTCGTGGTGCGCACAGAACGGCGTCATGCCCGACCGCATAACGGTCGAGCGGCACACGCTGGAGGACGTCTTCCTGGAACTGACCGGCAAGGAGCTGCGCGCATGAGCGCCGAAACGGCCGTCACCGGCACGTTCACCCCGCGGCCCGGCGCCGCCCCCCTCGGCCGGATGATCCGGGCGCAGGCCGCTCTGGAGACCCGCATGCTGCTGCGCAACGGTGAGCAGCTGCTGCTCACCGTGGTCATCCCCACGCTCCTGCTGGTGCTGTTCAGCGCCGTCGACATCGTGGACACGGGCGAGGGCAGGGCCGTCGACTTCCTTGCGCCCGGCGTGCTGGCGCTGGCGGTGATGTCGACCGCGTTCACCGGCCAGGCCATCGCCACCGGCTTCGAGCGCCGCTACGGGGTGCTCAAGCGGCTCGGCGCCTCCCCGCTGCCGCGCTGGGCGCTGATGACGGCGAAGACCTGCTCGGTGCTGGTCACCGAGGTCCTGCAGATCGTGCTGCTGACCGTGATCGCCTTCGCGCTCGGCTGGTCGCCGCACGGCAACCCGCTGGCCGTCCTCCTGCTGCTGGTCCTGGGCACGGCCGCGTTCTCCGGACTGGGCCTGCTGATGGCGGGCACGCTCCGGGCGGAGGCGACGCTGGCCGCGGCCAACCTCGTCTTCCTGCTGCTGCTGGTCGGCGGCGGGGTCATCGTGCCGCTGGAGAAGTTCCCGGGCACGGTCCGGGCCGCACTGGAGCTGCTGCCCATCTCGGCGCTCTCCGGCGGCCTGCGGGACGTCCTGCAGGAGGGCGCGGGCATGCCCTGGGCCGACCTGGGCCTCCTGGCCGCGTGGGCGGCGCTGGGGCTGGGCGCGGCGGCCCGCTTCTTCCGCTGGGAGTGATCACGCTCGTTCGCCGGCGGGCAAACCGCCACGCACCCCCCTCGTGAATCCGTGCACAAGCGGGCCCTTACGATGGCTCCCGTGCCCAGAACGCTGAACCCCCTCCAGATGGTCGCCGACCGCTGGCAGCCCTCCGCCCGCTTCGTCGAGCGGGCCGCGCTGGCCTGCGTCGTCATGGCCGTGGTCATCGTCGTGACGGGTGGGGCGGTCCGGCTCACCCAGTCGGGGCTCGGGTGCCCGACGTGGCCCACCTGCACCGAGGAGAGCCTGACGCCGACGCCCGCCATGGGCATCAACGGCATCATCGAGTTCGGCAACCGCATGCTGACGTACGTGCTGTGCGCGGTCATCGGCCTGACGATCGTCGCGGCCCGTTCGGCGGTCCCCCGCCGCCACAGCCTCACCCGGCTGGGCTGGGCGCAGTTCTGGATCGTCATGGGCAACGCCGTGGTCGGCGGCATCACGGTGCTGACGGGCCTCAACCCGTACATCGTCAGCGCCCACTTCCTGCTGTCCACCGCGCTCCTGACGGTCGCGGTGGTGATGTGGCAGCGCTCCCGCGAGGGGGATGCCGAGCCGCGCGACCTGGTGGCCGTGCCGGTGCGCCAGCTGACGTGGGTGCTGGTCGTCACGAGCGCCCTGCTGATCGTGATCGGCACCGTGGTGACCGGCTCCGGCCGGCACGCGGGCGACGCCGCCAAGGACGTGCACCGCATCCCGCTGAACTGGCGGGAGATCACCCAGCTGCACGTCGACTTCGTCTACATCGTCGTCGGTCTCACGGTGGCCCTGTGGTTCGTGCTGCGGGCCGTGAACGCGCCCGCCGCCCCGCGCCGCCGCACGGCCGAGCTCTTCGCCGTGCTGATGCTCCAGGGCCTGGTCGGCTACGTGCAGTACTTCAACGACTCGCCCGAGTTCGTCGTCGGCACCCACATGTTCGGCTCCTGCCTGGTGTGGATCGCGGTGCTGCGGGTCTTCCTGGCGCTGCGCGAGCGCGGCGAGGCGGCGACCGTGCCCGCGCCGTCGGGCGGGCACGAGGCGCCTGCCGTCGGTCAGCCTGCGGCGGCGTCCAGCCGGTAGACCCTGCGGGCGGTGCCGGCGGCCACCAGCGAGGCGATGCGCCCCGCCTCGGCCGCCCGGCACCAGCCGTCGGCGACCCAGTCGCCCATGAGCCGTTCCATGGCCCGTACGAACAGCCGGGCGGCCACCACGTAGAGCTCCGCGAGCCCGCGCGCACCCGTGGAGAACAGCAGCTTGCCGAACGGTGCCTCGCGCAGCGTCTCCTCCGGTCGGGCGCCGACGTCCGCGTAGACGTGCGGGAAGGCGGCGGCCAGCTGGGCCGCCTGCCGGCGGTGCCAGGGGTCGGGCAGCAGCACCAGGTCCACGCCGCTGCTCGCGGTGGCCCGCAGGAAGCCCGTCAGCCGCTGCGGGTCGGGGCAGTGCAGCTGGGCGGGCAGGCCCGTGGCGACCGCGCTCCACACCAGGTGCTGGGCGAGCAGCGGATCGGTGGGCCCGTCGCCCGTGCGGCGCACGCGCAGCCAGCGTCCCGCCGCCTCGCGCACCTCGGCGGCCGCGGGCGGGGTGTCGTCGCAGAAGGTGGCGCCGGAGGCGAAGGCCGTGGCGGTGCGGGCGGCCGCGTAGAGCGCTTCGGCCGTGCGGGCCAGGAAGGCGTCCGGGCCGCCGGAGGTGTCGGCGATGCGCGCGGCGAGCGGTTCGAGCCGTACGACCTCGTGGGCGCGGCCGTCGGCGGCGCGGGCCAGCTCGGCCGGTGAGGTGAGCTCGCCGGGTGCGCCCGCCTCCAGCAGGAAGGTGCCGATGCCGGCGCCGCGCAGCAGCAGGTGCCCCGCGCGGTAGGCGCCCAGCTCGCGGCGCCTGGCCAGATAGCGGACGGGGGCGCAGAGCGGTTCGAGGCCGAGCAGGGGCGGGCACCAGCGGCGCACCGCCAGCCCCGCGCGGCTGTCGAAGAAGGTGGTGCCGGGCGGTGCGGGTCCGGTGGACCCGGCGGCCTCGGCGAGGTGCGTCTCGAACTCCCCGAGCCCGAGGTCGCCGTGGACGGCGCCGTGGCTGTACTGGTCGACGAGCGGCGGTATGTCATCGATCAGGCCGTCCATGCGCCCCTCCCTCACCGGTCCCCACCGCGCGGCGCCGTGGCGCCGCTCCCGGTGGTTCTAACGGGCGAGGGGGCCGTCAGTTATCGGCGGGGTTGGCGGGGCCGCCGAGCTGCAGGCCGGCCATGCGGGACCACTCGTAGGGGCCCGTGCGGACCTTGGCGGCCATCTCGCCGTCGAAGTCGTCCTGGAGGGTGATTCCGGCGAGCTCGACGGCCTGCTGCGCGGTCGCGTGGGAGCGGGCCACGAGGTTGCCCCACTCGCCGTTGGCGCCGACGAGGGCGATGCGGGTGGTGCCGCGGCCGATGTGGGCGAGCTGGCCCTCCGCGCTGCCGCCGTGGCTCTTGGCGAAGGCGGTGATCTGCTTGGCCAGCCGGGCCGCCTGCTTGGGGTCGGCCGCTGCCTGCTTGTTGTCTGCGTCTGCCATGGCCAGGATGCTACCGACGAGTAGCCGAAACGGCGATGGGCGGTGCGGGTGGCTTTGGCCACCCGCACCGCCCATCCGACGTGGGTGCGTCAGCGCAGGAACGGGTCGATCGCGACGGCGGTGAACAGCAGCGACACGTAGGTGATCGACCAGTGGAACAGGCGCATCTCCTTGAGCTTGGCGCCCGTGATGCCGGCCTTGGCGCGGGCCTGCAGGGCGTGCGCCTCCTTCAGCCACAGCGCGCCGCACACCACGGCGACGAGCGTGTAGAACCAGCCCGTGTAGCCCAGCGGCGTGAGCAGCAGCGAGACGGCGACCATCACCCAGCTGTAGAGGACGATCTGCTTGGCCACGGCCTTGTTGCCGGCCACGACGGGCAGCATGGGCACGCCCACGCGCTCGTAGTCGTCCTTGACCTTCATCGACAGCGGCCAGTAGTGCGGCGGCGTCCAGAAGAAGATGACGAGGAAGAGGATCAGGGAGGCCCAGGAGACCTCGTTCTTCACCGCGGACCAGCCGATGATGACCGGCAGGCAGCCGGCGATGCCGCCCCAGACGATGTTCTGCGCGGTACGGCGCTTGAGGATCATCGTGTAGACGACGGTGTAGAACACCGACGCACCGAGCGACAGCATCGCCGACAGGGGGTTGACCAGATACCAGAACCAGACGGTCGAGCCGACGGTCAGCACGCTGGCGAAGACCAGGCACTCGGCCGGGGAGACCATGCCCGTCACCAGTGGACGCTGGGACGTACGGTCCATCATCGCGTCGATGTCACGGTCGTAGTACATGTTGAACGCACCCGCACCACCGGCGGAGAGGTATCCGCCGATGCAGGTGGCCAGCACCAGCCACAGATCCGGGACCCCCTCGGCCGCGAGGAACATCACCGGCACCGTCGTCATCAGCAGCAGCTCGATGACGCGCGGCTTGGTCAGCGCCACGAACGCCTTGACACGGGCCCCGAGCGGCCGGCGAGCCGGGACCGGACTCTCGGCGAGCACCCCCGCAGGACGGGATTCGACGGCCGTCACGCACACCCCTGACAGAGATAAGGCCAGCAAGCGCATCCGGGCGGGAATCCCGGGTAAAGGCTTGCGCGTACCACGCCACTCTAGACGCAGGGGTGAGCTCGGCCTCCGCCGGGGTGGGGTCGTGTTGGGGGCCCGGCGCCGCCGGATCGTACGGCGCGTAACCCGACAGAACGGTCGCGTTCGAGAGGCGCCCGGGCCCGTCGCCCGGCAGGCTGGAGTCATGGCCGTCATGCCGTGACGGGAATCTTTTATATACGGATGAGGTTCCGCGGGCCGCCCACTCAAATGAGAGGCAGGGAGCCCGACTGTACGTCGAAAAAATGCGCGTCCCAGCGGGGGTAGGCTCGACCGCGCCGCGTCGTGGCGGGCAATACCGCCCCCGGCAGATTGAACATGTGGAGAGGAGCCCTGATCCGAGGGTGAGCACCAAGCCGACCACCACAGACCTCGAATGGACCGAACTGGACCAGCGGGCCGTCGATACCGCCCGCGTCCTGGCCATGGACTCCGTGCAGAAGGTCGGCAACGGCCATCCGGGCACGGCCATGAGCCTGGCGCCCGCCGCCTACCTGCTGTTCCAGAAGCTGATGCGGCACGACCCCAGCGACGCCGACTGGACCGGCCGCGACCGGTTCGTCCTCTCCCCCGGTCACACGAGCCTGACCCTCTACGTCCAGCTCTTCATGGCCGGCTACGGCCTGGAGCTGTCGGACCTGAAGGCGTTCCGCACCTGGGACAGCAAGACCCCGGGCCACCCGGAGCACGGTCACACCCGTGGCGTGGAGACCACCACCGGCCCGCTGGGCCAGGGCATCGCCAACGCCGTGGGCATGGCGATGGCCGCCCGCTACGAGCGCGGTCTGTTCGACCCCGAGGCCCCGAAGGGCGAGTCGCCGTTCGACCACACCATCTGGGCGATCGTCTCCGACGGCGACCTGGAGGAGGGCATCTCGGCCGAGGCGTCCTCGCTGGCCGGCCACCAGAAGCTCGGCAACATCGTCGCCCTGTACGACGACAACCACATCTCGATCGAGGGCGACACCGAGACCGCCTTCTCCGAGGACGTCCTCAAGCGCTACGAGGCGTACGGCTGGCACGTCCAGCGCATCGAGCAGGCCGCCAACGGCGACTTCGACGTCCAGGCGCTGTACGCGGCGTTCCAGGCCGCCAAGGCCGAGACCGAGCGTCCCTCGATCATCGCGGCCCGCACGATCATCGCCTGGCCGGCCCCGAACGCGCAGAACACCGAGGCTTCGCACGGCTCGGCGCTCGGCGAGGCCGAGGTCGCCGCCACCAAGCGCGTGATGGGCTTCGACCCCGAGCAGCACTTCCAGGTCGAGGACGAGGTCTTCACCCACGTCCGCAAGGTCGTCGACCGCGGCCGCGAGGCGCACGCCGCCTGGGACAAGCGCATCCAGCAGTGGCGCGAGGCCAACCCGGAGCGCGCCGCCGAGTTCGACCGCATCGCCGCGGGCGAGCTGCCCGACGGCTGGGAGAAGGCCGTCCCGGTCTTCCCGGTCGGCAAGGACGTCGCGACCCGCAAGGCGTCGGGCGAGGTCCTCAAGGCGCTGGGCGGCGTGATCCCCGAGCTGTGGGGCGGCTCCGCCGACCTCGCCGGCTCGAACAACACCACCATCGACGCGTCGTCGTCCTTCCTCCCGGAGGGCAACCCGCTGCCGGAGGCGAACCCGTACGGCCGTACGGTCCACTTCGGCATCCGCGAGCACGCCATGGGTTCGACCATGAACGGCATCGCGCTGCACGGCAACACCCGCATCTACGGCGGCACCTTCCTGGTGTTCTCCGACTACATGCGCCCGGCCGTGCGCCTGGCCGCGCTGATGAAGCTGCCGGTCACCTACGTGTGGACGCACGACTCCATCGGTCTCGGCGAGGACGGCCCGACCCACCAGCCGGTCGAGCACATGGCCGCGCTGCGCGCCATCCCGGGCCTGAACATGGTCCGCCCGGCCGACGCCAACGAGACGGCGATCGCCTGGCGCGAGATCACCAAGCGCCACACCACCAACCCGGCGCCGCACGGTCTGGCCCTCACCCGCCAGAACGTCCCGACGTACGAGGCCAACGAGGGCGCGGCCAAGGGCGGCTACGTGCTGTTCGAGGCCGAGGGCGGCCGCCCGCAGGTGATCCTGATCGCCACCGGTTCCGAGGTCCAGCTGGCCGTCGAGGCCCGCGACGCGCTCCAGGCCGAGGGCATCCCGACCCGCGTGGTCTCGATGCCGTCCGTGGAGTGGTTCGAGGAGCAGGACCAGGCGTACCGCGACGGCGTGCTGCTGCCGGACGTCAAGGCCCGCGTGGCCGTCGAGGCGGGTATCGGCCTGACCTGGCACCGCTACGTCGGCGAGGCCGGCCGCATCGTCTCGCTGGAGCACTTCGGCGCCTCCGCCGACTACAAGGTGCTCTACCGCGAGTTCGGCCTGACCGCCGAGGCCGTGGTCGAGGCCGCGCGCGAGTCGATCGCCGACGCCGGCCGCCGCTGACGCCCCGTATACAACCAGTAGGAGATGCAAACCCCATGACAGACGCACTCAAGCGCCTCTCCGACGAAGGCGTCGCGATCTGGCTGGACGACCTGTCCCGCAAGCGCATCACGTCCGGCAACCTGGCCGAGCTCATCGACCAGAGCCACGTCGTGGGCGTCACGACCAACCCGTCGATCTTCCAGAAGGCGATCTCCAGCGGTGAGGGTTACGAGCAGCAGCTCGCCGACCTCGCCGCCCGCAAGGTCACCGTCGACGAGGCCATCCGCATGATCACCACGGCGGACGTCCGCGACGCCGCCGACATCCTGCGCCCGGTCTTCGACGCGACCGACGGCCAGGACGGCCGGGTCTCCATCGAGGTCGACCCGCGCCTGGCGCACGACACCCGGGCCACGGTCGCCGAGGCCAAGCAGCTGGCCTGGCTGGTGGACCGCCCGAACACCCTCATCAAGATCCCGGCGACCAAGGCGGGCCTGCCGGCCATCGCCGACGTCATCGGCCGGGGCATCAGCGTCAACGTCACGCTGATCTTCTCCCTGGAGCGCTACCGTGCGGTCATGGACGCCTACCTGACCGGTCTGGAGCAGGCCAAGGCCGCGGGCCTGGACCTCTCGCTGATCCACTCGGTCGCGTCCTTCTTCGTGTCCCGCGTGGACACCGAGATCGACAAGCGCCTGGACGCGCTGGGCACCGACGAGGCCAAGGCGCTGCGCGGCAAGGCCGCCCTGGCCAACGCCCGCCTGGCCTACCAGGCGTACGAGGAGGTCTTCTCCTCGGACCGCTGGGCCGCCCTGGAGAAGGCCGGCGCCAACAAGCAGCGTGCGCTGTGGGCCTCGACCGGTGTCAAGGACCCGGCCTACAAGGACAC
Source organism: Streptomyces cinnamoneus (assembly GCF_014650495.1). Classification (GTDB taxonomy): domain Bacteria; phylum Actinomycetota; class Actinomycetes; order Streptomycetales; family Streptomycetaceae; genus Streptomyces; species Streptomyces cinnamoneus. Next base: position 126,121 of record NZ_BMVB01000011.1, on the reverse strand, counting down.
CCTGTACGTGGACGACCTGGTCGCCCCGAACACGGTCAACACCATGCCGGAGGCCACCCTGGAGGCCACCGCCGACCACGGGCAGATCACCGGTGACACGGTGCGCGGCACCTACGAGCAGGCCAAGGCCGAGCTCGACGCGCTCGCCAAGCTGGGCATCTCCTACGACGACGTCGTCCAGCTGCTGGAGGACGAGGGCGTGGACAAGTTCGAGCAGTCGTGGAACGACCTTCTGAAGTCCACCGAGGCGGAGCTCAAGCGCCTCGCCCCGGAGGCGTGAATTGAGCAGCAGCAATCCGCTGCGTGACGCATCGGACCGACGGCTCCCGCGTATCGCGGGGCCGTCGGGCCTGGTCATCTTTGGCGTCACGGGCGATTTGTCCAGGAAAAAGCTGATGCCGGCGGTGTACGACCTGGCCAACCGGGGTCTGCTGCCGCCGGGCTTCTCCCTGATCGGCTTCGCGCGGCGCTCGTGGGCCGACGAGGACTTCGCGCACGAGGTGTACACCGCGGTCAAGCAGCACGCGCGCACCCCGTTCCGCGAGGAGGTCTGGCAGCAGCTGGTGCAGGGCTGCCGCTTCGTCGAGGGCGACTTCGACGACGACGAGGCCTTCGACACGCTCAGGAAGACCATCGAGGAGCTGGACAAGGCACAGGGCACGGGCGGCAACTTCGCCTTCTACCTGTCCGTGCCGCCGAAGTTCTTCCCCACGGTGGTCCAGCAGCTCAAGAAGCACGGGCTGGCCGAGCAGCAGGAGGACTCCTGGCGGCGCGCCGTCATCGAGAAGCCCTTCGGCCACGACCTGAAGAGCGCACAGGAGCTCAACCGGATCGTCCACGAGGTCTTCCCGGCCGAGGCGGTCTTCCGCATCGACCACTACCTCGGCAAGGAGACGGTCCAGAACATCCTGGCGCTGCGCTTCGCCAACACCCTCTTCGAGCCGATCTGGAACCGGTCCTACGTCGACCACGTGCAGATCACCATGGCCGAGGACATCGGCATCGGCGGCCGCGCCGGCTACTACGACGGCATCGGCGCCGCCCGCGACGTCATCCAGAACCACCTGCTGCAGCTGCTGGCGCTGACCGCCATGGAGGAGCCCGCCTCCTTCGACGCGGACGCGCTGGTCGCCGAGAAGACCAAGGTGCTGGGCGCCGTCCGGCTGCCCAAGGACCTCGGCAAGGAGACCGTGCGCGCCCAGTACGCACACGGCTGGCAGGGCGGCGAGGAGGTCGTCGGCTACCTGGAGGAAGAGGGCATCGACCCCCACTCCAAGACCGACACCTACGCCGCGATCAAGCTGGAGATCGACAACCGCCGCTGGGCGGGCGTCCCCTTCTACCTGCGCACCGGCAAGCGGCTCGGCCGCCGCGTCACCGAGATCGCGGTCGTCTTCCAGCGCGCCCCGCACTCGCCCTTCGACCACACCGCCACCGAGGAGCTGGGGCAGAACGCCCTGGTCATCCGGGTGCAGCCGGACGAGGGCGTCACCATGCGGTTCGGTTCGAAGGTGCCGGGCACCTCGATGGAGGTCCGGGACGTCTCGATGGACTTCGCCTACGGCGAGTCCTTCACCGAGTCCAGCCCCGAGGCGTACGAGCGGCTCATCCTCGATGTGCTGCTCGGTGACGCCAACCTCTTCCCGCGCCTGCGGGAGGTGGAGCTCTCCTGGGAGATCCTCGACCCGATCGAGGAGTACTGGGACCGGCACGGCAAGCCCTCACAGTACACGGCCGGCACCTGGGGTCCGGCAGAGGCGGACGAGATGCTCGCACGAGACGGACGGAGCTGGCGTCGGCCATGAAGATCGATCTCACGGACACCACGGCCAGCAAGATCAACAATGCCCTGGTCGAGGGACGCCGCGCACTGGGCGCCCCCGCCGTCGGCATGGTGCTCACGCTGGTCATCGTCACCGACGAGGAGCACGCGTACGACGCGCTCAAGGCCGCCAACGAGGCGTCCCGCGAGCACCCCTCGCGCAAGCTCGTCGTCATCAAGCGGGTCAGCCGTTCGCCGCGCGACCGCGCCCAGGCCCGGCTCGACGCCGAGGTCCGGGTGGGCGCCGACGCCGGTGCCGGCGAGACGGTCGTCCTGCGGCTGTACGGCGAGGTCATAGACCACGCCCAGTCGGTGGTGCTGCCGCTGCTCCTGCCGGACGCCCCCGTGGTCGTGTGGTGGCCGGTGGCCTCCCCCATCGACCCGGAGAAGGACCCGCTCGGTGCGCTCGGCCAGCGCCGCGTCACCGACACCTACGCCGCCGAGGACCCGGTCACCGAGCTCTCGGCCCGCTCCGCGAGCTACACCCCGGGCGACACCGACCTGGCCTGGGCCCGGATCACCCCGTGGCGCTCGATGCTGGCGGCCGCCCTGGACCAGCAGCCGGGCGTCGAGATCACCGCGGCCGAGGTCGAGGGCGAGGCGTACAACCCCAGCGCCGAGCTGCTCGCCATGTGGCTCGCCGACCGCCTGGGGGTCACGGCCCGGCGCACGGTCTCCGACGGCCCCGGCCTGACGGCCGTCCGCCTGGAGACCACGTCCGGCGTCATCACCCTCGACCGCCCCGACGGCTCCCTGGCCACGCTCTCCATGCGCGGCCAGCCGGACCGCGCGGTGGCGCTCAAGCGGCGCGACACCTCCGAGCTCCTCGCGGAGGAGCTGCGCCGACTGGACCCGGACCTCATCTACGAGTCCGCGCTCAAGTACGGCGTGGAGCGACTGGGCGAGCCGGTGCCGGCGGCACCGGCGGCTGCCCAGCCGAAGGCCCCTGCGGCCGCCTCCGGGGAGGAGCCCGTCGCCGAGGAGCCCGTCGCGGAGGCCCCCGCCAAGGAGGCCCCGGCGAAGAAGTCCTCCGGCAAGAAGGCGGCGTCGAAGTGAGCACGCCTCAGATCGTCGTCCACCGGGACAAGGAGCTGATGGCCCAGGCCGCGGCGGCCCGGCTCATCACGAAGATCGTGGACGCCCAGACCGCACGCGGCTCGGCCTCCGTCGTCCTCACCGGCGGCCGCAACGGCAACGGGCTGCTCGCGGCCCTCGCCGCGGCGCCCGCCCGGGACGCGGTGGACTGGTCGCGCCTGGACCTGTGGTGGGGCGACGAGCGCTTCCTCCCCGAGGGCGACCCCGAGCGCAACGCCACGCAGGCGCGCGAGGCGCTGCTCGACGCGGTCGACCTGGACCCGGCCCGGGTGCACTACATGCCCGCGGCCGACGGCACGCACGACGACGCGGACGCGGCGGCGGAGTCCTACGCGGCCGAACTGGCCGCCGCGGCCCGCCCCGAGGACCACGGCCCGGTGCCGTCCTTCGACGTCCTGCTGCTGGGCGTCGGCCCGGACACGCACGTCGCCTCCCTCTTCCCGGAACTGCCGGGCGTCCGGGAGACGGAGCGGACGGTCATCGGCGTCCACGGCGCGCCGAAGCCCCCGCCGACCCGGGTCTCCCTGACCCTGCCGGCGATCCGGGCGGCGCGGGAGGTGTGGCTGCTGGCGGCCGGCGAGGACAAGGCCGGTGCGGTGGCGGTCGCGCTGAGCGGTGCGGGTGAGGTGCAGGCTCCGGCGGCCGGGGCGTACGGCCGCAGCCGCACGCTGTGGCTGCTGGACCAGGCCGCGGCGGCCCGCCTGCCGCGCGACCTGTACCCGCCGGCCTCGCCCTGACGGGCAGTGAGCCCGAAGGGGCGGGGCCGAGGACCTTTCAGGTCCTCGGCCCCGCCCCTTCTCCGTTTCCCGGGGCTCCGCCCCGGACCCCGGTCCTCACACGCCGGACAGGCTGGAATTTCCAGCCCGTCCGGCGTGTGAGGACACCGCGCGTCAACGCGGCGCGGCTAGCGCCCCCGCAGCTCGCGGTACCGCGCAACGAGGGCGGCCGTCGACGCGTCGAGCCCCGGGACCTCCGCCCCCTCCGTCAGCGCCGGCTCCACCCGCTTCGCCAGCACCTTCCCCAGCTCGACACCCCACTGGTCGAAGGAGTCGATGTTCCAGATCGCCCCCTGTACGAACACCTTGTGCTCGTACAGCGCGATCAGCTGCCCGAGCACCGACGGCGTCAGCTCACTGGCGAGGATCGTCGTCGTCGGGTGGTTCCCCCGGAACGTCTTGTGCGGGACGAGCTCCGCGGGGACGCCCTCCGCCGCGACCTCCTCCGGGGTCTTGCCGAAGGCCAGCGCCTGCCCCTGGGCGAAGAGGTTCGCCATCAGCAGGTCGTGCTGGCCCTGCAGCCCGGGCAGCAGGTCCGCGACGGGCCGCGCGAAGCCCAGCAGGTCCGCGGGGATCAGCTTCGTGCCCTGGTGGATCAACTGGTAGTACGCGTGCTGCCCGTTGGTGCCGGGCGTGCCCCACACCACGGGGCCGGTCTCCCAGCCGACGGGCCGTCCCTCGCGGTCCACGGACTTGCCGTTGGACTCCATGTCCAGCTGCTGCAGGTAGGCGGTGAACTTCGACAGGTAGTGGCTGTAGGGCAGCACCGCGTGCGACTGCGCGCCGTGGAAGTTGCCGTACCAGACGCCCAGCAGGCCGAGCAGTACCGGCGCGTTCTCCTCGAAGGGCGCCGTGCGGAAGTGCTCGTCGACGAGGTGGAAGCCGGCCAGCATCTCGCGGAAACCGTCCGGGCCGATGGCGAGCATCAGGGAGAGGCCGATGGCCGAGTCGAAGGAGTAGCGGCCGCCGACCCAGTCCCAGAACTCGAACATGTTGGCGGTGTCGATGCCGAACTCGGAGACCTTCTCCTCGTTGGTCGACAGCGCCACGAAGTGCTTGGCCACGGCCTCCTCGCCGGCCCGCAGCCCGGTCAGGAGCCAGTTGCGGGCGGAGGTGGCGTTGGTGATGGTCTCGATGGTCGTGAAGGTCTTCGAGGCGACGATGAACAGCGTCTCCTCGGCGTCCAGGTCGCGCAGCGCCTCGTGCAGGTCCGCGCCGTCCACGTTGGAGACGAAACGGAACGTCAGGTCACGGGCGGTGTAGGCGCGCAGCACCTCGTAGGCCATGGCGGGGCCGAGGTCGGAGCCGCCGATGCCGATGTTGACGACGTTCTTGATGGGCTTTCCGGTGTGGCCCTTCCAGTCACCCGAACGGATGCGGTCGCAGAAGACCTGCATCTTCATCAGAACGGCGTGCACGGCGGGGACGACGTTCTCCCCGTCCACCTCGACGACGGCCGACTCCGGGGCGCGCAGGGCGGTGTGCAGCACCGCGCGGCCCTCGGTGGTGTTGATCTTCTCGCCCCGGAACATCGCGTCCCGCAGCCCGGCGACGCCGGCCGCGGCGGCCAGTTCGCGCAGCAGGCGCAGGGTCTCGTCGGTGACGAGGTGCTTGGAGTAGTCGAGGTGCAGGTCACCCACCGTCAGGGCGTACTTCCCGGCCCGGTCGGGGTCGTCCGCGAAGAGCTCGCGCAGGTGCACCTCCCCCAGTTCGTCGCGGTGCTTCGCCAGGGCGTTCCACTCGGGAGTCCGGTCGAGCCGGTTGCGGCCTTCTGCGTTCATCTCGGACATCAGCCCTTTTCTCCTTGGTAGCTGCCTCGCACAACCAAACCTAAATGATCGAAGCGGCCCGGCCGCACACCTGGTGTGGTGTGCGGCCGGGCCGCTTCGCATTCGGGTACCGCTGCTCAGATCTCCCCACGGAGCTTGGCGAGCGCCTCGGCGAGGATGGCCTCGCCGTCGGCGTCGCTGCGCCGCTCACGGACGTAGGCGAGGTGCGTCTTGTAGGGCTCGGTGCGGGGCGGGTCCGGCGGGTTGTCCCGGTCCTGACCGGCCGGGAAGCCGCAACGCGGGCAGTCCCAGGTGTCCGGCACCTGTGCGTCGCTGGCGAAGCTCGGCTGCGTCTCGTGCCCGTTGGAGCACCAGAAGGAGATGCGGAGGCGTGGGGCTGATTCGCCCCGCTCGGCCTCCCCCATCGGCCCCGCCCCGACCCGGCTTCCTCGGATCGCGTTGCCACTTGCCACGGTTGTAACTCCCTGCGTGATGGTGCTGCACTGTGCCGGATTGAGCGGCTGCGCCGCGGGGCGGACAGTCGGCTCCGCTGCGGGCGCCCCAGTCTACGTAAGGCCCAACGCGCGTCCAGTGGCAGGAGTTACAGCCCGCCCATAAGAACGCGAGCTCCATCATAGGCCGCTGATACGACAGTACGTCAGCTGTCGAGCTTCATCAGCAGGCCCAGCACCACGATGCAGGCGAACCACAGCAGACCGACCACGATGGTGATCCGGTCGAGGTTGCGCTCGGCGACCGAGGAGCCGCCGACGGAGGACTGCATGCCGCCGCCGAACATGTCGGACAGACCGCCGCCCTTCCCCTTGTGCATGAGCACCAGCATCATCATCAGCAGGCTGAAGACGATGAGGGCGATCGAGAACCCGATGACCACGGCTGGACCAACTCTCTCGGACTGACTCGGATGGACAATGCTGCGGGGCCGGGGGGCGCGTTTGCGCCGGTCCCGGCCCCGACAGGGTACGACGGAGAGCCTCCGTCGTCATAGTTGCTACTGGTCGCGGAAGCGGACGATCTTCACGAACTCCTCGGCGTCCAGCGCGGCGCCGCCGATCAGTGCGCCGTCCACGTCGGGCTGCGCCATGATCGCCGCGATGTTGCCGGACTTGACCGAGCCGCCGTACTGGATGCGGACCTTCTCGGCCAGCTCCTGGCTGTAGAGCTCGACCAGGCGGGCGCGGATCGCCCCGCAGACCTCCTGGGCGTCCTCGGGGGTGGCGACCTCGCCGGTGCCGATGGCCCACACCGGCTCGTAGGCGATGACGATCGTCTCGGCCTGCTCGGCCGGGATGTCCTTCAGGGCGCCGTCGACCTGCGCGAGGGTGTGCGGGACCTGCTGGCCGGCCTTGCGGACGTCCAGGCCCTCGCCGACGCAGAGGATCGGGGTGATGCCGTGGCGGAAGGCGGCCTTCACCTTGGCGTTGCAGAGCTCGTCCGTCTCGCCGTGGTACTGGCGGCGCTCGGAGTGGCCGACGGCCACGTAGGAGCACTTGAGCTTGGCGAGCATCGAGCCGGAGATCTCGCCGGTGTACGCGCCGGAGTCGTACGCCGAGAGGTCCTGGGCGCCGTACTTGATCTTCAGCTTGTCGCCGTCGACCAGGGTCTGCACCGAGCGCAGGTCGACGAAGGGCGGCAGGACGGCGACCTCGGTGGCCTCGTAGTCCTTGTCCGCGAGGGCGAAGGCGAGCTTCTGGACGTGCGCGATGGCCTCAAGGTGGTTGAGGTTCATCTTCCAGTTGCCCGCCATCAGCGGGGTGCGTGCACTCACAGTGGTTCAGTCCTCCAGTGCGGCGAGGCCGGGGAGCGTCTTGCCCTCAAGGTATTCGAGGCTGGCGCCGCCGCCGGTCGAGATGTGGCCGAAGGCGTTCTCGTCGAAGCCCAGGATGCGCACGGCCGCGGCCGAGTCGCCACCACCGACGACGGTGAAGCCGGGCGAGTCGAGCAGTGCCTGGGCGACGGCGCGGGTGCCGTTCGCGTAGTCGGGGTGTTCGAAGACGCCCATCGGGCCGTTCCAGAACACCGTGCCCGCGTCGGCGAGCTTCGAGGCGTAGAGCTCGCGGGTCTTCGGGCCGATGTCCAGGCCCTCCTTGTCCGCCGGGATGGCGTCCGAGGCGACGAGCTCCGGGTTGGCCGGGGCCTTGGTCTTCAGGTCCGGGAAGTCGGCCGAGACCAGGACGTCCACGGGGAGGACGAACTCCACGCCGCGCTTCTCGGCGCGCGCCAGGTACTCCAGGCAGACCGGGATCTGGTCCTCCTGCAGCAGCGAGATGCCGACCTCGTGGCCCTTGGCCTTGAGGAAGGTGTACGACATGCCGCCGCCGATGAGGATGCGGTCGGCCTTCTCCAGCAGGTTGTCGATGACGCCCAGCTTGTCGGAGACCTTGGCACCGCCCAGGACCACCACGTAGGGGCGCTGGACGTCGTCGGTGAGCTTCTTCAGGACGCCGACCTCGGTGGCGATCAGATCGCCGGCGGCCTGCGGGAGGCGCGACGGGAGGTCGTAGACCGAGGCGTGCTTGCGGTGCACCGCACCGAAGCCGTCGCCCACGTAGAGGTCGGCCAGCGACGCGAGGGCGTCGGCGAACGCGCCGCGCTCCGCGTCGTCCTTGCTGGTCTCGCCCGCGTTGAAACGGAGGTTCTCCAGCAGCGTGACCTCGCCGTCGCCCAGAGCGGCGACGGTGGCCTTCGCGCTGTCACCGACCGTGTCGGTGGCGAACGAGACGTTCTTGCCCAGGATCTCGCCGAGCCGCACGGCGGCGGGGGCCAGGGAGAACTGGGGGTCCGGGGCGCCCTTGGGACGGCCCAGGTGGGAGGCGACGATCACCTTCGCGCCCGCCTCGGCGAGCTTGGCGATGGTCGGCGCGACGGCGCGGATGCGGCCGTCGTCCGTGATGGTGGTGCCGTCGAGGGGGACGTTCAGGTCGGCGCGGACGAACACCCGCTTGCCCGTGACGCCGTCCTGGATCAGTTCGTCGATCGTCTTCATGCAGTGACTCCGGTTGGGGGCACCTCCCAGCGGTCGCTGGGGGATCCGTGAGGGTCAGTCATGGAACGGGGCCCGTACGGCGCACCATCGCGTCGTACGAGCCCCGTCCCCTACATCTACATCCCGTCGCCTGTGGCAGTCGCGTCAGGGGGAGATCAGAGCTGGCCGCCGACGAAGACGGTCAGGTCCACCAGGCGGTTGGAGTAGCCCCACTCGTTGTCGTACCAGCCGACGACCTTGACCTGCTTGCCCTGGACCATGGTCAGGGAGGAGTCGAAGGTGCACGAGGCCGGCCAGTTGACGATGTCCGAGGAGACGATCGCGTCCTCGGTGTACTCCAGGACGCCCTTGAGCGGACCGTCGGCGGCCTTCTGGAAGGCGGCGTTGATCTCTTCCTTGCTGACCTCGCGGTCGAGCTCCAGGACGAGGTCGGTGACCGAGCCGGTGGGGACCGGGACGCGCATGGCGATGCCGTCCAGCTTGCCCTTCAGCTGCGGGAGGACCAGGGCGGTGGCCTTGGCGGCACCCGTCGAGGTCGGGATGATGTTCTCCGCGGCGGCGCGGGCGCGGCGCAGGTCGGAGTGCGGGAAGTCCAGGATGCGCTGGTCGTTGGTGTACGCGTGGACCGTGGTCATCATGCCCTTGACGATGCCGAAGCTCTCGTCGAGCACCTTGGCCATCGGCGCCACGCAGTTGGTGGTGCAGGAGGCGTTGGAGATGACGTGGTGGTTGGCCGCGTCGTACTTCTCGTGGTTGACGCCCATCACGATGGTGATGTCCTCGTTCTTGGCCGGGGCCGAGATGAGGACCTTCTTCGCGCCGGCGGCCAGGTGCTTGGCCGCGTCCTCGCGCTTGGTGAAGATACCGGTGGACTCGATGACGATGTCGGCGCCGAGCTCGCCCCACGGGAGGGCGGCCGGGTCACGCTCGGCCATCGTCTTGAACGTCTGGTTGCCGACCGTGATCGAGTCGTCGGTGTGGCTGACTTCCTGCTTGAGGCGACCCAGGATGGTGTCGTACTTCAGGAGGTGCACCAGGGTGGCGTTGTCGGTCAGGTCGTTGACACCGACGATCTCGATGTCCGCACCCTGCTCCAGGAGCGCGCGGAAGTAGTTACGACCGATACGGCCAAAGCCGTTGATGCCTACGCGGATCGTCACGAACCGATCTCCTCGTTGGTGTGCCGGACTGTCCGCCGGCGGCTGTAATGGGATGTCCCCGACCACCACCGACCCTACCTCTAACAAGGGAGGTACGTGACATTGGCGGCGCTGCCCCGCCGCCCATGGGGCGCCTGGGATCGAACGAGCGGTCGGGGGCCCGAACGAGCGAGGACGCCGTCCGGAATGAGGCGGTTTGTCACCCACCAATTGCGCGCAGTGCGGCACCGATGAGCCCCGCGCGCTCGCGGGTGTCCGGCACGCTCTCCAGGCCGAAGCCGAGGAGGGCGGTGTCACGCGTAGTGACGGCCGCCACCGGTCCGGCAGCGCCCCCGCCGTCACGCAGAGTGACCTTCCGGGGTGCCTCCGCCGGGGCCGCGGTGTAGTGGCCCGCGGCCGCGCTGCGGAACTGCGGGAAGGCGTCGGGCGGCAGCTCCTCGGAGACGGGCCGGTAGGCACCGGCCGCCTCCAGCGGTCCGCCGCCGGCGCCGCCCAGCAGCGCCGTGGTGCCGGTGAGCTCGCCGGCGCCGGTGAAGCGCCGCGGGACGGGATGCGAGGTCCGCGTGCCCGCGCCCAGGTAGTACTGGCTGAAGTCGTCGGTGTCGGCGGGGCCGACCTTGGAGCTGCCGCCCGCCCTGACGCCGGCGGTGATCAGCTTGCCGCCCTCGTTGACGAAGTCCCGGACGGCGAGCAGGGTGGCGCCGTCCGGGCGGGCGTCGCCGGAGTACCACAGGACGGTGTCGAAGGACCCGAGGACGCCCAGGGCGTCGGGTGCGCCCCGCCGGGCGACGTCCCAGACCGCGGCCTTGCGGCCATTGTCCGCGAGGGCCCTGACGTAGGCGCTGGCGTGCCGGGCGGGGCCGGAGCCGCCCTCGTCGGCGATGACCAGGGTGTCGGCGCGGGAACGCCCGGCCTCGGCGTACCCGGCCACGGTGTAGGTGAAGGGCTCGCTGGCGGTCGCCCGGCCCTCACGGGTGCGGCCGGTGAACCAGACGCTGACGGTGGAGCCGGGCCGGGCCCCTTCGACCGCGGCGCGGTACTGGTCGAAGCGGATGTTGTCCTCACCGCCGTAACGGTCGCCACCGTCCCAGGCCCGCAGTTCCTCGGTGTGCGTGCGGCCGCCGTCGATGCGGTAGTTGAGGTGCTTGTCGCGCAGGCTCTTGCGGGCCGTGACGGCGACGGTCTGGGCCTTGCCGCGGGCGTAGGACGTGGTGAAGGCGTGCGGGGTGAAGTCGGGGGCCGTGAGGCCGACCGCGGAGGAGGGGCGGTCGGGGTGGGCGGCGGTCTCGGCGACGGAGAGGGCGAAGGGGATGTTCTTGGCGAACTCCTGCTGGATCAGCTTCTCGTCGTCGGGGAAGTTGAAGACGGAAGCGCACGCGGCCGGGTCCCAGCGGTCGTCCGGGTCCACCCGGGAGGCCGTCTGGCAGGTCGCCATCTCGGGGGTGAACATCATCGTGCCGTTGGCGTTGGCCGCATGGCCGTCGGCCTCGCCGTTGGTGGTGTAGAGCTCGGAGGAGAGCTGGGGGTGGTAGCCCGGGATCGCGGACTTCTCCGGGGTGCCGGCCAGCGCCTTGTAGAGGACGTCGTCGGGGGTGGGGGTGGCCACCTGCCAGCCGACGCCGTAGAGGAGCAGTTCGGCGGCCGAGTGGTAGTTGACCGCGTACGTGAAGCGGTGGCTCTTCTGGAAGCCGTCCAGGGCCTTGGTCTCGGGTTCGGATCCGGCGGCCGGGCCGCGGTAGGTCTCGGAGGCGGGGCGCGGGGACGAACCCTCGTTGTCGTAGCCCCACTTGTAGGAGAAGTTGCGGTTGAGGTCGACGCCGTCGCCGGGGGTGATCTTCCCGTCGCCGTTGTTGTCGCGGAGGTTCTTGCGCCAGAGCCGGTTGGCGGGGCTTTCGAAGGTGAAGTCGTAGCCGTCGGGGTTGGCGGAGAGGACGAACCACAGCTCGGTGCTGTCGACGATCTTCGTGATGCGGTCGTCCTTGCCGTAGCCGTCGAGGTAGTGGTGCATCAGCCGCCGGGTCATCTCGGGGGTGATCCACTCGCGGGCGTGCTGGTTGGACATGTAGAGCACGGCGGGCTTGGCGCCGTCGGCCCGTGCGCCGGCGTCCTTGGAGACCTTGAGGGCGAGGATGTCCTGCCCGCGCGTGGTCCGGCCGAGGCTGACGAGCTTGGTGAGGGAGCGGTGTGCGGCGGAGGTGTCGACGAGCTCCTGCCGGAGCCCGTGGGCGCCGCTGTACGGGCGGAAGACCCCGTCGCCCTGGGGCCCGAGGCCCTCGGGGGCGGCCGGGCGCTTCCCGGTGAGGGCGATGCCCTGCCGGCGCAGCTCCTCGGCCTGCGGTGCGGTGAGGTACAGCTCGACGGCCGCCTTCCGGCCGTCGGTGATGCGTTGGCCCAGCTCGTGGCCGTCGACGCCGGCCCTGAGCAGGATCGGGACCTGTGCGCTGGTGACCTCGGCGGTCCATACGGCCGGCGCGTCGGCGCCGGGCTGCGGGGCCGCGGCGGTGCCCGCGGCCGGCTGTGCCTGGGCGGCGGACGCCACGGCCGGTCCGCCGAGTAACAGCGAGACGACCGCGACCGCCGATCCCGTTCTTCTGCGTCTCATGAGCCCCCCTTGCTGTCGACTGCCACGTCGGTGCACGGAGGTCAGGCTGTAGCCCCTTCATGATCATGTCAACGGTGCGATTCGCGCCGGGCGCACGCCACGACGCCCCCGTCTCCCCCCGGGGTGACGGGGGCGGTGACGGGGGCGTCGTGGCGGCCGGAGGGCGGCCCGGGAGTCAGCCGACCATGCCCTCGGCCATCTCCTCGGAGAGGTCGGACAGGTCGGAGAGGTTCGACTCGGTGCCGGGGATGCCCAGGTCCTGCGCGCGCTTGTCGGCCATGGCCAGCAGCCGGCGGATCCGGCCGGCGACGGCGTCCTTGGTCAGCGGCGGGTCGGCGAGGGCGCCGAGCTCCTCCAGCGATGCCTGCTTGTGCTCCATGCGCAGCCGGCCGGCGGCGGCGAGGTGCTCGGGGACCTCCTCGCCGAGGATCTCCAGGGCCCGCTGGACGCGCGCGCCCGCGGCGACGGCGGCCCGGGCCGAGCGGCGCAGGTTGGCGTCGTCGAAGTTGGCCAGGCGGTTGGCGGTGGCCCGCACCTCGCGGCGCATCCGCCGCTCCTCCCAGGCCAGCACGGACTCGTGGGCGCCGAGCCGCGTCAACAGCGCGCCGATCGCGTCACCGTCCCGGACGACGACGCGGTCCACGCCCCGCACCTCGCGGGCCTTGGCGGCGATCTGCAGTCTGCGGGCCGCCCCGACGAGCGCCAGTGCCGCCTCGGGGCCCGGGCACGTCACCTCCAGGGAGGAGGAGCGGCCGGGCTCGGTGAGCGAACCGTGGGCGAGGAAAGCGCCCCGCCAGGCGGCCTCCGCATCGCAGGTGGCACCGGAGACGACCTGCGGCGGCAGTCCGCGGATCGGCCGGCCGCGGCCGTCGACCAGTCCGGTCTGGCGCGCCAGCTGGTCACCGCCCGCCACCACCCGCACCACGTACCGGCTGCCGCGGCGCAGCCCGCCGGGGGCCATCACCACCAGGTCGGAGGCGTGTCCGAAGATCTCCAGAATGTCCTTGCGCAGCCGCCGGGCCGCGATCCCGGTGTCCAGCTCCGCCTCGATCACGATGCGCCCGCTGACCAGGTGCAGCCCGCCCGCGAAGCGCAGGATCGCCGAGACCTCCGCTTTGCGGCAGCAGGTGCGGGTGACGGGGAGCCGGGAGATTTCGTCCTTCACCGCTGCCGTCATCGCCATGGGCCGATCCTTCCATGCATCCGAAAAATACGGTCGTACGCGGCGGCCAACAGCTCCGGGTCGTGCGTCGGGCAGCCGTCGGGGGAGGCGACCGGCGCCAGCTCGACCGTCGCCCCCAGGCGCTTGGCGGCGTCCGTGAGGCTGTCCCGGTCGGGCACGGCGGCCTCGTCGGCCAGCACCACGTCCAGGGCGAGTTTAGGGGCGTGTCGGGCCAAAACCTCCAAATGACGCTGCGGGGAGAAGCCATCGGTTTCCCCGGGCTGCGGTGCGAGGTTCAACGACAGCACGCGGCGGGCCTTCGTCTCCTGCAGGGCCTGCAGCAGCTCGGGCACCAGCAGGTGCGGGATGACGGAGGAGAACCAGGAGCCCGGGCCGAGCACCACCCAGTCCGCGTCCAGCACCGCCTCGACGGCCTCGGGGACCGCCGGCGGGTCCTCGGGGACGACGTGCACGGACTGCACCTCGCCGGGGGTGAGCGCCACGGTGGCCTGGCCGCGCACGGTGCTGACCGCGTCGGGCTCGGCCGGGTCGTGGCCGCGGACGAGCGCCTGGAGCTCCAGCGGGACCGCCGACATGGGCAGCACCCGGCCGTGCGCGCCCAGCAGCTTGCCGACCAGGTCCAGGGCCTGCACGTGGTCGCCCAGCTGCTCCCAGAGGGCGACGATGAGGAGGTTGCCGACGGCGTGGCCGTGCAGCTCCCCCTGGCTCTCGAAGCGGTGCTTGATCACGCGCGCCCACGTCTGGCCCCAGTCGTCGTCGCCGCACAGCGCCGCGAGGGCCTTGCGCAGGTCGCCCGGGGGCAGCACGCCCAGCTCCTGGCGGAGCCGGCCGCTGGAGCCGCCGTCGTCGGCGACGGTGACGACGGCCGTGAGGTCGCCGGTGATCCGGCGGAGCGCGGCGAGGGAGGCGGACAGCCCGTGGCCGCCGCCGAGGGCGACGACCTTGGGCTGCGCGCCGCGGCCCGGACGGCCCTCGGTGCCGCGCCGGCGGCCGGGGACCAGTCTGCCGACGCGGCGCATCCGGGAGGTGCGGCCGGTCACTCGCGCCCCATGTCCCGGTGGACGACGACGGTCTCGACGCCCTCCGAGACGAGTCGGTGGGCGAGCTTCTCGGACATGGCGACGGAGCGGTGCTTGCCGCCGGTGCAGCCGACCGCGATCGTCACGTACCGCTTGCCCTCGCGGCGGTAGCCGGCGGCGATGAGCTGCAGGAGCTCGGTGTAGCGGTCGAGGAACTCCTTGGCGCCGGGCTGGTTGAAGACGTAGCCCGAGACCTCCTCGTTGAGGCCGGTGAAGGGCCGCAGCTCCGGGACCCAGTGCGGGTTGGGCAGGAAGCGGCAGTCGACCACGAGGTCGGCGTCGACGGGCAGGCCGTACTTGAAGCCGAACGACATGACGGTGGCGCGCAGCTCCGGCTCCTCCTCGCCGGCGAACTGGGCGTCCATCTTGGCGCGCAGCTCGTGGACGTTGAGGCTGGAGGTGTCGATCACCAGATCGGCGTCGCCCCGCAGCTCGCGCAGCAGGTCGCGCTCGGCGGCGATGCCGTCGACGATGCGGCCGGAGCCCTGCAGCGGGTGCGGGCGGCGCACCGACTCGAAGCGGCGCACCAGGGCGTCGTCGGACGCCTCCAGGAAGATCACCCGGCGCTTGACCTTCTTGGCCGCGAGGTCCGCCAGGGACTCGCGGAGGTTGTCGAAGAAGCGGCGGCCGCGGACGTCCACGACCACGGCGATGCGGGCCACGTTGCCCTGCGAGCGGGCGCCGAGGTCCACCATGGTGGGGATCAGCGCGGGCGGCAGGTTGTCCACGACGAACCAGCCCAGGTCCTCCAGACACTTGGCGGCGGTGCTGCGCCCCGCCCCCGACATGCCGGAGATGATCACCAGCTCGGGGATGCCCGCTGCCTCGCCGGTCGCATCCGCCGTCGTGCCCGTACTCACCTTTGCTCCGTCCCGGTCGGTCACGTTCATGCTGTCTTCCCCCGTTCTGCCGACGGCGCCGCCGGCGCCGTCCTCTCTTCCATACTGCGGCTTTCCCGGGCCGGGGGCCCGGACCGCGGGCGGCGCCGGTCGGCGCGCCGTCCGCGGGAGCCGTCCTGTGCGGCCAGGTCCATCATTCCTCCGCGTCGTCCATGATCTCGCCCGTCGCCGTGTTGACGGCCGGGGCGGGCGGGGCCGCCGCCGCGAGCGCCGCGGCGATCGTCTCGGCCGTCTTGCGGCCGATGCCGGGTGCCTCGCAGATCTGCTCGACCGTCGCGGCCCGCAGCCGCTTGACCGAGCCGAAGTGTTTCAGCAGGGCCTGCTTGCGGGTGCTGCCGAGGCCGGGGACCGTGTCGAGCGGGCCGGCCTTGAGGGTCTTGGTGCGCTTGCTGCGCTGGTAGGAGATGGCGAAGCGGTGCGCCTCGTCGCGGACGCGCTGCAGGAGGTAGAGGCCCTCGCTGGTGCGCGGGAGGACGACCGGGTCGTCGTCGTCCGGCAGCCAGACCTCCTCCAGCCGCTTGGCCAGGCCGCAGACGGCCACGTCGGTGACGCCGAGCTCGTCGAGCGCCCGCTTGGCGGCCGCGACCTGCGGCTTGCCGCCGTCGACGACGACGAGCTGGGGCGGGTAGGCGAAGCGCTTGGGCCGGTCGTCGGCCTCGGCCGGCACCTCGCCGTCCGTCTCGTGCGTCAGCTCCCCCGTCTTCAGGCTCTCCGCGAGGTAGCGGCGGAAGCGCCGGCCGACGACCTCGTGCATGGACCGCACGTCGTCCTGTCCGGCGAAGCCTTTGATCTGGAAGCGGCGGTACTCGCTCTTGCGGGCCAGGCCGTCCTCGAAGACGACCATGGACGCCACCACGTCCTGCCCCTGCAGGTGGGAGATGTCGAAGCACTCGATGCGCAGCGGCGCGGAGTCCAGGCCCAGGGCCTCGGCGATCTCCTCCAGGGCCCGGGAGCGGGTGGTGAGGTCGGAGGCGCGCTTGGTCTTGTGCAGCACGAGCGCCTGCTGGGCGTTGCGCTGGACCGTGGCCATCAGGTCCTTCTTGTCGCCGCGCTGGGGAATGCGCAGGTCCACGCGGGCGCCGCGGCGCTCGGTCAGCCACTGGACGACGGGGCCGGACGGCTCGGGCAGGGCGGGCACCAGCACCTCCTTGGGGACCGCGTCGCCGCTCTCCTCGCCGTAGAGCTGCTGCAGGGCGTGCTCGACGAGCCCGGCGGTGTCGACGGCCTCGACCTTGTCGGTGACCCAGCCGCGCTGGCCGCGCACCCGGCCGCCGCGGACGTGGAAGATCTGCACGGCGGCTTCGAGTTCGTCCTCGGCGACCGCGATCAGGTCGGCGTCGGTGGCGTCGGCCAGGACGACGGCGTTCTTCTCCAGTGCGCGGCGGAGCGCCTCTATGTCGTCCCGCAGCCGGGCCGCCTTCTCGTATTCCATCTCCTCGGCGGCATCGTGCATCTGCCGTTCCAAACGGCGGATGTACGCGCCCGTACGGCCGGCCATGAAGTCGCAGAACTCCTCGGCCAGTTCGCGGTGCTCCTCGGCGGTGACGCGGCCGACGCAGGGGGCGGAGCACTTGCCGATGTAGCCGAGCAGGCAGGGGCGGCCGATCTGGGCGGAGCGCTTGAACACCCCGGCCGAGCAGGTGCGTACGGGGAAGACGCGCAGCATCAGGTCGACGGTCTCGCGGATGGCCCAGGCGTGGGCGTACGGGCCGAAGTAGCGCACGCCCTTCTTCTTGGGGCCGCGCATGACCTGTACCCGGGGGAACTCCTCGCCCATCGTGACCGCGAGGGAGGGGTAGCTCTTGTCGTCGCGGTACTTCACGTTGAACCGCGGGTCGTACTCCTTGATCCAGGAGTATTCGAGCTGGAGCGCCTCGACCTCGGTGGAGACCACGGTCCACTCCACGGAGGCGGCCGTGGTGACCATGGTGCGGGTGCGCGGGTGCAGGCCGGCGAGGTCCTGGAAGTACGAGGAGAGCCTCTGGCGCAGGCTCTTCGCCTTCCCGACGTAGATCACGCGCCCGTGCTCGTCGCGGAATCTGTAGACCCCGGGCGAGTCGGGGATCTGTCCCGGCTTGGGTCGGTAGCTGCTGGGGTCGGCCATGTCACACACCCTACTTGCGGGCAGTGACAATCCGTCGCCCCGCGGGCGCCCGGGGGCGGGGGCCCGGACGACGCCGCTCCGGCCCCGGCAGCGGTGGCTGCCGGGGCCGGAGCCGGGGGACGGGGCCCAGGTGGCCCTCAGGGGCCGCGGGGGCCCTGGGGGGTTCCGGTTCCGTCAGCGGCGCCGCAGCCTGCGCACCGCGACGGTTCCCAGGCCGAGGGCCAGGGCCGCCGCCCCTCCGGCCGCCGCGACGGTGGCCGCGGCCGGCGATCCGTCGTCGCCCCGGGGCGCCGCGGTCGCCGTCCGGTCCGCATCGGCCACCGGTGCGACGGGGTTCCCGGTGTTCCCGGCGTTGTCCTCGAAGCCGCCGGCCACGCCCTTCTTCGCATAGGTGGAGCCGGGCAGCTTGTCGCCGTACTGCCTGTGCACCCGGGCCCGGTACGCGTCGATCGTGGTGCCCTCGGCGCCGATCGCGCGGACGGCGTCCTCGTCGAGCGGCAGGACGCGGTCGCCGCGCTGCACGTACCAGGCGTTGATCTGGGGCTCGCGGAAGACGGTGCCGCCGCTGAGCCTGCGGGCGCCCTCGGCTGCGTAGCGTGTCTCGTCGTCACCGGTGGCGATGTTGACGACCTTCCAGTCGCCCCCGGTGCGGGCGGTCCATACCGAGGCCCGTTGCCCGTCGGCCGCCACCGCCGTGCTGGCGAGGAAGTCGAGGGAGGCGACGGCGGCCCCGTCCCGGCCGGCCACGAACTCCGGCGCAAGCGTGTACACGGGAACCGTCGCGCCCTCGATCCGCGGCTTCGCCCGGCCCTGGGCGATGGCGCCGTCGCGGGCGAAGAAGCGCGCGAGGGTGTCCAGGGTCGCGGGTGCCGCCGCCGCGTCGCGGGCCTCGGCGAGCCCTGCGGCCGGCGGCGGGGCGGGGGTGGCCGGCGGCGCGGCGTGCGCCAGGGGGGCGAGGCCGAGCAGCGCGGCGGTCAGGGCGCCGGCGGCCACCGCACGGGCCGCGTTGCGCCGGGAGTGGTCGCTGTTCGTCATGGTCCTCACGCCCCGATCCGGTAGAGCGAGTGGGTCCAGGCGAACTGGCTGTTGCTGACGTACCAGTCGTGGGACGCCCAGTTGTAGCGGTTGCTGGAGGGCCACGGGTCGCCCCAGTAGACGAGGCTTCCCGCGTCGTCGTACCCGTGGATGACGTGCATGTGGCCACCGCCGGACTGCCATCCGATGCGGGTCTCGACGGGGCGGCCCGCGTCGATCTCCGCCTTCACGGTCGCGTAGCGCAGCCATCCGCTGACGTACGAGCCCCGGTTGATGCCGGCCCAGTCGAGGGCGTTCTGCACATTGCCCAGGGTGGCCTGGTTGTTGGGGCACGTCGTGCCCTGGGTGCGGTTGAACGCGGCGTTGCAGAACTGGTTCTGGCTGTAGGTGCGGCCCATCCAGGTGGTGATGGTGTTGCCGGACGCGGCCCAGCACCAGTTGGTCTGCTGCTGCGCCTGCATGGAGATGTTGAGTTTGTTCGCCGCGCGCAGAGCGTGCTGTTCGCCGGTCGCCGCGCTCGCCGTGGTGGGGACGACGAGCAGGGCGGAGGCGACGAGAGCCGCTGAGGACAGCCGTCTGCCGCGTATGCGGGACTTTCCTTCGTTCGCCGATGCCGAGGCACGGGTCATGTGCGTTCCTCCCGTGGCGGGGGGGTTGTGGTGGAGGAGCGCGTCCGGACGCGTGTGAGGAGCATCGGGTGTTGTCGGGGACTGGTCAACCGGCTTCAATACCGCGTGGGGGCGCGGTGTGAACAGGGCGGAGGGACTGTGAACGGCCGGCGCCCGCCCAGGAGGAATGCAACGCTCCCGGCCCCCGGCGTCCACCTCGCCGTTCGTGAACATTCACGGGCAACACAGGGCTTTACAGGGGGATTTACAGAGGACCGTTGCAGAAGGGGCCGTGCGGCGCGTGCTGCGGGCGCCCGCAGCAGAGGAGCTTCGCCACCAAGCCTCACGAAGGAGCGAGCGAATGGCACCCAGCGGCACACGCGCTGCCGAGGCCGAGCTGGCGCAGGCGCTGCGCACGGGCCCGTTCCACCTGGCGCTGCGCACGGCGCTCTCGGCGCGCGGGCTCGCCCTGCACCGGGTCCAGCACCGGCTGGCGCAGCGGGGCGTGAAGGTCGGCGTGACGAGCCTGAGCTACTGGCAGCAGGGTGCCCGCCGGCCCCGCCGCCCCGAATCCCTGCGGGCCGTGAGGATGCTGGAGGAGGTGCTGGAGCTGCCCGCGCAGGCCCTGACCCGGCTGCTGCTGGAACCCGCCGGCCGGCCCGCCGCGGAACGGCCGGCGGCCCGCTCCTACCGCTCGTTGGTGGAGGAGTCCCGGACCGTGCACCGGCTGCTGACGGACCTGGAGTCGCCGGAGGACGGTGGGCTGCACACCGTGTGCCAGCTGGAGCGGGTGCTCATCGGTGCGCGGCGCGAGCTGCGCAGCCGCACGTCGCACCATGTGGTGCGGGCGCACCGCGACGGCGTGGACCGCTACGTGGCCATCCACCACGGCGACGCGGGCTGCGATCCGGGGCGGGTGGCCGTGCGGGCCACCGAGAACTGCCGGGTGGGCCGCCTCCGGTGGCACGAGGCGACCGGGGTGCTCGTGGCCGAGCTGCTCTTCGACGCCCGGCTGCGAGCCGGCGACACCCACGTCTTCGGCTACGGCTTCGAGGACGGCACGGGCGGCGCGAGCACCGAGTACGTCCGCGGGTTCAGCTTCGCGGGCGGACAGTACGTCCTGCAGGTGCGCTTCGACGACGCGGCCCTGCCGGTGCGGTGCCGGCGCTTCAGCCAGACCTCGGCGGGGGCGCCGCGCTGCGGGCAGCAGGAGCTGACGCTCACGGGGCGGCACCGGGGGGTGCACCTGGTGGAGGAGGGGGTACGGCCGGGGATCCTGGGGATCACCTGGGACTGGTCGTAGCCGCCCTGCTCCGCGTGGTCAGGCGTCCGGGCCCGCGATGAGCTTGCCGCCGTCCGCCTTGACGGGGACGGCGGGCAGGGGCGCCCCGGCGGGGCCCTGGAGCACCTTGCCGGTGGTGGCGTCGAACTTGCTGCCGTGGCAGGGGCAGCTGACCTTGCCGTCCTCGACCTTGTCCACGACGCAGCCGGCGTGCGTGCACACGGCGCTGAACGCCTTGTACTCCCCCGCGGCGGGCTGCGAGACGACCAGCTTCTGCTCGCGGAAGAGCCGGGCCCCGCCCACGGGCACCTCGCCCGCCGCCCCCAGGTCCACCGGCGCGGTGGGCACGGCGGGGCCCCGGGTGCCGCCCGCACCGCCGGAGCAGGCCGCGGCCCCGAGCCCGGCGGCGCCGGCCAGAGCGGCTCCGCGCAGCACGGTGCGGCGGGACGCCGAGGAAGCAGTGGGGCTGGACATGGGAGCTCCAACGGGGAAACGGTGATGCGGCGATACGACGTAGCGACAATACCGGCAGACGTTGCTCCGCTTACCGAGAGGACCAGCCCCGTGATCGTCGTCGCCGGAGAAGCCCTGATCGACCTCGTGCCGGACGGTCCCGGGGGCGACGGCGGCCTGCCGGCACTGCTGCCGCGGTGCGGCGGCGGCCCGTACAACACCGCCCTCGCCCTGGGCCGGCTGGGCACGGCCACCGCCTTCTGCTCGCGGGTGTCGGCCGATGCCTTCGGCGAGGCGCTGCTGGGCGGGCTGCGGGTGGCGGGCGTCGACCTGTCGCTGGTCCAGCGCGGCCCGGAGCCGACGACGCTGGCGGTGGCGGCCATCGGTGCGGACGGTTCGGCGGGCTACGGCTTCTACGCCGACGGCACCGCGGACCGGCTCTTCGCCCTGCCGGACGCGCTGCCGGACGGGACCGGGGCGCTGTGCCTGGGAACGTGCTCGCTGGTCCTGGAGCCGGGGGCGAGCGCGTACGAGGCGCTGCTGCGGCGCGAGTCCCGGCGCGGGGTGTTCACCCTGCTCGACCCCAACATCCGCCCCGGCCTCATCCCGGACGCCGACGCCTACCGCGCCCGCTTCCGCTCGTGGCTGCCGTACGTGTCCCTGCTGAAGGTGTCGGCGGAGGACGCCGCGTGGCTGGGCGGCGACGTCCCCGGCTGGCTCGCTGCGGGGCCTGCGGCGGTGGTGGTGACGCGGGGCGGTGAGGGCGTGAGCGTCCACACACGGTCGGGCGGCACGTACGAGGTCCCGGCGCACCGGGTGGACGTCGCGGACACGATCGGCGCGGGCGACACGGTGAACGCCGCCCTCCTGCACCGCCTCGCGCGCCTCGGCGCCCTCCGCCACGCGTCCCTGACGGCCCTGGACGGGGCCGCCTGGCGCGCGATCCTGGACTTCGCCGCCCGGGCGGCCGCCGTCACCTGCTCCCGCCCGGGAGCGGAACCTCCGTACGCGACGGAACTGGGTGAGGGCGGCCGGTAGCGGACGGCGTCGCCCGGCGGCGGGGACCCGGTGGTGCCGGGCCGGCCGCGGCCGGGCGACGGCCCGCTACGCCTTGCGGGACCGCGTCGTCGCCTTCTTCGCGGGCACCGCCTTCTTCGCGGCCGGCGTCTTCTTGGCGGCGGTGGTCTTCTTCGCGGCCGTGGTCCTCGCCGAGACCGTCTTCTTCGCCGCACCGGCCTTCGCCGCCACCGTCTTCTTCGCCGGCGCCCGCTTCGCGGCGGTCTTCCGCGCCGGGGCCGAGGACGAGGACGCGTCGCTCACGCGGTCGCCGAGCATCTCCCGCAGGAACTTTCCGGTGTGGCTGGCCGGGATCGCGGCGACCTCCTCCGGCGTGCCCTCCGCGACCACGAGGCCACCGCCCGCACCGCCCTCCGGGCCCATGTCGACGACCCAGTCGGCCGTCTTGATCACATCGAGGTTGTGCTCGATGACGATCACGGTGTTGCCCTTGTCGACGAGACCGGACAGCACGGAGATCAGCTTGCTGATGTCCTCGAAGTGCAGACCGGTGGTCGGCTCGTCCAGGACGTACACCGTCCGCCCCGTCGACCGCTTCTGCAGCTCGCTCGCGAGCTTCACGCGCTGCGCCTCGCCGCCGGAGAGCGTCGGCGCGGACTGCCCCAGCCGTACGTAGCCCAGCCCCACGTCGTGGAGGGTGCGCAGGTGCCGGGCGATGGTCGGCACGGCCTCGAAGAAGCTCAGCGCCTCCTCGATCGGCATGTCCAGCACCTCGGCGATGGACTTGCCCTTGTAGTGGACCTCCAGGGTCTCCCGGTTGTAGCGCGCCCCGTGGCAGACCTCGCACGGCACGTACACGTCCGGCAGGAAGTTCATCTCGATCTTGATCGTGCCGTCGCCGGAGCAGTTCTCGCAGCGGCCGCCCTTGACGTTGAAGGAGAAGCGGCCCGGCAGGTAGCCGCGCACCTTCGCCTCCATCGTCTCGGCGAACAGCTTGCGGACGTGGTCGAAGACACCGGTGTACGTCGCCGGGTTGGAGCGGGGCGTACGGCCGATGGGCGACTGGTCGACGTGGACGACCTTGTCGACCAGATCGTCGCCGTCCACGCGCGTGTGCCGGCCGGGGACCGCCCGGGCGCCCTGGAGCTCGCGCGCCAGGTGGGTGTACAGGATGTCGTTGACCAGCGTCGACTTGCCGGAACCGGAGACGCCGGTGACGGCCGTGAGCACCCCGAGCGGGAAGGACACGTCGATGTCGCGCAGGTTGTTCTCGCGCGCGCCGCGCACCGTCAGCCGCCGCGAGCCGTCGACGGGCCGGCGGATGTCCGGGGTGGGGATCGACCTCTTGCCGGACAGGTACTGCCCGGTCATCGACGCCTCGCTGCTCAGCAGCTCCTTGAGGGGACCGCTGTGGACGACCTTGCCGCCGTGCTCACCGGCGCCCGGGCCGATGTCGACGACCCAGTCGGCGACCTTGATGGTGTCCTCGTCGTGCTCGACGACGATGAGGGTGTTGCCCATGTCGCGCAGGCGGACGAGGGTCTCGATGAGGCGGTGGTTGTCCCGCTGGTGCAGGCCGATGGAGGGCTCGTCCAGGACGTAGAGCACGCCCACCAGCCCGGAGCCGATCTGCGTGGCCAGCCGGATGCGCTGCGCCTCGCCGCCGGAGAGGGTGCCCGCGGCGCGGTTGAGCGAGAGGTAGTCCAGGCCGACGTCGACGAGGAACTTCAGGCGCTCGTTGACCTCCTTGAGCACCCGCTCGGCGATCTTCTTCTCGCGGCCGGTGAGCTTCATCTCGCGCAGGAAGTCGGCACAGTCGCTGATCGACATCGCGGAGACCTCCGCGATGGAGCGGCCCTGCACGGTGACCGCGAGCACGATCGGCTTGAGCCGCGTGCCCTCGCAGGTCGGGCAGTGCACCTCGCGCATGTACCCCTCGAAGCGCTCGCGGCTGGCGTCGCTCTCGGCCTCGGAGTGGCGTCGCTTGACGAAGGGGACCGCGCCCTCGAAGGCCGTGGTGTACGCGCGCTCGCGCCCGTAGCGGTTGCGGTAGCGGACCTCGATCTGCGTGCGGTGGCCGTTCAGGAGCGCCTTCTTGGCGCGCTGCGGCAGCCCGGCCCAGGGGATGTCCGTGCGGAAGCCCAGCTCGCCGGCGAGGGCGCCGACCAGACGGCTGAAGTAGTCCTTGGTGTGGCCGTGCGACCAGGGGCTGATGGCGCCCTCGTCGAGGGACTTGTCCGGGTCGGGGACGATCAGCTCGGGGTCGACCTCCATGCGGGTGCCGATGCCGGTGCAGTCGGGGCAGGCGCCGAAGGGCGAGTTGAAGGAGAAGGAGCGCGGCTCCAGCTCCTCGAAGGAGAGGTCGTCGTACGGGCAGTAGAGGTGCTCGGAGAACATCCGCTCGCGCTCGGGGTCGTCCTCGGCGAGGTCGACGAAGTCGAGGATGACCATGCCGCCGGACAGGCCCAGCGCGGTCTCGACCGAGTCGGTCAGCCGGCGCTTGGCGCTGTCCTTGACGGTGAGGCGGTCGACGACCACCTCGATGGTGTGCTTCTCCTGCTTCTTGAGCTTGGGCGGGTCGGAGAGCTGGATCGTCTCGCCGTCGACCCGGGCCCGGCTGTAGCCCTTGGTCTGCAGGTCGGAGAAGAGATCGACGAACTCCCCCTTGCGCTCGCGCACCAGCGGCGAGAGCACCTGGAAGCGGCTGCCCTCGGGCAGCTCCAGCACACGGTCGACGATGGCCTGCGGCGACTGCCGGGAGATCGGACGCGCGCACTCGGGGCAGTGCGGCTTGCCGATGCGGGCGAAGAGGAGGCGGAGGTAGTCGTAGACCTCCGTGATGGTGCCGACCGTCGAGCGCGGGTTGCGCGAGGTCGACTTCTGGTCGATGGAGACGGCCGGGGACAGGCCCTCGATGAAGTCCACGTCGGGCTTGTCCATCTGCCCGAGGAACTGCCGTGCGTAGGAGGAGAGCGACTCGACGTAGCGGCGCTGCCCCTCGGCGAAGATCGTGTCGAACGCGAGGGAGGACTTGCCCGACCCGGAGAGCCCGGTGAACACGATGAGGGAGTCACGCGGGAGGTCGAGCGAGACGTTCTTGAGGTTGTGCTCGCGAGCGCCACGGACGATGAGACGGTCTGCCACGCCGGTCGGCACCTTTCTTGAGAGTCGGCTCTGGGGGGAGCTGCGGGGTGCGCCGTGCCCCTTCGATCCAGAGTACGGGGGGCCTCTGACAAAGCTCGGTTCACTCGGATGCCGTAAGCGATGCCTCTCCCGACCATATAGCACGCGCATTCGATTTATGGGCCGGATCCACCTCCTTCACCCGAAGGGGTCACCGGACTATCGTCGGCCGCATGATCGATCACGTGCACGACCTGAACGCCGTACGCGAAGCGACCGACCGGCTGCTCTCCGCGGTCGGCACCCTGGACAACGCGGCGGTGGCGGGGCCGTCACGGCTTCCCGGCTGGAGCCGTGGCCACGTCCTGGCCCACCTCGCCCGCAACGCCGACGCCCTCGTGAACGTTCTGGAGGGCCGCCCCATGTACACCAGCGCAGAGGCGCGCGACGCCGACATCGAGCGCGACGCCGCCCGGCCGGCGTCCGCCCACCTCGCCGACCTGCGCGAGAGCGCGGCCCGCTTCCAGCGCGCCGCCGACGCCCCCGCCGACTGGGGCCGCACGGTCGCCCTGCGCAACGGCGTGACCGACCTCGCCGCCCGCGTCCCCTTCCGCCGCCTCATCGAGGTCGAGCTGCACCACGTCGACCTCGGCATCGGCTACGCACCGGCCGACCTGCCCGCCGAATTCACCGCCCGGGAGATCGCCTTCCTCGCCGATCGCTTCTCGGGTCACCCCGACGTACCCGCCCTCCGGCTGGAGGCGACCGACGGGGGCGCATGGCGCACCGGCCGCACGGAGGGCGAGCCGCTCGCCGTGACCGGCACGGCCGCCGCCCTGATGTGCTGGCTCGCCGGGCGCCGGGACGGCACGACCCCCGCGCCCGAAGCAGGTGGCGCTCCGCTCCCCGTTCTGCCTCCGCTATAGGCTTGCCCCCATGACGTACAGCGGAGCAGTAGAGGTCGGCGGACCTGCGAACGTACACGAGTTGGCCGATCTGATGATCTCCAAGGTCGCGGTCGGGCCGATGAACAACAATGCCTATCTGCTGCGTTGCCGCGCAACGGACGAGCAGCTGCTGGTCGACGCCGCCGCCGAGCCCCACACGCTGCTCGCCCTGATCGGCGACAGCGGCATCACCTCGGTCGTGACGACCCATCAGCATGCCGACCACTGGGGCGCGCTGCGCGAGGTGGTGGACGCCACCGGCGCCCGCACCTACGCCGGCCGCGAGGACGCCGAGGGCATTCCGGTGCCCACCGACGTGCTCGTCGACGACGGCGACACCATCCGCGTCGGCCGGGTGGAGCTGACGGCCCGCCACCTGGTCGGCCACACCCCGGGCAGCATCGCGCTGGTGTACGACGACCCGCACGGCCACGCCCACGTGTTCACGGGCGACTGCCTCTTCCCCGGCGGCGTGGGCAACACGCACGACGACCCCAAGGCATTCGCCAGCCTCATCGACGACGTCGAGACCAAGATCTTCGGTCAGCTCTCCGACGAGACCTGGGTCTACCCGGGCCACGGCAACGACACCACCCTGGGCACCGAGCGCCCGCACCTCGCGGAGTGGCGCGAGCGCGGCTGGTGAGGCCCCGGGGCGCCCGGGGGAGCGCGCCGTCCGCACAGCGGGCGGACGGCGCCTTCCCCATGCGCCCCCGGGAACACTTCCGCACGCCCCGTTTCCTGCACCCCGCAGGGAAGTTGGGCAGTACATGCACCGTGACCGCTCCTCGGCGCCCCCGGCCATGTTCCGCCTGGCGGCCGCCTCCATGGCCGGCACCGCCATCGAGTTCTACGACTTCTTCGCCTACGGCACCGCGGCCGCCCTCGTCCTGGGCCCGCTGTTCTTCCCCACCGTCTCCCCCCTCGTCGCCACCCTCGCCGCCTTCGGCACGTTCGGCATCGGCTTCATCGCCCGGCCCCTGGGGTCCGTGCTCTTCGGCCACATCGGCGACCGCCTGGGCCGCCGTCCGGTGCTCATCTCCTCGCTGCTGCTGACGGGCCTCGCGACCGTCGCGGTCGGCTTCGCGCCCACCTACCGCGACATCGGGATCGCCGCGCCCGTCCTGCTGCTCGCCCTGCGCTTCCTGCAGGGCCTGGGACTCGGCGGCGAATGGGGCGGCGCCGTCCTGCTGACCGCCGAGCACGCCCCCGCCCACCGTCGCGTGCTGTGGTCGAGCTTCCCCCAGGCCGGCCCCTCCGTGGGCTTCCTGCTGGCCAACGGCATCACCCTGACCCTGTCGGCCCTCCTCAGCGACGCCCAGTTCCTCTCCTGGGGCTGGCGCGTACCCTTCTGGGCGGCCGGCGTCCTGGCCGCCGTGGGACTGCTGCTGCGCACCCAGCTCACCGAGACCCCGGACTTCCACGAGCTGACCACCAGCCGCACCCGCGCCGCACAGCCGTTCGCCGAGGTCGTACGCGGCCACTGGCGGCTCGTCCTGCTCACCGCCGGCGGGCTGTCCATCGGCTACGCCGTCTTCTACACGGTCACCACCTGGTCCCTGTCCTACGGCACCGAGCGCCTGGGCGTCGACCGCACGGTGATGCTCGGCTGCATCATGGCCTCGGTCGCCGCCTCGGGCCTCGCCACCCCCTTCATCGCCCTGTTCGGCGACCGCTACGGGCGCCGCCCCCTGTGCCTGTTCGGCTGCACCGCCGTCGCACTGTGGATGTTCCCGCTGGTCGGCCTGCTGCGCACCGGCCGCCCGGCGCTGATGCTGCTGGGCTTCGTCATCGCCATGCTCTCCTTCAGCACCGCCTTCGGTGTCGTCGGCGCGTACCTTCCCGAGCTGTACGACGCCAGGGTGCGCTGCACGGGCGCGGCCGTCGGGTACAACCTCGCCGGGGTGCTGGGCGGCGCCACCACCCCGCTGGTGGCGACCGCGGCGGCCCGGGGCGACGGCCCGCCCTGGGGCGTGGCCGTCTACCTGACCGGCATCGCCCTGCTCAGCCTGGGCTGCTTCCTGATGCTCCCCGAGACCCGCCCCTCGGCCGCCACGGGCCCTGCGGCCGATCCGGCCCCCGCCTGACCTCCGGCCCGCGGGCGTCCGGCCGTCAGGCGCGGACGCTCTCCCGGGCCGTACCGGCCTCCGCCTCGTCGCCGGCCGCGACCGCCGCCTCGGCCTCCTCGGCCCGCGCCTGCCGGGCGGAGGCCCGCAGGCTGGTGACGGTGGTGACCACCAGCACCGCACAGATGACGCCGAGCGAGACCGGGATGCTGATCTCCGGGACGGCGACGCCGTTCTCGTGCAGGGCGTGCAGCACCAGCTTGACGCCGATGAAGCCGAGGATGACCGACAGGCCGTACGAGAGGTGGACCAGCTTCTTCAGCAGGCCGCCTATCAGGAAGTACAGCTGTCGCAGGCCCATGAGGGCGAAGGCGTTGGCGGTGAAGACGATGTACGGGTCCTGGGTGAGACCGAAGATCGCCGGTATGGAGTCGAGCGCGAACAGCACGTCCGTCGTACCGATCGCCAGCATGACGATCAGCATCGGGGTCATCAGCCGCTTGCCGTTCTCGACGACGAACAGCTTGGTGCCGTGGTACCGGTCGGTCGAGGGGAAGCGCCGCTCCACCAGCTTGAGAAAGCGGTTCTCCTCGAACTCCTCGTCCTCCTCGTCGCTCCGCGCCTCCTGGATGAGCTTCCACGCCGTCCAGATGAGGAAGGCGCCGAAGACGTAGAAGACCCAGGAGAAGTTGGCGATGATCGCCGCGCCCGCGCCGATGAAGCCGGCCCGCAGGACCAGGGCTATGAGCACACCGACCATGAGCACCCGCTGCTGGTACACCGACGGCACCGCGAACTTCGCCATGATCAGGACGAACACGAAGAGATTGTCGACACTGAGCGACTTCTCCGTGATGAAGCCCGCGAAGAACTCACCGGCCGGCCGGCCGCCACCGAAGACCAGGAGCCCCAGCCCGAAGAGCCCGGCCAGGGCGACCCAGACCACCGTCCAGACGCCGGCCTCCTTGAGGGAGACCTCGTGCGGCTTGCGGCCCCCTATGAAGAAGTCGGCGGCGACGAGGGCGCACAGGCCAAGGATGGTCAGGACCCACAGGGTCAGGGAAACGTCCACTGTTCCTCCGGCACGTCGTACGGATGTACGGCACTTCCCACGAAGGTACAGGAAGACCCAAGGAACAGTAAAGAGAAACCCAAAACGCCTGTTCAGGTGGGGTGTCGCCCCGTCAGATGCCGTACGCCTTCCTCGCCTGGCCGACCTGCCACAGCACCTGCCGCATCACATCGCTGCCGACCGGCACCAGGGACGGCTCGTACGTCCAGGCGTGCCCCACCCACGGATCGGCGAGGTGATCGTCCGGCACCGGCGTGATCCTCAGCAGCGAGCGCCACAGCGGGTCCAGGACCGGCCCGTACGCCCGCGCGTCCTCCCGGTCGGCGACCATCATCAGATGCACGCCCACGGACGGCCCCTCGTCCGCGAGGTAGCGCAGCTGGGTGACGGCACGGTCGTCGAAACCGTGCGGGAAGTCGTTGACGATCAGCAGGTGCTCACCGGTGTCGAGATCCGGCGGCAGCGACTCGACGGCGCCGCTGCGCACCGCCATCTGCACCAGGTCGACTCGGCGCGTCAGCCGCGCCAGCACCTCCGACACCCCCTGCGCCCCCGCGGCCGGAGGCTCCCGCAGCGCCCCCTGCTCCAGCAGCGGGGCCAGCGCGGACCCGGCCGCCCCCGCAGGGTCGATGACGTGCACCGCATAGTCCCCGACGGAATGGACGGCCAGGAGCCGCACCGCGTGCGCGACCGCGCAGTCCACGGCGAGCCGGCGCATCTCCGCCGAATCCAGCAGCCCCGCCTCCGGGCCGCCCTGGGCCCGGCCGCTGTCGACCCACAGTCCCCGCTGCAGCGGCAGCCGCACCAGCATGGGGATGCGCAGGTCCCTGCGCTCGGGCAGGTGCAGATCGCCCAGCCGCAGCGCCATGGGGCGCTCCAGGGGCACCTGGTAGCCCTGCCAGACGGGGCTGTCCCAGCGCGCGAAGGCCGCCGGCAGGGCGTGTTCGACGACCTCGGCCTCGGCGACGAGCTGGGCCAGGTCGCGGTCGAGCACCGACCGCGCCTGCTCCACCAGCTGCGCCTGCTTGGCGCGCGCCTCCTCCCGGGCCGCGTCGGCGGCGGGTCCGACCCGGGTGCGGGGGTCGGAGAGCACGCGGTCCAGCTCCTGCTCCAGGCGCGACTCCGCGAAGTCGACCGCGCTGCGGTACGCGGCGGTCGTGCGGGCCAGGTCCTCGAACATGCCCCAGACCTGGTTGTAGAGCCGCTCCTCCATGCTCCAGCCGGTGGCGTCGCCGGCCACCGGGCGGGACGGCTGTCCGGGCTCGGCGGGCGGGGCGGCCGGGGCGGGCTCGGGCGGCGTGGAGGTGCTGCGGCCGGGGTGGCGGTAGCTGATCGGGCCGCTGCCGGCCGGCGGCTGCGCCGCGGCCGCACCCGCCCCGGAGCCGCCCGTCCCGGGCCCCTGCCCGGCGGCCGGGCCCGCGCGGGCTGCCGCTCCGGTGTCCCGGCCGTCCGCCGCGGCGCCGCCCGCCGGGGCGGTCCGCAGGGCGCCCGTTCCGCCTCCGGTGCGCTGCGCGGGCGGCGCGGAGACCGCGCGGGCCACGCCCTGGGCCACCGCCTCGTCGATGCTCGCCGCCAGCTCGGCGGCGCCGGACAGCCCCTGGTCGTGCAGCATCGCCGTCAGGCCGCCCGCGTACCCCTGACCGACCGCGCGCACCTTCCAGGCGCCCTGCCTGCGGTACAGCTCCAGGGCGACGACCGCCGACTCGGCGTCCAGGTCGGTCACGGTGTAGCTGGCGATCTCCGCGCCGTCGGTGCCGGTGACCGCCAGGAAGGGCGCGGCCATCGCGCCGAAGGAGGCCGGGCCGTTCCCGCCGGAGGGCAGGGCGAGCAGCACGTTGACCCGGTGGACGGCCTCCGGGAGGGCGTCCAGGTCGACGGCCAGCCGGTGCCCGGCGGCGGCCTGCCGGGACACCTCCAGGCCCGGCACCCGCGGCGAGGCGGGGTGGGCGACCCACTCGGCGCCGGGGATCCTTCCGTCCGCGTCCGCGAGCGTCGCCCCGGCCACCACCGGGTGGCTCGCCGAGACCCGGATCTCCAGTCGGGCCACGGACAGCGGGTGGTTCTGCCCCCGCACCAGCTCGGCCGTCATCGCCGCTTCCCCCTTGTCGTGTCGTGCTCACTGTGCAGCGGGCCCGGCGGATGCCGCTCCACCGGGCCCGGCCCGTACCGCCACGGGCCCCGTACTACCGGACGCACCCGGCGGGTGCGCCGACGGGCCCGTCCGTACCGCTGCCGGACCGGCCCGCGCCGTGCTCAGAAGGCCGTGCTCAGAGGACGGCCTGGATCTCCGCCAGCAGGTCCTGGAACGTCCGGCCGTTGGCCGGGGTGCCGATCGCCGTCATCTGCCAGCCGGTGCCCACCCGGTGCACCTTGGCCATGATCTGCGCGGTGTACGGGCCGCCGCCGTCCAGGGTGTAGCGCGCCAGCTCCTGGCCGGTGGACTCGTCGACCAGCCGGCAGAAGGCGTTGCGCACCTCGGCGAAGGTCTGGCCGGTGAAGGAGTTCACCGTGAAGACGATCTGGTTGACGTGCACGGGGACGCGCTGCAGGTCGACGAGGATCGACTCGTCGTCACCGCCCTGGCCGGCGCCGCCGACCAGGTTGTCGCCGGTGTGGCGCACCGAGCCGTCCTTGCTCACCAGCTGCTGGAAGAAGGCGACGTCGACCGGCTGCTTGTCGGCGAAGAGCACCGCCGACGCGTCGAGGTCGATCTCCTTCGTCCGCGTTCCGAACAGCCCGCGGCGAGGGGCCGCCTGCCAGCCCAGCCCCATCCGCACCGCGGTCAGGGTGCCCCCGTCGGCCTTCTGCAGGCTGATGCCCTGGCCCTTGGACAAGTTGACCGTCACGCGCAGTCCCTCTCTCGTTCATTCGTCCCCGTGGCCGCGCGTGCGCGCGGCCTTCCTGAACGACCCTATGCACTGCTGAGGAGGGCGTATTCACCCGAGGGGGGTTTGTGGCGGTCTTGCAACATCCCCCGTCCGGTCTCGCGTATTCTGCCCCACCGCTCGCCATGCGGCAGGGCTGCCCCACTGCGGCCGTCAGGCCAGACCGGCCTCCCGCATCTGCCGCAGCTCCTTCTTCAGCTCGCTCACCTCGTCGCGCAGCCGTGCCGCGACCTCGAACTGCAGCTCCGCGGCGGCGGCCCGCATCCGGTCGGTCAGCTCCTCGATGTCCTGGGCGAGTTCCGTCGCGGGCCGGTCCGTCGGCACCGCTTCCTTCGCCTTGCCCCTGCCCTTGGCCTTGCCCTTGGCACCCGCGCCGGCGGCGGGCACCGGAGCCTTGCCCTTCTCCTTGCCGGTCTGGCGGTAGCCCGACCCCAGGAGCTCCTGGGTGTCGATCTCCTCGCGGGCGAGGGTGGCGACGATGTCGCCGATCTTCTTGCGCAGCGGCTGGGGGTCGATCCCCCGCTCCTTGTTGTACGCGATCTGCTTCTCGCGACGACGGTTGGTCTCCTCGATGGCCTTCTCCATCGCGGGGGTGATCTTGTCGGCGTACATGTGCACCTGGCCGGAGACGTTGCGCGCCGCACGGCCGATGGTCTGGATGAGGGACGTCCCGGAGCGCAGGAAGCCCTCCTTGTCGGCGTCGAGGATGGCCACCAGGGAGACCTCGGGCAGGTCGAGGCCCTCGCGGAGCAGGTTGATGCCCACCAGGACGTCGAACTCGCCGGCTCGCAGCTCGCGCAGCAGCTCGACGCGGCGCAGCGTGTCGACGTCGCTGTGCAGGTAGCGCACCTGGATGCCCAGCTCCAGGAAGTACTCCGTGAGGTCCTCGGCCATCTTCTTGGTGAGGGTGGTGACCAGGACGCGCTCGTCGCGCTCGGTGCGCGTACGGATCTCGTGCACCAGGTCGTCGATCTGTCCCTCAGTCGGCTTGACGACGACCTCGGGGTCGACGAGGCCGGTGGGCCGGATGATCTGCTCGACGAAGCCGTCGCCGCGCGAGAGCTCGTACTTGCCGGGGGTGGCCGAGAGGTAGACGGTCTGCCCGATGCGCTCGGTGAACTCCTCCCACTTCAGGGGGCGGTTGTCCATGGCCGACGGCAGGCGGAAGCCGTGCTCGACGAGCGTGCGCTTGCGGGAGGCGTCGCCCTCGTACATGGCGCCGATCTGCGGGACGGTGACGTGCGACTCGTCGATGACGAGGAGGAAGTCCTCGGGGAAGTAGTCCAGCAGGGTGTTCGGCGGGGATCCCGGCTCGCGGTCGTCCATGTGGAGGGAGTAGTTCTCGATGCCGGAGCAGGAGCCGACCTGACGCATCATCTCGATGTCGTAGGTGGTGCGCATGCGCAGCCGCTGGGCCTCCAGCAGCTTGCCCTGCTTCTCCATGCGGGCGAGGGTCTCCTCCAGCTCGGCCTCGATGCCCGCGATGGCCTTCTCCATCCGCTCGGCACCGGCGATGTAGTGGCTGGCAGGGAAGACGTACAGCTCCTGGTCGTCGGAGATGACCTCGCCGGTGAGCGGGTGGAGCGTGGACAGGGCCTCGATCTCGTCGCCGAACATCTCGATGCGGACGGCGAGCTCCTCGTAGACCGGGAAGATCTCGATGGTGTCCCCGCGCACGCGGAAGGTGCCCCGGGTGAAGGCCAGGTCGTTGCGCGCGTACTGGATCTCCACGAAGCGGCGCAGGAGCTGGTCCCGGTCGATCTCCTGGCCGACCTTCAGCGGCACCATGCGGTCCACGTACTCCTGCGGGGTACCCAGGCCGTAGATGCAGGACACGGACGCCACCACGACGACGTCACGCCGGGTGAGCAGCGAGTTCGTCGCCGAGTGGCGCAGCCGCTCGACCTCTTCGTTGATCGAGGAGTCCTTCTCGATGTACGTGTCCGACTGGGGGACGTACGCCTCGGGCTGGTAGTAGTCGTAGTACGAGACGAAGTACTCGACGGCGTTGTGCGGCAGGAGCTCGCGGAACTCGTTGGCGAGCTGGGCCGCGAGGGTCTTGTTGGGCGCCATGACGAGCGTCGGCCGCTGCAGCTTCTCGATCATCCACGCCGTGGTGGCCGACTTGCCGGTGCCGGTCGCACCGAGCAGGACGACGTCCTTCTCACCTGCGCGGATGCGCTTCTCCAGGTCGGCGATGGCCGTGGGCTGGTCACCGCTGGGCTGGAAGGAGCTGACGACCTCGAAAGGCGCCACCTTGCGTTCGATCTTCGATACGGGCCGCATGGAACCACCGTACGGCCCACCACTGACAACGGCCTCGTCCCCCGGGTTCCGCCCCCGTTTTCCGGGCGAACGGCCGGCGAAAAGTCGGCAAAGGCTGCCGGCTCCGGGTGCTCCGGCCGTCGCGGTCGCGTACGTGTTTCGTGTACGACTTTGCGTACACGCCGTACGACGTTCCGTACACGAGGCCCGCCGGCGACGGCCGCCCGGGCCCGGACGCCGCGAGGAGCTTTCATGCGCATCCGCACCGTCTCCGCCGTCACCAGCGCACTTCTCGGTCTGTCCCTCACGGCGCTGGCCTCCGTCTCGGCCGTCGGCCTGGCCGCCACGCCCGCGCACGCCAGCGTCGACGGCCCCGTGCCGGTGGCCATCGGCCACCGGGGGGTGCCGGCCCAGGCCCCGGAGAACACCCTGGCGTCGATCGACAGAGCCGCGAGGCTGGGGGTCGAGTGGGTGGAGAACGACGTCCAGCGCACCAAGGACGGCGCCCTGATCGTCATGCACGACACCACGCTGGAGCGCACGACCGATGTGAAGCGCCGCTATCCGCACCGCGCGCCGTGGAAGGTCGCGGACTTCACGCTCGCCGAGATCGGGAAGCTGGACGCCGGCAGCTGGTACGGCCGCCGTTTCACGGGCGAGCGGGTACCGACCCTGAGCCGCTACCTGCAGCGGGTCGACCACAACGGCCAGAAGCTGCTGCTGGAGGTGAAGGCGCCGGAGCTCTACCCGGGCGTCGAACGACAGCTGGTGTCGGAGCTGCGACGGGCCGGCTGGCTGGACGGCCGGCACGTCAAGAGCAGGCTGGTCGTCCAGAGCTTCGATGCGGCGTCCCTGAAGGCGCTGCACAGCCTCCGCCCGGACATCAAGAAGGGCTTCCTGGGCGCGCCGAAGGCCGCTGAGCTCCGCTCGTACGCCGCGTTCGCCGATCAGATCAATCCCAGCCACAAGAGCGTCACCGCCTCCTGGGTCCGTTCCGTCCACGCGCTCAAGGGCCCGCACGGGCGGCGGCTGGAGGTGTCGGCATGGACCGTGGACGACGGCGACCGGGCGGTCGCCCTCGCCCGCATGGGGGTGGACGGCATCATCAGCAACGCCCCGCACGTGATCGCCGACGCCTTGGCCGAGGACGCCGACGACATGGCGTTCCTGTCGGATCCCTCGGACCTGTCCGGCTTCGCCCGCCTGTCCGGCGCCACCGCCGTCCTGGACTCCACCCTCTGACCGGCCTCCGGCCGCCGCCCGGGCCCCCGCGGCCCGGGCCATCGGCAGGGGACGCTTACGCTGGATCGCGTGACGGACTGCGAACGCCCCTTGCCGGCCGGCCCCCGGACGTGGGCCTGGACGACCGTCGGCACGCCCCTCGGCCCGCTGGGCCTGGCCGCGACCGCGCACGGCCTGGTCAACGTGGTCTTCCACGCCGACGACGGGAACGCGGCCCGCGCCGTCGACCGCCTGACGCGCCACCTGGGCTCTGCGCCCGGCACCCCGCCCTCCGCCTGCCACGAGCTGCTGGCCGAGGCGTCGGCGCAGCTGCGCGCCTACTTCGACGGCCGCCTGGACGCCTTCTCGCTCCCCCTCGACTGGTCCCTCACCTCCGGCTTCAACCGCCGTACCCTGCACGCACTGCTCGACCACGTCCCCTACGGCACCGTCGTCGCCTACCAGGACCTGGCCGACCGCGTCGGGGAGCCCGGTGCCGCCCGTGCCGTGGGGGTGGCCATGGGCAGCAATCCGCTTCCGGTCGTGGTGCCGTGTCACCGCGTCGTCGAGAGCAACGGCGGCCTCGGCGGCTTCGGCCCCGGCCTGGAGGCCAAACGGACCCTCCTGGCCCTCGAAGGGGTACTTCCGCAACCGCTGTTCTGACGGCCGCGCCCGGCTGCTCACGCCGGTGTCTCCGCCGCTGTTCCCGCTGCCGTCGCCCCGCGTGACGTCTCGTCCACGGCCGATTGTCAGTGGTCGGCCCTAGCGTTCCTCCCATCGAAGACCGGTCGTCGCGGCCGGCGGGGAGAGGGGTTCGCCATGTCCGGAAACACCACGTACCTGGAGCTGTCGCAGGACGGCGGCGGGGCGCACAAGTTCTACGAAGTCACCGTCGACGGCCTGAACGTGACGGTGCGCTACGGCCGGATCGGCACGGCGGGCCAGGTGCAGGCGTCGGCGTTCCCGACGGCGGAGAAGGCGCGTGCCGCGGCGGCCAGAAAGGTCGGCGAGAAGGTCCGCAAGGGGTACGCCCCCGCCGTGCGGGGCGGCCGGGCGGCCCGTCCCGTGACGCGCCGCCAGGTGGCGTCCGCGCCGTCGACGGCCCGCGCCGTGGCCCCGGTGCTGTGGCGCTTCCGCACGGGCGCGGCGGCGTTCGGCATCCACATCAGCGAGGACCGCTGCTGGGTCGG
The DNA here is from genome assembly GCF_014650495.1 of Streptomyces cinnamoneus. Classification (GTDB taxonomy): domain Bacteria; phylum Actinomycetota; class Actinomycetes; order Streptomycetales; family Streptomycetaceae; genus Streptomyces; species Streptomyces cinnamoneus. The sequence continues at coordinate 89,461 of NZ_BMVB01000011.1, read as the reverse complement.
CAACGAAGCCGGCGACGTCTACACCCTCGGCCACGACGGCGAGGTCCTCGCCCGCTACCAGCTGCCCGACGGCGTGAAGTGCCTGGTGGCCGACGACTTCTGGATCTACGCCGGCTGCGACGACGGCACCGTCTACGACCTCTCCGCCAAGCTCCCGTTCGCCGCCTACGAGATCGCCTCGGACGTCGACATCTTCTGGCTCGACATCCACGAGGGCGTCCTCAACGTCGCCGACCGCAACGGCGGCCTGACGGTCATCGACCACGAGGACGAGTACCAGTGGTCCCGCAAGAGCACCGGATCGCACGCGTGGATGGTGCGACGGGACGACCGCGCGGTCTACCACGGGCACGGCAGCGGCGTGACGGCGTACGCCCAGGACGGCGGCGGCGAGCTGTGGCACACCGCGACCACCGGGTCCGTGCTCTTCGGCTGGCAGGAGGACCACTCCGTCTACGCCGGGACCAACCGCCACGTCGTCCAGCGCCTGTCCAAGACCGACGGGGCCGTCGAGGCGACCTACCGGTGCGACGCGGCGGTCTACTCCTGTGCCACCGCCCCCGGCGGACGCTACGTCTTCGCCGCCGACTGCGCTTCCTCCGTGTACTGCTTCACCGCCGACGGCACCCGCCTGTGGAAGCTCGGCACCGGCAGCGGCTCCGCCCTGTCCATGCAGTACCTCGACGAGAAGCTGTACATGGTCACCACGGAGGGCTCCCTGGTCTGCGTCGACGCCTCGGAGGCCGCCATCGCCGCCGCCCAGTCCGGCACGGTCCCCGTCCCCCTGGACGTGAAGTCCGCCGCCGCCCTGCCCACCTACGCCCCCGCCACCACCGTCCGCACGGTCACGGCCCCGCCCGCCTCGGGCGTCGTCGTGGAATGCGTCCAGGAATCCGGCCGCCTCCGCGTCCACGTGGTCTCCGACGGCTACGAGCCCAGCTGGAACGTCCAGTTCCCCCGCCACATACGCCAGGCCGGCGCCCGCTACGTCGTCGAGGCCCTCTCCCCCGCCGCCTCCGGCTTCTACCGCGTCCGCGGCGAGATCCAGCGCCTGCTGTGACGCGCCGCCCCGCAGGGTGGACCCTGGAAGCGGGAGATGGTGCGCCATGCGTACGGGCAACGAACCGATCACCGCGCGGAGCCCCCTGCGGCTCCGGTGCGGACTGGCCGCCTTCGGCCTGGTCTGGGCGACGGGCGGGGCCTGGCTCTTCGCCGCCGCGGGGCACCCCGGCTGGGCGATCGCGTGCGGAGTGCTGGCCCTGGTGGCCCTCGTCGACCTGATCGTGGTCATACGGCACATACGGCAGGGGCCGCACTACCAGCCGGGGCGGGACGTCCCGCCGTACGAGCCGGTCAAGGAGCGCAGGCCCCGACCGTAGCACCCCGGGCTCACCGCTCCCCGGTGCCGGCACCTCCGTACCCCTCCGCGTCGAGCGCACGGCGGGCCTCCGCCCGGCGGCGCTCGCGTTCCTCCGCGGACATGTCCTCCCACGCCCTGCGCGCCAGGTGGGCGTGCTCACCCAGCGCGTCGGCGTAGGCGCCCACGCGGACCGCCTCGCGGAGCCCGACCCGGCCGGAGAGGACCTCACGCGCCATCTCCTGCAGCACGGCCCCGGCCCCGCCCCTCGCCAGGTGCTGCAGGGCTTGGTGAACGACCCGGGCCTGCTCAGGCCCCCGGCCGGGAGCCAGGAACTCCTCGTACCCCACTTCTCGTTCGGGCATCTCTCCCCCTCTTCGGACTGCTCAGACTGCCGGGTGGTCGTAGCTCGTCCTCGGCAGGGGAAGGGCGTGCACCCTCGCCAGGATCTCTCCCCCGGTCCGCCCCATGACGGCGTAGCTCGCGTTCATGGCCAGCTGGGCGGCGTTCACGAGCACGCTCATCCGCTCCCACTCCATCAGGATGACCTGCGCCTCCATCGCCCCGAGGGCGTAGCCCATGGCGGCGGCGCCTCCCGTCCAGCCGAGGGCCGTGGAAGCGGCCGTCGTGACGGAAAGGCTCACCAGGGCGTCGATGATCGCACCGATGCAGCCGCCGATCGCCTGGCCGGTCCTCGCGATCGACTCCGTGACCACGCGGTATTCCTCGGCCATCGTGTCCAGCGCGTCCTGGACATCGTCGAGGTTCTTCCGCAGGGCCTCGAAATAGTCGATGGCCGCCTCGGCGGCGTGCCCGTCCCATGTCGCGTCGACGCGCTTGCTGCCGGCTTCGACGTTCCGGGCGATGGCTCCGCACGCCCGCCCCGCGTTCCGCCACGCCTGGGAACAGCCGGCGTATGCCTTCCAGTCCCCCGCCAGCTGTTCCTGTGCCCATTCCACGGGGTCCTTCGTCAGCATGAGCTCGGCCAGTTTGAGGAACCAGCCGCCGGGGCTGAAGACATCACCTGCGGCAGTGATCGCGAGCAGGGGATCGGAGAACTCCTCCGGCACGTCCGGCCGCGTCAGACACGCCGTGGGCTCCGCCGCATCGGGAAAGTCCATGAGCGGGGTCACTTCCCCTCGCGCGCAGAGGCTGCGTCGAGCCGGGCTGCGACGGAGCGGTCGGTAGCGCGGTAGTACGCAGCGGCGTTGCGCAATTCCTCCGACGAGCCGGCGAGGATGTTCGCGAGGTGGCCCACAGCGCCCAGGACCTTCTCGCGTAAGTCGGAATGGGCCTCGTACGCCGTTCCGAAGAGCCCTCTCTGTGTCTCTTTGACATGCGTGAATTCCAGGGCGTAGCGCAGCACTTCACGTGCGTCGTCAGCACCCCTGTGCATCTGCCGGGAGAAGCCCTCCAGCCGAGTGGGGTCAACACGAAGATCCATGCATTTCTCCTGTGGGGGGAACGGGCCGGCCCGTCAGGGCCAGACGAGCGCCAGCAGGGCGCAGAGCCCCAGACCCGCGAACGCCGACCAGCGCAGCGCCGTGACATAAGCGGCTGCCGGTTTCCTGTCCATCAGGGACCTGACTGCCGTCATTTCCTCGAAGGTCGTCGCGTGAATGCCGGTCATGAGGATCGCCAGGCCGCGGCAGACGCCGAGCGCCCCGGCGCAGAAGAGAACGAGCCAGCCCCAGAACGCGCGCCAGCCGACCACTTCGTAGTCGCCGCCCTCGCGATAGACCCGCACGCGCTCGCCCGGCACGTAGGCGCCGTCGAGGACCGCCTCGTCCCGCTCCACGCCGTGGCCGTCGTCCGGCGTGAACGCTCCGGTGCACTCGGTGTGTTCATGTGAGCCGCGCCCCAGGCCGGCACTGACCCGGCAGTGTTCCACCGTCAGGGTTCCCTTGTGGGGCACGTTCCCCGCGGCCTTGTCCGCCTCGGCGACGAAGGCGTACGCGCATAACAGACCGACGCACACCCAGACGACGCCCAGGGCTCTCTCCTTGTAGCGCGGCCCGGGCGGGGGCGCGAAGCAACTGGGGCCCACGCCGAGAAGTTCCGGCATAGCCATGTGCGGTCTCCTGATGGCAGCTCGACGGGCAGGATCGAGCAGCCACGCTAGGCACAGGCGAGCGACACCAGGGCGCGCCGACGGGCCGGGGCGAGGGCGCCTGGCCCGGGCTGCGCCGGGAACCACCTGTCCGCAACGTTTCTCCGCCGGCCGGGCAAGCCGGTGCTCCCCGGCCACGTCTCACCCGATAGGACGAACCCGTTCGTCCGGCACCCAGGAACCCGGTCGCGTGCAGCCGACGCCCCGCGGGAAGACCGGGCGCCCCCTGACGACGGACGGTCGACGTACAGGGAACGGCTCAGGTCACTGGCCGCCGCTGCGCCGGCACAGTTCGTCCCACACCGCCCGGACCCGGGGCTCCAGCTCCTCCAGAGGTCCGTCGTTGTCGATGACCAGGTCGGCCACGGCCAGCCGCTGCTCGCGCGTGGCCTGGGCCGCCATGCGGGCGTGGGCCTCGCCGGCGGTCATGCCGCGCAGCCGGACCAGGCGGTCCAGGCGGGTCTCGGTGGAGGCGTCGACGACCACGACCAGGTCGTAGAGCGGCGCCAGCCCGTTCTCGGCGAGGAGGGGGACGTCGTGGACGACGACGGCGTCCGGGCCCGCCGCGGACTCCAGCTCGGCGGACCGGGCCCGGACGAGGGGGTGCACGATGGCGTTGAGGGCGGCGAGGCGCGCCGTGTCCGCGAAGACGATCGCGCCCAGCCCGGGGCGGTCCAGCGCGCCCTCCGGGGTGAGGATGCCGGGGCCGAACTCGGCCACCACGGCCGCCAGTCCGGGCGTACCCGGCTCCACCACTTCGCGCGCGATCCTGTCGGAGTCGACGATGACCGCTCCGTACGCGCCGAGGAGCCGCGACACCTCGCTCTTGCCCGCGCCGATTCCGCCCGTGAGGCCCACCTTCAGCATGGGCCCCACGCTATCGGGCCGCCCGTCAGCGGCCGCCGTCGCCCTCCCGGTCGGCCCTGTCGGCGAGGAACCGCTCGAATTCCGCGCCCAGTTCGTCGGCCGACGGCAGGTCGACGCGCTCGGCAACGAGGCTCCCCCGGGTCTCGGCCCCGGCCACCGCGTCGTACTGGTGCTCAAGCCCGCGGACGAGCGTGACCAGCTCCTCGTCACCTTCCGCGATCTGGCGCTCGATCTCTTCCTGGGCGCGCAGGGCGGCGCTGCGCAGCCCGTGCGCGGTGTTCGGCAGAACGAGTCCGGTGGCCGCCGTGATCGCCTCCAGAGCCGTCAGCGCGGCGTCCGGGTAGGGCGAGCGGGCGACGTAGTGGGGAACGTGCGCGGCGACACCGAGGACGTCGTGGCCGGCTTCGGCCAGGCGGTACTCGACGAGCGATTCGGCGCTGCCGGGCACCTGGGCCTCGTCGAAGTAGCTGCGGTGCCCCGGCATGAGGTCCGTGCGGTTGCCGTGCGGGGTGATGCCCACGGGGCGGGTGTGGGGGACACCCATGGGGATGCCGTGGAAGTTGACGGCCAGGCGCACTCCGAGACGCTCCACGAGCTCGCCCACGGCGGCCGCGAAGCGCTCCCACTCCACGTCCGGCTCCGGGCCGGTGAGCAGCAGGAAGGGGGCGCCGGTCGCGTCCTGCACGAGGTACAGCTCGATCTTCGGAATCTCGTACGCGCTCCACCGGTCGCGCTCGAAGGTCAGCAGGGGGCGGCGCGCCCGGTAGTCGATGAGCCGGTCGTGGTCGAAGCGGGCCACGACCTGGTGCGGCAGGTCGTCCAGCAGCCGCTTGACGATCTGCTCGCCCGTTTCACCGGCGTCGATGTAGCCCTCGAAGTGGTAGAGCATGACCAGACCGGCCGTGTCCTGGGCCAGAGCCAGGTCGGCCACGGCGAGCCCCTTGGGCTCCCATTCGTACAAACCCTGCGGATCCAACACGGTGACCGCTCCTCCTCATGTTCCGTACGGAAGAACGCCCTTGAAGGGCATGGTCATTCCCGCACCCCGGGGGTGATCCGCACGAGGACGAGCACGCGGTCATGAGTGACGAGCACGCAGGCATGAGTCACGCAGGCATGAGTCATACAGGCATGAGTCATACAGGCATGAGTCATACAGGCATGAGTAAGGCCCGCTCTCCACAGGAGAGCGGGCCTTACTTCAGTCAGCTGTCAGCTGCTGCCGGTCAGAGCCTCAGCTCTGGCCGCCGGCGAGCTTCTCGCGGAGCGCGGCGAGCGCCTCGTCCGACGCCAGGGCGCCGGAGCTGTCGGCCGTCTCCGAGGAGTACGAACCGCCGGAGACGTTGCCGGCACCCGAGGCGGCGGCCGGAGCGGCAGCGCCCTCGGCAGCGGCCTGCTCGTCGGCCTCGCGGGACTTGATGACCTGCGCCTGGTGCTGCTCGAAGCGCTGCTGCGCCTCGGCGTACTGGCGCTCCCACTCCTCGCGCTGCTTCTCGTAGCCCTCGAGCCAGTCGTTGGCCTCGGGGTCGAAGCCCTCGGGGTAGATGTAGTTGCCCTGGTCGTCGTAGGACGCGGCCATGCCGTACAGGGTCGGGTCGAACTCGACCACGGACGGGTCGGCACCGAAGGACTCGTTGGCCTGCTTCAGCGAGAGGCTGATGCGACGACGCTCGAGGTCGATGTCGATGACCTTGACGAAGATCTCGTCGTTGACCTGGACGACCTGCTCCGGGATCTCCACGTGGCGCTCGGCCAGCTCGGAGATGTGGACCAGGCCCTCGATGCCCTCGTCGACGCGCACGAACGCACCGAAGGGAACGAGCTTGGTGACCTTACCCGGGACGACCTGACCGATCTGGTGGGTCCGGGCGAACTGCTGCCACGGGTCTTCCTGGGTGGCCTTGAGCGACAGGGAGACGCGCTCGCGGTCCATGTCCACGTCGAGAACCTCGACGGTGACCTCCTGGCCGACCTCGACAACCTCGGACGGGTGGTCGATGTGCTTCCAGGACAGCTCGGAGACGTGGACGAGACCGTCGACGCCGCCCAGGTCCACGAAGGCACCGAAGTTGACGATGGAGGAAACGACGCCGGAGCGCACCTGACCCTTCTGGAGGGTGGTGAGGAAGGTCTGGCGGACCTCGCTCTGGGTCTGCTCCAGCCAGGCACGGCGGGACAGGACCACGTTGTTGCGGTTCTTGTCCAGCTCGATGATCTTGGCCTCGAGCTCCTTGCCCACGTAGGGCTGGAGGTCGCGCACGCGGCGCATCTCGACCAGGGAGGCCGGCAGGAAGCCACGGAGGCCGATGTCGAGGATGAGACCACCCTTGACGACCTCGATGACGGTACCGGTGACGATGCCGTCCTCTTCCTTGATCTTCTCGATGGTGCCCCAGGCACGCTCGTACTGGGCGCGCTTCTTCGAGAGGATCAGGCGGCCTTCCTTGTCCTCCTTCTGGAGAACAAGGGCCTCGATCTCGTCGCCGACCTTGACGACCTCGTTCGGGTCGACGTCGTGCTTGATCGAGAGCTCGCGGGAGGGGATGACACCCTCGGTCTTGTAACCGATGTCGAGCAGGACCTCGTCCCGGTCGACCTTCACGATGACGCCGTCGACGATGTCGCCGTCGTTGAAGTACTTGATCGTCTCGTCGATCGCGGCGAGGAAGGCTTCCTCGTTACCGATGTCGTTGACCGCAACCTGCGGGGTGGTGGCGGTGGTCTCGGTGCTGCTCGTCATGTGGGAAAGGGCTCCGGTACGGACATTGAAGTCGTAGGTACTGCTACGCCGAGAGCCCGTATCGCACTGCCGAAGCCGGACAGCCTTGGAGACGCGGCTTCCGTAAGGAGCCCGAAGGCCCGAACGGAAACGGAATGCGCCTCGACAACCGAGGGGACATACAACAAGTGCGAGCGCGGCCTGCTCCGTCTGAGGCGCGCAGGCCCGCAGCGCAACTTGTAGCATACGGGGGCAGCCGGACACGGTCAATGCGCGAAGGCGCACACCCGGGACGAAATACCCGAAATCCGGCACAACTCGGGTTGTGCGAGGCCACGAGCGCCCCGCAACACCCCACAGCGTCGCCCTCCGGCGAACGCCTGCGAAGATCAAGAGCCGCGCGTGGCGCCTTCTGCCGCGCGCCGCGGTGACAGCGCGTGAGCGACCGGAACGCACCGGCACGCGAGGGCACCGCTCCTTCGAGTATTACTGCCGTATCACTGCCGAGGCCAAGGGCGCGACCGTCGAGATGACCGAACAGTACGAGCCGGAAGCGACCCGCCGCCCCAGCGGCGAGGCGGAGAGCAGCAGGGCCAGCCGCGGCTGGTGGGACCGCAACGCCGACGAGTACCAGAACGAGCACGGCGGCTTCCTCGGGGACGACCGCTTCGTCTGGGGCCCGGAGGGCCTGGACGAGGCGGAGGCCGGGCTGCTCGGCCCGGCGAGCGGCCTGCGCGGGCTCGACGTCCTGGAGATCGGCGCCGGCGCGGCCCAGTGCTCGCGCTGGCTGGCCGCCCGGGGCGCCCGGCCGGTGGCCCTGGACCTCTCCCACCGACAGCTGCAGCACGCCCTGCGGATCGGCTCGCCGTTCCCGCTGGTCGAGGCGGACGCCGGGGCCCTGCCCTTCGCCGACGGCTCCTTCGACCTGGCCTGTTCCGCCTACGGGGCGATCCCCTTCGTCGCCGACCCGGTCCAGGTGATGCGCGAGGTGCGCAGGGTGCTGCGGCCCGGCGGCCGCTGGGTCTTCAGCGTCACCCACCCCATCCGCTGGGCGTTCCCCGACGAGCCCGGGCCGGAGGGGCTCTCCGTGGCCGCCTCGTACTTCGACCGCACCCCGTACGTCGAGCAGGACGAGGCGGGCCGCGCCGTCTACGTGGAGCACCACCGGACGCTCGGCGACCGGGTGCGCGAGGTGGTGAAGGCCGGCTTCCGGCTGATCGACCTGGTGGAGCCGGAGTGGCCGGACTGGAACCACCAGGAGTGGGGCGGCTGGTCCCCGCTGCGCGGCCACCTCATCCCCGGGACCGCGATCTTCGTCTGCGAGCGCGACTAGCGGGACGGGACCGCTGGATCGGCGGGACCCGTCCGGGGCGGCCGGACCGGCCTCCCGCGGCGGCCCCGGCCGGGCCTCGGCGAGACTTGGTCCCGTGATCCCTACCGACGCCCTCGAACGACTGCCCGTACGGACCGCGCTGCCCGCGCTCGCCCGCGCGCTGGACGGGCACGGCGCGGCTGTCCTGTGCGCGCCGCCCGGCACGGGCAAGACGACGCTGGTCCCGCTGGTCCTGGCCGGCCTCGTGCCCTCGGCGGGGACCGCCGCACCGGTGCGCCGCGTGGTCGTCGCCGAACCGCGCCGCATCGCCGCGCGGGCCGCCGCCCGCCGCATGGCGTGGCTGCTGGGCGAGGAGGTCGGGGGTGCGGCCGGGCGGGTGGGCTTCACCGTGCGCGGCGAGCGGCGGGCCGGGCCCGCGACGGTCGTCGAGGTGGTCACGACCGGTGTGCTGCTGCAGCGTCTGCAGCGCGATCCGGAGCTGTCCGGCGTGGACGTCGTGGTGCTCGACGAGTGCCACGAGCGGCACCTGGACGCCGACACCGCCGCGGCGTTCCTCCTGGACGTACGGGCCGCCCTCCGGCCGGAGCTGCAGCTGGTGGCGGCCTCCGCCACGACGGACGCGGAGGGCTGGGCACGGCTGCTCGGCGGCGCGCCCGTCGTCGAGGCGCAGGGGGTCTCGCACCCGGTGGAGGTGGTGTGGGCGCCGCCGGAGCGGGCGGTGCGGCCGCCGCACGGGATGCGCGTGGACCCGGCGCTGCTGGAGCACGTGGCCGCCGTGGTGCGGCGGGCGCTGCGCGAGCGGGAGGGCGACGTGCTGTGTTTCCTTCCGGGCGTGGGGGAGATCGCCCGTGTGGCGGGCCTGCTGGGCGGGGAGCGGGCATCGGAGGGGGCGGAGGTGCTGCAGGTGCACGGACGGGCCCCGGCCGCCGTGCAGGACGCGGTGCTGGCGGGCGGCTCGGGGAGGCGGCGGGTCGTGCTGGCGACCTCCGTGGCCGAGTCGAGCCTGACGGTGCCGGGCGTACGGATCGTGGTGGACGCCGGGCTGGCCCGCGAGCCGCGCACCGACCACGCCCGGGGGCTGAGCGCGCTGACGACCGTACGGGCATCCAGGGCCGCCGCCCGGCAGCGTGCCGGCCGTGCAGGGCGTGAGGCGCCGGGAGCGGTGTACCGCTGCTGGGCCGAGGCGGACGAGATCCGGCTGCCGGCCTTCCCGGCCGCGGAGATCACGGTCGCGGACCTGACGGCGTTCGCGCTGCAGGCGGCCTGCTGGGGTGATCCCGACGCGTCCGGGCTCGCCCTCCTCGACGTGCCGCCGGCCGGTGCGCTGGCGGCGGGACGGGCGGTGCTGACGGCCACGGGTGCCGTCGACGCCGCGGGGCGTCCGACGGACCGGGGGCGGCGCATGGCCCGGCTCGGGGTGCACCCGCGGCTCGCGCGTGCCCTGCTGGACGGCGCGCGGGAGGTCGGTGCGCGCCGGGCGGCGGAGGTCGTGGCGCTGCTGAGCGAGGAACCGCCCCGGGAGTACGGCGACGACCTGGCGGCGGCCTGGCGCACGGCCCGGCGTGGTGGTGACGCGTACGCCGGTCGCTGGCGCGCCGAGGCCCGCCGGCTGGAGGGCTCGCTGCGGACCGTCACGGACGACGCGGAGCGGCCGGCCGGAACCCGTGCCGCGGGGAGCGCGCCGACCGACGACGCCGTCGCCGGGCTCGTCGCCGCGCTCGCCTTTCCCGAGCGGGTGGCGCGGGCGCGCGGCGAGCGTTCGTACCTGATGGTCTCCGGCACCGGCGCCGAGCTGGGTGAGGGCTCGCAGCTGCGCAGTGCCCCGTGGCTCGCGGTGGCCGTCGCGGACCGGCCCGTCGCGGCCGTGTCGGCGCGGGTGCGGCTGGGCGCGGTGATCGACGAGGACACGGCCCGGGCTGCGGCCGGGGCGCTGTTCGCCGAGGGCGAGGAGGTGCACTGGTCGCAGGAGCGGCGCGATGTGGTGGCGCGGCGCGTGACACGGCTGGGCGCGGTGGAGCTGTCGGCGGCCGTGCTCGGCGCGCCGGACCCCGAGCTGGTGCGGGCGGCCCTGCTGGAGGGCCTGCGGTCCGAAGGGCTCGGGCTGCTCCGGTGGACTGCGGAGGCGACGGGCCTGCGGCAGCGGCTGGCGTTCCTCCACCGCGAGCTGGGCGGGCCCTGGCCCGACGTGTCGGACGAGGCGCTGCTGGAACGTACGGACGAGTGGCTGGGCGTGGAGCTGGCCCGGGCGCGCCGGCGCGCCGATCTGGAGCGCGTGGAGGCGGGCCAGGCGCTGGAGCGGCTGCTGCCGTGGGCGACCGGCGATGCCGCGCGCCTGGCGGAGCTGGCGCCGGAGCGCATCGAGGTGCCCAGCGGTTCCCGCATCCGGGTGGACTACGGCGCCGGGCAGCCCGTACTGGCCGTGAAGCTGCAGGAGCTCTTCGGCCTGCAGCAGACGCCGCGGCTGGCGGGCGGGCGCGTCCCGGTGCTCGTCCACCTGCTGTCGCCGGCGGGGCGGCCCGCGGCGGTCACCGCGGACCTGGCGTCGTTCTGGCGGGACGGCTACCGCTCGGTCCGGGCCGAGCTGCGCGGCCGTTACCCGAGGCACCCGTGGCCGGAGGACCCGTCGACGGCCGTGGCGACGCGCCGCACCAACGCGCGCCGCCCGTGAGGTCCGCGCTCCCCGCCGGGCCCGCGGGAGACCGCGCCCGGAGAGAGGGTGTCGCGGGAGACGGCGTCAGGGGAGGTAGCGCTCGACCGCTGCGGCCCCCTTCTCCTCGATGAGGCGCCTGGCCGCCTCGACGCGTTCGGGCGTGACGTCGCGCCCGGACGCCATGACCAGGTCCTCGGGGTCGAAGGGCCGCTCACCGCCGGTGTACAGCCGGCTCGGCCCGGACGGGGTGGACGCGTCCTCGGGACTCTCCTTCACGGCGAGCCTCCTCTGCTCAGCGACCCCGCGCTCGGGGTCGGCCGTTCGGGTTTCCCTCCATCGTGTGCCACATGCGCGGCGGGCGCACGACGATCTCGTGCCTCCAGGAGCAGGGAGAGGGCGAGCAGGCACCCGCCGAGGGTGAGGAAGCCCCACGGCAGGTAGCTGGTGAGCAAAAGGACGAGCCGGCGCTGGGACGCCACCAGGGCGACCGTGCTGTCGACGTAGTCGGGTCGCATCTTCACGTGGCCGGAGAAGGCGGGGATCGGCTTCTTCTCCGGGTGGCCGGTCCAGCGCATCTCCTCGCGGTGGATCTCCTCGCCGTTGACGGGCGCCCCGGTGGTGGGGTCGACCCAGAACATGCGCCGGGTCGCGTACCAGCGCTCCAGGCCGAGCTGCCGGACGGCGTCGGGGGTGATGCCGAGCGGCAGCTGCCGGGGCAGGGGGACCTTCGTCCAGGGGATCGTCTGCTCGAAGTAGTAGACCTTCAGGCCGTGGAAGGTCCGGGTGCCCCGGTAGTGGATGGGTGCGGAGGTGCGGGTCATCGGGTCGAAGTAGCGGTAGTCGCGTTTTTCGACGAGGAAGGGCCACTTGTACTGGATGCCGTCGCGGCGCACCGGGGTGCCGTCGACGTGTTCGCCGCCGGCGTGGACGGGCTGCTGGGTGTGGGCGTCGAAGACGTAGCGTTCGGGGATCTGCGAGACCATCGCGCCGTCGGGTCCGGCGACGTAGGAGAGGGTGTCCCAGACGACGACGTCGCGGCCGGTGGCGTCCTTGACCTTTCTGGCCTGTTCGACGTTGCCCTTGAGGGTCTGCACCGTGGTGACCTTCGGGACCTGCCGGGGCTGGAGCGTGGCGTAGTCGATGAGGGTCGCGTCCTTCGCCTCCAGGACGGCCGTCTGGTACTGCCCGGCCGGGACCTTGGCCAGCTGGGGGAAGGCGTACCAGCGCAGCAGCGGTGACAGGGCGGTGCAGAACACCGCGAGGGCCAGCAGGACCAGGCTCGCTCTGCGGCGCATGGCCGGGCCGCCTACGGGTGGGCGGGGACGGAGGAGAGCAGGGGCTCGGGCGAGGTGACGCCCTCGGGCGGGCCGACGGCCGTGAGGGTGAGGACGAGGGCGAGGGCCGCGGCCAGTCCGATGGCCGCGGCGGCCAGTGCACGCATGCGAAGCCTCCTGGCGGGGTTCCCCGTGCCTGACAAGGCGTCAGAGATGGGCACGGTAGCAACGCACGCCACGGATGAGAACCACGCGGCACGGCCCTTCTCCCCGCCGTCCGGCAGGGAGAAGGGCCGCAAGTGGATCGGTGCCGCGCCGCGGGTCAGTGGGCGGCGGACTCCCAGTCCCGGCCGACGCCCACCGAGACGTCCAGCGGGGCGCGCAGCGAGACGGCACCGGCCATTTCGCGGCGGACCAGCGCCTCGACCTTCTCGCGCTCGCCCGGCGCGATCTCCAGCACGATTTCGTCGTGCACCTGCAGCAGCATCCGGGAGCCGAGCGTCTCGGCCGCCAGCGCCTCCGCCACCCGCAGCATCGCGACCTTGACGATGTCGGCGGCGGTGCCCTGGATCGGGGCGTTCAACGCCATCCGCTCGGCCATCTCCCGGCGCTGGCGGTTGTCGCTGTTGAGGTCCGGCAGATAGCGGCGGCGGCCCAGCATCGTCTCGGTGTAGCCCGTGGCCCGGGCCTCCTCGACGACGCGCTGCAGATAGTCGCGCACTCCGCCGAACCGCTCGAAGAACGTGTCCATCAAGCGGCGCGCCTCGTCGGGGGCGATGTTCAGCTGCTGGGAGAGGCCGAACGCCGACAGGCCGTACGCCAGGCCGTACGACATGGCCTTGATCTTGCGGCGCATCTCCGGGTCGACGTCGCTCTTGGCGACGCCGAACACCTGCGAGGCGACGGTGGTGTGCAGGTCCTCGCCGGAGGCGAACGCCTCGATCAGACCCTCGTCCTCGGAGAGGTGGGCCATGACGCGCAGCTCGATCTGGCTGTAGTCGGCGGTCATCAGGGTCTCGAAACCCTCACCGACGACGAAGCCGCGGCGGATGGCCCGGCCCTCGTCGGTGCGCACCGGGATGTTCTGCAGGTTCGGGTCGGTGGAGGACAGCCGGCCCGTGGCGGCCACCGTCTGGTTGAAGGTGGTGTGGATCCGGCCGTCGGGGGCGACGGCCTTGATCAGACCCTCGACGGTGGAGCGCAGCTTGGACTGCTCACGGTGCCGCAGCATGATCACCGGGAGCTCGTTCTCCGTCTGCGCGGCGAGCCAGGCCAGGGCGTCGGCGTCCGTGGTGTACCCGGTCTTGGTCTTCTTCGTCTTCGGCAGGCCCAGCTCCCCGAAGAGCACCTCCTGCAGCTGCTTGGGCGAGCCCAGGTTGAACTCGCGGCCCGCCGCCGCGTGCGCCTCCTGCACCGCCTGCTGCACGGCGGCAGCGAACTGCTGCTCCATGCGCTCCAGCCAGCCACGGTCGGCGGCGATGCCGGCCCGCTCCAGGCCCGCCAGCATCGCGCTGGTCGGCAGCTCCACATCGGTCAGCAGCCCGGCGGCGCCGACGTCCTTGAGCCGGCCGGTGAACGCACCGCCCAGGTCCAGCACCGTGCGGGCGCGGCCCATGAGGGCGTCCGCCTCCGCCTGCTCGTCCGCGCCGAAGGCCAGCTGGCCGTCGCCCGCGGCCGCCGTCGCCAGCTCACGGCCCAGGTACTCCACCGACAGCGCGTCCAGGGCGAAGGAGCGCCGGCCGGGCTTGACCAGGTAGGCGGCCAGGGCGGTGTCCATGGTCACGCCCGCGACCGACCAGCCGTGCTCGGCGAAGACGCGCATGGCGGCCTTCGCGTCGTGCATCACCTTGGGCCGCGCCGCGTCCGCGCTCCACGCGGCGAACGCCCGCTCGTCGGCCTCGTCCAGCTCGGTCGGGTCGAACCACACCGCCGGGCCCTCGCCCGTCGCCAGGGCGATCTCGGCGACCCGGCCACTGCCCCGCGACCAGCTGTCGACCACGGCCACACCCAGCGGGGCGCTGCCGTGCCCGGCCAGCCACGGCGCCAGCTCACCCGTGCCCAGCACCACGCCGTCGACCTCGGCACCCGCCTCCGGAGCCGCCTCCGGGGCCACCTCCCCACCCGGGTCGGCGGCCAGCAGCCGGTCGCGCAGACCGACGTTGCGGATCTCCAGCCGCTCCAGGAACGCCACCAGCGCCGACCGGTCGTACGCCGCACGCAGCAGGCCCTCGGGACCGGTGGACAGCTCGACGTCGCGGACCATCTCGGTCAGCCGGCGGTTGAGCTTCACCGCCTCCAGGTGGTCGCGCAGATTCTGCCCGGCCTTGCCCTTGACCTCCTCCACCCGCTCCACGAGCTCGGCGAACGAACCGAACTGGTTGATCCACTTCGCGGCGGTCTTCTCACCGACACCGGGAATGCCCGGCAGGTTGTCCGACGGGTCACCGCGCAGCGCGGCGAAGTCCGGGTACTGCTGAGGCGACAGGCCGTACTTCTCCACGACCTTCTCCGGCGTGAAGCGCGTCAGCTCCGACACGCCCTTCGTCGGGTACAGCACGGTGACGGCATCGCTCACCAGCTGGAAGGAATCGCGGTCACCCGTGACGATCGAGACGTCGAAGCCCTCGGCCTCCGCCTGCGTGGCCAGCGTCGCGATGACGTCGTCGGCCTCGAAGCCGTCCACCGCGAACCGCGGCACGCTCATCGCGTCCAGCAGCTCGCCGATCAACGCCACCTGGCCCTTGAACTCGTCCGGAGTCTTGGACCGCGTCGCCTTGTACTCCGGGAACTCCTCCGAGCGCCACGTCTTGCGCGACACGTCGAACGCCACCGCGAAGTGCGTGGGCTTCTCGTCACGCAGCGTGTTGGCCAGCATCGACGCGAAGCCGTACACCGCGTTCGTCGGCTGACCGCCCGACGTGGTGAAGTTCTCCGCGGGCAGCGCGAAGAACGCCCGGTACGCCATGGAGTGCCCGTCCATCAACAGCAGACGGTGGCGCCCTCCCTCCGCTGCTGCCTCGGTGCCGGTCGGTTCGTTCGCTGTCGCGGTATTCGATGCCTTTGCTGCCACGCCCCCGATCCTGCCACGGCCCACTGACATTCCCGGCCACGGAACCCTCGGCCACCCCGCTGTCGGACCCCCATGACAGGATCGGCACCGCACGACCCACCAGCGCAGCACCGACCGCTCAAGGGGGAGCGAGATGGCAGGCAAGCCGCCCACCGGCGATCCGGTACAGGACGCACCCGACGTCACCGCCCCGCAGCACGCCGCCGCCGGGCTCCCCGCCATCGCCCACACCCTGCGCATCGCCAACGATCAGATGGGCGTGCGCCGCACCGCCCTCACCCTGCTCCGGGTCAACCAGAAGAACGGCTTCGACTGCCCCGGCTGCGCCTGGCCCGAGCCGGACAAGCGGCACACCGCGGAATTCTGCGAGAACGGCGCCAAGGCCGTCGCCGAGGAAGCCACCCTGCGCCGCGTCACCCCCGCCTTCTTCGCCGAGCACCCCGTCGCCGCCCTCGCCGAGCGCAGCGGCTACTGGCTCGGCCAGCAGGGCCGCCTCACCGAGCCCATGTACCTCGCCGAGGGCGCCACGCACTACGAGCCGGTGTCCTGGGAGCGCGCCTTCGACATCATCGCCGAAGAGCTGACCGCCCTCACCGGCCCCGACGAGGCCGTCTTCTACACCTCCGGGCGCACCAGCAACGAGGCCGCGTTCCTCTACCAGCTCTTCGCCCGCGAACTCGGCACCAACAACCTCCCCGACTGCTCCAACATGTGCCACGAGTCCTCCGGCTCCGCACTCACCGAGACCATCGGCATCGGCAAGGGCAGCGTCCTGCTGGAGGACCTCCACCAGGCCGACCTGATCATCGTCGCGGGCCAGAACCCCGGCACCAACCACCCCCGCATGCTCAGCGCCCTGGAGAAGGCCAAGACCGGCGGCGCGAAGATCATCACCGTCAACCCGCTGCCCGAAGCAGGCCTGGAACGCTTCAAGAACCCGCAGAACGCCCGCGGCCTGGCCGGCGTCGGCACCCCCCTCACCGACCTCTTCCTGCAGATCCGCCTCGGCGGCGACCAAGCCCTCTTCCGCCTGCTCAACAAACTGGTGCTGGAGACCGAAGGCGCCGTCGACACCGCCTTCGTCCACGAACACACCCACGGCTTCGAAGCCTTCGAGGCCGCCACCCGCACCGCCGACTGGGACGAAACGCTGCGCGCCACCGGCCTGCGCCGCGAAGAGATCGAAACGGCCCTGCGCATGGTCCTCGCCTCCCGGCGCACCGTCGTGTGCTGGGCCATGGGCCTCACCCAGCACAAGCACGCCGTGCCCACCATCAGGGAAGTCGTCAACTTCCTCCTGCTGCGCGGCAACATCGGCCGCCCCGGCGCCGGCGTCTGCCCCGTACGCGGCCACAGCAACGTCCAGGGCGACCGCACCATGGGCATCTTCGAACGCCCCTCCACCGCCTTCCTCGACGCACTGGAGAAGGAATTCGGCTTCGCCCCGCCCCGCACGCACGGCCTCGACGTCGTACGGGCCATCCGCGCCCTGCGCGACGGACAGGCCAAGGTCTTCTTCGCCATGGGCGGCAACTTCGTCGCCGCCACCCCCGACACCGACGTCACCGAGGCCGCGGTACGGCGCGCCCGCCTGACCGTCCACGTCTCCACCAAGCTCAA
This sequence comes from Streptomyces cinnamoneus, assembly GCF_014650495.1. Classification (GTDB taxonomy): domain Bacteria; phylum Actinomycetota; class Actinomycetes; order Streptomycetales; family Streptomycetaceae; genus Streptomyces; species Streptomyces cinnamoneus. Next base: position 72,461 of record NZ_BMVB01000011.1, on the reverse strand, counting down.
CCGCTCCCACGTGATCACCGGCGCCCGGGCCCTGATCCTGCCCACCCTCGGCCGCACCGAGCGCGACCGGCAGCACAGCGGCGACCAGTTCGTCACCGTCGAGGACTCCATGGGCATGGTCCACGCCTCCCGCGGCCGCCTCGCCCCCGCCGGCCCCCACCTGCTCTCCGAGCCCGCCATCGTGTGCCGCATGGCCCGCCGCGTCCTCGGCGACGCCAGCCGCACCCCCTGGGAGGACTTCGAGAAGGACTACGCCGCCATCCGCGACCGCATCGCCCGCGTCATCCCCGGCTTCGAGGACTTCAACGCCCGCGTCGCCCGCCCCGGCGGCTTCACCCTCCCCCACGCCCCCCGCGACAGCCGCACCTTCCCCACCGCCACCGGGAAGGCCAACTTCACCGCCGCCCCCGTCGAGTACCCCGCCGTCCCCGAAGGCCGGCTGCTGCTGCAGACCCTGCGCTCGCACGATCAGTACAACACCACCATCTACGGCCTCGACGACCGCTACCGCGGCATCAAGAACGGCCGCCGCGTCGTCCTCCTCCACCCCGACGACGCCCGCGCCCACGGCCTCGACGACGGCTCCTACGCCGACCTCGTCAGCGAATGGACCGACGGCAGCGAACGCCGCGCCCCCGGCTTCCGCGTGGTGCACTACCCCACCGCCCGGGGCTGCGCCGCCGCCTACTACCCCGAGACCAACGTCCTCGTCCCCCTGGACCACACGGCCGACACCAGCAACACCCCCGCCAGCAAGTCCGTCGTCATCAGGATCGAGCGGCAGACCGACGACAGTTGACGCCGGCACGGTCCAGCTGGAAAAAATTTCACCACACAACGACCAAGGGTGATCGGAGCGACGACGCATGGGCGAGCAGAGCAAGACCACGTTCCCGCAGGACATCATCGACCAGTGGGCCGACAGCGGGCTCGACCTCGCCGCCCTCTTCTCCGCCGGGCACCTCGGTGAGCGCATGAGCGTCCACGTCGCCGAGGCATCCCCCGAGCGCGTCGTCGGCACCATGCCCGTCGAGGGCAACACCCAGCCCTACGGACTGCTGCACGGCGGCGCGTCCGCCGTGCTCGCCGAGACCCTCGGCTCCGTGGGAGCCATGCTGCACGGCGGCCCCGGCCGCATCGCCGTGGGAGTCGACCTCAACTGCACCCACCACCGCGGAGTCCGCTCCGGACTGGTCACCGGCGTCGCCACGCCCGTCCACCGCGGCCGCACCACCGCCACCTACGAGATCGTCATCACCGACGAGCAGGGCAAGCGCGTGTGCTCCGCCCGCCTCACCTGCCTCATCCGCGACGCGGCCGGCACCACCTGACAATCCCCGGTCCCCCGGGGGCGCTTCGGCCCCCGGGGCTATCCGGAAGCCAGGAATCGGGTCGCTCAGCGCAACCCTTCCGGTCAACTCTGTTAAACAAACGCCCCCCGAGTGACCTACGTCATAACAAGACAGTCACATCATGGCCTCCACCTCTGCCCCGGCGTGCCGCACACCCCTAGAGTCACGGCCATTCACCACCCCGCCGGGCGGTTCGCACACACCTCCGCGCCTCCTCGCATTTCCCGCTCAGCCCGTTCCTTCCTCCCCGCCCGGTGGGCGTTAGGGCACCTCCACAGCGAGGGCCTCGCCAGGGAAAGGAAGCACCGTGCGACACCATTCCTTGCTCCTCCTCACCACCGCGATCACCACAGGGGCCCTCACGCTCAGCGCCTGCGGCTCCCGCGACGACAAGGGCAGCGACAGCGACGACGGCGGCAAGAAGACCACCGTCACCATCGGCCTCGACGCCCCCCTGACCGGCGACCTCTCCGCCCTCGGCCAGGGCATCAAGAACTCCGCCCACCTCGCCATAACCAACGCCAACAAAAACAAAGAAGTCCCCGGCGTCACCTTCGAGTTCAGCCCCCTCGACGACCAGGCCCAACCCACCTCCGGCCAGCAGAACACCACCAAGCTCGCCGGCGACAAGAACGTCGTCGGCATCGTCGGCCCCCTGAACTCCAGCGTCGCCCAGTCCATGCAACAGGTCGCCCAGGCCAACAACGTCGCCCTCATATCCCCGGCCAACACCACCCCCGACCTCACCCAGGGCAAGGACTGGAAGGAGAACAACCGCAAACGCCAGTTCTCCACCTACTTCCGCACCGCCACCACCGACGAAGTCCAAGGCGCCTTCGGCGGCCAGTACGCCTACGAACACATCAAGGCCAAAACCGTCTACGTCATCGACGACCAGAAAACCTACGGCGTCGGCCTCGCCGCCGCCTTCTCCGCCAAATTCACCGCCCTCGGCGGCAAAATCGTCGGCACCGAACACGTGAACCCCGAGGACCGCGACTTCAAAGCCATCGTCTCCAAGGCCAAGAGCACCAACCCCGACCTCATCTTCTACGGCGGCGAATATCCCGCAGCCGCCCCCCTCAGCCAACAGCTCAAGGACGGCGGCCTCAAAGCCCCCCTCATGGGCGGCGACGGCATGTACAGCGGCGACTACATCACCCTCAACAAGAAATCCGCCGGCGACTACGCCACCTCAGTCGGAAAGCCCGTCGAACAACTCGACTCCGCCAAAAAATTCATCGCCGACTACAAAGCAGCCGGCTACAAGGACCGCTACGAGGCATACGGCGGCTCCACCTACGACGCCACCTGGGCCATCATCCAGGCCGTCAAGGCCGTCGTCTCCGAAAACGGCGGCAAACTCCCCACCGACGCCCGCGCCAAAGTCGTCCAGGCCCTCAACAAGGTCTCCTTCGACGGCGTCACCGGCCGCGTCTCCTTCGACCAGTACGGCGACACGACCAACACCATGATCACCGCCTACCAGGTCGACGCAACAGCATGGAAGGCCCGCCACAGCGCGGAATACAAGCGCTGACCCGAGGACGCCCAACACCCTCACCCAGCGCCACCGGCGGCCGGGCCGTACCCACACACCACACCCGCACGGCCCGCGCCGACCGCCCGTACCCCTTCCCACCCCACGGAGGCCCGGCGGTGCACGAACTGCCGCAACAGCTGGCCAACGGACTCATCCTCGGCGCGATGTACGGACTCATCGCGATCGGCTACACGATGGTCTACGGCATCGTCCAGCTCATCAACTTCGCCCACGGCGAGATCTTCATGGTCGGCGGCTTCGGCGCACTGACCGCCCACCTCATCCTCCCCGCGGGCACCGGCCTGCTCCTCGCCCTCCCCCTCATGATCCTCGGCGGCATCCTCGCCGCCGTCGCCGTCGGAGTCGCCGCCGAACGCTTCGCCTACCGGCCCCTGCGCAACGCCCCCCGCCTCGCACCACTGATCACCGCCATCGGCCTGTCCATCGCCCTGCAGCAAGCCATCTGGAAGTGGTACCCCGACGCCAAGAAGGCCCGCGTCTTCCCCCAGTTCAAGGGCGACTCCATCGAAATCCTCGGCGCCACCGTCCAACGCGGCGAGATCTTCCTCCTCGTCGCCGCCCCCCTGTGCATGCTCGCCCTCGGCCTCTTCGTCGCCAGGACCCGCACCGGACGCGGCATGCAGGCCACCGCACAGGACCCCGACACCGCCCGCCTCATGGGCATCAACACCGACCGCATCATCGTCATCGCCTTCGCCATCGGCGCCGCCTTCGCCGCGATCGCCGCCGTCGCCCACGGCCTCAAATACGGCCAGGTCGACTTCCGCATGGGCTTCATCACCGGCCTCAAAGCCTTCACCGCCGCCGTCCTCGGAGGCATCGGCAACATCTACGGCGCCATGCTCGGCGGCGTCGTCCTCGGCGTCGCCGAAGCCCTCGCCACCGGCTACATCGAGGAGATCCCCGGCATGACCCAGTTCGGCGGCGGCTCCTGGAAGGACGTCTGGGCCTTCGTCCTGCTCATCCTCGTCCTGCTGCTACGGCCCCAGGGCCTGCTCGGCGAACGCGTCGCGGACAGGGCGTGATCACCATGACCGGCACCCACCACCCCACCCCGCCCCACGGCCCCCTGCCCCTGCCCACCACCGGCGCCCGCATCCTCCTCCTCACCGGCGCCACCCTCACCATCGCCTCCACCTTCCTCGCCTGGACCTGGACCACCAGATTCCCCGGCAATCTCACCGTCACCGGGTACCCCGGCGGCCTCCAGACCATCACCCTCGCCGGCGCCGCCCTCACCCTCCTCCACGCACTCGCCGGCCACGGCATCCGCGGCCTGCGCTGGCTCACCCCCGCCGGACCCACCGCACCCACCCTCCTGACGGCCCTCGGCACCTTCGCCGCCACCTGGTACACCCTCGCCGCCATCGCCCTCGACCTCGGCGGCCTCGCCAACCTCGAACCCGGCGGCTACATCGCCGCAGCCGCCAGCCTCCTCACCCTCGCCGCCGCCCTCGCCCTACCCCCCGACCGGCCCTACGACGACCACAACGGCACCCGGCCCCCCACCCCCTGGCGCCTCCTGCGCCACTCCTTCACCGCAGGTCACACCCCACCCGCCAAGCCCCTCCCCACCTGGGCCGAAACCCTCATCATCGCCGCCGCCTTCGCCCTCGGCCTCTTCCTCTTCAGCTACGGCATCGACACCGAATACGGCGAACTCTTCGTCGGCTACCTCATCCTCACCGGCCTCACCCTCGCCGCACTCGGCCGCTCCGGACTCACCACCCGCCTCAGCAACCTCACCGCCAAACACCGCAACACCACACTCACCGCAGCCTTCGTCGCCGCCGCCTGCTTCCCCCTCACCCAGACCAACGACGCCTACACCAACCTCGCCACCAGCATCCTGATCTTCGCCACCGTCGCCCTCGGCCTCAACGTCGTCGTCGGCCTCGCCGGCCTCCTCGACCTCGGCTACGTCGCCTTCCTCGGCGTCGGCGCCTACGCCGCCGCCCTCGTCTCCGGCTCCCCCGAATCCGCCATCGGCGTCCACTTCCCCTTCTGGGCCGCCATCCTCACCGGCATCGCCGCCTCACTCGTCTTCGGCGTCCTCATCGGCGCCCCCACCCTGCGCCTGCGCGGCGACTACCTCGCCATCGTCACCCTCGGCTTCGGCGAAATCTTCCGCATCACCATGCTCAACCTCAACGGAAAAACCGGCCCCGACATCACCAACGGCGCCATGGGAATCCCCAACATCCCCGAACTCAACATCCTCGGATTCGACTTCGGAAAAACCCACGACATCCTCGGCACCCCCATCGGCCGATTCGGCAACTACTACCTCCTGATGCTCCTCGCCACCATCGTCGTCGTCCTCGTCTTCCGCCGCGCCACCGAATCCCGCATCGGCCGCGCCTGGATCGCCATCCGCGAAGACGAAACCGCCGCCACCGCCATGGGCATCAACGCCTTCCGCCTCAAACTCCTCGCCTTCGCCCTCGGCGCCGCACTCGCCGGACTCGCCGGCACCATCCAGGCCCACGTCATCACCACTGCCACCCCCGACCAGTACCAATTCGCCGGCACCGTGCCACCCAACTCCGCCTTCCTCCTCGCCGCCGTCATCCTCGGCGGCATGGGAACCATCACCGGCCCCATCGTCGGAGCAGCCCTGCTCTACCTGATCCCGAGCAAAATGGACTTCATGCAGGACTACCAGCTCCTGCTCTTCGGACTCGCCCTCATCCTCCTCATGCGCTTCCGCCCCGAGGGCCTGGTCGCCGACCGCAGAAAACAACTCGAATTCCACGAGGACACCGCCCCGACCGGCAACGTGCCCCTCACCAAGGCGGAGGCATGACCACCATGACGACCACCGCCACCGCCGGCCCCCTCCTCACCGCCACCGGCGTCACCATGCGCTTCGGTGGACTCACCGCCGTACGCACCGTCGACCTCACCGTCGGCCCCCACGAAATAGTCGGACTCATAGGCCCCAACGGCGCCGGAAAAACCACCTTCTTCAACTGCCTCACCGGCCTCTACACCCCCACCGAAGGCACGGTCACCTACCAAGGCACCACCCTCCCCCCCAAACCCCACCTCGTCACCCAAGCCGGCATCGCCCGCACCTTCCAGAACATCCGCCTCTTCCCCAACATGACCGTCCTCGAAAACGTCCTCGTCGGCCGCCATACCCGCACCAAAGAAGGACTCTTCTCCGCACTCCTCCGCGGCCCCGCATTCCGCCGCGCCGAACGCGCCTCCGAAGAACGCGCCATGGAACTCCTCGCCTTCACCGACCTCACCCCCAAACGCGACCACCTCGCCCGCAACCTTCCCTACGGCGAACAACGCAAGCTCGAAATCGCCCGCGCCCTCGCCAGCGACCCCGGGCTCCTCCTCCTCGACGAACCCACCGCCGGCATGAACCCCCAGGAAACCCGCACCACCGAAACACTCGTCCGCGCCATCCGCGACCGCGGCACCGCCGTCCTCGTCATCGAGCACGACATGCGCTTCATCTTCAACCTCTGCGACCGCGTCGCCGTCCTCGTCCAAGGCGAAAAACTCGTCGAAGGAACCCCCGAAACCGTCCAGGCCGACGAACGCGTCATCGCCGCCTACCTCGGCACACCCTTCGAAGGCGCACCCGGCCAGGAGGAAATCGCCGAAGTCGAAGCCGCCGAAACGGCCGCCGAAAACCACCACGACGCGGAGGGAGACCACCGATGACCACCCCCCTCCTCGAAGTGGAGAACCTCCACGTCGCCTACGGCAAGATCGAAGCCGTCAAAGGCATCTCCTTCACCGTCCAAGCCGGCCAAGTCGTCACCCTCATCGGCACCAACGGTGCCGGCAAGACCACCACCCTGCGCACCCTCTCCGGCCTCCTCACCCCCACCGCCGGCACCATCCGCTTCGACGGCCGCCCCCTCACCGGCGTCCCCGCCCACGACATCGTCGCCCGCGGCCTCGCCCACTCCCCCGAGGGCCGCCACATCTTCCCCCGCCTCACCATCGCGGAGAACCTCCAGCTCGGAGCATTCCTCCGCAAGGACACCGCCGGCATCACCCAGGACATCCGACGGGCCTACGACCTCTTCCCCATCCTCGGCGAACGCGCGGGCCAGAAGGCCGGCACCCTCTCCGGCGGAGAACAGCAGATGCTCGCCATGGGCCGGGCCCTGATGTCCCGCCCCAAACTCCTCATGCTCGACGAACCCTCCATGGGCCTCTCGCCGATCATGATGCAGAAGATCATGGACACCATCGCCGAACTCAAGGCCGCCGGCACCACCATCCTGCTCGTCGAACAGAACGCCCAGGCCGCCCTGACCCTCGCCGACCAGGGCCACGTCATGGAGATCGGCAAAATCGTCCTCTCCGGAACGGGAGCCGACCTCCTGCACGACGAATCCGTACGCAAGGCGTACCTCGGCGAGGACTGAGCACGCACCACGTACGACGAGGGGCCCGCGTCCGAACCGGACGCGGGCCCCTCGATCACAACGGGTCTCAGACCCCCTACTGCTCCTTGGCGGCCTTCTTCTCCTTCGAATCCTCGATGACCGCCTCCGCCACCTGCTGCATCGACAGCCGCCGGTCCATCGACGTCTTCTGGATCCACCGGAACGCCGCCGGCTCGGTCAGCCCGTACTGCGTCTGCAGAATGCTCTTGGCCCGGTCCACCAGCTTCCGGGTCTCCAGCCGCTGCGAGAGGTCCGCGACCTCCCTCTCCAGCGCCTTCAGCTCCGTGAAGCGCGAGACGGCCATCTCGATGGCCGGGACGACGTCGCTCTTGCTGAACGGCTTCACCAGGTACGCCATGGCACCGGCGTCACGGGCCCGCTCCACGAGGTCACGCTGCGAGAAGGCCGTGAGCATCAGGACGGGTGCGATCGACTCGGCCGCGATGCGCTCCGCGGCGGAGATCCCGTCGAGCACCGGCATCTTCACGTCCAGGATCACCAGATCCGGCCGGTGCTCCCGCGCCAGCGCAACGGCCGTCTCGCCGTCGCCCGCCTCGCCGACGACGGAGTAGCCCTCTTCTTCGAGCATCTCCTTGAGGTCGAGACGGATCAGGGCCTCGTCCTCGGCGATCACGACACGGGTGACGTGCGGAGGGGTGTGCTGCGGCTCGTCGTCGACGGGCGGCTGGGGCTCGGCGGCGGTCACGGGTCTCCTCGATAGGGCAGGTGCTGCTGCACGAGCCTACCTACCTCATGTAGTTTTGAGCACCGAGGGGGTATAGACTTCCCTTGGATTACAAGGCCCCGGTAGCCCAATTGGCAGCAGGCGATGGATTCAAAACCCATACAGTGTCGGTTCGAATCCGACCCGGGGCACTTCACCTTCGATTCGAAGGCGGGCGGGCAGATCCAACGGTTGGGGATCTTCACTCCCAGCGGTGAACATTGCTTCGAATCCCCTCTTCCGCAGCCCGGAGCGAGTCAGGCTCGCAGCTGTGTACGACGTCGAAACGCGCCAGCGCGTCCTCGCTCTTGTCGATCAAGGCCGCAGCCTCAACGCCGTGAGCCGGCAGACCGGCATATCCAGGTACGCGATCCGCTCGTGGCAGACCAGGCTCGAACCCCTCCACCGCACCCACGAATGCTCGCGCTGCTGCAGCACACCGCACTCCCCGCCGCTGCCAGCCGCGTACGCCTACCTGCTCGGCCTCTACCTGGGTGACGGCCACATCATTCAGTACCGCAAGCACCGCGTACCGAGCCTGACTCTCGCCTGCGGCGACAAGTGGCCCGGCCTCGTCGAAGCCGCCGCACAGGCCATCAGCGCCGTGTTCCCCGACAACAAGGTCTGCCGGGTGAGCGGCACCGGTTGCACCTACGTGAAGGTGTACTCAAAACACCTTCTGTGCCTGTTCCCTCAGCACGGCCCCGGCAAGAAGCACGAGCGCCGCATCGCGCTGGAGCCTTGGCAGCAGCAGATCGTGGACGCACACCCGTGGGAGTTCATCCGCGGACTCATCCACTCCGACGGCTCTCGCATCACCAACTGGACCACGCGTGTCGTCAATGGTGAGCCCAAGCGCTATGAGTACCCCCGCTACTTCTTCACCAACACGTCCGCGGACATCCTGAGGCTCTTCACCGACACACTCGACAAGGTCGGCGTCGAATGGAAGCCCACCTATCAGAGCCGAAGAGCCCAGAACATCTCCGTAGCCCGCAAGGCATCCGTCGCCCTCATGGACGCCCACATAGGCCCGAAGTACTGATCGCCCCTACTTCGGTGAGTCGTCCTCCCCGATGTGGTGCACCCGTACCAGGTTCGTCGTCCCCGGGGTTCCCGGGGGCGAGCCCGCCGTGATGATGACCATGTCGCCCTTCCGGCACCGCCCGATCCGCAGCAGATGCTCGTCGACCTGCTCGACCATCTCGTCCGTCGTCTGGACCATCGGGCCCAGGAACGTCTCCACCCCCCACGTCAGGTTCAGCTGCGAACGCGTCGCCGGCTCCGGGGTGAAGGCCAGCAGTGGGATGGGCGACCGGTAGCGCGACAGGCGCCGGACGGTGTCACCGGATTGAGTGAAGGCCACCAGGAACTTCGCGCCCAGGAAGTCGCCCATCTCGGCGGCCGCGCGGGCCACGGAGCCGCCCTGGGTGCGGGGCTTGCTGTGTTCGGTCAAAGGCGGCAGGCCCTTGGCGAGGACGTCCTCCTCGGCGGCCGTGACGATGCGGCCCATGGTGCGGACCGTCTCGACGGGGTACTTGCCGACGCTGGTCTCGCCGCTGAGCATGACGGCGTCGGTGCCGTCGATGACGGCGTTGGCGACGTCGGACGCCTCGGCCCGGGTGGGGCGGGATGCGTCGATCATGGAGTCGAGCATCTGGGTCGCGACGATGACCGGCTTGGCGTTGCGCTTGGCGAGCTTGATCGCTCGCTTCTGGACGATCGGGACCGTTTCAAGGGGCATTTCGACGCCCAGGTCGCCGCGGGCGACCATGATGCCGTCGAAGGCGGCGACGATGCCGTCGAGGTTCTGGACCGCCTGGGGCTTTTCGATCTTGGCGATGACGGGGAGGCGGCGGCCCTCCTGGTCCATGACGCGGTGCACGTCCTCGATGTCGCGTCCACTGCGGACGAACGAGAGGGCGATGATGTCGGCGCCGGTGTCGATGGCCCAGCGCAGGTCCTCGACGTCCTTCTCGGAGAGGGCGGGGACGGAGACGGCGACGCCGGGGAGGTTGAGGCCCTTGTGGTCGGAGACCATGCCGCCTTCGAGGACGATGGTCTTGACGCGGGGGCCGTCGACCTCGACGACCTCCAGGGTGACGCGGCCGTCGTCGACGAGGATGCGCTCACCTCGGGCGACGTCGGCGGCGAGGCCGTCGTAGGTGGTGCCGCAGCCGTGGCGGTCGCCCTCGGTCTCCTCGACGGTGATGGTGAATTCATCGCCGCGTTCAAGGAGTACAGGGCCTTCCCGGAAGCGGCCGAGGCGGATCTTCGGGCCTTGAAGGTCGGCGAGGACGCCGATGTTGCGGCCGGTTTCCTCCGCTGCCTTGCGCACCCGCTGGTAGCGCGCCTCGTGTTCGTCGTAGGTGCCGTGGCTGAGGTTGAAGCGGGCGACGTCCATGCCGGCTTCGACGAGTGCCTTGATCTGCTCGTACGAGTCGGTCGCGGGGCCCAGGGTGCAGACGATTTTGGCTCGGCGCATGGCACGACCTTATGACCTACTGGTGGGTAGAGAATTGGCCCCTCGCAACCGGCCAACGTCCGTTGGGTAAAAGCTTGTTGACATCTTGTGAAACGTGCAGGGGGGCGCTCCGATGAGCGCCCCCCCTGGCGTGTCGTGCGGGTGTCAGAGTTCCGGTCGGGTCATCGTAAAGCGCGCGTTGACGTGGGCGTGGACGGTTTGGCGCTGGGGTTCGAGGTCGAGTGCGGGGGGTGGGGTGGGGGCGCCGCCGTAGCCGGCGGAGCGCATCATTCCGCCGGGCGCGGGGGGCGGGTACGCGGGGAGGCCGGTGTTTTCGGCTCCGGTGTCGGCGAGTTCGACGAGGGCGTCGAGGCGGGCGCCGAGGGCGCCGGCGTATTCGCGGGCACGTTGTACGGCTTCGTGGACGGCGTGTCGGCGGGCTTCGCCGTGGGCGGGCGAGTCGTGGCGGAGGGCCCACCAGGGGCCGTCGACGTGGGTGAGGTCGAGTTCGGCGAGGCGGGTGGCGAGCTCGCCGAGGGCGGTGAAGTCGTTCAGGGTGGCGGTGAGGTGGACGGAGCCGAGGTAGGCGCGGATGCGTTCGTGGCGGCCCTTCTCGGCGAGTTGGGGGGTGATGGTGAAGCGGCCGGTTTCGAGTTTTTCGACGGCGTCGCCGTAGGAGCGGAGGAGGTCGAGGACCTGGTTGTTGCGGCGGGTCAGGTCGTCGAGGGCGTGGTGCCGGTCGGTGCCGCGGGCGTTGACGGTGATGCCGATGCGGGCGATTTCGGGGTCGACTTCGAGGCGGGCTTCGCCGCGGACGGCGATGCGGGGGGTGTCGGGTGTTCCGTAGGGCAGGTGGGCGGGCGGTGTGGTCATGGGGTCAGCGTCTCAGCCGGTGATGGGATCGCAACGTGTGAAGGGTGTTGGTGGGGGCGGTGGCTGGGCCAGAATCTACGCGCGTTGGTTCTGGATATGAATGGGGAGAACAGACCATATGTCGCTCAACCGTAGGAATTTCCTGGGGCGTACGGCCGTGACGGGCGCGGGTGTCGCGTTGGCGGGCGCGGTGGGGACGGTGCCGGCGGAGGCCGAGTCGTCGGGACGCCGGAAGAAGCGGTACTCGTTCACGGTGATGGGCACCACGGATCTGCACGGGAACGTCTTCAACTGGGACTACTTCACCGATGCGGAGTTCGATGACAAGGCGCACAACGATGTGGGCCTGGCGAAGATCTCCACGCTGGTGAACCAGGTGCGTGCGGAGAAGGGGCGGCGGAATACGCTGCTGATCGACGCGGGTGACACGATCCAGGGCACTCAGCTGTCGTACTACTACGCCAAGGTCGATCCGATCACGGGTGCGAACGGTCCGGTGCATCCGATGGCGCAGGCGATGAACGCCATCGGTTATGACGCGGCCGCGCTGGGCAACCACGAGTTCAACTATGGCATTCCGACGCTGCGGAAGTTCCAGGAGCAGTGCCGTTTCCCGATCCTGGGGGCGAATGCTCTGGATGCGAAGACGATGCGCCCGGCCTTTCCGCCGTATGTGATGAAGACGGTGTGCACGCCGCACGGGCGTGATGTGCGGGTGGCGGTCCTGGGGCTGACCAATCCGGGTATTGCGATCTGGGACAAGGCGAATGTGCAGGGGAAGATGGTGTTCCCCGGCCTGGAGGAGCAGGCGGCGAAGTGGGTGCCGAAGCTGCGGTCGATGGGTGCGGATGTGGTGATCGTTTCGGCGCACTCGGGTTCCAGTGGTACGTCGTCGTACGGTGATCAGCTGCCGTACGTCGAGAATGCGGCGGCTCTGGTGGCGGAGCAGGTGCCGGGCATCGATGCGATTCTCGTCGGGCACGCTCACACCGAGATTCCCGAGTACCGGGTGACGAACAAGGCGACGGGCAAGCAGGTGGTGCTGTCGGAGCCGCTGAAGTGGGGGCAGCGGCTGACGCTGTTCGACTTCGATCTGGTGTGGGAGCGCGGCGGCTGGCAGGTGGAGTCGGTGGCGGCGAAGGTGCTGAATTCCAACTCGGTGGCCGAGGACCGCAGGATCACGGGGCTGCTGGGTGATGAGCACCGGAAGGTCGTGGCGTATGTGAATCAGGTGATCGGTACGTCGTCGGCGGCGATGGGTGCGGCGGAGGCGGCCTACAAGGACACGCCGATCATCGATTTCATCAACCATGTGCAGGCGGAGACGGTGCGGGCGGCGCTGGTGGGTACGGCGTACGCGTCGTTGCCGGTGCTGTCGCAGGCGTCGTGTTTTTCGCGTACGGCTGCGGTGCCTGCGGGGAAGGTGACGATCCGGGAGGTGGCGGGTCTGTATCCGTTCGAGAACACGCTGGAGGCGCGTGTGATGACGGGTGCGCAGGTGCGGGCGTATCTGGAGTTCTCGGCGCGTTATTACGTGCAGACGGCGACGGGTGCGCCGGTGGACCCGGCGAAGCTGACGAATGCGGAGGGGATTCCGGATTACAACTACGACGTGGTGAGCGGCTTGTCGTACGAGATCGATGTCGCGAAGGCGCCGGGTTCGCGGATCGTTAATCTCTCGTTCGACGGGAAGCCGCTCGTGGATTCTGCGGAGTTCGTGTTGGCGGTGAACAACTACCGGGCAAGTGGTGGGGGGAACTTCCCGCACGTGGCGCGCGCCAAGCAGGTGTGGGCGAATTCCGATGAGATCCGTAACACGATCATCGGTTGGGTGAAGGCGAAGCAGTCTATCGATGTGGCGGCTTTCTCGTCAGTGGACTGGAAGCTGACGCGGGATGGTGTGCCGGTTTTCTGAGGTGATGCCGGTGTGGGGCCGTGGCTGTGGTCGCGGCTCCAGGCCGAAGGTGGTGAAGGCGGTGCGGTGCGGTAGGGGGTAGTGGGTCTTGCCGGTGAGGGCGTTGAGGATGACGGCGCTGCGCCAGGCGGCGAGGCCGAGGTCGGGGGTGCCGATGCCGTGGGTGTGGGTTTCGGCGTTCTGGACGTGGATGGCGCCCTTGACGGAGGGGTCGAGGACGAGGCGGTGGTGTTCGTCGATGCGGGGGCGGCCGTTGGAGTCGCGGCGGACGTAGGGGTCGAGGGCGGCGAGGAGGGTGTCGACGCGGCGTTCGCGGTAGCCGGTGGCGAGGACGACGGCGTCGGTGGTGAGGCGGGAGCGGGTGCCTTGCTGGATGTGTTCGAGGTGGAGTTCGACGCGGGTGGTGCCGACGCGGCCGGCGGTGCGGACGAAGACGCCGGGGGTGAGGACGGCGTCGGGCCAGCCCCCGTGGAGGCTGCGGCGGTAGAGCTCGTCGTGGATGTCGGCGATGGTGTGGGCGGCGATGCCTTGGTGGAGCTGCCATTGCTGGGGCAGGACCTGGTCGCGTACGGGTTCGGGGAGGGTGCGGAAGTAGTGGGTGTAGTCGGGGGTGAAGTGTTCGAGGCCGAGTTTGCTGTATTCCATGGGCGCGAAGGCCGGGCTGCGGGCGAGCCAGGCGAGTTTTTCGCGGCCGGTGGGGCGGTGGCGGAGGAGGTCGAGGAAGACTTCGGCGCCGGATTGTCCTGAGCCGATGACGGTGATGTGTTCGGCTTCGAGGAGTTTTTCGCGGTGTTCGAGGTAGTCGGCGGCATGGATGACGGGGACGCCGGGGGCTTCGGCGAGGGGGCGCAGGGGTTCGGGGACGTAGGGGGCGGTGCCGACGCCGAGGACGAGGTTGCGGGTGTAGGCGCGGCCGAGGGCGTCGGCTTCGCCGTCGGGGTCGAGTTGGGTGTAGTCGATTTCGAAGAGGACGCGTTCGGGGTTCCAGCGGACGGCGTCGATGTGGTGGTTGAAGTGGAGGCCGGTGAGGTTTTCGCTGACCCAGCGGCAGTAGGCGTCGTATTCGGCGCGGTGGATGTGGTGGCGCTCGGAGAAGTAGAAGGGGTAGAGGCGTTCGCGGGTTTTGAGGTAGTTGAGAAAGCTCCAGGGGCTGGTGGGGTCGGCGAGAGTGACGAGGTCGGCGAGGTAGGGGACCTGGAGGGTGGTGCCGTCGATGAGGAGGCCGGGATGCCACTGGAAGGTGGGGCTCTGGTCGTAGAAGGCGGCGCGCAGGTCGTGGAGGGGCTGGGCGAGGGCGGCGAGGGAGAGGTTGAAGGGGCCGATGCCGATGCCGGCGAGGTCGAGGGGTTGGTCGGGGGCGGAGGCGGGGGGCTGGGGGGTGGTCATCGGGTGGTGTGGCCTTCCACGAGTGTGAGGAGGTGTCGGAGGTCGTCGGGGCGGGTGTGGGGGTTGAGGAGGGTGGCTTTGAGCCAGAGGCCCTGGGGGGTGCTGGTGCGGCCGAGGACGGCGTGACCGTTGTGGAGGAGGCGGCGTCTGGTGTGGGCGGTGGTGTGGTGGTCGGCGCCGAGGGGGCGGAAGAGGACGGTGCTGATGGTGGGGCGGGAGTGGAGTTCGAAGGAGGGGTGGGCGTCGACGAGGTCGGCGAGATGGTGGGCGGCGGTGCAGACGCGTTCGACGAGTTCGGCGATGCCGCGGCGGCCGAGGGCGCGCAGGGTGACGGCGATCTTGAAGATGTCGGGGCGGCGGGTGGTGCGCAGGGAGCGGTGGAGGAGGTCGGGGAGGCCGGCCTCGGTGTCGTCGGGGGCGTTGAGGTAGTCCGCCTGGTGGGCGAGCGGGCGCAGGGCGGTGGTGTCGGGGACGGCGAGGAGTCCTGCGGCGATGGGTTGCCAGCCGAGTTTGTGCAGGTCGAGGGTGATGCTGTCGGCGCGGTCGAGGCCGGTGAGGGCTTTTTTGAGGGTGTCGCTGAACAGCAGGGGGCCGCCGTAGGCGGCGTCGACGTGCAGGGTGGCGCCGTGGGCGGCGCAGTGGTCGGCGATGCGGGGCAGGGGGTCGATGTGTCCGGCGTCGGTGGTGCCGGCGGTGGCGACGACGAGGGTGGGGGTGGTGTGGAGGGTGGTGAGGGTGGTGCGGAGGTCTTCGGGGTTGAGGGTGCCGCTGGGGGTGGGGAGGCGGTGGGGGGCCGGGAGGCCGAGGAGCCAGGCGGAGCGCTGGATGCTGTGGTGGGCGTTGGCTCCGCAGACGATGTGCAGGGGTCCGGTGCCGCGGGTGCGGGCTGCTTCGCGGGCGAGGAGGAGGGCGAGCTGGTTGGACTCGGTGCCGCCGGTGGTGACGAGGGCGTCGGCGGTGGGGCGGCCGGGGTAGGCGAGGGCGGCGAGGGCCTGGGTGGTGAGGGCTTCCAGGGCGGTCGCGGAGGGGGCCTGGTCCCAGGAGTCGAGGGAGGGGTTCAGGGTGCCGGCGGCGAGGTCGGCGGCGGTGGCCAGGGCCAGTGGGGGGCTGTGGAGGTGTGCGGCGCAGTGCGGGTCGGCGGGGTCGGCGGCGCCTTCGGCGAGGGCCTGGACGAGGGTGTGGAGTGCTTCGTCGGGGCCGGTGCCGTGTTCGGGGAGGGCGGGGCTGGCGGTGGCCCGTATGCGGGCGGCGACGGTTTCGGGTCCGCCGGCGGGCAGGGGGCCGCCGCGGGCGGTGGCGCCGCGGGCGAGGGCGTGCAGGGCGATGTCGAGGAGGGGGCGTAGGGCGCGGGTTCCCTGGGCGCCGCCCGCGAGTGCCGTTGCGGGGGTGGTGGGGGGTGGGGGCGGCGCAGGCATGGAGGTGTCCCTCGGGGTTCTCGGGTGTGTGGCGGCGGTGTGGGGGCGGCTTTCCGTGTGGTCTTTTCCGGGGTTCGTTCCGGGGGGCGGTGTGGCTTTTCCCGGGGTCCGTTGCGGGGTCCGGGCTGGCACCAACGGGTCAAGCTACCGGCTGTGCACGGTCCGTGACCTCGCGTGCAGGAGGTTTCGCCCGATGGTGGTACTGACCCGGCAGGGCCTTGTGGCGCGGGTGAGTTGGGGGCTGTGGCGGGGGCCGTGCGGGGGTGCCGGGGTGGGTGCGGGTCGGAGCCCGGGGCGGGCTTCAAGGTAATGTGCACACCATGGCCATGACTTTTGCTCTCGATGTAGGGCCTCTGAAGCCCGACCTGGCGCCCCTCGTCCTGGGGCTGGTGCTGTTCTTCCTCGTTTTCGCCGTGATGGCGAAGGTGATCCTGCCGCGGATCAACAAGGTCCTCGTCGAGCGTGAGAACGCCACCGAGGGGCGTTTCGAGGAGGCCGAGGAGACGCGTGCCGAGGCGGCGCGGGTCCACGCCGAGTACCAGGAGCTGCTGGCCGAGGCGCGGCACGAGGCGGCGCGGCTGCGGCAGGAGTCGGTCGAGCAGGGTACGGCGATCATCGCCGAGCTGCGGGCCGAGGGTCAGCGTCAGCGCGAGGAGATCATCGCTGCGGGTCACGCGGTGATCGACGCGGAGCGTGCGGTGGCGGAGGCCGAGCTGCGCGAGCAGGTCGGTGTGCTGGCCACGCAGCTGGCGGGCAAGATCGTCGGCGAGCCGATGGCCGACTTCGCCCAGCAGAACGGTGTCGTCGACCGTTTCCTTGAGGAGCTGCGTACGGCGCAGCCGTCGGACGCGGCGACGGGCGAGAAGCGCGACTGACCGCCGGCAGAGCCATGGGCCAAGGCCCCCGTCCCCTTCGAGGGGACGGGGGCCTTCGTCGTTCCTGCGGACCGTTCCTGCGCGCGGTGCCGTTCGGCTCCGGGGCCGTGCGCGTACCGGCCCGGCAGGCCGGCGGGACTATGCGTGGGCGGCGCGGACGGCGAGGGCGCGGCGCAGGTCGTCGAGCTGGTCGACGAGCTTGCGGCGCAGGGCGGGGGTGGGTGCGGCGTCGCGCAGGCACTCCTCGCCGCGCTGCACGGTTTCGTCCTCGATGAGGACGTGGGGGAAGCCGTGGGTTCCGGCGGCGGAGGCGAGGGCGGGGCCGCGGCGGGCGGCGAGGGCGACGGCGTCGGGGTAGTAGCGGTCGCGGTAGGGGCGTACGAGGTCGGTCTGCTCGGGTTGCCAGAAGCCCTGGGCGGTGGCGGTGAAGAGGTAATTGCTGAGCTGGTCGCCGGTGTAGAGGGCGTGCCAGGCGGCTTCCTTGGCGGCGGGGTCGGGGAGGGCGGCGCGGCAGCGGGCGGCGCCTTCCTGGCCGGTGGCGCTGGGGTCGCGGGCGAGTTCGGTGTCGATGTCGTGGGGGGTGACGGCGCCGAGGACGGCGAGGCGGGCGAGGGTGCGCCAGCGCAGTTCGGGGTCGAGGGCGGGGCCGCCGGGGGCGGTGCCGGCCCGGAGCCAGTCCTGGAGGGTGGAGGGTGTGGTGGCGCCGGCGATGAGCGTGCGGGCGGCGGTCAGGCGCAGCCCTTCGGTGCCGGGGGTGCCGTGGGTGCGGTCGAGCAGGTCGTGGCAGAGGTCGGTGAGGGTGGCGAGGGCGGCGGGGCGGTCGGTGGGGGTGGTGTAGCGGTCGGCGATCTGGGTGCGGGCGAAGGCGAGGACGCCCTGGGTGATGGCGATGTCGTCTTCGTGGGGCAGGTGGGTGCGGGCGGCGTCGAGGTAGGCGCGGGGTGCGAGCTCGCCGTCGCGGACCATGTCGCGGGCGGCGTTCCACAGGACGGCCCGGCTGATGGGGTCGGGTAGTGCGGACAGGGTGGTGAGGGCGGTGTTCCAGGAGGTGGGGTCGAGGCGGACCTTGGTGTAGGTGAGGTCGCCGTCGTTGGCGAGGACGAGGGCGGGGCGGGGGCCGCCGGGGGTGAGGGTGCGGGTGCCGCCGCCGGCGGGGAGGTCGGCGATGAGGGGGGTGCGGGGGACGAGGGTGCGGGGGTCGCCGGGGGCGTGGTCGTAGAGGCCGATGGCGAGGTGGTGGGGGCGGGTGCCGTCGTGGTGGAGGTCGAGCCGCCAGCCGTGTGCCGGCTCGTCCGTGAGGTGGGGGGTCAGGGTGTCGACGCCGCTGGTGCGCAGCCAGCTCTCGGCCCAGGCGTGGACGTCGCGGTCGGTGTGGCGGGCGAGGGAGTCGATGAAGTCGGCGAGGGTGGCGTTGCCGAAGCGGTGGCGGGCGAAGTGGTCGTTGATGCCGGCGAGGAAGTCCTTCTCGCCGAGCCAGGCGACGAGTTGGCGGAGGGCGGAGGCGCCCTTGGCGTAGGAGATGCCGTCGAAGTTCAGGAGGGCGGAGGCGGTGTCGCGCACGTCCTGGGGGGCGGGGGCGACGGGGTGGGTGGAGGGGCGCTGGTCGGCGTCGTAGCCCCAGCTCTTGCGGGCGATGGCGAAGTCGGTCCAGGTGCCGGTGTAGCGGGTGGCTTCGGCGAGGACCTGGAAGCCCATGTATTCGGCGAAGGACTCGTTGAGCCAGATGTCGTCCCACCACTGGAGGGTGACGAGGTCGCCGAACCACATGTGGGCCATTTCGTGGGCGATGACCATGCCGCGGGTCTGGCGTTCGGTGTCGGTGACGGCGGAGCGGTAGACGAATTCGTCGCGGAAGGTGACCAGGCCCGGGTTCTCCATGGCGCCGGCGTTGAATTCGGGGACGAATGCCTGGTCGTAGGAGTCGAAGGGGTAGGGCTCGTCGAAGATCTCGTGGTAGCGGTCGTAGCAGCGGCGGGTGATGTCGAGGATTTCCTCGGCGTCGGCGTCGAGGTGGGGGGCGAGGGACCGGCGGCAGTGCAGGGCGAAGGGCAGTCCTGCGTGTTCGGTGCGGACGCTGTGCCAGGGGCCGGCGGCGAAGGCGACGAAGTAGGTGCTCAGCGGCTTGGTGGTGGCCAGCTGCCAGCGGCCTTCGGCGGGCTCTCCGGTGCGGTGGGCGACGGCGTTGCCGAGGACGGTCCACTCGGGGGGTGCGGTGACGGTGGCGTCGAAGAGGGCCTTGAGGTCGGGCTGGTCGAAGGCGGCGAAGACGCGCTGGACGTCGTCGAGGAAGGTCTGGGTGTAGAGGTAGGTGTGCCCGTCGGCGGGGTCGGTGAAGCGGTGCATGCCCTCGCCGGTGCGGGAGTAGCGCATGTCGGCTTCGATGTGCAGCTCGTGCTCGCCTGCGGTGAGGGTCAGGGGGAGCCGGTTGTCCTGGAGGGCGGCCGGGTCGAGGGGGTGGCCGTCGAGGGTGGCGCGGTGGAGGGCGGCGGGCTTCAGTTCGACGAATGTGGTTCCGGCTTCGCGGGCGGTGAAGCGGATGGTGGTGGTGGAGCCGAAGTGCTCGTCGCCGCGGGTGAGGTCGAGGTCGATCGCGTAGCGGTGGACGTCGAGGAGGCGGGCTCGGGTCTGCGCTTCGTCGCGCGTCAGTACGGGCATGGGCTCATGCTGCCGCACGGCCGGCCCCCGGGCCGAGGGATATTCCGGGCCCCCGGCCCGCCCCGGGGCCCGTCACCGGCCGGCCCGGGGCCGATCGGGGCTCGGTGCGGGGCGCCCCTCCCGGGCTCGGTGTGGGGGACGTCCTCCGGACCGGGGGCGGAGGCCGGGGGCCGGCTCCGGCCCGGGTCCACGGGTCCCGCCCACGGGCGCGGGTCACGGGCCGGCCGGCCTGCGGGGCTTGGTCTGCGAGCGTTTCAGCCCGGGGACGGGCTTCGGCCCGGGTGGGGCGGGCTTCGGCCCGGGTAGGCGGGCGCGGCCCGGGTAGGCGGGCGCGACCCGGGTGGGCGGGCGCGACCCGGGTGGGCGGGCGCGACCCGGGTGGGCGGGCGCGACCCGGGTGG
>NZ_BMVB01000011.1:0-52319 GCF_014650495.1 Streptomyces cinnamoneus | reverse complement strand
GGGTGGGCGGGCGCGACCCGGGTGGGCGGGCGCGACCCGGGTGGGCGGGCGCGACCCGGGTGGGCGGGCGCGACCCGAGCGATACGGGCTCGCCCCAAGTGGGGCGCCCTCGCCCCGAGTGGTACGGGCTCGGCCCGAGTGAAACAGGCTCAGCCCAAGTAGGGCAGGCTCGGCCCGAGCAGGGCAGGCTCGGCCCGAGCAGGGCAGGCTCGGCGCGCGAACGGGATTCAAGCCCGGGTGGGACGGCCCGGGTGGGACGGGCCGGGTGGGACGGGCCGGGTGGGACGGGCCGGGTGGGACGGGCCGGGTGGGACGGGCCTCGGGGCCCGAGTGGTACGAGCTCGGCCCGAGTCGGGCGGCCTCGGCCCGAGCGGAACGGGCCCGGCCCCGGTAAACAGGCTCAGCCCAAGTGAAACAGGCTCGACCCGGGGCACAGGCCGCCCTACGGCCCGGGGCGCAAGCCCGGCTACGGGCGCGGTTCAGGCCGGCCCACGGGCCCGGGGTGCAGGCCCGGCCTACGGGCCCGTCCCCGGCCAGGGCAGGTCGGGTGCGGTCCCGCCTCCCCGCGTGCCGGGGCGCCGGGTGCGAACCGGCCTGGCCGGCAGGCCGGGGGCGCTGTCCCTAGCAGGGAGGCCGGGGGCGCTGCCCCTGGCCGGGTGCCGGGTGCGAACCGGCCTGGCCCGGAGGCCGGGGGCGCTGCCCCTGGTCGGGGAGCCGGGGGCGCTGCCCCTGGCCGGGTGCCGGGTGCGAACCGGCCTGGCCGGGAGGCCGGGGGCGCTGTCCCTGGCCGGCAGGCCGGGGGCGCTGTCCCTGGCCGGCAGGCCGGGGGCGCTGTCCCTGGCCGGGAGGCCGGGGGCGCTGCCCCAGGCCGGGGCCCGGGGGCGCTGCCCCCTCCCCCACCGATGGCATGGGCGGCTCAGGCCCGGGCGATCGTCTCGTGGTGGCGGATGACCTCGGCGATGATGAAGTTCAGGAACTTCTCGGCGAAGGCGGGGTCGAGCTTGGCGTTTTCCGCCAGTTCGCGCAGGCGGGCGATCTGGCGGGCCTCGCGGGCGGGGTCGGCGGGGGGCATCCGGTGGGCGGCCTTGAGGTGGCCGACCTGCTGGGTGCATTTGAAGCGTTCGGCGAGCATGTGGATGACCGCGGCATCGATGTTGTCGATGCTGTCGCGCAGGCGGTTCAGCTCGGCACGGACGGACTCGTCGTTGGCACTGTTGTTCATGTCCACCCCACCGAGCCTATGCGGAAGAACGCGAACCGATGACCGGTGGGTGCGCCGGGTCGGGGATCTCGTGGCTCCAGCCGCCGGGTACGGCGCGGCCCTGGCGTTCCCGGAAGCGGACGGGGGCGGTGCCGACCCGGCGGGTGAAGAGACGGCTGAAGTAGGCGGGGTCGTCGTAGCCGACGCGCCGGGCGACGGCGGCGACGGGGAGGTCGGTGGCGGCCAGCAGTTCCTTGGCGCGGCCGAGGCGGATGCCGAGGAGGTAGTCCTTGGGGCTGCAGCCGGCCGCGCGCCGCACGGCGGTGCGCAGCTCGGCGGGGGTCATGCCGTGGCGGGCGGCGTGCTGGGTGACGGACAGCGGCAGGAAGGCGTCGCGGGCCAGGGCCTGCAGGACGGGGTCGGTGTCGTCGGCGCGGTCGGCGCGGGCCCGGCGCAGGGCGACGAGGAGCTCGTGGACGGCGGCGGAGGTCTCGACCTCCAGCAGGGGGTTGCCGCGGCGGGCGGCGCGGGCGATGCGGGCGACGGCGGCGCGGGGAGCGGTGGTGTCGGTCAGGGGGACGACGGGCCGTTCGGGCTCGATGTAGCCCAGTTCGGTGTAGGCGGTGACGGCGGCGCCGGTGAAGTCGACGAAGCTCTCGTCCCAGCCGGCGCCGTGCCCGGCTCCGTAGTGGTGGGGGGTGCCGGGGGCGAGCCAGATGAGGGCGGGGGCGGTCACGGGGTGGGTGCGGGCGTCGGGGGTGCGGTACCAGCCGGATCCGGCGCTGATGACGACGGCGACGTGGTGGTCGAGGGTGCGGGGGCCGACGGCGGGGAGGGCGCCGTGCTGGAGGCCGACGCCGAGGCAGACCAGGCCGAGCCGGTGGTGGACCGGGCCGGGGGTGAAGTACCGCATCCAGGTGTGATACACGCGTGGCTGCCCTTCGTCGTGCGGTGGGCTCCGTCCAAACAGGGCCGATCTTTGTCCATGGCCGTCCGGCTCGCCAGAGGGCGACGATGGCCCGGTCGGCGGTGGTGGCTGAAGGGCGGGCGGGGACGTGCCGGAGTTCAGGGTGGGGGACGACGACTTCGAGCTCGACGGGCGGCCCGTGCGGCTGTTGTCGGGGGCGTTGCACTACTTCCGGGTGCACGAGGGGCTGTGGGGGCACCGGCTGGGGATGCTGCGGGCGATGGGGCTCAACTGTGTGGAGACGTACGTGCCGTGGAACTGGCACGAGCCGCGGCCGGGGCGGCTGCGGGACGTGGGGGCGCTGGGTCGTTTCCTGGACGCGGCGCAGGCGGCGGGGCTGTATGCGATCGTGCGCCCGGGTCCGTACATCTGTGCGGAGTGGGAGAACGGGGGGCTGCCGTGGTGGCTGACGGGTGCGCTGGGGCGTCGGGTGCGCACGCGGGACGAGCGGTTCGTGCGGGCGGTCGACGGTTGGCTGGGGGTGGTGGCGCAGGAGGTGGTGGAGCGGCAGGTCGGCCGGGGCGGGCCGGTGGTGCTGTTGCAGGTGGAGAACGAGTACGGGTCCTATGGCAGTGACGGGGTTTATCTGCGGCATCTCGTAGAACGGTGGAAGGCGCTCGGGGTGAGCGTGCCGCTGGTCACCTCGGACGGTCCCGAGGAGCACATGCTGTCGGGGGGTTCGGTGCCGGGGCTGACGGCGACGGTGAACTTCGGTTCGGGGGCGCGTGAGGCGTTCGGGGTGCTGCGCGGGTTCCGGCCGCGGGGGCCGCTGATGTGCATGGAGTTCTGGTGCGGCTGGTTCACGCACTGGGGTGGCGAGGAGGCGGGGCGGGCGGCTGCGGATGCGGCGGGGGCGCTGCGGGAGATCCTTGAGTGCGGGGCGTCGGTGAACGTCTACATGGCGCACGGGGGCACGAACTTCGGGGGCTGGGCGGGTGCCAACCGTGCCGGGGAGGATCACCGGGGGGCGTTGCGTCCGGTCGTCACGTCGTACGACTACGACGCGCCGGTCGACGAGTACGGCCGGCCCACGGAGAAGTTCTGGGCGCTGCGGGAGGTGCTGGCCGGTTTCCGGGACGGGGAAGGGCCGCTGCCTGCGCTGCCGCCGGCTCCTGCGGTGCTGGGTGCGCCGGTGGGGGTCCGGGTGGGGGCGTGGGTGCCGTTGACGGACGTGGTGGACGTTCTGGGGGAGGCGGAGGCCGAGGCGGCGGTGCCGCCGTCGTTCGAGGAGCTGGGGGTGGAGCGGGGGCTGGTGCGGTACCGCTTCGTGGTCCAGGGGCCGCGCGGGCCCCGGCCCCTGACGGTGGTGGGGCTGCGGGACGTGGCGGTGGTGTGGGTGGACGGCGGGCGTGCGGCGGTGCTGGACGGTGGGGACGGGGAGTGCGCGCTCGTCGGTGAGGTGGCGGGGCCGGCCGTGGTGGAGGTGTGGGTGGAGTCGCTGGGCCGGGTCAATTACGGTCCGCGGCTGGGTGAGTCCAAGGGCATCACGGGTGGCCTGCTGCACGAGCGGCAGTACGTGCACGGGGTGCGGGCGCGGGGGTTGCGGCTGGAGGCGCTGGAGGAGCCGGGTGCCCTGGCCGGGCTGCCCTGGCGGGGGTGGGAGGGGCGGGAGGGGGCACCCGGCCTGTACCGCGGGTCGTTCCGGGTGGCGGGGGCGGGTGACGCCTCGCTGGAGCTGCCGGGCTGGGTGCGCGGCCATGTGTGGGTCAACGGCTTCTGTCTGGGCCGTTACCGGGCGCTGGGGCCGCAGCGTGCCCTGTACGTGCCGGGGCCGGTCCTGCGGGAGGGGGAGAACGAGCTGCTGGTGCTGGAGTGCGAGGCCGCGGGCGAGGCGGAGGCGCGGCTGTGCTGAGCTCCCGTCCCGCTGGTCACCGGCCGATGACGGTGACCAACGGGACGGAACCCCGTGGAGGTCTATTGCCCGACTGTGTGCACGGTGAAGCCATCCAGGCAGAACTCAGCGGTCCCGTTGGTGCCGACTTTCCGCAGTCCCACCCATGCCTCACCCGTTTCCGGTGCGGTGAACAGGTAGGAGTGCACGGCGGGGGCGGGGGCGGCCGGCAGGGCCGTCCGGTGGAGCTCGCGCGGTGCGGGTTCGTCCACGCCGGTGACCCACGCGTACTGGTCGGCCCGTTCGTTGACGTAGCGGAAGGTCACGCGGTAGCGGCGGCCGGGGGTGAAGCGCACGGTGTGCGGGAGGGTCCGGTAGACCAGGCCGGGGTTCTCGCCGCGTGACTTCAGCGACTGGGTGCCGTCGACGACGTCGTCGACGGCTTTGCCGTTCCAGCCGCGCTGGGTGTACGGGGCGTGCCGCTGGGCGATGTGGGTGCGGGGGTCGGTGGTGCCTCCGGCGTCGCCCTTGACGAAGGGTCCCCAGCCCTGGGGGACGTTCTCGAAGTCCTCGGAGGCCAGGGCGTCCGGTGGTGCGGGGGATCGCCGGCCGGGTACGACGCGTACGGCGGCGAAGCGGACGCGTGCGGTGCCGGGGGCTGCCGTCAGGGACAGGGTGGTGGGGCCGCCGCCGGCGGGCACGGTGAACCAGGTGAACATCCGCTGGAAGCGTGTGCCGTGCTTGCTGTCGGCGGCCATGTGGTTGGCGGCGGTGGAGGTCTCGGTGAAGTTGGTGGCGGTGGTGCCGTCGGCCGTGCGGACGGTGAGCGCGGCCCGGCGCCGCTCCCCCGCCGTGGCGCCGACCTCGACCTGGGCGGATGCGACGTAGGTGCCGGGTCTCAGGCGGGCCAGTCGCTGGCTGACGGTGGCCGCGCCGCCGGGGCCGATGACCAGTTCCCAGTGGCCGGGGGTGCTGCGTTCGGCGTGGGCCGGGCCGGTGACGTGCCAGGCGTCGAGGGTGCCGGAGAGGAAGTTCGGGTCGCGCAGCGGGGTGCCCTCGCCCCAGCGGGGGTCGGGGCGGTGGCGCCGGTGGCGTGGGGTGAGGACGTAGGGCTGTCCGGGTGCGGCGTCGAGGGTGATGCGGGTGTCGCGCACCGGCAGCTCGGTGGTGTCGGTGCGGCCCTGGTCGGTGAGGCGGTGCAGGACGACGGTGGGCAGGGCGGCCCAGGCGCGGGGCAGTTGCCAGGTGGTGGCGCCGCCGTGCGGGTTGTAGTGGTAGAGCTTGGCGGGGTCGGTGGCGCGGCGCGGTTCCCAGGGCAGCAGGTAGGTGTCGCCGGTGCAGACGGTGCGGCCGTCGGTGGTGATGCGCCGGGTGCCGTCGGCGTCGGTGACGCGGGTGGTGAGCCCGCCGGGTCCGGTCAGGGTGATGTCGTGGTCGTGCCAGGTGCGGATCGTGAACGCCTACAGGTATTTGGCGGGGAGGTTCTCGGTCCACAGCTGCCGGTGGAAGGACGTCCAGTCGGTCTTGCCGCGCCAGCCCTCGAAGGTGCCGAGTTTCGCGGTGCCCAGGAGTGGCCATTTGTCGGCGAAGACGTCCTTTTGGTGGTGGCGGATGAAGCGGATGAGCCGGGAGTTGATGCCGCGGGAGGTGTCGGGCCCGTAGTCGGTCTCGGTTGCCCAGTGGGACCACAGGCTGGAGCGTTCCAGGCCGTGTCCCCATTCGCTGGTGATCTTCCAGCCTTGTGCGTGCAGGATGCGCTGCAGTGCGTCGGAGTTCCAGCCGGACTCGCGGAAGACGTCGAGGTAGAGAATGTCCAGGGCGGGGTCGGTTTCCTCGCGCAGTTGCCAAAAGCGGCGGGCGATGTCGCCGGAGAGCAGGTCGCGGCGGGCGTCGATGCGGTACGACTGGTCGAGCCAGTCCCACTGCCGGTCGTTCTTGTCGACGAGCGTCTCGGAGAAGGCGTGGGCGACGGGGTAGGACTCGGTGGTGTTGACGTGCACGGCGAAGTCGCTGTTCCACCTCTTGCCGTGGCGCAGCAGGGTGTTGAGGTCGTCGAGGCCGCCGGCGCGGGTGTTGTAGTGGCCGCCGTAGTCGGGGTGGGCGGAGTCGTGGCCTTCGGACTGGTAGCCCTTGAGGAGGGTGAACTGGCGCAGTCCGTCGGTGGCGAGGTGGATGCGTTTGATGTGGTCGAGGGTGGTCAGGAACGGATTGGTGGCCTGGCTGGCGAAGTTGAACGCGATGTGGGGGACAACGCGCAGGTGTTGTTCGTCCGCTCCGGGCGGGGCGGTCATGATGTCGCGCATCGCGATGGCGGCGTCCTGCCAGTCGACGGTGCCGTCGCCGTTGCGGTCGCCGGTGAGGATGACGGTGACGTGCGGCAGGGGGTCGGTGGCGGACGGGGGTGCGCCGGCGGCGCGGTGGGTCCATTCGCCGCAGGTGAGCCGGGCTTCGGTGTGGTGGGCGCGGGTGAGGGTCTGCCGCCGGAAGCGGCCGTTCTCCCAGGAGGTGGTGGCGTCCGGCCGGTCGTGGACGGTGTTGGTCTCGATGGCGGCCGCGAGCCGGTCGGTGCTGACGACGGCGTAGGCGCAGCCGGTGGGGGCGGAGTCGGGGGGTGTGGTGGCCGTCGGGCGGACGAGGGTGTCGCCGTCCTTGGTGGCGTCCAGGTGGATGCGGGCGGCGAGCAGGGCCGCGCCGGGCTGGGTGCTGCGGACGGACAGGAAGGCGAGGCCGGGGATGCGCAGGGTGCCGATGCGCAGGGTGGGGGTGTCGGCGATGCGGGTGACCCGCCAGTCGATGCGCCAGTGGTGGACACGGATCTCGACGTCGATGCGGGTGCCGCCGTTCAGGCGGAGGGTGTAGGAGGCGTGGTCGGCGGCGAGGGTGGTGGTGACGGTGGGGGTGTGTGCGGTGCCGTCGACGAGCAGGGAGGTGACGGGTTCGTCCTGGGCGTGGAGGACGGCGCCGGTGGTGCGGTGGGTGTAGGTGAGGATGCGGGGGAAGGTGGTGTCGACGCGGACGTCCAGGGCGTCGGAGCGCAGGACGGCTTCGCCGTCGGCGGCTGCCGCGCGGGCGGCGCCGAGGCCGATTCCGGCGAGGGCGGTGGTGACGACTACGGCCCGTCGGCTCGGGCCCGGGTGGTCTGCGGTCACGGCGATACCGTGGTGCGGCGGGGCCGGGGTGACCATGGACAAAGGGCGGGGCGGTCTTGGACTAACGAAGGGCGGGTGGGGTCGCCTCGGCGGCGGGGAGGAGGCGGGCCCTTAGGGGTCGGGGTGGCGAGGGCCCCTCTCAGGGAGGGGGAAACGAGCCGTGGCGTCTCGTAGGGTCGTCGGCATGACGATCACAGGGATGGGGAACCGGCGGGCGGGTCAGGGGAGTTCGGTGCGGCGCCGGGCGGTGGCGGCCGCGGCGGCGGTCGTTCTGGCGGCGCTGGCGGCGGCGCCGGCCGTGGCGGCGCAGCCGTCGCCGGCGGGCGCCCCGGCGCACGCCTCGGTGGACGCCGGGCGTGGTGCGCTGCTGCGCACCGAACGCGTGGCCGAGCTCACCGGCAAGGAGGTCGCGGCGTACCTGGGCCCGGAGTTCACGGATGCGCCGGTGCGGTACGGGGTACGGGCCTACCGGCTGACCTACCGGACCGTCACCCCGCAGGGCCGGCCGACCACGGCCACGGGTCTGCTGGTGCTGCCCGATGGTGGCGGCCGCAGGCTGGCGGTGGTCTCCGACACGCACGGCACCATGGCCAGCCGCACGTACGCGCCCTCCGTCATCGAGGGCAAGGGCTTCGGCCGGCTCTCGCCGTACGTGCACGCGGCGGCGGGCCGTGCGGTGGCGGCGCCCGACTACCTCGGTCTCGGCAACGGTCCGGGCCGCCACCCGTACATGGACACCGCCTCGGCCGTCACCGCCTCCGTCGACATGCTGCGGGCGGCGCGCACGGCGGCGCAGCGGCAGGGCCGGCAGCTGACGGGTGATGTGTACGCCACCGGCTTCTCGCAGGGCGGGCAGGTGGCGGTGGCGCTCGCCCGGGCCCTGGACGCGGGCGCGGACCGGCACTTCAGGCTGCGGGCCCTGGCGCCGGTCTCCGGTCCGTACGACCTGGAGAAGGCCGAGATGCCCGGCATCGTCGACGGGAGGGTCGACGAGCGCAGCGCCGTCTTCTACCTGTCGTACTACCTCACGGCCCAGAACCGGCTGCATCCGATCTACCGGGACCCGGCCGAGGTGTTCCGGCAGCCGTACGCGGGCGTCGTCGACCGGCTCTTCGACAGCCGGCACACGGAGGAGGAGATCTTCAAGGCGCTGCCGGCGACGGTCGGGGAGCTGGTGACCGACGGGTTCTCCGAGCGGCTGCGGCACCCCTCGGGCGGGCTGCTGGAGGCGATGCGGGCGCAGGACGGCACCTGCGGCTGGAAGCCGGCGGTGCCGGTGCGTCTGCACACCGCGGCCGGGGACCGGGACGTGCCCATCGCGAACTCGGTCAACTGTGCCCGTGACTTCGCGCGTCACGGCGTGCGGGTCCCGGTCGTCGACCACGGGAAGACCGGTCATTTCGGGGCGTTCACGAAAGCGACGCCGGAGATCGCGCGCTGGTTCGATGCGGTGCAGCGCACGCCGTGAACGGGCTTGCGTTCCCGGCCGGCGGGCGACGCGGCATCATGCTTCCATGATCGCCACGTTGCAGTGCACCGTCATCGACTGCCCCGACCCCGCCGCCCTGGCGGCGTTCTACGCCGCCGTCCTGGGCTGGCGGGTCGTCGCGGACGACAGCGACCCGTCCTGGGTCTGGCTGGCCGACCCCGCCACCCGGCAGCGGATCGCCTTCCAGCGGGTGGAGGGCGACTACCGCCCGCCGCGCTGGCCGGACCCCGCTCACCCGCAGCAGATGCATCTCGACTTCGACGTCGACACGCGCGAGGACGTGGAGCGCGCCCAGGAGGAAGTCCTCGCGCTGGGCGCGTCGTTCCTCCACGACAGCGGCGGGCGGGAGCGGGGGTTCCGGGTCTATGCCGACCCTGCAGGGCACCCCTTCTGCCTCTGCTACGGGCAGGAGTCCGTCGTTCCGTCCTGATGGGCCGCCGTCAGCGCCTCGGCGGCAGCCCGCAGCGCCTCCCCCGCGCCGCCCACGATCGGCGCACCGTGACCGAAACAGGCCGTCCGGACGTCCAGTGCGGCCTGGCGGTGGAAGGAGGCGATCGTCTGCTGCAGGTCGGTGTTGAAGACGCCCGGCATGAGCTGCTGGACGTTGGCGATGGTGTCGCCGGTGAACAGCACCCCCGACGAGGTCAGGTGCAGGGCCACGCTGCCGTCGGTGTGTCCCGGCACGGCGACGACCCGCACCTCCTCGCCCCAGTCCAGGACGTCCCCGTCCACCAGTTCCCGGTCCACCCCGCAGGGCTGGGCGGGCGGGACGTCCGCCAGTCCGGCCTGCACGGACTCGAACAGCGGTATCTCCCATTCCTGCAGCACCGGCGGCGGCTCCGGCAGCTCGCCCCGGATCACGGGGGCGTCGGCCGCCCCGGCCAGCACCCGCGCGCCCGTCGCCGCGGCGAGGGCGGCTGCGGAGCCGGTGTGGTCGAAGTGGTAGTGGGTGAGCACGATGTCGCGGACGTCCTGCGGGCGGGCGCCCAGCCCCGCGAGGGCGTCGAGGACCGGCCCCTCGTTCCCGGGCAGCCCGGTGTCGACGAGGGCCCAGCCCCGTCCGTCCTGCAGCCGCACGGCGTAGGACTGGCCGACGGCGAACGTGAACATCCATATGTCCGGTGTGACGCGTGTGGTCTCCATGGCGCCACGCTAAAGATCGTTCCGGTCCCGGGACCAGTGTTTGCGCCGTCCGCGGATTGAGCCCCGGGCGTAACGTCCCGCCGCACGCTGCGACATGCCCTGCCACGCCGTGTCATGCCGCCTTGCGGTCCACCGGGAACAGCGCGGTCACCTGCCAGCCCCCCTCGGGCGCCGGGCCGGCCGTCAGCCGGCCCCCCATGGCCTTGGCGCGTTCGGCGAGCCCCACGAGGCCGAAGCCGCCGCCCCGGGCCTGTTCGGACAGGGCGGCGGCCCGCTTGCCGTCGTCCGCGATGCGCAGCTCGACGCCCGCGGGCACACCGCGCACCCCGATCCGGACGGCCGTGGCGTCCGCCGCGTGCTTGCGGACGTTGGTCAGGGCCTCGCGGACGACGCGGTGGACGCCCGCGGCGACTTCACCCGGGATCCAGGTTTCCATGCCGCGCTCGATGTAAAGGGCGACGGGCGGTCCCGTACGGGCGAACGCCTCGGTCAGCTCGCGCACTTCGGGCAGACCGGCGACCGGCTCGGTCTCGGCCTCCCCCTCGCGCAGGACGCCCACGAGGCGGCGCATCGCGCCCAGCGCCTCGGCCGCGGACGTCTCGATGCGCTCGAACGCCCCGGCGGCGGCCGGCCCCTCCAGGGCGGTGAAGCGGGCGGCCTGGGCCTGCACGGCGATGCCGGTGATGTGGTGGGCGACCAGGTCGTGCAGTTCGCGGGCCAGCTCCAGCCGTTCCGCGGTGCGCACGGCGACCAGGTCGCGGGCCCGCTGCGCCGACTGGCCCCGCAGGATCAGGGAGTAGCTGCCCACGACGACGGTCAGGATCGCAGCCAGCGCCGTGAACCACTCCGGGTTGAGGTCGCGCATGGGCGCCGCGACGACGGCCAGTGCGAGCAGCGGGCCGAGGACGCGGACGACGCGCTGCGAGGACCGGCTGACGACGAGGCTGAGCAGGACGAGCAGGGCGATGCCCTCCCCCATGCCCCACACGACCGTCGGATGCCGTCCGGCCATCAGCGCGACGGACGCGGTCAGGGACAGGGCGACGGCGATGCCCGCCCGTACGTTCAGGGTGATCCAGCCGTAGGGCACGGCGCACAGGCAGACGAGGACGCCGGAGGCGAGGACGACGGCGTGCGGCTCGCTGGGCTGGCGGGCGAGGGCGAAGCCCTCGAAGCCGACGAGGCAGAGCAGGACGGCCCCCAGGGCGGCCTTGGCGACGGCCGATCCCCGGGGGTGGCGGGCGGCCCACCCGGCCCATCTGTTCACGTGCCGCCCGTGGCCAGTCCGCTCTCCCAGGCCCAGGCGGCGATCTCGACGCGGTTCCGGGCGTCGAGCTTGAGCTGCACGTTGGCCAGGTGGGTCTTGACCGTGGACAGGGAGACGAAGAGTTCGCCGGCGATCTCGGCGTTGGTGGCCCCGCGGGCCAGGCAGCGCACGACGTCGGCCTCGCGGTCGGTGAGCGGCTCGGACGGCTGCCTGACGGTGCCGGCGGCCCCCGGGCCCGCCGGCGCCATGTCGCGCAGCAGCCGGACGGTGATCGCGGGCGAGATGAGGGAGTCGCCGACGGCCGCGGCGTGCACGGCCTCGACCAGCATGGCCGGGCTCGCGTCCTTGAGCAGAAAGCCGGAGGCGCCGTTGCGCAGGGCGGTGTGGACGTACTCGTCGAGGTCGAAGGTGGTGACGATGACGATCCGGGGGCGCTGGCCGCGCTCGGGGTGGGCGGCGGACAGCTCGGACAGGCGGCGGGTGACCTCCAGCCCGTCCAGCTTGGGCATGCGGATGTCGAGGAGCAGGACGTCGGGCCGGTGCCGTTCCACGGCCTCCAGGGCCGCCTCGCCGTCGACGACGTCCGCGACGACCTCGATGTCGGGCTGGCTCTCCAGGATCATCCGGAACCCGGTGCGGACCATCTCCTGGTCGTCCGCGATGACCACGGTGATCGGCATGCTGTGCCCCTCGCTCCTTTGCAGCCTCGGACGGTCTCGGAAGGGTTCGGTGCGCGCAGAGCCGCGCCCGTACCGGGCGTCCCTCCATGTCACCGGGGGTGTGCGGGGGCCGCAACCGCAGCGGACGGCCGGGGAAGCACCGCGGGGTGGCGGGGGCCGTGCCGGGCAGGGGTGCGGCGGCCGGCCCGAAGGGGTGGCGCGGGCCGGGCCGGCCGGTGGTCGCCCGGCCCGTCGGCCGGTGGTGTCAGTCGACCGGTAGCCCGTCGGCCGGTGGTCGCTCGGCCGGTGGTCAGTCGGCGGTGCGTCCGTAGCGGCGCAGCGCCACGCGCACACCGTAGGCGCCGCCGACGACGGCCACGAGGGCGACGCCGGCCGCGACGGCCGGGGTGCCGACGTCACCGGCGTCGTGGCTGGCCTTGATGATGTGGCCCGCCTCGACCACGCGCCGTACGGGGTTGCCGGACGAGTCGTGGGGCGGCCGGCCGGCGGTCGCGGCCCGGGTGGCGTGCCCGGCGTCCTTGCCCGCGGCGGCCCGGCCGGGCGTGTCGTGCGTCCGGGAGACGGCGGTGGCGGCGGACGGGGCGGCGGCCGCGGCGGGGCGGCCGGTGGCCTCGGGGGTGTGGCGCAGGGAGCCGGAGGTGAAGTCGTAGTAGTTGGTCAGGCTGCTGCCGTCGAGCCGGGCGCGCAGGGTGGGCCGGTCGCCGTCGCCGCCGAGGATGCGCAGGTGGAGCCGGTCCAGGTCGGCCGTGGGGCGGCCGGCGTCGAAGGTGCGCTGCTCCTTGCCGTGGCTGGTGACGGTCACGCGCGCGCCGCCGTCGCCGGAGGTCAGGCTGGCCCGGCTGCCATCGGGGAGCCGTACGTGCTGGACGGTGGTGCCGGGGCGGACGCCGGGGTCCCGCCCGTCCGCCGCGAAGGCCGTCGCCGTCGGGTACGCCACGGCCGCGACGGCGGCGGTGAGGACGGTGGCGGCGGCGATGCGGGACTTGACGGACACGGGGGGTGCCTTTCCGTAACGGTCGGCTCTGGCTGCGGCCGCCGGTCCTTCCCGGAGGCACGCCCTTCACGTTACGGACGTTTATGCGCTCCACACCTCGACTGTCCGACCATTCTCGTCTCGGCCGAAAGGATGACGGGACCCCCTCCGGGTCATACCAAAGTGCGGGTGGGCGGGCCGGGGGTACCGGCGCGGCGGGTCCGCGGAGGGGGCCCGGGAGCCCGTACCGGGGCTGGGCCGTCCGGGTCAGCGCACGGCCCGGCCGGGCCGGTACGGGCCGGGTGCGCTCAGCCGCCGAGGCTCGCCGCGGCGGAGCGGATGGCGGAGGCGAAGGTGCTCACCTCGGTGTAGACGCCGGGGTAGCCGGGGCGTGCGCAGCCCTGGCCCCAGCTGACGATGCCGACCTGTATCCAGGCGCCCGCGTCGTCCTTGCGGAACATCGGGCCGCCGGAGTCGCCCTGGCAGGTGTCGACGCCGCCGGTGTCCATGAAGCCGGCGCAGATCTCCTCGCCGGGGGTGAGGCTGCCGCCGTAGGCGCCCTCGCAGGTGGCGTCGTCGACGTAGGGGACCTCGGCCTTGAGCAGGACCCTGGACTGCGGGCCGCCCTCGCTGGTGGCGCCCCAGCCGGCGACGGTGAAGGTGCCCTGGTTGTAGGCCGTGGTGTCGGCGGTCTTGAGGGTGGGCAGGTTGATGGGTTTGGCGAGCTTGATGAGTGCCCAGTCCTTGCCGACGCCGTTGTAGCCGGGGGCCTGCAGGACCCGGGTGGACTTGACCTTGACCGCCTGGGAGGACTGGAGGTCGACGACGCCGGCGGTGACGGTGATGGAGGTGTTGGGGCCGCTGCCGCTGACGCAGTGCGCGGCGGTCAGGACGATCTGCTGGGTGTAGAGGGCGCCGCCGCAGCCCATGGACAGCCGCACCATCCAGGGGAACTCTCCCTGGGCGGCGGGGGTTCCGCCGATGACGCCCGGGCCGGGCCGCGGTTCGGGGTCGTGCGCCTGGGCGGTGCCCGGCTGGAGGCTGAACGCGGCGAGGGCGACCGCGCCGACTGCGGTGCATCTCCTGAGCACCTTGAGGAAGTTGCGCAACGGTCTTCCTTTCGTGGGAGGTTGTGCGCACTCCACGACCGAGGTGGGGGCCGGCCTCGTCCAGCCGGTCTTGTTCGGCTCATGACAATGCGCTTTGCGATTATCGGGCGGGCGGCAGCCGCGACCTAGTCGCGTTTTCGGCCAGTCGGCACGGGACCCGCGCCCGTAGAGTGGAAGGGCACCGGCAACCGCACGGGGGTGGTCACGCGTGGGCTCGGACCTCGCGATCGAGCACGGCTTCCCGCACCTGGAGACGGTGCGTTCGGCGATCACCGCGCTCTACAAGCGGCTGTCCTACGACGGGGTGCAGTCCTTCGCGGCGAGCGTGCCGCCGGCCGACGTCGCCTTCTCCGACGACGAGGACCCCTACCTGGGCGTCCAGCGGATCGCCGGCGAGATGGTGCGCCACCTGCGGCTGCCGGACGCCCGGATGATCGTCGCCTTCCGCGACATGCGGCACGCCGGCAGCATCGAACTGGCCGCGGGGCCCGAGTACTTCATCGAGCTCAACACGCGCTTCAAGACCCACCGCCGCGACATCGGGGCCGCGCTCGCGCACGAAGTGATGCACGTCTACCTGCACCGGCTCGGGCTGGAGTTCCCCGGCACCCGGGACAACGAGATCCTCACCGACACCGCCGCCGCCTACCTGGGCGCGGGATGGCTGCTGCTGGACGCCTACCGCGAATCCCCGGTCTCCGCGCAGAAGCTGGGGTACCTCACGCCCGAGGAGTTCGGGTACGTGCTCGCCAAGCGCGCCCTCGCCTTCGGCGAGGACCCCTCGCCGTGGTTCACCAGCGCGCAGGCGTACGACGCGTACGTACAGGGGCGCGGCCGGGCGCAGCGGGACGCGCGGCGCCCCCCGCTGGCCGCCGCCGGGCGACTGGGGCGCCACCGCTACGCACGGGACCGGCGCGGACAGGTGGCCGCGCCGGAGACGGGGTACGCCTTCGAGGGCGATCCCCCACGGGTCAGCTTCCCTTGCCCGACCTGCTGGCAGCGCATCCGGCTGCCCGTGCGGGGGCGGGTGCGGGCCCGGTGCACGCTGTGCCGGACGGAGCTGGACTGCGACACGTGACGGCCGGCCGGCGCCTGCCGCGGCCGTCGGCGGCGGACGGCGCCTACCGGCCCCACCACTTGCGCAGCACCTTCTCCGCGGGCTTGCCGTGCGGCGTGTACGCCAGGCGCTTGGCGGTCTCGCCGCTGTCCGGCCAGTCGTCCCACATCCACCAGCACACGCCCGCCCACCAGGGCTTGCCGTCGAACGCGGCGAGCAACGCCTCGTAGGCCGCGGCCTGTTCCTCCTCGCCGTCCCGCTTACTGACGGTCCAGGAGAAGGGCGCCGTCGTCGTACCGCGCTGGCTGACGTACCCGGCCTCGGTGAAGAGGATCTTCCGGTGCTGTCGCTCCGAGAAAGCGGCCAGTTCCTCCGTGATCGGCTGCCATGCCTGCCGCAGCCGCGCGGGGTCCGTCGTGGCCTTGTCGGCCAGCGGCCAGTAGGCGTCGATGCCGATGACGTCGAGGTCCTTCCAGAAGGGGATCTTCTGGTACTCGTCGTAGTTGGCGGCGTAGGTCAGCGGGCCCTTGTAGCGTTCGCGGATCGCGGCGATGGTCCGCCCCCAGCGCTCGCCGTCCTGCGAGGTGCCCGCGAGCTCGGTGCCGACGGAGAACTGCTCGACGCCCGCGTCGGCCGACAGCCGTGCGTAGTGGGTGATGAAGCGCCGGTACGCGTCGAACCAGGCGTCCCGGTCCTTGGGCCGGATCTCGGCGCGGTCGCCGCCCTTGGTCAGGTCGACGTGCGGCTTGACCATGGTCTTGAGCCCCGCCTCGTGGGCGAGGCGGATGATGTGGCGCAGGCTGTCGTCACCGGCGGTCTCGCCCGTGGTGCGCATGGCCGAGTCGGTGACCTTGTCCTGGTACCAGGTGGGGGTGAACGTCACCCACCGGGCGCCGGTGCCCGCGATCTGGCGCAGATACGTTCCGGCTTTCTTGCTGCTGTAGTCGTCGGTGTTCCACGAGGGGAGCGTGAAGCCGCGCAACCCGCTCACCTTCCTGTCGTCGGGCCGGCCGCTCGGACCGGTCGTGGGCCCGGAATCGTCGTCGTCGCCGGACGAGGAGCACCCGGCGACGAAGAGGACGGCCACCGCCATCACGGCGGCCGTCCTCCTCATCGCGTTCACTGGGTGAGAGCCGCGGGGGCCACGAAGGTGTAGCCGAGGGCACGGATGCCTTCGACCGTCTGCTTCAGCGGCTCCACGTCGTAGTACGGGTGGTAGAAGAAGCTGGCCACGCCGTCACGCACCGCCAGGTTGGCCTTGGCCGAGGCGATGAGGTCGGCCGGCAGCCGCGCCGGGTGGTTGTTGTACGGCACGGGCTCGTAGTTGCCGATGTTCTCGGGGAGCACGGTCGTACCGTAGACGTCCTTGACCGCGTACGGGAAGAACTGGCCGATGTATCGGCTGGAGTTCACCGTTCCGCCGCTGAGCGTCCCGGCGAAGTACAGCGAACGCTCCAGCCGGGCGGTGTAGTTCTGGCCGAAGACCCGGTAGTCGGTGGCCGAGGCCGCGTAGTGCGGCGTCGTCCACAGCGTGGGCTTGGGCAGGCCCGCGGCCGTGAAGGCGGCGAGGGCGGACGTCACCCTGGACTGCGCCCAGATGGTGGAGTCCTCGGCCACCGGCCCGTCGTAGATGACGCTGTCGGCGGCGTCGACGTGGGCGCGGAAGAACTCGAAGTCGTCGCCCGTGACCCCGGTGTAGGGGTTGTTGACGTTCTTGTACTGGTGCGTGTAGCCGTGGTTCATCAGGACGGCGCCGCGCTGGAGCATGTACTTGAGCGCGTCGACGACCTGCGGGGCCTGGGCCAGGGTGACGGTCTTCGCCACGCCGTTGTTGTAGGCGCCCTTGGGGTCGGTGTAGACCGGGATGACGTTGATCCCGTAGGGGATCTTCTGCGAGTAGAGGTAATCGGCCATCGCCCGCAGCTTCGCCGGGTCGGCGTCGGGGCTGATGTCCTCCAGCCGGACGAACGCGCGGTGGCGCTCGGCGGTCGCGGGGGCCAGGCCGTCGAAGAGCAGGTCCTCGAAGACGATGACGCGGTCGGCCTCGGAGACGTAGGTGAAGGGGATCTCGCCCACGTAGGTGAGGTTGGAGGAGCGGAAGGCCCAGGGGAGCGTGGCTCCGTTGTTGGCGTCCTTGGCCTGCGCGAGCTCCGTGATGTCCGGGTAGTCGGGGCCGTCGACGACCGCCGGGTGCAGGACACCGCCGTCGAAGCCGGCCGGGATCTTCCGGGTCAGCGTCTGGTTCTTGTACGTGACCTGGTTGATGTTGCCGACGTTGCCGTTGGTCTCGAAGAAGGAGTTGGTCGGGTCCCAGCCGTACTTCTTCTTGAAGTTCTCGATGCCGACCGTGTTGGCCATGTTCCAGATGTTGTCGCCGATCCAGGTGACGGGCTTCGTGGTCTTCAGCGCGTCCTGGTAGAAGGCGGCGGGGATGGCATCGGGGATGGTGCCGCCGTAGTACGTCGAGCCGACGTAGTAGGTGGAGGTGTACTGCTCCACCATGCCCGCGGTGTAGGCGGATACCGGCTTGGCCGTCACGGTGCCGAAGTGGCCGCCGAGGTTGGCGATCGCCATGGCGTAGAGCTCGCCGAGGTGCCCGTAGGGGCCGGTGGTGTCGTAGAGAACGAGCGCCGCGGGGCCGGCCGGGGCCGCGAGGGCCTGGGCGGGGGCGGCGGGGGCGGCCTTGGTGACGGGCGCCGGAGTGACCGTCAGCTTGTGCGCCTGGCGCTTGCGGTCGTTGCTCAGCCGGGCGGACACCCAGCCCTTGAGGTCATTGGTGCTCGCTCCGGAGAGCGAAGCGGAACCGACCCCCTTGAGACCGTACGAGGGCAGGGGTTTGCCGTCCCCGCCTATCGCGGCCTCGGCCCCCGTGGAAAGCGCGACGCCGCCCAGCAGGGCGGCGATCAGGGACAGGATGAGCGAGAGACGGGAAAGCCCCGCTCTCCCTCGCGAATTTTTCATTGTTGTTCCCCCCTGGTTGAACCAGCTGTTGCCGGTCCCGTCCCCCGAGGGTTCAAGTCCCGACAGTTGGCCGATTCTTGTGGGGCGTTGGGGTGGGTGTCAATAGACATCCCTGGTCCGGACCGTTCAATAAATAACAACCTAATTGGTGTAGACCTTCAACCCCATGCGTCACACAACTGACCCCAGCTGGCATAACTACCGGTTGGTACACAGAATTTACTCTTCCGATTCAACAAGTCTCACCATGCGGGACGGAACAGGTCGCTCGGTCTGATACCTTCCCAGCGCACGCCTCAAGCGAGGCGGAATCCGGGGGGAACTCATGTACGGAAAACCCGCTCTGGGGACAGTCCTGCCTTTGGCCGGACTGACGGCAGCCCCAGAAGTTATGCCGGGCATACCCTTTGCCAGGGGACTGCAGGAGGCGGCCGGAGCGGGATTCCTGCTCTACTGCGCGATAGCCGCCGCTCTTCTTTCGGCCAAATTCTGGTACGTGCTCCGAAACTCCGGTGACCGTTCATGATCACCGAAGTCCTGCTCTGGTCGAGCATTGCCATCATCGTGATGGCGGGGTGTTACAACAGCACCCTCTTCGTCCTCTCCAGACGTCGCGTCCGCCGCGACCGCGGCCCACGCACGGAACGTCTCTACGTCTTCCTCCTCGCCTGCCTGAACGAGGAGAAGGTCCTCGCCGAGAGCCTGGCGCGCATCACCTCTCTGCCCGCCGGGAACTTCATGGCCCTGGTCATCGACGACGCGTCCGACGACCGCACGGCCGCCATCGCCCGCGCCGCCGACCCCGACCGGGTCCGGCTGCTGCAGCGGCACCTGCCCGACGCCCGCAAGGGCAAGGGGGCGGCACTCAACAACGGCATCCGCCACCTTCGCGAGTCCGGCATCCTCGACGGCCGGGACCCGGCCGACGTCATCGTCTGCGTCGTCGACGCCGACGGCCGGCTCGACCCGCACGTCGTCCAGGCCGTCGACCCCTACTTCGACGACCCGCGCACCGGCGCCACCCAGGTCGGTGTGCGGATGTACAACCGCCACAAGGGCCTGCTCGCCCGCCTCCAGGACATGGAATTCGTCATCTACGGCGACATCTTCCAGTCCGCCCGCCGCTACTTCGGCAGCGTCGGCATGGGCGGCAACGGCCAGTTCATGCGCCTGTCCGCGCTGGACACCCTCGGTGGCGAGGACGGCCGGGGGCCGTGGAGCGACTCCCTGACCGAGGACCTCGACCTCGGGGTGCGCCTCATCGCCCGTGGCTGGACCAACCAGCACTGCACCACCGCGGCGGTCTCCCAGCAGGCCGTGCTCGACGTCAAGCGTCTGGTGCGCCAGCGCTCCCGCTGGTTCCAGGGCCACCTGCAGTCGGCCGGGCTGATCCCGCTCATCCTGCGCGAGGTGCCCACCAAGGCCGCCGTGGACCTGCTGTACCACCTCTCCAGCCCCGTGCTGATCCTGCTCACCTCACTGCTGCCGCTGTCCTTCCTCATCGCCACGGCCGGCACCCTCATCGGGTCCGTCCAGGCCGGGCACGCCCTGATCTCGCCCCTGTGGATCATCGGCCCGTACGTCCTGTCGTTCACCGCGGCGTACGCCTACGGCTGGGTCTACTCACGGCGCGAGCGAGGGCTCGGACTCGTCCGGGCGATCCTGCTGTCCCACGTCTTCGTCTTCTACGGCTACATCTGGTTCGCCGCCGGATGGTGGGGCCTGTGGCGGATGCTCACGGGCAAGCAGACCTGGCTCAAGACCGCGCGCACCTGACGCCGCGCAGCACGGCGGACCGGCACACCACAACCGTCATCCCTGCATGCTCTCCAAGGGAGAACCATGTCTCCGAACGTCATCACCACGCCCGTACGCGCCATGCTCGTCCTGGGCACCCGTCCCGAAGCCATCAAGCTCGCCCCCGTCGCCCGCGCCATGGCGGCCTCACCGCTCTTCGAGCCCATCGTCGTCACCACCGGCCAGCACCGCGAGATGCTCCACCAGATGCTGGAGCTCCTCCAAGTGGAGGTCCGCGTCGAACTCGACGTCATGCGCGACCGGCAGGAGCTGTCCACGCTGACCGCCCGCCTCATCGACGGGCTGGGCGAGGTCGTCCGTACCGAGCGGCCCGACGTCGTCGTCGTCCAGGGCGACACCACCTCCGCGCTGACCGGCGCCCTCGCCGCCTTCTACGAGCACATCCCCGTGGCCCACGTGGAGGCGGGGCTGCGCACGGGCGTGCTGGACAACCCGTTCCCCGAGGAGCTCAACCGGCGCCTCATAGGCCGGATGACCCGCTGGCACTTCGCGCCCACGCCCCGCGCGGCCGGGCACCTGACGGCCGAAGGGGTGCCGGACGCCGAGGTGTTCGTCACCGGCAACACCGTCATCGACAACCTCCTGTGGGTCCTCGAACAGAACACCGGCGTCAACCACTTCCGCAGCGACCTGCGCCGCGTGCTGGTCACCCTGCACCGCCGCGAGAACCAGGGCGACAAGATGCGGGCCATGGGCAAGGCCCTGC
Organism: Streptomyces cinnamoneus; assembly: GCF_014650495.1. GTDB lineage: Bacteria > Actinomycetota > Actinomycetes > Streptomycetales > Streptomycetaceae > Streptomyces > Streptomyces cinnamoneus. The sequence continues at coordinate 31,968 of NZ_BMVB01000011.1, read as the reverse complement.
GCCGGCTCGCGGACCGCGGCGACGTGGAGATCGTGCTGCCGCTGCACAAGAGCCCCGCCGTCCGCGAGGCCCTGCTGCCCGAGCTCTCCGGCCACGAGCACATCCACGTCGTCGAGCCGCTGGGCTACGTGGACTTCTCCGCCACGCTCGCCGGCTGCGACCTGGTGCTGACCGACTCCGGCGGCATCCAGGAGGAGGCCCCGAGCCTCGGCAAGCCGGCCCTGGTCCTGCGGACCACCACCGAACGGCCCGAGGCCGTCGATGCGGGCGCGGCCCGGCTGGTCGGCACGGACCCGCAGGCCATCCTGGACGCGGCCATGCAGCTGCTGGACGACCGGGAGGAGTACGAGCGCATGGCGACGGCCGGCAACCCCTTCGGGGACGGGCTCGCCACGGAGCGCATCGTGGCCCAGCTGGCGGAGGACTTCGGCGCCGACGCCGACGCCGCGGGCGCTCAGGATGCGCTGATCGTCTCCCCGTCCGACGGCCCGGGGTCATACTCGACGGCATGACGAGAGTTCACCGGCTCCTCGCCCTCACCCTGTTCGCGGCCGCCGTCGTGGCGGGCATCGTCTTCGCCGTGAGCGGCATCTGGGGGGACGAGGACGGAGAGCCGGCGACGCCGTGGGCCGAGGGATCGGTCCACGGGCCGTGGCGGTCGGTCTTCGACGGCCACGGCGAGAACATCGGCCGGCACGACGGCCTGGCCCTCTCCCCCAAGCCCTCCCAGGTGCCGGAGGAGACCCACGCCGGGCTGGTCGTCTCCACGCAGCAGTACGCGGACGTGGACTACCGGGCGCGGATGCGCACGGTGGCGCAGCTGCGCACCCCCAAGCCCAATCCGTGGGAGGTGCCGTGGCTGGTCTGGGGCTACATGGACCCGGAGCACTTCTACTACATCACCCTCAAGCCCAACGGCTGGGAGCTGGGCAAGCGCGACCCCGCCTATCCCGGCGGGCAGCGCTTCCTGGCCACCGGCTCGGAGCGGTTCCCCGTCGGCAAGTGGTCGGACGTCCGGGTCGGGCAGCGCGGGGCGCGGATGGAGGTGAGCGTGGACGGACGCGGGCTGGTGGCCTACGAGGACAAGGAGCGCCCGTACTTGCGGGGCAACGTCGGGGCGTACACGGAGGACGCCCGGGTGGTGTTCAGCGACATGTCGGCGCGTCCTGCCGAGTGACCTTCGCCGCGCACGGCGGCGCCTGCCTCGGGGTCGGGGATGAGGCAGGCGCCGAGTGTGCGGCGGGCCGTGTACCGGCCCGGTGTGTCAGACGCTCAGGGCACGGTCCGTCGGCCTGACGGGGGCCGGCAGGGTGCTGGTCCCGGTGAGGTGGCGGTCCACGCCGCGGGCGGCGGAGCGGCCCTCGGCGATGGCCCAGACGATGAGCGACTGGCCGCGGCCGGCGTCACCGGCGACGAACACGCCGGGGACGTTGGTGGCGTAGTCGGCGTCGCGGGCGATGTTGCCGCGCTCGTCCAGCTCCAGGCCGAACTGCTCGACGAGACCGTTCTGTCGGTCGGTGCCGGTGAAACCCATCGCGAGGGTGACGAGCTGGGCGGGGATGCGACGCTCGGTGCCGGGCTTCTGCGTGAGCTTGCCGCCGGTGAACTCCACCTCGACGAGGTGCAGCCACTGGACGTTGCCGTCCTCGTCGCCCTCGAAGTGGGTGGTGGAGACGGAGTAGATCCGCTCGCCGCCCTCCTCGTGCGCCGAGGTGACCTTGTAGAGCATGGGGAAGGTCGGCCAGGGCTGGCCCTCGTTCCGCTGCTCCCCCGGCCTGGGCATGATCTCCAGCTGGGTGACGGACGCGGCACCCTGGCGGTGGGCGGTGCCGACGCAGTCGGCGCCGGTGTCGCCGCCGCCGATGACGACGACGTGCTTGCCCTCGGCGCTGATCGGGGAGACCGTGAGGTCGCCCTCCTGCACCTTGTTGGCCAGGGGCAGGTACTCCATGGCGAAGTGGATGCCCGCCAGCTCGCGGCCGGGCACGGGCAGGTCGCGGGAGGTGGTGGCGCCGGCGGCGATGACGACGGCGTCGTAGCGCTTGCGGAGCTTGGCGGCGTCGATGTCGCGGCCGATCTCCACCTCGGTGCGGAACTTGGTGCCCTCCGCGCGCATCTGCTCGATGCGGCGGTTGATGTGCCGCTTCTCCATCTTGAACTCGGGGATGCCGTAGCGCAGCAGGCCGCCGATGCGGTCGGCGCGCTCGTAGACGGCGACGGTGTGGCCGGCCCGGGTCAGCTGCTGGGCGGCGGCGAGGCCGGCGGGGCCGGAGCCGATGACGGCGACGGTCTTGCCGGAGAGCCGCTCGGGCGGCTGGGGGGTGACGTCGCCTGCCTCCCACGCCTTGTCGATGATGGTGACTTCGACGTTCTTGATGGTGACGGGCTGCTGGTTGATGCCGAGCACGCAGGCGGACTCGCAGGGTGCCGGGCACAGGCGGCCGGTGAACTCGGGGAAGTTGTTGGTGGCGTGCAGCCGCTCGCCGGCGGCCTGCCAGTCGTCGCGGTAGGCGTAGTCGTTCCACTCGGGGATGAGGTTTCCGAGCGGACAGCCGTTGTGGCAGAACGGGATGCCGCAGTCCATGCAGCGGCTCGCCTGCTTGGTCACGATCGGCAGCAGGGAGCCGGGGACGTAGACCTCGTTCCAGTCGCGGACGCGCTCGGCGACGGGGCGGGTGCGGGCGACCTCGCGGTCGGTGGTGAGAAAGCCCTTCGGGTCAGCCATGGGTCGCCGCCTCCATCATCTTCTCGTGGGTCTCGGTCTCGGAGAGACCGGCTCGCTCGGCGGCGTCCTTGGCGGCGAGCACTGCCTTGTACGTGGTCGGCATGACCTTGCGGAAGCGGGTCACGGCCGTGTCCCAGTCGGCGAGGAGGCCGGCCGCGACGGTGGAGGCGGTCTCCTCGTGGTGGCGGCGCACCACGTCGTGCAGCCACTGCCGGTCGTCGGCGCCGAGGGTGTCGACGGCGGCGGCCAGCTCCTTGTTGACGTTGTCGGGGGCCAGGTCGAGGACGTAGGCCACGCCGCCGGACATGCCGGCCGCGAAGTTGCGGCCGGTGGGGCCGAGGACGACAGCCCTGCCGCCGGTCATGTACTCGCAGCCGTGGTCGCCGACGCCCTCGGAGACGACGGTGGCACCGGAGTTGCGGACGCAGAAGCGTTCGCCGACGCTGCCGCGCAGGTACAGCTCGCCGCCGGTGGCGCCGTAGGCGAGGGTGTTGCCGGCGATGGTGGAGTACTCGGCGAGGTGGTCGGCGCCGCGGTCGGGGCGGACGACGATGCGGCCGCCGGAGAGGCCCTTGCCGACGTAGTCGTTGGCGTCGCCCTCCAGGCGCAGGGTGACGCCGCGCGGCAGGAAGGCGCCGAAGGACTGGCCGGCGGAGCCGGTGAAGGTGATGTCGATGGTGTCGTCGGGCAGGCCGGCGCCGCCGTACTTCTTGGTCACCTCGTGGCCGAGCATGGTGCCGACGGTGCGGTTGATGTTGCGGATGGGCAGCTGGGCGCGGACGGGCTGGGGTGCCTCGGCGCCGACGGTGTTGAGGGCGTCGGCGGCGAGCTTGATCAGCTGGTTGTCGAGCGCCTTGGCCAGGCCGTGGTCCTGTGCGGTGGTGCGGTGGCGGGCGGCCCCGGCGGGCAGGTCCGGCACGTGCAGCAGGGGGGCGAGGTCGAGGCCCTGGGCCTTCCAGTGCGTCACGGCCCTGCCGGTGTCGAGGAGTTCGGCGTGGCCGACGGCCTCCTCAAGGGTGCGGAAGCCCAGCTCGGCGAGGATCTCCCGGACCTCCTCGGCGATGAACTCGAAGAAGTTGACGACGAATTCGGCCTTGCCGTTGAAGCGCTCGCGCAGGACCGGGTTCTGGGTGGCGATGCCGACGGGGCAGGTGTCCAGGTGGCAGACGCGCATCATGACGCAGCCGGAGACGACCAGGGGCGCGGTCGCGAAGCCGAACTCCTCGGCGCCCAGGAGGGCGGCGACGATCACGTCGCGGCCGGTCTTGAGCTGGCCGTCGGTCTGCACGACGATGCGGTCGCGCAGGCCGTTGAGCAGCAGGGTCTGCTGGGTCTCGGCGAGGCCGAGCTCCCAGGGGCCGCCCGCGTGCTTGAGGGAGGTCAGCGGGGAGGCGCCGGTGCCGCCGTCGTGGCCGGAGATGAGGACGACGTCGGCGTGGGCCTTGGAGACGCCCGCCGCGACCGTGCCGACGCCGACCTCGGACACCAGCTTCACGTGGATGCGGGCGGCGGGGTTGGCGTTCTTGAGGTCGTGGATGAGCTGGGCGAGGTCCTCGATGGAGTAGATGTCGTGGTGCGGGGGCGGCGAGATCAGGCCGACGCCGGGGGTGGAGTGCCGGGTCTTCGCGACCCAGGGGTAGACCTTGTGGCCGGGCAGCTGGCCGCCCTCGCCGGGCTTGGCGCCCTGGGCCATCTTGATCTGGATGTCGTCGGAGTTGACGAGGTACTCGCTGGTGACGCCGAAGCGGCCGGACGCCACCTGCTTGATGCTGGAGCGGCGCGCGGGGTCGTAGAGGCGCTCGGGGTCCTCGCCGCCCTCACCGGTGTTGGACTTGGCGCCCAGCCGGTTCATGGCGATGGCGAGCGTCTCGTGCGCCTCCTGGGAGATGGAGCCGTACGACATGGCGCCGGTGGAGAAGCGCTTGACGATCTCCGCGACGGGCTCGACCTCGTCCAGGGGGATCGAGGGGCGGTCGCTCTTGAAGGAGAAGAGCCCGCGCAGGGTCATCAGGCGCTCGGACTGCTCGTCCACGCGCTGCGTGTACTGCTTGAAGATGTCGTAGCGGCGGGCGCGGGTGGAGTGCTGGAGCCGGAAGACGGTGTCGGGGTCGAACAGGTGCGGCTCGCCCTCGCGGCGCCACTGGTACTCGCCGCCGATGTCGAGGCGGCGGTGGCTGGCGGGGATGCCGGTGGCGGGGTACGCCTTGGCGTGCCGGGCCGCGACGTCACGGGCGACGACGTCCAGGCCGGCGCCGCCGATCTTGGTGGCGGTGCCGTGGAAGTAGGTGGCAACGAAGGTCTCGTCGAGGCCGACGGCCTCGAAGACCTGGGCGCCGCGGTAGGAGGCGACGGTGGAGATGCCCATCTTGGACATCACCTTCAGGACGCCCTTGCCGAGCGCCTTGATGAGGTTGCGGATGGCGTCCTCGGGGGCCAGGTCCGGCAGGAACGTCCCGGCGCGGACGAGGTCCTCGACGGACTCCATGGCCAGGTAGGGGTTGACGGCCGCCGCGCCGTAGCCGATGAGCAGCGCGACGTGGTGGACCTCGCGGACGTCACCGGCCTCGACCAGCAGGCCCACCTGGGTGCGCTGCTTGGTGCGGATGAGGTGGTGGTGGATGGCCGAGGTCAGCAGCAGGGACGGGATGGGGGCGTGCTCGGCGTCGGAGTGCCGGTCGGAGAGCACGATGAGACGGGCGCCGCCGGCGATGGCGGCGTCGGCCTCGGCACACATCGCCGTCAGGCGCGCGGCCAGGGCGTCGCCGCCGCCGGAGACGCGGTAGAGGCCGGAGAGGGTGGCGGCCTTCAGGCCCGGCAGGTCGCCGTCGGCGTTGATGTGGATGAGCTTGGCCAGCTCGTCGTTGTCGATGACCGGGAAGGGAAGGGTCACGCTGCGACAGGACGCGGCGGTCGGGTCGAGCAGGTTGCGCTGCGGGCCGAGGGAGGAGATGAGCGAGGTGACGAGCTCCTCGCGGATGGCGTCCAGCGGCGGGTTGGTGACCTGCGCGAAGAGCTGGGTGAAGTAGTCGAAGAGCAGGCGGGGCCGCTCGGAGAGCGCGGCGATGGGGGAATCGGTGCCCATCGAGCCGATGGGCTCGGCGCCGGACTTCGCCATCGGGGCCAGGATGACGCGCAGCTCTTCCTCGGTGTAGCCGAAGGTCTGCTGGCGGCGGGTGACCGAGGCGTGGGTGTGCACGATGTGCTCGCGCTCGGGGAGGTCGGCCAGGTCGATGAGGCCGGCTTCCAGCCACTCCCGGTAGGGCTGCTCGGCGGCGAGGGCGGCCTTGATCTCGTCGTCCTCGATGATGCGGTGGCCCTCGGTGTCGACGAGGAACATCTTGCCGGGCTGCAGGCGGCCCTTGCGGACGACCTTGGCGGGGTCGATGTCGAGGACGCCGACCTCGGAGGAGAGCACGACCAGGCCGTCGTCGGTGACCCAGTAGCGGCCGGGGCGCAGGCCGTTGCGGTCGAGGACGGCGCCGACGAGGGTGCCGTCGGTGAAGGTGACGCAGGCCGGTCCGTCCCAGGGCTCCATCAGGGTGGAGTGGTACTGGTAGAAGGCGCGCCGGGCGGGGTCCATGGAGGCGTGGTTCTCCCATGCCTCGGGGATCATCATCAGCACGCTGTGCGGCAGGGAGCGCCCGCCGAGGTGGAGCAGCTCCAGGACCTCGTCGAAGGAGGCGGAGTCGGAGGCGTCGGGGGTGCAGACGGGGAAGAGGCGGTCCAGGTCCCGGTCCGGGCCGAAGAGGTCGCTGGCCAGCTGGGATTCACGGGCGCGCATCCAGTTGCGGTTGCCCTTGACCGTGTTGATCTCACCGTTGTGGGCGACGAAGCGGTACGGGTGGGCGAGCGGCCAGCTGGGGAAGGTGTTGGTGGAGAAGCGGGAGTGGACCAGCGCGATGGCGGTGGCGCAGCGGCGGTCGGAGAGGTCCGGGAAGAACGGCTCCAGCTGCCCGGTGGTGAGCATGCCCTTGTAGACGATGGTCCGGGAGGACAGCGAGGGGAAGTACGTGTCCGCCTCGCGCTCGGCGCGCTTGCGCAGGGCGAATGCCTTGCGGTCGAGGGCGAGGCCGGTGTTCTCGTTGTCGGCCACGAACAGCTGCCGGAAGGCGGGCATGGTGGCCCGGGCGCCGGCGCCGAGGAGTTCGGGGGCGACGGGGACCTCGCGCCAGCCGAGGACGGCCAGGCCCTCTTCGGCGGCGATCGTCTCGATGTGCGAGACGGCGGTGGCCGCGTCCGCGGGCGCGGCGGGCAGGAAGCCGATGCCGACGGCGTAGGAGCCGGCGGCGGGGAGCGTGAAGCCGACGCTCTCGCGCAGAAAAGCGTCGGGGACCTGCAGCAGGATGCCCGCGCCGTCGCCCGAGTCGGGGTCCGAGCCGGTGGCGCCGCGGTGCTCCATGTTGCGCAGGACGGTGAGCGCCTGTTCGACGAGCGCGTGGCTCGCCTCGCCGGTGAGAGTCGCGACGAAGCCCACGCCACAGGCGTCGTGCTCGTTGCGAGGGTCGTACATCCCCTGCGGGGCGGGGTGGGATGCGTGGCGCATCGGCGCTCCCGTCGTCGTTTGGCAGTCATGTCGTGATGCATGTGCCGAGGGACGACGCTGGCCCTCTGCTGAAGAAGGTGGTGCGGGTGAAGAGGTAATGCAAGTGGTGCGGGTGATGCGAGTGGTGTGAGCTACAGGATGAAGCGTTCTCCAGAATATGGAAGACGCATTTCACCATGTGGACACCACGCGGTCGCCGGGTGGCTGCCGGATGGTCGCCGGACGCTGCGCTGAGGCACTCCGGGAACCGTGGGATCACCAGGCCCGGCCGCACCGGAAGGGAGAGCGGGACGCGGGCGGCGTTGCCCGCTGCGCTTCCGGATTGTGCCCGGCCACTCAGGGCCTGAAACCGCGCCGAAACGCGTGCGTTATGCGACAGCCCGCATAAGAATTACCCCACAGCCGTGCCGAAGGCAATACCGAGGAGGTACGTCACACCCGCCGCGGCACCACCGAGCACCAGCTGCCGCAGCCCGCTGAACCACCACGACCGGGCCGTCACCCGCGCCACGACGGCACCGCAGGCGAACAGCCCCAGCAGCGCCAGCAGCACCGCAGGCCACAGCTGGGTGGCGCCGAGGAGGTACGGCAGTACGGGCAGCAGGGCGCCCAACGCGAACGAACCGAAGGAGGAGGCGGCGGCGACCGTGGGCGAGGGCAGGTCGGAGGGGTCGATGCCGAGCTCCTCGCGGGCGTGGATCTCCAGCGCCTGCTCGGGGTCCTTCGACAGCTGCCGGGCGACCTCGCGGGCCAGCTTCGGCTCGACGCCGCGGGACTCGTAGAGCGCCGCCAGCTCCTGCAGCTCGTCGGCCGGGTGCTTGCGCAGCTCGCGCCGCTCGACGTCCAGCTCGGCGAGGACGAGCTCGCGCTGCGAGGCGACCGAGGTGTACTCGCCGGCCGCCATGGAGAACGCTCCCGCGGCCAGGCCGGCGAGGCCGGCTATGACGATGGCCTCGGAGGAAGCGGACCCACCGGCCACACCCGTCATCAAGGCCACGTTGGAGACCAGCCCGTCCATGGCACCGAACACGGCGGGGCGCAGCCAGCCGCCGTTCACGTCGCGGTGCGTGTGGTTGTCACGGTGGGCGGCGTGTGTCGCCGCGGCCGTATCCAGGACAGCCATTCTCCGAGCGCTCCCTTCCCCAGGGGCACGGGCCCGACGCCCCACCCCTCTGAGATCCGAAGGTACGCACGAACAGGGGTGCCCTGCTAGCAAGGAAGGCCGAACTTACCTCTCTGACCTGCGGTTTTGCGGCGAGCTCCGAAATATTCCCGGCGGGGGGAGGCAAAGGGAAAGAACCGGGAACGGAACCGGCCCCCACGGTGAGTCCGTGGGGGCCGGGCGACGCGGGGTGCTGCTGCGCGTCAGAGCTTCTTGGCGCTGCCGGAGGCGGAGTCCTCGGGCTTGGCACCGGCGGGCTTGGCCGCGGCCGGCTTGGCGGGGGCCGGCTTGGCGGGGGCCGGCTTGGCGGGGGCCGGCTTGGCGGGCTTGGCCTCGGCAGACTTGGCGACGACCTTGTTCCCGGCCTCCGCTTTCGCCCCCGCATCCGCGCCCTCATCGGCCGCCGGCTCCACGACGAGCTCCCGCCCGGGGACCCGCTTGGCGGAGATCACGATGTAGGCGACGGCGGCGAGGAAGACCAGGATCGAGGTCCACCCGTTGAGCCGCAGGCCGAGTACGTGGTGGGCCTCGTCGACGCGGAGGTACTCGGTCCAGAAGCGCCCGACGGTGTAGGCGGCGACGTAGAGGGCGAAGGCCCGCCCGTGCCCGAGCCGGAACTTCCGGTCGGCGAAGATCACCAGGGCGGCGACGCCCAGGCACCACAGCGACTCGTAGAGGAACGTCGGGTGGTACGTACCGGCGACGCGCCCGATGGCCGGGTTCGCGTCGATCTTCAGCGCCCACGGCAGGTCGGTGGCCTTGCCGTAGAGCTCCTGGTTGAACCAGTTGCCCCAGCGCCCGATGGCCTGGGCCAGGGCGATGCCGGGCGCGATGGCGTCCGCGTACGCCGGCAGCGGGATCCCCCGGCGCCGGCACCCGATCCAGGCACCGACCGCGCCGAGCGCGACGGCGCCCCAGATGCCGAGGCCGCCTTCCCAGATCTTGAAGGCGTCCACCCAGTTCCGACCCGAGCCGAAGTACAGCTCGTAGTCGGTGATCACGTGGTAGAGCCGCCCGCCGACGAGCCCGAAGGGCACCGCCCACACGGCAATGTCGGCCACGGTCCCGGCCCGGCCGCCGCGGGCGATCCAGCGCTTGTTGCCGAGCCAGACGGCGACGAAGACGCCGATGATGATGCAGAAGGCATAGCCGCGCAGCGGGACCGGTCCGAGATAGACCACCCCGGTCGAGGGGCTGGGAATGTATGCGAGTTCCATGACAGCTACGAACCTACCCTGTGGCGCCGCCGAGTCCCAGAGCGGCCGCCCCGCCCCCTTTACTCACGGTAGGCCCGCGCTCATCGCTCCGACGGAGCGCCGGTCAGCCGCACCGTGGAGAGGATCTTGCGGACGGTGGCGTCCGGCACCTCCTCGACCACGCCCTTCACGCCGTGGAAGGTCCAGGAGGCGAAATCACCGTGGGCGTCCTTGAAGGCGAACGCGGTGGCCTTGCCGTTGTAGTCGCACTTGCCTGTCTTCTCCAGGCCGGTGGAGTAGCTCGTCGCCAGGCTGCCCGTGAGGCCGGACCGGGTCGTGAACGGCTCCGCCGCGCTGGTCTTGATCTTCTTCTTGTCCGGCTGGGTGTACCCACCGTAGATCCACAGACCGGCGTTCCTGCGCGCGGCGTCGTCGGTGTTCTTGGCCCCGATCTCGCCCCGGGAGCCGGCGGCGGCGAGGTGCATGGTGCTGTCGCTGCCGCTCCGGCACCACTCCTCCTTGAGGATCGCCGGGGCCAAGAAGCCGACGATGGCCTCGCCGTCCGGGTCGTCCTGTTCGGAGACGTAGCTGGCCCAGTCGACCGACTTGCGGTCCCAGTCCGGGGGCACGTCGAAGGCGATGCCGCGCTGCGGGTTCACCACGACCTTCCAGCCCGGGACGACCGGCTCCGGATACCCGTCGCCACCCCGGGCATCGCCCGAAGGGCTCGGCGCGGCCGGCCGGGACGAAGCAGAGGCAGTGGGCCCGGGCCCGGCCTCGTCCTTCGTGCCGTCACCGCTCAGCACCACGTACCCGGTGACCCCGCAGGCGATGACGACCACACCGGCCAGGACGACGGAGACAACGGCAGTCCGCCTGCCCCCGTCATCCCGCGGACCGGGCTCCTGCGCCGGCTGCTGGTACGGGTTCGGCTGCTGTTCTGGCCACATGGGGCGCAACGATAGGGGGCGTGATCATGAGGGGGTGAGCCGGGGATGCGGGATGCGTGCGGTCGCGGCTGCCGCTCCGCCGGCGCAAGTGATCAGGCGGCGGTGAGCTGCGGCATGTGTGCCACGTCCCGCGCAAGGTCCTTCAGCCATGAGGGGCTTCGGGGGTGCGGGGGTGCGGGCGATTTCGCGCAATGTGGAGCGAAGCCTTCGGCGGTCGTGGCCGGAGGTCTCGCATTCATTGATCCACCAGGCCCACGACGGATCACGTGGATCGGGTGAGCATCCGCTGCCGCCCGCCGCTGTGCCGCGCGGACAAGGTGCCGTCGGACCCGACGAGCTCGTCCAGGGTCTGCGCCAGCTCCCGCGAGGGCTGCTGCTTCCCGTTGAGCACGCGAGAGAGGTACGAGAGGTCGTAGTTCACCGTGGTCGCCCGAAGGAGGCGACCCAAGCCGTCGCGGGCGAGATCTTCCTGTGCGTGACGCGCACGGCATCGATCTCCGCCGTCGCGAGAAGTGCGAAGCAGAGGTGACTCTATGAGGGCGACTGAGGACGAGGTGCCGACTCCGGCGCAGGAAGGCCAGCCCGAGCCGGAAGCGTCGACTGAAGACGAGCTCCGAGCCGAAGCGGCCGAGGCCGACCGGCGCAGCCGGCGGAGGTGGGAGCCGTGACGAGCGAACAGACCGCCGAGACAAGCGGTTGCCCTGCCCCTCCCCCGGCGTCCGCGCCGCCAAGCCTGCTGGGACATCAAGCGCGAGAGGGCGCGGGCCCCGGCAATCGGCGACCGCGAGGGCGGCGATAGATGTGCACCAGCGGGCGGCGCACGCCGGAGAACGCACGACAGCCCGCCCCGGCGCACCGGGGCGGGCTGTCTTCAGACGGCTGTGCTGAGCCGAGTCAAGCAGATTCGCGGGAACGAAGAAGCTATCGCGAAAGATAGCTAGCGGGATCGACTACGTACGCAATCACTTCGGCGAAATCAGGAAAGAGCAGACTTGAGCCGTCACCCGTCCACCAGAAACGCTCCCGCATTGCACCCTGAGTGTCGATCATAAAGATCCCACTGGTCTCATCCTCATCGACAGACACAGGAGTCAATCTTGCACTAGAAGGAAGTCCCTCATCTTCCAGCGTTCCCATGTCGAGGATCAGCTCCTGGAAAGATTGAGCACGGACCAGGGCTGCACTTTCAGGCCAGTCTCGGCAGCCCAGGATGGGCATCTCGAAGTAGAAGTTCTCCAGCCCGTCACTCACCGAAAGAAATTCCCGATATCTCGGCTCGAGTGCCTGTCCCATGAAACTCTCCAGCTCCGTCAGCTGCTCCCGAGTAGCCGACGGACGGAACTTGATCGGACTGTAGATGCCTGGATCCTGGGCAGCCTCCTGAATCCGCTTCTCAACAAGCTTTGCGATCAGGTCTCGCATACTCTCCACCTCCATCAACTCCGAAAGCCATGGACAGCCAATCCATCACGGCTGCCTATTGATCTGGCATAGCCCATAGGCTCCCACGGACACAGATCCGGATTCATATTCCGTCGTATAGGTGCCGGGATTCTCTCGCACACCGGCATAGTAGAAGCCGGTTGGCTTGTAGCCCACCGGGTACTTATTCGCATATGAACCGACCGTGGAATTCACCTTTCCATCCTGCTGATGCCAGCAGTATGGCTGCTGCTTCCCGGACCATGTCGTGTCAGGAAGGTGACCGGCTACGTTGCCGTTGTACTCGTAGGGCGTACCCTCCAATTCTTTCTTATGTTCAGTCAGATACTTCTTGGCCAGCGAACTGAGTGTCTGATTTCCGACCATCTCCTTGCCGGGTGACACACGTCCCTTCGGAGACCAGTAGCCAGGAATCGCGTTGATAGCCGCTATATGGTCCTTCAGCTCCGCGATTTGAGCGGCAGTGGCCCCCTTGGGCGCACGGAAGCACACAGGCCCGGACATCCCCTTGGAGGCCGTGTCCATCTCGAGGAGCTTGGTGCAGTCCACATCATCGTCGTCCTGGTCGCCACTTCCTCGACCTCCACGAGAGGGGTCTGCACCCGGTGTCGGGTGAGGGGCCTCTGCCGGCTCTCGATTCGGGTCATGCGAGTCGCTGTTGAACAGGTCCAGGATGTGTGCGCCCGTGATGATCGTATTGACCACGTCGCCAGGCTTCCAGCCACCGCCCGGCTCCCAGTCCGGCTTCAGCGGTCCACGATCCGGCGCGGGCTTCGGCTTCTTGCCGTTGTTGGGGTTCTGGTCGATGGGCGGCGGCGGGGGGTGGATCGGGGTGCGGGGGCGGGCTATCGTCCTGCCGTAGCCGCGCGATATGCCTCGATAGGTGGGACGGTAGGTCGGCTCCCAGTAGTCTTCCGGCTCGTAGTATCCGCCGCCTTCTTCCTCGTCCCAGATCTGGGTGTTTCGTTCTTCGAGGCCCCTCCAATAGAAGCGATCAGCCTGCGCGTTGATACTGCTTGCCATGCTGTCGCTGTAGTCCCAGCCGAAGTCGTAGACATCGGTGTCCGTATTTGTGTATCCGCTGGAAGAACTTCCCTCCCAGGACAGGGCGTCGTTCAGGTTCTCCGCCAGGTCTCCGCAGTAGGCCATGCAGGCGCCGATGAGCGCAGAGCCGCCCAGCCATGCCAGCTCGGCTTCTCCGATACAGGCATCCCAGAAACAGTGCCCCGACAGGTCCGTTCCGTTGAGCGGCGAGGCATTGCCGTAGGCGTAACGGTTTGCCTGAACCGACGGACTCGGGTCGAGCTGCCATGTGTCACGGGCCGCGAAGCGTCCCGTGGCCGGCTGGTACCAGCGGGAGGCCATGTTGACCTCGCCGCTCGCCGGGTCGGTCCAGCCGGACTGATAGCCCAGCGAGGAACGCGAGCCGGCCTTGGAGCGAACCATGCCGAACGGGTCGTACGAGGCAGAGCCCACGACCTTTGCACCGTCGGGTGACAGGCCGGCGACCACATCCGTGTGCTGGTCGGTCACCGACCGCTGCGCGGTCGTGCCGTCCGTGCTGCCGAGCAGTGCGCCGCCCGGCGTCCGGCTGTAGGTGCTGGAGCCGTCCGAGACCAGGTTGTTGGAGCCGCCGTCGTACGTGAAGGCGGTGTCACCGTGCCGGCTCACTCGGTCGAGCGAGTCGTAGGTGAATCTCGTGTCCCCGTCGGCGATGCGGCGCTCGAAGGCGTCATGGGTCAGCGAACGCTTGCTGCCGCCCGCGTCGACGGACGAGAGCGTGCCACGCGGCGTGTAGCCGTACCGGGTCGTGCCGTCCGTCAGCTGACGGTTGGCCTCGTCGAAGGTGGCGGTGGAGTCACCGGCCTTGACGCGGTTGCCCGCGTCGTCCCACGTGTACGACGTGGTCTTCCCGTCGCCCGTCCAGGACGCCAGACGCCCGGCCTTGTCGTATGCGTACGTTTCCTTTCCGGCGCCCGCGACGCCGCTGGTGGTCTTCGTGGTGAGACGGTTGTCCAGGTCGTAGTCGTACGCGGTGGACATGAGCTCGGTCGTGCCGTCCACGCCGGTGACCTTGGACCCGGTCAGCCGGCCGAGCTGGTCGTAGACGTAACCCCGTCGGCCACCGGGCTGCCAGTTCGTCGCGCCGGCGGGCTTGGCGGCGTACTGCTCCTGCAGCACACGACCGGCCGCATCGTAGGCGGTGATCGTCTGGCCGCCGGTGACGGCGTCCTCGGTGCGGTTCAGACGGCCTGCGGCGTCATAGCCGTAGGTGCTGGTTCCGGACTTGTCGGTCCGGGACGTCATGTTGCCGTCGTTGTCGTAGGTGTAGGTGGACTTGCCTCCCGGCCCGTTGGTGGTCAGCAGCTGACCACGGTCGTTGTAGGTGTAGGTGTTCGGGTTGAGGACGTCGCCCGAGCCGACCTTGGTGAGACGGCCCGCCGGGTCGTGCTCCAGGACCCGGTCGGTGGTGGCGGCCTCGGCGCCCGTGCCCGTCTCCTTGGTCAGCCGGCCCTGCACGTCGTAGGTGCTGTGTCGCTCGACACCGCCGGGCAGAAGCTCGGCCACGTTCTGGCCGGCTGCGTCGTAGACCTTGGTCCACGTGCGGTCGGCAGGCTTCGGCTGCGCCGCCGTCGCGGGCTCGATCGTGGACTCGGGCAGGCCCCACGGTGTGAAGGTGTAGGTCGTGGCGTTGCCACGGCCGTCCGTCAGGCGCGTGCGGTTGCCCATCACGTCATAGCCGAACGCAGTGGTGATGGACTTGCCGTCGGCGACGGGCTCGGCCTGCTGCGTCATCCGGCCCAGGGCGTCGTACGCGAAGGTCGCCTTCGATCCCGAGGCCGAAGTGGCGGAGACGCGATTGCCGTCGGCGTCGTACTCCACAGCGGTCGAACGCAGAACGGTGTCACCGGTGCCGTAGTCGGCCGTGCCGACCGCACCGCCGAAGCCGTCGTAGCGCGTGACGCTCTTCCGGCCCGTCGCGTCGACGGCCTGGATCCGGCGCCCCAGGGCGTCGTACACGAACTTCGTCGCCCCGCCGCCGGGCTCGATGGTGCTCAGGACCTCGCCCGCCACGTCGTACGTGGCCGATGTGACCAGGCCCGCCGGGCTGGTGGACGTCGTCTGGTTGCCCGCGTCGTCCCAGGCGTAGCGCGCTGTCAGGTTCTGCACCGACGGGTAGCGCTCGACGGTCGTGGCCGTCAGCTTCCGGCCCAGCTCGTCGTACGTGGCCTCGGTCCGCGCGCCGGTGGGCCCGGTAGCGGAGAGGCGCAGGCCCGTGGGCGTCCAAGTGAAACGATTCGCCTTGTCGTCGAGTGTCGACGGTTGCTGCAAGGTGCCGGCGTCGCCGCCGAGATTGGCGTTGAGCAGGCTGGTCGCCGGGAGCGACTGCCGGATCAGGTGGCCCAGTTGGTCGTAGGCGTAGCTGACCGTCCGGCCCAGCGGGTCGGTGGTCGCCGTCTTGCGGCCCACGGCGTCATAGACGACCCGGGAGACGGCGGTGATCTTCTCTCCGCCGGGCGGGGTGTAGTCGGGCAGGGTGACGGCGGTGGCCCGGCCGAGCTTGTCGACCGTGGTGCGGGTCACCGACCCGTTCGCGGCGCGGGCCTCGGTGGCCTCGCCGAAGGTGTTGTACCCCCTGAGGGTGCTGGGCTTGACGGCCTGGGGCTGCTGGCCCGGCTGCTCGGCCTGGACCTGCGGGGCGGTTTGCTCCACGAGGCGGCCGAGGGCGTCGTAGCGGTTGGTGGTGGTGAAGGCCGCCGCGTCGGCGCCGGTCTCGTTGCCGCGCGGGGTCGTCGACGTGACGGTCAGACCCCGCTGGTCGTAGGCGAACTTCGCCGTACGCGAGCGGTCGCCGTCGACGGCGGTCTGGGTGAGCCTGTTGCCTGCCTTGTCATAGGTGAAGCGCTGCGTGCTCAGCGCGGTCTTCTGCTCGACGGGCCGGTCGGCGTCGTCGTAGGCGTAGGACGTCCAGCGGTTGAGGCCGTTGGGGTCGAGCACGCTGCGCGTGACGCGGCCCGTGGCGTCCAGCTCGTTGACGACGGTGGCGGTGCCGCCACCGGCCGTCTGCTGGATCAGGTTCCCTGCTCCGTCATAGGTGTCGGCCTCCAGCACGATGTCGTGCTTGCTGCCGTCGGCCCGGGTGACGGCCTTGGCCGTCTTCGAGGCGAGGGTTCCGTCGTCGTAGTAGGTGAAGGCAGTGACGGCTCCCATGGCGTCGGCCGTCGAGGCCAGACGGCCCACCGGGTCGTACGCGTGGGAGGCGACCACCAGATCCTTGGGGTCGCCGGAGGCGTCGCCCTTCCACGACTTGAGAACCGTTTCCGCGAGGCGGCCGCCCGGCGTGTAGCGGAACTCGTACGTCGTACCGAGGGCGTCGGTCGTACGGGACGTGCGGCCGAAGACGTCGTAGGCGACGACGGTGTCGTTGCCCTCGGCGTCGGTCGTCTTGTCCCCAAGGCCGTGCTCGTCGTAGTGGTGGGTGGTGGTGCGCTTGGCGTCACCGCCCGTGGTGTCCTCCGTGGATTCGGTCAGCAGCTTGCCGTCGGGGTCGAAGGCGCGCGTGGTCTTCGCGGTATGGGTGACGCCCGTGATCTCGTTCTTCACCGCAGCGCCCGTCTCGGAGACGATCCGGGACATGGCGTCGTAGGCGAAGGCCGTGGTCACACCGTCCGGCCGGCTGTCCGAGACCTGCGTCTCGGAGATCTTCCGGCCGATGCCGTCGTAGGTGTAGCGCGTGACCAGCCCGGACGGGGCCGTCGCCTGGGCGAGGTCGCCCTGCGCGGTGTAGCCGTATTCCGTGACGGCCCCGCCGGGAGCGGTGGTCGTCCGGACCAGGCCGGCCGGGACGGTGCCACCGCCGACGGCGGGTTCCTGCCCGCCGGTGTACGCCGTGACCGACTTGCGGCCGTCCGCGAGGACCGTGGTGTCCGGGAGACCGAGCGCCGTGTACGTCGTCGACGTGCGGTAACGGTCGTCCCGGGCGCTCGTGGAGCGGGCGTCGCGGGTCGCCGTGGGCTTGTCGTTGCGCGGGTCGAGCGGGTCGGTGGTGTTCAGGTAGTAGTCGGTGAAGGACGTCCAGCAGGAGTTGGCGTCACGGCAGGTGGTCTTCGAGACCGTGTTGCCGCGCGCATCGTGTCCGGTCACGGCGAAGTGCCCGTTGGGGTCGGTCACCGTGTGCAGGAAGCCGCCGGTGTCGTACGTGTAGGTGGTACGGCCCCCTTCGGCGTCCGTCGCGGTCACCGGGCGCTGGCCGCGCAGGGCGTCGTAGGAGACGCTGCTGGTCCTGCCCGCCGGGTCGGTGACGCTGATGGTGGACGTCAGCGAGGACACGCCGGAGTAGCGCATCGCCCGGTAGTGCTCGCCCACCTGATCCTCGGTGAGCTCCTTCGGGTAGAAGGCAGCCTCGTCGAGGTCACCGGTGAAGTACCGGGTACCCGGCTTCTGACCGTCCCAGCCCTCGCTCGAGTAGCCACCGCCCAGGTATGTGTGGGCCATGGTTTCCGGCTTGGACGGCTCGTTGAGGCCGCCGACCTTCGTACCGTCCAGGTAGAGGGACTGGCTGGTGCTGCCGCCGGTGATGACCACATGGTGCCACTCGTTGTCGGTGACCGCCGTGCCCGAGACGACCGGCTTCCCGGAACCGCCGTGCCAGAGCTGACCGCGCAGCTTGCCGTCGGCGTCGATGAGCAGGCTGGGGTTCCAGTCGGTGGGTGTCTTGCCCAGCTCCGTGTTCTGCAGGCCCAGCAGCACACCGCTCGGCTTACTCGTGCGGAACCACATCTCGGCCGTCATGGCCGGGGTGTTGCCCATGACTCCGAACGGCAGCTCGACCCAGCCGTCCCCGGCCAACGTCACCGCGCCGTTGTCGCCGGGCCCGAAAGCGCCCGTGGCGCCGAGCCCGGCCTTGGCGTAGGTGCCGTCACCGGCGTACACGGCGGCCTTGCTGTGGGCCTTGTCGCCGCTGGTCTCGTCCAGGCGCCAGTAGCCGGAGGGCGCGTCGGCGGTGACCGTGCCCCGGTAGTGGCCGCCGTCACCGGAGACCAGGCCGGTGCGCGAGCGGTAGTGCTCGGCGACCGTGGCGTCGGTCAGCTCCTTGGTGTAGAACGCCACCTCGTCCAGTTGGCCGGTGAGATAGCGAGTGCCGGCGCTCTGGCCGTCCCAGCCCTCACTGGAGTGGCCCGCGCCCAGGTAGGCGTGGTCCAGTGTCTCCGGCTTGGCGGCACCGGCCAGGGAACCGACCTTGGCGCCGTCGAGATAGAGCGTCTGCCCACCAGTGCCTCCGGTGAGGACCGTGTGGTGCCACTCGTTGTCCGTGACCTTCTTGCCGGAGACGATCGGCTGCCAGGAGCCACCGTGCCACAGCTGGCCGCGCAGCTTGCCGTCCGAATCGACCAGCAGGCTCGGGTTCCAGTCGGTCGGCTGCTTGCCCAGCTCCGCGTTCTGCAGACCCAGCAGGACACCTTGCTTCCCCGTGCGGAACCACAGCTCGAAGGAGAGCGAGGTGGCCCCCTTGAGCGGGTCCGTGGGGACCTCCACGGCACCCGACGCCCCGTCGAGCGTCACCGAACCGTCGTCGCCGTCGGAGAAGGCCCCGACCGCGCCGAGCATCACGCCGTCGCGGTAGGAACCGTCCGCGCCACCGCTGATCTCGTTGGACGCAGTGGAACCGCTGCGGTCACCGAGCCGCCAGTACTCGACGGGCCCGGACGTGCGGACCGTGTCGGCGTACGCCGCCGAGCCGGCGGAGTAGGAGGGCGCAGAGACCTTCCATGTGCCGCCCTTGTCGTCCGTGGTCTCGGTGACGCGACCGGTGCCGGTGTCGTAGGTGACCTGGGCGTGGACGCGTCCCGACGGAAGGGTGACCTTGGTCAGCCGGCCCGACGCGGCGCGGGCACCGTAGTGCTCGGCGACGGTGGTGGCGTCCAGGGACTGGTGGTAGACGGCCACCTCGTCCATGAGACCGGTGAAGTGCCGGACGCCGGCGGCCTGGCCGTCCCAGCTGGTGCTGGAGTAGCCGGCACCCAGGTAGGTGAAGGACTGCTTGCGGTGGTCGATCGGCCCGGTCAGCGAGCCGACCAGGACACCGTCGAGGTACAGCGACTGTGTGGTGCCGGCCGAGGTGAGCGCCGCGTGGTGCCAGGTGTCGTCGTTGACGGCGTTGCCGCTGACGATGGGCTGGACCCTGCCGGTCCAGTACTGCCCGACCAGCTTGCCCGCGCTGTTGACGGAGAGGGCGGGGGTCCAGTCGTTGGGCTGACCGTCGGCAAGGCGGCCGTCCTGGAAACCGACCAGCACACCAGGCTTGGTGGTCTTGAACCACAGCTCAGTGGTGAGGAAGGTCGACGTCCGCAGGGTGTCCTCGGGCAGCTCGACATAGGAGTCGGTGCCGTCGAAGGAGGCTGCCTTGTCGCTCGTGCCCGCCACGGCTCCCGCCGCGCCCACCTTCACGTCCCGGTAGAGGGCCTGGTTGAGGCCGGTGCGGGAAGGAGCGTCGCTCGCGGCGATCGCACCCTGGGACTCGCCCAGCCGCCAGTAGGAGACGGGATTCTGGTCGAGCACCATGCTGCGGTAGAGCGAGCCGTCGCCGTACTCGTAGACCGTGCACTTGTCGGTGGTACCTGGCGGGCAGACCTTGGTGAGGCGGTCTCCGGTGTAGGTGTACGCCCACGTCAGACCGTCCGCGCCGGGGGCCGTGCCCTTGGCGGTGGCCGTGGCGACCTTGCCGCCGCTCCAGGTGAAGACGAGCGACCTCCCGGAGAGCACGTCGCGGGCCTCGGTCAGCTTGCCGTCGGTGTAGGTCAGCCGCTGCTCCCGGCCCACCCCGTCAGTGATCTTCGTCAGCCGACCGGAGGAGTCGAAGGAGTACGTGCTGGCCGACTTGTCGCGCAGCACCCAACCGCCACCACTGACGGAGGTGAGAGTGATCGGGCCACCGGCGGGAGCAGCGTAGGTGCCGTCGGTGTTCCGGCCGAAGCGGACGCGGCTGCCACCGGCGGTCGTGACCACGACATTGCCGGTGCCCTCGGCGACCGCGCGCATGTCCCATCGGGTGGACCAGCCGCTGCCGAAGACATTGTCGCTGCGCGGGTCGAGCGAGTTGTACGTGCGGACCACGGACAGCTCCGGTCCCACGGTGGGGACGGAGGCGTCGGTGGCGGCTGTAGCGTAGTTGCCTGACCGGCTGCCGAACTCATGGCCGCCGTCGCCACCGAGGTGGGCGGTCACAGCGGGCTGCGGGACCTGTGTGGTGAAGTACGCCGGACCCGGACGGTTGGACGTGTCCTTGCCGTCGTAGGCATAGGCGTACCAGGCGTAGTTCTTGCTCCACGACAGCCAGCCGCTGGGTACGGCCCACTGCTGGGCCGTACCGCGGTCGCTGCTGCGGCAGTTCTTCCGGGCGTCCTTGCCCTCGACCTCGCAGACCTCGAAGGAGTACTGCAGGCTGCCGGACGGAGAGTGGTCCTCGTCCTTTCCGGATGCCCAGAGGTTCGGGGTCAGGGAGTTGAGCATCGCACCGCTGGCGGGCGACTCGGCCGTGAGCTGCGGCGGAAGGTTGACGGCGGCGAACTTGATCGCCGATCCCGGTACGCCTTCGCTGGTGAACCTGGGGCCGTCGAGGACGTCCATGGTCCACACCAGGGTGTAGGTGGCGGGCTGGAGCGCGGCGATCTTCGCGTCGAGAGTGACGCTCTGACCGGGCGCGACGTCCTGCGGCATCGGGGTCCAGGCGACGTGCGACGCGTCGTTGTACTCCTTGCCCGACTCGTCGTACAGGTTGTAGCGCAGCTGGATCTTGCCACCCCTGGTCCAGGTGTCCTGACCCTGGTTGGTGACGGTGACCTTCATGGATCCCTGAGAGGTGGCCGTCACCGGCTTGGTGAAGTCACCGACCTTGTACGTGGCTCCGTACCGCGTCCAGGTGACGTCCAGGCTCGGCTTCCCGTTCGGGTAGTCGTCGGAGCCGAACTGCTTCCACGCCTTGGAGTCCGATTCCGATGCCTTCACGGCGAGGCCGTAGTTCTTCTTGCGGCCGTGGGTCCAGTCGTCGACGAGCTGACGGCCGTCCGAGCCCAGCCCCATCGACTCCCACGCGGCGCCGCAGGCCCACGTCTCCGTGTTCGGCGGACGCCAACCGTGCGCGAAGCTCTTGGAAGCGAGCGACGATCCGGTCGCCGGGCCGGGGTACGACTTCGTCGAGGACTCGGCCCAGTCGGAGGTGATGGGGTGTACGGTCACCGGCCGCGCGTCGCAGGAGTACGACCACGTGTTGTAGAGGGCCAGCTTGGCGTCGAGCACCCAGGCGTTCTTGAGCGAGCTCTCCACGCCGTCGAAGCGCAGGAACGACGCCGCCTTGTGCGACCCTCCGTCGTACGTGCCGGCCTTGAGGACCGTGTCGCTGGAGAAGTCGGTGTTGTACGGCGCCTGGACATACGTTCCGGATGTGGCGTCGATGCCCTTGACCGACGGGTCGACCTTCACCGGAAACACTCGCTCCGGCGCGCTCAGCCAGTCCTTGTCGAGCGAAACCACCAGTACGTGGCGGCCGTTCTCCGTGTCCAGCGCGTAGCGGACACCGGAGGAGATCTCACCCTGGTTGGCGTTCTCCGCCAGGTGCGAGTCCTCCATCCAGCCCGCCGGCATCCGGGCGCGCATGTGGGCGTCCTTGTCGACGAACACCACTCCGCCCTGGTCGTCGAGCTTGGCGGTCAGACCGTCCGTCAGGAGCGGGAAGCGCCATTCGGTCGGCGCGTCCTTGCTCTTGAGGAGGAGCGTCTCCTTCACGGAGTCGCTGCCCGCGATGTACTGCAGGTCCGCGGCCTGGCGAACGTCGGGGTAGGTGATGACGCTCCCGTCGACCTTGCCCGGCGCGGAGGTGCTTCCCGAGAGGCCGTAGCCCAGCGACGGACCGTCGCTCAGCTTCATGCTCATCACCGGGCTCGCGTCCGCCGTGGGGGCGAAGCTGATGGCAGCCGCGGTCGAGCGGGTCTCCCACAGCGGTCCGGCCTGGCTCGCCACACGAAGGCCACGGTCGGAGCGGACCAGTGTGGAGTCGATCGGCTTCCAGGAGCCGTCGCGATCCTTGAAATGAACGGGTTCGTTGTAGAAACGGGTGGTGTAGGTGCCGTTCTCGTTGAGGAAGGTGCGCCGACGCTCCTGCCGCCCGGCGGGCACCTCCTTGCTCGTCTTCTCCGAGAAGCCCTGTGGCGTCGGGGTGTCCGGGGCCTTGGCCTGCTCCGCCTTGCCCATCGTGGGCTGCTGGGGCTTGCCACCGAGCTCACGCTCGGTCAGCTTGTGTTCGGCCGGCAGCTGGCCCGGGGCTTCCAGTGCTCCCGGACGGCCGCCCGTGGCCGCGGCTTCGGTGGCGCCCCCAGTAGCCCGGTGGCCCCGGCCGGCCGCGGATCCCCATAGTTGATCGGGAGCTCCAGGACTGCCTGGTGAACTTCGATTCCATTGATCGACTGCCAGCGCGACCTGCTCGGTCCCGCACAGCAGGGCCATGACAAGCGCCATGGCGAAGGATATGTGACGTGTAAAACGCACGACTTTCCCTAAGGAGTGGACAAAAATCGCCCATGTCTACTACTTAGGCGATCTTCACTCAACCCCATAAGGGATATAACGGTCCCTCAATGACCGGAATTTGCAATTCCATTACACATCCGGAATCTCAAATTCCGGCCATCCATGGACAATCCCTCGCAGGCGACCCCTACTTCTGCGCCTCCGCCACCATCTGCCGGAACTTCTCCGGCGTCAGCGGCTTCGTCGGGTCGTCGTACAGGCTCTTGCCGTTGAGGATGACCGTGGGGGTGCCGCGGAGGCCGGAGGTGGTGAAGTTGTCCTGGGACTTCTGGACCCAGCTGTCGTGGGTGCCCTCGTTGACGCACTTCTCGAAGGCCGGGGTCTTCAGGCCGTCGACCTTGCCGGCCAGTTCCAGCAGGCGGGCCTTCTTGCCGTAGGCGTCGTCGGTCTCCGGCGGCTGGTTCTTGTAGAGCTCGTCGTGGTAGGCGAGGAACTTGCCGGCGTCCTGGGCGCAGGCCGCGGCGTTGGCGGCGTTGACGGAGCCGGTGCCGTGGAGGTTCTTGTCGATCAGGGCGACCAGGTGGTACTCGGCCTTGAGCTGGCGCTTGTCCTGCAGGTCGTGGATGGTGTCGCGGAAGCCGTTCTCGAACTGGCCGCAGCCCGGGCAGCGGAAGTCCTCGTAGACGACCAGGGTGGCCTTGGCGGCCTGGTCGCCGACCGGGATGGCGAGGGCGTCCTTGCCCACCGCGCCCTGGGGGGCGATCACGGGGCCGGACGCCTTGCGCTTGTTGTCCTTGCCGCTCGTGGAGCCTGCCACCAGGGCCGCGATGCCGGCGCCCGCGCCGAGGACCGCCACCACCACGACGCCCGCGATCAGGGTCCGCTTGCGCTTGGCCCGGGACTCCTCCTGCTGGCGCTGTTCCTGCAGGCGCTCGCGGGCGCTGCGCTTTCCGTCGCTGTTCTTCTGGCTCACGTCCCGGTACAACGAACCGGGGGTGCGCACCAGCGCACCCCCGGCCGTCGTTTCCTTCAAAAGAGTTACGCGCGCTTGCGCACGCCCTCCGCCAGTTCGCCCGCCAGGGTGCGGACCGCGGCGAGGCCGCTGTCCAGGTCGGGTGCCTCCAGCAGCCGCTTGACGAAGGCCGAGCCGACGATGACGCCGTCGGCGAACTGGGCGACCTGGGCCGCCTGTTCGGCGTTGGAGACGCCGAGACCGACGCACACCGGCAGCGACGTCATGGCGCGGGTGCGGCGGACCAGGTCCTGGGCCTCCTGGCCGACCGACTCGCGCGTGCCCGTCACGCCCATCAGGGAGGCGGCGTAGACGAAGCCGCTGCCCGCTGCCGTGATCTTGGCGAGGCGGTCGTCGCGGCTGCTCGGCGCGACCACGAACACCGTGGCCAGGCCGTGCTGTTCGGCGGCCTTGCGCCAGACCTCGGACTCCTCGACCG
Organism: Streptomyces cinnamoneus; assembly: GCF_014650495.1. GTDB lineage: Bacteria > Actinomycetota > Actinomycetes > Streptomycetales > Streptomycetaceae > Streptomyces > Streptomyces cinnamoneus. The sequence goes on along the minus strand of NZ_BMVB01000011.1, from coordinate 7,974 downwards.
GCAGGTCGGGCAGGATGCAGCCCGCGCCGCCCGCTGCCGCGAGGTCGGCGGCGAAGCGCTCCACGCCGTAGGCGTCGACCGGGTTCCAGTAGGTCATCACCAGGACGGGCGCACCGGTGATCTCGTGCGCCTCCTTGACCGTGCGGAGGACATCGGTGATCTTGATGCCGCCGCGCAGGGCGATGTCGTCGGCGGTCTGGATGACCGGGCCGTCCAGGACCGGGTCGCTGTGCGGCAGGCCGACCTCGACGACGTCGCAGCCGCCGTCGAGCATGGCCGTGATGGCCCGTACGCCGTCGGCGACCGTCGGGAAGCCCGCGGGGAGGTAGCCGACGAGCGCGGCGCGGTTCTCGGACCTGGCGGCGGCCAGGACCGAGTTCAGCAGTTCGATGTTGCCCGCCATTACTCGGCCCCCTCGGCAGCGTTGTCGTACAGCCCGAAGTAACGGGCCGCCGTGTCCATGTCCTTGTCGCCGCGGCCGGAGAGGTTGACCAGGATCAGCCCGTCCTTGCCGAGCTCGCGGCCGAGCTCCAGGGCGCCGGCCAGCGCGTGGGCGCTCTCGATGGCCGGGATGATGCCCTCGGTGCGCGAGAGCAGGCGCAGGGCCTGCATCGCGGCGTCGTCGGTGACGGCGCGGTACTCGGCGCGGCCGATGTCCTTGAGGTAGGAGTGCTCGGGGCCGATGCCCGGGTAGTCGAGGCCCGCCGAGATGGAGTACGGCTCGGTGATCTGGCCGTCCTCGTCCTGCAGGACGTAGCTGCGGGAGCCGTGCAGGATGCCGGGGGTGCCGGCGGTGAGGGTGGCCGCGTGCTCGCCGCTCTCGACTCCGTGGCCGCCCGGCTCGCAGCCGATCAGCCGGACGCCCTCGTCGGGGATGAAGGCGTGGAAGAGGCCGATGGCGTTGGAGCCGCCGCCGACGCAGGCGACGGCCGCGTCCGGCAGCCGGCCGGCGCGCTCCAGGATCTGACGGCGGGCCTCCACGCCGATGACGCGGTGGAAGTCGCGGACCAGCGCCGGGAAGGGGTGCGGACCGGCGACGGTGCCGAAGAGGTAGTGCGTGCGGTCGACGTTGGCGACCCAGTCGCGGAACGCCTCGTTGATGGCGTCCTTGAGGGTGCGGCTGCCGGACTTCACGGCGATGACCTCGGCGCCGAGCATCCGCATGCGGGCGACGTTGAGCGCCTGCCGCTGGGTGTCGACCTCGCCCATGTAGATGGTGCATTCGAGGCCGAAGAGGGCGCAGGCGGTGGCGGTGGCCACGCCGTGCTGCCCGGCGCCGGTCTCGGCGATGACGCGGGTCTTGCCCATGCGCTTGGTGAGCAGCGCCTGGCCCAGCACGTTGTTGATCTTGTGCGAGCCGGTGTGGTTGAGGTCCTCGCGCTTGAGGAAGACGCGGGCGCCGCCCGCGTGTTCGGCGAACCGCGGCACCTCGGTGAGGGCGCTGGGACGGCCGGTGTAGTTGACCATCAGGTCGTTGAGCTCGGCGGCGAAGGCGGGGTCGGCCTTGGCCTTCTCGTACTCGGCGGCGACCTCGTCGACGGCGGCGACGAGCGCCTCGGGGATGAACTTGCCGCCGAACGCGCCGAAGTAGCCGGCGGCGGTGGGCACCGACCCCTCGGGGTCGGGAACGAAGAAGTCAGAGGACACGGAGGTACTCCTCAGCGGATCTGTGGGCGATCCGGGTGACGGGCGGGCGGTCGGACGCGAACGCCCGCCGCCGGTGGCCGCCTCCTGCCGCACGGCGGGAGGGGGCGACGGCGCTGCACCCGGCGATGACGGGAAGCTACAGCTCGGCGCTGCGGCGCCATCGCATCCCGTTGATCTGGCCCGGCTCACAGCCGATGTGGTACCGCACGCGACGCCCGAGTATGCGGCGCGCGGGCGCACGGCAGCCCCGGGGGCGGCACCCCCGGGCCAGACGCGCGTACGCCCTCATGGCTCGGTCAGCCCCGTCCGTGCTGCCGCAGGGCCGGGTGGGCCCCGGCCGCGACGAGGTCGGCGACGGCGCCCTTGGGGTCGCGGCCGGTGACGAGGGACTCGCCCACCAGCACGGCGTCGGCGCCCTCGTTGGCGTAGGCGATGAGGTCGTGCGGGCCGCGCACGCCGGACTCGGCGATCTTGATGATGCCGTCCGGGATCTCGGGGGCGACGCGGGCGAAGGTGCCGCGGTCGACCTCCAGGGTCTTGAGGTTGCGGGCGTTGACGCCGATGATGCGGGCGCCGGCGTCCACCGCGCGCTGGACCTCCTCCTCGTCGTGCACCTCGACCAGCGGGGTGAGCCCGATGGACTCGGCCCGCTCGATGAGGGAGACGAGGGCCTCCTGCTCCAGCGCGGCGACGATCAGCAGGGCGAGGTCGGCCCCGTAGGCCCGCGCCTCCCACAGCTGGTAGGCGGTGACGATGAAGTCCTTGCGCAGGATCGGGATGTCGACCTTGGCGCGGACGGCCTCCAGGTCGGCGAGCGAGCCGCCGAAGCGCCGCTGCTCGGTGAGGACGCTGATGACGGCCGCGCCGCCCGCCTCGTAGTCCGCGGCGAGGCCGGCCGGGTCGGCGATGGCCGCGAGCGCGCCCTTGGAGGGGCTGGACCGCTTGACCTCGCAGATCACGCTGACGTTCTCGCCGCGCAGGGCGGCGACGCCGTCGCGGGCCTGCGGAGCCTTGGCCGCGCGTTCCTTGAGCTCGTCGAGGCTGACGCGCGCCTGCCGCTCCGCGAGGTCGGCACGGACTCCGTCGATGATCTCGTCGAGCACACTCACGCGAGCGGCCCCCTTCCGGACTCGGCTGGTCTGGACTGGTGCGGCTCGGCACGAACCTACCAGGCAACTGCGATGGTACTTGCCGGAGGGCGAAGGTTTCGCATCCGGTTGACGCAGGTTCCTGCCATCCGAACCCGCGAGTAACTCCTCAGGGTGCCAGCACGGCCCCGAACGGGAGGTTCCGCACCGTCGTGAAGGCGAGGACGATCCCCGCCAGCACCCACCAGTGTTTTGCCCGCAAATCGACCGGCATACCCCCACCCGTCCGTACTGCCCTGACCAGCCACGCCCCCCAGAGCACGGCGAAGACGGCATAACCGGCGACGGCCAGGGCGTTGGCGCCCAGCGCGGTGACGACGTCGCCGTGCGCCAGCGCGTGCAGGCCGCGCAGGCCGCCGCAGCCGGGGCAGTACAGGCCCGTCCAGCGCAGCAGCGGGCAGGCGGGGTAGCGGCCGGGCCGGTTGGGGTCCACGACGGCGACCCAGGCGACGGCCGCGCCGAGGCCGGCCGCCACGCCCAGCGGCGCGGCCAGCCGGGCCGCCGTACGGGCGCGGCGCGGGCCGCGGGCAGGAACACTCACACAGCCGAGTGTCGGCCGGAAAGCACGAAGGCGCAGCTCAGGGCCCGTGTTCTTACGACCGTACGGGCCCGGGCCGCGCCTAGGCGGGGGCAGGAAGGGGTCAGACCTTCTGCGCCTGGGGCTTCGGGGCGCGCTTGGGGGCCTGGCCCATGCCCATGGAGCGCATGACCAGACCGACGACGCCGCCGAGGGCGACCACGACCATGCCGGCCCAGAAACCGGCGGGCTTCGCCATCACGACGAACGCGCCCGAGATGCAGAAGCCGATGAAGGCGATGGTGACGCCGGTCCAGGCGGCAGGGGTGTGGCCGTGGTCGCTAGCCGACATGAGTTGACTCCTCGTTGCTGTGACGCGCCTGCGGGCGCAGAGATCGCTCGGGGTCATTCTCCCCGACGCCCCGGGCCGCCGTGCGCCGGGGTTGGCCGTGTGTCACCGGCCGGTTCCGCCCGTGGGATCCTCGCCGCGGTCGAGGGCCTTCCACAGCTCCTCGGGGCGGTCCGGGTCGGGGGCGGTCCGGGTGCGGCGGGGGCGGGGCGCGCCCTCGCGCTCGTAGCGGCCGGACATGGCGGGCCAGTGACGGCCGTAGCGCAGGGCGAGCAGTCCGGCCAGGAGCAGCAGGACGCCGCCGGCGACGGCGACCCAGGGCCAGGCGGTGTGGCCGACGTTCTCGATGGAGGCGCGGGTGAGGCCGGAGACCTTGGCGGCCTTCTCCTCCAGGGCGGCGGTGTCGTCGGCGCCGGTGAGCGCGGCGACGACGATGCCGGCGCCGCTCAGTGCGAGCAGCACGGACACCAGCGTGCGGCCGGCGCCGCGCACGGCGAAGACGGCGACCAGGGCGGCGAGGGCGACGATGGCCAGGGCGCCGGGCAGGGCGGTGACGTCCTGGCCGCTGGCGTGCTCCGGGACGCTGCTGCCCTCGGCGACGGGGGCGGTGCCCTCGGACCAGGTGCGGCCGCCGGCCAGCAGGACGAGCGCGGCGCCGGCCGCACTCAGCAGGAGGGCGACGGCGACGCTGCGTCGGGCGCCGCCCGCGGAGTGCGGGGCGGCGGCGGGGCGGGGATGGGGTACGGCTGCGCTCACGGTTACCACTATCCCCTGTCGGCCGGGGGCCGCGCCCACGGGGGCGTACGTCGGCCGTACGCCCCCGTGGGGTACGGCCGACCTAGTGCCCCGGCCGGCCGAGGCGGTTCGCCGTGTTCACCGCCCTGAGGACGGCCGCCGCCTTGTTGCGGCATTCGGCGTCCTCGGCGGCCGGGTCGGAGTCGGCGACGACGCCGGCGCCCGCCTGGACGTAGGCGGTGCCGTCGCGCAGGAGCGCGGTGCGGATGGCGATGGCGGTGTCGGAGTCCCCCGCGAAGTCGAGGTAGCCGACGCAGCCGCCGTAGAGGCCGCGCCGGGTGGGCTCCAGCTCCTCGATGATCTGCATGGCCCGGGGCTTGGGGGCCCCGGAGAGGGTGCCGGCCGGGAAGCAGGCGGTGAGCACGTCGAAGGCCGTGCGGCCCTCGGCCAGCCGGCCGGTGACCGTGGAGACGATGTGCATCACGTGGCTGTAGCGCTCGATCGCCATGAAGTCGACGACCTCGACGCTGCCGGGCCGGCAGACCCGGCCGAGGTCGTTGCGGCCGAGGTCGACGAGCATCAGGTGCTCGGCGCGCTCCTTGGGGTCGGCCAGCAGCTCCTCGGCGAGCGCCGCGTCCTCCTGCGGGGTGGCCCCGCGCGGGCGGGTGCCGGCGATGGGGTGCACCATCGCCCGCCCGTCCTCGACCTTGACCAGCGCCTCGGGGCTGGAGCCGACGACGTCGAACCCGTCGAAGCGGAACAGGTACATGTACGGGCTCGGGTTCGTCGCCCGCAGCACGCGGTAGACGTCCAGCGCGGAGGCCGTGCAGGGCGTCTCGAACCGCTGCGAGGGCACGACCTGGAACGCCTCGCCCGCGCGGATGCGCTCCTTGATGTCGTCCACGGCCGCCATGTAGTCGGGGCCGCCCCAGCGGGCGGTGTACTCCGGCAGCTCCGAGGGCGGCAGGGCGGTGGGGTCGGTGGGGACCGGGCGGCACAGGTCGGCGGCCATCGCGTCGAGGCGCGCGACGGCGTCGGCGTACGCCTCGTCGACGCCGGTCGACAGGTCGTTGTGGTTGATCGCGTTGGCGATCAGCAGGACGGTGCCGTTCCAGTGGTCGAGGACGGCGAGGTCGGAGGTGAGCAGCATGGTCAGCTCGGGCAGGTCCAGGCCGTCGGCACCGCCGGGGTGCTCGCCGATCCGCTCCAGGCGGCGGACGATGTCGTAGCCGAGGTACCCCACCATGCCGCCGGTGAAGGGCGGCAGTCCGGCGCCCTCGATGAGGTCGCGCGGGGTGTGCAGGGCCTCCACCGTGGTCTTCAGGGCGGCCAGCGGGTCACCCGTGGTGGGCACGCCCACGGGCGGGGTGCCCAGCCAGTGGGCCTCCCCCTCGCGCACGGTGAGGGTGGCGGCGCTGCGGACGCCGATGAAGGAGTAGCGGGACCAGGTCCGGCCGTTCTCCGCGGATTCCAGGAGGAACGTTCCGGGCCGTTCGGCGGCGAGCTTGCGGTAGAGGCCGACGGGGGTGTCCCCGTCGACGAGGAAGCGGCGGGTGACCGGGATGACCCGGCGGTCCTTCGCCAGCGTGCGGAAGGTGTCGGCGTCGGGGGTGACATCCCCGCCGGACCCGTGGGCGACAGATGCGGACGTGGCAGCCATGGCAGCGGAGCCTACTGTCCCAGCGGGAGGGTGTCGGCGTCGAAACAGGTGCGGGTGCCCGTGTGGCACGCCGGGCCGACCTGGTCGACCTTCACCAGGAGGGTGTCCCCGTCGCAGTCCAGGGCCACGGACTTCACGTGCTGCGCGTGCCCGGAGGTGTCGCCCTTGACCCAGTACTCCCGGCGGCTGCGGCTCCAGTAGGTGCAGCGGCCGGTGGTGAGGGTGCGGTGCAGTGCCTCGTCGTCCATCCAGCCGAGCATGAGCACCTCGCCGGTGTCGTACTGCTGGGCGATGGCGGGGACCAGGCCGTCGGCGCTGCGCTTGAGGCGGGCGGCGATGGCGGGGTCGAGAGCGGAGCCGGCCGAGGGGCCGGAGGAGGGGGCGTTGCCGGTCATGGCCCCATTCTGCCCCCTCGCGGGCGGCCGGGGGCCGCGGTCGCAGCTTGCTGCCAGGGATGCCAACACGCCTGGGCCGGGTGGGCGTGGCCCCGCCGGGGGGCGCGGCCGTAGGCTGACGCCATGTCAACTCACGCCCAGCGCGAACGTCTGCTCCTCGCCGACCTGTTGGAGACCGTGGGCCCCAACGCGCCCACGCTGTGCGCCGGCTGGCGCTCCCGCGATCTGGCCGCGCACGTCGTGGTGCGCGAGCGGCGCTCCGACGCGGCGGCCGGCATCGTCTTCAAGCCGCTGGCCGCCCGCCTGGAGCGCGTACAGGCGGAGTTCGCGGGGAAGCCGTACGAGGAGCTGATCCAGCTCATCCGCACCGGCCCGCCGCGCCTGTCGCCGTACGCCCTCAAGCAGGTCGACGAGGCGGCCAACACCGTCGAGTTCTTCGTCCACACCGAGGACGTGCGCCGCGCCCAGCCCGAGTGGTCGCCGCGCACCCTGGACCCGGTCTTCGCGGACGCGCTGTGGAGCCGGCTGGAGCGGACGGCACGACTGCTGGGGCGCAAGGCACCGGTGGGGCTGGTGCTGCGCCGGCCCGACGGCCGCACGGCGGTCGCCCGCCGGGGCACGCCCGTGGTGACGGTCACCGGGGAGCCCGGGGAGCTGACCCTCTTCGCCTTCGGCCGCCAGGACGCCGCCACGGTGGAGCTGGACGGCGGCGAGGACGCGCTGGCGAAGCTGCAGAAGGGGACACTGGGAATCTAGAGGCTCGGGGGCCGTCCGGGGGGATCCAGGGATCCGGAGAAAGGTGCCCATCATGGCTTACCGCAGCGGAACCTATGCGTACGGCGACCGCGGCGGCGCACCGCCGGCGGGAGCGGACACGGGCGTCTCGCTGGGACTCCTGCTGCTGCGCCTCATGCTCGGCATCATCATGGTGGGACACGGCACGCAGAAGCTGTTCGGCTGGTTCGACGGGCCCGGGATCGACGGCGTCGCGAAGGGCTTCGCCGCGCTGGGCTATCCGGCGCCGAAGGCGATGGCCGTCATCGCCGGGCTCAGCGAGACGCTGGGCGGCCTGGGGCTCGCCCTGGGGCTGCTGACGCCGCTGGCGGCCGCGGCGGTGCTGGGCACGATGGTCAACGCGCTGGGCGTGACGTGGGACGGCGGGTTCTTCCTGCCGAAGGGGGTGGAATTCACCCTTTTGGTCGCCTTGTCGGCCACGGCTTTGGCGCTGACGGGGCCGGGGCGGTACTCGGTGGACCACCACGTGCCGGTGCTGCGGGAGAACCGGCTGGTGTACGGGGTGGCGGCGATCGTGCTGGCGTTGGTGGCGGGGGCCGTGTTCCTGCTGATCCGGCACTAGGGCGGGGGGCCGGGCTTGCCCTGGTACTCAAAGAGCCGGACGGGCCGAAGAACAGCCCGTCCGGCGTTCGAGGACGAAAGCCCCGCGGGCTAGGCCGTGTCCGCAAAGTCCCGCCTGGCCCGCGACTCCCCCAGCTACCGCTGGGAGGCGCCCCCAGCACGCACGC
>NZ_BMVB01000010.1 GCF_014650495.1 Streptomyces cinnamoneus | reverse complement strand
GGCTGGAAGTGGATGTCCGCGATCACCGGGATCTGGGACTTCTTCGCGATGACCGGCAGCGCGTCGGCGTCGTCCTGCGACGGACACGCCACCCGGACGATCTGGCAGCCGGCCGCCGTCAGCTCGGCGATCTGCTGCAACGTCGCGCCGACGTCGGCCGTGACCGTCGTCGTCATCGACTGCACCGACACCGGCGCGTCCCCGCCGACCGCCACCGGCCCCACCTGGATGCGCCGCGAGGGGCGGCGCACCGCGAGGCGGGCGGGGACGTCGGGGAGCCCGAGGGAGACCGGCTCCGTCGTGGCCATGACGGTCAGCCCCGGTTTCCGGTGACGGTCTCACGGGCGGCGCGCAGCGACTCCTTCAGCGACCCCATGGTGGCCAGGACGGCCGTGGGCTCGTAGCCGCAATGGGCCATGCAGTTGGCGCACCGGGGGTCCTTGCCGCGCCCGTACTTCTCCCAATCGGTGTCCTCGATCAGCTCCCGGTACGTGGGGACGTAGCCGTCGCTCATCAGGTAGCAGGGGCGCTGCCAGCCGAAGAGGGAGTAGTTGGGGATGGCCCAGGCGGTGCAGGGGAAGTCCGCCTTGCCTTCGAGGAAGTCGAGGAAGAGCGGGCTGTGGTTGAGCCGCCAGCGGCGGCGGTTGCCGCCGGCGAACGCCTTCTTGAAGAGCTCGCGGGTCTGCTCGACGCCGAGGAAGTGCTCCTGGTCGGGGGCCTTCTCGTAGGCGTAGGCGGGCGAAATCATCATTTCGTCGACCTGCAGGTCGTCATTGAGGAAATTGAGCACCTCGATGATGGTCTGCGGGGTGTCGGTGTTGAAGAAGGTCGAGTTGGTGGTGACCCGGAAGCCGCGCCGCTTGGCCTCCTTGATGGCCTCCACCGCTTCGTCGAATACGCCCTCCTTCGCCACGGACTCGTCGTGCCGCTGGCGCAGCCCGTCGATGTGCACCGCGAACGCGAAATACGGGGAGGGCGTGAACTTCTCCATTTTCTTCCGCATCAGCAGGGCGTTGGTGCAGAGGAAGACGTACTTCTTCCGTTCCACCAATTGGCGCACGATCTCATGGATCTGGGGGTGCATCAGCGGCTCTCCGCCGGCGATCGACACCATGGGCGCGCCGGACTCCAGCACCGCCCCGACCGCCTGGGCGACGGGCATGCGCTGCTTGAGCACGCCGGCCGGGTGCTGGATCTTGCCGCAGCCCTCGCATTTGAGGTTGCAGGCGAAGAGCGGCTCCAGCTCGACGATCAACGGGAACTTGTCCCGCTTACGCAGCTTCTGTTCAAACAGGTAGGTCCCGACCCGGATGGTCTGACGGAGCGGCATGGCCATCTAGCTCACCTCCTGGGGAGCAGCAAAGAACGGTGCCATTCGAAAAAAGCCGGAAGGACGGTGCGCAGCACACGGAAAGCTGATATTCCACCCCGCAAGGTCCCGATTCGCACCAGTTCATGTTCTGGAGCGTCCACGACCACTCTTACGGCCGCAACCGGGCGCATTCCCGCCCGTGCGGCGCTTCGGAGCGTGGCGGCGGATTCCATGTCCACCGCGAGTGCGCCCGCGGCGTGCAGGGCCGCGCGCTCCGCGCCGCGCACGACGTGGTCGGAGCCGACCAGCGGACCGGTGTGGATGACGCGCCGGGGCGCCACGCGCGCCAGCTCCTTGGCGAGCAGCTCGACGCCGGTGCACTGCGTGCTGCCGGCCGCGTCGCGCGTCTCGTCGGCGACGACGAGGTCGCCGGGGTGCATCCCCGGGGCCAGGCCGGCGCAGAAGCCGGTGGCGATCACGGCCGCGTCGCTGCGGACCGTGCCGTCGCCGAGGGCCCGGGTCACGGCACGTTCCGCGGCGAGCGGGCCCATGCCGGTGCGCAGCACGGCCACGGGCCTGCCTCCGCCGCCGGGGCCGCCGCGCAGCGCCAGGCGCTCGATGCCGAGCGCGCAGGCGACCAGCAGCGGTGCGGGGGCGAAGCGGCCCGTGCCCGGGGTCATCAGACCTCCAGCCGTTCGGGCGGGCAGGGCCCGCCGTGCAGGTAGCGGCCGAGGGCGGTGAGCGGGAACACCTGGCGGTACAGGTGGTAGTTGATGGAGAAGTCCCAGGGGAAGCCGGTGCCGGTGAAGAACGGCTCGTCCCAGGAGCCGTCCTCGGCCTGGGTCGCGGCCAGCCAGGCGACGCCCCGCTCGACGGCCTCGTGGTCCCGCTCCCCCGCCGCCAGCAGGGCCAGCAGCGCCCAGGCGGTCTGCGAGGCGGTGGAGGCGCCGCGGCCGGCCCACTCGCGGTCCCGGTAGGAGCGCAGGTCCTCGCCCCAGCCGCCGTCCTCGTTCTGCACCTCCCGCAGCCAGGTCACGGCCCGCCGGATCGCGGGGTGGGAGGCGGGCAGCCCGGCGGCGACGAGGGCGGGCACCACGGAGCCGGTGCCGTAGACGTAATTGACGCCCCAGCGGCCGAACCAGGCGCCGCACTCCTCCTGCTCGGCCAGCAGCCACTCGATGCCGCGCCGGGCGCGGGGGTGGTGCTGTTTGCCGAGGGCCGCCAGCATCTCGACGACGTGCGCGGTGACGTCGGCCGACGGCGGGTCGACGACCTCGCCGAAGTCGCAGAACGGCAGCCGGTTGGGGAACGGGCTGGTGTTGTCGGCGTCGAAGGCGCCCCACGCGCCGTTCCTCGACTGCATCCCCACCGTCCAGCGGGCGGCCCGGCGCACCGCCTCCTCGACCCGCTCGGGGTCGGGGTGGCGGACGCGCTTGAGCGCGAGGATCACCTCGGCGGTGTCGTCGATGTCGGGATACTGGTCGTTGTGGAACTCGAACGCCCAGCCGCCCGGCGGGAGTTCGGGCCTGCGCACCGCCCAGTCGCCGCTGCGCAGGATCTGCTCGTCCAGCATCCAGTCGGCGGCCTTGACGAGCGCCGGGTGGTCGGGGGGCACGCCCGCGTCGGCCAGGGCGATGGTGGCCAGGCAGGTGTCCCACACCGGGGACTGGCACGCCTCGATCATCCGGACCGGGGCGCCGTCCGGGCCGTCCTCGTGCCACACGGCGAAACGGTCCAGCGACTCCAGCCCGGCGCGCAGGACGGGGTGGTCCAGGTCGTAGCCCAGGAGGTGGAGGGCGATGACGGAGTAGACGGCCGGTGGCTGGATGCCGCCCCAGCAGCCGTCGTTCTCCTGGCGCTCGATGATCCAGCGGGCGGCCGCGCCCAGCGCGGCCCGGCGCAGCGGGCGGAAGGGGAAGCGGTGGTAGAGGTGCAGCGCCTTGTCCAGGCGCTGGAAGAGGCCGTCCCAGCTGGTGGCCGGGGCCAGGGGGCGCGGCGGCGCGGGGTTGCGCGGGTCGGTGTGCAGCTCGTCGAGGGAGAAGGGCGCCGGCCGTACGGGGCGCAGCGCGGAGACGACGGTGAGCGGCACGATGGTCTGCCGGGCCCAGCAGCCGAAGTCGTAGATGTTGAGCGGGAACTGCTTGGGCACGTACATGAGCTCCGGCGGCAGCTCGGGCAGGTCCTCCCACCGCCACCAGCCGAAGAGCGCCAGCCAGATCCGGGTGAAGACGCGGGCGGCGGCGATGCCGCCCCGGGCGCGGACCCATTCGGCGGCGGCGGTCATGTGCGGGGCGGAGGGGGCGTCCCCGGCGAGCCGCAGGGCGACGTACGCCTCGATGGTGGCGGAGAGCTCCGCGGGGCCGCCGTGGAAGGTGGCCCAGGTGCCGTCGGGGTGCTGCCGGGAGCGGATGAAGCGGGCGGCGGCCGCGGTGGTCCGCTCGTCCTGGATGCCGAGGAACTGGCGGAGCAGGAGGTCCTCGGCGTCCATGGTGACGTTGGTCTCCAGGTCGCCCTTCCACCAGCCCGCCTCGTCCTGGCGGGACAGCAGGTGCTCGACGGCGCGGGAGGCGGCCCGCTCCGCGGCGTCACGGGGCTTCGGCCCGTCGGCCGCCGCGGCCGGAGGCAGAACGGTTGTGCTGTGGCCGGCCTCGGCTGCGCGGGGCGGGAAGGCCCCGGCGCCGTCGGTCGTCGCTGTCATGGCTTCCCCTAATGCAGTGAGTTTCTTCTCTGCCGTACTGCTGTGACTGCCGTACTGGGGGGCTTCCGTCGGCCGGTGCCGCACAAGGGACACCGGCCGGCGACCGCGAGGGCTAGATCGGGTCGATAACGGTCAACTCTTCCGTACGACGACGAAGTCCGCGAGTGCGATCAGCTGGGCCCGGACCTCTTCGGGCATGTCGACCGCGCTCAGCGCCTCGATGGCGGTGGCGTGCTGGCGGCGGGCCTCCTCGGAGGTCCACTCCCGGCCGCCCGCCTCCTCGATGAGCGCCGCGCGGGTGGCGAACTCCTCCTCGTCGAAGTCGGCCAGCTGGGCGTCGCTCAGCTTGGCGTCGGCGGCGAGGATGCCGGCCAGCCGCTCGGAGGCGGAGCCGCCCGCCGCGAGGGCGGCGACCACCGGGAGGGACTTCTTGCGCTGCCGCAGGTCGCTCCAGGTCTGCTTGCCGGTGGTCTCCGGGTCGCCCCAGATGCCGAGGAGGTCGTCGACCGCCTGGAAGGCCAGGCCGAGGTGGTAGCCGTACGCCTCCAGGGCGTCGGCCGTACGGTCGTCGGCGCCGCCGAGGACCGCGCCGATGGACACCGCGCAGGCCAGCAGCGCGCCGGTCTTGTTGCCCTCCATCTCCAGGCACTCGGCCACGGTGACGCGCTCGCGGTGCTCGTAGGAGATGTCCTGGGCCTGGCCGTCGATGAGCTTGCGGGTGGCGGTGGTCAGCCGGCGGGTCGCCCGGCCCGCCTCGACGGTGCCGAGCTCCAGCAGCACCTCGTTGGCCAGCGCGAAGAGCGCGTCGCCGACGAGGATGGCCTGCGCCGGGCTGTACGCCTTCCAGACGGTGTCGCGGTGGCGGCGCTGCTCGTCGCCGTCCATCAGGTCGTCGTGCAGCAGCGAGAAGTTGTGCACGAGCTCGACGGCGACGGCGCCGGGGACGCCCACCTCGGGCGCTCTGCCCGCGGCCTCGGCCGAGAGCAGCGCGAGGGCGGGCCGGATGGCCTTGCCGCTGTCGCCGTGCGCCGGCCGGCCTTCGGCGTCGATCCAGCCGAAGTGGTAGGCGGCGACGGTGTCCATGGGTGCCGCGAGCCGGTTGACGGCGGCACGCAGCACCGGCGTGGCAAGCGTCCGTCCGCGCTCCAGCAGGGCACTGACGCCTGCGGTGTCGACAGCTGGGATCGCCGATGTCACGGTCTCTCCTCTGGTGGTCGTGCTCGCGCGCGCCCCGTTCGCGGAACGCGCGCCTTTGAAGGCTCGCTGGTTCATACCGCCGCCTCCCGCAAGGGATCCCGGTGCGGCCGGCCGAGCTCGAAGAGCGCGGCGCCGGCGGCGCTCAGACCGCTGCGCACCGCGCCCTCCATGGTCGCGGGCCAGCCCGTGGCGGTCCACGCACCGGCCAGGTGGAGGCCGGGCGCGTTCGTGGGGGCGGGCGGCCGCAGCCGGCCGACGCCCGGGGTGGGAGCGAACGTGGCCGTCCGCTCGCGGGTGACGAAGAAGTCCTCGACGACCGCGTCGCGCGCGGCGGGCAGCAGTCGCTCCAGCTCGGGCAGGTAGCGCTCGCGCAGCTCGGCGACCGGCCGGTCGATGTCGTCCTGTGCCGCCGACTGCGACACGGCCAGGTACTGGCCCGTGCCGCCGCGCGCGGCGAGCCCGGAGGAGTCGGTGCGGTCGAAGACCCACTGCACCGGGCTGCCGAGCGCGGCGAAGAAGGGCTGCCGCAGGACGGTGCGGTCGTAGACGACGTGCAGGTTGAGGATGGGCGCGGTGTCGATGTCCAGCAGCCGGTCCGGGTCGTCGAGGGCGCCCTCGGGCAGCAGGCCGTGGCTCTCGCGCTGCGGCACGGCGAGCACGACGGCGTCGGCGTCGAGGCGCTCGGTGGTGCCGGGCCCGGCTTCGGCGTCCACGTGCCAGCCGCCGTCCGCCCTCGGGGTGATCCGGGTCGCGCGGGTGCGCAGCGCGGTGCGGACGCCGGCGGCGTCGAGGGCGGCGCGGGCCCGGGTGTCGTGCAGCTCGCCCAGGGGGACGTGGGCCCAGCCGATGTCGGCGGCGCCGGGCTCGGAGAGCAGGCCGGTCTTGAAGACCATGGCGGCCAGCCCCAGCGATGCCTGGTCGGCGGTGGCGTTGAGGGTGGCGATGCCGACGAGGTCCCACAGGGCCTCGACGGTGCGCGGCGACTGGCCGTGGCGGCGCAGCCAGGTGGCGAAGTCCACGCCGTCCAGGGCCGGGTCCGCCGGGTCCAGGCCACGCAGGGCGAGGGCTGCCCGGCCGACCTTGGCGCGCTCGGCGAGCGAGAGGTGCGGGTAGGTGGCCAGGCTGGCCGCGAGGTGCAGCGGCACGGGCAGGGCGGTGCGGCGCAGCCGGCCCAGGCGCGGGCGCCCCGAGGGGTGGCCGACGTCGAGGACGGGCACGTCGAGCCGGTCCTGCAGCGGGGCGAGGTGGCGGGCGTCCAGCCGGTCGAGGAACCACTGGTAGGCGGTGCAGCAGCGCAGGTAGACGTGCTGGCCGTTGTCGATGGTCAGCTCGCCGCGGCGGAAGGAGAAGGCGAGCCCGCCGAGGCGGGGCCGGCCCTCCAGGAGGGTGACGTCGAGGCCGGCGTCGGCGAGCTCCAGCGCGGCCGTGATGCCGGCGAGCCCGCCCCCGATCACCACCGCGGCCGCCCCGTCGGGGCGGCCTGCCTCGTCTGTGCGGAGCCGGTCGGGCCGGGTCGTCGTACGTGCCGTCATGCGCCCTCCCCCTCGGCTGTTGTCAGGGACGCGCGGACCGGGTGGAGGGTTGCGCGCCGCTTCCCGTCGGGACGACGGCCGGTGCCCGTGTGCAGGGGGGACATCAAGCGCGCCCCCTGGCGGTCTGCCGGTGGACGCTGCGGGCGTCGTAGCCGGACAGTCCGCGCACGGCGACGAACGCCTTCTCGCGGCCCGGGAGGGAGACCCGGCCGCGCAGCACGGCCTGCGGCTCCTCGGCGATGCGGTCCAGCAGCCGGCGGTAGATGCCGGACATGGCGGCGACGCAGGCGCCGCTGCGCCGGTCGAGCATGGGCAGCAGCTTCATGCCCTGGGCGAACAGGGCGCGGGCCCGGCGCACCTCGAAGTGCACCAGCCCGGTGAAGTCGGCCCCGGCCGGGGGCCGGGGCGAGTGGAAGCCGGCGGAGCAGCCGAATTTGGCGAGGTCCTCCGCGGGCAGGTAGGTGCGGCCGTTGGCCGCGTCCTCGCGGACGTCGCGCAGGATGTTGGTGAGCTGCAGCGCCAGGCCGAGCGTGTCGGCGTACTCCGGGGCGCGCGCGGTGTCGCGGGCACCGGGCACCGTGCCGAAGACGCCGAGCGAGAGCCGGCCGATGGCGCCGGCGACGCAGCGGCAGTACCGGGCCAGGTCGTCCCACGTCTCGTAGCTCTCGCCGCGTACGTCCATCTGAACGCCGTCGATCAGTTCGTCGAGGCCGCCGATGGGAATGGGGAAGCGGCGCACGGCGTGCGCGAGCGCGACGGCCACCGGGTCGGTGTCGTCCTCGTCGACGGCGCCCTCCCTGATGCGGTCGAGCGTCGTGCGGGCCTCTTCCAGTCGCAGCCGCTTGGACTCCGGGTCCAGGGGTCCGTCACCGATGTCGTCGACGCGCCGCGAGAAGGCGTACAGGGCCGACATGGCCCGTCGCTTGGCCGCGGGCAGCAGCCTGATGCCGTAGCTGAAGTTTCCGGCCTGCTGTCCGGTGACGGCCTCGCAGTAGCTGTACGCGGCGAGTACCGGTGCGGACGCGTGTGGCGTTCCGTTCACGGTCCCGCTCACCCCTCTCTTCGCAATGTCGCCGCCACCTCGCGCAGCAAGCTGAGCTTGGTGGGCTTGGGCGGTCCGGGGAGAACGTCGTGTCCGGCGGCGGCGACCGCCCGGAGTGCGGCCCTCCCTCCGCCCACGAATCCCGCGAGCAACAGCTTCAGCCTGCCGTGGACGCTACCCACCAGGGGGGTGCCTTCATTCAGCAGGTTCCCGGCGCGTTCCGCCTCGAACGCGACCAGCGCGCGCACCGATGCGCTGCCGGTCGTCCGGGCGAGATCGGACTCCGTGACGCGGAAGCGCGCCATGTCGTCGGCGGGGAGGTAGATGCGGTCGCGCCGGAGGTCCTCGGCGACGTCCTGTAGGTGTTCGACGATCTGCAGGGCGGTGCAGACCGCGTCCGAGCGGCGGATCCGCTCGGGGCTTGCGGTGCCGGTGATGCCGAGGACGAGGCGGCCGACGGGGTTGGCGGACAGCTCGCAGTAGGCGAGCAGCTCGTCGTAATGGCCGTAGCGGCGTACCCGCTGGTCCTGGCGGTTCGCCTCGATCAGGCCGAGGAAGGGCTCGGGGGTCAGACCGCACCGGCGGACGGTCGGACGCAGGCGGAGCAGCAGCGGGTGGCGGGGGCCGGTGCCGGTGGTGTCGAAGACGCGCCGCAGGTCCGCCTCGAAGGCGTCGAGCATGGCGAGGCGGTCGTCCGTCTGCTCGCGGTCCAGCCCGAGCAGCTCGGCGTCGCGGCCACCGGGGGCGAGGTCGCCGTCGCCGATGTCGTCGACGAGGCGGGCGTAGCCGTAGACCGCCATGAGGTCGGCACGCCAGGCGCGCGGCACGAAGAAGGGTGCCACGGGGAAGTTCTCGTGCGCGGCCTTGTCGAGCACGGCGCGCGCGTGCGCGTCCGTCCCCGCGGTCATCGCGGGCTGCCCGGACCGGGGACGGCGTACGCGTCTCTGATCTGGTCAGGCCCCGTAGCCTTTGCAGCCATTGCCGTCACATCTCCCGTTCTACACTGCCGACCCAGAACATCCTATTTCGGACACGCCGCAGGGCGGGGCCGTCCCCCCGGGCTCCTCTTCGAGCCTCCCCCGTGCACCTCGGCGGCGGGGATCCGCGAGTATCGCCATGCCCCGCCACAAACAGCCGCAAAAGAGCACGCTACAGCGTACGCCGTACAAGTGTCCGACGTCCGCCGGGGTACGTGCTTGATCCTTACAATGCCACGCACGGCCCGAATCAACCCTGACAATAAGCGAGTTGATCGTCACGGAACGGTCAAGGCCCCCGTCGCTGCGCTCCTACGGGGGCCTCGTGCGGCCGGTGGTCTCCCCGGTGCTCCCGGGGAGCGCCGGCTGCGGATCCGTTACCGGGCCGTCTCCCGCTCGTAGGCCCGGACCACCTCGTCCGTGGGGCCGTCCATCAGCAGCTCACCGCGTTCCAGCCACAGCACCCGGTCGCACGTGTCGCGGATCGACCTGTTGTTGTGGCTGACCAGGAAGACCGTGCCGGCCTCCTTGCGCAGCTCGCGGATGCGCTCCTCGGAGCGCTTCTGGAAGGACCGGTCGCCGGTGGCCAGCGCCTCGTCGATCATCAGCACGTCGTGGTCCTTGGCCGCCGCGATGGAGAACCGCAGCCGGGCCGCCATGCCGGAGGAGTAGGTCCGCATGGGGAGCGTGATGAAGTCGCCCTTCTCGTTGATGCCGGAGAAGTCGACGATGTCCTGGTAGCGCTCGCGGATCTGCTCGCGCGACATGCCCATGGCCAGACCGCCGAGCATCACGTTCTTCTCGCCCGTGAGGTCGTTCATCATGGCGGCGTTCACGCCCAGCAGCGAGGGCTGGCCGTCGGTGTAGATCTTGCCGCGCTCGGTGGGCAGCAGCCCGGCGACCGCCTTGAGCAGGGTGGACTTGCCCGAGCCGTTGGAGCCGATCAGGCCGATGGCCTGGCCCCGGTAGGCGGTGAAGCTCACCCCCTTGACCGCGTGCACCTCGCGCACGCCCGCGCCGGGCTTGCGCTTGACGATCCGGTTCAGGGCGGCGGTCGCACTGCCGCGGCCGGTGTTGCCGCCGTAGACGCGGTAGACGATGTGGACGTCGTCCGCGATCACGGTGGGCAGGGGTGCGGACGCCTCGGTCCCGGTGTTCTGATCAGCCACGGCCGTACTTCTCCTCAGCCTTCCAGAAGTACACGAAACCACCGACGCCCACGACGAGCGCCCAGCCGACCGCCAGCACCCACACGTGCGGCGGCAGGTGGATGTGGCTGCGGTCGTCGATCAGCGCCCAGCGCATGAGGTCGATGTAGACGGCGGCCGGGTTGGCGGCCAGCAGGTCGGCGACCCACTTCGGCGCGTGCGTCTTCTCCAGCGCCGTGGACAGGCTGTACATCACGCCGGACGCGTACATCCACGTGCGGGTGAGGAACGGCAGCAGCTGCGCCAGGTCGGGCGTCTTGCTGCCCATCCGGGCCAGGACCATCGCCAGGCCGGTGTTGAAGAGGAACTGCAGCACCAGCACCGGGACGATCAGCACCCACGACAGCGCGGGCATGTGGCCGAAGCCGAGCAGGAAGACGAACAGCACGCAGATCGAGAGCAGCAGCTGCTGGAGCTGCTGGAGCGCGAAGGAGATCGGCAGCGCCGCCCGCGGGAAGTGCAGGGCGCGCACCAGCCCCAGGTTGCCCGCGATCGAGCGCACGCCGGCCATCGCCGAGCTCTGCGTGAAGGTGAAGACGAAGATCCCCGTCACCAGGAAGGGGATGTAGTTGCGGATCCCCATGTCCTTGCCCTGCTGCATCAGCAGGCCGAAGATCAGGAAGTACACCGTGGCGTTCAGCAGGGGGGTGGCCACCTGCCAGACCTGGCCCAGCTTGGCCTGGCTGTACTGGGCGGTCATCTTCGCCCGGGAGAAGGCGATGATGAAGTGCCGCCGGTCCCACAGCTGCCGCGCGTACTCCGGCAGGCTCGGCCGGGCACCGCTCACCGCGAGCCCGTACTTCCTGGCCAGCTCGGCGGCGGGCAGACCGTCGTCGGGTGACGGCGGGGCACTCATGGCGACCGCACTGTCGTGCGTTGTCTCGCTCACAATTGACACTTTCGTCCTCAAGGTGCGCTGCCGGGGCCGGGCCCCGGTTCGCGCCCGGTGCTCTCAGACAAGAGCTTGTCAGATCACGGGCGGGCGACCCAGTCGGGTCAGGCGCCACACGGTACGCCACTTCATGGGGCGGCGCGGACCGCAGGGCGTCGTCCAGCCCTCCCGGAAGCCGCCGAACCACGCGCGCAGCGCGGGCAGCGACGGGCGGCGGGCCAGGGTCAGCAGCAGCCACACCCCGACGTAGACGGGGACCAGCGGTGCCGGAAGGTTCCGGCGGGCCAGCCAGACCCGGTTGCGGGCCACCATCCGGTGGTAGACGGCGTGCCGGCTGGGGGCCGTGGTGGGGTGGTGCAGGACCATGTCCGACCGGTAGTCGATCATCCAGCCCGCGTCGAGGGCCCGCCAGGCGAGGTCGGTCTCCTCGTGCGCGTAGAAGAACTCGTCCGGCAGTCCGCCGACGTCGGCGAAGACCCGGGTGCGGGCCGCGTTGGCGCCGCCGAGGAAGGTCGTCACGCGCGACGAGCGCATCGGGTCGGACGCCCGCAGCCGCGGCACGTGGCGACGCTGGGTGACGCCGGTGTCGGGGTCGGCGATGCGGAAGCTGATGATCCCCAGCTCCGGGTCGGCGGCGAACGCCTCCCGGCACAGCTGGGCCGTGTCCCGGTTCGGCAGCAGTCCGTCGTCGTCGAGGAAGAGCAGGACGTCCACGTCGCGGCCGCCGGGGCCGAACGCCTCGATGCCGACGTTGCGGCCGGCCGGGATGCCCACGTTCTCGGGCAGCTCGACGGTCCGTACGGCGAGGCCGGGGACGTTCAGCTCGGGCAGCGGGGAGCCGTTGCCGACGACGACGACCTCGATCGCCTCGCCGGTCTGCTGGGCGACGGACTCCAGCAGGGCGCGCAGCTCGTCGGGGCGGTTGCCCATGGTCAGGACGACCGCGCCGACTCTGGTCGGGGCGCTCATCGCAGCCTGCTCGACGCGAGGATGGACACCAGGTGCAGCACCGTCTGCAGGAGCGCGATGCCCGCGAGGACGGCGACGCCGAGGCGCGAGAAGAACAGGTCGTCCCGGACCGCGTCCAGGACCGCGAGGACCAGGATCAGCAGGGACGCCTCGATCCCCAGGATGAGGCGGTGGAACTTCAGCGCGGCGGCGGCCTTGCGGGCCAGGGCCATGCCGGACGAGCGCGGCTCGGACGCCGCCTCCTTGACCGGCGGGAGCCCGCCCTGGTGCCGGGCGACCCCGACGAGGTCGGTCTCGGCCTTGATCAGGACGGCGCCGACGGCGGCCAGGGTGCCCAGGAAGGCCCACAGCCAGTCGATCCGGCCGGAGCCCCACAGGTCGGCGGCGCGCAGCCCGAAGCCGACCAGGACCGCGGCGTCGCACAGGTAGGCGCCGACCCGGTCCAGGTACACGCCGCCGAGCGAGAACTGCTTCTTCCAGCGGGCGACCTCGCCGTCGATGCAGTCGAGCAGCAGGTAGAGCTGGACCATCAGCACGCCGAGCACGGCGCCCGTGATCCCGGGCACCAGCAGGGCCGGGGCCGCGAGGACACCGAAGACGGTCATCAGGTAGGTGAGCTGGTTGGGCGTGATCCGGGTGTTGACCAGGTACCGGTCGCAGCGCAGCGAGATCTCTCGCATGTACAGGCGGCCGGCCCAGTGCTCACCGCTGCGCCGGTCCTTCACACCCGCGGGGTGGACGACCGGTCGGAGTTCAGCTACTGACGGTTTGTGCATAGTCGGCGTAGGCGTCCCTGATCTGGTGGGTGGAGAGGTCGAGGTGCTCAAGGATCGTGTACCGCCCGGGGCGGGTCTGCGGCGCGTACTCCACCACCCGCACGAACTCGTCGTCGGTGAAGCCGATCTCGGAGGGCAGCACGGGCAGGCCGTGCCGCCGCAGCACCTCGACCATCAGCGCGGACTCCTCGCGGGCACCGCGCAGGTGCATCGCGAAGGCGGCCCCGAGGCCGCACTGCTCGCCATGGCTGGCGGCGCGCTTGGGGTAGAGGATGTCGAAGGCGTGGTTGATCTCGTGGCAGGCGCCCGAGGCGGGGCGGCTGTCGCCGGCGACGGACATCGAGATGCCGGTGAGCACCAGCCCCTCGGCCAGCACCTGCAGGAAGCCGTCGTCGCCGACGCCGCCGGGGTGCCGGAGCACGGCCTCGCCGGCCTGGCGGGCCATCGCGGCGGCCAGGCCGTCGATGCCCTCGCCGCGCTCGCGGTGGGCGAGCTCCCAGTCGGCGACGGCGGAGATGTTGGAGATCGCGTCGCCGATGCCGGAGCGCACGTAGCGCACCGGCGCCTCGCGGATGACGTCGAGGTCGATGACGACCGCGATGGGGTTCGGCACGCCGTACGAGCCGCGGCCCGCGTCGTTGTCGAGGGTGGCGACCGGCGAGCAGAGCCCGTCGTGCGAGAGGTTGGTGGCGACGGCGACCAGCGGCAGGCCGATCCGCGCCGCGGCGTACTTGGCGCAGTCGATGATCTTGCCGCCGCCGAGGCCCACGACGGCGTCGTAGTGCCCCTTCTTCATGCGGTCGCCGAGCCTGATGGCGTCGTCCAGGGTGCCGCCGCCGACCTCGTACCAGGAGGCGCCGGGCAGCGCCGGGGCGAGCCGTTCGCGCAGCTGCGCCCCGGAGCCGCCGCTGATGGCGATGGCGAGCTTGCCGGAGCTGGAGATCCGCTGGTCGGCGAGGACGCAGGCCAGATCGTTCAGGGCTCCGGCGCGGATGTCGACGACGACCGGCGAGGGGATGAGCCTCGTCAGTACTGGCACGCGATCTCCCGGCCCTTGGCGAGGTCGTCGTGGTTGTCGATCTCGACCCACTTCACGTCGCCGATGGGGGCCGTGTCGATCTTGAAGCCGCGGTTGACGAGCTCCTGGTAGCCGTCCTCGTAGTACAGGTCGGGGTCGCGCTCGAAGGTGACCTTGAGGGCGTCCGCCAGCTCGGCGGCGGCCTCGGCCTCGATGAGGGTGACGCCGATGTACTCGCCGGTGGCGGCGGCGGGCTCCATGAGCTTGGTGATCTTCTGGACGCCCTTCTCGGCGTCCACGACGACCTTCATCTCCTCGTCGGCGAGGTTCTTCACCGTGTCGAGGGCCAGGATGATCTTCTGGCCGTTGCCGCGGGCGGCGAGCAGCGTCTTCTCGACGGAGACCGGGTGGACGGTGTCGCCGTTGGCGAGGATCACACCGCGGCCGAGGACCTCACGGGCGCACCACAGGGAGTAGGCGTTGTTCCACTCCTCGGCCTTGTCGTTGTCGATCAGGGTGAGCTTGAGGCCGTACTTGGCCTCCAGCGCCTCCTTGCGCGCGTAGACGGCCTCCTTGCGGTAGCCGACGACGATCGCGACCTCGGTCAGGCCGACCTCGGCGAAGTTGCCGAGGGTCAGGTCGAGGACGGTGAGCGACTCCTCCGCCCCGTCGGGGCCGACCGGCACCAGAGCCTTGGGCAGGGTGTCGGTGTAGGGACGCAGACGCCGTCCGGCGCCGGCTGCCAGCACGAGGCCGATCATGCGGGTTCTCCTGTTTCGTCGTGTACTGCGGGCGCCCCGGCGGACACCCAGAACCGGATGCTCTCGCTGAGCACCAGGAGCGTGATGGCGGCCGCGAGGACCGTCAGCGCGATGGTGAAGCCCCGGCCGTGCCAGAGGGCGGCGGCGGCCGTGACCGCCACGGCCCGTCCCTCGTGCCCGCCGATCGCCCGCACCAGCCAGTGCGGCGGGGCACCGGTGCCGCCACGGATGCGGTACACCGTGTCGTAGTGATGGTAGGCGACCGCGGCCACCAGGCCGAAAGCCGCGGGCAGGGCGCCCGGGGCGTCGGAGAGCGCCGCCAGGCCGAGGACGATCCCGTACTCGGCGGCCCGGAAGACGGGCGGGACCAGCCAGTCGAGGGGGCCCTTGAGGGGGTGGGCGACGGCGACGCCCGCGAAGACGGCGTACGCCACGGCCTGCAGGACGGCGCGCCAGGTGCCGGCGTTGCCGCCGAGCAGCGGTCCGGCCAGCAGCACGGCCGCGGCGATGACCGCCCACAGGGGGGCGCTGTAGGCGCGGGCGGGCATCGAGCGGCCGAGGGTCCGGCTCGCGAGCTCCGCGAGGGGGCCGGAGTCGGCGAGGTCGGCGAGGGCCTGGGCGGCGCGGTCGGTGCGGCGGGCCTTGCGGGTCAGCGAGCGCAGCACGCGCCCGGCGGTGGTGTAGCAGGCCGCGAAGGCGCAGCCGATCAGCAGCACGACGAAGACGACGCGGGGGGTGGTGAGCGCGGTGAGGACCGCGATCAGCGCCCAGCGCTCGCCGATGGGCAGCACGATCATGCGCCGCGCCCAGACGGTCCAGCCGACGCTGTCGAGCTTGTCGGAGAGGGCGGCGGTGGGGCTGGTGTTCGCGGTGGCGTCGTGGTTCGCCTCGTTGAAGGAGAAGTCGACGACGTGCCGGCAGGTCTGCAGGACCATCGCGCCGAGCGCGAGGGCCCATACGTCGTCGCCGCCGCGGGCGGCGCCGAGGGCCAGGCCCGCGTAGTAGGCGTACTCCTTGGCCCGGTCGAACGTGGCGTCGAGCCAGGCGCCGAGCGTGGAGTACTGCAGGGAGTAGCGGGCGAGCTGGCCGTCGGTGCAGTCCAGCACGAACGAGGCGATCAGCAGCACGCCGGCGGCGACGAAGCCGGGCCGGGTGCCGGTGGCCGCGCAGCCGGCCGCGATCAGCGCCGTCAGCAGCGAGGCGGTCGTCACCTGATTGGGGGTGAGGCCGCGGCGCGCGCACCAGCGGGCGACGTAGCGGGAGTAGGGGCTGATGAAGAAGGTGGTGAAGAACCCGTCGCGGGACTTCACGGCGCTGCGCAGCCGGACGGCCTCGTCGTCGACGGCGGCGGTCTCGGCCAGCGTCTTGTCCCGCGCGTCCGCGTCCTCGGGCACGGCGGCCACCAGCACTCCGAGGTCGGGCCGGTGCACGGCGACGCCCTCGGCCTCGATCCGGTCGGCGAGGGCGTCGGCCGGTACGCCGTCGGCCGCTGCGTCCGTCCGGTCCGGGCCGGCGAGCGCCGTCAGCGCGCGGGCGAGCGCACCGCGCGCCTCCGGCTGCGCGGTGAGCGCGCCGGTGACGGCGGCGGCCGGGAAGCGGGGGTCGGTCAGGGCGAGCCGCAGGGCGTGGACGTGGCCCACGAAGCGGTGGTCGACGAGGGCGACCCGCTCGGCGGCCGGAACGGCGGCCAGCGCCGCGGCGGCGCCGGCGGGGCCGGGGGCCGGGCGGACGTCGAAGCCCAGGGACCGCAGGTCGTCCTCAAGCGAGGAGCCGGCGGGCGGCGTGCCGGTGAGGATGGCGGTCGACAGACGAACTCACTCCTTGGAAGCTGGCGTGGCCGCCTGGGATCCGCGAATGACCGGGCGGCGTGCGTGGCGCGCCAGGCCCCGGCCGCGGGGCGGCGTACGGCACGTCGGCAGAGGCTATCGGATCACCGGAAGACGCCGTTCACCGCACGTGCACCCGGGCGTCCCGTCACTGGCAGGACGCCCGGCGGGCGCGGGCGGTTCCCTCCGACGGAGGAAACGTTTCGCGTCGTCCGGCTGGAATAGGGTGCCGTCATGACGTGGCTGATCACAGGCGGAGCGGGGTACATCGGGGCGCACGTGGCGCGGGCGATGTCACAGGCCGGGGAGCGGGTCGCCGTACTGGACGACCTCTCCTCCGGCGTGGCCGCCCGGCTGCCCGAGGGCGTCCCGCTGGTGGTGGGGTCGGTGCTGGACCGCGAGGTGCTGGACCGGGCGCTCGCGGAGCTGGGTGTGACCGGTGTGGTGCACCTGGCGGCGAAGAAGCAGGTCGGGGAGTCGGTGGAGAAGCCCCTGCTGTACTACCGCGAGAACGTGCACGGCCTGACGGTGCTGCTGGAGGCGGTCGTCGCGGCCGGCGTCCGCAGCTTCGTCTTCTCCTCCTCGGCGGCCGTCTACGGCATGCCCGACGTGGACCTGGTCACGGAGGCGACGCCCTGCCTGCCGATCAACCCCTACGGCGAGACGAAGCTGGCGGGCGAGTGGCTGGTGCGGGCGACGGGGGCCGCGCACGGGATCTCGACGGCCTGCCTGCGCTACTTCAACGTGGCGGGGGCGGCCCGGCCGGAGCTGGCCGACACCGGCGTCTTCAACATCATCCCGATGATGTTCGACCGCATCACCCGCGGGGAGCGCCCGCGGATCTTCGGAACCGACTACGACACGCCCGACGGCACCTGCGTCCGCGACTACATCCACATCGAGGACCTGGCCACCGCCCATCTGGCGGCGGCCCGGCGGCTGGCCGAGCGCCCGGGGACGGGCGACCTGACGCTGAACGTGGGCACCGGGCGCGGCGTGTCGGTGCAGGAGATGGCCGACCTGATCGGCGAGGTCACCGGCCGCCCCGAACTGACGGCCGAGACCGGGCCACGCCGTCCGGGTGATCCGGCGCGTGTCGTGGCGTCGAACGCGCTGATCGCCGGGGAGCTGGGCTGGAGCGCGCGGCACGACCTGCTGAGCATGGTCACTTCGGCCTGGGAGGGATGGTGCCTGCACCATCCGCAGGCACCTCGGCCCTGACCCCCGGGGGCGGACATCTCCGCAGGTCAGAGGCAATGACAACGGTGTTCAGTGCCGCGTTGCCCGATACCCCCCACCCGTAGTTCACTGGGCCTCGGCCGACGCCCGTCGGTCGTTCCGGACGACCTTCGGAGGCGGCATTCATGGGAGCGGGGCACGACCACGGCCACTCGCACGGGGGACCTCCGCCCGGCACGAGCGGCACCGCGGCCGCCGCCTACAAGGGGCGGCTGCGGATCGCGCTGGGCATCACCCTGACGGTGCTGGTCGCCGAGATCGTCGGCAGCGCGCTGACCGGCTCGCTGGCGCTGCTCGCGGACGCCGGGCACATGGCCACGGACGCGGTGGGGGTCTCGATGGCGCTGGTGGCGATCCACTTCGCGAACCGGCCGCCGGGCGGCCGGCGCACGTACGGCTACGCCCGCGCCGAGATCCTGGCGGCGCTGCTGAACTGCCTGCTCCTGCTGGGGGTCGGCGGCTTCATCCTCTTCGAGGCGGTCGAGCGGCTGCGCAACCCCACCGAGGTCCCGGGCGGGATGACGGTGGCCTTCGGTCTGGTGGGCGTGGTCGCCAACCTGATCTCGCTGGCGCTGCTGATGCGCGGCCAGAAGGAGAGCCTCAATGTGCGCGGGGCGTTCCTGGAGGTCCTCTCCGACGCGCTGGGCTCGCTGGCCGTGGTCGTCTCGGCGCTGGTGATCATGGCAACGGGGTGGACGCAGGCCGACCCCGTCGCTTCGCTGCTGATCGGCCTCATGATCGTGCCGCGCACGCTGAAGCTGCTGCGGGAGGCACTGGACGTGCTGCTGGAGGCGGCGCCCAAGGACGTCGACATGGACGACGTGCGGGCGCACATCATGGCCCTGCCCGGCGTGGAGGACCTGCACGACCTCCATGTGTGGACGATCACATCGGGGATGCCGGTGCTGTCGGCGCACGTCGTGGTGGACCCGGCCGCGCTGGACGCCGCCGGGCACGAGAAGATACTGCGCGACCTGCAGGGCTGCCTCGGCGAGCACTTCGCCGTCGAGCACTGCACCTTCCAGCTGGAGCCCAGCGGGCACGCCGAGCACGAGGCCGGGCTCTGCCACTGATCCGGGGGGCCGGGCCCCGGACCGCGCGGGCGCGGTCAGGACTCATCCGTCGTCGCCGTGGGCATCTCGTACGGCAGACTTGAGGGTCGAAGACAGACAATGAGGATGGTCAATGCCGATCACATCAGCCAAGGACCGCTCCGCCGACTCCGCCGCGGGGCCCGCTTCCGCCGACTCCGCTGAACCGATCATGCTGGAGCTGGTCGACGAGGACGGCAGGACCATCGGCACCGCCGAGAAACTCTCCGCCCACGTGGCGCCCGGCCGGCTGCATCGCGCGTTCTCGGTCTTCCTCTTCGACGACCGGGGCCGGCTGCTGCTGCAGCGCCGGGCGCTGGGCAAGTACCACTCCCCCGGTGTGTGGTCGAACACCTGCTGCGGCCACCCCTACCCGGACGAGCCCCCGTTCGTCGCGGCCGCCCGCCGCACGGGCGAGGAGCTGGGCCTGGCCCCGGCGCTGATGCGCGAGGCCGGGACCGTGCGCTACAACCACCCCGACCCCGCCTCGGGCCTGGTCGAGCAGGAGTACAACCACCTCTTCGTCGGGACCGTGCGGGCCGAGCCGGACCCGGACCCGGAGGAGATCGCGCAGACCGCGTTCGTCACCCCGGCCGAGCTCGACGCGCTGCGGGAGAAGGGCACCTTCTCCGCGTGGTTCACGACCGTGCTGGACGCCGCACGGCCGGCCATCCGCGAGGTCACCGGGGCCGCAGCGGGCTGGTAGGCGGGGCGCACGGGTGCAGCGGCAGGGCGGCCCAGACCACCTTGCCGCCGCCCGCGGTGTGCTCGACGTCGCAGCGGCCGCCGACCTCCTCGACCGTCGCCTGGACGAGCAGCAGGCCGCGGCCGCCCGTGCGCGGCTCGTCCTCGTCGCAGCACTCCAGCGGCTTGGGCCGGTAGGGGTGGTTGTCCTCGACGGCCACCCGCACCCACTCCGGGCCGATGGAGACCTCCACGGCCACCTCCGGGGAGAGCAGCGCCGCGTGCCGGACGGCATTGGTGACCAGCTCGGAGACGATGAGCAGCAGCCCGTGCAGCAGGTCCTCGCGCAGCGGCACGCGCCGGCGCCGGATCAGGTCGCGGACCGCGTGCCGGGCCCGGGGCACCGAACAGTCGAGGGCGGGCGTGGTGTACCGCCAGGTCCCGTCGTACTCGCCCGGCTTCCGGGGCGGGGGCGCCTGGCCCGGCTCGGGCGGGACGCCCCCGAGGATTTCCATGTCCGATACCAACCCCTCGCCGTGGCTCGACCGCACACGTCGAGTGTTGGGAGTCCCGGGGGCCGCACCGGCAAGCTGAACAGAAGTCGGCCTTTATCGACGGGATTTGATCGCGTACGTGTGGCGCGACCGCATCGGCGACTGTTCCTGGCCGTCCCGCCCCTCCTTCACTGCACGATCCGGACTCCCACCTTCCCCCTCTTCCCCTGCCGGCCGCCCGCCGCGCCCCCGATAGCATCCGGCGCATGGAGCCTGCACTGCGCCTGAGCGTCGCCGACGCCACCGCCACCGTCCGCATCACCAACCCCGCCAAGCGCAACGCCATGACCACGGACATGTGGCGCGCCCTGCCGGAGTTGCTCGACCGGTGCGCGGCCGACCCGGCCGTGCGGGTGCTGGTGCTGACCGGCGAGGGCGACACGTTCTGCGCGGGTGCGGACATCTCGTCGCTGACCGATGACGGCGGCGAGGCGTCCCGGCACCTGGCGATCGCGGCCGAGGAGGCCCTGGCCGCGTTCCCCAAGCCCACCCTCGCCGCCGTGCGCGGCTACTGCGTGGGCGGCGGCTGCCAGCTCGCCGCCGCCTGCGACCTGCGCTTCGCGACCGAGGACTCCTCCTTCGGGATCACCCCGGCCCGGCTCGGCATCGTCTACGCGGCCTCCTCCACCCGCCGCCTGGTCGACCTCGTCGGCCCCGCGACCGCCAAGTACCTGCTCTTCTCCGCCGAACTGATCGACGCCGGACGGGCGCTGCGCACGGGCCTGGTGGACGAGGTGTGGCCGGCGCAGGCGCTGGACGAGCGGGTCGCGGAGTTCGCCCGGATCCTGGCGTCCCGGTCCCGGCTGACCCAGGCGGCCGCCAAGGAGTTCGCGTCCGGCCCGGCCGGGGCGGACCGCATCGCGCACTGGAGCGAGCAGGCACGGATCAGCGGCGACGGCGCGGAAGGCGCCGCCGCCTTCCTGGAGCGCCGACAGCCGCGCTTCGCCTGGACGGCCGGAACCCCCGTTCCCGGCCGTCCCCACGGTGCGCAGCACCCCGCGGGCCCCGTCGGCTAGGCGACGCCCCTGACGGACCGCCACTCGGCGACGAGGTCGGCCGGGGCCTTGTCCGGCGAGCCCGCGTCGTACGGCGGCTGCGGGTCGTACTCGATCATCAGCTGCACGGACTGGGCGGCGCGGTCGCCCCGCATGCGGCCCACGAGCGTGAGCCCCATGTCGATGCCGGAGGAGACGCCGGCGGCGGTGACGTACTTGCCGTCGGTGACGACCCGCTCCCCCGTCGGCTCGACGCCGTAGCCGGGGAGCCGGTCGAGGTAGAGCCAGTGCGAGGTGGCCCGGCGGCCCTTCAGCAGGCCCGCGGCGGCCAGGATCAGCGAGCCGGTGCACACGGACGTCGTCCACGTCGAGCCCCGGTCCGCCTCCCGCAGCCAGTCGTGCACGGGGCCGGGCTGCAGCGGCAGGTTCTCCACCGGGCCGCCGGGCACGACGATGATGTCCGGGTCCGGCACGTCCGCCGGCGACTCCTCGGCCACGAGCGTGAGCCGGCCGTTCTCGTTGGCCACGGGGCCGGGCCGCTCGGCGACGAAGTGCACCTCGGCACCGGGTACGTGGGCGAGCGTCTCGAACGGGCCGATGGCGTCGAGGGCGGTGAAGCCGGGGTAGAGCAGGATGGCGGTCTTCATGGGTGTCCTTTCGATCGTTCGTCAGGTGGTGGTCGTGGACGGCGCGGGCGCCAGGGGACGGAACCGGCGCCGGTACTCGGCCGGTGACGTGCCCAGGGCGCGCACGAACGCGCGGCGCATGGCCTCGGGCGTGCCGTAGCCACAGGCGCGGGAGACCTCCTCGACGCCCTGCGCACCGTCCTCCAGCAGCCGGCGGGCCGCCTCCAGCCGCACGCCCTCCACGTAGCGGCCGGGCGTCATGCCCACCTCGGCGTGGAAGGCCCGGGCGAAGTGCCGGGGCGAGAGGTTGGCGCGGGTGGCGAGGGCCTCGACGCCCAGGTCCGCGGCGGGGTGCTCGGCGATCCAGTGCTGGACGTCGCGCAGCGTGGGCCGATTGGCGGTCTGCGCGGCGAGCTGGACGCTGAACTGCCGCTGGTTGCCGGGGCGGCGCAGGAAGACCACGAGGTGGCGGGCGATGGCGAGTGCGGTCTGCCGGCCGTGGTCCTCCTCGACGAGGGCGAGCGCGAGGTCGATGCCGGCGGTGACGCCGGCCGAGGTGGCGACGGAGCCGTCCCGTACGAAGACGGGGTCCGGGTCCAGCTCCACGTCCGGGAACCGCCGGGCGAAGTCCTCGCAGTAGGCCCAGTGCGTCGTGGCACGGCGCCCGTCCAGCAGTCCGGCGGCGGCGAGCAGGAACGCGCCCGTGCAGACGGACACCAGCCGTCCGGCGAGGGGGCCGTTGCGGTCCAGCCAGGCCAGCAGCCGCGGGTCTGCGCCGTCCATGCACTGGCCGCCCGGCACCAGGACGATGTCGGCGGCCCGGCAGTCGCCGAGGGCGGCGTCCGGGGCCAGGCGCAGGCCGCTGCCGGTGCGCACCGGTTCGCCGTCGACGGTCGCCGTGCGCACCCGGTACGCCCCGGGGTCGCGCAGCAGGGCGTTCGTGCCGTGGAACACCTCAAGGGGGCCGGTGACGTCGAGGCTCTGCACCCCTTCGTAGAGGATGATCAGCACGTTGCGGCGGGAGGTCATGCCTTCATGCTGACGGTGCGTCGGGGAGGGCGGCAATGACGGACTCCCCTCCTTTCCTGCCATCGGCGCCCCGCCCTTCCGGCCATACCAACCAGTAGGTAACGTGCGCGACATGACCACTCTGCCCGCGCGCGCCGGCCGCCGCTGTTACCACGTCCTCAACCCCTTCCACTCGGTCGTCTACTTCTCCCCCGACTCCGCCCGGGAGATGAACGCCCTCGGCATCGAGCACCACAACGCCGTCTACCTCGCCGCGCGTTCGGCCGCGTTCGGCCGCGTGGGGGCGGGCACCGTCACGGCGACCTTCCACAGCTTCAAGCACGAGATGGTGGCCCGGCACGTCCCGCAGGTCTGGGACGTCGCCTCGCCGCAGCAGGTCCTCGACGCCCGGCTGCGCGCCGCCGACGTCACGCTGCGCCGGCTGCTCGGCGAGGAGGTCACGGCCTCGAAGGAGATGGCCGAGGCCGCCGAGCTGGCGCTGCGCGCCACCGAGGCGTGCGAGCGCCCCGTGCGCCCGCTGTACGCCGCGCACGCCGACCTGCCCGTGCCGGACGCCCCCCACCTGGCGCTGTGGCACGCCGCGACGCTCCTGCGCGAGTACCGCGGCGACGGCCACCTGATCGCCCTGGCCCGGACCGGTCTGGACCCCGTCGAGGCGCTCGTCAGCCACTCCGTCACCGGGCGCGGCATGTCGCACAAGTGGCTGCTGACCACCCGCGGCTGGAGCGAGGAGGAGCTGGCCGCGGGCCGGGAGCGGCTGGTGGCCCGCGGACTGCTCGGCGCCGACGGCCGGTTGACGGAGGCCGGCATCACGCTGCGCGAGGGGCTGGAGGACGAGACGGACGCCCTGGACGCGGCGCCGTACGAGCACCTGGGTGCGGCGGGCGTGCAGCGCCTGACCGAACTGGCGACCGCTTTCACCGCGGCGCTGGTCGGAGCCGGCGGATTCCCGGCGGACCTGCAGGGGTAGGCGACGGTCTCTGTCGGTGGTACCTGCCACAATGCAGATCGCGGCTCGGAGAAGTTCCCAGAGAAAGCAGAGCGTGATCGTGACGACGTCGACGTCGATCGAAGGCAGGATCGCCGAGGAGCTCGGCGTGCGGGAGCGGCAGGTGAGGGCGGCCGTCGACTTGCTCGACGGCGGCTCGACCGTCCCGTTCATCGCGCGCTACCGCAAGGAAGCGACCGAGATGCTCGACGACGCGCAACTGCGCGCGCTGGAGGAGCGGCTGCGGTACCTGCGGGAGCTGGAGGACCGGCGGACGGCCGTCCTGGAGTCCGTGCGCTCGCAGGGCAAGCTGGACGAGGCGCTGGAGGCGCGCATCCGCGCCGCCGACTCCAAGGCCCGCCTGGAGGACATCTACCTGCCCTTCAAGCCCAAGCGGCGCACGAAGGCGCAGATCGCGCGGGAGGCTGGGCTGGAGCCGCTGGCCGACAGGCTGCTGGCCGACCCCGGCGTCGAGCCGTCGGTCGCCGCCGCCGCCTTCGTCGACGCGGGCAAGGGCGTCGCCGACGCCGCCGCCGCGCTGGAGGGCGCCCGGGCCGTCCTCACCGAGCGCTTCGGTGAGGACGCGGACCTCATCGGCGAGCTGCGCGAGCGCATGTGGACGCGCGGGCGCGTGGCCGCGAAGGTGCGCGAGGGCAAGGAGGAGGCGGGCGCGAAGTTCGCCGACTACTTCGACTTCGCCGAGCCCTTCACCGAGCTGCCCTCGCACCGGGTGCTGGCGATGCTGCGCGGCGAGAAGGAGGAGGTCCTCGACCTCACGCTGGAGCCGGAGGCCGCCGACGAGGCGCCCGCGGGCCCCAGCGCCTACGAGCAGGCCATCGCCCGCCGCTTCGGCATCGCCGACCGGGGCCGGCCGGCCGACGCCTGGCTGGGCGACACCGTGCGCTGGGCCTGGCGCACCCGCGTCCTCGTCCACCTCGGCATCGACCTGCGGCTGCGGCTGCGGCAGGCGGCCGAGGACGAGGCGGTCCGCGTCTTCGCCGCCAACCTGCGCGATCTCCTGCTCGCCGCACCGGCCGGCACGCGCGCCACGATGGGCCTCGACCCCGGCTTCCGCACGGGCGTGAAGGTGGCCGTCGTGGACGCCACGGGCAAGGTCGCCGCCACCGAGACGATCTACCCGCACGTCCCGCAGAACAAGTGGGACGCGTCGCTGGCCACGCTGGCCCGGCTCGCCCGCGAACACGGCGTGGAGCTCGTCGCCATCGGCAACGGCACCGCCTCCCGCGAGACCGACAAGCTGGCGGGCGACCTGATCTCCCGCCACCCGGAGCTGAAGCTGACGAAGGTGATGGTCTCCGAGGCCGGCGCCTCGGTGTACTCCGCCTCCGCCTTCGCCTCCCAGGAGCTGCCGGACCTCGACGTGTCCCTGCGCGGCGCGGTGTCCATCGCCCGGCGACTGCAGGACCCGCTCGCCGAGCTGGTCAAGATCGACCCGAAGTCGATCGGCGTCGGTCAGTACCAGCACGACCTGTCCGAGGTGAAGCTGTCCCGTTCGCTGGACGCCGTCGTGGAGGACTGCGTCAACGGCGTCGGGGTGGACGTCAACACCGCCTCCGCGCCGCTGCTCTCGCGCGTCTCCGGCATCAGCTCGGGTCTCGCCGACAACATCGTCGCCCACCGCGACGCCAACGGCCCCTTCCGCTCGCGCCGGGCGCTCAAGGACGTGGCCCGGCTCGGCCCGAAGGCGTACGAGCAGTGCGCGGGCTTCCTGCGCATCCGCGACGGCGACGACCCGCTGGACGCCTCCAGCGTGCACCCCGAGGCGTACCCCGTGGTCCGCGCCATGGTGAAGGCCACGGGCGGGCCGGTCGGCTCCCTCATCGGCAACACGGCGACGCTCCGCTCGCTGCGCCCCGACGACTTCGTCAACGACTCGTTCGGCCTGCCGACGGTCACGGACATCCTGCGCGAGCTGGAGAAGCCCGGCCGCGACCCGCGGCCGGCGTTCAAGACGGCGACGTTCAAGGACGGCGTCGAGAAGATCGGCGACCTGGTGCCGGGGATGCTGCTGGAGGGCGTCGTGACGAACGTCGCCGCGTTCGGGGCGTTCGTGGACGTGGGTGTCCACCAGGACGGGCTGGTCCACGTGTCGGCGATGTCGCGGACGTTCGTCAAGGACCCGCGGGACGTGGTGAAGCCGGGCGACATCGTGCGGGTGAAGGTGATGGACGTCGACATCCCGCGCAAGCGGATCTCGCTGACGCTCCGGCTGGACGACGAGGCGGCGGCCGCGCCGGGCGGTGGCGGGGCCAAGGGCAACGCCGGTGCGCCGCGTGAGCGCGCGGAGCGTGGTGGGCAGCGGCGCGGGGGTACGCCCCGACCGCGGCGCGAGGCGGGGGGCCGCGATGCGGCTCCCGCCGACAGTGCGATGGCGGATGCCCTGCGTCGGGCGGGCCTGCTGGGCGGCGGCCCGAAGGGCCGCTAGACCGGGGCCGGGGGTTTTCCCCCACCCCGCCCCTTCCCGCAACCGGGGCTCCGCCCCGGACCCCGGTCCTCAAGCTCCCCCAGCCACCGCTGGGAGGTGCCCCCGGGCGAGCTGATGTGATGCCCCGAACCGGCGGCAGATCCAGCCCGGCCGGCGTTTGAGGCCACCGCGGTCCGGGGCGCAGCCCGGACCGTCAGCGTTCCGTCACGCGCCCCTCGGTCACCTCAAGGCGTCGGGTCGTCGCCACCGCGTCGAGCATGCGGCGGTCGTGCGTCACCAGCAGCAGCGTCCCGTTGTACGACTCCAGCGCCGACTCCAGCTGTTCGATCGCCGGCAGGTCGAGGTGGTTCGTGGGCTCGTCGAGAACGAGGAGGTTCACGCCGCGGGCCTGCAGGAGCGCCAGCGCCGCGCGGGTGCGCTCGCCCGGTGAGAGGGTCGCCGCGGACCGCAGCACGTGGTCCGCCTTGAGACCGAACTTCGCCAGCAGGGTGCGCACGTCCGCGGGCGTCTGCTCCGGGACCGCCGCGCCGAAGGCGTCGAGCAGCGTCTCGGTGCCGAAGAAGAGGCCGCGGGCCTGGTCCACCTCGCCCACGACCACGCCGGGGCCCAGCGCCGCACTGCCCTCCGCCAGCTCCAGCCTGCCGAGCAGGGCGGCGAGCAGCGTGGACTTGCCCGAGCCGTTGGCGCCCGTGATGGCGACCCGGTCGGCCCAGTCGATCTGCAGGTCGACGGGGCCGAAGGCGAAGGAACCCCGGTGCGCCACCGCGCCCCGCAGGGTGGCCACCACCGCGCCCGAGCGGGGCGCGGCGGCGATCTCCATGCGCAGCTCCCACTCCTTGCGGGGCTCCTCGACGACGTCCAGCCGCTCGATGAGGCGCTCCGTCTGGCGGGCCTTGGCAGCCTGCTTCTCGGTCGACTCGGCCCGCAGCTTGCGGCCGATCTTGTCGTTGTCGGTGGACTTGCGACGGGCGTTGCGGACGCCCTTCTCCATCCAGTTCCGCTGGGTGCGGGCGCGGGCCTCCAGCGAGGAGCGGGTGTCGGCGTACTCCTCGTACGCCTCGCGGGCGTGGCGCCGGGCGGTCTCGCGCTCCTCCAGGTAGGCGGTGTAGCCGCCGCCGTAGAGGTTGACCTGCTGCTGGGCGAGGTCCAGTTCGAGGACCTTGTCCACGGTGCGGGCCAGGAACTCGCGGTCGTGGCTGACGAGGACGGTGCCGGCGCGCAGGCCGGTGACGAAGTCCTCCAGGCGCGCCAGGCCGTCCAGGTCGAGGTCGTTGGTGGGCTCGTCCAGGAGGAAGACGTCGTAGCGGCTCAGCAGCAGGCTGGCGAGGCCGGCGCGGGCGGCCTGCCCGCCGGAGAGGCTGGTCATGGGCCGGTCCAGACCGACGGTGAGGCCGAGGGAACCGGCGACCTCCTCCGCCCGCTCGTCGAGGTCGGCGCCGCCGAGGCCGAGCCAGCGGTCGAGGGCGACGGCGTAGGCGTCGTCGGCGCCGGGCGTGCCGTCGACGAGCCCCTGCGTCGCGGCGTCGAGCTCGGCCTGGGCGGCGGTGACGCCGGTGCGGCGGCCGAGGAAGGCGCGCACGCTCTCGCCGTCCCGCCGCTCGGGTTCCTGCGGGAGGTGGCCGACGGTGGCGGTCGGCGGGCTGGTCCGCAGCGTGCCCTCGTCGGGCACGGCGAGGCCGGCGAGCAGACGCAGCAGGGTGGACTTCCCGGCGCCGTTGGCTCCGACGAGACCGATGACCTCACCCGGGGCGACGACGAGGTCGAGCCCGGAGAAGAGGGTGCGGTCGCCGTGTCCGGCGGCGAGGTCCTTGGCGACGAGAGTGGCACTCATGGGACCACGACTGTAGCTTCTGCGCCGCCGTCGGCCGAACCGGATTTCCTCAGGGCGCCCGGCCCGCCGGCACCGCCGTGACCAGCACCTCGCCGTACGTACGGGCCACGACGTAGGTGGTGCGGGCCCCGAGCGGGACCGGGTGCGTGCCCGGTGGCAGCCGCTCGTCGAAGAGGTCGCGGGCGCGGGGGCGGCGCAGGCGTGACGTGCCGTGGCCCGTCACCCGTACCCGGCACGCCACCGCCACCTCCACCAGGGCCCGGCCCGGCTCCGCGCTCAGCCCGGCCAGCCGGCGCCGGCCGCCGGCCCGTGGCTGCAGCGCCTGTTCCAGCTGGGCGGCGAGGACGGCCACGAGCGGCGCCGGCGACTCGACGAAGACGGCGCGGGAGCCGGCGGCGGCGAACGCGGCGCGCACCGCTGCCCGCTCCTCCGCGCCGGTGGTGCGGTCGAAGGCGACGGCCCCGTACCCGCGGAGCTCGTCCGCGTGCGCGAGGGCCGCGTCCCGGGTGATGTCGGCGCCCGTGCCGCCGGCCCGGAGGGTGGCCGCGAGGCGGGCGAGGAAGGCGACGCGCGGCCCGACGAGCAGCACGCACCGCGGAGTTGGCCCCGGCACGCGGGTCGTGTGCTCCCTTCCCGCCCCCATGCCGGCAGTATTCCCACCGGTGTGCCGCTTCCGACCCGGCGGCGGTGTTTTCGGCTGTACCGTCGGCCCATGGCAAGCGATGTGATCGTGGTCGGTGCCGGAGTCACCGGGCTGACCAGTGCGATCGTGCTGGCGGAGCGGGGGCGCGAGGTCGAGGTGTGGACCCGCTCGCCGTCCGCGGAGACCACGTCGGCGCTGGCCGGGGGGCTGTGGTGGCCGTACTGCATCGAGCCGCGGGAGGCGGCCGGGCAGTGGGCGCTGCGTTCGCTGGCGGTGCTGACGGGGCTGGCCGCGCGGCCCGCGGAGACCGGGGTGCGCATGGTCGGCGGCGTCCACGCGGGTGTGGTCCCGGCGGAGCTGGGGGCGTGGGCGGCCCGGGTGCCGGGGCTGCGGGGGGCCGGGGCGGGCGAGGTGCCGCGCGGGTGGGACCGCGGGGTGCGGGCCCGGCTTCCGCTGATCGACATGCCGGCGCACCTGGACTACCTGCAGCGGCGGCTGGCCGCGGCCGGCGGCACGGTCAGCGTGCGCCGGGTGTCCTCGCTGGCCCAGGTGGCCCGCACGGCCCGCACGGTCGTCAACTGCACGGGGCTGGGGGCCCGGGACCTGGTGCCCGACCCCTCGGTCCATCCGGTGCACGGGCAGCTGGTGATCGTCGAGGACCCGGGCGTGGAGGAGTGGTTCACGGTCGCGGCGGAGGGCCGGGCGGACACGGTGTACGTGCTCCCGCAGCCGTACGGCGTCGTGCTCGGCGGCACCGCCCGCGCGCACGTGTGGGACCGTACGCCCTCGCCGTGCACGGCCCAGGCGATCATCAGCCGGTGCTCGCGCGTCTTCCCCGGCCTCGGCCGGGCCCGGGTGCTCGGCCACCGCGTGGGCCTGCGCCCGGCGCGCCCGCGCGTCCGGCTGGAGGCGGAGCGGCTGCCGGGCGGCGGCCTGCTGGTGCACAACTACGGCCACGGCGGCGCGGGCGTCACGGTCTCCTGGGGCTGTGCGCTGGAGGCCGCGGACCTGGCCGAGGGCTGACCGGGGCCGGGGCTCCCCGGTGGGAGGAGCCCCGTGCCGTTCAGGGCAGGTGCGTGAGGGCGGGCGGGCGCAGACCGGGCGGCAGGGTGTCCGTCCGGTCGTACGCGCGCGGGCCGCCGTGCGTGGCGCGGACGAAGGCCGCGTAGCCGCCGACGAGCGGGAGGCTCGCCGAGGTGCGGCTGAGGTCGAGGGTCAGGCGCGGGGTGGAGGGGGCCGGTTCGATGAGGCCGGCGTCCGTGCCGGCCACGACGAGGGCGAGGCGGTGGCCGGCCGGTACGACATGGTCGGTGGCGGCCAGGTCGAGGGTGAGGGTGTAGGGCTTGCCGGGTGTGACCGGGCCGCCGCGGCCGCGGCTCGCGTAGTGGCCGAGGTCGGCCCAGCCGCGGCTGACGACGGTGTGGCCGACGTCCTTGGTGTCCGCTGCGGTGCTCAGGAAGCAGCCGGTGTCGGCGGGGGTGCCGCTGCCCCAGCAGGTGCGGTCGGTCAGGGTGCGGATGCCCTCGCCCCGCCCGGCGTAGTCGCGGATGGTGGCGGGGCCGAGGTCGACGAGCACGGCCGACAGGTGCGCCGAGGCGGTGGAGGGCGTGACCGTCAGCCGCACCGTCGAGGAGCCGGACAGGCGCAGGTCGCGCGCGAGCGGGCGGGTGGTGAAGCCGGCCTTGGACGGCGTGCTTTCGTCGAGGTGCGCCGCCCAGTCGCTCTCACTGAGCCGCGGGTCGTCGGTGAAGGTCTCGGTGGCTCCGGGCGGTGCGGGTGCGAGGCCCAGCGTGCCGACGCCCGGGGCGGTGCCGGCGGCGGGGCGCAGGGTGGTGGTCAGGGTGTCGCGCGGGGGCCAGGAGCGGTCGGTGGACCACTGGCCGGGGGCGCGCTCGACGTCGGCCATCGGCTCGCGCTCGATGCCGTTGTCGTAGCCGAGGAGGTGGTGGTCGAACCAGCGGTGCAGGGTGCGCACCCAGGCGTCGCGGCGGAAGTCGAACGGGTCGACGTGCCCGGTCTGCGACAGCCACACCTTGCGCTCGACGCCCTGGGCGGCGAGCGCGTCCCACCACTGGCCGAAGTGCTTGGTGCGGACGTTGAGGTCCTGCATGCCGTGCACGGCCAGGACGCTGGCGCGCACCTTGTGGGCGTCCTTGACGTAGTCGCGCTCGCTCCACAGGGGCGTCCAGTCGCCGTTGCGCGGCGCGCCCTCGACGAGCCGGCGCTGCACGGCCTGGCAGCGGCCGCGCGCCTCGGTGCTCTCGACGCGGTCCGCGAGGCCGTCGGGGCCGCTGTCGAAGAGGGCGGCGCCCTTGGCGAAGTAGTAGTCGTACCAGGAGCTGATGGCGCCGATGGGGACGATGGTGCGCAGGCCCTCGACCCCGGTGGCGGCGACGCCGTTGGCGACGGTGCCGTCGTAGCTCTTGCCGATCATGCCGACGGCCCCGGTGGTCCAGCCGGCCGTGCTCCCGTCCTGTCCGGTGCGCGAGGTGTAGCCGCGGGCGCGGCCGTTCAGCCAGTCGACGACGGCCTTGGCGGACTGGATGTCGGAGCGGCCGCCGACGTCGACGCAGCCGTCGGAACGGTTCGTTCCGGCCAGGTCGACGAGGACGACCGCATAGCCGCGCGGCACGAAGAAATTGTCGTAGTACAAGGGGAACTGACGCGGGTTCCCCTGGGCGTCGTAGGTCTTCTTCTGGCTTTCGTTGCCGCGCCCGCAGCAGGAGTAGTACGGGCTGGCGTCCATGATGACGGGCACCTTGCGGCCCGCTTCGGCGGCTTCCCGGGGCCGGACGATGTCGACGGCCACCCGGTCGGTGCGTCCGTCGCCGTCACCGTCGAGGCGGGTGTCCACCCACACGGACTCGCGCACGGCACGGTCGTAGGAGTACACGGGTCTGCTCTCGTCCGGCGGTTTCACGCCACCGGTGGCGTGGGCGGCGCCCGGTGGCACGAGCAGCACCGCCATCAGGGCGGCCAGGGCCGCCAGTACGGACGTCGTCCAGGGTATGCGGGCGTTCCCCGCGCGTATGGGCACGGCGGGGACGGTAGCGCGGCCGACTCCCGGGCAGAAGGGGAAAGGCGGTGGGACCTGCGCCTCACGAGGCGTCTCGTGACGGGCACATGTCGATCGGATGTCGGGATAAGGCATGGACATACCCGTACCGCCGATGAGTACATAGGCTGCGATTGATCTTTCGCCCCCTACGAGTTGGGAGTGACTCGTGCGTCACAGACTCATCGTTCCGAGCGCGGCAGCCGCCTTCCTGATGCTGGCGGTCCCGGCGTCGGCCGCCGACGCCACACCGGGCGCTCCCAGCGCCGGGGACTCCTACTACCCCGCGTCCGGCAACGGCGGTTACGACGTCTCCCACTACGACCTGCGCCTGAAGTACCAGCCGGCGACGGACAGGCTGGAGGGCACGGCGACCATCACCGCCACCACCACCCAGGACCTGTCCCGCTTCAACCTCGACTTCGCGCTCAAGGTGAGCGAGGTCCTGGTCAACGGCAAGCCCACCCAGTTCACCAAGTCGGGTGCGCAGGAACTGGAGATCACGCCCTTCGCGCCCCTGCCCAAGGGCAAGCAGATCACCGTGGTGGTGCGCTACAGCGACATCCCCTCGCAGGTGAAGATCGACGGCTTCTCCGCCTGGCAGCGCACTCCGGACGGCGCGGTCGTGGCCAACGAGCCGGAGGCCGCCGTCTGGTGGTTCCCCAGCAACGACCACCCGCGGGACAAGGCCACGTACGACATCTCGGTGTCGGTGCCGGACGGCCTGCAGACCGTCAGCAACGGCGAGCTGAAGTCGCAGACCTCCAAGCTGGGCTGGACGCGCTACAACTGGCGCGCCACCAAGCCGCAGGCGAGCTACCTGACGACGCTGGCCATCGGCAAGTTCGACATCACCACCGACAAGACGGCCGACGGCCTGCCGGTCCTCAACGCCTACAGCAAGGACCTGGGCGACAACCTCGCCTCGGCCAAGGCGAGCGTCGAGCGCTCCGCCGAGATCATCGACTGGGAGTCCAAGGTCTTCGGGCCCTACCCCTTCAACGCCATCGGCGGCTACGTCCCCAACGTCAAGACCGGCTACGCGCTGGAGACGCAGACCCGCCCGTACTACAGCCCGTCCGGTTTCGCCAACGGCGCCAACACCTCGCTGGTCGTGCACGAGCTCGCCCACCAGTGGTTCGGCGACAACGTCTCGGTGAAGAACTGGCGCGACATCTGGGTCAACGAGGGCTTCGCCACCTACGCGCAGTGGCTGTGGTCGGAGAAGGAGGGCGAGGGCACCGCCCAGGAGCTCGCCGACTACGTCTACGCCACCGTCCCGGCGGACAACGACTTCTGGAAGGTCAAGCCGGGTGACCCCGGGGCGCAGAACCAGTTCCACAGCGCGGTCTACCAGCGCGGCGCCATCACCCTCCAGGCGCTGCGCAACAAGGTCGGCGACGCCGCCTTCTTCAAGATCCTCAAGGGCTGGCAGACGGACAACAAGTTCGGCAACGGCTCGGTGCAGGACTTCGTGACGTTCGCCGAGAAGACCTCCGGCAAGCCGCTGCAGAAGTTCTTCGACACCTGGCTGTTCACGGACTCCAAGCCGAGCGCGGCCGTGGCCGCCAAGGACGGCATCGGCAAGCCCGCCACGGGCAAGGCGAGCAAGTCCCTGACCGGCAAGGCCGCCGAGCCCAAGTCCTGGAAGAAGATCCAGGAGGCGCAGGCCGCCCACCGGCACTGACCACCGCACCCGCGGAAAAGGGCCCGTCGGCCACGGCGACGGGCCCTTTGCCCTGTGCACGGACCCGGGGAAGGTTTCACAGCAGTGGTGGCACAGCAATACTGTTGGGCCCGTAGGGCGTGACAGGAAGCGAGGCACCGCCGATGGAGACATCCGCCGGGAACGCAGCGGACACCGCGGACGCGGCGGACGTGCGCCTCACGGTCGACGAGCTGGCCGCCCGCGCCGGGGTGACCGTCCGCACGGTGCGCTTCTACGGCACCCGCGGCCTGCTGCCCCCGCCCGAGCTCGGCCCGCGCCGGGTGGGCCGCTACGGGCCCGGCCACCTCTCGCGGCTGGCGCTGATCGAGGAGCTGCAGCACCAGGGCCTGACGCTGGCCGCCATCGAGCGCTACGTGCGGGGCCTCCCGGACGACCTGAGCGCCCACGACCTGGCCATCCACCGCGCGCTGGTGGCCTCCTGGACGCCGGACGGGGCCGAGGAGACCACGCGCGAGCGGCTGGAGCGGCGGGCCGGGCGGCCCCTGACCGAGGCGGACATCGACCGGCTGGCCGCGATGAACGTGCTGGAGCGGGGCACGGACGCCGAGGGCTCCGAGGGCTCCGAGACCTTCCGGGTGGACCCGGGGCTGCTGGGGCTGGGGGTGCAGCTGCTGGACGTGCCGATCGCACTGGAGACGCTCCTGGCGGCCCGCACGGTCCTGCTGGAGCACGCCCGTTCGACGGCCCGGGAGCTGACGCGGCTCTTCCACGACGAGGTGTGGGGGCCCTACCGCGAGCAGGAGAGCGACCCCGCGGAGGTGGAGGCGATGAAGTCGCTGTCCGCCCACATGCAGCCGCTGGTGGTGCAGGCGCTGGTGACGGCGTTCCAGCGGTCGCTCAAGCAGGAGCTCCGGGCGACGTACGGGGGCTGAGGCCCGGCGGCTGCCGCCGGGCCCCCTCCCGCCTCGCTCGCACTCCGGGCGGTCAGTCGGTGAAGGTCTCGCCCTTCTCCGCCTTCTCCAGCAGCAGGGCGGGCGGCGCGAACCGCTCGCCGTACGCCGCCTGCAGCTCGCGGGCCCGTGCTACGAAGCCGGGCAGGCCGCCCTCGTAGCCGTTGACGTACTGCAGCGCGCCACCGGTCCAGCCGGGGAAGCCGATGCCCAGGATCGAGCCGATGTTGGCGTCGGCGACCGAGGTCAGCACGCCCTCCTCCAGGCAGCGGACGGTGTCCAGCGCCTCCGCGAAGAGCATGCGCTCCTTCATGTCGGCGAACGGGACCGGGGCGCCCTCCTGCGCGAAGTGCTCGCGCAGGCCCGGCCACAGCCCGGTGCGCCGGCCGTCCCCGTCGTAGTCGTAGAAGCCGGCGCCGCCGCTGCGGCCGGTGCGGCCGAACTCCCCGACCATGCGGTCGATGACCGCCTCCGCCGGGTGGGGCTCCCAGACGCCGCCGGCCTCCTCCGCCGCCCGCTTCGACGCGTCGCGGATCTTCCGCGGCAGGGTGAGGGTCAGCTCGTCCATCAGGGAGAGCACCTTCGCCGGGTAGCCGGCCTGGGCGGCGGCCTGCTCGACGGAGGCGGCGGGGACGCCCTCGCCGATCATGGCGACGCCCTCGTTGATGAACCGTCCGATGACGCGCGAGGTGAAGAAACCGCGCGAGTCGCCGACCACGATCGGCGTCTTGCGGATCTGCCGCACCAGGTCGAACGCCCGGGCCAGGGCCTCGTCCCCGGTCCGCTCGCCCTTGATGATCTCCACCAGCGGCATCTTGTCGACGGGCGAGAAGAAGTGCAGTCCGACGAAGTCGGCCCGCCGCTCGACGCCCTCGGCGAGCAGGGTGATGGGCAGCGTGGAGGTGTTGGAGCACAGCAGCGCGTCCGGCTCGACGACGTGCTCGATCTCCTGGAAGACCTTGTGCTTGAGCGCCGGGTCCTCGAAGACGGCCTCGATGACGACGTCGCAGCCCGCCAGGTCGGCGGCGTCGGCGGTCGGCGTGATCCGGGCGAGGAGCTCGTCGCGCTTCTGCTCGGTCGTACGGCCCTTGGCCAGCGCCTTGGCGAGGAGGCCCTCGGAGTACGCCTTGCCCTTGCGGGCGTTCTCCACCGAGACGTCCTTGAGCACGACCTCGATGCCGGCCCGCGCGCAGGCGTAGGCGATGCCCGCGCCCATCATGCCGGCGCCGAGCACCGCGACCTTGCGGACGGTGCGCGGCTCGATGCCGGCGGGGCGGCTGGCGCCGGAGTTGACGGCCTGCAGGTCGAAGAAGAACGCCTGGATCATGTTCTTGGCGGTCTGCCCGGTGACCAGCTCGGTGAAGTAGCGGGCCTCGATGACCTGCGCGGTCTCGAAGCCGACCTGCGAGCCCTCGACGGCGGCGGCGAGGATGTTGCGCGGGGCCGGGTAGGGCGCGCCGCCGGTCTGCTGCTTGAGGGTGGCCGGGAAGGCCGGCAGGTTGGCCGCGAAGCGCGGGCTGGCCGGGGTACCGCCGGGGATCTTGTACCCCTTGACGTCCCAGGGCTGCTGCGCCTGCGGGTGGGCGTCGATGAAGGCGCGGGCCTTGGTGAGGAGTTCCCCGGGGTGGGTCGCCACCTCGTGGATCAGGCCGGCCTCCAGGGCCCGCCGCGCGTCGTACTGCGTCCCCTGGAGGAGCACCTTCAGCAGGGCGTCCGTGATGCCGAGGAGCCGTACGGTGCGGGTGACCCCGCCGCCTCCGGGCAGCAGGCCGAGGGTGACCTCGGGCAGGCCGATCTTCGTGCCGGGTGCGTCGAGGGCGATGCGGTGGTGGCAGGCGAGGGCGATCTCGTACCCGCCGCCGAGGGCGGCACCGCCCAGGGCGGCGACGACGGGGATGCCCAGGGTCTCGATGCGGCGCAGGTCGCGCTTGACGGTCATGCCGGCCTCGAAGACGCGCCGGGCGTCGGCGGGCGTGGCGGCGATCAGCTCGCGCAGGTCGCCGCCGGCGAAGAACGTCTTCTTGGCGGAGGTGACGATGACGCCCCGGACGGACGCCGGGTCCGCCTCCAGCTCGGCCTCCAGGCGGTCGGCGACCGCGGTGAGGGACGCCTTGAAGGCGTCGTTCATGGTGTTGGCGGACTGCCGGGGGTCGTCGAGGACGAGGGTGACGACGCCGTCGCCGTCCTGCTCCCAGCGGATGGTGGTGGGCTGGCTCATTTTCTCGGAGTCTCCAGGGAGTGAAGGGAAGCGGCTAGACGCGCTCGACGACCGTGGCGATACCCATGCCGCCGCCCACGCACAGCGTGACCAGCCCGTACCGCTTGTCCTGCCGTTCCAGTTCGTCGACGACCGTGCCGAGCAGCATCGCGCCGGTGGCCCCCAGCGGGTGGCCCATGGCGATGGCCCCGCCGTTGACGTTGATCCGGTCCAGGCCGATGCCCATGTCCTTGGCGAA
Source organism: Streptomyces cinnamoneus (assembly GCF_014650495.1). GTDB lineage: Bacteria > Actinomycetota > Actinomycetes > Streptomycetales > Streptomycetaceae > Streptomyces > Streptomyces cinnamoneus. The sequence goes on along the minus strand of NZ_BMVB01000010.1, from coordinate 195,842 downwards.
GCGCAGCACCACCGCCGCGAACGCCTCGTTGATCTCGATCAGGTCGATGTCGCCGATGGTCAGCCCGGCCTTGGCCAGGGCCTTGCGGGTGGCGGGGGCAGGGCCGGTGAGCATGATGGTGGGCTCGGAGCCGGAGACGGCGGCGGAGACGATCCGGGCCCTCGGGCGCATGCCGTAGCGCTCGCCGACCTCACGGCTGCCGATGGCGACGAGGGCGGCGCCGTCGACGATGCCGGAGGAGTTGCCCGCGTGGTGGACGTGGTCGATCTTCTCGACCCAGTGGTACTGCTGCAGCGCCACGGCGTCGAAGCCGCCCTGGTGGCCGATGGCCGCGAAGGAGGGCTTGAGCGCGGCGAGCGACTCGGCGGTGGTGCCGGGGCGCAGGTGCTCGTCGCGGTCGAGGACGACCAGGCCGTTGCGGTCGCGCACCGGCACCACGGAGCGCTCGAAGCGGCCGTCCTTCCAGGCCGCGGCGGCCAGCTCCTGGGAGCGGGCGGCGAAGGTGTCGACGCCGAGCCGGGAGAAGCCCTCCAGCGTGGCGATCAGGTCGGCGCCGATGCCCTGGGGCGCGAAGTTGACGTCGAAGTTGGTCATCGGGTCCGCGAACCAGGCGCCGCCGTCCGAGGCCATGGGCACCCGGGACATCGACTCCACGCCACCGGCGAGGACGAGGTCCTCCCAGCCGGAGCGGACCTTGGCGGCGGCGAGGTTGACGGCCTCCAGGCCCGAGGCACAGAACCGGTTCTCCTGGACGCCGGCCACGGTGTCGGGCAGGCCCGCGGCGATGGCGGCGATGCGGGCGATGTCGGAGCCCTGGTCGCCGACGGGGCTGACGACGCCGAGCACGATGTCGTCGATCGCGGCCGGGTCCAGGTCCGGGAAGCGGCGGCGCAGCTCGTGGATGAGGCCGACGACGAGGTCGATGGGCTTGGTGCCGTGCAGTGCGCCGTTGGCCTTGCCGCGCCCGCGCGGGGTGCGGATCGCGTCGTAGACGTACGCTTCGGTGCTCAAGGTCGGAAGCCTTTCGGGGGGGGGGAGAGGGGGAGGACTGCGGGGCCCGCGGGGCGGTGGCTCAGGACAGCAGGGAGCGGCCGATGATCTCCTTCATGATCTCCGTCGTACCACCGTAGATCGTCTGGATCCGGCCGTCGGTGAACGCCTTGGCGACGCGGTACTCGCTCATGTAGCCGTATCCGCCGTGCAGTTGCAGGCACCGGTCGGCGACGCGTTTTTGCAGCTCGGTGGCCCACCACTTGGCCATCGAGGCGTGCACGGCGTCGAGCTCGCCCCGGTCGTGGTCGGTGATGCAGCGGTCGAGGAAGGTGCGGGTGACGGCGCACTCGGTGGCCATCTCGGCGATCTCGAAGCGGATGTGCTGGAGCTTCGCCAGCGGCCGGCCGAACGCCTCGCGCTCCTTGACGTACTGCGTGGTCGTCTCCAGCAGGTGCTCGGCGCCGGCGATCGCGGCGACGGCGATGCTCAGCCGCTCCTGCGGGAGGTTGGTCATGAGGTGGACGAACGCTCCGTCCCGCTCGCCGAGGAGGTTCTCCTTGGGCACGCGCACGTCGTCGAAGAACAGCTCGGCGGTGTCCTGGGCCTTCTGCCCGATCTTGTCGAGGTTGCGGCCGCGCTCGAAGCCCGGCGTGCCCCGCTCGACCACGAACAGGCTCAGGCCCTTCGCGCCGCCCTCGGGCGTCGTCCGTGCCACGACGACGACCAGGTCGGCGAGGATGCCGTTGGAGATGAAGGTCTTGGAGCCGTTGAGCAGCCAGTGGTCGCCGCGGTCCTCTGCCGTGGTGCGGATGCCCTGCAGGTCCGATCCGGCGCCGGGCTCGGTCATGGCGATGGCGGTGATGGTCTCGCCCGTGCAGAAGCCGGGGAGCCAGCGGCGCTTCTGTTCGTCGGTGGCGAGGGAGGTCAGGTAGGGGCCGATGATGTCGTTGTGCAGGCCGATCGCGAGGCCGGAGGCGCCGGCGCGGGTGAACTCCTCGGTGAGCACGGCGCTGTAGCGGAAGTCGTCGTTGCCCCCGCCGCCGTACTCCTCGGGCACGGCGATCCCGAGCAGCCCCTGCCGGCCGGCCGCCAGCCAGGCGTCGCGGGGGACGATGCCGTCCTGCTCCCAGCGCTCGTGGTGCGGGACGACCTCCTTGTCCAGGAAGGTGCGCACGGTGCGGCGGAAGGCTTCGTGATCGGCACCGAAGATCTGACGCTTCATCGATTCTGACTGCCTTTCTGGCGCTCGGGCCGTCCGAGGCCGGGAACGTCCCAGTCGCGGGCGACCTCGGCGGTGTCGGCCCCCGGCCGGGCAGGCGGGCGGCGCAGCGATCCGGGGGTGGCGGAGAAGCGCGGGGCGGGGGCGGGCTGGGTGATGCCGTCGTGGTCGGTGAAGGTCGCGCGGGCGGCGAGGTGCGGGTGCCCGGGGGCCTCGCGCAGCGACAGGACGGGCGCCACACACGCGTCCGAGCCCTCGAACACCGCCGTCCACTCGGCGCGGGTGCGGCGGCGGAAGCGGTCGGCGATCGTGGTGCGCAGCTCGTCCCAGCGGGCGGGGTCGTCGCGGGCCGGGGCGGCCTCCTCGATGCCCAGGAGCCGGGTGAACTCGGCCCAGAAGCGGGGCTCCAGCGCGCCGACGGCCATGTGGCCGCCGTCGGAGGTCTCGTAGGTGCCGTAGAAGGGCGCGCCGCCGTCGAGGAGGTTGGCCGCCCGCCGGTCCTGCCAGCCGCCGGCCGCCAGCATGCCGTGCAGCATGGCGGTGAGGTGGGCGGTGCCGTCGACGATGGCGGCGTCGACGACCTGGCCGGCTCCGGTGGTGCGGGCGTGCTGGAGGGCGGCGAGGACGCCGATGACGAGGTAGAGGGAGCCCCCGGCGTAGTCGCCCAGGAGGTTGGCCGGGGCGCAGGGCGGGCCGTCGGCGGGGCCGGTCATGCCGAGGGCGCCGGTGACGGCGATGTAGCCGATGTCGTGGCCCGCGGAGTGGGCCAGCGGGCCGTCCTGTCCCCAGCCGGTCATCCGCCCGTAGACGAGGGCGGGGTTGCGGGCGAGGGCGTCGGCGGGGCCGACGCCCAGGCGCTCGGCGACGCCGGGGCGGTAGCCCTCGATGAGGACGTCGGCCCGCTCGGCGAGCGCGAGCACGGTGCCGGGGCCGTCCTCGCTCTTGAGGTCGACGAGGACCGAGCGCTTGTTGCGGTTGGTGATGTCGTGGGCCGGGTCGATGTGCAGCGCCTGGCCGCCGGGCCGGTCGACGCGGACGACGTCGGCGCCGAGGTCGGCGAGCAGCATCGCGGCGAACGGGCCCGGCCCGATCCCCGCGAGCTCGACCACGCGCACCCCCGCGAGCGGACCGTTCCCTGTGCCTGCCATGCGGCCCCCACGTCCGATGCGCTATGACATAACCGCTGTAACACTCGTGATGTTAAGAACGCGTTCCACCGACCACAAGCCCTGCCGGCCGTCAGCGCGCGTCGAGTTCGGCGACGAGGCGCTTGGGGGCGATGGTGCGGTAGCTCTCCTCGACCCAGTCGCAGAGCAGCTCCGCGGGCGTGTCGGGGTCGGTGAGCGGGATGCTCACCCAGCCGGAGCGGCCCAGCCCGTATCCGGTGGGCGCGGCGCCGGGGACGGCGAGGGCGTGGCCGTGGGCCTCCTCGTCCTTGAGCTTGGCGGAGATGGCGGGGGAGGCGGCGTTCCCCTCCTCGCCGAGGAAGACGAAGATCTTCTTGTTCACCTTGACGACGGCGTCGTCGCCCCAGGGGAACTCCTCGACGGCTCCGGGGAGGGAGAGGGCGAAGTCACGGATGCGCCTGCGGGTGGCCAGGGGGCCGGCTTTCGGGTCCATGAGGTGGATTGTCCCCCGCCAGCAAACCGCCCTCCACCAGCAGCTGTCGCACCACCGCCACCGCCGCGGCCGGCAGCGGCGTCTGCGGTGCGGCCGTCCTCGCGCAGTCGATGACGCCCAGCTCCCGCAGCGCCGCCTTGAAGCCGCCCAGCGCCGCCGCGCTCCCGCTCATCGCGCCCGGATCCCCCGCTTCCACCAGGGCGAACAGCGCGGCCAGCCGGTCCTGTTCGGCCGCCGCCTCGGCCCAGCGTCCGGCACGGGCGTGCTCGTACAGCCGGACGTAGCCCGCCGGGTCGACGTTGCCCAGGCCCGGAACGACGCCGTGGGCGCCCGCCAGCAGCGCCGCGTCGACCGTCAGCTCGGAACCGGTGAGGACGGCGAAGGTGCGGTCGAGGCCGCGGGCCCGCAGGGCGACGAGGAGGCCGCGCAGGGCGCCGAGGTCCCCGCTGCTGTCCTTGAGGCCGGCCAGGGTGCCGTCCCCGGCCAGGGCGAGCAGCGTCCGCGCGTCGAGCTTGGTGTGCACGTGGGAGGGGATGTCGTAGGCGATCAGGGGCAGGCCGGTGGCGCCCCGGACGCGCCGGAAGTGGTCGGCGACCTCGGCCGGGTGGGTGCCGGCGTAGAAGGGCGCGGTGGCGACGAGCGCGTCCGCGCCGAGTCGGGCGGCGGCGCGCGCCTGGTCGAGGACGCGGGCGGTGGTCATGTCGATGACCCCGGCCAGCACGGGCACCCGGCCGGCGACGGCATCGGCCGTGGCGCGCACCACCGTACGGCGCTGGGCATCGCTCAGATGGGCCGCTTCACCGCTCGTGCCGAGGGCGAAGACCCCGCTCACCCCGGCCGCGATCAGGTGTTCGACGTGGGTGGCGAGTGAGGGGAGGTCGACGTCCCCGGCGGGCGTGAGCGGGGTGCACAGCGGGGGCACGACACCGGTCAGGGGCGCGGAGAGCGGCATGGTGACGCCCCCTCAGGCCGTCCTGCCGACCGAGTCGGCCGTCAGCAGCCCCAGCTGGAACAGCAGACGGGTGAGGTCCCAGTACGTCTTGACCCGGCGGATGCGGCCGTCGGGGGCGAACTCCAGGAAGGCCACGCCGGGATAGGCGAAGGACCTGCCGAGCGCCTGCGGGAAGTCCAGCTTCCCGAAGGCGTGCCGCAGGGTGCCCGTGACGGCCCATTCCACCGAGGCCCGGTCCCCGCTCACCAGGCGGCTGCGCTCCTGTCGGGTGCAGTCGGGCACCGCGCCCACCCATGCGGTGAACTCGGCGGCCAGCTCGCCGTGGCCGCGCAGCACCCGCCCGGTCGGCACGTCCTCGTCGACGACGTCCTCGGTGAAGCAGGACAGGAACTTGCCCACGTCCTTCTCGGTGGCCGAGGTGATCCACGCGGTGATGGTGCCCGCCTGCGCCTCGGAACCGCTTCCGTCGCTCATGCGCCGCCCGCCTCTCCCATGCCGCCGCCGGGGTGTCCCGGGAAAGCTTCCCGCCCTGCGACCGCGCAACCCCGCGGCACGCCACGGGCTCTCAGCCGGCGGCCAGGGCGCGGCGGCAGAGGGAGTCCGCGGCGCGGGTGGTCTCCGGGAGGCGGTAGTGGGGGGAGAGCCCCAGGGTGTGGGCGCACGCCCGGTCGAGTCCGACGCGGTGGCCCACCGAGACGAACACGGGTTTGACGCCCTGCCGGGTGCGCAGGGCGCGGCCGACCTCCTCGTCGCCGTCGAGCAGCGGGGAGGCGTCGCCGCGCTCGGGGCCGGGGGCCTCGTGGCGGAAGGTGAAGGGGTTCTTGGCGACGCCGATCGTGGGCAGGCCGGTCAGCACGCCGAGGTGGGCGGCGAGGCCGAACCGGCGCGGGTGGGCGAGCCCGTAGCCGTCGCAGACGACCAGCCCGGGGGTGACGGGGAGGCGGCCGAGGGCGGCGAGCGCGGCGGGGACCTCCCGGAAGGCGAGCAGGCCGGGAACGTACGGGAAGGACACCCGGCCGGTGGCCGTGGCCTCGGCGACGACGTCGAGGGTGAGCGCGTCGAGCACGACGGCGGCGGCCGCGACGACGTCGCGCCCGTCGTCGTAGGCGACGTCCACCCCGGCCACGAGCAGGGGCTCGCCGGGCACCGGACCCGGCTCGTCGAGGATCACCCGCCCCCGCAACTCGTCCTGGACGGCGGCCGCTTCCGCCTCCGTGGTGGGCCAGTCGGCCGGCAGGTCGAAATGTGCGTCAGTCATGGTGGCCCCCACGCTACGGGGCGGGCGCGGCGCGCCGGTCGGCGGGCACCCCGGCCCGCCGGCCGGCGGCGTAGCCTGTCGATCATGTTCGTACTGGAACTCACTTACATCGCCCCCATCGAGCGGATCGACGCCGCACTCGACGAACACGTGGCCTGGCTGGACGCGCACATGGCGTCGGGCGTCTTCATCGCGGCCGGCCGCAAGGTGCCCCGCGACGGCGGGATCATCATCGCCCTCGGCGAGGACCGGGCGAAGGTCGAGGAGATCACGCGCAGCGACCCGTTCACCGTGGCCGGGGTGTGCGAGTACACGGTCACGGAGTTCGTCGCGACGAAGACCGCCCCGGCGCTGGAGCAGTACCGCCAGGAGCTACCGTCCTGAGCCCGGTGCCAGCCGGGCGACGCGCCCCTTCTCCCCCGCTGCCCAGCAGCCACGGTCGGGGGCGCAGTCGACCGTGTCGTACGAACCGGTGTCGAAGGCGCGCCAGCCGCGGCCGCCGTCGGTGGTGATCTCGCTGCCGGTGGGGCCGACGGCGAGGGCCGTGGTGCGGCTGTGGGGCAGCCAGCTGACGCCCGAGCGGTAGGCGGCGGGCGGGCGGACGGCCGTGTTCCAGGCGGCCCCGCCGTCCGCGGTGCGGGCGGCGGCGCGCGGCGAGGAGGCTCCGGCGCGGTAGTCGCCGCCGACGGCCAGGCCGTGGCTGCGGTCGCGGAAGGCGAGCCCGAAGACGCCGCGGGCGGCGTCGCCGGCCGGCAGCGGCGCCTCGGCGGCGGTCCAGGTGCGGCCCCGGTCGGCGGAGTGCAGGATCCGGGAGACGGGCCCGCCGCCGGTGGCGATCCAGGCGTCCCGGGGGCCGGAGCTCACCGCGCACTGGCCGCTCGCGGCGAACGCCGCCTCTCCCGGCAGCGCGGCGGGCATCCCGTCGGGGGACGTCGGCCGCCAGCTGCGGCCGCCGTCCCCGGTGGCGAGGACACGGAACCTGCCGTCGACGGGGTCGCCGACGGCTATGCCGTGGCGGCGGTCGAAGAAGGTCACGCAGTCGTAGAAGGCCCGCGGGTCGGTGTTCCGGAACGCTTCACTCCAGGTGGTCCCGCCGTCGTCCGTGCGCAGGATCCGCGACGCCTCGCCCTCGCCGATGGCCAGGACGACCGCGTGCCGCGCGTCGAACGCGGCCACGTCGCGGAACTCCAGCCCCGCCGCACCCGGCGGCGAGACGTTTCGCCAGCCGCGCCCTCCGTCCCGGGTGAGCAGGACAGTGCCCTTCGTGCCCGCCACCCACGCGGTGGTGCGGCTCACGGCCGCGAGCCCCCGGAAGCGCGCGTCACTGCCGCTCTTCTTCTCCTCCCAGGACGGGCCCTTCGGCACGGAGTGCGACCCCGCGTGCGCAGGCGCCGTTCCGGCCAGCGCGAGGACGGCCGCGCACGCCCCGGCGAGCAGGAGGCGCAGCGCCCCGCCCGTGCCGCGCCCGCGTGCCGCCCCTGTGACTCTCGTGTTCCCCATGCGGTCCATGAGCGCGGAAGCTAGCGGAGGCCGGGTCGGGACGTCTACGGACAGAGAACGTCACTTTTTCATCCTTTCGGCCGGGGGCCGGTGGCCGGACGGGCGATACGGCACCGGGGCGGCGCCGCCTAGCGTGGCGGGATGACCCAGCTCCCCGTGCCGTCCCTGCCGTCGTCGCCGCGGCCGTTCGCCGGACGGTGCCGGCCGGTGCGCGGCCGCGGCTGGCTGCTCGCGGCGCTGGCCGCGCTGTGGGTGGCCGAGGGCCGGGTGCTCGGCCGCACGGAGGGCTACCCGGACCCGCCGGGCGGCCACCACGCGTCGTGGGTGGTGTGGGTGGCCGGGCTGCTGGTGGCGGCCTGCCTCCTGCCGTGGGGCCGGCTGGCCACGCGGGCGGCGGCAGCGGTGGCGGTGTCCTGGTCGGCGACCGGCTGTCTGCTGGCGGCCGGGCGGCCCGTGCCCGCCCGGGGGCTCACCGAGAGCGCCGCCCTGCTGGTGCTGCTGGGCTTCGTCGCCTGGCGCGTCCCCGTGCGGGCGGCGGTGCCGCTGGGCGCCGCGCTGGCCGTGGGTGTGGCGGCCGCGCCCGCGCGGGACGCGCAGGCGCTGAGCACCACGGTGGTCGCCTACGCGCTCGCGGTCACGGGGGTGACGGCGCTGGGCCTGTGCCTGCGCCACCGCGACGTCGAGCGCGCCCGGGCGGTGGCCGCGGCCCGTGACGCCGAACGGCGGGAGCTGGCGGGCGAGCTCCACGACTTCGTCGCCCACCACGTGGCCGCGATGACCCTGCTGGCCAAGGCCACCGGCTCGCTGGCGCAGGACGAGCGCGTGGCGGCGTCGCTGCGCGACATCCAGGAGGCGGGCGACGAGGCGATGACCTCCGCCCGGCGGCTGCTGGCGGTGCTGCGGCAGGACCGGGCGCACCGCGGGCCGCTGCCGGGGCTGGACCGCACGGCCGACCTGGTCGACGGCTTCCGCGCCGCCCACCCGGGCACGCGCGTCACGCTGGACGTCCACCCCGGCTTCGGTGCGGGACTCGCCCCGGAGCTGGCGGCGTCCGTGCACCGCATCGTCGGCGAGGGGCTGGCCAACGTGGCCCGGCACAGTCCCGCCGCCCACGCCGTGGAGGTGACTCTGCGGCGTTCCGGGGAAAGGCTCTTCGTGTCCGTTCACAACGACGGTGATCGTGCGCACCCGCCCGGTCCGCGCTCCCCCGCGGACGGCGGCGGGCTGGGACTCGTCGGCCTCGGCGAGCGCACGAAGGCCATCGGCGGTTCCCTGACGGCCGGCCCGGCCGGCGGGGGCGGTTGGGAGGTACTGGCGGTACTGCCGGTCGCTCGTTGAGCGGTTCCGCCCATACTTGGCCATATTCCTTCGAGTTCATAGACCTCGAAGGCAAATGTCTTCTTTCTCAAGGGCAGTGACGCAGCTCACGCTGGATTCATGTGCACTACCGCGATCGATCGACCGTCTCACCCGTCGAAGAAGTCGAAGAAGTCGAAGAAGTAGCAGCGGTCGAAGTCGTAGCAGCACACGCCGCACGCGGTACGGAAGCGCACCACCCGGAAAACAATCGCAAGGGAGCTGGCGTTGTCCACTGTCATCGAACAGCCTGTCCAGGCACGGATCATCGCGTCGGCTCCGCCGTCCCGGGCGGTCCCCGCGCACCTGCGCTACGAGCGCACCGACCCCTTCGCCGTCCGCATCGCCTTCCCGCCGGCGGCCTCCCTCGACGGCGCCGAGGTCGAATGGGCCTTCGCACGCGACCTGCTGGCGCGCGGACTGCTGCGTTCCGCGGGCGGCGGCGACGTGCGGGTCTGGCCCTGCGGGCCGCACCGCACGGTGCTGGAGTTCCACGCCCGGGAGGGGGTCGCCATGGTGCAGATCGACACCCCGGAGCTGCGCTCGTTCCTGGCGCGCTCGTACGCCCTGGTCCCGGCGGGCGGCGAGGGCGGCCAGCTCGACGTCGACAGCGACCTGGCCGCGCTGCTGCGGCAGGCGTGAGGCCGGGGCTTCGGGCTCAGGGCAGGTACGCGACCCAGTCGGTGCCCGGCAGGGCGTGGGGATGCCACGCGCGCGCATAGGACGGCAGGTACGGGTCCTTGGTGTCGAACAGAAGTGCCGTCGGGATACGGGAGGCCCTGCGGACGATGTCGGCAGCAGTGTGCGAACGGTTGTTGCCCGCGATCTGGGCGGAGGCGCAGCCCGCCTCGTAGGCGACGGGCTGCGCGCGCGGGCCGGTGACGAGGCAGGGGGCCGTCAGGCCGAGGCGGCCCAGTTCCCCTGCCGCGCGGCGGTAACGCACGGTGGTGTCGCGGGCGTCGGCGGTGTTCGCCCGCAATTCCTCGAACTGCACGGTGAGGTGCGCGCCCAGGACGGCGGTCAGCAGGGCGGTCACGGCGAGCCGGGCACGGGCGCTGCGCACGGCCCGGACCGCCCCGGCCGCCGCGGCCGCCACCGGCAGGGCGAGCAGGGCGTAGGCGGGCAGCAGGAAGCGCGGCGCGGCGTAGTCGAGCAGCAGCAGGTAGGGCGCGGCGAGGGCGAGCGCGCAGGCCACGGGCAGCAGGGTGACGGCCGCGGGCCCGGCGCGGCGGCGGCCGGTGACGGCGAGGACGCAGGCCGCCGCGGTGAGCGCGGGCAGCAGCAGCCACCACAGGGAGTGGGTGAGGGAGGGGCCCGCGATGTGGCAAGGGCGGCAGAGCTGGGGGCCGTTGAGGGCCCGGTAGGCGGCCCGCAGCCCGGCACCGGGGTGCGCACCCATGCCGCCCTCCGTGCCGCTGGAGACGGACAGCCGCCGGCCGATGCCGCCGAACCGTGCGTACGCCTCGGCCACCCACTGCGCACAGCCCAGCACGAGTCCGCCGAGGACCGCGGCCACGGTGCCGGGGCGCCGCCGGGGCGGCACGGTCGCACAGGCGGCCAGCAGGGGCAGGGCGAGCCATCCGGCGTCGGGGGCGCGCAGCAGGCCGACGGCTGCGAGCGCGGCGGCGAGGGCCGCCAGGGCCCTGCGGCGGCCGGGACCGTCGGTGCAGGCCCGTAGGAACCAGCCCACGGTGGCGACGGAGGCGAGCGCCACCCAGAGGTTGGGCATGACCTCGGGCCCGCTGAGCACGGTGATCCACAGGCCGGCGAAGAGCAGGGCCGCGAGGGCGGCGCGGCCCGGGCCGAGCAGCGGCTTCCAGACCGCGAAGGCGGCGTACAGGGCGGCCGAGGAGAGCAGCGCCAGCGTCACGCGCAGGACGGTGGTCGAGGAGGTGACGGCGACGACGGGGGCGACGAGGAAGGTGATGCCGCGTGAGCGGGGCGCGCTGAAGTAGGCGGCGGGGTTGCGGGGGTCGACCTGGGAGAGGTAGACGGTCTCGTCCCAGCCGAGGTCCATGCGGGCGACGGCGCAGCACAGTTGGATGATCGCGAAGGCGACGGCGACGGCCACCAGGGGAGCGGCGCGGCGGGCTGCGGGCGGGGCACCGGTGGCGGCGGGCGCGGGGGTCCGGGTCGTTGCCATGCCCCCGTCCTACCGCACGAGGGGCCCGCCACCGCGTCACCAGGGCGCGCTCTCGCCCGCCCGTCCGGCACGCACGCGGGAGGCGACGATCTCGGCAAGGGCGGCGTCCCGGCCGGCCCAGCAGGCGGAGGCGACGGACTTGCCTGGTTCGAGCGCCTTGTAGACCTCGAAGAAGTGCTGGATCTCCAGCCGGTCGAACTCGGGCAGGTGTCTGAGGTCGCGCACGTGCTCGTGGCGGGGGTCACCGGACGGCACGCACAACACCTTGTCGTCCTCTCCCTGTTCGTCGCGCATCCGGAACATGCCGATCGCACGGCAGCGGATCACGATGCCGGGGAAGGTGGGGTCGCCGGCCAGCACGAGGGCGTCGAGGGGGTCGCCGTCGGCGCCGAGCGTGCCGTCGATGTAGCCGTAGTCGGCGGGGTAGCGGGTGGAGGTGAACAGCATCCGGTCGAGGCGGATGCGCCCCGTCTCGTGGTCCATCTCGTACTTGTTGCGGCTGCCTTGCGGGATCTCCACGACGACGTCGAAGTCCACGGTGGCTCCTCCGGGGGGTTGGCCGGATCACCATGGTGGCGCGTCCCGCCCCGCGGGCGCCATGGCGCGTCGGGCGGGCCCGATCGGCCGCTGCGGGCCCTCGTTCAGCCGGACTTCGGGCCCGAACGGGTGGAAACCAGACACGAGCCGGGCCGCCGTGCGCCGGGCACCCGGGGCGTCGCTACGTCATCGGCTGCGGGGGTGCCTACCGCATCGGTGCCGGGGGCGTTCATCACGTGGGCGTGCGGGTCCGCGGTCCTGGCCGCATTCTGCAGTGTCAGGGTCACCACTCCGGCCGCCGCCACCGCACCCGCGGCGCCCGCCAGCAGGCCGCCGGCCAGACCGTAGCGGAACGCCTCGCCCAGTGCCACGATGCCGACGGCCGCGGCCACCACGGGGTTGACCACGGTCAGCGTCGCCAGCGGGGCGGCCAGGCCCGCGCCCCGGTAGGACGCCTGGGAGAGCAGCATGCCGGCCGAGGCCAGGAGCGCGATGACGCCCAGGCTCGGCAGCAGGGAGACGAGGTCCGCGTCGTGCGCGGTCCAGTCGTCGGCCACGGCCTTGGTGAAGACCGAGCCCATGCCGAAGGCGGCGCCGGCCGCCGTGGCCAGCACCACGCCCCGCACGACCGGCCGGCGCACCCAGCGGGCGGCAACGGCCAGCAGGACGACGGCGCCCAGCACCGCCGCCGCGATCACGGGACGTTCGGTGCCGTCGAGGGATTCCTCACTCGGCGACCCCGTCAGGCTCAGCAGCCCCGCCAGGCCCGCCGTGGCGAGGAACGCCCCGCGCCAGCCGGCCGCACCGACGGGGCGGTGCACGAACCACGCCGCCATGGGCAGCGCGAAGACGATGGTCAGCGCACCCAGCGGCTGAACGAGGCTCAGCGGCCCGTACGCCAGCGCCACGACGTGCAGTCCGGCGCCCAGGCCGGTCAGCGCCACCGCCGCCCACCAACCCGCCCGGCGTAAGGGGGCGTACGCCCCGTCTCCGCTCGTTGCGGCAATGCGCTCCTGCACGATGGCGGCACCCGCGTAGCAGACTGCGGACACCAGGCACAGCAGCACCGATGCGACGAGCGCGCTCACGACCGGCCTCTGCAGTCGCCTCCGCCGCCGCGGTCCGGCTCGGGTCTGTGACGGGTCCCCTCGTTCTCCATGCCCCAACCATGCCTGCCACGGCCCTCTTCGTCGTCGTCCCTGGGTACGGGCTTTTCCGTACTACCGATGGAGTACGGGTCGGCAGCACGGAGGACTTCCCCGTGACAGGGCGGCACCCGCCGGGCGGCCCGGCTTTCCGGGATGCATTTTTCTACGGCCCATCCGGATGATCCCGGACCGCTTTATGCGTATGCCGTCTACCTTTATGCGTACACCGTCTACGCATTCGTCGACGCCCCTCAGAAAAGGGATGCCGGATTGAGGGTGTCCTGAAATACCATTGTGGAGAGCCTGCGTATATGAAAACTCTATGTAGGCTCAAACGGGGAATACATGCACGTTTACGGGGGGAAGCTTCAATGTCCGGCAACTCGCGGGTCTGGCATGTGCACGCACTCGATAGGTTCGAACAGGGCAGTCGGCAGGTCACCGTCATAGGGGCCGGAATTTCCGGCCTGGTCACGGCGTACGAGCTGGAACGGCTCGGCTACCGCGTCGAGGTCCTGGAGGGCAACACGCGCATCGGGGGGCGCATCCACACCCACCGGTTCGGGAACAACCCCGGCGCACCGTCCGTCGAGCTCGGTGCCATGCGCATTCCGACTCACCACCGTCACACCCTCGAATACATTCGGCGGATGGGGCTGGGGAACAAACTCCGCGCCTTCAGCACGCTGATGTCGGAGGAGAACGCATTCCTCCACACCGCCGAGGGCTTCATTCGCATCCGGGACGCGGCCGGCCCGCTCCGTGAGAACTTCCGGCGTGACCTGGAACGACACCTGCCCGGGCACCGCCACGACCACGGCACCGTCGTCTTCGGGGCCTGGCTCACGGCCATTGTCGACGCCATTGCGCCGCCGGATCTGCGCGAGGCGCTCCGCGAGGACCTGCGCCGCCAGCTGCTCGACATGGTGGCGCGCATCGACCTGACGGAGCATCTGCGCGGAGCGGCGCGCGACCGGGTGGACCTGCACTCGCTCTTCTCCGCCCACCCGGGCCTGAGGGCGGGCTGCAGCAGCAGGCTGGGCAGCTTCCTCGACGACATCCTCGCCGAGACCAGCCCCGAGCTGCTGCGTCTGGACGGCGGCATGGACCAGCTCACGCACCGGCTGGCCGGCCTGCTGCACACGCCGGTGGCCCTCGGTCACCGCGTCACCGGCATCGACGTGCGCGGTGACCACGTCCTGGTCCACGTCCGGGCGGGCGGGCGTACGGTCGTCAAGCGCTCGGACTTCGTCGTGTGCACCGTTCCCTTCCCGCTCGTCCGCCGCATGCGCCTGACCGGCGTGGACGAGGACAAGCTGGCGGCCCTGCGGGACGTCGTCTACTGCCCGGCCACCAAGGTGGCCGTCCACTGCCGGGAGGCGTTCTGGCGGGAGGGCGGCATCCGCGGCGGGGCCTCGTTCACGGGCGGCCGCATCCGCCAGACCTACTACCCGCCCGCCGACGGCGCCCCGGGCCGGGGCGCCGCCCTGCTGGCCAGCTACACCATCGGCGACGAGGCGGCGCGGCTGGGCCGGATGTCGGCCCGCCGCCGCCACCGCATCGTCCTGGAGGAGCTCAGCGCCGTCCACCCCGAACTCATGTCACCCGGCATGGTGCTGGACGTGGTCAGCGTGGCCTGGGGCGACCACCACCCCTGGGCCGGCGGCGGCTGCACCACCCGCTGGGGGAAGAACGCCGCCGAGTGCGAGGTGGAGCGCACCCGGTCCGCCCGTCCCGCGGGCCGGCTGTTCTTCGCCGGCGAGCACTGCTCGACGGCGCCCGCCTGGATCGAGGGGGCCATCGAGTCCGCGCTGGCGGCCGTCAAGGACGTCGAGCGCTACGAGCCGGCCCACCGCCGCGCCGGCCGGCCCGACCCCGCGGGAGCCCTGTGATGAGCGTCTTCGACCTGCCGAGGCTGCACTTCGCCGGAACGGCCACGACCAAGCTGCCGACCGGTCCGCGCAACGGGCTGGTCGACCTGGCCACGGGCCGGGCCCTCACCGACGACGGCCCGTTCCCCGTCGACCGGCCCGCCACCGAGTACCACGACTACCTGCAGCGCCGCGGCCCGCACTTCGACGCCTCGGGACGGCCGTGCCCGGACGGGGAGTTCAGCGCCGCCAAGGGGTGGAACTTCGACGGCAACGGCCACTTCCTCCTGGACGCCCGGATCGTGTCGGCGGAGGTCCGCGCCGGCACGCCGGACACCACCGACCCGGTCGTCGGCCGCAGCGTCGACGTCTGGGGCCACTACAACGACTACCTGCGCACCACCGTCAACCGGGCCCGGGTCCTGGACCTCGACCCGGCCTCCCGGTGGACCACGGCCCTGATGATCGGCCGGTTCGGCTTCGGCCGGCTGGGCCGCTCGCACGACGAGGGCTACATGCTCACAGGCCCGGTCAGCGGCTTCCAGCCGCCGCGCTGGGTCGACTTCGGGCGCATCCTCGACGTCGGCGACCACGTCCTGGCACCGCAGTTGCGCTACTGCGCGGTGCACCAGTTCGTGGTCACGGCCGAGGACGCCCCCGGCGACTCCGGGGGCGGTCCGGCGTGGCTGCCGGACGCCCGCCTCTCCCCCGCCGTCGAGGCGTTGCGGGCGGCGGTGGAGGGCGGCGCGGACGGCATCGTCGTCCGGTTCGCGCTGGACGACATGGCCTCGCCCCTCGTCCCGGACGCGCCCGGCCACTGGCGGGTCCGGGGGACCATCGCACCCTGGTACGCGCACGAGCTGCGCACGTACCCGGCCGGCCGGCTGCTCGCCCCCCTTGCGGGGGCGGACGGCCCGCTCCACCACCTCACGGTGCAGGTGGCGGACGGCCGGGCCGGCCTCGACATGATCTCCGCGGTGCCGCTCACCCACCGGGCGCGGGAGGCCGGGCCCGGCCCCCTGCACCGGCTCGGGCCACCGCTGGACGCCGGCGACCTGGAGCTGCGGACGGCCGGCTCCGGCCGGCTCGTGGCCCGGGTGCCGGCCGCCGCGTACGGCGCCGCCGCCGACGCCCTCACCTCGGGCCTGGTCACCGTGGCCGCCGAGGCGGGCTGGGAGGCGGCCGCGGACGAGGCCCTGTGCCTGATGGGCACGGGACCCGACGGGACGCGGACGACCCTGCTCACCGAACAGGAGGTGGTCGTCCAGAGCGACGACGCCTTGGTGGTGCTGCACCACCGCGAGCGCGCACGGGGCCTCGACCACGCCGTGGAGGTGCCGCTGCGCTCCTTCGTGCGCGGCCGCCCGGCGAGCGCCGGGCGCGTGCACGTACGGCAGTTCCACAACCCGCGCGCCCTGCCCGCCGACCCCGTGGCCGGCGGCGCGGACGCCCGCTGCGGGGACGCGGTCGTGCTGGGCCTGCGCGCCGGGGACGCGGCGTACGCCGAGGACTGTGTCGTGGAGACCGACGAACACGGGCGCGGCCTGCTCACGCTGCGCGGCGAACGCGCGGGCACCTGCCGGGTCCTGCTCTCCCCCGGCCCGCCCGGTCCGCCCGTCGCCGACGGGCCGGGCTCGGCCTGGGCGGCCTACGACGACGAGGACGCGCTCGGCTTCTGGGCGGGGGCCGGCTCACTGGCCGTACGGGTGCTGCCCGACGACTGGCACCTGGACCGCATCCCCCGCGAGAACGTGGACTTCGACCTGCTGCACCGGGAGATCTTCGCCTACTACGAGCACGTGTCCACCTTCATGAAGTCCGACGTCTTCAGCCTCGCCGACCGCTGCAAGGTCGAGACGTACGCGGAGCTGATGTGGCAGATGTGCGACCCGGCCAACAAGGCCAGGACGTACTACATGCCGCCCACGCGCGACCTCTCCGACCCCAAGGCGCGCCTGCTGCTGGCGTACCTGCGCAACCAGCAGGCGCGGGTGCGCCCGCCCCTCACCGCCCCCGCCGTGCTCGGCGGGGGGCCGGCGATCGGCACGCGCGGCGAACTGTGCACCGTCCTGCGCCAGGCCGCCACGCTGGAACTCGCCGTGATGCTCCAGTACTTGTACGCGGCGTTCTCGGTGCCCACCCACGGCGCGGGGCGGGAGTACGTCCGCCGGGGGCAGTGGACGGCGGAGCAGCTGGAGATCGCCTGCGGGCAGGGCGGCGCCACGCTGGACGACGGGATCCGCGGCATCCTGCTGGACGTCGCCCGCGAGGAGATGATCCATTTCCTGCTGGTCAACAACATCCTCATGGCGACGGGCGAACCGTTCCACGTGCCGGCGATCGACTTCGCCACGCTCAACGCCGAGCTGCCGGTGCCGCTGGACTTCGCGCTGGAAGGGCTGAGCGTCGGCAGCGTGCAGCGTTACATCGCCATCGAGCAGCCGGCCGGCCTCACGCCCGAGATCCGGCGGGAGGACGGTCCCCGGCTGGACGCGGTCCGTCCGCTCGGCTTCACCTGGGGCTCGGTCAGCGAGCTGTACGCCGGCATCCGCGAAGGGCTGCAGCGCGTCCCCGACCTGTTCCTCGTGGAGAAGGGCCGCGGCGGCGGGGAACACCACGTGTTCATGCGCGAGTCGGTCAACAACGTCCATCCCGACTACCAGTTGGAGGTCGACGACCTCTCCAGCGCGCTGTTCGCCGTGGACTTCATCAGCGAGCAGGGCGAAGGCGGCGTGCTGGGCTCCGAGGCGCCCTCGGACACCTCCCACTTCCACAGCTTCCTGCGGATCGGCGAGGCGCTCACCACCGAACGGGTCGCCGGGCCGCACGGCCGGCTGGTGCCGTGGAGCCCCGCCTACCCGGTGCTGCGCAACCCAACGCTGGGGGCCGGCGACGGGGCCAAGGACCCCGTCACCGATCCCGAGGCCCGGGCCGTGGGACGGCTGTTCAACCGCTCGTACCACCTGATGCTGCAGTTGATGGTGCAGCACTTCGGGGAAAGCCCCGACGGCAGCCTGCGCCGCTCCAAGCTGATGAACGCCTCGATCGACGTGATGACCGGCATGATGCGCCCCCTGGCGGAGCTGCTGGTGACCATGGAGTCGGGGCGGCGCGGCCGCACGGCCGGCCCCACCTTCGAACTGGACTCCGTGCCCGCGTACACGCCCCGCCCGGACGTGGCGCGGCGCTCGCTCGCGCTGCGCTTCGAGCACGTGGCGGCCGCGGCGGACAAGTGCGGACCGGTGCCGGGGCAGGTCGCCGACATGATGGCCTTCTACGCCGACTTCTTCCGGCGGGGTGGTGAACTGGCATGAGGAACTACGACACGGACGTGCTCATCGTGGGGGCCGGGCCGGTGGGCATGGCTCTGGCGCTCGACCTGAAGCACCGGGGCGTCGGCTTCATGGAAGTGGAAGCCTCGGACGGCACCATCGGACACCCCAAGGTCGGCACGGTCGGGCCGCGTTCGATGGAGCTCTTCCGCCGCTGGGGCGTCGCCGGCCGGATCCGGTCGGCGGGCTGGCCCGGCGACCATCCGCTGGACGTCGCGTGGGTCACGGCGGTGGGCGGCCACGAGATACTCCGCCTGGACTTCGGCACGACCGACCGCAGGCCGGAGCTCCCCTACACCCCGGAACCGGAGCACCCGTGCCCGCAGCACTGGCTGGCTCCCCTGCTGGCGCGCGAGGTGGGCGTCCACCCGGACGGCCCGTTGCACCTGCGGTGCCGGCTGGACGGCTTCACCCGGGACCGGGACGGGGTGACGGCCATGGTCACCGACCTGGCCGACGGCGGGGCGCAACTGACGGTCCGGGCGCGCTACCTGGTCGCCTGCGACGGCGCCGCCTCGCCCGTGCGCAAGGCCGCCGGCATCGAGGCGCCGCGCCGCCACGCCACGCGCGTCTTCCGCAACATCCTCTTCCGCGCGCCCCGGCTGCACGGGCAGCTGGGCGCGCGGAACGCGCTGGTGCACTTCCTCACCCGGCCGCCGGCGCTGCGCTTCCCGCTGCGGTCGATGGACGGGCAGGGGCTGTACCGGCTGACGGTGGCGGTGCGGGAGGGGGACGCCGCCGGTCCGGACGCCCTGACGATGGTGCGGACGGCCATCGCGTACGACACGCCCGTGGAGATCCTCTCCGAGAACGTCTGGTACCTCACCCACCGCATCGCCGAGCGCTTCCGTGACGGCCGGGTGCTGCTCGCGGGGGACGCCGCGCACACCCTGTCGCCGTCCGGCGGGTTCGGCATGAACACCGGCATCGCCGACGCGGCCGACCTCGGCTGGAAGCTCGCCGCCGAGCTGGCCGGCTGGGCGGGCCCGCGGCTGCTCGACGCCTACGAGACCGAGCGCCGCCCGGTGGCGGAGCGCAGCCTGGAGGAGGCCAACGTCAATCTGATGCGGACGATGAGCCGGGAGCTTCCCGAGGAGATCCTCCTGGACACGCCCGAGGGGGCGAAGGCCCGGGCGGAGCTGGCGGCCGGCATGGAACGGGGCGGGGTGGGCCGCGAATTCGAGGCGCCGGACGTGCACTTCGGCTACCGGTACGCGTCACCGCTGATCGACGGCGGGCGCGAGCACGCACCGACCGGGGACGGTGCCTGGCGGACGAGGGCCGTCCCCGGGGCGCGCGCCCCGCACGCCTGGCTGGCGCCGGGGGTGTCGACGCTCGACTCCTTCGGCCGGGGCTTCGTGCTGCTGTGCTTCGGCGGGCCGGGCGGGACCCCGGGGGCCGACGTGGCGGAGAAGGCCGTGCGGGAGGCGTTCGCACGGCGGGGCGTGCCGCTGGAGACGGCGCACTGGGAGGAACACCGGACGGTGGCGGAGCTCTACGGCAGTCCGTACGTGCTCGTCCGGCCGGACGGGCACGTGGCCTGGTGCGGTACGGACGTGCCCGCGGAGCCGGGCGCATGGGTCGACGGGATGCGGGGGGCGTGATGAGCGGACAGCCGAGCGGGCAGGCCCTGAAGGGACTGCCCCCCTTCCGGACGGCGGACGTGCCGCTGCCCGATCCGTACCCCCTCTACCGGCGCTACCGCGAGGCCGACCCCGTCCACCGGGCCGAGGACGCGTGGTACCTCTTCCGCCACGACGACGTGGCGCGGGTCCTGACCAGCCGGGCCTACGGGCGCGGGGCGCTGCCCGCCCGGCTGCCGCAGGAGTGCCCGCACCTGCGGCGGACCACCGCCAACTGGATGGTGTTCATGGACCCGCCGGAGCACACCCGGGTGCGCGCGCTGGTGGCCAAGGCGTTCACGCCGCGCATCGTGGACGGCCTGCGCCCCCGGATCCGGCAGCTGGCTGCCGAGCTGACGGCGGAGCTGGCTGCTACGCCCACCGCCGACCTGGTCGACCGGTTCGCCGCGCCCTTTCCCATCCTGGTCATCAGCGAGCTGCTGGGCGTGCCGCGCGAGGACCGCCCGTGGTTCCGGGCGCAGGCGGTGGACCTGCAGCAGGCCACCAGCTCGCGCGTGGCGCGGCGGGCCGATGCGTACCGCCTGGCGGACGCCGCGGCCCGGGAATTGGAGGCGTACTTCCGTGCCGAGCTGGCCCGCCGCCGGGCCGGGCGCAGCCCGAACGCGTCGGATCTGATCGCGGCGATGCTGGACGCGGAGGAGCGGTTGCCGCTGGGCGACGACGTGCTGGTCGGCACGTGCATCCACCTCCTGACGGCGGGCCACGAGACGACCACCAACCTGGTGGCCAAGGGGTTGCTGGCCCTGTTCGCCCACCCCGACCAGCTCGATCTCGTACGGAAGCGGCCGGAGTTGCTGCGGGGCGCGGTGGAGGAGCTGGTGCGCTACGACTCGCCGGTGCAGATGATCAACCGGTGGGCGCGGGAGGACGACGAGATCGCGGGGCGGCGCATCCCGCGGGGCGACAAGGTCACGCTCGTCCTCGGCTCGGCCAACCGCGACCCCGCGCACTTCGAGGCCCCCGACCGCCTGGACGTCCACCGCGACGCGCGCCGGAACACCGGCTTCGGGATGGGCATCCACTACTGCGTCGGGGCGCCGCTGGCCCGCGCGGAGGCGGAGATCGGGCTGGGTGAGCTGCTGCGCGGCCTGCCCCGGCTCGCCCTGGCGGACGAACCGGTGCGGTACGCCGACGATCTGGTCTTCCACGGCCCGGCACGGATGCCGGTCCGCACGGGGGCGGCCGGGGCGCCGGCGGGTGGCGCCGGCTAGCTCTTGCGGACGAACCAGCGGTCCAGGTAGGCGTCCAGCGACGGACGGTCGGCGGCACCGACGCGCAGCCCGATGTGGCCGTCGGGCCGGACCAGGAGCAGGGTGCCGCGCGGCAGTCGGCCGGAGCCGCGGGTGCCGCCCTGGGCCGGCTCGACGCGGTGCACCTCGGCCGGGACGGGGAAGCGTCCGATGATGCGGCGCAGTTCCTCGGTGGCGTCGCCCGCCGGCTGCCGGTCGGGGACCTCCAGCAGGGTCCAGCGGTCGTAGGAGAGGAGGTCGTGCAGCCGGCGCTCGCGCCCGCCGTGGGTGACCGGCACGTCGGGCAGCCGGTCACCGGCCCGTAGCGCCCGTCGTCCGCCGGCGGCTTGGCGCCCGGGCTCGTCGGTGGACAGCTCGCTCGTGCGGTGGTGCCGGCCGAGCTCGCTGAGGATCACCCGCCCGCGCCGGTGGATCCGGTCGCTGGCGAGCAGCGCCGGGCCGAGGACGCGCATGCCGGCCAGGGTGAGCGCCGAGGGCGGCAGCTCCATGACGTTGCGCCGCATCTGGCGCATCACTTCCTGCGCGGTGTGGCGCTGTTCGCCGGAATAGGTGTCGAGCAGGGTGTCGGCGGCCCAGCCGTGGTGCACGGCGGCGAGCTTCCAGCCGAGGTTGTGCGCCCCGCGCAGGCCGGTGTTGAGGCCGCGGCCGCCGATCGGCGCCCACATGTGGCCGCTGTCCCCGGCGAGCATGGCCGGTCCCACGCGCAGCGAGGCGGCGATGCGGTCGTGGAAGCGGGCCCGGTTGTACCAGGGCGGGACGGTGGGCACGAGGCGCGTGCCGGGGTCGTGCGTGGCCCGGGCGACGAGGTCGCGCATCTCGTCGACGTCGGGGGGCGTCACGCGCTGGGGGTCGGGGTCGTCGAGGAAGCTGAAGAAGCGGTAGCCGCCGCCGGGCCGGGGCGAGGCGATGAGGCAGACGCGGCGCTCCAGGAAGAAGTAGGTGGTGTCGTCGGCGCAGGGGAACTTCCAGTCCGGCTTGGCGTTGATCTGCACGGCCTGCAGATCGATGCGGCGCTCGCCCTCGAAGGGGACGTTCATCGTCTTGCGCACGAGGCTGTGGGCGCCCTCGCAGCCGACGACCCAGCGGCAGCCGATCGTCTGCACCCGCTCGTCGGGGCCGCGCACGTCGACCTCGGCGCCGTCCGCCCCCAGGCGCAGGGCCACCGCCTCCACGTCCCAGCGCACGTCGGTCCCCAGCTCCCCCAGCCGCTCGACCAGCAGGCGCTCGATGGCGATCTGCTCGATGGCCAGCGGCTGGGGGAAGGCCGTGCCGGACACGCCCGTGGCATGGCCGCCGACGCGCCGCCCCTTGACGTAGACCTCGGCCTGGCGCAGGCTCAGCCCCTGCTCCAGGAAGCGGTCCGCGCAGCCGAGGTCGCGGAGGATCTCCAGGGCCCGCTGCCAGATGACGCTGGCGCGCACCTCGCGTTTGCTGCTGGGCTCCTTCTCCAGCACGACCACGTCCAGCCCGTACTGGCGCAACGCAATGGCCAGGGCGAGCCCGGTGGGGCCGCCCCCGATGACCACGACGTCCCGGCAGAAGTCACTCATCGTCGTCTCCCCCGTGCTGAACGATGGGTGGCTGCGCCACCCTCCCCTGCATCCGTCGTCCGTCCGCCTTCATGGTCGGCGATGAGGGGGTGGGGGATCAATGGCGCCTATGCCGTGACATTAGCCTTTTCGTACGAACCAGCGCCGAATGTACGTTTCCAGCTCGGTGACGCTGTCGCAGGCCAGCCCGATGTGGCGGTCGGGCCGCACCAGCACCAACGCCGTACCGGGCAGGCGCGGCGCCTCCCCCGCCGGGCCGCCGGGATCCAGGCGCGGCCGGAACAGCTCGACGGGCATGGCGTACGCACCGGTCACCGCGTGCAGCCGGGCGACGTCCACGCCGCGCCGGGCCGCGCCGGGAGCGACGAGCAGGGTCCAGCGGCCGTAGGAGAGGAGCTCGTGCAGCCGGCAGCGACGCCCGTCCACCGTGACGGTCACGTCGGGCAGCCGGTCGCCGGCCCGTCCCTCGGACAGGGCGCTTTCGCGGTGGTGCATCGAGAGGTCGCTGAGCATCGCCCGGATGCGGTCGCCGAACCACTGGCTGCGGGTCAGGTACGGGCCCGCGAGGCGGATCCCGAGGAGGGCGAGGCGGCCCGGCGGCAGCTCCAGGATGTTGTGACGCATCGCCCGCATGACCTTCTGCGCGGTGAGCCGCTGCTCGGTGGCATAGGTGTCGAGCAGGGCGTACGGGTCGGCCGCCCAGCCGTGGAGGGCGGCCGCCAGCTTCCAGGCGAGGTTGTGCGCGCCGCGCAGCCCGGTGTTGAGCCCGTGCCCGCCGATGGGCGCCCACAGGTGCGCGCTGTCCCCGGCGAGCAGCGCCCGCCCCTCGCGCAACGACCCGGCCACGCGGTCGTGGAAGCGGGCCCGGTTGGCCCAGGGCGGCTCGGTGGGGGCCAGCCGCACGCCGGGGTCGTGCGCGGTGCGGGCGATCAGGGTCCGCATCTCGTCGAGGCCGGGAGGCCGCTCGACGGAGGGGTCCGGGTCGGTGAGGAAGCAGAAGAACCGGTTGCCGCCGCCGGGCCGGGGGGACACGCCGAGGGACGCGCCGCGTTCGAGGAAGAACCGGGTGCGGTCGTCGGCGTAGGGGTACTTCCACGTGGGGACGGCGTTGAGCTGCACGCACTGGAGATTCGGCCGCCGTGCGCCCTCGAACGGGATGCCGAGCCCCTTGCGCACCACACTGTGCGCCCCTTCGCACCCGACAACCCAGGCGCACCGCACGGTCCGCAGGCGGCCGTCCGGCCCGCGCACGTCGACCTCGGCACCGTCCTGACCCGTGCGCACCGCCACGGCCTCCGTGGACCACTCCACCTCGCCGCCCACCGCCGCGAGCCGCTCGCCGAGCAGCCGCTCGACGGCGTCCTGCTCGATCGACAGGGGATGCGGATGGGCGGTCGCACCGCACGCGAAGGTCATCCCCCCGGCCTGCCGCCCGCCGGCGTACATCTCCACGTGCCGCAGCAGCAGCCCTTCCCGGACCACGTCCTCGACGCACCCGAGGTCCCCCAGCACCTCCAGCGCCCGCTGCCAGATGATCCCGGCCCGCGCCTCCCGCTTCCCCCGCCCGGCCTTCTCGACGACGCAGACGTCCACCCCGTACTGCCGTAACCCCACCGCCACCGCCAGACCGGTGGGCCCGGCCCCTATGACCACGACGTCGCGGTAGTCATGCATGGTCGTCTCCCCCCTACCCACCAGCGGCCGACGCCGCTGCCTGCCCTCATCGTGTGGGAAGGGGGGTCACGGCTCAATGGGGCCGTGTTGGCCACGGACGGGACGGAGGGCGGACGCGGGCGGCCCGGAAAAACAGAAAAACCCCAGCTGAGCTGGGGTTTCATCTGGTCTTACTGGTGTCCGAGGGGGGACTTGAACCCCCACGCCCGATAAAGGGCACTAGCACCTCAAGCTAGCGCGTCTGCCATTCCGCCACCCGGACTAGGTGTTTGTCTTGGCGGGGTGTTCCCCGCGGCGACATGGATAACTCTATCAAGGTTTCGGAGTGCCTCTCACCAGGGTATTCGCGCGAGGCATAAGGTCCATTCATGGGCATTGAGGGACACTCTCCCCCGGCGGGCGCGGTCCGGCGCCGGCCGCGGCCCCTCTCGCCCTTGCGGGAGCACCTGCGGGACACGTTCTGGTTCACGCCGACGGCGGGGCTGGTGGGGGCGGCGCTGCTGGCCCTGGGGGTGCTGGAGCTCGACAACCTCCTCGTCCGGGAGCTGCGGAAGGCCGGGGACTAC
Source organism: Streptomyces cinnamoneus (assembly GCF_014650495.1). Taxonomy (GTDB): domain Bacteria; phylum Actinomycetota; class Actinomycetes; order Streptomycetales; family Streptomycetaceae; genus Streptomyces; species Streptomyces cinnamoneus. The sequence goes on along the minus strand of NZ_BMVB01000010.1, from coordinate 171,230 downwards.
GGCGAGATCGAGTCGCTCATCGCCCTCGCCGACGACACGAAGACGATCATCACGACGGTCGGGTCGGCCATGCTGACCTTCATCGGCGTGGTCTTCTCCATCTCCCTGGTCGCCCTGCAGATGGCCGGCGGCCAGATGTCCCCTCGCGTCGTGCGCCTGTACGTGCGCAGCCGGATCACGAAGTGCACCTTCGCCGTCTTCCTGGCGACGTTCCTGTTCGCGCTGCTGGTGCAGGCTTCGTACGAGGGGAACGACGACCCGCGGACCGTCTCCACGGTGCCGGTGGTGTCCAGCATGATGTGCGTGCTGATGGTGCTGCTGAGCCTCGGGCTGTTCGTCGCCTACGTGAACTCGACCCTGCGGCTGATGCGGGTCAGCCACGTCGTCGACCGGATCACCCGCGAGTCCTTCCGCGCGCTGGACCGCTACGGGGTCGCCGCCGCCGGGCCGCCGGAGCTCCCGGCCGCGGGGGCGGAGGTTCCGCACCGCGGGCGGGCCGGGGTGCTGCGCGACGTGCACATCGCGCGGCTCGTGCGGGCGGCACAGCGGCAGGGCGTCGTCCTGCGGCTCATCCCCCGCATCGGGGACTTCATCGTCCCCGGCACCCCGGTGCTGGCCGTGCACGGCGGTGCCGCCGCACCGCCGCACCGGGCCCTGCGGTACACCGTCTCGGTCGGGGTCGAGCGGACGTTCCACCAGGACCTGGGGTTCGGGCTGCGGCAGCTGTCGGACATCGCCCAGCGCGCCCTCTCCCCCGCCGTCAACGACCCGACGACCGCCGTGCAGTGCCTGGACCGGATCGTGCAGTTCCTGGCAGCCGTCGCCGAGCGGCCGCTCGGGGCCCTGCACCACTGCGACCGCAAGGGCGCGGTCCGGCTGGTGCAGGACCTGCCGGAATGGGCCGACCTCGTCGACCTCGGCTTCGCCGAGATCCGGGGCTGCGCCGTGGACAGTCCCCAGGTCACCCGGCGGCTGGTGGCCGCCCTGGAGGACCTCGAACGACTGGCCCCGGCCGGGCGGCGGGCCCCGCTGGAGCGGCACCGCACGCTCCTGGAACAGGCCGTGGAGCGCACGGTGCACGAGGCGGCCGACCGGGGCTTCGCCCTGGAGCCGGACCGTCAGGGCATCGGATGACGGCTATGGCACGAGGTGGTAGGACGACTACGGCATCAGGTGGTAGTCGGGGAAGTTCCCCGGCACACGTTCCTCCCCCGGCGCACCCGACGCCCCCTGCGTCACCGCCCTCACCAGCAGTTCCCCTCCCACGAACGCACCCCGCCACGAGGCACCGAAGCCGCCGAACAGCTCGTCGCGGTCGCCGCGTGAGCGCGGCGTGCCGTGGCCGACCTTGAACGCGCGGATCTGCGGGGCCAGCCGCTCGTACGTCGCCGCGTCGTCGCACGAGAGGGTGGCGACGAGGGCACCGTTGCTGGCGTTCATCGCGGCGAGCAGCTCGGACTCGGTGTCGACCAGCACGATCGTGTCGACCGGGCCGAACGGCTCCGCGTGGTGCAGCGGCGAGGCCGGCGGCGGGTTGAGGAGGGTGACGGGCGGGACGTAGGCGCTCGTGTCCTGGCCGGGGAGGAAGCGGCCGGCGGCCGGCTCACCGCGGTACAGGGGGATCGCACCGCGGTCCACCGCCTCCGCCACCTGGTCGTTCAGCTCCTTGGCCTTCGCCGCGTTGATCAGCGGGCCGAAGTCCAGTTCGGGCAGGGGCTCGGACGGGTCGGACACGGCCAGCGGGTGGCCCAGGGTCACCTCGCGCACCGCGGGCAGGTAGTGCGCGAGGAAGTCGGCGAACGCCGACCGCTGGACGACGAACCGCGGGTACGCCGTGCAGCGCTGCTTCGCGTAGTCGAAGGTCTTGCGGATCTGCGGGGCGAAGGCGTCCCAGCCGGTGAAGTTCCACAAGCCCCAGGTGTTGAGGCCCTCCTGTTCCAGGATGTGGCGCTTGCCCAGGTCCGCGACCGCGGTGGCGACCCGCGCGCCGGTGTCGCGGCCGCCGACGAACGACACGCAGCCGATCTCCGGGGCCCGTACGAGCGCCTCCGACAGCTCGCCGCCGCTGCCGCTGACCAGCGTGAGCGGCAGTCCTTCGCGGGTGGCGAGGGCGCAGGCCAGGGTCAGGCAGGACAGGCCGCCGTCCGTGGGCGTCTTCGCGATCACCGCGTTGCCGGCCAGTGCCTGGACGAGCATGGCGTGGACGAGCACGCTCATGGGGTAGTTCCAGCTGGCGATGTTGCTGACGGGACCGGGGAGCGGGCCGCGGCCCTCGACCATCCGGTCGATCTCCGCCACGTACCACCGCACGCCGTCGATCGCGCGGTCCACGTCCGCCCGGGCCAGCCGCCACGGCTTGCCGATCTCCCAGACGAGGAGGAGGGAGAGGAGCTCGCTGTGCTCGGCGAGGGCGTCGAGCGCCGCCCCGACGCGCGCCTTGCGTTCGCCCAGCGGCAGCCGCCCCCAGGCGCGGTGCTGGTCCAGTGCGGCGCGTACGGCCCGGCGGGCCGTCGCCGGATCGAGGCGGGGCGGGCCGGGCACGGGAGTGCCGTCGACGGGGGTGACGGCGGGAAGCGGGCTGCCGTCGGCCTGCCAGGTGCCGCCCCAGAGGTTGAGGACGCGCTCCTCCCGGAACGCCTCCGGGGCGGCGGCCCGGCAGCGCTGCCAGGCCGTGGCCCACTCGGTGCCCGGTTTGAGGACGAGGGTGGGGGCAGCGGGGGGCGTGAAGGTGGGTGCCATGGATGATCTCCGCTCTCGGTGCACGGTCGGGGCGGGGAATTGGCGCTTCCTACCGAACGGTAGCCACCGGGGGTACGGAAGGTGAGGCGCGCGTCCGGGATGAGGCCCACGTCACGTGGCGGGCGCGTCCCCGCCGTGCCGGCGCCCGCCTCGGCGGCGCCCGGCGGGCACCCGCCACAATGAACCGTCCACCGCCAGCCCACCGACCACAGGACTGATCGAACATGGGACGGGTCACCGAACGCCGCCGCGTCGTCCGCATCCGGGACGGGGCCGTCTCCTTGCGCCCCGACACGCTCGTGGCCGAGGAGCCGCTGGAGATCCGGCTGAACGGCAAGCCGCTGGCCATCACCATGCGCACCCCGGGCGACGACTTCGCGCTGGCGGCCGGCTTCCTCGTCAGCGAGGGCGTGCTCGGCAGCCACGAGGAGCTGGCGAACATCGTCTACTGCGCCGGCGCCACCGACGACGGATCGAACACGTACAACGTCGTCGACGTGCGCCTCGCGCCCGGCGTCCCCGTCCCCGACATCACCCTCGAACGCAACGTCTACACCACCTCCTCGTGCGGTCTGTGCGGCAAGGCGAGCCTGGACGCGGTACGGACCACCGCCCGCTGGCCCGTTGCCGACGGCCCGTCACCCGTGCGCCTCACGCCGGAGCTCCTCGCCGCGCTTCCCGGAAAGTTGCGCGAGGCGCAACGCGTCTTCGACCGCACCGGCGGCCTGCACGCGGCGGCGCTGTTCTCCCCGGACGGCGAGCTGCTGGACGTCCGCGAGGACGTGGGCCGGCACAACGCGGTCGATAAGCTCGTGGGCCGCGCCCTGCAGCAGGGGCTGCTGCCGCTCGCCGGAGCCGTGCTGCTGGTGTCCGGGCGGGCGTCGTTCGAGCTGGCGCAGAAGGCCGTCATGGCGGGGATCCCCGTGCTGGCCGCCGTCTCGGCACCGTCGTCGCTGGCCGTCGACCTGGCGGCGGAGACGGGGATGACGCTGATCGGCTTCCTGCGGGGGGCGTCGATGAACGTCTACGCGGGAGAGGAACGCGTCGTCACCGCGTGAGGCCCCCGGGCGGCGCGTGAGGCCCCCGGGCGGCGCTACGACCGGCCGTGCTTGCAGCCTCCGGGCCGGCCGCGCCAGCGGCCGCTGAGCCTGCCGAGCACGCCGAACCTGTCCCACTCGTGGAACATCTCCGCCCACGGGCCGCCGACCTGCCGCAGGCAACGGCGGATCTCCTCGATGTCCTCGGTGGACATGCGGCGCACCTGCGGTCGCAACACCGACGCCAGCAGGTCGGTGCGGATCTCGTCCCACAGCTCGCTCACGTCGGGGGCGGTGTGCCAGGCGACGAAGCAGACGGCGGCGTACGTCGGCATGCGGCGCACCTGGCCGGCCACCGCGTCGCCGCGCGCCTCCCGGGCGTACGTGTGCAGGAGGAGCCGGTCGTCCGAGTGGATGAGGTCCGGCAGCTCTCCGGGGGCGGGAGGCGGGTCCAGGCACAGCAGCCGGTGGGCGAGAGCGACGCTGAGCCGCTGCTCGATGCCGGTTTCCAGCGGGGCGGCCTGGCGGCGCAGGCCGACGATGCGTGCCGTGTAGCCGGGCAGGGCCTCATCGCTCTCCAGGTCGCCGGCCTGTTCGAGGAGGAGCATCGCGGCCCGTTGCCGGGGCGTCAGCTCGCCTCCGCCGACCAGGGCGCTCTTCAGCAGGGACTTCGCGAGGCCGGGTGCCACGGGGTCGTCGTGGGCGCTCTCCAGGGCGGCGCGTACGAACGGCTGGGCGAGGCCCGCGGCGTGGTGCGAAGCCGCCGGGATGGCGGCCAGCAGGGCCACGGCCTCCGCGGACAGGAGCGGCTCCTCGCCCCAGACGAGCCGGTACGCCGTGCGCAGGACGGACGGGGCGTCCTGGTGCTCGGGGTCGGCGGCCTTGATGAGCGCGTACAGGCGGTCGGGACGGTCGGGGGGCTCGGGGCGTTCGGGGTGCTTGGGGGACTCCGGGCGCTCCGGGCGCTCGGTCGAGCCGCTGCGGGAGGTGGCGTGACGGCCGGTGTCGTGGCGGCCCGGCTCGATGTGGCCGGTGGCGTGGCGGCCGGTGTCCGCGTCCCGGCCGTCGCCCCGGCCGTCGTCCCGGCTGCCGTCCGGGCCGTCGTCGCCGTACCCGTCCTCGTCGGGTGCGTCCTCGAAGTCGTCGAAGTCGTCGTCCGCATCGTCGCCCGGGCCGTAGTCGTAGCCGTAGTCGTACCCCCGGCCGTAGCTGTAGTCGACGAACGGCACGGAGTCGGCGGCCATGGCGGCGGCGACCCGCAGGTGCGGTCGGCCGGTGAGGTCGGCGCCGGGGAGCTCGGCGGCGAGGAGGTGGGCGATGGGGCGGGGGTCGTCCGTGGCGGCGGTGCGGTCCAGCGCGTCGAGCACCGCGGTCCGCAGCGCCGGATGCGCGTCGAGGGCCGCCCGTACGACCTTGCGGTCCGGGGACGCGTCGTCCAGGAGGGCGGCGGTCAGGCGGGCGGTGAGTACGGGCATGACGGCGCTGCGGTCGACCCGGAGCGCCTCGGCGAGGCGAAGGAGGGTGAGGAAACGCACGAGCGGGGTCGAGGGGGCGTCGGCGGCGCGTTCCAGCTCCCGTTGCAGGTCGCGCTTGAGGGGGGCCGTGGCCGTCCGGGACACGGGCGCGGCGAGCTGCTGGGCGAGCGCGGCGAGGACCGTCCACTCCTCCGGGGTGCGGTCGGTGCCACCGGCGGCCAGGGTCGCGAGCAACCGGCTGCGGGCGGAGGTGTCGAGGGTGTCGCGCGTCGCGTGGTCACGGACCCAGCGGCCGGCTGCCGTGCGTCCGTTCGAGTCGAGGGGAATGCCCTCCCGGGCGGCGAGCGCGGCGAGGTGATCGGCCTCTTCGTCCGCATCGCGGCCCAGGACGGGACCGTGGCGGCGGGTGGCCTCGGCGAACAGGACGGGGTGCCCGGCGAGCCAGATGCGGGCGGCGACGGCGGCCCACGGGTCCCGTTCGGCGCGAGGGGGGCTCGACGTTCCGCCGGTGCAGTCGTGGACCCGGTAGCGGTGCTGGGCGGCGGCGGAGGCGTAGTCGAAGTCGGCGTCGGGGAGGACGCCGACGATCTGCTGCCGGGCGAGCATGGGGCGGCGGGTGTAGGTGGTGAACGTCAGCCGGTCGGCGAGCTCGCGCGGCATGACCGCGCTGGCGATGGCGACCCAGTACGCGATGCGGGCGCTGTCCCGCTCGATGACGAGCAGCTGGGGGGCGTCCGGGGTGCGGAAGAGGATCCGTACGTCCGCGAGGAAGGCTTCGAGGCGCTCGACGCGGGCGTGGACGAAGTCGAGCAGGCCCTTCTTGTCGATGCGGCGGGCCGGCGTGAGCGCGGCGAGCGGCTGCGGCGAGCCGCCGTCGGGGGTCCGGTCGGACCAGGAGGGCGACTCCCACGCCTCGATGGGCAGCAGCCCGCCGGGCAGTCCGCCGCCCTCGGGCAGCCGTACGGCGTGGGCGTGGAAGTTCCCGTGGCGGCCGCCGCGGCCGGGGCCGGTGCGGATGGTGCGGCACAACAGACGGCTGCCGTCGGAGAGCCGGTTGTGACTGAACGCGACCGGGAACCCGGCCAGTTCCTCCGTCGAGGGGCAGTCGGGGGCGTCGGAGGGCGGCTCGTAGCCGATCACCTGCTCCGCCTCCCCCAGCAGGGTGATGGGCAGTTCGGGGCTGGCGGCGGTGAAACGGAAGCCCGAGCTGTCCGGGCCCGTGATGGCGGTGGAGGTGTAGTGCAGCTGCTGCAGGTTCACGCGACACCCCGTCTCGCCTTGTCCTTCTGCTGCTCTGCTCGCCTTGCGTTCTTTGCTGCCCTTGCCGGCTGTACTGCCTTTGCCGCCCGTGCGGCCAGTACGGGCCCGTACTGGCCGCACGGGCCGTACCGGCCGCACTGGCCTTACGGGCCGTACTGGCCTTACGGGCCGTACTGGCCTTACGGGCCCCGCACGGGCCTTGCGGGCCGTACCGGCTCTGCTGCTCTGCTGCTCTGCTCACCTTGCCTGACGGCCTTGCGACTTGCCTGTCTTGCCCGCCTTGCTTGCCCTGCCTGTGTTGCGCCTGCCCTGCCTGCCTTACATGCCCTGCCTGCCTCACCTACGTTGCCCGGTCCCGGGCCGAACCACCCGGCCCGGCTGCCCGGCCCGGCCACCCGGCCCGGGGCTGCCTTGCCTGCCCAGCCAGGGCCGGCCTGCCCCACCTGCCCCGGCGCGGGCCGCCGGGCGGGCCGCGCCGGCCCGACCCGCCTGGCCCGGGCCGGCCTGGCCCAGGCCGGCCCGGGTCGGATCGGCCTGGCCTGACCCGGGCCGGGTCGGATCGGCCTGGCTCGGGTCGGCCGCCCGACCCGGTTCCCGACCCGGCTCCCGGCTCGGTCAGTCGCCTGCTTGCTCGACTCGCCTTACCTTGCTCGACCACCGCCGCGACTCGCCGCGGCGACTCGCCGCCGGGGGCGGTTCGTCCGTGGCTCTTTTCGCACTCTTGCCCTGTGTACGGCCATTGGGGCCCGGCGGGCGGCCGCCACGCCCCCCTCGCCCCACCTTGGCCCCACTTGCGGGTGACATCCCACCAGATCCGGCGCGTCGCCGCCCGGGCTTTCGGCGGAAGTTCAGTCGTCGTCCTCGACCACGCGGGTGAGGAGGGCGAGGAAGAGTTCACGCTCGGCGGGCGAGAGCGCGGCGAGGAGCGCCTCGTTCGCCTCGTCGCCCAGCTTCGCGAGGCGCGCGAGGCGGCGGCGGCCCGCGGGGGTGAGGTTGATGGCGTTCTTGCGCCGGTCCGCGGGGTCGGGGGCGCGGGTGACGAGCTCCTGGGCCTGCAGGTCGTTGAGGATGCCGACCATGTCCTTGGGGTCGAATCCGGTCGTGCGGCCGAGCTCGGCCTGGGCGACGGGCCCGAGGTCGGCGACGGCGGAGAGCACGGCGTGATGCGACATGCGCATGCCGTCCCGCGCGAGCGCCTCGGCCACGAGGCGGCGACCCCGCGCCGAGGCGCGGTTGAGCAGCCAGCTGGGGAGGGCGCGGATGTGGGTGAGCGCGGGCTCGTCGGCGGCGGGGGCGTTCGGCGTCATGCAGGGAGCGTACCCAGAAACCATTGGACTTCCCAACGAAATCGGGTACCGTAGGAGTCACCAACGTTGGAGTCACCAATGACTTTCGAGGCAGAGTCGTGCCTCCGGCGTCCCGGTGATGTCCGTTGCCCCAGTGGAGGTGTGTGCGCATGCGTCGCGTCCGGTATTACGAGTACGGCGGCCCCGAGGTCCTGCGGGTCGAGGAGACGGACGTCCCCAGCCCGGGCCCGGGCCAACTGCTGCTGCGGACCGAGGCGATCGGTGTGACGTTGCCGGTCGTCCGCAAGATCCGCGAGGGCGGGCTTCCCCTGCCCGCCAGCGTGGGCGGCGAGGTGGCGGGGCAGATCGTCGCGGTCGGGCCGGACGTGACCGGCTTCGCGGTCGGCGAGCGGGTCACCGGTCTGTGCTTCGGTGACGGATACGCGGAGTACGCGCTCCTCGACACCGCCATGGCGTCACCCATCCCCCCGGGTGCGAGCGCCGTCGACGCGGTGGCGCTGGTACGGTGCGGCCTCGTCGCCCTCGGGGCGTACGCGGCCGCGCGGCCGGCCGAGGGCGAGTCCGTGCTGGTCACGGCCGCGGCCGGCGGGTCCGGTCACCTGGCCGTCCAGCTGGCCAGGGCGCGGGGGGCGAGCCGGGTGGTGGCGGCGGTCGGCTCGACGGCCAAGGCCGGGTTCGTCCGGTCGCTCGGAGCGGACGAGGTCGTGACGTACGGGGACGAGTCCTGGGGCGCGCCGGTGGACATCGTGCTCGACGCCGTCGGCGGCGAGCTGCTCTCCCCCGCCGTCGCCGCGCTCGCGCCGGGTGGGCGGCTGGTGGCCTACAGCTCCGGGGGCGGGACCATCGAGGCGTACGACCTGCTGGTGGGCGCGAAAGCCGCCATCGGCTTCCAGATGGCGCTGATAGCCCGCGAGCGACCCCAGTTGATGGAGCAGTGGCGACAGGAACTGTGGGCGCTGTTCGAGGCGGGGAAGGTGCGGCCGCGGGTGCACGCCGAGCTGCCGCTGGAGCACGCGGCGAAGGCACACGAGATCATCGAGGCCCGCGCCAACGAGGGCAAGGTGGTCCTGCGACCCATGTGAACGCGCGGGCGCACGGTCCTTGAGAGGCAAGGGCCTGCCCCGTACGGTGGCGCACCGGACACGTGGGGCCTTCGAGGGCCCTGACGCGAAAGGGCCTGCCCATGGCGGTGCATCCTTCCACCGGTTCTCGTCCTTCCACCGGCTTGCGTTCCTCCGTCGGTGAGCGGCAGGGCGACTCCTGGCACTCACCCGCTGTCCCACCGGCGCACCGGACACCACCGCACCGGACGCCACCGCGCTGGGCGTCGCCGCTTCTCGCCGCGCTGCTCGTACTGCTCCCGATGGCGCTCCCGACGCCGCTCCTGGGGGCCGTCGCCAGGGCCGCGGATGCCTCGGGGGGCGGCACGGGAGCCGAAGCCCTGCCCGGCAGGGCGGGCGCGGGCGGCGGGTTCGACGAGCAGGTCCTGTTCAAGGCGGGCCGGGAGCCGGGGCACGGCTACGCCTGCTATCGCATCCCGGCCCTGGTCACCACCCCCCACGGCACGCTCCTCGCCTTCGCCGAGGGGAGAAAGGACAACTGCGGTGATGCCACCGACATCGACATCGTGCTCAAACGCTCCACCGACGGCGGCCGCAGTTGGGAGCCGCTTCGGGTCGTCGATCCGGGCCACAGCGACACCCACGGCAACCCCGCGCCCGTCGTGGACCGCCGCACCGGCCGGATCGTCCTGGCCTCCACCTACAACAAGGGCCGCGGCGACGCCGGGAACTGCGACGTGCCCTGCGACCGCACCCCTCATATGCAGTACAGCGACGACGACGGCCGCAACTGGTCGTCCCCGCGGGACCTGACGGCGACGCTCCGGCCGCCCGGGTGGAACTCCTGGTACGCGACCGGCCCGGGGCACGGGATCCAGCTCGTGCGGGGGCCGCACCGCGGCCGTCTGGTCGTCGGCCTCAACGCCGAGAGCCACGACGGCACCCGCACCACCGCCAACCACGCGGCGCTCGCCCTGAGCGACGACGGCGGGGCGCACTGGAGGCTGGGCGCGGTGGACACGCACCGGATCGGGGCGGACCGCACGTACCGGCAGAAGCCCTCCGAGCTGACCCTGGCCGAGCGCGCGGACGGCGCGGTCTACGTCAACGGGCGCGAGCAGGACGGCACGGAGCTCGGCAACCGCGACGACGCCGTCAGCCGGGACGGCGGTGCGAGCTTCGCGGCGCCCTTCCGGGCGCTGCCCGACCTCTACGCCCCGATGGTGCAGGGGGCGGTGGTGCCGTTGCGGCCCGGGCGGTGGCTGTTCTCGGCGCCCGCGGACCCCGATCGGCGCCGGACCCTGACCATCCGTTCCTCCTACGACCAAGGGCGCAACTGGGAGAGTGCCGAGCGCGGCAGGCGGGTCACGGGCGACTGGTCCGGTTACTCCGACATGGCGGTCGTCGGGCGGGGCACGGCCGGGCTGCTGTACGAGGCCGGCACGTCCGACGCCCGGCAGGAGATGCGCTTCGCCCGGTTCACCGAGGAGTGGCTGGGTCCCCGCAGGGGGGCCGACCCGACGACGCCGGACCGGGTGCCGGGCAGCCGGGGGGCGCATGTGGTCGGCGGTGCGCGGCCGGTCGGCGGGCGGTTCGGCGGTGGCCTCCGCTTCGACGGCGCGGACGACGCCGTACGGCTGCCGTACCGGGCCTCGCTGCCGTTGGGGGCGCGGGACTTCACGGCGGCGCTGTGGTTCCGCTACGGGGGCGCCGCCGGCGGTGGGGAGCAGCCGTTCCTGTGGATGGGAGGGGTCGGCGGAGCCCCGCAGGTCGTGCTGCGCGGGGAGCCGCGGGCGGGGCGGGTCACCGGCCAGGTGACGACGCTGGCCGCCGGGCCGGGGCCGTCGCGGACGGCCACGGTCCGTTCGGCGGGCGCGTACCACGACGGCCGGTGGCACCACCTGGCCCTGCGCCGCACGGGCGGACGGCTGACGCTGACGGTGGACGGCGTCTCCACCACCGTGCGCGACGTACCGGGGACGGTGAGCCGGAACTCGACGTTCGGGGTGCACCTGGCCCAGAAGCCCGACGGGCGTGCCTTCCTGACGGGGGATCTGGACGAGGTCCGGGTGTACGGCCGGGCGTTGACGGACGACGAGCTGGCGGCGCTACGGGCATCCAACGCGGCGCCGGCCGGTCACGAACGCCTGGTGCTGTGGCTGCCGCTCGACCGCAGCGGCTGACCCCAGGGGCCGCCACCGGCCGCTCGTCGCCCGGCGCCGGCCTCGCGCGCCCCGCCCGTCTCCGCTTTCAGGATGACGTGCGCTGCACATTCCGGATGACGCGGGCCGTCCTCCCGGTCCCCGTCCCGGCCGATGACCGAGCACGACGGCCTGGCGGAGGATCAGGGCCAAGGAGGGCCGTCCGGAGGGGGCGGCCGGGCGGCTGAGGGGTGGGGGCATGGGTGTGAGGGGCGGCGGGGGCCGGGGAGCGGTGGTGCGGGCGGTCGTCGGGCTGGGGGTGGTCGCCGGGTTGCCGGCGGGGGCGTTACCGGCCGCCGCCGCACAGCCGCAGCCGCCGCCGCGGCCGGCGGCCACCGCGGCCACGGCTCCCGCCGTGCGGCTCGCGTCCTCGGGGCGGCCCGGGAGCGAGGTCCGTGAGCGGGTGCAGAAGGCGTTGGACGCCATGGTGAAGGCGGGTGCTCCCGGGGTCCTGGCCCGGGTCGACGACGGCACGGGCTCCTGGACCGTCACCAGTGGCGTCGCCGATCTGCGGGCGGGGGGCGAGGTGCCGCACGACGCTCGGTTCCGCATCGCGAGCCTGACCAAGGGGGTGGTGGCCACGGTGGTGATGCAGCTGGCCGAGGAGAGCCGGCTGGAGCTCGACCGGCCCGTGGCGGACCGGCTGCCCGGCATCGTGCGCAACGCCGACCGCATCACGGTCCGGCAGTTGCTGAACCACACCAGCGGTCTGGCCGACTACCTCGACCACGACGAGTTCGAGGACCCGTTGGTCTATGGCAAGCGCACCTACCGGCCGGAGCAGCTCGTGGCCCTGGCGGACGGGCTGGGCCCGCGGCACGAGCCGGGGACGGAGTTCACCTACTCCAACGCCGGTTACATCGTGCTCGGCATGCTGGTCGAGAAGGTGACCGGGCACGGTCTCGGGGAGGAGATGCGGCGCCGGGTGCTGGCGCCCGCCGGCATGACCCGTACGTACCTGCCGCTGACGGACCCGCACCTGTACGGGCCGCACGCCACCGGCTACTACCTGCCCACGGGCGCCGACCCCACGGCCCCGGGGGCGTTGCGGCCGGTCACCGAGCTCAACCCCTCCTTCGCCTGGGCCGCCTACGGGCTGGTGTCCGACGCCCGGGACGTGGGCCGCTTCTACCGGGCCCTGTTCGGCGGGCGGCTGGTCCGGCCGGCCTCTCTGGCGCAGATGCGCACGGGCGTGGACACCCGGCAGGCGCCGGTCTTCCCGCACTACGGGCTCGGCCTGGAATCCGCCGGCCTGACGTGCGGCGAGAGGTGGGGCGGCACCGGTTCGATCCCCGGGTACCAGACGTTCGCGTTCGCCGACGCCGACGGCACGCGCAGGATGACCCTCTCCGTCAGCGTGCAGCGCAACGACCCGGAGGTGGCGGCGATGATCTTCCCCGGGCTGGATGCGCTCAACGAGTACTTCTGCGGCACGCCGTATCCACGCGGGCCCCGGTAGTCCCCGCCGGGAGCGGGGGCTGCCTGCCGTAGTGCTTGGCCAGGACCGCACCGGCCATCAGCTGCAGCTGGTGGAAGAGCATCAGGGGCAGGGCGGCCAGGCCCGCGTGCGCCCCGAAGAGGACGGTGGCCATGGGCAGGCCGCCGGAGAGGCTCTTCTTCGACCCGGCGAAGGTGATGGCGATCCGGTCCTCGCGGTCGAAGCCCAGGCGGCGCGTGCCCCGGCTCGTCAGCGTGAGCATCGTCGCGAGCAGGGCGGCCTCCACCACCAGCAGGGCGAGCAGCCGGCCGGGGGTCACCTCGTGCCAGACGCCCCCGACGACGCCCGCACTGAACGCCCCGTAGACCACGACCAGGATCGAGCCGCGGTCGGCGTAGCCCAGCACCCGGCCGTGCCGCAGGAGGAGGCCGCCGATCCAGCGGCGCAGCAGCTGTCCGGCCAGGAACGGCATTAGTAGCCGCAGCGCCACCGACAGCAGCGGGCCGGGCCCGGCGCCTCCGGTGCTGCCGCCCAGCAGCACGGCCGCGAGCAGGGGGGTGAGGAGGACGCCGACGAGGCTGGAGAGGGAGCCCGCGCAGATGGCGGCCGCCACGTTGCCGCGCGCCATCGAGGTGTAGGCGATCGACGACTGGACGGTGGAGGGCACCAGGCACAGGAACAGCAGCCCGGTGTAGAGCTCGGGCGTCAGGACGTACGGGACGAGGGGGCGGGCGGCGAGGCCCAGCAGCGGGAAGAGGGCGAACGTGCACAGGAGGACCGTCAGGTGCAGCCGCCAGTGCCGCAGCCCGTCGAGGGCCTCGCGGGTGGGGAGCCGCGCCCCGTAGAGGAAGAAGAGCAGCGCGATCGCGCCCGTGGAGGCGTTCTCCGCGGCGGTCGCGCCCCGGCCGCGCGCGGGCAGGACCGTTGCGAGCAGCACGGTGGCGAGCAGGGCGGCTATGTAGGGGTCGAGGGGCAGCCTCGCGGTGACGCGGCGGAGGAGTGACGGACGGTGCATGTCTCCAGCGTGTCGCCGCACCGGCTCATCGGGAACCCCGTTCACCACTCTGACTGTCATCATGAACGGCGATGACCAGGGGCTAGGGTGCGTGTCATGCCCGAGATGTTCGACCCGACGCAGTTGCGGACGTTCCTGACCGTCTCGCAGACCCTGAGCTTCACCCAGGCGGCCCAGCGTCTGGGCCTGCGGCAGTCGACGGTCAGTCAGCAGGTGCGGCGGCTGGAGGAGGCGGCGGGCCGGCAGCTGTTCGCCCGCGACACGCACAGCGTGACGCTCACCGAGGACGGTGAGGCGATGCTCGGCTTCGCCCGGACGATCCTGGAGGCCAACGAGCGGGCGGCGCACTGGTTCGCGGGGACGCGGCTGCGCGGCCGGCTGCGCTTCGGGGCGTCCGAGGACTTCGTCCTCACCCGGCTCCCCGAGATCCTGGCGGCCTTTCGGCGTGATCACCCGGAGGTGGACCTGGAGTTGACCGTCGACCTCTCCGGCCCGCTCCAGGAGCAGCTCGCGGCCGGGCGCCTGGACCTCGTGCTCGTCAAGCGGCATCCCGGCCGGGGCCCTGCGGACGCCCGTGGGGGCCGGCTCGTCTGGCGCGACCGGCTGGTGTGGACCGGCAGCGAGCAAACGCGCCTGGACGCGCACCGGCCGGTGCCTCTCGTCGTCTTCCCGCCGCCGGCGGTCACCCGGGCCCGTGCCCTGGAGGTGCTGGAGCGGCACGGCCGGCCCTGGCGGGTGACGTGCACCAGCGGCAGCCTCAGCGGCCTGGTGGCCGCGGCCGGCGCCGGCCTGGGTGTGATGGCGCACGCCGAGGGCATGATCCCTCCGGGGCTCGTCCGGCTCCCGGCCCGCGCCGGGCTCCCGGACCTCGGTGAGGTCGACGTCGTCCTGCTGCACGGCGCCCGGACCGGACCGTCCGCCCCCTCAGGTACGGCCGGTGCGGCCGGTGCGGCCGGTGCCGCCGGCGGGGGTGCCGAGGCGCTCGCCGACGCGATCCTGGCCGCGGGTGACCGGCTGTCCTCCTCCGCCCCGGGGAGCACGCCCGGCTGACGCCCCGTCGACGCCCGACGACAGGTTTGTGAACACCTCGGAGAGGTATCGGAGAGATTCCGTGCAGATCCGGTCCGCACCCGTCCATCAGACGAGACGGGCCCGGTCGAAGGGGTTCGCGCCGGGACGGGATCGGGTACGGTCACGGCGCTGTGCGGAGCGTCGCGAGGAGCGAGAGGTTGCGCGAGTTCACCGTCCCTTCCCTGGTGACGGCGGCCCACGTCGGAGGACTGGCGGACGTCGTGTTCGACCATGCCGCCGACGACCCCGACAGAGTCGCGCTCGGCCGCCGGACCGACGACGGCCGGTGGCAGGACGTGAGCGCGGGCACGTTCCGGGACGAGGTCCTCGCCCTGGCCAAGGGCCTGATCGCGCAGGGCGTCCGGTTCGGCGACCGGGTCGCCATCATGTCCCGCACGCGCTACGAGTGGACGCTGTTCGACTTCGCGCTGTGGTGCATCGGCGCCCAGCCCGTGCCCCTGTACCCGACGTCCTCCACCGAGCAGGTCTTCCGGATGCTGCACGACGCGGACGTCTCGGCGTGCGTCGTCGAGCACGAGGACCACGCGATGACCATCGGCTCGGTCATCGACCGGCTGCCGCGCCTGGCCCGCCTCTGGCAGCTGGACGCCGGCGCCCTCGCCGAACTGACCGAGGCCGGGAAGGGCATCGCGGACGAGGTCGTGCACCGCCACCGCATGGCGCTCACCCCCCAGTCACCGGCCACCGTCATCTACACCTCGGGTACCACCGGCCGCCCCCGCGGCTGTGTGCTCACCCACGCCAACTTCATGGCCGAGGCGGACAACGTCCTCCGCCGCTACGAACAGGTCTTCCGCTCCCGCCCCGGCGACGAGGCGTCCACTCTGCTCTTCCTCCCCCTGGCCCACGTCTTCGGCCGCATGGTGCAGGTCGCGGCGGTGCGCGGCCGGGTCAAGCTGGGCCACCAGCCGCAGCTCTCCGCCGCCGCGCTGCTGCCCGACCTGCTGGCGTTCCGGCCGACGTTCGTCCTCGCCGTCCCGTACGTCTTCGAAGGGCTGTTCGCCTCGGCCCGCCGTTCCGCCGAGCTGGAGGGCAAGGGCCGCCCGTTCGAGAAGGCGGTGGAGGTGGCGGTGCGCTACGCGCAGGCGCTGGAGGACCGGGCCTTCGGCACGGGTCCCGGCCCCGGCACCGCGCTGCGCGTCCAGCACCAGGTCTTCGACAAGCTCGTCTACGCGCGGATCCGTGAGGCGCTCGGCGGCCGGGTGCGGCACGCGATGTCGGGCGGCTCGGCGATGGAGCGGCAGCTGGGGCTGTTCTTCGCGGGCGCGGGCATCACCATCTTCGAGGGGTACGGGCTGACGGAGACCACCGGTGCCGCCACGGCCAATCCGCCCGAGCGCACCCGCTTCGGCACGGTGGGCCGGCCCGTCCCCGGCACGAGCGTGCACATCGGCGACGACGGCGAGATATGGGTGGCCGGGGGCCAGGTCTTCGCCGGCTACCTGGGCGACCGGCGGGCGACGGACGCCGTCCTGCGGGACGGCTGGCTCGCCACCGGCGACCTGGGCAGGCTGGACGAGGACGGCTATCTGACGATCACCGGGCGGAAGAAGGAGATCCTGGTGACCTCCGGTGGCAAGAGCGTCTCGCCGCAGGCCCTGGAGGAGCGGGTGCGCAGCCACCCGCTCGTCGCCCAGTGCATCGTGGTCGGCAACGACCGGCCGTACGTCGCCGCGCTCGTGACCCTCGACCAGGAGGCGGTGGCCCACTGGCTGGCCCTGCGCGAGCGCCCCGTACCGCCCCCGGCCGAGCTGGTGCGCGATCCGGAGCTGGAGGCCGAGATCAGGCGCGCCGTGGTGGCCGCCAACACCCTCGTGTCCCAGGCCGAGTCGATTCGTACGTTCCGCATCCTCGCCGGGCGGTTCACCGAGGAGCAGGGCCTGCTGACGCCTACGCTCAAGCTCAAGCGGAAGGCGATCGAGAAGACCTACGCCACCGAAGTCGACGCCCTGTACGCCAAGTAAGTGCAGGTCGGACGGCTCATCAGGTCGCCCGCCCCGAAAAAATGCGTGTACTGGGAATGCAATCCGGAAGGTGCTGGTTGGCCTTGGGGCAACCGCTGACCGACCGACGGACGTAAGGATCGATTGCCCGTGAGCCAGGTCCCCACCCTCACCCTCGACAACGGCCTCCGGATGCCGCAGCTCGGCTTCGGCGTGTGGCAGGTCCCGGACGACGAGGCCACCGCCGTCGTCGGCACCGCGCTCGAAGCGGGATACCGCAGCATCGACACGGCCGCGATCTATGGCAACGAGACGGGCACGGGGAAGGCGCTCGCCGCCTCGGGCATCCCCCGCCAGGAGCTGTTCGTCACCACGAAGCTGTGGAACAGCGCCGCCGAGACGTGGACGCGCGAGAGCGTGCTGCGCGAGTTCGACGCCTCGCTGGCCAGGCTCGGCCTGGACTACATCGACCTCTACCTCGTCCACTGGCCGCGGGCCATGCGCGACGACTACCTGACCATCGTCCGCACCTTCGCGGAGATCGCCGACAGCGGCCGGGCGAAGGCCGTCGGCGTCTCGAACTTCCAGCCCGCCGAGCTGGAGCGGGTCATGGCCGAGACCCCGGTCGTGCCGGCGGTCAACCAGGTCGAGCTGCACCCCAACTTCGCGCAGGCCGAACTGCGCGCCCTGCACGCCCGGCACGGCATCGTCACCGAGGCGTGGTCCCCGCTGGGCCAGGGCCGGGGCCTGCTGGAGGACCCGACGCTCGCCCGCATCGCCGCCAAGCACGGCAGGTCGCCGGCGCAGGTCGTCCTGCGGTGGCACATCCAGCTGGGCAACGTGGCCATCCCGAAGTCGGCGACGCCCTCCCGCATCCGTGAGAACTTCGACGTCTTCGGCTTCGCGCTGGACGACGAGGACCTCGCGGCGATCGCCGGGCTCGACAACGGCACCCGGCTGGGCCCGGACCCGGCCGAGTTCGACTACAGCTGAGAGCCCTCCGCCGGCCCCGGGGCGCGCCGCCCCCGACACCCCCGGGGCCGGTGGCGGCCGGCGTCAGCGCGCCCCGTGTCCCGGCGCCACCGCCTCGATGCGGCGCGCCAGCTCGACGTCCAGGCCGGTCACCTTGCCACCGACGCTGTGGGTGTTCACGGTGAGCGCCACGGTGTTGTAGCCCAGGGTCAGATCCGAGTGGTGGTTCAGCTCCTCCTGGATCTGGGCGATGTGGATCACCATCGCGGCCGCCTGGAAGTGCCCGTCGAAGGAGTACGTCCGCGTGATCCGGTCGCCGTCCGCGGCCCAGCCGGGCAACTCTTGGAGGCGCTCCTCCACGTCCTTCTGCGAGAGCGGTTCGACTGCCATCACGCATCCCCTCTCATCTCGTCGTCTCGTCGTCTCGTCGTCTCGTCGTCTCGTCGTCTCGTCACGATCGATGGAGCCACCCTCCCACGAGGCGGCAGCGGATTCGCGCCAATGTGCGCCCGGCGGCACCGACGCGTCGGCTCCGGCCTTCCGGGGCGAGGGTGACCCTCTTATGCTCCTGCGCCGTACATGACATGTTACCGGCGGTAGGGGGCTGTGGTCATGGTGAGACCCACGGGTGGCACGCGCAGAGGTTTCCTGGGCGGCGCGGGCGCCGTCGCCGCGACGGCCGCGCTGACCGGCGTGGCCCGCGCCCAGCCCCGCGGGCGGACCGCCGCACCGCGGACCGTCGCCGTGCTCGGCGGAGGGGTCGCCGGCCTGACGGCGGCCCACGAACTCGCCGAGCGCGGCTTCCGGGTGACGGTCTACGAACGCAAGTCGGCGCTCGGCGGCAAGGCCCGCAGCATGGACGTACCGGGCAGCGCGAAGGGCGGCCGCAAGCCGCTGCCCGGCGAACACGGCTTCCGCTTCTTCCCCGGCTTCTACCAGAACCTGCCGGACACCCTGCGCCGGATCCCCTTCCCCGGCAACGCCCACGGCTGCCACGACAACCTCGTGCCCTCCACGGAGGTCATGCTGGCCCGCACCCACGGGCGCGAGGACATCCGGATCCCGTTCACCGGCATCGGCAAGCCGCCGCCCGTCCTCACCCCGGATGCGCTGCTGCGCGCGTTGACGGCCTTCTTCGAGACGTTCTCCCGGCTGCCGGCGCACGAGATCGCCTACTTCGCGGGGCGGCTGCTGGTGTGGTTCACCAGCTGCGAGCAGCGGCGGACGCAGACGTGGGAGCGCGTGCCGTGGTTCGAGTTCACCAGGGCCGCTCGGATGTCGGCCGACTACCGGCAGCTGCTCGCCATCGGCATCACCCGCAACATCGTCGCGACGAAGGCGGAGGTGGCCAGCACCAAGACGGTCGCGACGTGCGTGGAGGCGTTCCTCTTCAACGCGCTGGGCCGGGGCGCCGACGGCGAGCCGGACCGGGTGCTCAACGCGCCCACCAACGAGGCGTGGATCGACCCGTGGCTCGCCCACCTGCGCTCGCTCGGCGTGGAGTTCCGGACCGGCTGGGCCGTACGGGACCTGCGCTACGAGGGGGGACGGATCACCGAAGCGGTCGTGCAGGACGCGAGCGGCGCACGCCGCTCCGTGACCGCGGACCACTACGTCTCCGCCATGCCGGTCGAACACGCCCGGACGACCTGGAACGCGCAACTCCGGGCTGCGGACCCGCAGCTGGCGCGGTGCGACGCCCTGCACACGGACTGGATGACGGGGATCCAGTTCTATCTGACGGAGCCCACGCCGATCATTCACGGACACATCAACCACATCGACTCGCCATGGTCGATCACCTCGGTCGGCCAGGCACAGTACTGGTCGGGGCGGAACTTCCGGGCCGCCTACGGCGACGGATCGGCCGCCGACTGCCTGTCGGTGGACGTCTCCGAATGGGACCGGCCCGGCATCCTCTACGGCAAGACCGCCAAGCAGTGCACCCGCGAGGAGGTCGCGCGCGAGGTCTGGGCGCAGATGAAGGCGGGGCTCAACGACACCGGCCGTACGGTCCTCAGCGACGCGACGCTGCACTCGTGGTTCCTGGACCCGGCCGTCGAACTGGGCGGCGCGCAGGCGAGCAACGACGAGCAGTTGCTCATCCACCCCACCGGCACCTGGTACAACCGCCCCCAGGCGCGGACGGCGGTCCCCAACCTCTTCCTGGCCGGCGACTACGTGGCCGTCGACATCGACCTGGCCACGATGGAGGGCGCCAACGCCTCGGCCCGCGCCGCCGTCAACGCGCTGCTGGACGAAGCGGGTTCTGGGGCCGAGCGCTGCACCGTCACGCCGCTCCACCGGGCCCCGGAGCTCGAAGGGTTCAAGAGGAGGGATGAGATCCGGCACCGGCTGGGGCTGCCGAACGCCTTCGACCTGGGATAGCGCGCGGGTGGCCGCGGGCGCTCGGATACGGTCGGGTCATGACGACTGCCGTGGTGGAACGTGGGACGGGCGTGGGCGCGCTGCTGCGCGAGTGGCGGGACCGGCGGCGGATCAGCCAGCTGGAACTGGCACTCCGCGCCGACTCCTCCGCCCGGCACATCAGCTTCATCGAGACGGGCCGTTCCCGCCCGAGCGAGGAGATGGTGCTGCGCCTCGCCGACCACCTCGACGTCCCGGTGCGGGAGCGCAACGCCCTGCTCGTCGCGGCCGGTTACGCCCCGCGCTTCCCGGAACGGCCGCTGGAGGACCCGGCGCTGGAGGAGCTACGGAAGGGCCTGGAGCGGCTGCTGAAGGGCTACGAGCCGTTCCCCGCGCTGGTCGTGGACGGCACGTACGGGGTGGTGGCCGCGAACAGCGGCATCGCGATGCTGCTGGAGGGGGTCGCGGAGCCGCTGCTCACGCCCCCGCTGAACGCCATGCGGATCACCATGCACCCGCACGGCCTGGCACCGCGCATCCTCAACTACCCCCAGTGGCGGGGCCACCTGCTGCACCAGATGCAACGGCAGCTGGCCCTGCACCGCTCCGCCCCGCTGCGCGCCCTGTACGACGAGGTCAGCGCCTACCCGATGCCGAAGCGGGCGGCAGCCGCGGCGGCGGGCGAGGGGGACGTGCCGCCCTTCGCCCTGCCGATGGTGATCGAACACGCGGGCCGCACCCTGTCGTTCATCTCGACCATCGCGACGTTCAACACCCCGATGGACGTGACCGTCTCCGAACTGGCCCTGGAGACCTTCCTCCCCGCCGACGCGGAGACGGCCGCCGCCCTGCACGGGGGGTTCAGGCCGTAGCCGGCACCCGGTCGAGAAAGCCGAGGACGGAACGGATCCGGCCGTCCTCGGCCAGCGTGATCACATCGAACCCGGCCACCGGTGCGCTCCCGTCGGCCGCCGACACCAGCTCCCACGAGAAGCGCGCGGTGTCGTGGTGCCCGTCGACCACCCCGTCCCACCGGAACGCGAACCCGGCGAACTGCTCCCGCGCCGCCCCGATGACGGCGGCCACCTGCTCGTGCCCCCGCACGTCGGCCAGCGGGTCGGTGTACGTCCCGTTCTCACTCCACGCGAGCGCCACGGCCTTGGCCCGGCTCTCCGCATCCACGGCGTTCCACGCCTCGAAGTAACGGGTGACGGCGATCTCGTACTGCGACATGGTGACTCTCCTCAAGCGATGACGAAGTGCGGCGGAGCCGCTGACCACAACCCACCGGACCCGAGTGCGCGGGTCCGGTGGGCCGCTTGTCACCACCATGCCGGGAGGGGGATGTCCGGGGCGATTACGCGGGAGGTAATGACGGATGCCTACAACTCCCCGGGCCGTTCGCTCAGTACGTCAGCAGGGAGTGCACCGGGACCGTGGGGAGGGTCGTGGCGAGGCGGGTGCGGCCGTTCAGGGACTGGAGTTCCATCAGGACGGCCACGCCTGCCACCTCGGCGCCCGCCGTGCCGGCCAGTCGGGCGGCGGCCTCCACCGTGCCGCCCGTGGCCAGGACGTCGTCGACGATGAGGACCCGGTCGCCGGGGGCCAGGGCGTCCCGGTGGATCTCCAGCTCGGCCGTCCCGTATTCCAGTTGGTAGGACTGGGAGAGGGTGGCGCAGGGGAGCTTTCCGGCCTTGCGGGCCGGGATGAAGGGGAGGCCGGCCTCGACCGCGGTGGGGGCGCCCATGATGAAGCCGCGGGCTTCCAGGCCGAGGATCTTGTCCACCTGCAGTTCCGTGCAGAGGGCGGCGAAGGCCGTGACCGTCGTCCGGAAAGCCCGGGGGTCGGCCAGCAGCGGAGTGATGTCCTTGAAGAGGACTCCGGGCTCGGGGTGGTCGGGGACGTCCCGCACGGCGGCGCGGAGGGGGGCGTACGGGTCGGCGGTTGCCGTCTCGGGCATGGGAAGTGCTCCTGGGAGGGGGTCGGTAGGGATCGATCGGGGTGGTTCAGCTCAGCACCGCGCATCCGCGCCGTTCGAGGTCCTCGATCCAGTCGGGCAGGGAGTCGAGGGGATTCCACCGGAGATCGAGCTTTTCCAGCTCCGGCAGGTGCGACAGGGCGTCCGGCAGCGCGGTCAGACGGTTGTTCCGCAGGTCCAGGTGGGTCAGGCCGGTCAGGCCGGTCAGGGATGCGGGCAAGGCGGTCAGCCGGTTGTTGCGCAGGTCGAGAAGGCGCAGCCGCTTCAGGTCGCCGAGGGATTCCGGGAGGGTTTCCAGAGCGTTGTCCATGAGCCGCAGTTCCCGCAGGTCGGTGAGGTTCCCGAGGGAATCCGGCAGGTGCGTCAGCGCGTTGCCCATCAGGTGCGCTTCGCGGAGCGCGCGCAGCCGGCCGAACGATTTGGGCAGCGCCGCCAGCTTGTTGTGGTAGAGGCGCAGTTCGCGCAGGGATGCGAGATCGCCCAGCCGCTCGGGAAGTGCCGTGAGTCCGTTGTCCGTGATGTTGAGGTAGGTCAGACCGGTGAGCCGGCACAGCGCGTCCGGCACCGCGGTGAGGCGGTTGTTGCTGAGGTACAGGTAGCGGTTCATGGCCGTGAGCCGGCCCAGGGAGTCCGGGAGTTCGGTGAGCTCGTTGTGGCCCAGATCGAGCGTGTGCAGGTGCTGGAGGTCGCCGATCGCGTCGGGCACCGCGGTGATGCGGTTCGCCGCGAGGTTGAGGATCCTCAGGTCCGCCAGGTCGCCGATCCAGGACGGCACGGACGTGAGCCTGTTCCGGTACAGGTTCAGGCTCTCCAGGCGGTCCAGGCCGCGCACCTCCTCCGGCACCCGGTCGAGGTCCTGGCCCGCCAGATCCCACTGCACGACGTTTCCCGAGGTCATCCGTACTGCTCCGCTTTCCGTTGCGCGACTGTCCGGCGCCCGTCACCCTAGCCGCTCAGCCGGTCCTGCCCTCCGACTCCTCCGGGTGGCGCAGCGCAACTCCCGGGCGGCACAGGGCCCGGATCCGTTGGGCGGCCTCGGGGTACTGCGCGCAGAGCGTTCCGGCGTCCCCGCCCTCGTAGTCGGAGGAGACGAAGCCCGGCGCCATCGTGCAGCCGAACAGCGACCATTGGCCTCCCGGTGCCACCTTTCCGCCCATCCAGGTGCCGGCGGCCACGGTGAACTGCACGTGCTGGCCGCCGAGGACGTCCGGGCCGAGGACCACCACGCGGTGGTCGCCGTCCGGACCGAGCAGCAGGAGTTCGACCGGGTCGCCGAGGTAGAAGTGCCAGACCTCGTCGCCGGGCAGCCGGTGCATCGCGGAGAACTGTCCGTCGGCCGGTGAGAGCAGCACGACGATGGCCGAGCCGTCCGGCCGGCCGTCCGCCCTTGCCGGGGTGCCGGTCGTGCCGGCCCAGGTGCGCCGGAAGAGCCCTCCTTCCAGGGGCATCGGCTCCAGGCCGTAATGGTCCACGAGCGCCTGCACGGTGACCTCGCGGCGGCGGTCGGTCATGGGCGGGGTTCCCCCTCCGGAGAGCGGAACTCGACCGTCTGCACCTGCTGGATCACCACGGACTCCAGGTCCATGCCGGGGTCGAGCGCTTCCAGGAAGCCGCGGATCCTCGGCTCCTCGTCCGTTGCGACGATCAGGAGCGGCAGACGATCGCTCAGGCTGAGCAGGCGGCTGGTGTGGATGACCCCGTCGGCTCCGTACCCCTCGATGCCCTGGAACACCGCCGTGTTGCCCAGCCCGAAGCGGTGTGCCCGGCGCACGAGCTCGGCGTGGAGCGGCTTGCGCCGCCACAGGGCGCCGTTGAGGACGGTGATGACGAGCCGGGCCGCGGGGACGAGCCGGTACGGGGTCATGTGGTGCGCAGCTCGGGCGGCAGGTGGTCCCAGAGGTTCACGTGGAGGATCCTCCATCGGCCGTCCTTCCACTCGATGGCGTTGATGGCGCAGTTGTAGAGCTTCAGGCAGAAGGAATCGGTCTCGGCGACGATCCGCAGCACGGTCTTGATGAGCCCGCCGTGGGTGACCGCGAGCACCGGCCGTCCGGTGGCCTCGGCCACGCCCGTCAGCTCCTCCAGTGCCGCGGCGGCCTGCGCACGGAAGGCCGTGTAGCGCTCCGGGAGTTCACCTCCGGGCCAGGGGGCGAAGGGGGCGGCTGCCCTGGGGAGTTCCGAGGCCACGCGGAAGGTGGCCTCGGTGAGGGACGGCTGCACCTCGACGGGCAGCTGCAGCGACTCGGCCAGGTAACCGGCCGTCTCCCGGGCCCGCTTGAGCGGGCTGGCCCGCAGCGTACCGGGCTCGAAGCGGGACTCCGCGTCCAGAAGCCGGTGCCCGGTGCACCACTCCCCCAGGCGTCGCGCCTGCTCATGGCCCAGATCGCTGAGCCGGGTGTCCCAGTCCTGGCTGGGGTTCAGCTGCCACTGCGACTGGCCGTGACGCGCCAGGAAGATCTTCACGCGGAGTCCTTCGTCAAGTCCGGTGTGCTGGGTGCTGTGTGCTGCGTTCGGTGTCCTGCGTGCGGTGTGCTGCCTGCGTGCCGTCCGGCCGGACGACCGGACGGCGGCGGCGGAGGGTCAGCGTCCGCCCATGCCCAGGGCGGTGGCGGAACGCTGGTACTTGATGTCCGAGGTGATGCGCGTCGAGAAGCGGTTGCACAGGTTCTCGGAGAGCACCTTGATCAGCTCGACGACGCGCGGGTCGCCCGCGATGTCCTCCTCGATGCGCGGGTAGATGGCCAGCTCGACCTCGCTGACCGGCCGCTCCTCGCGCTGGTCGGCCGGCAGCCTCAGGTTCTGCACGAACGCGCGGTCGATGCTGCAGCGCAGGGCGTCGCGCTTGTCGAGCCAGACGAAGAAGGTGTAGCGGTAGTCGTCGAGCCGCACGGTGGGGATCAGCTCGGTCCGCGGAATGCCGTACTCCTCCTCCAGGTGCCGGCCGGGGTGCTCGATGTCGTCGCGCGCGAGCAGCCGCTGGACGACGGCCACCGCCTCCGGGGAGTCGGGGGCGGCCTGGATGGCCGCCTTCTCCTCGCCGTCGAAGACGTAGCGGTGGTCGCGGCGGACGTGGTTCTCGTCCTGGGCGGCCTTGAAGGCGCAGAAGGCGTGCGTGATCTTGTTGCAGGAGGTCCGCAGCAGCGCTCCGGTCTCCAGGATGCGGAAGTCCTCGGTGTCGTAGTAGATGGCCGTGTTCAGCGGCGGGGTGGTGCGCGCCTGGTCCTTCTCGGCGATCTCGGCACCGGGCACCAGGTCGCCGATCGTCGCCTTCATGTCGTCGAGCCAGGCGTAGTAGTCCTCGTTGGAGACCTCGTCCATCTCGATCTTGACGGCGAGCTGGTTGAAGACGACGAAGTCTCCGGACCTGCGGTAGACGGCCTCGGTCTCGGGCATCTTCGGGCTGATCATGAGGATTTCCCTTCGGAGTGGGGCGGGGGGGGCGGCGGAACGGCGGAGCGGGGCCTTCAGGAGAGGCCGAGGCCCGTGTCCTGGCCCTCCAGCGCGCGGCTGCACAGGCAGGTGCGTTCGGCCGGCAGCGCCTTGACGGCGTCGAAGAGCACGGGCCGGAGCCGGTCGATGTTCTCGCCGAAGACCTTCAGGACGTCCTCGTGGGTGACGCCCTCGCCCACCTCGACGCCCGCGTCGAGGTCCGTGACCAGGGCGATGGAGGTGTAGCAGAGGCCCAGTTCGCGGGCGAGCGGCGCCTCGGGGAAGCCGGTCATGCCCACCACCGACCAGCCCTGGGACCCGTACCAGCGCGACTCCGCCCGGGTCGAGAAGCGCGGGCCCTGGATGACCGCCAGCGTCCCGCCGTCCGTGGGCTCCCAGTCGCGGCCGCGGGCGGCGGCCAGGGCGACCTGCCGGCCGGCGGGGCAGTACGGGTCGGCCATCGACATGTGGATGACGTTCGGGGTCAGGCCGTCCGGGCGCTCGTAGCCGTCGTAGTAGGTCTGCTCCCGGCCGTAGGTGCGGTCGACGAACTGGTCGGGGACGACGAGCGTGCCCGGGCCCAGGTGGGCCTGGAGGCCGCCGACGGCGCAGGGCGCCAGCACCTGGCGCACGCCGACCGAGCGCAACGCCCAGAGGTTCGCCCGGTAGTTGATGCGGTGCGGCGGCACCGAGTGCGTGCGGCCGTGCCGGGGCAGGAAGGCCACCTTGCGCCCGGCGATCTCTCCGATGAGGAGGGAGTCGCTGGGAGCGCCGTAGGGGGTCTCGACGGCCACCTCGGTGATGTCGTCGAGGAACGAGTAGAAGCCGGAGCCGCCGATGACGCCGATTTCCACGTCCGTTGTCTGTGTCACTTTTCCGCTCCCGTGATGTGAAGACCGCAGTCCTTGACCGCTTGTTGCTGTTGTTGCAGCTGCCGTTGCTCTTGTTGCTGTTGTTGCTGCACGGGGGACGGCCCGGTGGGCAGTTCCCCCCTTCTCACCGCCCGCCCGAGCCACACGCCGGCCATCTGTGAGGTGATGATGGACAGCAGCACGAGCGAGGTGAAGAAGTCCTCGTTGATGATGTGGGCCCCGAAGGCCACCGAGGCGAGGACGATCCCGGGTCCGCCGCGCGCGTTCATGGCGACGGCGAGGTTGACGGCCGAGGTGTTCCCCTCCCCCGCCAGACGCGCCCCCAGCCAGACGCTCAACGCCTTGGCGCAGCAGGCCAGCAGCAGGAACCAGAGGAAGAACACCGGGTCGAAGTGGTGTGCCAGGTCCAGCTTGACGCCGACGACGGCGAAGTAGACGGGGACGAAGAACCCCAGTGCGATGGACCGCAGGGCGTCGTACGACCCCTCGCCGGCACCCGCCGCGGCAGCGCTCGCCCCGCCGGGCCGTGCCGGGGCCGCGTCCCGGGCCGCCGCGTCGGCGCTGCACATGCCGGCCACCAGCGCCCCGAAGATCGGGTCGATGCCCAGTCCGCTGCAGGCCGCGCACGACAGGAAGACGAAGACGAGCCGGAAGGCGATCGGGCTGCGCACCGCCAGGAAGTTCAGCGGGCTGGCCGACACCCGGCGGTACACAGGCGGTCCCCCGTACAGGAAGAGGCCGAGGAACAGCAGCGGCACCGCCGTGAAGTAGACGACGGCCATGGGCACCGAGTCCGTGCCGAACAGCGCCCACAGGCCGTACGCGTCGCTGGCGTGCGCCTGGGCGACGCCCAGGACGATGGCCAGGACGACGTAGAGCAGGACGTCCTCCAGCACGGCGACGGCCAGCACGATGCGGGCGAACGCGGTGCGCAGGATGCCGAGGTCGAGCATGATGCGGGAGATGACCGGCACGCTCGTCACCGCGATCGCCATGCCGAAGACGAGCGCGAGCGAGGTGGGCGAGCCGTTCGTCCCGGCGAGGTCGTCGAGGTCGGTCACCCGGGCGACGCCGAGGCCGAAGAGGAAGGGCAGCGCCAGCCCCGACACCGCGATGAACCCGATCGTCCGCCGCTCCGGATCGCTGCCCCGCCGGCGCAGTTCCGTGCCCGTCAGGTAGACGAGCAGCAGCAGCCCGATCTGGTAGAAGGCTCCGAGGACCGAGGCGGTCACGCCCGTGGTCGGCAGCAGCCAGTGCTGGGCCTCGGGCGAGATCTGGCCGAACACCGTGGGCCCGGCCACGAGGCCGCCGGCGATCTCGCCGATGACCTGGGGCTGGCGCAGGAGCTTGAAGACGTACCCGCCGAGGTGGGCCAGCGCCAGCAGGGCGACCAGGGCGAGGAGTACGTGCGTCGCGTCAGCGGTCTTCAGCGACATGTCCGGTCCGGTGTGCCTCGGTGGCCCGGCGGTACGCGGCGTCCATGAGGTTGACGGCCGCGAGGCCGTCGTCGAACGTCGCGAGGGTGACCGTGCCGGTCGCCAGGTCGTCGGCCAGGCGCCGGTAGGGGTTCATCGGGTGCGGCCCGGTCTGCTCCTGGCGGGTCCGGCCGCCGGTGGTCAGGGTGAGCACGGCCGAGCCGTCCCGGGTGTCGGCGACGACCCGGAGGGTGCCCCGGGTGCCCAGGGCCGAGAACTCCAGCTTCCGGCGTTCCGGGGTGATGCGGGAGACCATGACCCGGGCGCGGGCCGGGTGGCCGAGCGGGGCGAGCTCCACCTGGGCGACGTCGTCCACGTCGACGTCCACCGGGCCGTCGGGCCCGCGGCGGCTGTCGTGCACCCGGTGCAGCCAGGCCGAGGTCACTTCCCAGGTGCTCACGCCCGTCGTCCACAGCAGCAGGTCGAAGGCGTGGCAGCCCAGGTCGGCCAGGGCGCCGCCGCCGGCGCTCTCCCGGCTCTCCCGCCAGGGCGAGGGGGTGCCGGGGCCGGCGTGGGAGTCGTCGTCGAGGGCGATGTCCAGGGCGACGAGCTCGCCGATCGCGCCGTGCAGGAGGGAGCTGCGGGCCGACTGCAGGGCGGGGTTCTCCCGCCACTGGAAGGGGACGTGGGCCCGGCCGTGCAGCGACGCGGCCAGCTCGGCGAGCCCGAGTGCGGCCGGTGCGCCCGGGGCCAGGGGCGTCTCGCACACCACCAGCAGGTCCCGGCGCAGCGCCTCGGTGACCAGCTCCGCGTGGGCGTGCGTGGGCGTCGCCACGACGACTGCGTCCAGACCTTCGCGCCGGATCAGCGCCAGTGGGTCGGTGTCCGGCTCCAGTACGGTGAAGCCGGGGCACTCCGTCAGCCATTCTGCGTGCCGGGCGCCTCGCCCCGAACCTATCAGCGCCATGTCCACCTGCGGATTCCTTTCGAACGAATGACCGGTCATGGCCGTGCTCCTGCCGCCTGTGCCGCTCAGCAGCCCGTCCCCACCAGCCGTTCGAGGTACCGGGCCACGCCGTCCTCGTCGTGGGAGAAGGTCACCTCGTCCACGGCGGCCAGGACCTCGGCGTGCGCGTTGGCCACGGCCACCGAACGGCCGGCCCAGGCGAGCATGGGGAGGTCGTTGGGCATGTCGCCGAAGGCGATGGTGTCGGCGCTGCTCAGGCCGAGCCGGGCGGCCAGGCGTGCGAGGCCGGTCGCCTTGTCCACGCCGGCCCGCGTCACCTCGCAGAACTGGCCCGAGGAGAGGGTGACTTCGAAGCCGTTGGGCAGCAGGTCCGCGACCGTGCGGTGGTAGTCGGGGGCGGTGCCGTCGGCCTGGACGATGAGCTTGCCGAAGCCCCGCTCGTCCAGCTCGTCCTCCAGCGCGCGGACGCGGCGGGCGTCGGCGCAGTATCGGGGGTCGAGGGCGAAGTCGTCCTCCAGGAGCAGCTCCGGCCACCGTTCGGTGCCGAGCCGGACGCCCGGCATGCCGCCGCGCAGCGCCGCGAGGGCGGTGCGGGCCGCGTCCTGGGCGATGGGCCGGTGGTCGACGACCTCGTCGAGGCCGAAGTCGTAGGCGAGGGATCCGTTGCCGCACACGGCGACGCCGGTGTGCCCCAGGGCCTCGGCTATCGGCCGGACGTCCCGGACGGGCCGTGCGGTGGCGATGACGAAGGTGTGGCCGGCCTTGCGGACGGCCTGGACGGCCTCGCGGGTGCGGTCGGTGACGCGGGTCCGGGAGTCGAGCAGGGTGCCGTCGAGGTCCGAGACGATCAGGAGTGGTTTCACGGGTGCGTTGCCTTCACGGAGCGGGTGGCCGACGGCTGCGCGGCGTCGCGCAGGAGGACGAGGGCGACGACGGCGGAGGCGAGCGCCGCCAGTCCGGGGACGAGGAAGGAGGCCCACAGGCCGAGGTGCTGTTCGGCGACGCCCGCCGCGGACGAGCCGGCGGCGTTGCCGGTGAGGACGGCGGTGACCATCCAGGCGAACGCCTCGGTCGCCGTGCCCGGCGGGGCGACGTCCCCGATGATCGCGAAGCCGCAGGCCAGGACCGGGGAGAGGAACAGGCCCGCGAGGAAGACCAGCGCGATGGCCACGGCCGGCGGGGGCACCAGCGCGAGCAGGAGGTAGCAGCACGCCATGCAGGCGAGGAGCACCTGCAGCTGACGCATGGTCGTGGCCTTCCACTGCCGGGCCCCGTAGATCAGCCCGCCGATCAGTGCGCCGGCGGCGTTGACGCCGAGCAGGATGCCGGAGAGCCCGGACTGGCCGATGTGCTCCTGGTACGCGACGGTGTCGATGTTGAGGCCGCCCAGTCCCACGCCCACGCAGGCCAGGGCCACCAGCAGGCGGCGGAGCATGCTGGAGCGCAGGGGCCCGGCCCAGTCGGGCCGGCGCGGCTCGGCGCGCCACCGGCGGACGGGCTCGGGGCTCACGTACGCCAGCGTTCCGGCCACCATGGCGACGGTGGTGACGGCGAGGGCGGGCCCGGGTCCCGCCAGCCAGCCGATGAGCACCACGAACAGGGGGCCGGCCGCGAAGACGACCTCCTGCAGCGCGGCGTCGAGCGCGTAGGCCGTGGCGATGGCGCGCTTGTCGTCGAGGACGTCGGGCCACAGGGTGCGCAGGCACGGCTCCAGCGGAGGCGAGGCCAGTCCCGCCACGGCGGCCGCGGCCGCCGCCGCACCCGTGTTGCCGCCGGCCCAGATCAGGGCCAGGAAGCCGGCGGCGGAGACCACGGCGCTGATCCACAGCACCCTGGGCTGGCCGTGCCGGTCGACGGCCCGGCCGAGCAGCGGACCGCCGACGGCGGTGGACAGCCCGTAGAGGGCCGTGATGCCGCCGACGACCCCGAACCCCATGCCGTGCGACCGCAGGAAGAGGGCGATGCCCAGCGGTGCCATGCCGTTGGGCAGCCGGCCCAGCAGATTGGTGGCGAAGAGGTACGTGACGTGGGGCCGGCTCAGGCAGTCCTTGTAGGGAGCGAGCATGGTCAGCCACTCATTTCGGCGGTGCGGCCCCGGGCCTCGTGCAGGGTGAGCGTGACCTCGGCCAGGAGGCCGTCACGGAAGTCGAGGAGGACGTGCGCGTCACCGCGCAGCTGCCGGTCGCGGGGGCCCTTCCGCAGGTGCAGCCAGAGCCAGGCGGCGTCGGCGTCGAGCGATATGCCGGGCCCGGAGTTCTCCGTCACCGAGGAGCAGGAGTACGGGGCGAGGCGCCGGACCACCGTGGGCGTCAGGCCCTTGATGTCGGCGTCGAGGAGGCGCCCGTCCTCGTCGAGGTCGAGCACGGCGCGCGCCGGTACGGACTCACGGTGCGCGGGCGTCCGGGTATGTCGGCCGTCGGGATGCTCGTAGCGGATGTGGAGCCGGCCGGTCTCCTGCTGCCAGTCCACTTCGATGGGCTTGATCATGCTCATTGCGACCGTCCGTAGGTCCGACACCACATCCACGCGATCTCCTCGCATTGCTCCACTGACAGACGATGTGCACCGGGCCGGTACCGGCGGGTGGCCAGCTCCCGGATGCACAGGTACATCTCGCAGCACAGGAGGTCATGCAGCCGGCCGACGATCTGCTCGTCCACATGCCTCGGTGCCGCGCCGGCCACGACGTAGAGCCCGTTGTCCTTGAAGCGGCACACGGCGATGCCGTCCTGCTCCTCCACGACCGTCAGGCCGGCCGCGAGGCGGTCCGGCGCCGAGGGGCCCGCGGGGGACCCGTCGGTCAGGACGACCGCGCCGTCCCGCAGCAGGGCCAGGGCGTCGGCGTCCCGCAGGAGCTCGCCGTGCGGGTCGACGAGGATGTCGGCCCACTGCAGCAGTTCCTGACGGTCCATCGCCCGGTGGCCGGCCAGGACCGCCGCGCACCTGCGGATGGGGTCCGCGTCGTGCACGCCGACCCGGGCCCCCACGCCGCGCAGGGCGGCGGCCACGGCGGCGTCGCCCGTGCCGAAGGCCAGGATCCCCACGGCGGCGTCGCCGGCCGAGCGGTTCAGCCCCTGCCGCAGGGCCGCCTCCAGTCCCTGGGCGAGTGCCTGTCCCGCCGGTTCCTGCAGGAGGGGCTCCAGCGGACTGCCCACCGTGGTGAAGACCGGCAGGCGGGGCGGGCTCGCGGCGCCCGGCGGGGCCGTCTCCTTCCACTCCGCGCTCTTGACCAGCCCGCGCACCGCGGGCCCGTCGAGCAGCGCCTCGTCCGCGGCGTCCCACAGGCCGCTCGGGGCCTGCAGGACCACGCCCGCCGGGGTCCGCCGGGACACGCGGCCCGCGTACTCGGCGGCCGTGCGCCCCATGTCCTCGGGACGGTCGGGGACGAGCACGGGCGTGTCGCCGAGCCCCTCCCACCGGGCCGCGGCGGACGTCCACCGGCCGGTGACCACCGCGGCGACGTCCAGGGCGCCCGACAGGACGCGGAGGTACTCCACGGTGCCGGCGCCCAGTTCGCCCGCCAGCACCAGCCGGGTCTCCGGCACGGGCCAGCGGCGGACCACGTCGCGCAGCACCGGGAGCCTGGGGGGCGCGGCGGACGGGAAGGGCGCGGCAGGGCCGTCGGGGGTGCCCTCCGCCGGGGCGGACGGCTGACGGGCCATCGGTGCGTCCCCGGGGTGGCCGGGTCGCCCGACGTAGAGGGCCGCGTGCTCGGTAGGACTCTGGATCACGGTGGTGTCCTTGGTTGTGCACCTGCTCCGGCGGCCGGCGCCGGAGCTCTTACACGTGCTGCAGCCGGGCGATGCCCGAGATCTGCGGGTCGGGCAGGCGGGCGGGCCGGATCTCGACGTCGCCGACGACCAGGTCGGCGGGCTGGTCCTGCACCAGGGCACCCACGCAGCGGGCGACGGACTCGGTGGCCATCTTGTACGGGGTGTCGTCGCCGTCCAGGTTGGCGATGGCGCCGGGGCTGACGAGGGTGGCCCGCACGCCGTGGACCCGCTCCTCCAGCAGGAGCGTCTCGACGAGGGCCTTCAGCGCGGCCTTGGTCGCGCTGTAGGCGACGCCGCCCTCGAAGAAGCGGGTGCCGGCGTGGCTGCCCATGATCACGTAACTGCCGCCGCTGCGCCGCAGGTACGGCAGCGTGGCCTGCACGACCCGGAAGACGGAGGTGAGGTTGACCGCCACCGACTCGTCCCAGTCGGCCACGTCCAGCTCGGCGATCGGGGCGAAGGCGCGGGCGACGGCGTTGGTGACGCACGCGTCGAGCCGGCCGAACCCG
Organism: Streptomyces cinnamoneus; assembly: GCF_014650495.1. GTDB lineage: Bacteria > Actinomycetota > Actinomycetes > Streptomycetales > Streptomycetaceae > Streptomyces > Streptomyces cinnamoneus. The sequence continues at coordinate 138,380 of NZ_BMVB01000010.1, read as the reverse complement.
CTCAGCACCTCCTCCAGGGCGGCGTCCACCGCGGCCGGGTCCGCCAGGTCGCAGATCCGCTCGTGCATCCAGGACTCGCCGGAGGGCGTGCGGTTCAGGGCGGCCACGCGGTAGCCCCGGCCGTGCAGCTCCCTGGCGATGGCCAGGCCGGTGCCGCGGTTGGCCCCCGTCACGAGGGCCACCGGGCCGCGGCCGCCGTCAGGCGATGCCATCGAGGAGCCTCTTCCACTGCGTGACGATGTCGCTCTCCGACGCACCGCGCCGGAAGAGGTCCTTGTCCAGCGGGGTGCCGTCGGGGTGGCGCAGCCTCATGCAGTCGGGCGAGACCTCGGAGATGAGCACGGGCTCGCCCGACGCGTCCTGGCCGAAGATCAGGCAGAAGTCCCAGACCTCGACCGGCGCGAGCCAGGAGATGAGGGAGGCGTTCACGGCCAGCGCCCGGTCGCGGTACGCCTCGACGGGCACGTCCAGCGCGCGCAGGTAGTCCTCGCCGATCGGCTGGTCCTCGGGGTCGACGCGGTAGTCGAACTTCACCACCGGCCGCGGCAGCGGCGCGTTCTCCTCGAACAGTCCGGGGTACTTCACCAGCGTGGACCCGATGGCGCGGTTCTTGACGATGACCTCGAAGGGCGGCGCCTCGTGGTACTCGGCCAGGTACGCGGTGGGCGAGAGGCGGCGGACGAACGCGGTGCGGATGCCGGCCTTCTCCAGCTGGGGCGCGGCGCGCTCGTAGAAGTCCAGGCGCAGCGGGCCGGTGTCCTCGAACAGCTCGTCCCGGTCGAAGGTGAAGCTGCGCAGGCTGGGGATGAGCTCCACCATGACCAGGCCGGCGGGCAGGAGCCACAGGCGCTTGCTGCGTCCCTCGATGTCCGGGGTGCGGCTCTCCCGCAGGGACCGCAGCGTCTCGTCGGGCAGGTCGACGACCTCGGCCCGGGTCGTCGGAAGGTGATGCTCCGTCATGAGGGACGGCCTTTCTTTTCGGGTACGGCGGGGAACGGGTTCCCCGGTGGATCGCACAGGCCCCGGTCGCGGGCGTGCAGGAGGAGAAGGAGGGTCTTGGCGTCCGCGGCGGGCTGCCGGGTCACCTGCTCGATCGCCTCCTCCAGCGTCAGTTCCAGGACGCGGATGTCCTCGCCCTCCTCGGCGACGCCGCCGCCCGGGCCCGTCCGCCGGGCGGGGTCGTACGCGGCGGTGAAGAGGTGGGTGCGTTCGGAACTGAGCTGGGGGGCCAGGTAGGTGACGAACGCCGGGCACAGGTCACCGACGCGGAAGCCGGTCTCCTCCTCGGCCTCGCGCCGGACCGCCTCGCGGGCGTCCGCATCGTCCAGCAGCCCGCCGGGCACCTCCAGGAGCTGGCCGCCGGGCCCGTCGTGGAGCAGGACCGGCAGCCGGAACTGGCCGGTGAGGACGACCGTTCCGGACGTGCGCGAGTGGAGCAGGACGGCCGCGCGGTCGCCGCGGTCGAAGCTGAGGCGGGTGAGGTGCTGGGCCGAGCCGTCGCGCCGCGTGGCCGCGAGGCGGTAGGAGCGCAGGGTGAACCAGTCGTCCGTCACCGTCTCGACGGCTTCGATGCGGACGGACGGCTCCGGCCCCGCTGCCCGTGGCGCCTCGTGGCCCCCGGGAGCCTCGTGACGCTCAGGAAGCGCCATGCGGCTGGGCGTTGATGCCGGCGAGGATGGAGCGCAGCTTTCCGGCCAGCTCGTCGCGGGTGAACATCGTGTTGCCCGACTGGGTGTCGGTCGAGGGGTACGCCGTGTTGTAGACGTTCGAGAAGTCCCGCTCCCGCGGGCCCCGCAGGACCATGGTGCAGGTCATCGACTCCATGGGCAGGGCGACCCGGTGGATGCGGTGGTACTGCAGGTGGTAGGCGTTGCCCTGCTCCTCGACCGTCTCCCCGGTCACGGCGAGTTCGGTGTCGCCCACGAACTCGTAGAAGTTGGAGTGGGTGGAGACGCCAAGCTTCTCGGGGCTGTACCGGTACTGCCGGAACGGCGTCACCGGGTGCCCGGCGGCCGCCGCGGCGCCGGGGCCGTCGGTGCGGGAGAAGTTCTGGGAGACCAGGCGTCCGGTGAGGATGGTGGACCAGAAGCTGAACCGGTGGTCGTGGATCAGCTCGTCGTGCAGTTCCTTCTCGGTGTACGGCGGGCACCAGGCGTGGAGCGTGAGCCGGTATCCCAGACGGTTGCCCGAGTCGACGAGAACGATCTTGTCGAAGTGGTTGACGTGCCGGTAGGAGCGTCCTGCGATGTCGTCCAGCAGATCGTCGTCGGCGAGGTACTGCTGCAGCAGATCCGATATGCAGGGGCCTGCGCCGAGGCGCTTGACCAGGCCGAGGTTGTAGTCCTTCTGACGGTCGTTCGTCGCGGCCGGCAGGCCATTGAGCAAGGTCTCCAGATCCTGCGGACGGAGACCTGTCAAAAAGTTTTCCGGAACGGCCTGGACAGTCATTCGTTTCCCCCACTTCAGCAGTGCTCCGGCGAAATCCATCGACCTGATCCCATAGCCAGTCGAACAACTATGCGTCCCGGCATTTCTACTCAGCACCCAGCACCCGGACAAGCGCCCCAAAGTGCTGCTCGTCGGAGGTAGCCGAACGGCTACCTCCGACGAGCAGCACGGAAGTACCTCTGTCTGAATGCTCTGGTCAGGGCCGACGATCGATGCCGGCCGGCGCCGTGCGGCACGGCGACCGGGGCATAGGCGGGGATCTGTAACGCACCGAAACGGGGGCGTCGGAAGCGCGGCGGCGCGCGTTCAACCTCCGTTCGGCAACAGGCCGAAGGGAAGATGGAGTTCCACTATGGCGACCGAGATCGAGCGGAAGTTCACGGTGCACGGGAGCGGCGCCTTCGAAGGGGTTCCCGCACTGCCCGTACAACAGGGATATCTCGCACGGGGCGAGCAGGAGGAAGTGCGGGTCCGGCGCGCGGGGGACGAATATTCCCTGACGGTGAAGAAAGGAAGCGGAATCGAGCGGCAGGAGTTCGAAATCGCTATCGGGGCCGGGCAATTCGAAGCACTGTGGCCCGCCACCGAAGGCCGCCGCATCAGCAAATGGCGTCGCATCGTTCCGCTTTCGGGCGGCAGGCGTGCGTACGTGGACGTCTTCGAGGGCCGGCTCGCCGGACTCGTCACCGCGGAGGTCGAGTTCGAGGACCGCGAGGACGCACGGGCCTTCGTTCCCCCGCCCTGGTTCGGGGCCGAGGTGACCGGCGACGCCCGGTACGCCAACAAGGAGCTCAGCACCACCGGGATCCCCGATGGCCCGGTCCCCGGATGATCGGATCGAGTCAAGAAGCCCTCCGTTGGCTCAAAACGACTATTCACGGCCCGCTCGGCTGCATACCTTCAGCGCGGGGATCGCGCGCTGGGACGACCACGACCAGGGGGGCCGGACATGGAGGATCAGCAGGCTGTGCGGGTGGGAGCGGTGGGGAGGCGGGAGTCGGGCACGGCCGCGCCCGGGCGGCCGGCGGGCGCCACCGGACCGGCGGATCCGGCCACCCGGCTGCGCGTGCTGTGGCTGGCCCACGACGAGGTCGCCTTCTACGGCCTCCCCGCCCTCCTCGACCGGGTACCGGTCATCGGGGCGCACCGGGTGTGCCAGGACGCCGGCACCGCCCAGCGGCTGCTCCAGGAGGAGTCCTTCGACGTGTGCGTGCTGCCGTCGGCCGCGTACAACCACTCCCTGGACGGGCTGGTCTCCGCGAGCGGCACCAAGCTCGTGCTGAGCCTGTCCGACGCCTCGTCGCCGTTCCCGGGACACCTCGCCTACGGCAAGGCCGTGGACGCCTGGCTGGTGGAACAGCACATCACGCTCAACACGCTGTGGGAGACGTTCGCCCAGCTGGTGTGGCCCGTCCCCGCTCCGCGCGGCGCGGCCGATCCGGACGGGACGGCCGGCCACCGCGCCGCGCGCGGGCTGAGCCGGGTCACGGACCGGGAGCGGTCGGTGCTGCGGCTGCTGGTGCGCGGCCAGAGCAACCAGCAGATCGCACGGGCGCTGGGGATCTCCATCCACGGGGTGAAGCGCCACGTCTCCAACCTGCTGCTGAAGTTCGACTGCTCCAACCGCACCGAGGTGGCTCTGGCGGCGGCCCAGCTGCGTCTGGACCAGCCGTCGAAGGCCGTCGGCTGAGGGTGCACGCGTCATCGCGTCACCCCCGCAGCGCCTGGGCCAGTCCCGCCCCCAGGTAGGCCGCCGTGAAGCCGGCCACGACGCTCGCCGCCACGTTGGCCGCGGCGAGCAGGCGTGCGCCGCTCTCGGCCAGCCGCAACGTCTCGTACGAGAAGGTCGAGTACGTGGTCAGGGCGCCCGTCAGGCCCGTGCCGAGCAGGAGCTGGACGTGCGAGGGCGCGGCGCCGCCCTCCGTGACGCCGGTCAGCAGGCCCAGCACCAGGCACCCCAGCACGTTGACCGTGAACGTCCCCCAGGGGAACACGCCGTCGTTCCACCGTTGGACGGTCCGGTCGAGGAGGTAGCGCAGGGGTGCGCCGATCATTCCGCCGGTGATCACCAGGAGCCAGGTCATGCGCGCGCCCACTCCCGCCCGGGCAGCAGCAGCCGCGCGGCCCGGGCCCCGGACCAGGCCGCGGCCAGCGCCGCCAGGGGCGTCAGGACCGTGCAGGCCAGTCCGGCCGCGGCGCGGCCGTCGCCCAGCAGGCTATGGGAGTCCACGACGTAGGTGGAGAAGGTGGTGAAGCCGCCGAGCACACCGGTGGCAAGGAAGGGCCGGGCGAGCGGCCGGGCCGGCCACACCTCGGTGAGGACGATGGTCAGGGCGCCCATGGCCAGGCAGCCGATGATGTTGACCGCCATGGTGGTCCAGGGGAAGCCGCCGGGCGCGACCGGCCAGAGCCGGGCCGCCGCGTAGCGGGCCGCGGCGCCGAGGCCGCCGCCGAGCGAGACCGCGCAGACGGTCGCCGGTGTCCGGGACATGGGGGTCCGGGGCACTTTTCTGTCACCTCTCCTACTCGCCGGGCGCGCGCGGGCGCCCCTCGTCGCAAGTAGGGACCGTTGGCGGCCGATCGCCGCGGTTGGTGACGGCGGGCCCCACCGCCGCGCAGTTCCCCGGGGGAACCGCTCCCCTACGGTACCCCACGCTCCCGGACCCCCGCTTTCTTGACCGTTCGTTCCAGATACGCCTATGATCCACTCTGTGGCCAGGACCAAGGAATTCGACCCGGACGCCGCCCTGCAGTCAGCCCTGGAGCTGTTCTGGCAGCGCGGCTACGAGGCGACGTCGATGGCGGACCTCGTGGCGCACCTCGGCATCGCCCGGGCGAGCCTGTACGCGACGTTCGGCAGCAAGCGCGAGCTCTACCTGAAGGCTCTGCAGCGCTACGGCGAGCAGCACGGCCCGCCCCTGGTGGAGGAGCTCTCCCAGCCGGGACCGGTGCTGCCGGCGGTCCGCGGCCTGGTCCGCCGGTTCGCCGAGGAAGCGGCCTGCGACGAGCTGCGGCGCGGCTGCTTCGTCACGAACACCGCGGTCGAGCTCGGCGCGCACGACCCGGAGACCACGCGCCGGGTCGAGGAGAGCTGGCACGGCCTGGAGACAGCGCTGACCTCGGCGCTCATGCGGGCCAGGGCGCAGGGCGAGCTCCCCGCGGAGCGCGACCCGGTGGCCCTGGCACGGATGCTGCTGGTGCTGATGCAGGGCCTGCGGGTGGTCGGCAAGGCGGGTTCCGCCCCCGCCCGGCTGCGGGACGCCGCCGACCAGGCGCTGACACTGCTGGACTGACCCGCCCGCCGCACGCCCGACCGCCCGTCACCACCGCCACCCCCACCGGCGCCGACCGGGGCGTGGCCTCGGCATGCCTTAATTCAAGACCGATCGTTCCCATAAGGAGTTACCGTCATGACCGCACGCTTCACCGGCAGGACCGTTCTCGTCACGGGTGGCGGCACCGGCATCGGCCGGGCCATTGCGCTCGCCTTCGCCCGGGAGGGCGCCTCGGTCGTGGTGGCGGGCCGCCGTCCCGGGCCGCTGGAGGAGACCGTCGCCCTCGTCACGGCCGCGGGGGGCGAGGCCACCGCCGCGACCGCCGACGTGACCCGCCCCGAGGAGGTGCGGGCCCTGGTCGAGGGGGTGGTGGCGGGCTACGGCAGCCTGGACGTGGCCGTGAACAACGTCGGCGTGTTCGTGCCGCCCGCCAGGATCGCGGACATCCCCGAGGACGACTGGCACACCGTCATGGACGCCAACCTCACCGGGCTGTGGCTGTCGATGAAGTACGAGATCGGCCACATGCGCGGCCACGGGGGCGGCGCCATCGTGAACGTCTCGTCCAACCTCGGCGCCCACAAGCGCCTGGCGACCCTCGGCGCGTACGCCACCAGCAAGGCCGCCGCCTCCGTGCTGACGCGCAGCGCGGCCCTGGACCACATCGGCGACGGCGTCCGGATCAACGCCGTCAGCCCGGGGCCCGTCGACACCTCCATGTCCTCCCGGCCCGGCGAGTCCGCCGCGGACAAGGCCGAGCGGATGGGCCGCGACGTGCCGGCCGGCCGCGCGGGCGCCCCCGAGGAGATCGCGGCGGCGGTGCTCTACCTGGCCTCCGACGAGGCCGGCTACGCGGTGGGCACCGAGCTCGTCCTCGACGGCGGCGTCACCGCCTGACGGCCGCCGGGGAGGCGCCGGGACGCCCCGGGGACGACGGCGGCCCGGCGGGCGTCCGAGGACGCCCGCCGGGCCGCGTTCGGCGTCTGCCTCAGCCGACGAGTTCCGGCTCGGCGGCCTCCGTCTTCACGGCCTGCGGGGCGACGGCCCCGGCCTGCTCGGCCTGCTGCGCGGCCGGGCGGCGGGCCGCCATCCAGACGTAGACGAGGATGCCGGCGAAGAGGAAGAGCACGCCCTGGTAGACCGCCGCGTACCCGGCGCCCGCCACCAGCCAGAAGGAGAAGGCGAAGCCGCCGAGGGCGAGCACCATGTCGCGCGCCATGCGGCCGGGGTGGACCTTGTCGCGCGCCCCCGTGAGCAGGAAGTACACCTGGGCGGCGGTGGCCAGCAGGTAGGGGACGGTGGCGGAGAACGTGGTGATCAGGACCAGGATCTCGAAGACCCCGCTCACCCCGACCGTGTAGTTGACGATCGTCAGCACCGAGGCGAGCACGGCGGCGGCGAGCACGCCGGCCGTCGGCACGCCGCGTCGCTTGGTCGCGAACATGGCGGGGAACAGCCCGTCCTTGGCCGCCGCGTAGGGCATCTGGGCGCTCATCAGCGTCCAGCCGTTGAGCGCTCCGGTGATGGAGATCACCGCGGCGAGGGCGATCAGCGTGCCGCCCCAGGTCCCGCCGAACATCGCGTTGACCGCGTCGGAGAAGGGGGCCGTGGAGTCGACCAGCTTGTCGTGGGCGACGGTGCCGAAGACGGAGACGGTGCCGAGCAGGTAGACCACGGCGGCACCGATGGTGCCGATGACGCTCGCGCGGCTGACGTTGCGTTCGGGGTCACGGACCTCGCCGGCGCTGATCGCGGCCGACTCCACGCCGACGTAGCTGTAGAGCAGGATCGCCGCGGAGGCGGTCAGACCACCGGTCCAGTTGCCGCCGCCGGTGGTGAAGGGACCGAGGTTGTCCGGGTCGAAGAAGAAGAGGCCGACGACCGCCACGAAAAGCATGGGCAGGAACTTCAGCACCGTGGAAACCATCTGCACCGCACCCACCCAGCGGGTGCCGGCGAGGTTCGCCAGCGCGGGCAGCCACAGCAGGGCCAGGGCCAGGACGAGGTCCAGCCCCTTGGACTCCTTGCCCCCGGTGAGCACGTGGAGGTAGCCCACGCCCGCGACGGCGAGGGCGGCGTTGCTCACCCACGTCATGGTCCAGTAGGACCACGCGGACAGGAATCCGGCGAAGTCGCCGAATGCCTCGCGTGCATAGACATACGGACCACCGGTGCGCGGGAAGCGTCCGGCGAGGCGGCCGAAGACGAGGGCCAGCGCGATCGCGCCGATCGTCAGGACCCCGAACGCCAGCAGGCTGACCGTGCCGTAGGGGGCGACCGAGGCGGGCAGCATGAAGATGCCGCCGCCGATGATGTTCCCCATGACCAGGGTGATGGCGGTGGGGAGGCCGAAACGGCGTGCGGGTGCGCCGTCGGAGTCGTGCATGGGAGGTGCGCCTCTCGTGCTGCGGGCAGGTCGCCGATTCTGGGGCGACATCGCACGCCCGTGCAAGAGCACAGGTATGTGCGACAGCACATATTGACCGCGGAGCCTCAGGGCGCAAAATTAGAATTTTTTGTCCCGCGCGTCCGGGCTCTCGACCGCAAAAGGTGCGGCGACGGGGGCCGCGGGCCGTGATTCGTCCACCGGGACGCCCTCATGCGGAATCTGCTCCCCCGCAACCGACCCGGCCGGTATTTGCGGTCGCCCACGCGCCTCGCACAGCCAGCGCCGCAGCACCCGGTGCACCGCCTCCGCCCCCACCAGCTCTCCGTCCTCCCCCACCGGTGCGCTCAGCTCCGTGGGCCACAGCAGGAACGGCCGGCTCTGCTCGCCGCCCAGCCCGCCGTGCGAGCCGATCTGCTCCTCGAAGGCGTGCACCTCACCCGTGACGGGATCGTAGGCGGAGTTCACCATGACGTCCGCCGCGTGCGGGAAGCCGGCGGTGCGGCGCACGGCCGCCACCGCCCCGGGCCCCAGGCCGCGCAGGGGGCTGTGCTCCGCGCCCTCGCCGGTGTCCAGGTAGTGCTCGCGGCCGCCGGACCCGAGGACGACCGGGCCGCGCTCCGCCGACCGGACGAGCACGAAGCCGACGCCCGGGTGGTCGGCGAGCGTGCGCAGCAGGTGCGGGTGATCGCGGTCGATGCGCTCGCGGCTCGCCCGCCCCGGTACCCGGGGGAAGGACACCAGGCCGAGGTTGCCGGAGGCCAGCACGACCGGCTCCGTGCCGCGCACCGGGCCGGTCAGGGCGGTGCGCACGAGCTCGTCGAGGGTGAGCCCGTAGCGGGCGGCGAACGTCTCGCCGGGGCTCTGTCCGTGGTCGGAGAGCAGCACGATCCGGTACGGGCGGGGGGCGTGCTCGGTGACCTCGGCGATCAGGGCGACGGCGCGGTCGAGCCCGCGCAGCACCTGGTGGGTGTCGCGGCCGCGCGGCCCGGAGTGGTGGGCGACCTCGTCGTAGCCGACGAGGTCGGCGTAGACGCAGGTACGGCCGGAGAGGATGTCGCCGAGGACGGCGGCGACGACCACGTCGCGCTCGACGACCGTCACGAAGGCCCTGATGAAGGGGTAGAGCCCGCCCCTGCCCAGGCGCGGGCTCTCCCGGCGGAGCCTCGCGCGCACGGACTGGCCGATCTCGCGCACCACCTCCGCCACGTAGGAGACGGCGGTGCGGGTGGCGTTGGCCGGGTCGGAGAAGTAGGCGAAGTAGCCGGAGCGCGAGCGGTTGTGCCGGCCGCGCCGCGCGGCGACCGCGAGGACGAGGGCGAGCTGGTCGGCGCCGCCGGTGAAGAGGTTGCCACGGCTGGCGCCGTCGGCGGCGAGCAGCCCCGCGTCCCCGGTGCGGGCGGCGGCGCGGCGCTGCAGCTCGGCGGCGCCGGCGGGACGGTTGCAGACCATCACCTCGCCGGTCTCCTTCTCGTACCAGCGGAAGGCGGGCACGTCCTCGTTCGAGCCGTGGAGGATGCCGAGCTGGCTGGCGCCGGTCTGGCTGGACCAGTCGGTGCGCCAGGCGGTGAGCCGGTGGCTGCCGGCGGCCCAGGCGGCCACGGTCGGCATCAGCGGCGGCCGGCGGCGGCCGCGGGCGCCGGTGCGCTCGCGCAGCGCGTCGCACAACACGGCGTGGCCGACCCCGTCGAGCTGCAGGAAGACCGTGCCGGGCGTGGACTGCCGGCCGGCGGCCTGCCCGCGCCGGCGTCGCTTGCGGTCGGCGAGGCGGGCGAGCCGGCGGTGGTAGGCGCCGTCGTCGCGCACGGCGACGAACGCCCCGGCCGCGGACGAGGCGGCGGACACCGCGGCGGCGACCACGACCGCCGTCTCCGGTTCGGCGGTGCCCCCGCCCACGGGGGCCAGGGCCAGGGCCGCGAGCAGCAGCGAGCCGTTGAGGAAGAAGACCAGCAGCCCGAGGACGCAGGCCGGTACCAGGAGGAACGCGCGGACGAGCAGCGGCCAGACGAGTGCGGTGAGCAGGGAGAAGGCTCCGGCCCCCGCGGCCGCGGCGAGCAGGAGGCGGGCGGCGCCGTCACCGCCGGCGCCCTGCAACCGGAAGTCGGGGAGCAGGCCGGCGAGGAGGAGCAGGGTCAGGGTGGACGCGGCCCAGGGCAGCACCGCGCCCAGCCACCTCTCCCGGACCGTCCTGCCCGCACGGCGGACGGCGCTGCGCAGCTGCCCCATGGGGGGCAGCGTAGGCCGGGCGGTAGGCCCGGCACGGCCCGTCGGATCAGCGCACAGCGGGATCCGGCCAGGTCGCGCACGCCCTACGGGGCGGGCGGCGGGTCGTCGTCGTGGGTGCGGTCCAGGGTGGGGTCGAGAGCGGATTCGTAGGTGCCGCCGCCGCGGCAGTGCGGGCACTGACCGGCGCGGTGGACGGTCTCGGCCGGCCCCCGGAACGGGTCGGGGCCCACGCAGTGGGCGAGCGCACGCGGGGTGTATCCGGAACCGTGGCACCACGGGCACGTCATGGACCGCGGCTCCGGTCCGTGCGACGACTTGTGTTCACTCACCGGGACCGACCAGCCCTTGCGCGCGACGACCGTTGCCCCGCAAAGCCTAGACCCCCGGGGCGGGTTCCGGCCGTACTGGCCGGAACCGGCGGCCGGGGTGGCTTCGGTGCGACGGCTGGGAAGGATGGCGGCATGACCTGCCTTCGCACGCCCCGACTGACGCTGCGCCGCTGGCGCGAGGACGACATCGCCCCCATGGCGGCCATCAACGCCGACCCCGAGGTGATGCGGTGGATCGGGGACGGTTCGGTGCGCGACCGGCGACAGACCGCGGAGCGCATCGCCGCCTGGGAACGCGAGTGGGACGAGCGCGGGGTGGGGCTGTTCGCCGTGGAGTGCCGCGGGACGGGGCGCCTGGCCGGGTTCGCGGGGCTGTCCGTGCCGGCGTTCCTGCCCGAGATCCTGCCCGCCGTGGAGCTCGGCTGGCGGCTGGGGCGCCCGTACTGGGGCCGGGGGCTGGCCACCGAGGCGGCGCGGGCGGTGCTGGACTTCGCGCTGCGCGACCGCGGGCTGGCCAGAGTCGTCAGCGTGCACGCCGTCGGCAACACCGCCGCCGAGGCCGTCGCGCGCAAGCTCGGCATGCGGCGCGAGCGCGAGACGACGCACCCGGCCTACGGGATGCCCTTGTGCGTGCACGTCCTGGAGGCACGCTCGTAACGTGACGAACGCGAGCGTGGAGATCACGTGGTGGGGGCACGCCACCGCGACGGTGGTGGACTCCGGCGTCCGGGTCCTCACCGATCCCCTCTTCGTGCGGCGGCTGGCCCATCTGCGCCGCCGCCGCGGTGCCCTGCCGCCGCCCGAGGCGGCCGTCGCGGACGTCGTGCTGGTCTCCCACCTGCACGCCGACCACCTGCACCTGCCCTCGCTGGCCCGGCTCGCCCCGGGCACCGCGCTGGTCGTGCCGCGGGGCGCGGCCGGCGCCGTGCGGGGCCTGCGCAGGCTGGCGGCCGAGCACCGGCTGCGGGTCACCGAGGCGGCGCCCGGGGACGAGGTGGCGGTCGGGGAGGTCCGGGTGCGGGCAGTGCGCGCCGAGCACGACGGGCGGCGGCTGCCGTGCGGGCCGCACCGGTCGCCCGCGCTGGGCTACGTGGTGCGGGGCACGGCGAGGACGTACTTCGCCGGTGACACCGGCCTGTTCGCGTCGATGGCCGACGAAGTGGGCCCGGTGGACGTGGCGCTGCTGCCGGTCGGCGGCTGGGGGCCGTTCCTGGGCCGCGGTCACCTGGACGCGGCCCGGGCCGCGCGGGCGCTGGCCCGGCTGGGGGCGCGCAGCGCGGTGCCGGTGCACTACGGCACGTACTGGCCGATCGGCATGGACGCGGTGCGGCCGCACGAATTCCACGCGCCCGGTGAGGAGTTCGCCCGGCAGGCGGCCCGGTATGCGCCCGGTGCGGCCGTGCACCGGCCGGCGCACGGAGAGCCGGTGCTGCCGTGACGGCCGTCCTCGGGGACGTGGCGGCGCTCGCCGGCCCGGTGGCGCTCGCGGGCCGGGCGGGGTCCGCGGAGCCGACGCAGCAGGCGGTGGGCTATCCCTCGCTGTTCCTGCTGGTGGTGCTGGGGGCTCTGGTGCCGGTCGTGCCGACGGGGGCGCTGGTGAGTTCGGCGGCGGTGGTGGCCCTCCACCAGGGCTCGCCCCTACCGCTGTTGTGGGTGTTCCTCGTGGCCGCCTGCGCCGCCTTCCTGGGCGACATGAGCCTGTACGGGCTCGGCGAGCGCGGGGTGGCCTCCCGCAACGGCTCGCGCTGGCTGCGGCGGCTGCGCGAGCGGGCGGCGCCCGAGCGGCTGGCGCAGGCGCAGGAGAAGCTGGACGAGCACGGGGTGACGGTGCTGGTGCTGTCCCGGCTGGTGCCCGCCGGGCGCATCCCGGTGATGCTGGCCTGTCTGCTCGCGCGCATGCCGGCCCGCCGCTTCGCTCGCGGGGACGTGCCCGCGTGCCTGGCGTGGGCGGCCACGTACGAGGTCATCGGGGTGCTGGGCGGTTCGCTGTTCGCCCGGCCGTGGGAGGGCGTGGCGGCGGCCGTGGTGCTGACGCTGGCCGTGGGCGCGGTGCCGACGCTGCGGCGGCGGCTGCGCTGACGGCCCCGGCTCACCTGTTCGGCCGTGCCGCAGGTGCCGCGGCCTGCGGAAGCGACCAGCGTGTACCTCACCGGTCCGCAACCGACAGGAGGGTTCATGGCGGTCGTACCGAGCCATGCCGGGCACCTGCTCGCCGGGGGGCTGAGCCTCCAGGGGCAGGTGCGGGGAATCCTGCGGGCGGCGGAGGGCCAGCGGATCGCGGCGATCGCGGCGGGCGGCTACCACAGCCTGGCCGTGAGCGACGAGGGGCGGCTGCTCGCGGCCGGGCTGGACGAGGACGAGCAGGTCTCCGGCATCGTCGCGGCCGCGGGCGCGAGGGTGGTGGCCGCCGTGGCGGCCGGCGGCTTCCACAGCCTGGCCGTGGCGCACGACGGCCGTCTGCTGACGGCGGGCAAGGACCACAACCAGCAGGTATCGGGCCTGCGCGCGGCCGCCGAGGGCCGGCGGGTGGCGGCCGTGGCGGCCGGTTCGGTGCACTCGCTGGCGGTCACGGACGTCGGCGGGCTGCTCGCCGCGGGCCACGACGGCGACCGGCAGGTGTCGGGCATCCTGGCCGCGGCGCGCGACGAGCCGGTGGCGGCCGTCGCGGCCGGGGACTTCCACAGCCTGGCCGTCACCCGGGACGGCCGGCTGCTGGCGGCCGGCCGGGACGAGGACGGGCAGGTGTCCGGCATCCTGGCCGCGGCCCGGGGGGCGAAGGTCGTCGCCGTCTCCGCCGCCGCCCTGCAGAGCCTGGCGCTGACCGACGACGGCCGCCTGCTGGCGGCCGGCCGGGACGGCAACCACCAGGTGTCGGGCATCCTCAGGGCCGCGCAGGGCCGGCGCATCGCCGCGATCGCCGCCGGATACCTGCACAGCCTGGCCGTCACCCGGGACGGCATGCTGCTCGGCGCCGGGAAGGACGGCGACAGCCAGGTCTCGGGCATCCTGGCGGCGGCCGGGAGCGCCACCGTCACGCTGGTGGCCGCCGGGGGGTTCCACAGCCTGGCGGTGGCCGTGCCCGACGGGCCCAAGGGCCGCACGGCCCGGGTGGACTTCACGGCCGCCCGCGGCACGGCCGTGGTGCTGCGGTTCCTGCGGCGGCAGGACGGGCTCGACACGCGCGTGGAATCCGGCGGTCCCGCCCGGGACGTCGGCATCCGCGAGGGCGTGCCCGTCCAGCTGATCGTCCAGGCGGGCGAGCAGGGGGACGGAGAGGTGCTGGCGAACGGCTCGGTGTACTTCACCTACGACGAGGCCGGCGGCGTCGTGGGCGTCGACACCCGGGCCAGCCGCTTCCCCTCGGGCCTGACCTGCACCGCGCACGGCGGCGGCCGCTTCACCTTCGCCTGGAGCGCCTGACCCCGCTCACAGCGGCGACAGCACCCGCGACGCCCCCACCGGCAGGTCCCACAGGTCCTCGCGCGGCAGCCCCGCCGCCGCCCAGGCCGCGCGCACCCGCCGCAGCGGCTCCATCGGCGGCTCGGCGGACAGCAGGAACGTCGACCAGTGCATCGGTCCCATCACCCGGGCGCCCAGGTCCTGGCAGGCGCGCACCGCCTCCTCGGGGTCGGTGTGGACCGGCCCCAGCATCCAGCGCGGGTCGTAGGCTCCGATGGGCAGCAGCGCGACGTCGATCTGCGGGTAGCGGCGGCCGATGCGCTCGAACCAGAAGCCGTAGCCGGTGTCCCCCGCGAAGTACACGCGCCGCCCGCCCGGCGCGGTGAGCACCCAGCCGCCCCACAGCGAGCGGCAGGTGTCGGTGAGGGTGCGTTTGCTCCAGTGGTGGGCCGGGACGAAGTCGAAGCGGACGGGGCCGGCCGGGCCCGGCAGCTCCACCGCCTCCCACCAGTCGAGTTCGGTGACCCGGGTGAAGCTGCGGCGGCGCGCCCAGCCGGCCAGGCCGGCCGGGAGGAGCAGGGGCGTGTCGCGGGGCAGCCGCTTGAGGGTGGGGGCGTCGAGGTGGTCGTAGTGGTTGTGGCTGATGACGACGGCATCGATGCCCGGCAGGTCCTCCCAGGCCACGCCGACCGGCGTCACCCGGGCGGGGGTGCCGAGGATCCTGCGGGACCAGACGGGGTCGGTCAGCACGGTCAGGCCGCCCACGCGCAGCACCCAGCTGGCGTGGCCGGCCCAGGTGACGGCGAGCGCGCCGGCGTCGACGACGGGCAGCGGGCCGGGCCGCACGGGCAGGTCGGCGAGTTCCACGAGTGCCTCGGCGCCCGGCCGCAGCCGGCCCTCGCGGGCGAGGCGGGCCAGGGCGCGCACGCCCGGCAGCGGGGCGGTGAGGCGGTCGGCGAACGACCGGGGCCAGGTGCGGATCTCACCGAGGGGACGTGGCTCCGCGAGGGGGCGTGGCTCCGCGAGGGGGCGCTCGGTCTGTTCGGTCATCTGGGGCTCCATTCGTGGGGAACCGGAACCGCGGCGGTGCGGGCGGCGGGCCCGCGCATGGCACGCTCACCGACCGACGGTAGGTCAGACGCCCGCGAGTTCACTGAACGCCGATCCAAAAGTGGACAACGCCTCCGCGACATCCGGCTCCGCCGCCGGATCGGGGGCGTCGAGGGCCGCGCGGCGCCGCGCGTCGCGGTCGCCCAGGAACGGCAGGACGGAGAAGCGGGCGCGCAGGGCGTCGGGGGCGTCCCCGAACCGGTGCCCGCCGGGCACGGGGTACCCGAGCACGGCGCCGAGGTAGCCCTCCAGCTCGGTGGAGTCGGTGACGCGGCGCTCGGCGAGCGCCTCGCGCAGCTCGCCGAGGTCGGCGTAGAGGTGGGGCCCGGCCTGGGGCGGCCGGCACAGCACCCCGGCGGCGTCCAGCCGCTCCCGGGCCGCGGCGCCCAGGGCCCCGTACAGCCGGGCCGCCGCGGCGGCCCGGGCGCGCACCGGCCCGGGTTCGGTCAGCGCCCAGCGGGCGGCGGCGCCCAGCGGCGGCGCCACTTCGGCCCGGATGGCCGTCAGCAGGGAGGTGGCGCGGGCGCGCAGGGCGGGCCCGTTGCCCTCCGCGGGGAAACGGGCGACGGCCAGGGGCCAGACGGCGGGGGTGAGGGGGCCGGCGAGGTCGGTGAGGACGACGACGCGGTCGGGGTACATCTCGGCGGGGCCGACGAACACGGTGCCGTGCCGGTCGTGCAGGGTGTCGCGCCAGGTCTCGTCGCTGACGACGGTCAGCTCCTCGGCCGCGGCGGCCTCGCACACCTCGTGCAGGACCTCCGGCGGGGCGACGGTTCCGGTGGTGTCGTCGGCGACGGACAGCACGAGGAAGCGCGGCCGGCCGCCCTCGGCCCGGATGCGCCGCACCGTCTCCAGCAGCGCGAACGGATCGGGCACGCCGCCGCACTCGGCGGGCACGGCCACGTGGTAGGCGAGCCGCCCGGCGAGGCGGGCGAGCGGCGCATACCAGGCGGCGCAGGGCCGTGTCAGCAGCACCTCGCCGCCGGCCGAGGCGAACAGGGCCAGCAGCAGCGGCTGGAGGCCGGGGGCGGCGACGACGTGCTCGGGGCCGGTGGGCAGCCCGCGGCGCGCCCAGTAGGCGCAGGCGGCGGTGCGCAGCTCGGGGCCGCCGCCGACGGGTTCGGGGCGGGAGCGCGCGGCGCCGTCCGCCAGCCGCTCGACGAGTTCCGGCAGGACGGGCAGGCCGCGCTCGGGCGCCGGGAGGGCGGCGAGTGCCGGGGAGCCCTGCTGCATCCGTGTGCACCTCCGTCCCGGCGGTCCTGACGTCCACCTTCGCAGATCAGGGGAGGCGCGGCGGTCCGACACGGGCGGGCGGGTGACGGTGCGTTCCGCATGTCAAGACGGGGCTCTCGTCATGCGAGATGGATGCGTACGGTGAAAGCACCTCTGCACACCGCAGCGAAGGGAGCCTTCCCCATGCCCGAGGAACCGAACACGGCCGGCGGTCCGTCGGTCTACATCCACGGCCACCACGAGTCCGTGCTGCGCTCGCACGGCC
This sequence comes from Streptomyces cinnamoneus, assembly GCF_014650495.1. GTDB lineage: Bacteria > Actinomycetota > Actinomycetes > Streptomycetales > Streptomycetaceae > Streptomyces > Streptomyces cinnamoneus. The sequence continues at coordinate 121,709 of NZ_BMVB01000010.1, read as the reverse complement.
GGCGCAGGGCGGCCGACTCGGCCGGCTACCTCCTGCCCGAGCTGGCCCCGCACCACCGGGTCCTGGACATCGGCTGCGGCCCGGGCAGCATCACGGCCGACCTGGCCGCGCTGGTGCCGCAGGGCCGGGTCACCGCCCTGGACGCGGCCCCGGGCATCCTGGAGCAGGCCCGCGCCGCAGCGGCCGAACGCGGCGTGGACAACGTCGACTTCACCACCGGTGACGTCCGGGCGCTGGACTTCCCCGGCGGCTCGTTCGACGTCGTCCACGCCCATCAAGTGCTCCAGTACCTCGACGACCCGGTGGGCGCGCTGCGCGAGATGCGGCGCGTGTGCCGGCCCGGTGGCGTCGTGGCCGTCCGCGACGTGGTCTACACGGCCATGACCTGGTACCCGCGGGTGGCCGGCCTGGACGACTGGCAGCGCCTGTACGTCCGCGTGGCCCGCGCGGGCGGCGGGGAGCCGGACGCCGGCAGCCGTCTGCTGTCCTGGGCCCTGCAGGCCGGTTTCACGGACGTCGCCCCCTCCGTGGGCACCTGGTGCTACGCGGACGCGGAGCACCGCGCCTGGTGGAGCGGGCTGTGGGCGGACCGGACGCTCTCCTCCCCCTACGCCGCTCTCGCGGTCGACGGCGGGCACGCGGACCGGGCGGGCCTGGAGGCGATAGCCGAGGCGTGGCGGGAGTGGGGGCGACACGAGGACGGGTGGTTCGCGGTGCTGAACGGCGAGCTGCTCTGCCGGGTCAACTAGCCTGGCCCGCATGAACATTCTGGGGACTTCGCTGAGGGTGTGCGTAGGGGATCTGGAAGCGTCGATCGCGGTCTACGAACGGCTGACGGGCCAGGAGGCGCTGCGCTTCCGGCGCGGCGGGGTGTCGGTGGCGGCGGTCGGCTGTTTCTTCCTGATGAGCGGGCCGGAGGCGGAGCTCTCCATCCTGCGGAAGATCACGGCGACGGTGGCCGTCACGGACGTGGACGAGGCCCTGGCCGACCTCCGGGCGGTGGGGGCGGACATCATCGCGGGCCCGGTCCCGACGCCGATCGGCCGCAATCTGGTGGCCCGCCATCCCGACGGTTCGGTCTTCGAGTACGTGGACCGCAAGGCGGCCTGAGCAAGGCGGCCCGAGGGGCGCCGGGCGGGCACGGCCCGTCCGGCGCCCACCGGTCACGGCCGGGGCAGGGTCTCTCCCTCGCACAGGTCGGGCACCTCGAAGCCCTCGTCGAACAGGGCCCTCGCCGCGGCGTCCCGTCCCTGCGCCTGCAGGATGCGGGCCTGCAGGAGCCGGAAGCGGCCCTGCCGCCGGGTCGCGGGGTGCAGGCCCTCCAGGACGGCGGCCGCGTCGTCCGCGCGCCCGGCCGCCAGCAGCGCGGTGATCGCCTCGCGGGCCAGCGCGGCCCTGGCCGGCCGGGAGGCGCCGCGGGCCTCCTCCACGGCGCGCGCGTACCGCTCGGCGGCCCGCTCCGGGTGGCCGGTCTCCGCGTCGGCGGCGGCCAGGGCGCGCAGCGCCGGCCAGGTCATGCCCGAGCGCAGGGCGCACTCCCAGCTGCGGACGGCCTGGGAGCGGTCGCCGGCGTGCCATTGGGCGACGCCCAGGTGGTAGGCGGCGTGGGGGCCGGGCGGGGCGGTCTCCAGCAGCTCGCGCCAGCGCGGGGAGACGAGCGAGGGGCCGGGCTCCGTCCCCTCCTCGCCCAGGGACCCGGTGCGCAACAGCCCCAGCCAGGGCTGCTGTTCCTCGCCGAGCGTCGTCGCGGGAAAGGGTGTCCCGGGCAGGGAGAGCCCGCCGCGTTCGACTTCGAGGGCGCCCCAGCCCGAGCCGGTGGTCAGGAAATCCTTGGGCTCGTGGTCGGCGTAGAGCCGCCACGCGGCGTGGGCGGCGTCGAAGGCGGCCCGGGGCAGTGCCGCCTCCAGCCGCCCGGCGACCTCACCGCACGCGGCCCGCCAGTCGCTGCCGTGCACGGCGGCGGGGTCGGCGGCCAGCGGCCCGTACGCCTCCAGCCAGGCGAACTCGCCGCCGGCCTCCAGCCGTACGTGCTCCAGCTGCGTGCGGGCGAGTCCGGCTTGGATCTCGGCGTAGCCGCCCGTGCCCGGCTCGGTGAGCCACTCCTGCCAGCGCCGGCCGGCCTCCCCCGTGCCCCACAGGAACAGCTTGCGGCCCCGCAGGAGGTCGGTGGAGGTCTGGACGAGTCCGTGGCCGTCCTCGTCCAGCGAGGCGATCCAGCGCCGCTCGCCGTCGGGGAGGTCGTAGAAGTAGTCGGCGTGGCCCTCGCAGCCGAGCGGGTACGTGCGGTCGGCGCCGTCCCACTCCGGCACCGGGACGCGCCGCAGGGAACGCTCGTATCCGAAGTGCCAGGCGGCGTCGGCGGGGGCCAGGACGCGGGTGCGCGGGCCTTCGGGCACGGCGGTGTTGGACCACCAGTAGACGGGCGCGGGCCGGTCGTGGGGGTTGCGCACCCGGATGCCCGCGTACAGGAAGTCGGAGCCGTCGGGCAGCCACAGGTCGACCTGGAAGGGCAGGTCGCGCAGCCGTTCCCACTCCCACAGGCGGAGCATGTCGCCGCCGTCGGGGGCCGGCACCCGGGCGGCGTGCAACGGCGCGACGGACAGGGCGCCGTGGCCGGTGGCGCCGGTGTTCCACTCGATGCCGCCGGAGAACCAGGCGCCGTTGAGGGCGAAACCGGCGGGCTGGAGAACGGGGTTGCTGTAGACGAGCGAGCGGCCGGTCGGCTTGTGGACCAGCGAGTGCACCCGCCCGCCGAGCGAGGGAAGGACGGTGACCCGCAACCGGTCGTTCTCCAGCACGACGGCGTCGACGTCGGCCGGCACCCGCTCGCGCCCGTAGTCGTCCCGGCGCCGCACGGGCAGCAGCGAGCGGAGCGGCGCGTAGCGCATCTGCCGGGCCATGTCGTCCGGCAGGTCCGCGTGCCGGACGCCGGCGTGCACGTCACGCGGCGCGGCCAGCGGCGGCAGGGGATTCTCGGGACCGAGCGACGCTGCGGGCAACGTGAGGACGGCTCGGCGGATGGTCGTGGCCACGAAAGAACCTCGGCTTCTCGAACGGGCCGCCCTGCGCGGCGCCTCGATGACTCTCCCCGGCCCGCCCGCCGGGAAACCCGCAGGCGGGCGGGGGTGGAACGGGCCCCGGCAGGGGCGTTGAGCGGGCTGTGCGGCGACCCTCAGGAACGCCCTGACCGGCCGCCCGCACCGCCGCTCATGCGGCGCCGGCCCCGGTCCAGCGCGGTGCGTCCGCCCCCAGCCGCCCGGGCGGCCGCGTCCAGTCGTCCGGCGACCCCTCGAAGGAGACGGGCGGGAGCGCGTACCGGAAGCGCCCGAGCTCCCCGGTGCGCTCGGCCAGCCGCGGGGCGGCCTCGTGCGCACCGGAGTCGGGGTCTGCGTCCCGGCCCACGTCCCGCGCCAGCCAGGCCGCCGTCTGCGCGAGGGCGAGCCGCGCCAGGTGCGTGCCTCCCGCGGTCCGCTGTGCGGTGACGGCGCGCAGCACGGCGGCGGCCAGCAGGTAGCCGGTGCCGTGGTCGAGGGCCTGGGCGGGCAGCACCCCGGGCAGGCTGTCGGCCCCGGCCTCGGCGGCGGCGATGCCGCAGGCGGCCTGCACCAGGCTGTCGAAGCCGCGCCGCGCGCCCCACGGCCCGTAGGTGCCCCAGGCGCTCAGCTGCCCGATGACCAGTCCGGGCCGCCGCTCGGCCAGGGCCTGCGGCGACAGGCCGTGCCGGTCGAGCGCGCCGGGCCGGTAGCCGGTGACGACGACGTCGGCGGTGTCGAGCAGCGCGTCGAAGGCGGCCCGGTCGCTCGCCCGCCGGAGGTCGAGCGCGGTGGACCGCTTGCCGAACCCCGTGTCGTTGTGGGCGTCCTGGCCCTCCGGCAGGAACGGCGGGTCGACGCGCAGGACCTGCGCACCGAGCAGCGCGAGCGTCCGGGTGGCGACGGGCCCGGCGATGACGCGGGTCAGGTCGAGGACGCGCAGCCCCGCGGCGGGCAGCCCGGCCGGCCCGCCGGTCAGCGCCCGGACGGGCCCGGGCGCGATCCGCTCCAGGCTGAGCAGCGGCCGCTGCGCGACGGCGGCGCCCTGCGGATGGACGGCCCACTCGTGCGGGGTGCGCACCGCGACGGCGAGCCCGCCGGCGGCGTGGACGGCCTCCTCCGCCTCGGCCGCCCGGCAGGCGGCGAGCCGGGCGGCGACGCGCGCGGCGAGGACGTCGTCGCCCGCCGTATCCGGCTGCTCCGGCACGTTGAGCCCGGCGAGCAACCGCTCGCGGTGGTGCGGGTAGTTGGCGTGGGTGCGCAGCCACCCGTCCGCGGTGCGCCAGAACCGCGACAGCGGCGCGAACACGGTGGCCGCCCGCCCGTCGAGCCGCAGGTGGCGTTCGCTGACGAACGCGGTCGCGACGGCCGCGTCGTCGACGCGCACGGCCGGCGGCGTTCCCCCTCCGCGCCGGGCCGTCGCGAGCTCGGCGGCCGCCAGCGCGCAGACGGCGACGGTCGAGCGCGCCATCTCCCGGACGGGCAGCCGGGCTTGGAGCGTGCCGCCCGGACCGCGGTACTCGACGGCGGCCGTCAGCACGGGATCACCGCCCAGCAGTGCCCAGACGTGGTCCGTGGCCTCGGTGGCTCGCTTGATCATCCTCCGAGTGTGGCACTGAGTGCCATCCGCTGGGAAGAGGGCCTGCGGCCCAGCACGGGCCCGGCGACGAGGGCCTGCAGGATGCCGGGGGGCGCGGCGCCCAGCCCGTTGATCAACTGCTCGTCGTGGAGCAGGACCTGCACGATCTGCCGGCTGTAGCACTCGACGGATTCCTTCTGGAATCCCATGAGGGGCCAGCCCCAGACCGAGGCCAGGCAGACGCCGTTGCGGACGGTGTACGGGTCCGCGGGGTGCGTGCACTCGACGATGGGCTCGACGGCGGTGCGGTTGGTGGCGCAGCCGCCCACGAGGTCGACGACGACGGTGCCGGGGCGCAGCACGGTCCGCAGGTCGTCATCGGTGATGATGTAGGACCTGCCCCGGCACTGCGGGGGTTGTTCGACGCCGTTGATGATGAGGTCGCTGTTGTGCAGGTAGCGCTGCACCTGGGGCCGTTCCGTGGCGCGCTTGGTGAGGATGTCGACGGTGGGGACGCCGTGCCGCAGGCACTCGTCGAGGGCGCCGAAGGCGACGTTGCCGTAGCCGAGGATGGCGGTGCGGAGGCAGGCCGGGCCGTGGAGGTGCCGGTTGCGCGCGAGCGCGAGGTCGATGCCGAAGAGGGCCCCGGCCCGCCCGGTCTCGTGCAGGCACTGGATCCTTCGCTTGCCGAACGCCTTCAGGGTCTGCCCGGCCCGGTGCTCGTCGATGTGCGGGGGCGGGATGCCGGCGGCGATCTCCGCCAGTTCGTCGACGGCGACGGTCAGGAGCCCGGGGTCGTGCCCGGGGTGGCGGCAGGAGCCGTGGCCGCCGCTCGCGCCCCTTCCCGGGGGGTGCCCCTGCAGCACCTGCAGGGAGCGGGGGCAGCACCGGGCGGCGTACTGGACCGCCCCGAAGGCGTCCGCGGAGAATCCGACGAAGGCGACCGAGCAGGCTTCGGGTACATGAGGTGAAGAATTCCCGGCGAGGCCGGCGAATATCTTCTCCATGGCGAGCCGGCTGCGAATGTAGGAATCCGTGAGGAGTTCGGGGCTCTCCTTGATGAGTTCCATCGCGATGAGGTTCACCGCGCGTGCGTCGGCGACGGCGATTCTTTTCGGTATGGACTGCACATGGGCCATGCAGAGCAGGCTCGAACCGGGGTCCATCCGCGCAAGGTCATGATGGGCGGGACCTTTGAGTTTGATGACGAGGTCTTTTCCCCGGTAGAGGTCTCCGCGCGACTGGATGGCGGCGCCGGCCGCCAGGTAGGAGGCGTCGCAGTACCCCATCGCAATGCCCGCACCGCGTTCGACGGCGACCGCGCAACCGTGCCTGACCAGCGATTCCACGCCGCCCGGGGTCAGCGCGACGCGGACTTCACTGCCGTGCGGATTCTCCGGGGATTTATGTTCCGCCGCGAGCCCGATACGCCTGAACGGCCGGCCGGCCCTTACCGGATCAAAGCCTGCAGTCATACGGAGGCTCCTTCCGTGCGGCACGCACACGGCCCGGCCCGAAAGGAGACCGGCCGCTCTCATGATGGCAGGGCTCGTGGGCTTCCGCCCGCCGGGGTACGATCGTTTACCGATCTCCATCCCCCTTCGCCCCGACGGACGGGAGACGGCCGTGAATTCTCAGGTCAGGGAATCGGACCCGACGGTCCGGGCACTGTTGATCGACATCAATGGGACCATCTTCGACCACGGTATCGCCATTGAAGGGGCGCGGGAGGCGGTCAATCTCCTGCGTGACCGTGGATATGCGCTGCGTTTCCTCACCAACACCGAGTCCAAGACGGTCGAGGCGACGCTGGAGAGCCTGTCGGCCTGCGGCCTGGAGGTGGACCGGGAGGAGTTGTTCACCCCGGTGGTGGCCGCGCGCACGCTGCTGGAGGGCTTCCCCTCGGCATGCGTCCTGTCGCTGATGTCGGACGAGCTCCGGCAGTCCCTGGCCGCCGCGCAGCCCGAGCAGGAGTCGGGCCCCACGCACGTGGTCGTGGGCGACTGTCAGGACGTGCTCGACTACCCGCTGCTGAACCGCGCGTTCCGCGCGGTGCGGGCGGGGGCGGAGCTGATCGCGTTGCAGCGCGGGGCGCTCTACCGCACCCCGCAGGGCGAGGAGTTCATCGACACCGGCGCCATCGTCGCGGCCCTGGAGTACGGCACGGGCCGCACCGCCCGGCTGCTGGGCAAGCCCTCCAGCGAGTACTTCGGGCTGGCCGCCACGTCGACGGGCTTCGCCCCCGGGCAGACGGCGGTCGTCGGCGACGACGCCACGACGGACAGCGCGGGCGGCAACAGCATCGGGGCGACCACGATCCAGGTGCGCACCGGCAAGTACGCCGCGCAGGCCGCCGCGGGCCTGGCCAAGGGCGCGGCCCATACGGTCGACTCGATCGCGGACGTGCCGGGCCTGCTGGCGGGGGCTGCGTGACCGCCCCCCCTCTCCGGCTGTGCCGCAGGACCGGCCTCGGCGGCGGCATCCGCCGAGGCCGGAGTCAGGGGGCGAGGGGGTGGTCGCCGGTGCGGCCCCGGTGTTCGAGCTCGCCGTCCTCCCGCCACCGGGCGAGGTCGCCCGTGCGGTACATGCGGCTGCCGGGCGGCCCGAACGGGTCGTCGGAGAAACGCTCGGCCTCCGGCTGCGGGCAGTTGGTCGCGAGCTGGGCACCGGCGACGTACAGCTCGCCGGTCGTGCCGGGCGGGCAGGGCTGCCGTGCCGCGTCGAGGACGTAGAACCGGGTGTTCCAGACGGGCCGGCCGAGGGGGACGGGCGTGCCGGGCGCGGCGGGTGCGCACCGGTGGTGGGCGACGCCGGCGGCTTCGGCGGGGCCGTAGTGGTGGTGCAGCGCGGTGTCCGGCAGCGCGCGGTGGAAGCGGTGCACCGGCTCGTGCGGCAGGACGTCGCCACTGCACAGGACGCGGCGCAGCCCCGTGCAACCGGCCGCCTCCGGCCCGTCGAGGAAGAGGGCGAGCGCGGACGGTGCGAAGTGGGCCGTGGTGACGGCGTGTTCGCGGATCGCCCGTGCCGTCTTTGCCGGGTCCTGGTGGGCGCCGGGTGCGGCGAGGACGAGGGTGGCGCCCTCGCGCAGCGGCCAGAGCACCTCGCACGCCGACAGGCCGGGGCCTGCGCCGGTCAGCACCCGGTCCCCGGGCTCCAGCGGGTACGCGTCCTGCAGCCAGCGCAGCCGGTTGTCGGCGGCGGAGTGGGGGACGACGACGCCCTGCAGGACGTACGCCGGGTCCTGGGGGGTCAGGGCGCGGCCCGGGTCGGTGGGCAGTTGCCGGGCGAGGGCGTCCGTCAGCCGCGGGTCGTCGAGGACGACGGCGGGGGGCGCGGCGTCCGGCAGGGCCGCGCGCGTGGCCGTGTCCGTCAGGACGCACACGGGGGCGGCGTCGTGCGGGCCGGATACGGGGTGGGCGGGGGCCGCAGGGACGTAGGCCGCGCCGGTCTTGAGCACGGCCAGCAAGGCGACGACCAGGTCCGTGGAGGGCGGCAGGGCCACGGCCGCCCGGGTGCCGGGGCGCAGGCCCAGGCCGGTCAGGTGGCGGGCCAGGCGGTTGGCCCGCGCGTTGAGCCCGCCGTACGTCAGTTGCCGTCCGTCGGCGGTGATCAGGGCGGTGGCGTGCGGGGTCCGGGCGGCCCGGGCTTCGACGGGGCCCACGAGGGTGGTCGGGGGCAGGGCGACCGCAGTGTCGTTGAACTCCTCCAGCACCCGCTCGCGTTCCTCGTCCGTGGCGAGGGGGAGCTGCGACAGCGGGCGGTGGGGGTCGCCGTCGGCGAGGCGGGTGAGCAGGTGGAGGAAGCGCCGCTGATGGGCGGCGACCTCGGCGGCGTCGTACCGGGCGGGGTTGGCGTCGAAGTCGATGCGCAGGCCGGAGCCGTCGGCGCGGTCGTAGACGTTGACGCTGAGGTCGTCGACGGGGCCTGCGGCGAGGTTGTGCGCCTCGGAGGGGGCTCCGGCGAAGGTGAGCCCGTAGTCGAAGGGCATCACGTTGACGTGCGGGCCGACGGGCGGGCCGGCGGGGCCGTGGTCGCCGGCCCGGACGCCGAGGTCGCGGCGCAGGTCCGCGAAGGGGTAGCGCCGGTGGCGGCGGGCGGCGCGCACGCCGAGGTCGGCCTGGCGGGTGAGCTCGGCGAAGGTGGCGTCGGCGGGGACGGTGAAGCGCAGCGGCAGGACGTTCATGACCATGCCGGGGACCCGCAGGGCGACCGAGCCCATGCGGCCCATCATGGGCAGGCCGAGGACGACCTCCTCGCTGCGGGTGGCGCGGGCGAGGTAGAGGGCCTGCGCGGCGAGGAGGACGTCGGGCCAGGTGGCGCGGACGGAGGCGGCCAGCTCGCGCAGCCGGGCGCTCGCGGCGGGGTCGAGGTGTGCGGAGTGGCGCAGCGTCGTGGGCGAGGGCGGGGCGGTGCGTGCGGCGAGGGTGGGGGCGGCGGGGCGGCCGGCGAGGTGGCGGAGCCAGTGGTCGCGGTCGCGCTCGTAGGCGGTGGAGGCGCGGTAGGCGGTGTCCTCCTCGACGAGGGCGGCGAGCCGCCCGAAGGGGCTCGGGGCCGGCTCGCGTCCGGCGGCCAGCGCGGTGTGGACGTCGGCGACGCGCCGGGCGACGAGGGAGTGGCCGTAGCCGTCGAGGACGGCGTGGTGGACGCGGTGGTACCACAGCCACCGCCGGTCGCCGACGCGCAGGAGGCCGTGGGCGAACAGCGGCCCGGCGGCCGGGTCGAAGGGGACGTCCAGGTCCGCGCGCATCCACGCGAGGGCGGCGGCCTGCGGGTCGCGTTCGCCGCGCAGGTCGGCGGTGTGCAGGGGGAAGCCGTGGCCGGGTGCCCCGACGTCGACGGGCAGCTGCCGGGGGCCGGAGGGGGTGTCGACGAGGCGGACGCGCAGGGCGTCGGCCTCGGCGACGGTGCGGTGCAGGGCCTGGGCGAAGAGGTCCGGGTCCAGGTCGCCGCGGATGTCGAGGTATTCGGCGGTGGTGAGGGCGGGGCAGGCCGCGCCCCGGGCCTGGGCGTCCCACATGGCCGACTGAGCGGCCGTCAGCGGCAGCCCCGCCGGCACCGGGTGCCGGGAGGGGGCGTCGCCGACGGGCCGGTTCAGTGCCGTGAGGGTCATGCCCGGGCCCCCAGCAGGGGTGCCCACTGCTCGATGGCCGGCTTCTCGGCCAGGTCGACGAAGGTGACCTCGGTGCCGTGCTCGCGACGCCAGCGCTCGACGAGGGTCATGATGCGGACGGAGTCGAGGCCGTAGTCCACGAGGTTCTCGTCGCCGGGGATGTCGGCGGGGTCCTCGCCCAGCACGTCGGCGACGTCGGCGCGGATCTGTTCGAGCGTGAGGGCCATGGTGCTCACTTCCCTTCGAGGACGCGGTCGGTGGTGGTGACGACCGCGCACGTGGCGGCCGCCCAGCGCAGCGCCGTCGCGTGGTCCTCGGCACAGAAGTCGGCGACGGCGTCGGCGACCAGGAAGGGCTGGATGTCGCGCATCCAGGCGTCGCAGGCGCTCGTCATGACGCCGATGTGGGCGTACACACCGACGATGATCAGCTGGTCGCGGCCCTGTGCCGCCATGCGCTCGGCGAGGTCGGTGCGGACGAACGCGCTGTACTTCCACTTCGTGAGGACCCTGTCGTCCCCGCTCGGTGCGACCGCCTCGGCGATGGCCTCGGCGTGCGGGTCGGCGGGCAGGCCGGGGCCCCAGAAGTCCTGCTGGAGACCGCGCTCGGCGGCGCTCTGGCCGCCGGGCTGGGCGGAGTACAGGACGGGGATGCCGAGCCGGGCGCAGTCCTTCTTCAGCCGGCCGACGTTGGCCAGCAGCTCGGTGACGGGCGAGGCGTCCGGATCGAAGGCGCCGAGGAAGTAGTTCTGCAGGTCGTGGACGAGCAGGACCGCGCGGTCCGGGTCGACGGTCCAGTCCACCTTGTTGGCGGGCAGGCCGGCCTCGGTGGGCATGGGGTAGGGGGCGATGGCAGGGAGCGCCATGGTGGTGTGGGGCCTTTCTCAGTGCTGGGTGGCGGCGACGGCGGGTTCGCGGAGGCGGGCGGCGATGGCCGCGCGGAGGTCCTTCTTGGAGACCTTGCCGATGCCGGTCTGCGGGAACGCGTCGACGAACTCGACCCGGTCGGGCACCTTGAAGGCGGCCAGGCCGCGCTCGCGCACGAACTTCCTGATCGCAACGGACCTGACCGGCTCGGCTTCCTCGCGCAGCACGACGTAGGCGCAGGTGCGCTCGCCGAGGTAGTCGTCGGGCATGGAGACGACGGCGACGTCGTGGACGGAGGGGTGGGCGAGGATGTGGTTCTCGATCTCCTCGGCGGCGACCTTCTCGCCGCCGCGGTTGATCTGGTCCTTGGCGCGGCCCTCGACGACGATGTGGCCGGTGGCGGTGAGCCGTACGACGTCGCCGGTGCGGTAGAAGCCGTCGGCGGTGAAGGACGCGGCGTTGTGCTCGGGGGCCCGCCAGTAGCCGCGGATGGTGTACGGGCCGCGGGTGAGGAGGTGGCCGGTGGCCCCGGGCGGCAGGTCCTCGTCCGCGTCGTCGACGACGCGGATCTCGTCGTCGGGCGAGATCGGCCGGCCCTGGGTGGTGACGATGGTCTCCTCGGGGTCGTCGAGCCGGGTGTAGTTGACCAGGCCCTCCGCCATGCCGAAGACCTGCTGCAGGGTGCAGCCGAGCGCCGGACGCACCCGTCGGGCGGCCTCCTCGCTGAACTTCGCGCCGCCGACGAGGAGGACGTCGAGGCTGGACAGGTCGTGCTCGCCGGCCGCCGCGGCCTCGGTCCACACCAGGGCGAGCGGCGGTACGAGACCGGTGAGGGTGACGCCCTCGCGCTCGATGAGCGGGAAGGCGACGTCCGGGCTGGGGCGCGGGGCCAGGACGACGCGGGCGCCGGCGTAGAGGGCGCCGAGCGTGCCGGGCGAGCTGAGCGGGAAGTTGTGGGCGGCGGGCAGGGCGCAGAGGTAGACGCTGTGTTCGTCGACGCCGCAGATCTCGTTGGAGCCCCACAGCGAGTAGAGGTAGTCGTCGTGGGTGCGCGGAATGAGTTTGGGCACGCCGGTGGAGCCGCCGGAGAGCTGGAGGAAGGCCAGCTCGTGGGGGGCGGGCGCGTCCTCGATGACGACGGGGTCGGCGGGGACGTCGGCGAGGGCGGTGTGCTCGCCCGGCTCGCCGACGACGAAGACGTGCCGGAGGGTGGGCACGTCGGCTCGGATCCGGCCGGCCAGCACCCGGTAGTCGTAGCCCTCGGCGACGTCGGCGACGATGTAGGCGGCGGCCTCGGTGAAGGCGCAGAAGTGGCGGATCTCGGTGTCGCGGTGCGCGGGCAGCGCGAAGACGGGCAGGGCGCCGATGCGGAAGAGAGCGAAGATCACCTCGAAGAACTCGGCGACGTTCGGCAGCTGGACGACGACGCGGTCGCCCTTGCCGATGCCGTGCGCGAGGAAGCCGGCGGCCATCCGGTCGGCGCGCGCGTCGAGTTCGCCGTAGGTCCAGCGGCGGGCTTCCTCGCCGTGCGCCGTCCCGGTGGGGTCGACGACGGCCACCCGGTCGGGATGCCGGTCGGCCCGCTCGCGCAGCATCTGCCCGAACGTTTCGCCGCGCCAGTATCCGGCCGCCCGGTAGCGCTCGGCGAACTCGGCCGGGTAGCCCGGCGCGTCGATGGTCGGCTGTATCACTGGTCCACCCCTACTGCCTGCAGGAACGTCTGGAACTTGGCGGCCGTCTCGGCGGTCTCCGCCTCCGGCGAGGACTGCTCGACGACGCCCGCGCCGGCGAAGAGCCGCAGGGTGCGCCCCTCGGCCTCGGCGCAGCGGATGGTGACGACCCATTCGCCGTCGCCGCTCGCGTCGCTCCAGCCGACCATGCCGGTGTAGGCGCCCCGGTCGAAGGGTTCGAGCTCGCCGATGACGCTGCGGGCGGTGGCGGTGGGCGTGCCGCACACGGCCGGGGTGGGGTGCAGGGCGCAGGCCAGTTCGAGCGCGGAGACGGCAGGGTCGGCCGGGGCGCCGACCACGGTCGTGGACAGGTGCCACATGGTGGCGGTCCGGACGAGCGTGGGGCGCACGGGCACGTCGAGGGTGCGGCAGTAGGGGGCGAGGGCCTCGCGGACGGCGTCCACGACGACGGCGTGCTCGTGGAGGTCCTTCGCGGATTCCAGCAGTGCGGCGGCACGGCGCACGTCCTCGGCGAGGTCGGCGCTGCGGGGGGTGGAACCGGCGAGGGGGTTGGCGACGATCCTGCCGCCGCGCCGGGAGACGAGGAGCTCGGGGCTGGCGCCGAGCAGGGTGCGGCGGGGGCCGGAGGGCACGGCGAAGGTGTAGCCGGTGGGGTCGCGGCGGGCGAGGCGCTGCAGCAGCGTGGGCAGGTCGAGGTCGCGGGAGGAACGGAGTTCCAGGGTGCGGGCGAGGACGACCTTGCTGAACTCGCCGCGCCGCATGCGGCGTACGGCCTCGGCGACGGCTCTGCCGTAGCCGGCGGGCTCGGGCACGGGGCGGACGTCCCAGTCGGCGGCGGCGGGTGCGTCGGCGGGGAGCGCGACGAGCGGGTCCTGGGCGAGCGCCGGTGCCCAGCGGACGGCCTCGGGCACGGCGAGGGCGGCGGGGGCGGCGTGGTCGAAGGGCACGGCGCCGATGACGACCGGGGCGGGGTTGCCCGCGAGCAGTTCGGCGTCGAGGGTCCGGGTGACGCGCCAGTGCAGGGGCGCCTCGCCGTGCGGTACCTCGGCCCGGACGCCGTGGGCGAGGAGGGTGCGGGTGGGCGAGGAGAAGAAGCGGGCGCGGCCCGGTTCGTAGGCGTCCAGCAGCGAGGTGGCGGCGCCGACGGTGGCCGTCGGGTCCGCGGGTTGCACGCCCTGCGCTGCGGGCCGCCCGTCCGGGCGGACGCCGGACTCGCTCGGCCGGCCGGCGACGTGGTGAACCGTGGTCACCTGCTGCTCCGTTCCTCCGGTGGATCGCACCGGGTGGGTGGTGGGGGTTGACGACCGGGGACGGGGCCCGTCCCCGGTCCGGGGCGGACCCGTCCCGGCCTCGGGAGGGACGTGGTGGTGCGGGGCGGGCGGTTGTGGGTGCCGGTGCGCATGCGCTTGCGCCTGACGCCTCATCGGGTGAGGGGGCGCGCGGATCGAGCTTGTTGCGCGCTCGCCCGAGGGCGATCGGACGGCAGCCGGGCCGGGCGGTGCGGGCCGTGTTGGGGCCGGGCACGGGCGGGGCGGTCAATCGGTCGCGGTGGCGAGGATTCTGACGTGGCGTCAGGCGCGCAGCGTGGCACCGCCGTCGACGTAGAGGTCGTGCATCGTGATGTGCCGGGCACGGTCGGAGACCAGGAAGAGGACCGCGTCGGCGATGTCGGAGGCGTCGGCGATGCGGCCGAGGGGGATGCCGACGCGGTACGAGGCGGGGTCGCCGTCGATGACGCGGGCGGGTGCCTGCTCGTCGGACCACAGCGAGCGCTGCATCGCCGTGTCGGTCGAGCCCGGGGAGACGACGTTGCACCGGACGCCGCTGCGGGCGAGTTCGAGCCCGAGGCATTTGGTGAACATCGTCGCGGCGGCCTTGGAGGCGGCGTACGCGGCCATGCTCGTGCGCGGCACGCCCGCGGCGTTGGAGCCGACGGTGACGATGCATCCGCTGCGGCGCTCGCCCATGCGGCGGGCGGCGGCCCGGGAGGCGTTGAAGACGCCGGTGGAGTTGACGGCGAAGGTGCGCTCCCAGTCCTCGTCGGAGATGTCGACGACCGGTGAAGTGCGCAGCACTCCGGCGACGTTGACGAGGATGTCGAGCGGGCCGAAGGTGCGTTCCGCATCGTCGACGACGGCTTCGACGGCTTTGCCGTCGGAGACGTCGGCGGCGTAAGGGGCCACCACGTCGGCCCCGAATTCCGCGGCGAGCTTCTCGATGCCGTCCGGTGTCGCGTCGACGGCCGCGACGCGCGCCCCCCGTGCGACGAGGGCGCGGGTCACGGCCTCGCCTATGCCTTGTCCGGCGCCGGTGACCAACGCGATCCGGCCGGCGAGTTCGGACTGCTCCACGACGGTTTCCCCCATTCCGTTCGAATTAGGTAAGGCTTACCTTACATGACCGGCCCGGCCGAGGGAATTGACGTGCAAGCGAACATGTGGGTGGCGAGCGCGGCGGTTCGTCAAAATCCAGGAGGGCGAAGGGGAACGCCCGAGAAACCGAAGCCGATTGTTAGGTTAGGCTAACCTCATGCGCCTTGTCGTCGAACAGCTCACCGCCGGATATCCGGGCCGCCCGGTCGTGCACGGCGTGGACCTCACCGTCCCCGAGGGCCAGGTGGTAGCCGTCGTGGGCCCCAACGGCTGTGGAAAGTCCACCCTGTTGCGCGCGATCGCCCGGCTGCACCAGCCCGAGTCGGGCACGGTCCGGATCGGCGACGCCGACGTCTGGGCCCTCACCCCGCGCAGAGCGGCGCACCGCATCGCCCTCCTCCCCCAGTCCCCGCAGGCTCCCGAGGCGGTGACCGTCGCGGGGCTCGTCCGCTACGGACGCCACCCGCACCAGGGCCTCTTCCGGCAGTGGTCGCGCGAGGACGAGCAGGCCGTGGAGTCCGCGCTGCGGGCCACCGGCACCGCCGAGCTGGCCGGGCGCCGCCTCGACCAGCTCTCCGGCGGCCAGCGCCAACGCTGCTGGCTGGCCATGGTCCTGGCCCAGGAGACGCCCATCGTGCTGCTGGACGAGCCGACGAGCGCCCTCGACCTGGGGCACGCCGTGGATGTCCTGGAGCTGGTGCGGGAGGTGGCGGCGGCCGGCCGCACCGTGGTGATGGTGCTGCACGACCTGGCGAGCGCGGCCCGCTACGCCGACACCGTCGTCGCCCTGCGCGACGGCCGGATCGTCGCGCACGGCCCCTCCCGCGAGGTCGTCGACGCAGCCCTCGTGCGCGAGCTCTACGGCATCGAGGCCGACATCCTGTCCGCCCCCGGCGACGGCTCCCCCGTGGTCGTCCCCGCAGCCCGCGCAACAACCCCGACCGCCGCACCCGCCCCCGCGGCGTAGCCACCGGACAGGCCGGCACCCGCCCCCGAGCCGACAGCGCCGACCACCGGCCGATGCCCCGAACCGGTCCTTACGGGCCGTCACCGCCGGGGCGCCCGGCTGCCGTGCGGGCCGTCTTACGAGGGCCGACGTGCGGGCCTGTGGTGCGGGGCCCGTGGTACGGGGCTGTCAGCCGGACCATCCGGCTGCCGTAGGGGGCCGGCGTGCCAGGCCGTGATGCCGAGCCGGCGCGCCCGGCCCCGCACCCGCACCCGTCACGTGGCGAGAGCCAGGACCGGTATGCCCCGCACGTCGATGCCGAACGTCTGGGCGTAGAGGGAGAGCTCCGCCTCCAGGGCCCTGGCCACCGTCTCCGCGCGGCGGAAGCCGTGGCCCTCGCCCTCGAAGGTGAGATAGGCGTGCGGCACTCCCCGGCCGGCCATCGCCGCCACGAACCGTTCGCTCTGCTCGGCCGGGCAGATCGGGTCGTCCAGGCCCTGCAGGAGCACGAAGGCCGCCGATATCCGGTCCACCCGGCCCATCGGTGACCGTTCGCGGTAGCGGTCGGGGACCTCGATGAACGGGCCGACCAGCGTCTCCAGGTAGTGGGACTCGAAGTCGTGGGTGCCGCCGTCGGCCCAGGTCGCCAGGTCCAGCACGGGATAGCCGATGGCACCGCAGGCGTAGACGCCGGTGGAGGCGAGCGAGACCGCCGTGGTCCAGCCGCCCGCGCTGCCGCCCCGGATCGCCAGCCGGCCCCGGTCGGCGGTGCCCTCCCCGGCGAGCGCCTCGGCCACGACCGCGCAGTCCTCGACGTCCACGATCCCCCACCGCCCCCGCAGCCGCTCGCGGTACTCGCGCCCGTAGCCGGCGGAGCCACCGTAGTTGACCTGGGCCACGCCTATGCCCCGCGAGGTGAAGTAGGCGATCTCCAGGTCCAGCACCAGCGGCGAACGGCCGGTGGGACCGCCGTGCGCCCAGATGACGAAGGGCGGCAGCTCGTCGGCGGGCGCCGTGTGGTCGGGGCTGTGCGGCGGATAGACGTGGGCGTGGATGTCCCTGCCGTCCGGCCCGGTGAAGGTGCGGATGAGCGGCTCGGGGTAGTACGCCGGGTCCACCGTGTCCTTGTGCCGGGCGCCGACGGCACGGGCCCGGCCGGTACAGGTGTCGAGCTCGACCACCTCGTACGCGCTGCGCGGGCTCGCTGCGATCCCGAGGACCCGGGTGCCGCTCGCCGCCAGCGTCGGCGCCCACTCCGTCCACGGCCCGGCGGCGTCCACCAGCTCCCCGGTCTCGGGGTCGAGTATGCCCAGCGTCTGGGCGCCGCGGCCGTGCACGACGGCGACCGTGCCGGCGGCCAGCGGGACGAACCAGCGCTGCCCGACCCGCCACAGCGGGCCGCCGAACTCCTCCTCGCGACGACAGAGGTTGACGACCCGGCCGGTGTCCACGTCGAGGCGGTGCAGGTTCCACCAGCCGGTACGGTCGGTGACCACGAGCAGCCGGCCGTCCGGGGCCCACTCCACCTGGGCGACCGCCTCCTCGGCGCCGCCCATGACCGTCCGGGCGCCGGAGAGCCGGGCGCCCGCCCCGCCGGCCGTGACGTCGGCGACCTTCAGCTCCGATCCGTCCCAGGGCATGCGCGGATGGTCCCAGGCGATCCACGCGGCGCGCCGGCCGTCCGGGGAGAGCCGGGGCCCGGTGACGAAGCGGTGGTGGTCGTCGCTCAGCTCCCGCACCGCGGACCGGTCGTCGGCCGCCGAGCCGTCCAGCGGCACGGCCGCGATGACCCGGCGCACGTCCTGCGGACCCTCGCCCGTGAACTCCTCCAGCACGCACCACACTTCACCGCGCTCCGGCAGCAGCACCGGATCGGCCCAGCGCAGCCCGCCGCCCACCGCCGAGCACGGAGTCAGCGGCCGGGGCGCGGCGCCAGCCGCCCCGTCCGGCTCCCAGGCGTACAGCCGCTGATCGGCGAAGTGCACGAAGACCACCAGCGGCCCGCCGTCCGCCCGGGGCACGGCCGCCCACGGGCTGCCGCCGTACTCCAGCACCCGGCTGCGGACGTTCCACGGCGCGGGCAGGGCCACGGCCTCGGCTCCGTCGGGCCGCCGCCGGACCAGGGTCGTCCGGCCGTGCTCGGCGGGGCGCGGCGCGAGCCACCACACCTCGTCACCGACCGTGCCCACGAACTCGGGCCTGCCGTCGTGCACCGCGGCGAGGGCCGCGTCGATGGGGGACTGCCAGGCTCCGTAGGGCGCCGTGGACACCATGATTGCTACGCCTCCTCAAACCGGTCCATCAGGAAATGGTCGAGCACGCGGACACCGAAGTGCAGCGCCTCGACGGGCACCCGTTCGTCGACCCCGTGGAAGAGCGCCTGGTAGTCGAAGCCGGGGGGCAGCTTGAGCGGCGAGAAGCCGTAGCCGACGATGCCCAGACGGGAGAACTGCTTGGCGTCCGTGCCGCCGGACATGCAGAACGGCACCACCCGCCCCTCCGGGTCGAAGTGCTCCAGGGACGCGCGCATCCGCGCGAACACCGGGCCGTCGACCGGCGCCTGCAGCGCGACTTCCCCGTGGTACACCTCCCAGTCGACGTCGGGGCCGGTCAGCAGGTCCATGGTGGTGCGGAACTCCTCCTCGCCGCCCGGTACGGTCCGCCCGTCGACGAAGCCGACGGCGGTCCCCGGAATGACGTTGATCTTGTATCCGGCGTCCAGCATGGTGGGGTTGGCGCTGTTGCGGACCGTGGCGGCGGCCAGGGCGGCCGCCTTGCCCAGCTTGGCGAGCAGCTCGTCCACGTCGGTGCCGGGCGCCTGCGGGTCGGCGTCGATTCCCTGCGCGGCGGCGATGCCGCGCAGGGCGGCGCACACGGTCGGGGTGAGCCGCACCGGCCAGCGGTGCTCGCCGATCCTGGCGATCGCCGCCGCGAGATTGACCACGGCGTTGCGGGCGTTGACCTTGGATCCGTGCCCGGCGGTGCCGCGGGCGGTCAGCTTGAGCCAGGCCGAGCCGCGCTCCCCCGCCCCGACCGGGTAGAGACGAAGGCCCCCGTCGGCGTGGAAGGTGTAGGCGCCGGACTCGCTGATGCCCACCGTGCACCCCTCGAACAGCTCGGCGTGCTCGTCGGCGAGGAAGCCCGCGCCGGGGACGGCCTGGTCCTCCTCGTCGGCGGTGAAGGCCAGGACGACGTCGCGCGGCGGGCGCACCCCGGCCCGGGCCCAGGCCCGTACGGTCGCCAGGACCATCGCGTCCATGTTCTTCATGTCGATGGCGCCGCGGCCCCACACCACGCCGTCACGGACCTCGCCCGAGAAGGGGTGCACGGTCCAGTCGGCGGGCTCGGCCGGCACCACGTCGAGGTGGCCGTGGACCAGCAGGGCGGGCGCGCCCGGGTCCGTACCGGGGATGCGGGCGACGACGTTGGTGCGCCCCGGCTCCTTCTCCAGCAGGAGCGGCTCGACGCCGGCGTCGGCGAGCCGCTCGGCGACGTACTCCGCGGCGGGGCGCTCGCGGCAGTCGCCGGCACCACGGTTGGTGGTGTCGATGCGGATGAGGTCGGAGGTGAAGCGCACGACCTCCTCCAGCGCCCGTTCGTCGACTCTCCCGCTGCCGCCCCCGCTGCCCCAGCTGCCCCCGTTGATCGCATCAGCCATAGTGGTCCTCCACCGCCGCCGACACGACGGTCGTGACCGCCTTGAAGCAGCGGATTGCCTCGTACATGGTCGGCATGGTGTAGGCGACCAGGCGCTCGCCGCTCTGCTCCACGCCCGGCACGGCCGTGGCCGCCCCGGCGAGGTGCTCGGCGTCGAACTCCAGCTCCACGGTGAACGGTCCGCTCCGCG
This sequence comes from Streptomyces cinnamoneus, assembly GCF_014650495.1. Taxonomy (GTDB): domain Bacteria; phylum Actinomycetota; class Actinomycetes; order Streptomycetales; family Streptomycetaceae; genus Streptomyces; species Streptomyces cinnamoneus. The sequence continues at coordinate 102,266 of NZ_BMVB01000010.1, read as the reverse complement.
CGGGTGCGTGCCGCACCGCGAGCGGGGTGGCGTCCCTCGCCGCGGCCCGGATGTCCGCCGCCGTACGGGCCGGCGCACGGCACACCGCCGCATACCGCGACACATAGTCCTTGACCGCGACCGAACGGGCTTGCGGGGCATAGCCCTTGGCATCCTCGCACGTACGGTCGTCACCGGTCACCAGCACCACCGGAACACCGTATTCGGCGACGACCAGAGAGTTGAGCAATCCCTCGCTGGCGCGCCTGCCGCTCACCCGGACGCCGACGACGGAGTTGGCCAGATAGGTGTGCGCCAGCACCCCTTCGGCCCCGGCCGCGGCGTGATTGCCGAGGAAGGCCACCCCGTCCACATCGCCGTGCTGCACGCCCTCGACCATGCCGAGCGTCTTGTGCTTGCCGGTGAGCATCTCGGCCCGCTCGTCCAGCTTCTCCAGCAGCAGATTGCGCATGCTCCAGTGCGCTTCATTGACGAGAACGGCATCGGCGCCGCCGTCGAAGAACCCGGCGATCGCCGCGTTGACGTCCGAGGTGAACATCTGCCGGCACCGCTCCCACTGCGGCGTGCCGGGCAGCACGTCGGCGGGCCAGGTGACGCCGGTGGCCCCCTCCATGTCCGCGGAGATCAGGATCTTCATGCCCCGTCACGTTACGCGTCCGGACAGACGCGGACCAGGTCTGTGGATAACTGCGGAGAGCGGCGCGTTCGGCAGTTGGGCCGAGTGGGTCACGAGCAGTCTTCCGGTCCTCTCCCCGACGTGGGAGCACACTGTGGCGAAGGACGAGAACCTGCTCCTGGACGTCTTGACGCCCTGGCCGAGTAACAAGGAGACCACCGTGCGGCCCACCATCGTGCTCCTCAGCCCCCTGGACGGGCACCGGGAGCTCACGGCGCGGTTGCATCGCGCCGGACGCTCCACCGCGGGGCCCGTCCTCGACCGGCTGGAGCGCGGGGAGCACGTCTTCGGGGTGGACGTGTCCAACGACGTCCTCGATGAATTCGAGGCGGAGGAGATCACCGGCATCTCCGCGCGGCTGGGAGAATTCGGTGCGGTGCTCCTCGAATATCCGGACGTACCGAGCGTCCGCGACCTCCTGAGGGAAGTGATCCACGGGATGAGCGGGCTCCTGGACACCAATCACGGCCAGCTCCTGGAGTTCGCCGACGTCCTGGACCGCTTCCGGCGCGATCCCTTGTGGGACTGGCGGACCGCCACGAGGTAGCCGGCCCGCCCCCGCCGGCAGCCGGCCCGCCTCAGGCGCGGCCCGCCAGGAACCAGTGGCCCGGCAGGTCGATCCGCGTGCCGTCGGCGCGGTGTTCCGTCATGACGAGGGCTGTTTCGCCCTCCGCGAGGATCTGCAGTCCGGTCGCGCGCAGCAACCGGGCCGCTTCGCCGTCCGGTGCGTCGGCCGGCCGCAGGTCGTGTTCCAGGACACGCCGGAGCTTGGGCGGCGGGCCCGCGGGTGGCCGGGTCAGGTGGTGCAGGTACGCACCGGCCGCCCGCGTCAGTTCGACGACGAGAGCCCGTCCGCGGGCGCCGGCCGTCCGGGCGACGGCGGCGGCGACGAGGGCCCGGTCCTGTGGGTCGCACTGGTGGAGGACGCCCCGCATGTGGACGTTGCTGTCACCGCCCAGCCGTGCGCGCAGGCCGCTGACCGCGGCGGCGTCCACCACGTCGAGCTGCTCGTACACCGCCAGGCCCTTCGGGTCGGCGCGCCGGGCGAGGTCCACCGCGGCACGGGAGAGGTCCACACCGACCGCGCGCGGAAACCGGCCGGCGAGCCAGCGGGTCCTGGTGCCGTTGCCGCATCCGACGTCGACCACGGGCAGCGTGGCGTCGGCGTGCTGTGCCAGCAGCTCCAGGCACGGGTCGTCCGTCAGCACCGGGTCGGAGTCCCAGATCGCCTCGCCCGGTGCCGCGGAGGTGGCGCCCCAGAAGCCCTCCCATGCGTTCCGATAGCGCTCCGACACGCTCATGGGCGCACCAGCGTCTGTTCGCACCACACCGTCTTTCCCCCTCCCGTATGGCTGCAGCCCCACTCCCTGGCCAGAGCACCCACCACCCGCAGCCCGCGCCCGTACGCGTCGTCAGGGCCGGTGCCCATCAGGGACGGGAGGGTGTGGTCGTCGTCGCCGACCTCGCAGAGCAGGATGTCGGTCCGCACCAGGCGCAGGTCCACCCGGTCCGTGCGGGCGTGGCGCACGGCATTGCCCACGAGCTCGCCCACCAGCAGTTCCGCCGTCGGCGCGGCCTCCGCCAGGCCCCACGCGGCCAGCTGCTCACGGACCAGGCGGCGGGCGCGCGGCGCCTCGGCCGGCACCGGCCGCAGCCGCCACTGCGCCACGTGCCCGGGCGGGATGCCGTTGAGCCGGGCCATCAGCAGGGCCACGTCGTCCTTGCGGCCGTCGTCCGTGTTGAGGGCGCGGATGATGGTGTCGCACGCGTCGTCCATGGACGCGGCCGGGTGGGCCGCGGACTCGCAGAGGGCCGCCAGGCCCGTGCCGATGTCCTGGCCGCGCACCTCCACCAGCCCGTCGGTGCACAGCACCAGCCGGTCCCCGGGCGCCACGCGTACCGTCGCCGCCTCGAAGGGGACGCCCCCGACGCCTATGGGCGCCCCGGTGGGCAGGTCGAGCAGCCGGCTGCGGCCGTCCGCCGCCCGGACGAGCACCGGCGGGATGTGCCCGGCGTTGGCGATGCGCAGCTCGGAGCGGATGGGGTCGTACACCGCGTACAGGCAGGTGGCGAGGTAGTGCTCGCCCAGCCGCTGGGCGAGGCCGTCGAGGTTGCGCAGGAGCTGCTCCGGTGGCAGGTCCAGCGCCGCCATCGTCTGCACGGCGGTGCGCAGCTGTCCCATCATCGCGGCGGAGTTCAGCCCGTGGCCCATGACGTCGCCGACGACGAGCGCGGTGCGCGAGCCGGGCAGCTTGATGCTGTCGAACCAGTCGCCGCCGACCCTGCCGAGGCGGGTGCCGGGCAGGTAGCGGGTGGCGGTGTCGCAGCCCGCCATGCGCGGGGTGAGCTGCGGCAGCATGCTGTCCTGGAGGGTGTCGGCGACGTTCTCCTGGTGGGTGTACATGCGGGCGTTGTCGAGCACGAGGCCGGCGCGCGCGGCGAGTTCGGCGCCGGTGGTGCGGTCCATGTCGTCGAAGGGCTGCCGGCCGGGGCGGCGCATGAGGACCATGAAGCCGAGCACCACGTTGCGGGCCTTGAGGGGCACCACCAGCATGGAGCGGCCGCTGATGAGGGGCCGCAGGTCCCGCTTCTCGAACTCGCCCGAGATGCGGTTGGCCAGCTCCTCGCCGATGCGCGGGATCAGCACCGGCTCGCCGGTGACCATGCACTGGAAGAACGGGGTCCGTTCCGGGAAGGCGATGGCCTCGCCGACCGGCACCGTGTCGTCCCAGCGGCCGGGCTCGTCGTTGTGCTCGACCCAGACGCGGTGCCAGACGGTCGTGAGGTCGGGCGGGCCGTCGGGGAAGCCCTCGCCCGCCAGCACGGCGGCCCGCAGGTGGGTGCCGGCGAAGTCGGTGAAGCGGGGCACGGCCGCGCTGGTGACCTCACGGATGGTCCGCTCCAGGTCCAGGGAGGTGCCGATGCCTCCGCTGACCTCGTTGAGGAACTCCAGGCGCTCGCGCACGGCGGCGTGTTCCAGGTCGGTGTCCGTACCGGTGCCTCGGCCGGCTAAGCCGGGCTCGTCGGACCCCGGCTCGCCGCGCCCCCGGGCATCGGCCGCGGCACGCGGGCGCCCGGCCCGGCGCTCGGCATGCCTGGGCACGCCCCAGTCGGGGGTGACGGGGATGCGCTCGCTGTGGCTGATCTCCAGTACGGGGTAGCCCAGTTCGAGGACCTGCTCGACGATCCGGCCGCCGGCCACGGGCCCCATGGCGGGCAGGATGTCCGGCAGCCGCTCGGCGAGCGCACCGGCGCCGGGAAGGTCGGTGTGCGGGGCGAAGGCGGGGCGGACGCCCGGGGACCCGGCAAGCCGCCCGGCGTCGGCGGCGAGGACGAGCAGCCGCTCCGGACCGGGGCCGGCCAGCGGGTACGCCCACCACAGGACGTCGAGCGGACTGCCCGGACCGGCGGAGGCGCGGGCACGGCCGGACCGCGCGTAACCGGGCACGGGCGAAGCACCGCCGGGCCCCGACGTCCCGGGGCCGTCCGGTCCGCCGGGCCCGTCCGCCCCGTCCGCGGCCCACCCGTCCCCGTCGTCCCCGCCGTCCGCCCCGAATGCCCCCGCATCCGGTTCCTCCCCCGTCGCGGCCAGGGCGCCGTGCACCGGCATGAGGTCGGCGACGGGCCTGCCGAGCGCGTCCGTGCGGTCGACGCCGAAGAGCTTGCGGGCGCCGCTGCTCCAGTGGGTCACCAGTCCGGAGGAGCCCACCACGACCACCGCCAGGGGGACGCGCCCGGGGACGGCTTCCCGCTGTGCCGGGACGGGTTCGGACGTGCCACGGTCCATGGGCGGTTGCTCCTTCGCACGCGTACGCAAGATCTCCCCACCACTACCCAACGGTAGAGGCCGCCCGGGAGCGGCCGTGGGCCATTGGCGGAATCCGGGGTGCGCCGGGGCGCCGCGCCGGGCGCCGGGCGCGCGGCGCGGCCGGTTCAATGGTCCGCATGGCCCAACTGGAGGTCCCGTTCGGTCCTTCCGCCGCCCGCGATCTGCAGGACGGTGGCCACGGGCGGATAGCCGGCGGCCACGACGGTGTACTCGCCGGCCGAGAGGTCCACGAAGCGGAACGTGCCGTCGGCGCCCGTGATGGTGGAGTCCACGACGTTGCCGGCGGCGTCCAGCAGGCTGACGCGGGCGTCCTCGACGGGCCGGCCGCCGTTGGCCCGCACCGTGCCGCGCAGCACCGCGCCGCCGGCGAGTTCGACGTCCTGCCGGGTCTCGCGGGCGGACTGGACGGTGACCGGCAGCGCGGCGGGCCGGAAGGCGGGGGCGCTGGCGGCGAGGGTGTACTCGCCGGCGATCAGCTCGTCGATGACGTAGCCGCCCTCGGGGCCGGTGCGGGTGGAGGCGACGACCTCGCCGTGCACGTTGGTGAGGGTGACCAGGGCCTCGCGCACGGGCGTGCCGTCGGCGGTGCGGACGGTGCCGGCCAGCCGGCCGGCGCCGCCCAGGACGACGTCGAGCTCGACGGGCCGCTCGCCGACGGTGACGGTGACGGCCTGCGGCTGGTGCCCGCCGGCGGCGGCGATGAGGACGTACGAGCCGGTGCCGGGCGTGGACAGGGCGTACCGCCCGTCCTCGCCGCTCGCGCCGCGGCCGATCTGGCGGCCCTGGACGTCGATGAGGGTGAGGGCGGCGCGGGGGACGGTGGTGCCGTCGTGGTGCTGGACGGCGCCGGTCACGGGGATGCCCGCGACGAAGGGCGCCGCGTCGGCGGGCGGGGCGACGCGTGCGGACGGGATGGCGGCTTCGGGGGCGTGGTGGGACACCAGTGGTTTCTCTTTCAGCAGGAAGGCGAGCAAAAAGCCGACGATGAGCACCGGTACGAGGTAGAGGAAGATCCGTGGCATGGCCTCCGCGTAGGCCCGGACGTAGCCGTCGCGCAGGGGCGCGGGCAGGGCGTGCACCAGCTGCGGGGTGATGGAGTCGGGGGCCGGCAGGCCGGCGCGGGGCGGCAGTTCGACGGCCAGGGAGGCGGAGAGGCGGTGGGCGAAGAGCGTGCCGAAGACGGCCGCGCCGATCGAGCCGCCGATCTGCCGGAAGTAATTGTTGGCGCTGGTGGCGGTGCCGAGGTCGGCGGGGTGCACGGAGTTCTGCACGGCCAGCACGAGGACCGGCAGGGCGAGGCCGATGCCGACGCCGAGGATGGCCATCCAGAGGCTGTAGACGAGGCGGCCGGTCTGGGCGTCGAGGTGGGAGAGCAGGTACATGCCCTCGGCGGAGAGCGCTCCGCCGAGGATGGGCAGCAGTTTGTAATGGCCCGTTCGGCTGATGAGGTGGCCGGCGACGAGCGAGGCGACGACGATGCCGCCCATCATGGGCAGCATCAGCAGGCCGGACTCGGTGGCGTCGACGCCGTCGACCATCTGCAGGAAGGTGGGCAGATAGCTGGCGGCGCCGAAGAGGGCGACGCCGACGACGGCGCCGACGAGCGCGGTGACGGTGAAGACCGGGTCACGGAAGAGGTGCGGTGGGATGATCGGTTCTGCGGCGAAGTGCTCGACGACCGCGAAGAGCAGCGCGGTGCCGACGGCGCCCGCGCCCAGGCCGAGGATGGTGCGGGAGGTCCACTCGTACGTGGTCCCGCCCCAGGTGGTCAGCAGGATCACGCAGGTGGAGGCGGCGGTGAGCAGCAGGGCGCCCAGGACGTCGAAGCGGGCGCGGCGCGGCGGCCGGGGCAGCCTGAGCGCGGTGGTGACGACGGCGAGGGTGACGATGCCGAAGGGGACGTTGAGGTAGAAGCACCAGCGCCAGCCGGTGTGGTCGGTGCAGAAGCCGCCGAGCAGGGGGCCGGCGACCGAGGCGAGTCCGTAGGCGGCGCTGATGACGCCCATGTAGCGGCCGCGCTGTCGCGGCGGGACGATGTCGGCGATGATCGCCTGAACGCCGATCAGCAGGCCGCCGGCGCCGACGCCCTGGACGGCGCGGAAGGCGATGAGCTGGTCCATGGTGCGTGACCAGCCGGCCAGTCCGGAGCCGATGACGAAGACGACGATCGCCAGGACGAAGGCGGTCTTGCGGCCGGAGAGGTCGCCCAGCTTGCCGTAGAGCGGGAGGACGACGGTGGAGGTCAGCAGGTAGGCGGTGACCGCCCAGGACATCCGGTCGAGGCCGTGCAGTTCGCCGACGATCTTCGGCAGGGCGGTGGCGACGACGGTCTGGTCGAGCGCCGCGAGCAGCAGCGTGAGCATGAGCCCGGCGAAGACCAGCCGCACCCTGGCGGGGCCGGGCGGGGGTTGCGCGTCGCGGGGCGGGGGTGGGGACGGGGGCAGGTCGAGCGTCCTGTCGCTCTTCTCCAAGGTGGTCTCGAAGGTGGACCCTCCCACGTAACGCTCCCCTCGTCGCGCCTGCGCTGCCGCCCATTTCTCGCATTACGCGACAACGGCCAGCAAGCGCGACGATTTGCCTGGGAGCACCGAACGAGGGGCTTTCGGCCGGTCGGAGGCGGTTTCGGTGCACCTGTACGGCACAGTGAAAACCACTCGAACCGGTGAGCCCGGACCGGTACGGCCCGGGCGGCTCCCGGTGGCTCAGCCGGCGCTCGGCGCGCCCTCCACCTCGGCGGCGAGCCGGGTGAGCACGGCGTCGTAGATGCGGCCGAGTCCCTTGGGCGCGAAGGTCCGCTCGAAGAAGCCGCCGATGCCGGTGGCGCCCGTCCAGGTGCTGGTGACGACGACCTTGGAGCTGCCCTCGCCGGCCGGGGTGACGGTCCAGGTGGTGACCATGGAGGAGTTGCGGTCCTTCTCCACCAGCTGACCGGTGGACGGCTCGGACACCTCCAGCAGGCAGTCGCGGACGCGCTTGCTGGTGGCCTGCAGCTTCCAGTGCACCACGGTGCCCTCGCCGTCGCCGCCCTCGCGCACCTCGTACTCGCTGAAGTGCTCGGGCAGCAGCTTGGCGCGGGTGCCGCTGTAGTCCGCGAGGGCGTCGAAGACGTCCTCCGCGCCTGCCGCGACGATCCGCTCGGTGGTGGCCTCGACCTGGCCCATGGCAGTCCTCCGGGACGATCAAAAGTGCTGTGTTTGCCGTTGTGCGTGTGCGGGCAAAGCCAACCACCATCGTCACAACCGCCCAAATCCTGGGCACCGGGCGTTAGCCTCCGCGCATGGTGAACATACGGGAGATGACCGACGCCGACATCGAGACGGTGGCCGGGATCCGGGTGGCCGGCTGGCGCCACGCGTACGCGGGGCTGGTCCCGCAGCACCATCTGGACGCGATGGACGCGCAGGCGAACGCGGCCCACCACCGCGCACGTCTGGCGAGCGGCACGGACCGGGCGGTGAACGCGGTGGCCGAGGGGGCGGACGGCGTCGTGGGCTGGGTCTCCTACGGGCCGTGCCGCGACGCCGATCAGCCGCCCGCAACGGGCGAGTTGTACGCCGTCTACGTACGGCCGGAGCTGATCGGGACCGGTGTCGGACGCGCCCTGTGGGGGGCGGCGCTGGAGGGCGCGCGGGAGCGGGGCTGGGAGCGCATGGTGCTGTGGGTGCTGAAGGGCAATGCGCGCGCCCGCCTCTTCTACGAGCGCGCCGGGTGTGCTCCCGACGGCGCCGGGCGTCTGGACGACGTCGACGGCACCGCCGTACCGGAGGTGCGCTACGTGCTGGAGCCGGACCGCAGGCCGTGAGGGCCGCCGCCCCGGCCGGTCAGCCGGGCCAGGGCCGCGACGGCGGCCGGGCGCAGCCGTTCGTGCTCGCGGGCGGCGACCAGCGTGGCCTCGGCGCGCCGGTCGCCCAGGGCGCCCAGGCCCTCGACGCAGGCGCGGGCGACCGGCCAGCAGTGGTCGCGAGCGGCCAGCAGTCGCTCCAGGGTGGCCAGCAGGGCCGGAACGGACTCGGGGGCGCGCAGCTCGGTGAGGAGCCGGACGGGGTAGAGGGCGTAGGCGGTGCGCAGCGGGTTGGTGGCGAGGGCGGCCGCGGCGCGGGCGGTGCGGGGGTCGCGCAGCCGGGCGAGGACGTGGGCGGCGGTGGCGCAGCGCACGGGTTCGCGGTAGTTGAGCAGGAGGATCAGGGTCTCGAAGGCGCGGCGGTCACCCTTGGCGCCGAGGGCGAAGGCAGCGATCTCGCGGGCCCACAGGGGCTGTTCGGGGGCCACGAGGACCCCGGCGAGCCGGTCGCGGGCGGCGCGGCTGTCGGACCGGACGAGCGCGAGCAGCTTGTCGTGCGCCGCGAATTCGGCCGGGGAGACCAGTTCGGCCCGCACCCGCTTCAGCAGCGCGCGGAATTCCTCTTCCATGTTCCGCTCTCCTCCCCGAGTGGCCTGGGCCACATCGTAAGTCGCCCGTACACCCCCTGGCGCTCTTGGTTACCCGTGAGTTAATCTCCCGGCAAGAGCAGTACCCCGCTCTGGCGTTCTGGTGACGCAGATGCCACAGCGTTGACGTCGGTTCGGCATTGACGAGTACGGCACGGCCCCGGGACAGGGCCCGCCGGTCGCACAACTCCCTCTCCGCGGTCGCCCCTTACCCGTCCGCGGAATTCCTCAGTCGCCGCCCCTGCCCGGGGCCGCCGCCAACCGCCGTCTTCCCCTCGCGCATGGGGAACACCTTCTGGAGTCTCGCGATGGACCGTATGTCCACCCCTGAGCCGTCCCGCCCCTCCCCCTCCTCGTCGGCGCCCTCCCTGCGGACCGTGGCCGTGATCGGTCTCGGCACGATGGGCACCGGGCTCGCCGAAGTGCTCACCCTGGCCGGCCGTGACGTCGTCGGCATCGACATCAGCGACGCCGCCGCCCTGCGGGCCGGCGCCGCGCTGGAGGCCGCCACGGCCCGTGCGGTGGAGCGCGGGCGGATCACCGAGGCGGAGCGCCGGGCGGCGCTCGCCCGCTTCCGCACCTCGCGCGAGCTGAGCGCGGCCGCCGACGCCGATCTGGTGATCGAGGTCGTCCCCGAGGACTACGACCTCAAGCACGAGGTCTTCACCGCCCTCGACGCGGTCGTGCGCCCCACCGCCATCCTGGCGACGGGCACCAACGCGCTGTCGGTGACCCGGCTGGCCGCCGACTCGGCCCGCCCCGAGCGCGTCCTGGGCCTGCACTTCTTCAACCCCGCGCCGGCGATGCGGCTGGTGGAGGTCGTCTCCTCGGTGCTCACCGCACCGGACGCGGTCGCGGCGGTCACCGCTCTGGCCCGCGAGCTGGGCAAGGAGCCGGTGGCGGTGGGCGACCGTCCGGGCTTCGTGGCCGACGGGCTGCTGTTCGGCTACCTCAACCAGGCCGCCGCGATGTACGAGGCCCGCTACGCCACCCGCGAGGACATCGACGCGGCGATGCGCCTGGGCTGCGGGCTGCCGATGGGCCCGCTCGCCCTGCTGGACCTGATCGGCATCGACACCGCCCGTACGGTCCTGGAGGCGATGTACGCCGCCTCGCACGACCGGCTGCACGCGCCCGCGCCCGTCCTCGGTCAGCTCGCGGCGGCCGGGCTGACCGGCCGCAAGGCCGGCCGCGGCTTCTACGCGTACGAGGCACCGGGCTCGTCCGTCGTCGTGCCGGACGCCGACACCCCGGGCGCGACGGACGGCTCCCCGACGGGGGCGGCCGGGCGCGAGGTGCGGGCCGTCGGGGTGGCGGGCTCGGGCACGATGGCGAGCGGGATCGCCGAGGTCTTCGCGAAGGCCGGCTACCGGGTGGTGCTCGCGGCGCGCTCGCAGGAGAAGGCCGACGCGGCGACGGCTCGGATCGCGAAGTCCCTCGCGCGCGCGGTGGCCAAGGGCAGGCTGACAAACGCGCAGGCGGACGCGGCCCTGGCCGCGGTGACCCCGGCCGGCTCCCTCGACGCGTTCGCGGACGTGGACCTGGCGATCGAGGCGGTGGCGGAGGACCTGGAGGTCAAGCAGCAGCTGTTCGCCGCGCTCGACAAGGTCTGCCGGCCCGGCGCGGTGCTGGCGACGACCACCTCCTCGCTGCCCGTGGTGGCCTGCGCCCGCGCCACGTCGCGGCCGCAGGACGTGGTGGGCATGCACTTCTTCAACCCGGCGCCGGCGATGAAGCTCGTCGAGGTGGTCCGTACGGTGCTGACCGCCGACGACGTGCACGCCACCGTCCGCGCGGTGTGCGCCCGGGTGGGCAAGCACCCGGTGGACTGCGGGGACCGCGCCGGCTTCATCGTCAACGCGCTGCTGTTCCCCTACCTCAACAACGCGATCAAGATGGTCCAGGAGCACTACGCCTCCCTGGACGAGATCGACGCGGCGATGAAGCTGGGCGGCGGCTACCCGATGGGGCCGTTCGAACTCCTCGACGTCGTCGGCCTCGACGTCTCCCTGGCCATCGAGAAGGTGCTGCACCGCGAGTTCCGTGACCCGGGCCTGGCCCCGGCGCCGCTGCTGGAGCACCTGGTGGCGGCCGGCTGCCTCGGACGCAAGACGGGGCGCGGCTTCCGCGAGTATGCGAAGGTCTGACCGGACCGGGCCCGATGCGGGCATGGGCTGGGGCGGACTGCTCGGACCCGCGGGAGGTCCGCCCCGGCACACCCATACGGACGCATGTTACGTTCCCCACATGTCCCAGCCCGCCAAGTCCGCCCGCGCACCGCGCGGGGCCGCCACCGAGTCCAGGGGAGTCAAGGGGCCGACCTCAGCCAAGGGTCCGCAGGAGCGCGCCGCCGAGACCTCCGGCGCCCGTCGCGCCGCCGCCCAGCGGCTCACCATGCGCCGCAAACTCGCCGCTGCGGCAATGGAGTTGTTCGCGACGAAGGGCTACGAGGCGACGACCGTCGACGAGATCGCGGCGACGGCCGGGGTCGCACGCCGGACGTTCTTCCGCCACTTCCGCTCCAAGGAAGAGGCGATCTTCCCCGATCACGACGACACGCTCGTCCGGGCGGCGGGCGTGCTGGACGCCGCGCCGCCGCACGAGAATCCGCTGGACACCGTCTGCCGGGGGATCAAGGAGGTCATGCGGATGTACGCGGCCTCCCCCGCCGTCTCCGTCGAGCGCTACCGGCTGACCCGGGAAGTGCCCGCCCTGCGCGAGCGCGAGATCGCCTCGGTGGCCCGCTACGAGCGGCTGTTCACCCGTTACCTGCTGGGTCACTTCGACGAGACCGCCCATCACGTGGGCGACGACGACCCGCTGCTCGCCGAGGTCGCCGCGTCGGCGGTCGTCACGGCCCACAACCACGTCCTGCGCCGCTGGCTGCGCAGCGGCGCCCAGGGTGATCTGGAGCAGCAGCTCGATCACGCCTTCGCCATCGTGCGGGAGACGTTCGGCGCGGGCATCGGGGCGGGCCGCGAGCGGCCGGAGGGATCCCCCGCGACGGCGGCGCGGGCGGAGGGCGAGGTGCTGGTGACGGTGGCCCGCACGGACGCGCCGCTGGACGAGGTGATGCGGGTGATCGAGAAGGCGCTCAAGGCGAAGTCCTCTTAGGCCCCGCATTCCTGGTTCCCGGCTTTCCGGCCATATCGCCATATTGAGCAACGGCGGCCACCCCTCGGGGTGGCCGCCGTTGCTCACATGTGCCCTGCGGATGACATCTGAGAGAAATTGTTGGCACGCAGTGTCTTGTCGCATGGCACGCGGTGCCACTACCTTGTGGGTGTCCGGGCGGCCGGCACGCAGACACAACCGTCGTGTGCCGGCTGTCCCCACAAGCACGTTGTGCGCCCGGACACGCCTGCGTCACCAGGCCCCCGCGCTCACCAGCGCAGCCGAGCACCACCGCCGGACCGACGGCACCGCGTCCGCACCACCCCCGACGTTCCCTCAAGCCGTTCCCTGACGTGCTTCGCCGGAGGCAATCCGTGAACCAGATCCTGGACGCGATACTCGCGCCCGACAGCAGCGCCGAGGACTTCGCCGCGCTCCCCCTGCCCGAGTCCTACCGCGCGGTGACCGTGCACAAGGACGAGGCGGACATGTTCGCCGGGCTCCCCAGCCGGGAGAAGGACCCGCGCAAGTCGCTGCACGTGGAGGAGGTGCCGGTGCCCGAACTCGGGCCCGGCGAGGCCCTGGTGGCCGTGATGGCCAGCTCCGTGAACTACAACTCGGTCTGGACCTCGATCTTCGAACCCGTCTCGACCTTCGCCTTCCTGGAGCGCTACGGCAAGCTCTCCCCGCTCGGCAAGCGGCACGACCTGCCGTACCACGTCATCGGCTCCGACCTCGCGGGCGTCGTGCTGCGCACCGGCCCCGGGGTCAACGCCTGGCGGCCCGGCGACGAGGTCGTGGCGCACTGCCTGTCCGTGGAGCTGGAGTCCGCCGACGGTCACAACGACACGATGCTCGACCCGGAACAGCGCATCTGGGGCTTCGAGACCAACTTCGGCGGCCTGGCGGAGATCGCGCTGGTCAAGTCCAACCAGCTGATGCCCAAGCCGGCCCACCTCAGCTGGGAGGAGGCGGCGGCCCCGGGCCTGGTCAACTCCACCGCGTACCGCCAGCTGGTCTCCCGCAACGGCGCCGGGATGAAGCAGGGCGACAACGTGCTGATCTGGGGCGCCAGCGGCGGACTCGGTTCGTACGCCACGCAGTTCGCACTGGCCGGCGGGGCCAACCCGATCTGTGTGGTCTCCAGCGAGCAGAAGGCGGAGATCTGCCGCCGGATGGGCGCCGAGGCGATCATCGACCGCAGCGCCGAGGGCTACCGCTTCTGGAAGGACGAGCACGAGCAGGACCCGCGCGAGTGGAAGCGCTTCGGCAAGCGCATCCGCGAGCTGACCGACGGCGAGGACGTGGACATCGTCTTCGAGCACCCGGGCCGCGAGACCTTCGGCGCGTCGGTGTACGTCACCCGCAAGGGCGGCACGATCGTCACCTGCGCCTCGACCTCGGGCTACAACCACCAGTACGACAACCGCTACTTGTGGATGTCGTTGAAGCGGATCGTCGGCTCACACTTCGCCAACTACCGCGAGGCGTGGGAGGCCAACCGCCTCATCGCCAAGGGCAAGATCCACCCCACCCTCTCGAAGACCTACACCCTCGCCGACACCGGCCAGGCGGCGTACGACGTGCACCGCAACCTCCACCAGGGCAAGGTCGGCGTGCTCTGCCTGGCGCCCGAGGAGAACATGGGCGTGCGCGACGAGGAGATGCGGGCCCAGCACATCGACGCCATCAACCGCTTCAGGAACGTGTGAGTACACCCAAATGACTGAGCGTCAGAAGGATCGTCCGTGGCTGATGCGGACCTACGCCGGGCACTCCACGGCCGAGGCGTCCAACGAGCTCTACCGGCGCAACCTCGCCAAGGGCCAGACCGGCCTGTCGGTCGCGTTCGACCTCCCGACGCAGACCGGATACGACCCCGACCACATCCTCGCCCGCGGCGAGGTCGGGCGGGTCGGGGTCCCGGTCGCCCATCTCGGTGACATGCGGCGGCTGTTCCAGGACATCCCGCTGGAGCAGATGAACACCTCCATGACCATCAACGCCACCGCCATGTGGCTGCTGGCCATGTACCAGGTGGTCGCGGAGGAGCAGGGCGCCGACGTCACCAGGCTGCAGGGGACGACGCAGAACGACATCGTCAAGGAGTACCTCTCGCGCGGGACGCACGTCTTCCCGCCGGGCCCCAGCCTGCGGCTGACCACCGACATGATCACCTACACGGTCAACCACATCCCCAAGTGGAACCCCATCAACATCTGCAGCTACCACCTGCAGGAGGCCGGTGCCACGCCGGTCCAGGAGATCTCGTACGCGATGTCCACGGCCATCGCCGTGCTCGACGCGGTGCGGGACTCCGGCCAGGTGCCCGACGAGCGCTTCGGCGACGTCGTCGCCCGCATCTCCTTCTTCGTCAACGCGGGCGTCCGCTTCATCGAGGAGATGTGCAAGATGCGCGCCTTCGGCCGCATCTGGGACCAGGTCACCCGCGAGCGCTACGGCATCGAGAACCCCAAGCAACGCCGCTTCCGCTACGGCGTCCAGGTCAACTCCCTCGGCCTGACCGAGGCGCAGCCGGAGAACAACGTCCAGCGCATCGTGCTGGAGATGCTGGCCGTCACCCTCTCCAAGGACGCCCGCGCCCGCGCCGTGCAGCTGCCCGCCTGGAACGAGGCGCTGGGCCTGCCCCGTCCCTGGGACCAGCAGTGGTCGCTGCGCATCCAGCAGGTCCTCGCCCACGAGAGCGACCTGCTGGAGTACGAGGACATCTTCGCCGGGTCGCACGTCGTCGAGGCCAAGGTGGACGCCCTGGTCGCCGACTGCCTCGCCGAGATCGGGCGCATCCAGGAGATGGGCGGTGCCATGGCCGCCGTCGAGTCCGGCTACCTCAAGTCGCAGCTGGTCTCCTCGCACGCCGAGCGCCGGGCCCGGATCGAGGGCGGCGAGGAGAAGATCGTCGGCGTCAACTGCTACGAGTCCACCGAGCCCAACCCGCTCACCGCCGACCTCGACACCGCCATCATGACCGTCGACCCGGCGAACGAGGCGCGCGTCGTCGCCGCCCTGCACCGCTGGCGCGACGACCGCGACGAGGGCCGCGCCCAGGAGGCGCTGTCCGTCCTGAAGAAGACGGCGGCCGGCGCGGAGAACCTGATGGCCGCCACCCTGGAGTGCGTGCGCGCCGGCGTCACGACCGGCGAGTGGTCCTGGGCGCTGCGCGACGTGTTCGGCGAGTTCCGCGCCCCGACGGGCGTCAGCAGCGCCCCGCTGGCCGTGGCCGCCGAGCCGGGCACGCCGCTCGCGGCCGTCCGCGCGAAGGTGACCCGCACGGCCGAGGAGCTCGGCAGCGGCAAGCTGCGGCTGCTCGTCGGCAAACCCGGCCTCGACGGCCACTCCAACGGCGCCGAACAGATCGCCGTACGGGCCCGCGACGCCGGCTTCGAAGTGGTCTACCAGGGCATCCGGCTCACCCCCGAGCAGATCGTCTCCGCCGCCGTCGCCGAGGACGTCCACTGCGTGGGCCTGTCGATCCTCTCCGGCTCGCACGCCGAGCTCGTCCCCGACGTCCTGGCCAGGCTGCGCCACACGGGGGCGGAGGACGTGCCCGTCATCGTCGGTGGCATCATCCCGTCGGCCGACGCGACCGCCCTGCGGGCGGCCGGAGTCGCCGCCGTTTTCACCCCTAAGGACTTCGGTATCACGGAGATCATCGGCCGTATCGTCGACGAGATCCGCAAAGCGAACCAGCTCGACCCCCTGGAGGTCTCCGCATGACCGGCTCCCCCGCCGTCAACCGGCTGCGCCCGCGCCGCTCCTGCCTCGCCGTCCCCGGCAGCAACCCCCGCTTCCTGGAGAAGGCCCAGGGCCTCCCCGCCGACCAGGTCTTCCTCGACCTGGAGGACGCCTGCGCCCCGCTGGCCAAGGAAGGCGCCCGGCACACGATCGTCGACGCGCTCAACAACGGCGACTGGACGGGCAAGACCCGCGTGGTCCGCGTGAACGACTGGACGACGCACTGGACGTACCGCGACGTCGTCACGGTCGTCGAGGGAGCGGGCCCCAACCTCGACTGCATCATGCTGCCGAAGGTCCAGGACGCCCAGCAGGTCGTCGCCCTGGACCTGCTGCTGACGCAGATCGAGAAGACGATGGGCTTCGAGGTCGGCCGCATCGGCATCGAGGCGCAGATCGAGAACGCCAAGGGCCTGGTGAACGTCGACGAGATCGCCGCCGCCTCGCCGCGCCTGGAGACGATCATCTTCGGGCCGGCCGACTTCATGGCGTCGATCAACATGAAGTCCCTGGTGGTCGGCGAGCAGCCGCCCGGTTACCCGGCGGACGCCTACCACTACATCCTCATGCGCATCCTGATGGCGGCCCGCGCCCACGACCTGCAGGCCATCGACGGCCCGTACCTGCAGATCAGGAACGTGGACGGCTACAAGGAGGTCGCCGGGCGCGCGGCGGCGCTGGGCTTCGACGGCAAGTGGGTGCTGCACCCGGGCCAGGTGGACGCCGCCAACGAGGTCTTCTCGCCCTCGCAGGACGACTACGACCACGCCGAGCTGATCCTGGACGCGTACGACTGGTGCACCTCCGAGGCGGGCGGCAAGAAGGGCTCGGCGATGCTCGGCGACGAGATGATCGACGAGGCCAGCCGGAAGATGGCGCTGGTGATCGCGGGCAAGGGCCGCGCGGCCGGGATGACCCGTACGTCCAAGTTCGAGATCCCGGAGGCGTGAGCACCATGCAGTTCGGCCGCACCTTCGAAGAGTTCACCGTCGGTGACGTCTACAAGCACTGGCCCGGAAAGACGGTCACGGAATACGACGACCACCTCTTCTGCCTGCTCACCATGAATCACCACCCTCTGCACATGGACGCCCATTACGCCGGGGAGACCACGGACTTCGGCAAGAACGTGGTGGTGGGCAACTACATCTACTCGCTGCTGCTGGGCATGTCCGTCCCGGACGTCTCGGGCAAGGCCATCGCCAACCTCGAAGTCGAGTCGCTGAAGCACATCGCCCCGACCTTCCACGGCGACACGCTCTACGGCGAGACGAGGGTGCTCGACAAGACGCCGTCGAAGTCGAAGAACGACCGCGGGATCGTGTACGTCGAGACCATCGGCTACAAGCAGGACGGCACGGTGGTCTGTACCTTCCGCCGCAAGGTCATGGTGCCCACCGCCACGTACATCAAGGAGCGCGGCGGGGAGCAGCCCGGCCGCCCCGAGCCGATCATCCGGGAGAAGTGAGATGGGCCGCCTGGCGCAGACCGACGGGCTGACGGACGTCCAGCAGGAGATCCTCGCGACGGTCCGTGACTTCGTCGACAAGGAAATCATCCCGGTGGCCACCGAGCTGGAGCACCGTGACGAGTACCCCACCCGGATAGTGGAGGGGCTCAAGGAGCTCGGCGTCTTCGGGCTGATGATCCCCGAGGAGTACGGCGGGCTGGGTGAGTCCCTTCTCACATACGCGCTCTGCGTCGAGGAGATCGCCCGGGGCTGGATGAGTGTGTCCGGAATCATCAATACGCACTTCATCGTCGCCTACATGCTCAAGCAGCACGGCACCCGGGAGCAGCGCGAGTACTTCCTGCCGCGGATGGCGACGGGCGAGGTGCGGGGCGCGTTCTCGATGTCGGAGCCGGGCCTGGGCTCTGACGTGTCGGCCATCACGTCCAAGGGCGTGCGCGAGGGCGACGAGTACGTGCTCAACGGCCAGAAGATGTGGCTGACCAACGGCGGCTCGTCGACGCTGGTGGCGGTGCTCTGCCGGACGGACGAGGGCCACCCCGAGGGGACGGCCCCGCACAAGTCGATGACCACCTTCCTGATCGAGAAGGAGCCGGGGTTCGGCCAGGTCAAGCCAGGTCTGACCATCCCCGGCAAGATCGACAAGATGGGCTACAAGGGCGTCGACACGACCGAGCTGATCATGGACGGGCTGCGCGTCCCGGCGGACCGGGTGCTGGGCGGGGTCACCGGTCGCGGCTTCTACCAGATGATGGACGGCGTCGAGGTCGGGCGCGTCAACGTCGCAGCGCGTGGTTGCGGCGTCGCTCAGCGCGCGTTCGAGCTGGGTGTGGCCTATGCGCAGCAGCGCCACACCTTCGGAAAACCCATTGCCCAGCACCAGGCGATTCAGTTCAAGCTGGCCGAAATGGGCACAAAGGTCGAAGCGGCTCATGCAATGATGGTCAATGCCGCCCGGAAGAAGGACTCGGGCCGGCGCAACGATCTCGAAGCAGGGATGGCGAAGTACCTGGCCTCCGAATACTGCAAGGAGGTCGTGGAGGACGCCTTCCGCATCCACGGCGGTTACGGCTTCTCCAAGGAGTACGAGATCGAGCGGCTCTACCGCGAGGCCCCGATGCTCCTGATCGGTGAAGGTACGGCCGAGATCCAGAAAATGATCATCGGGCGGCGGCTACTGGAGGAGTACCGAATCCAGGGTTAAATGCCCGGTTCGGAGCCTTTCGGGGGTGTTTCGACAGAGAAGAAGATCACACCCTGTCATCGGCGTTCGGCCACTGACTGGCCCCGGCGCTTAGCCAGTTGCCGCCCCCAACCGATAGCATCCCCGGAAAGCCGCCGTCCCCCCAATCGTTACGCGGCACCCTCCGCTACGAAGGTCACCCATGCCCCACAGCTCTTCCTCTGCACCACGCGTCAGCCTCCGCGGCGTACGCCTCGCGCGCGGAGCATCGCCGTGGCTCCTCCCGACCGTCGCCACCGCCGCGGTCAGCCTCACCCAGGCCCGCCGCTCCGGGCGATGGGCGGCGCTGGCCGTGCCCGCCACCGCGCTCGCGGCCGGCATGCTGTGGTTCTTCCGCGATCCCGATCGTGAGATCGCCCAGGGCCGGGTCATTTCCCCGGCCGACGGCGTGGTGCAGAGCATCATGCCCTGGAAGGACGGACGAACCCGCGTCGCGATCTTCATGAGCCCGCTCAACGTCCACGTCAACCGCGCCCCGATGGCCGGCACGGTGACCTCGGTCGAGCACGTCCCCGGCGGCTTCGTTCCGGCTTTCAACAAGGAGAGCGAGAACAACGAGCGCGTCGTCTGGCACTTCGACACCGAGCTCGGTGACATCGAGATGGTCCAGATCGCCGGCGCCGTCGCCCGCCGCATCGTTCCCTACATCGGTGCGGACACCAAGGTGGAGCAGGGCGACCGCATCGGCCTGATCCGCTTCGGCTCGCGCGTCGACATCTACCTCCCCGAGGGTGTCGAGATCGCGGTCGAGGTCGGTCAGGCCACCACGGCAGGGGTGACGCGCCTTGACCGTGGTTGAGCCGGACACACAGGCTGCCTGGGTCCCCGAGGCCGACGCCGACGACACGGACGACATGCCGCTGTCCACGCGCCTGTCAATAGCGGACACCCTCACTCTGGGCAACGCGATCTGCGGCTTCATGGCGGTGTACTTCACCACCACCGGCGTCCTCATCCCCCACCTGACGGGGAACGAGGACGGCGGCATGGCCCGCCACAGCGCGGCCACGGCCGTGATACTGATGCTGCTCGCGTCGGTCTTCGACCTCTTCGACGGGCTCGTGGCGCGCAAGCTGCGCAGCTCGGCGATGGGTGCGGAGCTGGACAACCTGTCCGACCTGATCAGCTTCGGGCTGGCGCCCGCGTACTTCGTGGTCGTCTGGGGCATGGTCGCCGACGACGCCCACCAGCGCGTCTCCGCGGTCGCCGCGATCGTGGTGCTGCTGGCCGTGGTGCTGCGGCTCGCCCGCTTCTCGTGCGTGCAGCTGCGCGACGGGATCTTCCAGGGCATGCCGAGCCCCTTCGGGGCGCTGACGGTGGTCTCGATCGTGCTGCTGGAGCTGCCGTTCGTGCCGACGCTCCTGGCGATCATGGGTGTGGCGTGGCTGATGGTGAGCCGCGTGGAGTACCCCAAGCCGCGGGGTCCGCTGGCGGTGGCCATGCTCAGCTGGATCGTGCTCAGCATGGGCCTGCTGGCCGCGTGGGCGTTCGACGCGCCGGGCGGCGAGCTGCTGCTCCAGACGGGCTGCGCACTGCAGGTCGTCCTGGGCGCGGTGATCCCGCTCTTCGCGACGGCCCGCCGCGTGAACACCTTCCGCGACAACCGCCGCGAGGCGCGGGCGGCCCAGCTGCCGTAGCGCTGGCCGCGCGGGACGGGAACCAAGGCCGGTGGGGGCCCGGGCATCAGCCCGGGCCCCCACCGGCCTTTCCGGCACCCGACGCCCCGCTGCCGGGCCTTCCACCGACGGCCGTCCCGTTGCCGCGCCTTCCCCGGCGCCTGGCTTTCCGGTGCCCGCCTTCCGGTACAGACCGTCCGGTGCCTGGTCTTCCGCCGGCCAGCCGGCTCGGTTGCCGCACCTTCCCCGATACCCGGCCGTCCCGGTGCCCGCCTTCCGGTACCAGGCTGTCCGGTGCCTGGCCTCCCGCCGACGGCCGACCCAGTTGACGCGCCTTCCCCGGTGCCTGCCGTTGCGGTGCCCTGGCTGGCCGTGCGGCCCGGTGCCGCACGCTCTGCCTGGGCGCCCGGGCGGGCGGACGGACGAGCCGGGGGGCTCGTGGGGTGCGGGTGCCGCAATCCGGCACGGCCGTTTCCGGCCGGCCGGGCGTGGCGGGAAACGGCCGGCCGTGCACGAGCCGGGACGCCCGGGCCCCGCGGGGGCGTCGACCGCGGTCCTCCCGCCACCGCGGGGCCCGGGCGTCCGGCCGCGGGGCCCGGGCGTCCGGCGGCTGCGGGCGTCCCGCCTTCCCCGGCCCGTTCCTTCGCGTCGCGCCTGAGCCGCAGGCTCGGTTCGGCCCCGCCCGCGCACAAGCCGAGATGCCCCACAGGCGAAGGCCGCGGCGGCCGGCACGCGCCGGGCCACGACCGGCCCGCCGCCCGGGCTGGTTCGCCCCGCCACCCCGAAACCGCAGACCCACACCCCGCTCACGCGCCAGCCAGCGCCGCGGGCGGCCGGCCCGCCACCCCGGGGCGCCCGCCCGCGCACACAGCGGGGCGGTCCGCCGTGGGGGCCAGGCACCGGACGGCCTGTACCGGAAGGCGGGCTCCGGCCGCCGGGGTGGTCAGGTGAGGTAGTCCTGCGCGATGCGTTCGGCCGTCTGTTGCAGGAGGGGGCCGGCGTTCTGCAGGCAGCGGGACGGGGTGGGTTCCAGGTCCGTCAAGGGGTAGGCGCGGTCGATGCCCGCCTCCGCCAGGGCCTCCTCGGAGAGGGTCAGGCGGCCGCAGACGGCCACCACGGGTCTGCCGTGCGCCGCCCGGGCCACGCCCACCGGGGCCTTGCCGTGCAGGGTCTGCTCGTCCAGCGAGCCCTCGCCCGTGATGACCAGGCCGGCGTCCTCGACGGCCGCCTCGAAGCCCAGGACGTCGAGCATCACCTCAATGCCGGGCCGGAACGTGGCGCCCAGCGCGGCGAGCGCGCCGTAGCCCGTGCCGCCGGCCGCACCGGCGCCCGGTGCGGCCGCCAGGCGCCCGCCGTCCAGCACGCGCGCGTAGTGGGCCAGGGCGGCGTCCAGCACGGCGACGTCGGCCGGGCCGGCGCCCTTCTGGGGGCCGTAGACCGCCGCCGCGCCGCGCGGGCCGGTCAGCGGATTGTCGACGTCGCTCGCCAGCACGATCCGGGTCCGCGCGAGCCGGGGGTCCAGACCGGACAGATCGGCGACGGCGAGTGCCGCCAGGGCCCCGCCGCCGGGGCCGACGGGCCGGCCGTCGCGGTCCAGCAGGCGCGCCCCGAGCGCCGTCAGCAGACCCGCCCCGCCGTCGGTCGTGGCACTGCCGCCCACGCCCAGCACGATCGTGCGGGCCCCCGCGTCGAGCGCGGCCCGCAGCAGCTCGCCGGTGCCCCGGGTGGTGGCGGAGAGCGGGGCCCCGCCTCCGGGCGGAAGCCGTCGCAGCCCCGACGCCTCGGCCAGCTCCACCACCGCCGTCCGGTCCGCCGACCGCAGCGCGTACGCGGCCACGACCGGCTCCCCCACCGGCCCCGTCACCCTCGCCTCGCGCCGCTCGAAACCGGAGGCCAGCGCCGCGGCCACCGTGCCGTCGCCACCGTCGGCGACCGGCAGCGCGCTCACCCGCACACCGGGGGCGACCCGGCGCAGTCCGGCCGTCACGTGCTCGGCGACCTCGGCGGCCGTCAGTGATCCCTTGAACTTGTCCGCGGCGATCAGTACGCGTGTCTCTCCCGCCACCGTGCATCCCCTCGCTTCCGGGTCGCGCCGCGGCGACCCTACCCGGGGGACCGTCGCGCCGCCCATGCCGCGACGGCGGCGCGCCAGCCCGACCGATCGGGCGTTTCCCGGCCATAGTGGGGCGTCATGAGCACCGAGAGCACCGAGCTGCGCTCACCGCAGGACGAACCCCCGGACATCCCCCTCGTCGTCATCGGCGGCGCCGCGGTGCTGGCGGTGGTGGCGTGGGCGGCCCTGGGCAAGCACTCCTTCGACCGGGTGTCGACGACGGCCCTGGGCTGGGTGCTGTCCAACTTCGCCTGGCTGTTCGTGGTCGCGGCCGACGTGTTCCTCGTGCTGTGCGTGGTGATCGCCGTGAGCCGGTACGGCCGCATCCGGCTGGGTGCGGACGGCTCGCAGCCGGAGTTCGGCAACCTCGCCTGGATCGCGATGATGTTCAGCGCCGGCATGGGCATCGGCCTGATGTTCTACGGAGTCGGCGAGCCGCTGCAGCACTTCGTCGTCCCGCCCCCGGGCACCGGGGTCGTCGCGAACTCCCCCGCGGCCGCCCGCACCGCCCTGGAGTACTCCTTCTTCCACTGGACCCTGCACCCCTGGGCCATCTACGGCATGGCCGGTCTCGCCCTGGCGTACGCCGGCTTCCGCAAGGGCCGCGGCAACCGGCTCAGCTCGGTGTTCGTCCCCCTGCTGGGCGCACGGCGGGCGAACGGCTGGCCGGGCCGGGCCATCGACCTCCTCGCCGTCTTCGCGACGGTCTTCGGCACGGCGACCAGCCTGGGCCTGGGCGCCCTGCAGGTCTCCAAGGGCCTCAACATCACCACGGGCGTCAAGGACTCCACGACCCTCGAACTCGTCATCATCGCGTCGCTGTCCGCCGCGTTCGTGCTCTCCGCCTTCTCGGGGCTGCACAAGGGCGTGAAGTGGCTGAGCACCCTCAACATCGCGCTCGCGGCGTGCCTGATGCTGTTCGTCTTCCTCCTCGGCCCGACCGTCTTCGTGCTCAACGCCGTCCCCTCGGCCACCGGCGGCTACCTCCACGACCTGCTGACGCTCGCCACCCGCACGGGCGCGTTCACCGACTCGAAGTGGCTCGGCGCCTGGACGATCTTCTACTGGGCGTGGTGGCTCTCCTGGGCACCGTTCGTCGGCACGTTCATCGCCCGCATCTCGCACGGCCGCACGATCCGCGAGTTCCTCATCGGGGTGCTCCTGGTGCCCAGCGGGGCGACGGTGGTGTGGTTCTGCGTGATGGGCGGCAGCGCGCTGCGCCTGGACATGACCGGTGCCGCCGACATGGCGGGCACGGTGCGGGAGGGCGCGGAGGCGTCGCTGTTCGCCCTGCTGGACACCCTGCCGCTGGCCACGCTGACCTCGTGGATCGCGATGGCGCTGGTGATGACGTACTTCATCACCAGCGCGGACTCCGCGTCGCTGGTGATGGGCTCCCTCTCCAGCCGCGGCGCACTCCACCCGCGGACCTGGCTGGTGGTCGTCTGGGGCGTCCTCATGGCCGCCGTCGCGGCCGTGCTGCTGGTGGCCGGGGGCCTGACGTCCCTGCAGTCGGCGACGATCCTGGTCGCGCTGCCGTTCGTGGTGGTGATGCTCGCGCTGTGCTGGTCCCTGCTGCGTGAGCTGCGCACCGACCCGGGTGCCGGCCCGGCCCGGCACCACGCGATCCACGGCCTGGGCGACGCGCTGCGCACGATGGTCGGCGAGGCCGTCTCGGAGCACGGCCCGGTACGGCATCCACGGCTGCGGCGGGTGGCGGAGAGCGCCCGCGACCGCGGGAACGACGACGCTTCCTGACGTTCCGGCCGGCCCCGGCTAGAACAGCCGCTGGTCGTCGCCGCGCTCGAAGGCCAGCAGCCGCCGCTTGCGGTCCAGGCCGCCGCCGTAGCCGGTGAGGCTGCCGGTGGAACCGATGACGCGGTGGCAGGGGACGATGATGCCGACCGGGTTCTTGCCGTTGGCGAGGCCGACGGCCCGCGAGGCGCCGGGGGAACCGATGCGGGCGGCGAGCTCGCCGTAGGAGAGGGTCTGCCCGTAGGGGATCTGCCGCAGGGCCTCCCAGACGCGCCGCTGGAAGGGCGTGCCGTCCAGGCGCAGCGGCAGGTCGAAGCGGGTCGACCCGCCCTCGAAGTAGGCGGCCAGCTGGCGGGCGGCCTCGGGGAACGGACCCTCGTCGTCGCGCTCGCCGAAGCTCTCCTCCGGCGGCCGGTGGCGCTGACCGGTCATGTAGAGGCCGCACAGGACGCCGTCGGCGGCGACGAGGGTCAGCTCCCCGTAGGGGCTGTCGATGACGGTGTGGACGCGGGACATGGTGTCGTTCCGTTCAGACGCTGGCGGGCATGCGGGCGGCGGCGTGGTCGTCGGCCGCCCACAGGTACTGGACGGCGTAGGCGCGCCAGGGCCGCCAGGCGGCGGCGTGCCGGGACAGGGCGGCGGGCGTGGCGGGCAGCCCGGTGCGGGCGGCCGCCCGCCGCACGCCGAGGTCGGTGGGGAGGAAGGCGTCGGGATCGCCGAGGCCGCGCATGGCGATGAGCTCCGCCGTCCACGGCCCGATGCCCGGGAGCGCGGCGAGCCGGTCGCGGGCCCCGGCCCAGTCGCTGCCGACGCCGAGGGCGAGCTCGCCGCTCGCCAGCGCCTCCACGGTGCGAACGAGGGTGGCCCGGCGCCCGGCGGGCATGGCCAGGTCCGCGGGGTCCAGGGCGGCGAGGGCCTGCGCGGAGGGGAAGAGGTGGGTGAGGCCGCCGTCCGGGACGGCGACGGGCTCGCCGTGCGCCACGACCAGGCGGGCGGCGAGCGTGCGGGCCGCGGCGGTCGACACCTGCTGGCCGAGGACGGCGCGTACGGCGAGCTCCTCGGCGTCCACCGTGCGCGGAACGCGCCGGCCGGGGTTCTTGCCGACGAGCGGCGCGAGGTGGGGGTCGGTGCGCAGGAGCGCGTCGACGGCCTCGGGGTCGGCGTCCAGGTCGAGGAGCCGGCGGCAGCGGCTGATGGCGCCGGCCAGGTCGCGCTGGTCGGTGAGGGCGAGCCGGCAGGCGATGTGGTCGGGGCGCGGGCTCAGGGCGACCGTCCCGTGGCCGTAGGGCAGGCGCAGGGTGCGGTGGTACGCGCCGTCGCGCCACTCCTCCACGCCGGGCACGGCGGTGGCGGCGAGCAGGCCGAAGAGGTTGTCGGGGCACAGGGGTGCGCGGAAGGGCAGGCGCAGCGTCAGGGTGCCGGGGGCGGCCGGGGCGCCCGTGCCCGAGGCGCGGGTGCGCAGCTCGGTGGGGGTGAGCGCGAAGACCTCGCGCACGGTCTCGTTGAACGTGCGGATCGAGGCGAAGCCGGCGGCGAACGCCACGTCGGCCATGGGCAGCGCGCTGGTCTCGATGAGGATGCGGGCGGTCTGGGCGCGCTGGGCGCGGGCCAGGGCGAGGGGGCCGGCGCCGAGTTCGGCGAGGAGCTGGCGCTCGACCTGCCGGGCGCTGTAGCCGAGGCGGTCGGCGAGGCCCTGGACGCCCTCGCGGTCGACGGTGCCGTCGCCGATGAGGCGCATGGCGCGGGCGACGAGGTCGGCGCGCTCGTTCCAGCGGGGCGAGCCGGGGACGGCGTCGGGTCTGCAGCGTTTGCAGGCCCGGAATCCGGCCTGCTGGGCGGCGGCCGCACTGGGGTAGAAGGTCATGTTCCGGTCCTTCGGCGGCGCGGCCGGACAGCTGGGGCGGCAGTAGGTGCGCGTGGTGAGGACGGCGGTGAAGAACCACCCGTCGAAGCGCGCGTCCCGGGAGCGGACGGCCCGTACGCAGCGGTCGAAGTCGGTGTGCATGGTTCAAGGATCGGGGGCGGAGGGGCGCCGGGGCTCGCGGAAATCCGACATCGCGATGACGGTGTCAATGATGGTTGACAGCCCGGAGATGTCATCCTAGGTTGACAGCATGGCCGGAACGGATGCGAAGGAAGCGGTCGGCACCACCGAGGCCGCCATGAACCCGGATCCCCACGTGGGATTGCGGGCGGTCGCCGCTCTGCGGCGCCTGGTCGAGCGTCTGGAGGAACTCCAGGTCGCCGGAGCACGACGGCAGGGCTGGTCCTGGGAGGAGATCGGGGCCGCGCTGGGAGTCAGCAGGCAGGCCGTCCACAAGAAGCACGCGCGGAGGTAGGCATGTTCCACCGGTTCACCAAGGAAGCGCGCGACGTGGTGGTCGACGCGCAGGAGCAGGCGCGCTCGCTCCGGCACCCGCAGATCGGCCCGGAGCACCTCCTGCTGGCAGTGGTCCACCGGGACCGGGCGCCCGGGGCCGCCACACTGGCGCGGCTGGGGATCACCCCGCAGGCGTGCCGGGCGGCGCTCACGGCACCGGCCGCCGCCTTCGACGAGGGCGACGCGGAGGCGCTGCGGGCCTTCGGCATCGACCTCGACGCGGTGCGGGGGCGGGCGGAGGACGTCTTCGGGAGGGGGGCGCTGGACGCCGTGCCGCCGCCCGCTCAGGAAACGCGACGGCTGTTCGGCCGCGACCGGGAGCGCAAGCGGCACCTTCCCTTCACACGGCGGGCCCGGAAGGCGCTGGAGCGGTCGCTGCGCGAGGCGCTGGAGCGCCGGGACGACCGGATCGGGGTCGAGCACGTGCTGCTCGGCGTGCTGGACACGGAGGACCGGGCGACGGCCGGCCTCTTCCGCCGGCTCGGCACGGACACGGCGGCGGTACGGGCGGACGTCGTCGCGGACCTGGGCCGGGCGGCGGCGTAGGCCGTGTCGGCAGCGTGGCGTCGCCGCACGACCGACGGGCGCGGCCCGCGGCGTCCGGGGACGCCACCAGCGCTGGCCGGGGAGCGTCGCGGGCCGGACGGGACCTTGCGGACCGGCCCGGGACGCCGGGCGAGGCGTTCACCCAAGCCGGCGGACGCGGCCGGGGCGGCCCTGCCCCGCATCCCCGAAGGCGCCTGAGCCCGTACGAGACCGGCGGCCGGGGCGCCCGGCGCCCCGACGCGGCCGGCCGCCCGTCGGCTACGCGGCGCCCTGGCGCAGGTGGCGCCAGGCGGCCTTCGCCGCGTGGTGGCCGGACATTCCGTGCACCCCCGGGCCCGGCGGGGTCGCGGACGAGCAGAGGAAGACCGCCGGGTGGGACGTGGCGTACGGGACGCGGGCCAGGCGGGGGCGGATCAGCAGGCGCAGTCCCGCCACCGAGCCCGTCGCGATGTCCCCGCCCACGTAGTTGGCGTTGCGGGCGGCCAGCTCCGGCGGCCCCGCCGTGGCCCGGGCGAGGACCAGGTCGCCGAAGCCCGGGGCGAAGCGCTCGATCTGGCGCTCGATCACCTCGGTGGCGTCGCCCTCCCAGCCGCTGGGCACGTGCCCGTACACCCAGAAGGTGTGCTTGCCCTCGGGCGCGCGGGTGGGGTCGACGATGCTGGGCTGGGCGGTGATGAGGAACGGGACGGCGGGGTCGTCGCCGTGGGCGGCGGCCCGCAGGGCCTCGCCGATCTCGCCGATGGTGGGGCCGACGTGGACCGTGCCGGCCCGCCGGGCGGCTTCGGCGGTCCAGGGCACCGGGCCGTCCAGCGCATAGTCGATCTTGAAGACGCTGGGGCCGTAGCGGAAGCGCGGGAAGGCGTTGCCCAGGCCGGCGATGCGGGCCAGGGCGGTGGGCGAGGTGTCGAAGAGGAAGGTGCGGGCGGGCGGCAGGTCGTCGAGGTGCTTGACCTCGAAACCGGTGTGCACGGTGCCGCCCAGCTCCCGCAGGTACGAGGCGAGCGCGTCGGCGATCGCCTGCGAGCCGCCGCGGGGCACGGGCCAGCCGCACTCGTGGGCGGCGAGGGCGAACATCAGGGCCATGCCCCCGGTGCCCAGGGAGCCCAGCGGCGCGATGCCGTGGGCGGCGAGCCCGGCGAACAGGCCCCGGGCCTTCTCGTCCCGGAAGCGGGTCCGGGTCAGGAGCGTGGCGGACTGGCCCGCGGCCATCCCGAAGCGGGCGTACGTGAGCGGGTCGCGCGGCAGCCCGTCCCACTGCGTGCGCAGGAAGTCGGCGGCGAGGGTGTCCCACCGGCCGTGGAAGGGCGCCATGAGCCGCCGGTAGGCGCCGGCGTCGCGCGGGCCCAGCGAGCAGGCCGTCTCGCCGATCAGCCGGGAGAGGACCGCCGCCGTGCCGTCCGGGAAGGGGTGTGCCATCGGCAGGTCGGGGTGGATCCACTCCAGGCCGTGCCGGCCGAGCGGCATCGCGCTGAAGGCGGGCGAACGCACGGCGAGGGGGTGCACGGCGGAGCACGGGTCGTGGCGGAAGCCCGGGAGGGTCAGCTCCTCGGTGCGGGCGCCGCCACCGACGGCGTCCGCGGCCTCGAACACCTCCACGGACAGGCCCCTGCGGGCCAGTTCGACCGCGGCGGTCAGCCCATTGGGCCCCGCTCCCACGACGACCGCGTCGAGCATAGTGGCCACCGGACGGGCTCCCCTCGTGTCCCTGTGTGTCAGCCGGCGGACGCCAGCAGGTCCAGGATATGCCGCAGCGTCAGCTCGTCCCGCGCAGCACTGAACGGCAGCGCGTTGCCGCCCGCGATGCGGAACGGTTCCTTCGCGACGGTGCCGCTGGCCCCGCCCGCCTCGGCGACCAGCAGCAGGCCGGCAGCGTGGTCCCAGGCGTTCTCCCAGGAGAAGGCCACGGCGTCGAGGACGCCCTGGGCGACGTGGAGGTATTCGAGCCCCGCCGAGCCGCAGGGGCGCGGCGCCACCCCGTCCGTCCGTAGCGCCTCCAGCACCCGCTTCTGCTCGTCGGTGGTGAAGTCGTAGTGCGACGTCGCCACTTCCAGTGTCTTGCCCGGCTCCGGCGAACCCGCGCGCAGCGGCACTCCGTTGAGCTGCGCTCCCCCGCCCCGGCGGGCCGTCGCCATCTGGTCGAGCGCCGGCGCGTACGTCCAGGAGGCCAGCAGCTCGCCGCGGTGCGCGAGGCAGACGAGGGTGGCGAAGCCGGGGTCGCCGTACACGAACTGCCGGGTGCCGTCGACCGGGTCGACGATCCAGACGGGCGCCTCGCCGCACAGCGAGGCGAGGATGCGCGGATCCGCGTGCACCGCCTCCTCGCCGACCACGACCGAGCCGGGCAGCAGGGCGGTCAGCGCATGGGTGAGGTGCTCCTCCGCGAGCCGGTCGGCGACGGTCACGAGGTCGTGCGGGCCGTTCTTCTCGATGATCTCGTCCGTGGCGAGCTGCCGGAAGCGCGGCAGGATCTCGGCCGCGGCCGCTTTGCGGACCGCTTCCTCCACGTCCGTGAGATCGCCTGCGAGGAACCTGTCGACCATGTGAACCATAAGGACATCGAACCACGTCGCACCGACATTCGATGCAGCTCCGGTGGCCGCCCGGCGACGCCCCGGTGAACGCCTGCTCCCACCGGCCGCCCACCGGGGCGGGCCGGGACGGAGTTACGGTTGTTTCTGCCGTCGGCCGGGTGGCCGGCCGGGGAAAGCATGATGGAGGGTGCGCCGTGCACGGTGAATACAAGGTGCCGGGCGGCAAGCTCGTCGTCGTCGACGTGGCGGTCACGGACGGGCTGCTGCGCGACGTGCGGGTGGCGGGGGACTTCTTCCTCGAACCCGACGAGGCGCTCCTCGACATCAACCGCGCCCTGGAGGGCGCCCCCGCCGACACCCCGGCCCCGCAGCTCGCGGCCCGCATCGACGCGGCGCTGCCCGAGGGCACGGTGATGTTCGGCTTCACGTCCGAGGCCGTGGGCATCGCGGTCCGCCGGGCCGTGGCCCGGGCCACCGACTGGACCGACTACGCGTGGCAGCTGATCCACGACGGCCCCCAGTCCCCCGCCCTGCACATGGCCCTCGACGAGGTGCTGACCGCGGAGGTCGCCGCCGGGCGGCGGCCGCCGACGCTGCGCGTGTGGGAGTGGGGCTCCCCCGCCGTGGTCATCGGCAGCTTCCAGTCGCTGCGCAACGAGGTCGACCCGGAGGGGGCGGCCCGGCACGGCATGACGGTCGTGCGGCGCATCTCCGGCGGCGGGGCCATGTTCATCGAGCCCGGCAACACCATCACCTACTCGCTGTGCGTGCCCGACGCCCTGGTGCAGGGGCTGTCCTTCGCCGACAGCTACGCCTACCTCGACGACTGGGTGCTGGGCGCGCTGGAGGGCATGGGCGTGCGGGCCTGGTACCAGCCGCTGAACGACATCGCCACCGACGCCGGCAAGATCGCGGGCGCGGCGCAGAAGCGCATGGTCACCGGTGACGGGGCCGTGCTGCACCACGTGACCATGGCCTACGACATCGACGCCGAGAAGATGCTCGACGTGCTGCGCATCGGCAAGGAGAAGCTCTCCGACAAGGGCACCAAGAGCGCGAAGAAGCGCGTCGACCCGCTGCGCCGCCAGACCGGGCTGCCGCGCTCCGCGGTCATCGAGAAGATGATCGAGACCTTCCGCGGCCGGTACGGCCTGGCGGAAGGCTCGGTCACCCCCGCGGAGCTGGCGCGGGCGGAGGAGCTGGCGGCGACGAAGTTCGCCTCCGCGGAGTGGACGGCACGGGTGCCGTAGCCGCCCGGGCGGCGTGCGTCAGAGCAGCTTCCGCAGGTCGATCGCGTCGCTGAACGCCTTCATCCCCGCGTCGTTGGGGTGCAGGTGGTCGCCGCCGTCGAAGCGCGGCAGCATGCGGTCCGGGTGCCGGGGGTCGCGGATGGCGGCGTCGAAGTCGAACACGGCGTCGTAGACGGGGCTGTTGCGCAGGTGCCGGTTGATGGCGACGCGCTCGGCCTCGGCCTCGGCCGTGCAGTCGAAGAAACCGCCGCACGGCGCGATGGTGGCGGCGACGACGCGCATGCCGCGCCGGTGGGCGACGTCCGCCATCCTCGTGAGGGCGCCGATGACCTCGTCGGCCTTCGTGCCGGCGCGGATGTCGTTGACGCCCTCGAAGACGACGACGGTCCGGGCGGAGGTCTGGGCCAGGACGTCGCGCTCCAGACGGTGTTCCGCGCTGACCCCGCTCCTGACCGTGCTGGTGCCCTCGCCCGCGTAGCGGTCGCTCGCGACGCGGTTGCCGGAGATGCCGTGGTTGAGCACTCCGAGCCGTGGCACCGCGTGCTGCCCGAGCAGGCGTCGCGACAGCAGGTCGGGCCAGCGGCCGTTGGCCCCGGGCGTGGCGCGTTCGCCGTCGGTGATGGAGTCGCCGAGGGCCACCACGGAACCGGGTCCGCCGCCGACGTCCACGCCGGTCAGCAGCGGCCAGCCGTCCAGCTGCTGCCCGTAGGCGTCGCCGCCCCGGTCGCCGGTGCGGTCGCCGGCGCCGTCGGCGCTGAGGTAGGAGACCTGGTTGCTGTAGCTGTGCACGGGCAGCGCCCGTACCGTGCCCGGCAGGTGGATGCTGACCAGCAGATTGGTGTCCGGTGGTACGCGGAAGCCGACGGGGTCGCTGAACTGCTGGGCGCCGGCGGGGATTTCGGCCGCGCGACGGCCGGCGAAGGCCAGTGGTACGGGGCGGCCGTCCGCGGCCGCTCCGCGGCCCTGCAGCGCGACGGTGGCGCGGCCGATGCGGACGGGCTGCTGGGAGAAGGTGTTCTCCAGCCGGATGCGGGTGCGCGGGCCGCCCGCGCTGCTGTGCACGATCAGCCGCAGCGTCCGGTCGGTCCACGGGCCCACCGTCGCGTACCCGGACGTGGACGCCGCCCAGCTGCCGGTCCACCCGTTCGAGGGAGCGCGCAGGGCGAGGGAGAAGACGTGGAGGTCGCTCGTGGGCCCGTCGGCGGGCAGCACCACGGCGTCGATCTCCCGGGAGCGCTCGACGGGCACGGTCACCACGTAGAGGCGGGTCGTCTCGGTCCGCCGGCCGCTGCTGGTGTTGCGGTGCGGCAGCCCCACGACCTTGGTGGTGAGCGGCCCGTGGCGCCAGTCGGGAGCCTGCAGGCGGTAGGGGCTCCGCGAGCCGTCGCGGTAGCGGATCGTGCCCGTGCCGTCGGAGCCGCTCCTGTCCCCCGCCGGGGAGCTGCTCGCCACCAGGAAGGAGAGGGCGTCCCCGCGGCCGGTGAGCCGCACCGCCTGCCCGTCGGCGACCACGTTGTCGGGCGTGCCGGGCCGCGTCCGGGGCCAGCCGAGGGCGGCGCCGTCGACGGCGATCGTGCGGCCGGGGGTCCAGCCCGCGGCCCTGAGGTCCTGGGCCGAGTAGGAGCTGCCCTTGCCGTCGAAGTCGGCGTCCTGGGGGTGGGCGTCGTCGCTGACCGCCCTGTTGTCGAAGAGCCGCTCCAGGGGGAGCGCTTCCCGCTGCGGGGCGCCCGCGGCGTGCGCCGGGGCGCCGGTCAGGGCGAGGGCGCACACCGCCCCGGCCGCGAGCACCGCCGCCGCGAACGCGCGGGCGGCGGGCGGTCTGTGACGTGCCGTGTCCACCGTGGGCTGCGTTGTCCGGAGCATGTGCGTCATGCCTCCCAGCGTTCCCCGCTCTGCACGTGGCGGGATGAAGCTAGGGAGGCGCCAGGGGGACGTCAAGGAGGCCAACCGGCCACGTCGGGCGCAGCGCGCCTGTGGTGGGGCCATCCGTGGGAGTGAGATCCTGGCCAGTATGAACATTCCCTTCTTGGACAGCTGGCGCAAGCGGCACGGCCCGGCGCACGGGGTGGCGCTGCCCGAGACGGCCGACCGGGGGCCGGAGGGCCTGGCCGAGCTGCTGTCGGAGTGCGAACTGCTCCGTGCGCACGCGCAGTCGGCAGGAGTCGCACTCGACGACTCGCCGTCGTCCCTGGAGGCGCTGGACCAGCTGCAGCCGCGCTGGCGTGAGGACCCGGAACTGGTGCCCTGGCTCGGTAACGACGCGGGCCTGTACCTGGGCACGGTCATCGTCCGGACGGTCACGGGCGCGGGCTGGTGGATCTGGCCGGACGGGCAGCCGGTGGTCCGGCTGGCCAGCGGCCGGGAGATCGACGTGGTGGAGGCGGGCCAGTCGTGGGCGGCGGACGGCGCCCCGGAGCTGTCGCAGCTCTACGCGGAGGTCGCGGAGAACTGACCCGGCGCCGGGCGGTGTCAGCTGGTGAAGGCGATGGTGTACTCCAGGCGCCAGCGGTCGGCCCGGACCACGATGTCGGAGGTCTCCACGGCGCGGTCCTCGCCGTCGAAGTGGGTGCGCTCGACGACGGTGACGCACTGGCCGGCCGCGCAGCCGAGCGCCTCGGCCTCGGGGGTGGTGGCGGGGCGGGAGCCGACGAGCTCGCGGGCCCGGACGACGCGGATGCCGATGGCGGCGAGCCGGCCGCGCACCCCGCGCCGGGCGTAGGGGCCGCGCTCGGGGAGGGCGACGTCGGTGCCCTCGGTGATGGTCAGGGGCTCCCAGCTGGTGGCGAGCTGCACAGGGTGGCGGTTGGCCAGGTACTCGTACTGGGTGCACAGCACCGGCTCGCCCGTGCCGATGCCCAGGCGTTCGGCGATGCCGGCGGGGGCGGGGGTCTCGCTGGAGGACGCCTCCCACGTCAGCGCCGTCCCGCGGTCGCCGGCGCCGGCCGGGGACGCGTCGTCGCCCGCGGCGTAGCCGCGGATCTTGGCGGCGAAGGGCGAGTCGACGGCGCCGGTGGAGCGCAGCAGGGTGCCGAGCGGGGCGCGGTCGGCGACGAAGACGCCGCGGCCGAACTGTCCTTCGGCGTAGCCGGCGGCCTTCAGGACGCGGACCGCGCGGTCGACGGTCTGGTCGCTGGCCTCGTAGGCCCGTTTGAGCTCGGAGCGGGAGGGGATGCGGTCCCCGACCACCAGGGCGCCCTCGTCGATCCGTTGCCGCAGGTCGTCCGCGATGCGCAGGTATACGGGCCTGCTGTCACCCACACCGGGCTCCCTTCCCCCTCTGCTTCCCCCGTCCGGCCCCCCACAGGCTAGGTACCCAGGCTCGGTCTGTGTACCTAGGGCAAATGGCGGCCTCTGCGGCTCCGATCCGGCCCATTCCCGACAGGTGTGCGTGTCAGCACGGAAGTCCCGTTTTCGATGCGGATAGTTTGCGGCGACTGCGAGACAGCTGAGAGTGGATAGGGCTGGGTATGGCCGTCGATCCGTTGATCGAACTGCGGGACGTCAACAAGCACTACGGCACGCTGCACGTGCTGCGGGACATCAACCTCACCGTCGGCCGCGGGGAGGTGGTGGTGGTCATCGGTCCCTCCGGCTCCGGCAAGTCCACGCTGTGCCGCACCATCAACCGTCTCGAACCGGTGGAGTCCGGCACCGTCCTGCTCGACGGCCGGCCGCTGCCGGCGGAGGGGCGGGCGCTGGCCCGGCTGCGCGCCGAGGTCGGCATGGTCTTCCAGTCGTTCAACCTCTTCGCCCACAAGACGGTGCTCGCCAACGTCTCCCTGGCCCAGGTCAAGGTCCGCAAGCGCGGCAAGGAGGAGGCGGACCGGCGCTCGCG
This sequence comes from Streptomyces cinnamoneus, assembly GCF_014650495.1. Classification (GTDB taxonomy): domain Bacteria; phylum Actinomycetota; class Actinomycetes; order Streptomycetales; family Streptomycetaceae; genus Streptomyces; species Streptomyces cinnamoneus. The sequence goes on along the minus strand of NZ_BMVB01000010.1, from coordinate 67,726 downwards.
GGAACTGCTGGAGCGGGTGGGGCTGCTCGCCCACGCCGAGAAGTACCCCGCACAGCTCTCCGGCGGCCAGCAGCAGCGCGTGGCCATCGCCCGCGCGCTGGCCATGGACCCCAAGGCGCTCCTCTTCGACGAACCGACCTCGGCCCTGGACCCCGAGATGATCAACGAGGTGCTGGAGGTCATGCAGCAGCTCGCCCGGGACGGGATGACGATGGTCGTCGTCACCCACGAGATGGGCTTCGCCCGCTCCGCCGCCAACCGCGTCGTCTTCATGGCGGACGGCCGGATCGTCGAGGACCGCACGCCCGAGGAGTTCTTCACCGCGCCCGAGAGCGAGCGCGCCAAGGACTTCCTCTCCAAGATCCTCAAGCACTGAGCGGGTGACGGCACACATGAGACGCCTCGTCGCCGCGCTCGCCCTGGCCGCCCTGCTGACCGCCGGATGCGGCAAGGAGGGCAGCCCGCCCGTCAAGGGCCCCCAGCCCGACCAGCTGCCGGTCTACCCCGTCGCCACCGGGTTCCAGCTGCCGGACTCCCCGACCTGGACGGCCGCCAAGCGCCGCGGCCACCTCGTGGTCGGCGCCAAGGAGGACCAGCCCTACCTGGGCCAGAAGGACCCCGCCACCGGCACCTACTCCGGCTTCGACATCGAGATCGCCAAGATGATGTCCGCCTCGCTCGGCTTCGACCCCAAGACCATCTCCTTCCGCACCATCGCCTCCGCCAACCGCGAGACCGCCCTGCAGAACGGCCAGATCGACTACTACGTCGGCACCTACACCATCAATGACCTGCGCAAGAAGCAGGTCGGCTTCGCCGGGCCGTACTACATCGCCGGGCAGTCGCTGCTGGTCCGCAAGGACGAGGACGACATCAACGGCCCCCAGGACCTGGCGGGCAAGCGGGTCTGCTCGGCGGCCGGCTCCACCCCGCTGCAGCGCATCCAGCGCGACTACCCCAAGGCCGTCGCCGTCGCCTACGACACCTACTCGATCTGCGTGGACAACCTCCTCAGCCTCCAGGTGGACGCCGTCACCACCGACGACACCATCCTCATGGGCTTCGCGGCCAAGGCCCCCGACGCGCTGAAGGTGGTGGGAGCGCCCTTCTCCAAGGAGCCCTACGGCATCGGGGTGTCCCGCGGCGACACCGCACTGCGCTTCGCCCTCGACGACGCCCTCGCGGCGCACGAGAAGAACGGCGACTGGAAGAGGGCCTACGACGCGACCCTGGGCCTCTCCGGTGTGCCCGCCCCGCAGCCGCCACCCGTCGACCGCTACCCGGCGGGCTGAGGAGGACCTCCGTGGACGTACTCATCGACAACCTCTCCCTCTACGGCGAGGGCCTGCTCGGCACCATCGAGCTCACCGTCTACGCCTCGCTGCTCGCGCTCGTCCTCGGCTTCGTCATGGCCTCGTTCCGGGTGGCGCCCGTCGGCTCGCTGCGCGTCTTCGGCACGGTGTGGGTGACCGTGCTGCGCAACACCCCGCTCACCCTGCTGTTCTTCGCGGTGATGCTGGGGCTGCCGCGCTTCGGGATCGTCCTGCCCTTCCAGCTCTTCGCGGTCCTCGCCCTGGGCTGCTACACCTCCGCCTTCATCTGCGAGGTGCTGCGCTCGGGCATCAACACCGTGCCCACCGGCCAGGGCGAGGCCGCCCGCAGCCTGGGCATGACCTTCGCCCAGACCCTCGGCGACGTCGTCCTCCCCCAGGCGTTCCGGTCCGTCATCCCGCCCGTCGGCTCGACGCTGATCGCGCTCGCCAAGAACTCGGCGATCGCCGGGTCGTTCAGCGTCACCGAGCTCCTGGGCACCTACAAGCCGCTCAACGAGATGGGCTACAGCATCATCTGGTCCTTCGTCTGGATCGCCGTCGGCTACCTGCTCGTGACCCTGTCCATCAGCGCGGTCTTCAACGTGCTGGAGAAGCGCTGGGGGATCGCCCGATGACCACCGCCCTCTACGACATCCCGGGCCCCCAGGCCCGCCGCCGCCACCTCCTCTACGGCCTGCTGGCCACCGTGGTGATCCTCGGGATCGTCGCCTGGGCGCTCTACCTCCTCTTCGACACCGGGCAGTTCACGGCGGCCAAGTGGGACCCCTTCGCGTACGAGGGCATCCAGGAGCTGCTCCTGCACGGCCTCGGCAACACCCTCAAGGCGTTCGCCTACGCCGCCGTGCTCTCCCTCCTCCTCGGCGGGGTCCTCGCCTGCGGCCGGCTCTCCGAGCACGCCGCGCTGCGCTGGGCGGCCACGGTCGTGGTGGAGTTCTTCCGGGCGATGCCCGTGCTGGTCATGATCTTCTTCGTCTTCGTCGCCCTCAAGGTCCAGCCGCTGCCGGCCCTGGTCACGGGGCTGACCCTGTACAACGGCTCGGTGCTGGCCGAGGTCTTCCGCACGGGCGTGAACGCCGTCGACCGCGGCCAGCGCGAGGCGGCCTACTCCCTGGGCATGGGCAAGACCCAGGTGATGACCCACGTGCTGGTCCCCCAGGCCGTGCGCGCGATGCTGCCGGCCATCATCAGCCAGCTGGTCGTCGCCCTGAAGGACACCTCGCTCGGCTTCCTCATCACCTACGAGGAGTTCCTCCACGCGGGCAAGCTGATCGCCAGCAACCTCGACTACGACCTCCCCTTCATCCCCGTCGTCATGGTCATCTCACCGGTCTACATCGGCATGTGCATGCTGCTGTCCTGGTTCGCCACCTGGGTGGCGAAGCGGCAGCGGCACAGCCTGAAGACCCGGAAGGTGGAGGTCGCCGCGGCGGAGCCGGGCCCGCTGCTGCCGGGCGCCGGGCAGCAGCTTCAGGAGCCGCCCAGCCACAGGTCGGGGCCGAAGACCTCGTAGTGGATGTCCGCGGCCGCCACGCCCGCGGCCAGGAGCTGGGTACGGGCGGCGCGCAGGAAGGGCAGGGGGCCGCAGAGGTAGGCGGTGGTACCGGCGGGAACGTCGAGGCGGGAGAGGTCGGCGAAGCCGGTGCGGTCGGCGGGCCAGTCGCCCTCCGGCTGCTCGTACCAGACGTGCGCGACCGCGCCGGGGAGCTTGCCGACGAGCTGGCCGAGCTCCGCGCGGAAGGCGTGGGTGGCCTCGCTGCGGTCGGCGTGCGCGACGACGACGCGACGGGACGAGCCGGTGGCGGCCAGGTGGGCGAGCATGCCGGTCATGGGGGTGCAGCCGATGCCGGCCGAGGCGAGCAGCAGCGGGCCGTCGCCGTCGTCCAGGACGACGTCGCCGAAGGGGTGGCTGACGAGCAGGGGGTCGCCGACGTCCACGTGGTCGTGGAGGTGGCCCGAGACCTCGCCCGCCGGGTCGCCGGTGACGCGCTTGACGGAGAACTGCAGGGCGTCCTCCGGCAGTCCGGACAGGCTGTACTGGCGGATCTGCCGGGCGCCGTCGGCCAGCGGGACCTGCACGGAGACGTACTGGCCGGGCCGGGCGGCGGGCAGCGGGCGGCCGTCGGCCGGGCGGACGACGAAGGTGGCGACGTCCGCGGTCTCCCGGTGGCGGGCGACGACGCGGTAGGTCCGCCAGGTGGCGCCGTGCAGGGCGCCCGCCTCGGCGTACAGCCGGGCCTCGACGGCGATGAGGGCGTTGGCCATCAGCCAGTACACCTCGTCCCAGGCGGCGGCCACCTCGGGCGTGACCGCGCCGCCCAGCACCTCGGCGATGGCGGCGAACAGGTGCTCGTGCACGATCGGGTACTGCTCGCGGCTGATGCCGAGCGAGGCGTGCTTGTGGGCGATGCGCGAGAGCATCGCGTCGGGGCGGACGTCGGGGTGCTCGACGAGCGCGGTGGCGAAGGCGGCGACGGCGCCGGCGAGGGCCTGCTGCTGGCTGCCCTCGGCCTGGTTGCCGCGGTTGAACAGGTCGCGCAGCAGCTGCGGACGGGCGGCGAACAGCTTGTCGTAGAAGAGCGGCGTGATCTCACCGATCGCGCCGCCGACGGCGGGCAGGGTGGCGCGGACGATCTCGGTCGACTTCGGGGACAGCATCGGCGCTCCTCAAATTGGTATCTGAGATTCGCATTTTTGGGGGTGCGAACGGACCGGGTGGCCGGATCGGTCAGCTTCCCGGGCGTGTCCCCAGGCTCAGCAGGACCGGGCCCGTCGGAGGGCCCGTCAGGTCCTCGACGGTGAGCGGGTCGAGCGCGGCGAAGAACGCCTCCTGGGCGTCGCGCAGCGCCCCGCGCAGCCGGCACGCACCGCGCAGCGGGCAGGGCGGCTCGTCCTCGCAGCCGACGACGTCGCCGGCGCCTTCGAGGTCGCGCACCAGGCGGCCGACCGATCCCCGGCGTCCGGCCGGGGTGAGGGCGAGCCCGCCGCCGCGGCCCCGGCGGGCCTCGACGACCCCCAGGTGCTGCAGCCGGCTGACCACCTTGGCCGCGTGGGTGTAGGGCACGCCGACGGCGTCGGCCACCTCGCGGGTGGTCGGCGCCGCGGCGGTGGGATCCTCCACGGCCAGGCGCATGGCGATGCGCAGCGCGATGTCGGTGCTCTTGGTGAGTCGCACGGCGCCACCGTAACTAATTGGATTCCTGGAATCCAATTATCCGGGTGCGGTGGGCGCGCAGCCCGGCGTCGTAGCGGCGCAGCAGCAGTGCGGCCGTGCTCGCCAGGCCGGTCAGGAGGCCGAGCCAGATGCCGAGGGTGTGCAGGCCGGCCGCGTAGCCGAACAGCAGGACCGCGGGCAGCCCGACGAGCCAGTAGCCGACGAGGGTGAGGCGGAAGCCGCCCTTGGTGTCCTCCAGGCCCCGCAGCAGGCCGACGCCGATGTTCTGGGCGCAGTCGAAGAACTGCAGGACGGCGACGACGGCCAGCAGCCGGGTGGCCACCGACAGGGCCGCGTCGTCGCCGGCGCCGAGGAACGGGCGCAGGAACAGGGCGGGGAAGGCGAGATAGCCGGCGCCGACGACGGTCATCGCGGTGGCGGCGCAGGCCAGGGCGGTGTTCCGCAGGCGCCGGGCGGCCGGGACGTCGCCCAGGGCCAGCTCCCGGCTGACGTTGACGGAGGCGGCGTGGGAGAGGCCCACGGCCACCTGGAAGACGATGTAGACGAGCTGGTTGACGGCGGTGTGGGCGGCGAGCGCCGCGCTGCCGAAGGAGCCGGCCATCAGGGCGGTGAGGGAGAAGAAGCCGGCCTCCGAGCCGTAGGTGGCGGCGATCGGGGTGCCCAGGGCGAGCAGCCGGCGCACCTCGGCACGGCCGGCCCGCAGGGGGTTGGCACTCAGCAGGGGGGCGAGCTCGGCGTCCCGCCGGGCCGAGGCGTACAGCGCGGCGAAGGACAGCAGGTGCACCACGGACGTGGCGACGCCGATGCCGGTGAGGCCGAGCCGGGGCAGGCCCCCGGCGCCGTGGATGAACGCCCAGTTCAGGGCCGCGTTGACGGCCACGGAGGCGAGGGTGATGCGCAGCAGCGCCCGGGGGCGGCGCATGCCGACGGTGAACTGGCGCACCGCCTGGAACCACAGGCAGGGCAGCAGGCCGGGCGCGAGGGCCAGGAGCACGGCCCGGGCCCGGTGGGCGACGTCCGCGTCCTGGCCGAGCAGGGGCAGGCACTGGCCGACGGCGGCCAGGAGAACGGCCCCGGCGATGCCCGCCAGGGTGGCCACGGCCGTGCCGGCCCGCACGATGGCCCGGATGTCCCCGGCGCCGTCCCGGGACGCCGCCTCGGCGCGGGCGGCGGCCGCGGCCGTGTGGTTGCCGACGGCCGTCACCAGGCCCACGCCCATGGTGCGCACCTGGTTGAAGAGGACGAGGGCGAGACCGCCGGCGGCCAGTTCCCCGGTGCCGAGCAGGCCCATCATCACGGTGTCGGTCGTGGTGAGCGCGACCTGGGCGAGCTGGGTGAGGACGAGCGGGACGGCGAGGGAGGCCAGGGCGCGGCAGTCGCGCAGGAGAACGTGCACGCCCACGACGGCATCACCTCCCACGGAGTTCGGCGAGGACCTCGTCGACCGCCCGCTCCGTGGCGGGGGCGAGGAGGCCGCGGGCGGCCATCCAGTCGTCGTCGAAGACGGTGTCCAGGTACTTCTCGCCGCCGTCGTTGACGAGGGCGACGACGACGGATCCCGGGGGCAGCGCCGGCAGCCGGCGCAGGGCCTCGTGGACGACGCCGCCGGCGGAACCGCCGAGGAGCAGGCCGGTGCGGGCCACCGCGCGGCAGGTGGCGAAGGCCGCGACGTCGCCGACCTTGACGCCCTCGTCGATGAGGCCGAAGTCCACCAGCGCCCCGAGCGGGGCGCCGGCGGGCGTACCGGTGCCCGACTGGTAGTAGTCATGGGCCGGCGGGCCGAAGGCGGTGGACCCCTCGGGCTCCACGCCGACGGTCCGCACGCCGGGCAGGAGCCGGCGCAGTTCACGGGCGGTGCCGCACAGCGAGCCGCCGGTGCCGACGGCGGCGACGAGGACGTCCAGGCGGCCGTCGAGGGCCTCGTGCAGCTCGTGGGCGACCGACGCGTAACCGGTGCCGTTGCTGGGGTTGTTGTGCTGCTCGGTGAAGACCGTGTCGTCCCGGCCGTGGGCCAGGCGCTCGGCCAGTTCCTCGCGGGCGGCGGTGGCCAGGTCGTCCGTGCCGCCGTCGGTGACGTACACCAGCTCGGCGCCCAGGGCCCGCATGGCGCGCAGCTTGTCGGCGCAGGCGTGGTGGTCGACGACGGCGGTGAAGGCGTAGCCGCGCTCGGCGGCGACCACGGCCAGGCCGAGCCCGGTGTTCCCGGAGGTCGACTCGACGATGCGGCCGCCCGGGGGGAGTTCGCCCCGCCGTTCGGCGTCCAGCACCATCTGCCGGGCCATGCGGATCTTCGCACTGCCGGTGGGGTTGAACATCTCCAGCTTCAGCAGCAGCCGGCTGCCGGTGGCGGTGCGGCACAGCTCCAGCAGGGGGGTGCGGCCGATGAGTTCGGAGAGGCGGGTGACCACGGCGGGCCGGGCGAGTGCCTCGTTCATGGGTTCTGGGCTCCTGTGGGTCAGTGGGCCGGGGCGTGCCGGTCCAGGCGCCAGCGCGGGCGGTCCGCCGGGCCGTCGACGACGACCTTGGGCGGCAGCGGCAGTTCGTGGAAGGGGGATTCGTTGGAGTCCATCTGGTAGCCGGCGGTGTTGGGGTAGACGAGCAGGTCGCCGACGGCGGGGCGGGCGGGGAAGGGCACCTTGCGCCAGCTGACCATGTCGTCCTCCAGGCAGGTCGCCCCGCCCACGCAGGCCGCGTGCGCGGGCGGGCCGGTGGCGGGCCCGGCCGGGGTGAGGAGCACGGGATCGGGCAGGTACTCGCTGTTGAACCACTGCTCGGACAGGCTCAGGCTGCTGCCGTCGACGGTCAGCACGGCGTAGCCGTCGCGGTCCTTGACGCCCTGCACCCGGAAGACGGTCGCACCCGCCCGGTCCAGCAGGGCGCGGCCCGGCTCCAGCATCACGGTGATGCCGGCGTCCCGGAGCAGCCTCCCCAGGGGGCGGCCGTGCCCCGCCGGGGTGGTGGCGAGGACGGCACGCAGGGCGTCGGCGCCGGCCACCGGCGAGTGGTAGGGGTAGAAGCCGGCCGCCGGGAAGACCTTGCCCGCGTGGTAGTGCCCGGGCCGCTGCCGCGCCAGGAAGGCGCGCCAGTCGGCGGCGGCCGCGTAGTCGACGGGGAAGCCGCCGCCGATGCTGATCCGGTCGGCCGGCAGGCCCGCCTCCCGGGCCTGCCGGCACAGGGTGACGAGCTGTCCGGCGAGGTCGGCGCGGGGGCGCAGGGCGTAGCCGGACAGGTGGAAGGCGAATCCCTCCATCCGGACGGCCTCCCCGGCCCGGGCGCAGCGTCGCAGGGCGGCGGCCGTCTCGGTGTCGTCGAACCCGAAGCGGCTGTGCCGGCCCGGGGGCAGGCGGCGCAGCAGCACCCGGGCCGGCCGGTGCGGTGCCGTCTGCGCGGCCAGGGCCAGGAGGAGGTCCAGTTCCCCCGGTGAGTCGACGGCGATCAGGCAGCCCTGCAGCAGGGCCACGCGCAGCAGCTGCGCGTGCTTGGCGGGGCCGGTGACGGTGATGTCCGCGCCCCGCACCCCGTGGGCGAGGGTCTCGCGCAGCTCCCCGGCGGAGGAGACGTCGACGCCCGCGCCCGCCGCGGCGCAGCGCTCGACCCACACGGCCGCCTTGTTGGCCTTCTTCGCGTAGGACACCTCCCCCGCCACCCCCGCCTCGGCGAGGGCGGCGCGGAAGGCGGCGAGGTTGGCGTCGAAGTGCTCGGGGAGCAGGAAGTGGAACGGGCCGCCGAAGGCGTGGGAGAGCTCCTGCAGCAGCCCGCTGGCGAGCACCTGCGCCGTCCGCCGGTCGGGGCGGGCGGGCAGCGCAGGTGCACTCGTGCCGGTCACCGCCACAGCGGCACCCTGGTCCCCAGGCCCTGGGCGAGGGCGAGTTGGGCGAGGCGGTGGCCCAGCGCGATGTCGGTGACGACGAGCCCACTGTTGTAGGCGAAGATCCGCTCCCCGGGGTCGGTGCGCCCGGCGGCGGTGCCGGCGATCACGGCGGGGAACTCGGCGTCGACGGCGGGCAGGGCACCGCTCGCGTCGGCCATGTCGGTGCCGGTGACGCGCATCTGGGCCTCGCTGGTGGCCACGACCCGGTCGGCGGCGTGCAGCGTGGAGGGGGCCAGCCCGTGGCCGACGAGGACGGCGAGGGAGCCGGGCCGCAGCGAGGGGGCCGCCACGGCGGCGGGGGTGCTCGGGCCGGCGGTGGCGAGCACGACGTCGGCGGCCGCGGCGGCCTTGTCGGCGTCGGTGACGACCTCCACGGACCGGTCGGGGAAGTCCGTGCGCAGCTGCGCACGGACGGCCGCGATGCCCTCGGGGTGGGTGCCGTAGAGCATCAGGTGCTGCAGGCCGGGCAGCGTGGTCAGCAGGAACGGCAGCGCCAGGCGGCCCTGGGTGCCGGTGCCGATCACCAGGGCGCTGCGGGCGCCGGGGGCCGCGCAGGTGCGGGCGAGGAGCGCGGAGACGGCCGGGGTGCGCAGGGCGCCGATGCGTCCGCAGTCCATCATCGCCACCGGCAGTCCGCTGCGGTCGTCGTAGAGCGTGAGCGTGGTGTAGTAGTGCTGTTCGCCGCGGGGCCGGTGCAGGCCGTGCTTGTAGGAGGTCTTGACGGCGACGACGTCGCGGGTGCCGTCGCGGCCGAGCATCGCGTACGCCACCGAGTGGCCGTCCGCCGGCTTCACGGTGAGCTTGCGGGGGTTGTCGGACCGTCCCGCGGCGAGCGTGCGGTAGGCCCGCTCCACGGTCTCGACGACGTCGGCCGGGGTGATGGCGATGCCGGCCACGTCGGCGGTGGACAGAAGGGTCAGGGTCCGGTCGTCGGATATGTGTCCGGCCGGGCCGGTGTCCGTCATGGCTGCTCCCTGTGCGGTGGGGGCCGGTTCAGAGGATGGCGTGGGCCAGTGCGGCCTTCTGTCCGTAGCCGTGCTCGGCCTCCTCGGCCGGCGGGCGGGTGCGGCGGCCGGGCACGTGGACCAAGGCGCGCTTGAGCCAGCGGTCGGTGCCGTCGTAACGGGGGGTGAAGGGCACCCGGCCGTGGACGACGAGGTCGTTGTCGACGACGAGGACCTCGCCGGGGGCGAGGCGCACGGCGACGGAGACGCGCGCGAGTTCGGCGGCCAGGCGCCCGTAGGCCGCGGCGTAGGCGGGGGTGGCCTCGTCGAGGGGGGTGTAGGCGGGGTCGAAGCGCAGGGCGAGGCCGTCCCCGGTCCGCCACAGGGCGGGGACGCGGGGTGCGGGGCCGGTGTGCTCGCGGGCCCCGAAGTAGGCGTCGTCCGGCAGGATCGGCAGGACGGGCCGGGTCAGCTCGTCGACGGCGGCCTCGTCGAGGCGGACGCGGCGGATGCTGGCCGCGGTGGTGGCGATGCGGTCGTGGTTGCGCATGCAGGCGAGCATCAGCAGGTGGGCGCGGGCGGGGTGGAAGGCGTCCTCGGTGTGCGGGCTGAGCAGCACGGTGCTGCCGGCGCCGGTCTGGGCCTGCTCGTGTCCGGCCGAGGGCACGATGGTGTGCACGAAGCGCCCGTTCTGCTGCCCCTCCCAGGCGAGGGGGTTGCCCATCACGGTGGCCAGCAGGAGGAGGGCGATGTCGTGGCGCGCGCCGGCGTCGCCGGCGGTCGCCCAGCTCGCGGGGGTGGGGCCGAGTCCGGCGTCGTCGACGGGCAGGCCGCGCAGGACGAAGAGGCCGGCGTCGGTGTCCACGGGCCGGCACTGGTGGCGCAGGGGTTCGCCGAGGCGGGCGGCGCGTTCGCGGACCCTCCACAGGAGTCCGGGCGAGGTGGTGTCGGTGCCGCATTCGGTGAGGATCTCCTCGGCGGCCCGGTACAGCTCACCGGCCGAGGCGTCGTCGAGCAGGCGGAGGGGGGCGGATCCCGTACTCATGGCGCGATCTCCCGTTTCCGTAGCGGTCGTTCCGGGGCGGTCGTTCCGGGGCGGCGTTCCGGGGCGGTGCGCGCGATTCCGGGCAGGGCGCGGCAGCGGCGGGTGAAGGGCGGGAACGCCGGGTGGGCACCACGCGGCCGGCGCAGGGGCGTTGGCGGCCCGGCCGTCCGCGGCTCTGGAAGGCTGGCTCGAACCTACCGCTCGAAGTTAGGTTAGGCAAACCTAACTGACGGGTTATCCGATAGATCGCCTTTGCGGGAGCGACCCCTGAATTGCGGCGACTTGAGGGGGTGGCTGAATTCATGTCGTACACACGAAAGCTTGCCGGGGTGAAGAAATTTAGGATAGGCAAACCTAAGTAGACCTGAACCTGCTGCGGATCGGGGACGACGTGGACTTCACCAGGCGACAGGTGCTGTCGACCGGAGCGGGCATCGGGGCGGCCACGCTGCTCTCCGCCTGCGACAGCGGCGGTACGGCCTCCTCGGGCACCGAGAACAAGCCGCGGCGCGGAGGCACCCTGCGCGTCGGCGCGCTGGGCCGGGCGTCCGCCATCACCCGTGACCCCCACGGAAACCAGGGCAACGAGAGCGACTATCTGGTCATCGCGCTCGTGCACGACACGCTCACCGCCCCCGGCGCGAAGACCAACACCACCGGCCGCCTCGCCACCTCCTGGACCGCCTCGGACGACCTCAGGACCTGGCGCTTCACGCTCGCCGAGGGCGCCGCCTTCCACGACGGCTCCCCGGTCACCGCCGACGACGTGGTGTGGTCCCTGCGCCGGCTGCGGGGCACCCCCGCCGGGGCCGCCCGGCTGCCCGGCGTCCAGGCCGCGGACATCACCGCGGACGGCAAGCGGACCGTCGTCCTCGTCTCCGACTACGCCAACGCCGAACTCCCCCTGCTCACCCGCCTGTCGACCTTCGTCCTCAGAAAGGACACCGGCGAGAAGGAGCTGGACAAGGCGCCCGGGACCGGGCCCTTCGCCCTCGACTGGTACCGGGGCGGCAACGCCCGCCTGGTGCGCAACGAGCACTGGCACGGCGGCACGGTGCTGCTCGACGCCATCGAGGTGACCATGTTCGAGAGCCCCCAGGCCATGGCCAACGCCATGCTCGCGGGGCAGCTCGACCTCGCCTCCAACGCCGGTGCCGTCGCCGGCCGGAGCGCCGCCTCCCGCAAGGACGTCCAGGTCGTCCGCCGGCCCGACGACATGGCGATGCCCATCGTGATGCGCACCGCGAAGGGCAGCCCGTTCGCCGACCCCCGGGTCCGCGAGGCCGTCAGGCTCGCCGTGGACCGGCAGGCCATGGTCAAGCAGGTGCTGTCCGGCTACGGCACCGTGGCCAACGACGTCCTCGGCACCGCGGACCCCGCCTACGCCGAGGACATCGCCCAGCGCACCCGCGACCTCGGCCGGGCCGGCCGGCTGCTGAAGGAGGCGGGCTTCGACCTCGGCCGGACCTACGACCTCGTCACCACCGAGGACATCGCCGGCCTCGCCGAGTCCGCGACGCTCTTCGCCTCCCAGGTCCGCGAGGCCGGCATCAAGGTCAAGGTCGTCAAGCAGGAGTCCGGCACCTTCTACGACAGGACCTGGCTCAAGGGCGACCTCTACACCACCTACTGGGGCACCAACGACTCCGTGGTGTTCTTCGCCTCCAAGACCCTGGTCACCGGCGCCGGCCAGAACGAGGCCGGCTTCTCCGACCCGGGCTTCGACGCCGCCTACCGCAAGGTCATCGGCACCAGGGACCCCGCGGCCCGCACGGCGGAACTGCGCACGCTCCAGCAGATCGAGCACGAACGGTCCGGCTACCTGCTGTGGGGCATGGCCGACGGCATCGACCTCGCCGCCGCGAGGGTCCGTGACCTGCCCAGGCTGCCCGGGTACGGGCGCGTGCAGCTCGAACGCGTGTGGCTCGCGCGGTGACACCGGCTCCGGCCGGGGCGGCCGCGGTGCGCGCGGCCGCCCCGGCGGTCCGCCGCCTCGCCGCCCCGGCCCTGCGCGTCGCGGCGCTGCTGGGCCGGCGGCTGGCGCTGCTCACCGTGCTGCTCGCCGTCGTCTTCGCGGCCGTCGAGCTGCTGCCCGGCGACGCCGCTTCCGCCACCTCCGACCGCGGCGAGGGCGCCGCCGGCGTCGCCCGCCGCCGCCACCTGCTCGGCCTCGACCGGCCGGTGGCCGAACGGTTCCTGGACTGGATCACCGCCCTGCCCACCGGCGACCTGGGCACCTCGGCGCGCGGAACGCCCGTCACCGGCCTGCTGTCGGCGCCCTTCCCCAACACCCTGCTGCTGGGCGGCACGGCCTTCGTCCTCACCGTGCTGCTCTCGCTCGCCCTGGGCTGCTGGGCGGCCGCCCGTCCCGGCGGCACGGTCGACCGGATCGTGGACCTCACCTCCACCGCCGCCTTCGCGCTGCCCGAATTCGTCGTCTCCATCGGCCTGTTGCTGGTGTTCTCGCTGGGGACCGGCTGGCTGCCCGCCGCCACGCTCACCGGCGCCGACGGCTCCCCCTCCGACGCCTCCATGCTGGTCATGCCCGTCCTCGCCCTGGCCGTGCCGCAGACCGGCTGGAACACCCGCGTCGTCCGCGCCGCGCTGGCCGACCAGGCCGCGACCCCGCACGTGGAGGCCGCCGTCCTCGACGGCCTGCCCGCCCACCGGGTCCTGCTGCACCACGCGCTGCCCGGTGCGCTGCCCGCCGTCGCCACCGGCATCGCCACCTCCACCGGGATGCTGCTGGGCGGCGCCGTCGTCGTGGAGACCCTCTTCAACTACCCGGGCGTCGGCACCGTCCTGGCCGGGGCCGTCGCCGACCGCGACACCCCCGTCATCGCCGGCGTCGTCGCCTGCGCCGCCGCCGTCATCACCGTCGTCCTCTTCCTCGCGGACCTCGTCCGCGCCCGCACCCTGGGAGCCCGCCCATGAGCGTCGCCGCCGCACCCGGACCGTCGCGGGGCGGGCGCCCCCCGCTCCGTGCCCTGGCGGCCGCGGCCCCCTTCCTCGCGCTCGTCCTGCTCGCGCCGGCCGGACCGCTGCTCGCGCCGCACCCCGTCGACCGGCCGGTCGGCGCCCCGTACGCCCCGCCCGGCGCGGGCGCCCTGCTGGGCGGGGACCAGCTGGGCCGTGACGTCTGGAGCCGGCTGCTGCACGGGGGCGGCGCCCTGGTGGCGAGCGCGCTCGCCGTGGCCGTGGCCGTCACGTTCCTCACCACCGTCCTCGGCTGCTTCGCCGTGCTCAGCCCCCGCCTGGGGCGGGCCGTCGAACGGACCGCGGACCTCGTCATGCTGCTCCCGCCGGTGCTGGGCTTCATGCTCCTGGCGCTGGCCTGGCCCGGCGGCCGCCGCCTCGCCGTCGCGACCGCCGCCGTCGCCCTGGGCACCCCCTACGCCGTACGGGTCGTGGCCGCCGCCGCAGCACCCCTGGCCGCCTCCGGATTCGTCGAGGCGGCCGTCGCGGGCGGGGAACGCCCGGTGCACCTGGCCCTGCGGGAGATCCTGCCCAACCTGCGCTCCACCGTCCTGGCCCTGTTCGGGCTGCGCTTCGTCGAGGCCGTCTACGTCATCTCCGTGGCGGCCTTCCTCCAGCTCGGCCCGCAACCGCCCACGCCCGACTGGGCCCTGATGATCCGCGAGAACGCGCCCGGCATCCTGCTCAACCCCTGGGCCGTCGTCGCCCCCGCCCTCGCCATCGGCGTCCTGGCGATCGGCACCAACCTCGCCGCCGACCACCTCCTGCCCGCCGGACGGCGCACGGCGGCCCTGCGATGACCGCCGGCCCGCACCCCGACGCCCCCCTGGTGAGCGTCTCGGACCTGGAGATCGGCATACCCGGCGGGCCGGTGCTGCTCCCGCGCACCGGCCTCGTCCTTCGCCGCGGCCGCGTCACCGCACTGACCGGCGCCTCCGGTTCCGGCAAGACCACCCTGCTGCGCGCGGTCCTCGGCGCCCTGCCCCCCGGGGCGCGCGTCCTGGGCGGCAGCGCGCACGTCCTGGGCGAGGACGTCCTCGCCCTGCCGCCCCGCCGGCTGCGGGAACTGCGGCGCCACCGCCTGGCCCACGTCGGCCAGGACCCCGGGTCCGGGCTCGACCCCCGCATGCGGGTGCGGCGCCTGGTCGCCGAGACCGCCACCGACCCCCGGGAGCAGGCGGTGCGCGACCTGCTCGCCGAATGCCGGCTGCCGGCCGGCGACGGGCTCCTGGACCGCCGGCCGGCGGCCCTCTCCGGCGGCCAGCAGCGGCGCGTCGCCCTCGCCCGCGCCCTCGCCCGCACGCCCGACGTCCTGCTCCTGGACGAGCCCACCGCCGGGCTCGACGCCGCGCTGCGCGACGCGGTGGCCGCCCTCCTGCGCGATGTGGCCGCGCACCGCGCCATCGCCGTCGCCCTGGCCTGCCACGACCCCGCCCTCCTGGAGCTCTGTGCCGACGACGTCGTCCACCTCGGCACCCGGCCGCCCCCCTCCCCCGCCCGGACGGCCGGAGCGGCCGTCGTACCGCGCAGCGCGGGGGCGCCGGAGCCGGCGGTCCCGGAGCGCCTGCCGGCCGCCGGGCTGGCCGCCCGGGGACTGCGCGTGACCTTCGGCCGGTCCCGCGACCGGGAGGCCCACCGGGCGCTCGACGGCGTCGACTTCACGGCCGCGCCCGGTAGCGCCACCGGCGTCATCGGACCGTCGGGTTCGGGCAAGACCACCCTGCTGCGCGTCCTGGCGGGGCTCCAGCCAGCCGAGGAGGGGCGGCTCTCGCTCGACGGCGCACCGCTGCCCGGCAGCGTCCGCAGGCGCAGCCGCGACCAGCTGCGGCGCATCCAGCTGGTGCCGCAGAACCCGCTCGGCGCCCTCAACCCCGCCCGTACCGTCGGCGCGGCCCTCGCGCGCCCCCTGCGGCTGCACGGCGTGGTGCCCCGGCGGAGCACGGCGGCCCACGTCGCCGAACTGCTCGACGCCGTGGGCCTGCCGGCCGGCTTCGCCCGCCGCTACCCGCACGAGCTCTCCGGCGGCCAGCGCCAGCGCGCCTCCATCGCCCGCGCCCTGGCCCCGCGGCCCGAGGTGCTGCTGTGCGACGAGGTGACCTCCGCCCTCGACCCCCGCACCGCCACGGCCGTCATGGACCTGCTCGTGCGGCTGACGGACGAGCGGCGGCTGGCGCTGGTCGTCGTCAGCCACGAGGTGCACCTCGTCGCCGCGTACACCGGCACCGTCCACGTCCTCGACGCCGGCCGCGTCGTCCGCCGCGGTCCCGGCGTGAGCCTGCTCGCACCACCCGGACGAGCGACGGCCCCGGATTGACAGACCGTAACCACGCGGGAAGTCTGGCCCCGCGATGATCGACTGATCATCGATGAACGGACTCTCCCACCCTTTTGGAGTATTTGTGGCATACGTGCGCCCACGTGGCGGCCGGTACGCCAAGGCTCTGGCGGCGCTCGGCGCGGCCTCGGCCCTGACGGCGGCGGCGACCCCCTCCGTCTCCGCCGCCCCCGCCCAGCAGGCCGGCAGCGCCCGCTACGTCGCCCTCGGCGACTCGTACACCTCCGCGCCCGGTGTCCCCGAGCAGAGCGGCGGCGACTGCGCGCGGTCCAGCGTCAACTACCCCGCCCTCACCGCCGCGCAGTTGCAGCAGAAGTCCTTCAAGGACGTCAGCTGCAGCGGTGCGACGACGGACGACTTCTGGCGGGCACAGGGCGAGAACGCCCCGCAGCTCGACGCCCTCGGCAAGCAGACCAAGCTGGTGACCGTCGGCATCGGCGGCAACGACATCGGCTTCGGCACGATCATCGGCACCTGCGCGCAGCTGTCCCCCACGGACCCGGCCGGCGCCCCCTGCAAGAAGCAGTTCACGGCCGCCGACGGCAGCGACCAGCTCACCGCGCGCATCAACGAGGCTGCGCCCAAGATCGCGCGTGTCCTCAAGACCGTGCACGAGCGCGCCCCGTACGCCAAGGTCGTGCTCGTCGGCTACCCGACGATCATGCCGGACAGCGGTGAGAGCTGCTTCCCGGCGGTGCCGATCGCGGCCGGCGACGCCCCTTACCTGCGTGACACCGAGAAGCGGCTCAACGCCATGCTCAAGGAGCAGGCCCGGGCGGCGCACGTCCGCTTCGCCGACACGTACGGGCCGACCGTGGGCCACGATGTGTGCAAGCCCACCGCCGACCGGTGGGTCGAGGGCGCCCAGCCCGAGAACCCGGCCGCGCCCTTCCACCCCAACGCCAAGGGCGAGGCGTCCATGGCCCGTTCGGTGACGGCGGAGCTCCGCAAGCACTGAGCGTGCCCTGTCGGCGGACGGGCTCCGCGAGTAGGCTCCGGGGCCCGTTCGCCCGAATGGAGGCACCGATGGCCCTGCAGAGACCGTCCGCCCACCGCAACCTGCCCGTCCTCGCGGCGGCCGCCGCGCTGCTCGCCGGCGCACTGACGGCGCCCGCCGCGGCCGCCGGCCCGGGCACGGGCGCGGCCCCGCCGCCCCCGAAGTCCCCGCTCGCCGTCGGCTACGGCGGCGTGGTGTCCAGCGTCGACCCCGACGCCTCGGCGGCCGGCATCGAGATACTGCGCAAGGGCGGCAACGCCGTCGACGCGGCCGTGGCCACCGCCGCCGCCCTGGGCGTCACCGAGCCCTACTCCGCCGGCATCGGCGGCGGCGGGTTCCTCGTCCACTACGACGCCACGACGCGCACCGTCTCCACCCTGGACGGCCGCGAGCGGGCGCCGCTCAGCGCGGACAAGGACCTGTTCGTGGAGAAGGGCAAGCCCCTGCCCTTCGCCGACGCGGTCACCAGCGGGCTCTCCGTCGGCACCCCCGGCACCCCCGCCACCTGGGACACCGCCCTGCGCACCTGGGGCAGCCGCTCGCTCGCCCAGGTGCTGGCACCCGCCCGGCGGCTGGCGCGCGAGGGCTTCACCGTCGACGCGACGTTCCGCAACCAGACCGCCGACAACCAGGCCCGCTTCAAGGACTTCCCGGCCAGCGCCCGGCTCTTCCTACCCGGCGGCCGGCTCCCCGAGGTGGGCTCGACGCTGAAGAACCCCGACCTCGCCCGCACCTACGGCCTGCTGGCGCAGCAGGGCACGGACGTCTTCTACCGGGGCGCGGTGGGCCGCGACATCGTGCGGACCGTCCGCAAGCCGCCCGTCGACCCGGCCTCGCACCGCGTGGCCCGCCCCGGCGACCTGACGGAGAAGGACCTGCGGGCGTACGGCGTCAGGAAGCAGGCACCCACCCGGACGGCCTACCGCGGCCTGGACGTCTACGGCATGGCCCCGTCCTCGTCGGGCGGCACGACCGTCGCGGAGGCGCTCAACATCCTGGAGAACGGCGACCTGAGGAAGCTGGACCCGGCGACCTATCTGCACCGCTACGTCGAGGCGAGCCGGATCGCCTTCGCGGACCGCAACCGCTGGGTCGGCGACCCGGCGTTCGAGAACGTGCCCGTCGCGGGGCTCACCTCGCAGCGCTACGCCGACTCGCGCGCCTGCCTGGTCAAGGACGACGCCGTGCTCACCAGCCCCCTGGCGCCGGGCGACCCGCGCCGGCCGGACTCGTCCTGCACCGTCCGCGGCACGGCCGCCCCCACGCCGTACGAGGGGGAGAACACCACCCACCTGACGGTGGCCGACAAGTGGGGCAACGTCGTCGCCTACACCCTGACCATCGAGCAGACCGGCGGCAGCGGCATCACGGTGCCGGGGCGCGGCTTCCTGCTCAACAACGAGCTGACCGACTTCTCGTTCGTGCCGGTGAGCCCGGGGGTGCACGACCCGAACCTGCCGGGGCCGGGCAAGCGGCCGCGCTCGTCGATGTCGCCGACGATCGTCCTCGACCACGGCAGGCCGGCCTTCGCGCTGGGCTCTCCCGGCGGTGCGACGATCATCACGACGGTGCTGCAGACGCTGCTCAACCACGTGGACCGCGGGATGCCGCTCGTCGACGCGATCGCCGCGCCGCGCGCCAGCCAGCGCAACGCGGCGGTGACCGAGCTGGAGCCGGGGCTGTGGAACAGCCCGCTGCGGGGCCGCCTGGAGGCCAAGGGCCACGTCTTCAAGGCCAATCCGGAGATCGGCGCGGCCACCGGCGTCCAGCGTCTGCCGGACGGGCGGTGGCTGGCGGCGGCGGAGACGTCCCGGCGCGGCGGCGGCGCGGCGATGGTGGTGCGGCCGGCGCGGTGACGGCCGGCCGGCCCCGCGGGCGTGCAGGGCACGAGGGCCTGGTGCCCCTGCCCGCCCGCGGGGTGCGGACGCTCGCCGCGGGCGGACCCGGCGCGTGCACGCGACGGCTTTTCCCGGGACGTGGTGCGATGGTCTTGCCACGCGGAGTGACGGCACCTACGGTCGCATGCACACACGGATCTTCGCGTGTCAGCCTGGTGGAAGCCCCTGGCATAGGAGCAGCTCATGGCCAACGTTGTCCGCGCCGCACTGGTCCAGGCGACCTGGACCGGCGATACCGAGTCGATGATCGCCAAGCACGAGGAGCACGCCCGCGCCGCCGCCGCGCAGGGCGCCAAGGTGATCGGTTTTCAGGAAGTCTTCAACGCCCCTTACTTCTGCCAGGTGCAGGAGGACGAGCACTACCGCTGGGCCGAGCCCGTCCCGGACGGGCCGACCGTCCGCCGGATGCAGGACCTGGCCCGCGAGACCGGCATGGTGATCGTCGTACCGGTCTTCGAGGCCGAGCAGTCGGGCTTCTACTACAACACCGCCGCGGTCATCGACGCCGACGGGCGCTACCTCGGCAAGTACCGCAAGCACCACATCCCGCAGCTCAAGGGCTTCTGGGAGAAGTTCTACTTCAAGCCCGGCAACCTCGGCTGGCCCGTCTTCGACACGGCCGTCGGCAAGGTCGGCGTCTACATCTGCTACGACCGCCACTTCCCCGAGGGCTGGCGCTCGCTGGGCCTGGCCGGGGCCCAGCTCGTCTACAACCCCTCCGCCACCTCCCGCAGCCTCTCCTCCCACCTGTGGCAGCTGGAGCAGCCGGCCGCGGCCGTCGCCAACGAGTACTTCATCGCGGCGATCAACCGCATCGGCCGGGAGGAGTACGGCGACAACGACTTCTACGGCACGTCGTACTTCGTCGACCCGCGCGGCCGCTTCGTCGGCGACCCGGCCAGCGACACCAAGGAGGAACTCCTCGTCCGCGACCTGGACTTCGACCTCATCGACGAGGTGCGCCGGCAGTGGGCGTTCTACCGCGACCGCAGGCCCGACGCGTACGACGGGCTGGTGCAGCCGTGACCGCGCCCCAGCCCTCGCTGCACGCCCGGCACCGGGCCGTCATGCCCGAGTGGCTCTCCCTCTACTACCGCGAGCCCCTGCAGCTCAGCCACGGCGAGGGGCGCTACGTCTGGGACGCCGAGGGGCGGCGCTACCTCGACTTCTACGGCGGCGTCCTCACCACCATGACCGCGCACGCCCTGCCCGAGGTCACCAAGGCCGTCGCCGAGCAGGCGGGGCGCATCCTGCACACCTCGACGCTCTACCTCGACCGTCACATGGTCGAGCTGGCCGAGCGCATCGCGGCCCTGTCCGGCATCCCGGACGCCCGGGTCTTCTTCACCACCTCCGGCACCGAGGCCAACGACGCGGCCCTGCTGCTGGCCACGTCCTTCCGGCGCTCGAACCAGATCCTGGCCATGCGCAACGGCTACCACGGCCGTTCCTTCTCCACCGTCGCCGTCACCGGCAACGCCGCCTGGTCGCCGACCAGCCTCTCGCCGCTGCAGACGCTGTACGTGCACGGCTGCGTCCGCACCAGCGGCCCCTACGCCGGGCTGACGGACGGGCAGTTCATCGACGCCTGCGTCGCCGACCTGCGCGACGTGCTCGGCCAGACGCGCCGCGACGTCGCCGCCCTGATCGCCGAACCGGTGCAGGGCGTCGGCGGCTTCACCTCGCCGCCCGACGGGCTCTACGCCGCCTTCCGCGAGGTGCTGGACGAGCACGGCATCCTGTGGATCAGCGACGAGGTGCAGACGGGCTGGGGCCGTACCGGCGAGCACTTCTGGGGCTGGCAGGCACACGCCGCGAGCGGCCCGCCGGACCTGCTCACCTTCGCCAAGGGCATCGGCAACGGCATGTCCCTCGGCGGCGTCGTCGCCCGGGCCGAGGTCATGAACTGCCTCGACGCCAACTCCATCTCCACCTTCGGCGGCAGCCCCGTCACCACGGCGGCCGGCCTCGCCAACCTCACCTACCTGCTGGAGCACGACCTCCAGGGCAACGCCCGCCGCGTCGGCGGCCTCCTCATCGAACGGCTGCGCGCCGTCACCGCCGGCCTGCCCGTCGTCCGCGAGGTGCGCGGCCGCGGCCTGATGATCGGCATCGAGCTCGCCGGACCCGACGGCTCGCCCTCACCGGAGGCCGCCGCACTCGCCCTCGAACACACCCGTGAGCAGGGCCTGCTGGTCGGCAGGGGCGGCCGCGAGGCAAACGTCCTGCGCATCGCCCCGCCCCTGACCCTCACCGTCGCCGAGGCCGAGGAGGGCGCCGCCGCCCTCGCGACCGCCCTGCGCGCGGTGCAGCACGACGTCGAGCCGGCCGTCGACCCGGCCGTCGACCCGAAGGAGCTGCCGTGACCAGAACGATCATCAAGGGCGGGCTCGTCGTCACGGCCGCCGAGGAGATGCACGCCGACGTCCTCGTCGAGGACGGCACCATCGCCGCCCTCGCCGCCTCCGACAGCTCCTGCGCACGGGGCTGGACCGCCGAGCACACGATCGACGCGACGGGGAAGTACGTCGTCCCCGGCGGCGTCGACGCCCACACCCACTTCGAGCTCCCCTTCGGCGGCACGTCCTCCTCGGACACCTTCGAGACGGGCACGCGGGCCGCGGCCTGGGGCGGCACCACCACCATCGTCGACTTCGCCGTCCAGACACGGGGGCAGGCCCTGCGCGAGGGGCTCGACACCTGGCACGCCAAGGCCGAGGGCCGGTGCGCGATCGACTACGCCTTCCACATGATCCTCTCCGACGTCAACGAGGGTTCGCTGAAGGAGATGGACCACCTGGTGGCGGAGGGCTGCACGTCGTTCAAGCTCTTCATGGCCTACCCGGGCGTCTTCTACAGCGACGACGGGCAGATCCTGCGCGCCATGCAGCGGGCCGCGGACAACGGCGGCCTGATCATGATGCACGCCGAGAACGGCATCGCCATCGACGTCCTGGTCGAACAGGCCCTCGCCGCCGGGAAGACCGACCCCCGCCACCACGGCGAGGTCCGCAGGGCCCTGCTGGAAGCCGAGGCCACCCACCGCGCCATCCAGCTCGCCCGCGTCGCCGGCAGCCCCCTGTACGTCGTGCACGTCTCGGCCCAGGAGGCCGTCGCCGAGCTGGCCCGGGCACGCCACGCGGGGCTGCCGGTCTTCGGCGAGACGTGCCCCCAGTACCTGTTCCTGTCCACCGACAACCTCGCCGAGCCCGGCTTCGAGGGCGCCAAGTACGTCTGCTCGACCCCGCTGCGCCCCCGCGAGCACCAGGCCGCCCTCTGGCGCGGGCTGCGCACCGACGACCTGCAGGTCGTCTCCACCGACCACTGCCCGTTCTGCTTCGCCGGCCAGAAGGAGCTCGGCCGCGGCGACTTCTCGAAGATCCCCAACGGCCTGCCGGGCGTCGAGAACCGCATGGACCTCCTCCACCAGGCCGTCGTCGACGGGCACATCTCCCGCCGCCGCTGGATCGAGATCGCCTGCGCCGCCCCCGCCCGGATGTTCGGCCTCGCCCCGCGCAAGGGCACCATCGCCCCGGGCAGCGACGCCGACGTCGTCGTCTACGACCCGCACGCCCGGCAGACGCTCTCCGCCGCCACCCACCACATGAACGTCGACTACTCGGCCTACGAGGGCAAGGAGATCACCGGGCAGGTCGAGACCGTGCTCTGCCGCGGCGTCACCGTCATCGACCGGCGGCGGTTCACCGGACGGGCCGGACACGGCCACTACCTGCCCCGCTCCACCTGCCAGTACCTCACGTAACGCGTAAGGAGCACCCCGCACCGTGGACTTCGGCCTCGTCCTCCAGACCGACCCGCCCGCCACCGCCGTCATCGACCTCATGCGCCGCGCCGAGGGCGCCGGCTTCCGCTACGGCTGGACGTTCGACTCCGTCGTGCTGTGGCAGGAACCCTTCGTCATCCACAGCCGCATCCTGGAACACACCGAACGCCTCGTCGTCGGCCCCATGGTCACCAACCCCTCCACCCGCAGCCCGGAAGTGACCGCCTCCACCTTCGCCACCCTCAACGACATGTACGGCAACCGCACGGTGTGCGGCATCGGCCGCGGCGACTCGGCGATGCGGGTCGCCGGCCGCAAGCCCACCACCCTCGCCACGCTCAGCGAGGCCGTCCGCGTCATCCGCGACCTCGCCGAGGGCCGCGAGACCGACATAGACGGCACCCTGCTGCGGCTGCCCTGGGTCCGCGAGGGCAGACTGCCCGTGTGGATGGCCGCCTACGGTCCGAAGGCCCTGGCCCTGGCCGGGCGGGAGGCCGACGGCTTCATCCTGCAGCTCGCCGACCCGTTCCTGACGGAGTGGATGATCAAGGCCGTCCGCACCGCGGCCGCCGAGGCGGGCCGCGACCCGTCCTCCGTGACGATCTGCGTCGCCGCACCGGCCTACGTCGGCGACGACCTCGCGCACGCGCGCGAACAGTGCCGCTGGTTCGGCGGCATGGTCGGCAACCACGTCGCCGACCTCGTCGCCCGCTACGGCGCGCACTCGGGGCTGGTCCCCGAGGAGCTCACCGCCTACATCGAGCAGCGCCACGGCTACGACTACAGCCACCACGGGCGCGCCGGGAACCCCTCCACCGACTTCGTGCCCGACGCGATCGTGGACCGCTTCTGCCTCCTGGGCCCCGTCGCGGCGCACCGGGAACGGCTGGAGCACCTGCGCGACCTGGGCGTGGACCAGTTCGCCGTCTATGCGATGCACGATGCGAAGGAGGCCACCATCGACGCCTACGGCAAGGACGTCATCCCGGCACTCGGCTGACCGACGCGCTCGTGGACCGTTGCTCTGCTGCTCAGACGTCGAGGTCGACGACCACCGGGGCGTGGTCCGAGGCGCCCTTGCCCTTGCGCTCCTCGCGGTCCACGTACGCGTCCTTCGCGGCGGCGGCGAAGGGGGCGTTGCCGTAGACCAGGTCGATGCGCATGCCCTTGTTCTTCGGGAAGCAGAGCTGACGGTAGTCCCAGTAGGTGTACGGCTGGTCGTACTTCAGCGGACGGGGGACGACGTCGGACAGCCCGGCGTCGCGCAGCGCCGCGAGGGCGGCACGCTCGGCGGGCGTGACGTGCGTGGCGCCCTCGAAGACGGCGGGGTCGAAGACGTCCGCGTCGGTGGGGGCGATGTTGAAGTCGCCGAGGACCGCGAACGGCCGCTCCCCCGCCGCGTCGGCGGCGACCACGTCACGCAGCGTCTCCAGCCAGTGGAGCTTGTACGTGTAGTGGGCGTGGCCGACCTCGCGGCCGTTGGGCACGTAGACCGACCACAGACGCACGGGGCCGCAGTCCGCGGACACGGCCCGCGGCTCCTGCGCGTCCTCGTAGGCGGGGCCGCCGGGCAGGCCGTGGACGACGTTCTCCAGGCCGACCCGGGAGACCAGGGCCACGCCGTTCCACCGGCCGGTGGCGTGGACCGCCGACTCGTAGCCCAGCTCGCGCAGGGCGTCGGCGGGGAACTGCTCGGCCGTGCACTTGGTCTCCTGGACGCACAGCACATCCGTGCCGCTGCTCTCCAGCCAGGCCAGCAGCCTCGGGAGACGGGCGGTGATCGAGTTCACGTTCCAGGTGGCGATGCGCATGCAGCCACCCTAACGGGAGGGTCCGACAGTCAGAGCTCGATGCTCTGACCGGTGACCATGCGCGTGTGCTCGGTGCCGCCGGCGCCCGGCCCGTCCGGGCCCAGCATCCGGTCGTAGACCGGCCGGGCGAGGTCCGTGAGCAGCGCGTCGTGGATGTCGATCGCCCGCCGCGGCCCGACCTCGCGGAGGTAGTCGATGACCTCGGCGACCTTGTTCCAGGGCGCCATGACCGGCACCATCAGCGTGTCGACCGGCTGCCCCGGGAGGGTCAGGGCGTCGCCGGGGTGGAAGACCGAACCGTCCACGAAGTAGCCGACGTTGGTGATCCGCGGGATGTCCGGGTGGATCACGGCGTGCAGCTGCCCGTGCACCTGGACGTCGAAGCCCGCGGCCGTGAAGGCGTCGCCCTCACCGACCGTGTGCACCCGCCCCGGGAAGGCCGCCGAAACCCGCTCGGCGACGCTGCGCAGGGTCCACAGCTCCGCGGCCGGGTTGGCCTCCAGCCCGGCGCGCAGCCGGCCCTCGTCGAAGTGGTCGGGGTGCTCGTGGGTGACGAGGACGACGTCCGCACCGACGGCCGCGTCCTCCTCGCTGAAAACTCCGGGATCGATGACGAGCGTGCGGCCGTCCTTCTCCAGACGGACACAGGCGTGACTCTGCTTGATCAGCTTCATCCCCCCATCTTGCACCGGCCGGACCGGAGGACCGGAAGGGACGGGCGGGGCGGCCCCGGGGGGGGGCGGCCCCGGGGGGGGCGGCCCCGGGGGGGCGGCCCCGGGGGGGGGCGGCCCCGGGGGGGGGCGGCCCCGGGGGGGGCGGCCCCGGGGGGGGGCGGCCCCGGGGGGGGCGCGTCACCCGGGCGGGCGGCGGGGGCGGCTGGCCGGACCCGGGGGCCGGACCCGGGGAGGCCGGCCAGGGCGGAGCCGGCCTGGGCGGAGCCGGACCGGACGGCCGGCCCAGGGCACCGGCCGGGGGGCCGGACCCGGGGGCCGGACCCGGGGGGCCGGACCCGGGGGGCCGGACCCGGGGGCCAGACCCGGGGGCCAGACCCGGGCGGTTCGGTCAGGAAGCCGGTGCCTCTTGGGCCACGACGCGTGCGGCCACCGAGATGGCCGCCCCGGCGGCCGGCACCCCGCAGTACGTCGCCGCGTGCAGCAACGTTTCCTCTATCTCGTCGGCGGTGACGCCGGCGCTCAGGGCGGCCCGCACGTGCACGGCCAGCTCGTCGAGGTGACCGCCCGCGGTGAGGGCAGTGAGCGTGAGGAGGAACCGGGTGCGCCGGTCCAGCCCGGGCCGCGCCCAGGTCCCGCCCCAGGTCATGCGGGTGACGAAGTCTTCGTAGGCGGCTCCGAAGCCGGTCCGCTCCCGCGACCGGTCCTCGCCGCCGAGCACCTCGGCGCGGATGCGCAGACCTGCGGCGTACGGGTCGGCCTCCGCGGCCGACGGGGCACCTGTGCCGGCCCCCTTCCTGGCTCCGGTGTCAGTGCCGGTTTCGATGCCGGTGCCACTCCCGGCCCCGGTCCTGGTGCCGGTGCCCGCACCTATGCCAGTGCCGGTGCTGGTGCTGGTCCCTGTGCCGGTCTTGGTGTCAGTACCGGTGCCGACTCCGGTGCCGGTCCCGGTGGCGGTGCCCGCACCGGTGCCGTGGCCGGGGGCCGTGCCCCCCGGGGTCGCGCTCGGCGTTGCGTACGGGTTGCCGTTCTCTCGGCTGACCGGGCCGGAAGGTACGCCCGCGGTCGCCGGGTCGGGGACGGGCGCCGGGGCCGGGACGGCACCGGGCACCACGGCGGGGCCGGGCCCGAACCCGGGAACGGGGCGAGGACCACCGCCCGGTTCCCCGGCGTCCGCAGCTGCCGCCGACGGCTCGACGACCGCCGGCTGCGGCACGGAAACCCCGTCGCCCACCGCCCCCGGAACCGGTGCCGTGGCAGCGGCCCCAGCCGCTGGGCCCGTGCCGGCGCCCGCGCCCGCCGAGGACGCGGGCGGGGCTCCGAATCCGGCCGGGGCCGGTGCCGGCTGCCAGGGCGCGGAGAAGTGGCGGACCAGCAGGTCCGTGACGGCCGCGGGCTGTTCCACCGGCGTCAGGTGACGCGCCGCCGGCACCACCGCCAGGCGGGCGTCGTGGATGCCCGCCACCAGGACCCGGGCCTCCGCGGCCGGCGTCACCTGGTCGTCGGACCCGACGATCACCAGCGTCGGGGCGCCGATCCGGCCCAGCTCCGCCCGTGCGTCGAACGCGGCAAGGGCCTCGCAGGCCGCCGCGTAGCTGTGGAGGTCGGTCGTGCGCACCATTTGGACGGCCCAGTCCACGATCGCGGGCTGCGCGCCGCCGAACGCGGGCGTGAACCAGCGCTCGGGCGCGGAGAGGGCGACCGGTTCGAGCCCGTTCGCGCGCACCTCCGCGGCACGCGGGCCCCAGCGGTCGGCGACGGCGAAGTGCGCGGCGGAACCGACGACGGCCAGGGAGGCGAGCCGGTGCGGGTGGCGCAGGGCCAGGTCGGTGCCGACGGCACCGGAGACGCAGCAGCCCACGTACCCGAAGCGCTCGACGCCGAGCCCGTCGAGCGTGGCCAGCAGCCGGTCGGCGAGGTCGCCGACGGTGGCGGCGGGCTCGGCCGGGGCGCCGCCGTGGCCCGGCAGGTCGAAGCGGAGGACCCGCCAGTGCCGGGTCAGCTCGGGCACCTGCCGGTCCCACATGTGCCACGTCGTGCCCAGCGCGGGGCCGAGGACGAGGACGGGGGCGTCCTCAGGCCCGTCGAACCGGTGCTGGAGGGACTGCTGGGAAGAACGGGTCTGCTGCTCACTCACCCGCGCCACGCTATCCGCCGGTGGGGCGGCCCCGCCTCAGGGGGTCACGGTGGAGATCACGAACACCCGGGGCCGGTCCGGGTTGTCCATGTTGGCCGTGATCTGGAAGTTCGGCTTGGGCTTGTCCTGTTCCCGGACCGTGCCCTTCCAGTGGTGTCCGCTGCCGAACTTCCAGCCGACCACCGCCGCCTCGTCCGCGTCGATGGTGATGCGGCCGTCCTGGAGGGCCGCCCGGTTCGTGCCGACCTGCTTGAGCCACTTGTCGAGCTTCTTGCGGTTGGTCGTGAACTGCAGGTACAGCGAGCTCGTGCGCCAGGAGTTGGTCTCGTAGTGGGCGACGTCGGTGGCGTAGGCCGGAACCGTCATGCCGTAGATGCGCCGCTGGACCTTGGACGGCCAGCCCTCCTCCAGGCCCTTGGAGACGGCCTCCTCGCGCTTGGTGGTGCTGCCCTTGCGGCTCTGCATCGCGGAGATGTAGAGGTAGCCGGCCGGGATGGCGAGCAGCAGGAAGATGACGACGGGCTTCACCCAGGGGCGGGCCCGGCGGGCGGCCGGCGGAGTGTCGCCCGGGGTGCCGCCCTGAGCGCCGCGCGGAGTGCCGCCCCGGGTGGCGTCGCCGCCCGGGCCGTCCTCGCCGGCCGGCTCGTTCTTGCGGTCCGTGTGTTCCATGGTGCTCATCCCCGGCCCGCCCGTGCGTACCGCTCGTAGCGCTCGACGCGGCGCCGGTTGGCGCGGCGGAAACGGCGGGCGACGAGACGGGCCAGGTCGGCGGCGCCGACCATGCCGGCCTCGGGGCCCAGCTGTGCCTTGACGATCCGGGCCTCCGGGCGGTAGCCGCGCCCGGTGAGGTGCCGGCGGAAGGCGTCCCGGGCCGGGCCGATCAGCAGGTCGTCGGCGGCGCTGACGCCACCGCCGATGACGAAGCAGGAGGGGTCGAGGGCGGCGGCCAGGTTGGCGATGCCGACGCCCAGCCACTGGCCGATGTCCTGGAGGAGCTCGACGCACATGGCGTCGCCCTCCCGAGCCAGCTCGGTGATGAGCGGGCCGGTGATCTCGGGGATGTTGCCGCCGACGCGGTCGATGATGCCGTAGGCGACCGGCGACTCCGCGGCGGCGAGCTCACGGGCCTCGCGGACCAGGGCGTTGCCGGAGCTGTACTGCTCCCAGCAGCCGCGGTTGCCGCAGGGGCAGCGGTGGCCGCCGGGCACGACCTGCATGTGGCCGAACTCGCCGGCGACGCCGAACTTGCCGCGCTTGACCTGACCGTCCTCCAGGATGGCACCGCCGATGCCCGTACCGAGGGTGATCATGACCAGGTGGTCCTCGCCCCGGCCGGCGCCGAAGCGCCACTCGGCCCAGGCGGCCGTGTTGGCATCGTTGTCGACCATGACGGGAACGGCGAGGCGGCCGGCGAGGCGGTCGCGCAGCGGCTCGTTGCGCCAGGAAAGGTGCGGGGCGAAGAGGACGCGGTTGCGGTCGGCGTCGACCCAGCCGGCGGCACCGATGCCCACGGCGTGGACGTCGTGGCGGTCGGAGAGGTCGAGGACGAGCTCGACGATGGTGTCCTCGACGACCTTGGGGCTCTTGGACTTGTCCGGGGTCTCCGTGCGGAGCTTCTCCAGGATGTTGCCGTCGGCGTCGACGACGCCGGCCATGACCTTGGTGCCGCCGATGTCGATGCCGACGGTGGGGACGCGGGGGGCGGTGAGGTGCGAGCGCCGCTCGCGTGTGCCGACCGTGCGGAGCACGGTCGCTGTGGCGGTGCCCCGGTGTACCCGCTCGCGGTACATGCTCATCGCGGTCGTTGCCCCTGCGGTGGTCTCGGGAGGCCAGGGCCTCGGTCGGTGGTCCTGGCCGATTGTGCCTCACCGGCGCCTTGCGCGGCGAAACGGCGGGTTTGGCTGTGGGGCGGGGCCGGGGTGGGGCGGGCCCTTCTGGGGGCTGCATTATTTACGGCAACCCTCAGCCGTCCAGCGTGCTCCGAACGCCGCCGCACATAACGCTTCACGCCCCCTGCCAGGGCCCGCCCCACCCCGGCCCCTCACGCCGTCGGCCCGTCCACAGGCCGTCCTCGGTCCGTCCCCTCACGTCACTACGCAGTGAGTGACGGTGCCGGGTGGGTGGGTGGCGAAGCCCCCCGCCGAAGGCGCAGGACCCGTGGCCGGGCGCCGACGCCGTCAGGCGTCCTCGTCGGTGACGACCGGCTTGCCGCCGATCACGTCCGGCCCCGGCGCCCGCTCCAGCTCGTGGCTGAGCTGGTCGAGCTCACTGCCGCCCGCCATCTGGCGGGTCAGTTCGTCGAGGGCGATCTCGTTCTTGCCGTGGCTGCCCGCCATCGCACCCCGCTTGAGCAGGACGAAGCGGTCGCCGACCAGGTACGCGTGGTGCGGGTTGTGCGTGATCAAGACCACGCCCAGGCCCGCGTCACGGGCGGCCGCGACGTACTTCAGGACCACGCCGGACTGCTTCACGCCGAGCGCGGCGGTCGGCTCGTCCAGGACGAGGACCTTGGCCCCGAAGTACACCGCCCGGGCGATCGCCACGCACTGGCGCTCGCCGCCCGAGAGCGTGCCGATCGGCTGGTCGACGTCGCGCAGGTCGATGCCCATGCGGAGCAGCTCCGCGCGGGTCGTCTCGCGCATCTTCTGCACGTCGAGGCGCTTGAAGGGGCCCGCCCCCTTCGTCGGCTCCGAGCCGAGGAAGAAGTTCCGCCAGACCGGCATCAGGGGGACGACCGCCAGGTCCTGGTAGACCGTGGCGATGCCCTGGTTCAGAGCCTCGCGGGGGGAGGCCAGCTTCGCCTCTTCGCCCTCGATCTCGAAGGTTCCCTCGTCGTGCTGGTGCAGACCCGCGATGATCTTGATGAGGGTCGACTTGCCCGCGCCGTTGTCGCCGAGGACGCAGGTGATCTCGCCGGCGTGGACCTCCAGGGAGACGCCCTCCAGCGCGCGGATGTTGCCGTAGAACTTGCTCACGTCCGTGAGCTTGACCAGGGGGCTCACTTGGTTGCCTCCGCACGCTTACGGACCCAGGCGTTCAGCAGGGTCGCCAGGAGGAGCATGGCGCCGAGGAAGAACTTGAACCAGTCCGGGTTCCACTGCGCGTACACGATGCCCTTGCTGGTCATGCCGAAGATGAACGCGCCGACCGCGGAGCCGATGGCCGAGCCGTAGCCGCCGGTCATCAGGCAGCCGCCGATGACGGCCGCGATGATGTACAGGAACTCGTTGCCCACGCCCTCGCCCGACTGGACGACGTCGTAGGACATCAGCAGGTGCTGGCCCGAGATCCAGGCGCAGAAGGCGACGGCCATGTAGAGGCCGATCTTGGTCTTGTTGACGGGGACGCCGACCGCCCGGGCCGCGTCCGCGCCGCCGCCGACCGCGAAGATCCAGTTGCCCACGCGGGTGCGCAGGAGGATCCACGTCGCCACGGCGACCAGGGCCAGCCACCACAGGATGGTCACCTGCAGGTCGACCCCGCCGATGGTGAGGTGGGAGGCGAAGACCGTGCGGGCGGAGTCGAAGCCCTCCATGTCGCCGATCGTCTTGGTGGAGACCGTGCCGCTGATGAGCTTGGTGAAGCCCAGGTTCAGGCCCGTCAGCATCAGGAACGTGCCGAGGGTGATGATGAAGCTCGGCAGTTTGGTGCGGGTCAGCATGAAGCCGTTGAAGAAGCCGATCGCCAGGGTGGTCAGGAGGGAGACCCCCACGCCCACCCAGACGTTCGCCGTCATCTGGTAGCTGAACATCGACGAGACCAGGGCCGACGTCGTGACCATGACGCCCGTCGACAGGTCGAACTCGCCGCCGATCATCAGCAGCGCCACCGGGACGGCCATGATGCCGATCGTGGAGGACGCGTAGAGGACCGTGGAGAGGCTCGACGCCCTCAGGAAGCTGTCGGCCGCGAACGAGAAGAAGAGGAAGACCGCCGCGGCGCCGACGACCGCGCCCAGCTCGGGGCGGCCGATCATGCGGCGCAGCATGCTGCGGTGGACCAGTCGTTCGTCGGCCTGTGCTGTCGCTGCGCTCATCGTGTGCCCCGCTTGGCGTACTCGGCGAGGACCTTGGCGTCGTCCTTGGTGACGATCTGCGGGCCGGTCAGGACCGGGCGGCCGCCGCCGAGCATGTCGCGGTTGTACCGGTAGAGCCACAGGAGGTCGACCGCCTCGTAGCCCTGGAGGTACGGGTCCTGGTCGACGGCGAAGGCGAGGGTGCCCTTCTGCAGGGCGTCGGCGACCTTGGCGTTGAGGTCGAAGGTGGCGACCTCGGCCTTGCTGCCGGCCTGCTCGGCGGCCTTGACGGCGGTGGGGGCGAAGGGGGCGCCGAGGGTCACGACGGAGTCGATGTCCTTGTCGGACTGCAGCTTCGCCTCGATGGACGACTGCACGTTGGGCATGTTCGTGCCCTCGACGTAGAGGTTCTGCAGGTCGCCCTTGAAGCTCTTCTTGACGCCCTCGCAGCGCTGCTCGTGGCCCACGTTGCCCTGCTCGTGCAGGACGCAGACGGCCTTCTTCCGGCCGCGCTCGTTGAGCTGCTCGCCGACGGCCTCGCCGGCGATCGTCTCGTCCTGGCCGATGTGGGTGAGCGCGCCGAACTCCTTGGACTTGTCGGAGCCGGAGTTCACGGTGATGACCGGGATGCCGGCCTTCTTCGCCTTGGCGACGACGTCCTTCATGGCGTCGGGCTTGGCGAGCGTGACGATCAGGCCGTCGACCTTCTGGTCGATCATGGCCTGCACGTTCTGTGCCTGCTTGTTCCCCTCGACGTCGTGTGCGTAGAGGAATTTGATGTTGTCCTTGGCGGCCGCCTGCTTGGCACCGCTCTGGACGATGTCCCAGAAGGTGTCGCCATCGCCCGAGTGGGTGACCATTGCGAAGGTCCACCGGGGGGTGTCGACCGCGGCGCGGCCCTGGGCGGCCTTGGCGGCCCGCTCCTCGGCGCGCTTGCCGCCCGTGCTGCTGCACCCCGCCAGTGTGGCGCCGAGCACCGCTGCCAGCACGGCGCTCACCGCACGTACGCCTGTCCGAACCCTTGCCACGAGGACTTGCCCTTCCACTGTCTGTCACGGTGCGGTTGGGCCCGCTCAGCGGGCCCAACCGCCCAAGTATCCGTCACCATCCGTCACCGCCGTCGGCCGGGGCGTCGGCGGTGCCGTGCCGGGCGTTCCCTCCCTGGTCCTTGTGGGTGGATGTGTAGTGGCGGGCGCCACAACACGTCAAGACTTTGTCAGAACATTCTTACGCCATGACAGCTCAGGGGCGGGCCAGCAGCTGGAAGTCGAACGCGTACCGCGAGGCCCGGTAGAGATGGGAGCCGAACTCCACGGCGCGGCCCGTGTCGTCGAAGGTCGTGCGCTCCATCGTCAGCAGCGGCGCCCCTTCCGGCTCGGCGAGCAGCTCCGCCTCGGCGGCGGTGGCCGCACGGGCGCCGATGCTCTGGCGGGCGCTGTGCAGGGTGATGCCGGCGATGCGCATCAGCCGGTAGAGGCCGGTGTTCTCCAGCGTGTCCTGGTCGAGGTCGAGCAGCCCGGCGGGGAGGTGGTTGCGCAGCCGGGCCACGGGCTCGCCGTGCGCGAGGCGCAGCCGCTCGACGAGCACGACGTCGGCCCCCTCGGTGACGCCGAGGGCCGCGGCCACTTCGGCGGTCGCCGGCTCGACGGTGTGGCGCAGCACCCGGGTGGCGGGCTTCTGGCCGGCCGCCTCCAGGTCGTCGTAGAGGCTGCTCAGCTCCAGCGGACGCCTGACCTGGCTGTGCACGACCTGGGTGCCCACGCCGCGGCGGCGTACGAGCAGGCCCTTGTCGACCAGCGACTGGATGGCCTGCCGGACGGTGGGCCGGGACAGGCCCAGCCGCCCGGCGAGGTCGATCTCGTTGCCGAGGAGGCTGCCGGGGGCGAGCTCACCCCGCTCGATGGCGGCTTCGAGCTGCTGGGACAGCTGGAAGTAGAGCGGGACCGGACTGCTGCGGTCGAGGGAGAACTGAAGGGGTTGGTGCTTCGCCACGGAGGGAGCGTAGCCCCGGGACCTGATGACGGGAAGTCCGGAGGTCCGATTGTCCTGACATGAGCCATGGGGGGGTCAGAACCGGACGGGCAGGTGGTGCGGGCCGCGCATCAGCAGGCCCTCCCGCCAGGTCAGTGCGGCCGGGTGGGCGTCCAGGGCGAGGTCGGGGCACCGCTCCAGCAACGAGCGGACGGCGATCCTGGCCTCCAGCCGGGCCAGCGGGGCGCCCACGCAGTAGTGGATGCCGTGGCCGAAGGCGACGTGGCCGCGGGGGTCACGGTGGATGTCGAAGCGGCCGGGCTCCTGGAAGCGGGCGGGGTCGTGGTCGGCGTCGGCGATGGCGACGAGCACGAGCTCGCCGCCGCCCGGCACGAGCGTGCCGCCGATGTCCATGGGCGCGGTGGTGAAGCGGAAGGTGGAGGTCTCCACGGGGCCGTCGTAGCGGAGCATCTCCTCGACCGCGTTGTCCAGCAGCCCGGGGTCCGCGCGCAGCTCGGCCAGCTGGGCGGGGTGGGTGAGCAGGGCGAGGACGCCGTTGGAGATCAGGTTGACGGTCGTCTCGTGGCCCGCGACGAGCAGCACCCAGGCCATGCCGAGGAGCTCGCGGGGCGAGAGCCGGTCGCCGTCCTCGTCGGTGGTGCGGATCAGGGCGCTCATCAGGTCGTCGCCGGGCCGCTCGCGCTTGTCGTCGACCAGTCGGGCGAGGTAGGCGGCGA
Organism: Streptomyces cinnamoneus; assembly: GCF_014650495.1. Lineage (GTDB taxonomy): Bacteria > Actinomycetota > Actinomycetes > Streptomycetales > Streptomycetaceae > Streptomyces > Streptomyces cinnamoneus. Next base: position 34,028 of record NZ_BMVB01000010.1, on the reverse strand, counting down.
CCTCTGCGGCCGCCTCGGCCTTCACCTTCGGCGGGGCGGATCCTATGGCGGTGTTCGACCAGTGGCGGAAGGCGGCGCGGTCGAGGTCGGGCACGCCCAGGAGTTCGCAGATGACCCCCATGGGCAGCGGGAAGGACAGCGCCTCGACGAGGTCGGCGCGGCGGTCCGGGGCGGCCAGCATGGCGTCCAGCAGGTCGTCGGTGAGCTGCTGGACGCGCGGGGCGAGCGCCTCGACGCGCCGCGGGGTGAACTCCTTGGCGGCGAGCCTGCGCAGCCGGGTGTGGTGCGGCTCGTCGGTGATCAGCATGTGCGGGCCGGGGGCGACCACCGGCAGGCCCACGTGCTCGGAGGCGTTCGCCCAGTCCTTGGAGAGCCGGGGGTCGTTGAGCGCGGCCCGCACCTCGTCGTAGCCGACGACGAGCCAGCACTCGGCGCCCTCCGGCATCCGCACCCGGTGCACCGGACCCTGCTCGCGCAGCCGGGCGTAGACGCTGTACGGGTCGCGGGCGAACTGCCCGCCCATCGCCGCCAGGTCGACGATGCCGCCCACCGCGTCGTCCGTGGTCGCCCCCATGGCACTACCCCCTGATCGTCGGAGAATTCGGCGGAGGGGCCCCGGGCCGGCCGCCCCTCGACCGCTTCACCGTACGATGGCGTACGGGCGCCGGGCATCCGTCGCGAGGAGGAGCCTCAACCGCACCTGCTGCTCCACGGGTTGCACCACCGTCAGGCGCAGCGGCGGCCGGCCTCCGCCAGGCGGCCGAGGAGCTCCCCGGCCCGCTTGGCCACCGCGTCGCGGTCCCCCTCGGAGAGTTCCGCGCCCATGCCGCAGGCGACGGCGCCGGCGGCGATCCAGTCGGGCGCGCTGTCGACCGATATCCCGCCGCTGGGAACCAGCGGCGCCTGCGGCAGCTCGGCCCGCACCGCGCCGACCCAGTCGGGGTGCCGGCCCGCCGCGGGGAAGAGCATGAGCGCGTCGGCGCCCAGCTCCATGGCGCGCAGCAGCTCGGTGGGCGTCGCGACGCCCGGGAAGACCGGCACGCCGTAGCGGTGGCCGGTGCGGATGACCCCGGCGTCGAGGCCCGGCGAGGTCAGGAAGCGGGCGCCGGCGTCGATGGCCATCCGGGCGGAGGCCGCGTCGAGCACGGCGCCCGCGCCGATGATGGCCTCGTCGCCGACCTCACGGGCGAGCGTGGTGACGGCCTCCAGGGCGAAGGGCGTGGTGAGGGATATCTCCAGGCTCGTGATCCCCGCGGAGAGCAGGGTGCCCGCCGTCGATGCGGCCTGGTCGTAGCTGTCGCCACGGACCTGGGCCAGGACGCCTTGGGCCAGCGCGGCCCGGGTGATCTCCCAGCGGTACACGGAAGTTCGCCGCCCTTCTCGAAGTGCGTGGGTGTCGTGCCTCCCCGGACGTCGTTCCACCAAAACGTTAACGGGAAGCAGTGACAATCGGCCCCCGTCGGACGGCGACGACCGCCCTCACCACTGGCGCCCTGCCCGGATCGCGTCCAGGTGCGGCGCGGAGAGGTGCAGCACCTCGTAGCGCTCGTCCTGCGTGCCGGCCGTCGCCGGGACGGCCGTCTCCCACAGGACGAACCGCAGCAGCTGCCAGTGGCGCGGGTCGAGGGCCAGCGCCGCGGTGTGCACGCCCTCGGTGCGGGCCAGGTCGCGCAGTTCACCCAGCGCGTCCTCGACCAGGGCGGCGGGGTCGGCCCCGGCCGGCAGCGGCGTCAGCCGCCGGGAGGCCGCGCGCGGGGCGGCGGCCCGGGCCGGGCCCGCCTCGCACGCGATGCCCGTCCAGTGGTGGACGGCGGGTCGCCCGAAGTCGCCGATGATGCCCTGGAATCCGCCGCCGCCGACCAGGAACCGGCTCATCGCGCCGGTCTCCGCCCACAGATAGAAGGGGGCGTACTGGTTGACCGGCGAGCCGTCGACGCCGCGTTCGCGGATGACGTATGCCTTCAGCCCCAGCCCGGCACGGTCGTCGAGGGCGTGGCCACGGGTCGCCACCCGATTCCGGATGACGTTCATGTCGTAGTCGGCGGGCAGGGTGATCTCGTACTGCATGGCGTACACGGGAAGGCTCCCCTTCTCAGGGCGCAGCGCTCGGCGGCTGCGCGGTGGTGGTCTCGGTGACGGTCACGCGGCGGAGTGCGCGGCCAGCAGGCCGAGCACGCCGTCGACGGCCTGCCGGAACGGCTCGTCGGAGCCGGCCGCCCGGGCCAGGACGTAGCCGCCCTGCAGCACGGCCACGACGGTCGACGCCGTGGCGGCGGGGTCGAGGGCCGCGGCCAGCTCGCCGCGGTCACGGCCCTCGGCCAGCACGGAGGCGAGCCGCTCCCGCAACCAGGCGAAGGTCTCGTCGACCGGGGCGCGCAGCGCCGGGTCCGCCATGACGTCCGGGTCCTGGGTGAGGCGGCCGACGGGGCAGCCCTTGAGGACGTCCCGCTCGCGCCGCAGGTACGCGGCGATGCGCTCCACGGCCGTGCCGGGCCCGGCGAACTGCGCCTCCGCGGCGGCGCGCAGTTCCTCGGCCGTGCGCGTGATCGCGGCGAGGGCCAGGTCGGGCTTGCCGGCAAAGTGGTGGTACATGCTGCCCTGCCCGGCCCCGGCGCGCTGCTGGATGGCCTTCGGGCTGGTGCCGACGTATCCGCGTTCCCACAGGAGTTCGCGGGTGCTCTCGATGAGCCGTTCCGGGGTACTCATGATCACCAGTGTACATACCAGTAGGTACAGAACGATCAAGAAAAAGGTCCCGCCCCGGCGAAGGGGGCGGGACCCGGGGCGGGCGGGGTCAGCAGCCGAAGTCGACCAGGTCGAAGGTCGCGTAGTGGTCCCCGGTGTAGTAGTCCTCGTGCGCCTTCTGGCCGGCGACGATGCGGCGCGCACCGCGGTCCGGGGAGCCGGGGGTCACCACGGTGTACTCGTGGTAGTAGCCGCTCGACTGCCTGGGCAGGACGCGCTCACGGTTGGAGAAGACCGTCCCGTCCTTCGGGTACGGGAAGGGGCCGCCCGCGTCGATCAGGCGCAGGGTGTCGTGAGCCTGCGAGGGCAGGTCGGAGTAGCAGATGTCGCCGACGGTCTTCACGGCCGCGGCGCTGTGGACGGCCGGTGCGACGGCCGGGGCGGTGGCGGCGACGGCGGGCGTACTGACGAGCAGCGTCGAGGCCAGGGCGGCGAGGGCGGCAACTCGCACGAAGCGATGGGGGGTTGTCATACGCACAGCATGACGCGCGTAGCACATGTCATGTCAACGCCAATATTTAATGTTTTCCTGACGTTCACCACGGTCGGAGGGGCACATGGGGGAGGCTTTGCCTCTGAGGCAAAACTTTTGCCCCTGAGGTACGACCCGGCTATACCGGAAGCATGAGTGCAGACGACCTGCCCGCCGTGGCACCGCAGTTGCGGGCCCTGCGCCGGCGCAGCGGGCTGACCCTTGAGGCCGCCGCCGCGCGGGCGGGGCTCTCCCCCGCCCACCTCTCCCGGCTGGAGACCGGGCAGCGGACGCCGTCCCTGCCGATGCTGCTGGCCCTGGCGCGCACCTACGGGACGACCGTCTCCGACCTGCTGGGCGAGGTGCCCGAGGGCCGCGATCCGATCGTACGCGCCGACCGGATGGAGGCGCAGGAGGCCGGTGGCTGGACCTACTGGCGGGCGGGCGGCTCGGGGCGGGCCATGCAGGCCCTGCGGCTGCACGTGCCGCAGGGCCGGGGCGGCCAGGAGGACCTGGTGCGGGTGCACCCGGGCGAGGAGTGGCTCTACGTCACCGGCGGCCGGCTGCGGCTGACCCTCGGCGAGAGCGTGCACCTGCTCGACCCCGGGGACGCGGCCCACTTCGACTCCCTCACCCCCCACCGCATCGCGGCCGCGTCGGGTGGCGGGGTGGACCTTCTGTTCATGCACACGCTGATGCAGAGCAGCGCCGCCGGGCTGTGCCTCGGCGGGGCCGCACCGACCCGGAGGGCAATGCCGTGAGCGACCACGCGAAGGACTACCTGGAAGAGGACCGCGCCCCGATGGGCATGACGGTCCGCGTCTTCATCTACCTCGTCGCCGTCCACTTCATCGTGGCCTTCTTCTTCCTCCTCTTCTATCTCGGCGGGGCGCGGTGACGGTCGTGGCTACCCTGGGCCCATGGCCCGTACCGCCCGGGAAGTCCTCGACGACGCCGTGCGCGCACTGCCGCCCGGCGCCAACCGCCTCGTCTCCCTGATCGCCTCGGGGGCCGCTCCGCGCACGGCCGTCGCGGCCCTCGCCCTGGAGCAGCACCACGTCATCACCGGCGACCGCCGCAGCTTCCTGCACCTCGCCGCCCGCGCCGCCGGACGGGGACAGCCGGCCGTCGCGGCCTTCTTCGACCACCTCGCGCTCGGCGAGGTCCTCGCGCTCGGCCTCCTGCCTCCGCTCGCGGCCGCCTGCGGGCTGGACGAGGAGGCGGTGCGGGCCCACGAACCGCGGGCCGGCTGTCAGGCGTACCCGGCGTACGCGGCCTGGCTGGCCCTGGGCGCCGAGCCGGTGGACGCGGTGGTGGCCCTCACCGCCAACTTCGCGGCCTGGGGCGGCTACTGCGCCACCGTCAGCCGCGCCCTGCGCACCCACTACGGCTTCGCCGACACGGCCTGCGGCTTCTTCGACTTCTTCGCCGACCCCGATCCGGACGGCGCGCAGAAGGCGCTCGGGGCGGTCGCGGAGGGGCTGGCGGACGGCCGGCTCTCGGAGCCGCTGGCGCACCGCTACGGGCGGCTCCTCCAGGACTACGAGTCGATGTTCTGGAACACCCTCGCCGACAGCTGACGCGCCCCGGCGTCGGTCAGCGAACCGTGGAGGCGCAGCCGTGCGACACCCCCGTCGGGGTAGATGTCGATCCGGGCGTGGGTGGCGGTGGGCGCGTCCGGCAGCGGGAAGCGGTGCACGGTGTCGGGCTGGAGGCGGGTGCGGGGCAGCACCTCCGTCCAGCCGGTGGTGCGGTCGGCCGGGTCGGCGCCGGTGGTGGCGTCGAGCACGGACAGGGCGGCCCACCCGGCCGCGTTGCCCTTGTAGCAGCCGGTGTCGATCTCGACGGCCCTCGGCACGCACTGCCCGGTGAGGCGGTAGCGCACCCAGTCGTTGCCCTTGTCGCGGCGGCGGCGCGTCTCCCAGCCGTGGTCCATCCGGTGGGAGCGGCCCGGATGGATGGTGTTGGCCGGGGAGGAGAAGAAGCGGTCGGAGGCGTCCTCGGCGTGGCCGCCGTTCTCCAGGGCGGCGAGGTCGAAGGTGCCCAGGGCCGCGAGCCAGGCGGGGTCGGGCAGGGCCTCGCCGTGGACACGCAGGCGGGCCACGCCGCCGTCGGGGTACTGGCGCAGGCGGACGTGGGTGAAGCGGCGCGGGCTCTCCACCGGGAAGCCGTTGGCGGCGTGTCCGCCGACGGGGGTGCGCGGCACGAGGGGGGTCCACGTCACGTCGTCGGCGAGCAGTTCCCGGGGGGACGGGGTGCCGGGCAGTGCCGTGGCCTCGACGCTGACGGCCTGGGGGTGGTTGCCGCGGAAGTGGGCGGTGTCGACGACGACGCCGTGGACGGTGCCGGGGGCGCCGAGGCGGACCAGGGCCCAGTCGTGGTCCGCGTCCTCGGGGTGCGGGCTCTCGCCGGAGGGGCCGCGCCGGCGGCGGGTCTCCCAGCCGTCCATGACCTTGCCCTTGTGCCCGTAGTGCCCGGGGTCGAAGCGGGCGGGGCCCGGCGTGAGCAGGTTCTCCCGCTCGGCGAAGAACTCGTCGTTCGCGGCGATCACGGCGGCGCCCAGCCGCCGGTCGGCGAGGTCGGGGAGGACGGTGAAGGGGAAGTCGGCGGTGCGGTAGTCGGCGTAGGGGTCGCCGCCCGCGTAGGGGCTCGCGGCCCCGAGGAAGGAGGAGGAAGAGGTGCCGGGTATGCCGGGCGTGCTCATGTGCGCTCCAGGAGTCGGCCGGTGGGCTCGGGGGAAACGGCGCCGCGGTCGGCGATCTTGCGGCCGCGCAGCCACGTGGACCGTACGACCCCGTGCAGGGTCCGGCCCGCGTAGGCGGTGACGGGGTTGCGGTGGTGGAGGGCGGCGGGGTCGACGGTGAAGGTCTCGTCGGGGGCGAGGACGGCGAAGTCGGCGTCGTGGCCGGGTGCGATGGCGCCCTTGCGGTCGAGGCCGGCGAGGGCGGCGGGGGCGGTGGACATCCAGCGGGCCACGTCGTGGAGGGCGTGCCCGCGCCGCCGCGCCGCGGTCCAGACGGCGGACAGGCCCAGTTGGAGGGAGGAGATGCCGCCCCAGGCCGTGCCGAAGTCGCCGTCCTTGAGGTCGGCGGTGCAGGGCGAGTGGTCGGAGACGATGCAGTCGATCGTCCCCTCGGCCAGTCCGGCCCAGAGCGCGTCCTGGTTGGCCGCCTCGCGTATGGGCGGGCAGCACTTGAACTCGGTGGCGCCGTCGGGGACTTCCTCGGCGGTCAGGGTGAGGAAGTGCGGGCAGGTCTCGACGGTGACCCGTACGCCGTCGGCCCGGGCGGCGGCGAGCGCGGGCAGAGCCTCGGCGGAGGACAGGTGCAGGACGTGGACGCGCGTGCCGTGCCGACGGGCGGCGGCCAGCAGCGCGCCGACGGCCTCGTTCTCGGCGGCGCGGGGGCGGGAGGCGAGGAAGTCGGCGTAGCGCGGGCCGCCGCAGCGCGGGGCGCGCTCCAGGTGCCCGGGGTCCTCGGCGTGCACGATGAGCAGGGCGCCGAGGCCGGCGACCTCCCGGGCGACGGTGTCGAGGGCGGCGCGGTCCAGGTGCGGGAACTCCTCGACGCCGGACGGGGAGAGGAAGGACTTGAAGCCGAAGACGCCCGCTTCGTGCAGCGGTCCCAGGTCGGCGACGTTGGTGGGCAGCGCGCCGCCCCAGAACCCGACGTCGGTGTGCACCCGGCTGCGGGCGGCGGCCCGCTTGGCGTGCAGGCCGGGCACGGTGGTGGTGGGCGGCAGGCTGTTGAGGGGCATGTCGAGGAGGGTGGTGACGCCGCCGGCGGCCGCCGCGCGGGTCGCGGCCGGGAAGCCCTCCCAGGCGCTGCGGCCGGGGTCGTTCACGTGCACGTGGGTGTCGACGAGCCCGGGCAGCAGCACGTCGTCCCCGAGGTCCTCGACGGCGGCTCCGGGCGGGGGCGGCTCGTCGTACGGCAGGACGCCGCCGATCCGGCCGCGGGTCACGGCGACGGTGGCGGGGCGCACGGCCCCGGGGGTGACGACCCGCGTCGACCGCAGGACCAGCTCCACGTCCCGGCCCGCGCCGCGATCCGCGCCCCGGCCCGTTCCCCGGCCCGTGCTCCGGCCCGGTCCTCGCTCCGTGCTCTGGTCCCTGCGCTCGTCCACGCCTCGGCCTCCCGGCAGCCCGGATGACGCGGTGTCAACGGTCTGTTGAACCGCGATGCGGGCAGTCTTCAATTGCCGCCCACCGCCGTCAAGACCCTTTCACATGCCGGAATCCGTATTTCTCAGAACAGAAACCGCCATGTGGGGCCGGCGGCGGCCGGTAGGCTGCTGCCCACCCATCCCGGAAGGAGCGCCGTGCCCTCGCCTGCCGAGCCCCGAACCGCCGCGACCACGGGCGGAGTCCAGTCCCTTGAGCGCGCCTTCGACCTGCTGGAGCGGATGGCCGACGCGGGGGGCGAGGTCGGACTGAGCGAGCTGTCGGCGAGCAGCGGGCTGCCGCTGCCGACGATCCACCGGCTGATGCGCACGCTGGTCGCCTGCGGGTACGTCCGCCAGCAGCCCAACCGGCGGTACGCCCTGGGCCCCCGGCTCATCCGGCTCGGCGAGAGCTCCTCGCGGCTGCTCGGCACCTGGGCCCGCCCGCACCTCGCCCGCCTGGTCGACGAGACCGGCGAGACCGCCAACATGGCGCTTCTGGACGGCGACGAGGTCGTGTACGTCGCGCAGGTGCCCTCGCGGCACTCGATGCGGATGTTCACCGAGGTCGGCCGGCGGGTCCTGCCGCACTCCACGGGCGTCGGCAAGGCGCTGCTGGCCCAGTCGCCCGACGAGGAGGTGCGCGCCCTGCTGGGGCGTACGGGCATGCCCGCGGCGACCGAGAAGACCATCACCACGCCCGAGGGCTTCCTGGAGGAGCTCGCCCGGGTGCGCGAGACGGGCTTCGCGATGGACGACAACGAGCAGGAGATCGGCGTCCGCTGCCTCGCGGTCCCGGTGCCCGACTCCCCCACGTCCGCGGCCATCTCCGTCTCGGGCCCGGCGGGCCGGGTCACCGAGGCGGCGACGGAGCGGATCGTGCCGCTGCTGCAGGAGGTGGCGGCCGAGCTCTCGGCGACGCTCGCCGGGGCGGCCGCCTCCGCCTGAGCGGCCCGCACGCGGCGTCAGGCGCCCTCGCGGGGGCGCGGCAGCGCACGCTCGTCCGGCGCACCACCCGGCGCCCCGTTCACCGGGCCGTCCGCCGACCCGTTCACCGGCCCGTTCGCGGCCTCGGCCTCGCCCGGCAGTCCGCCGAAGCTCTCGACCGCCGCGCGGACGTCGCCGAGGGCGGGTGCCAGGGCGCTGACGGAACCGACGGCACCGGCCACGAGCAGGAGGGAACGCCGCAGCCGGGAGACGTCCGTCGCACCGGCCCGGGCCATCGCGTCCAGGGCGGCCAGTTCGTCCTCGGCCGCGTCCCTGTCGGGTAGGAGGGCGGGGTGCCCCGCCAGGGCCCGGCGCAGGCGGGACACCGCCGCGCCCAGCTCGCCGGCCCTCGGATCCGGCTCCTCGCCGAAACGGTCCGCTCGCTCCTCTTCCACCACAACGGCGCCTTCCGCCACGACTGCCCCCCTCCCACACACGCGCTCGCGCGGATCAGTTAACGCCACTTTCCGTGCGACGCGCCACACGCACAGCGAAATTCAGGCCGCGTGTTCACGTGCGGGTGACGAACTGGCGTCCGGCGCACATCCGGTCACCCATGCGGTATGCAGGGCCTATGGCTGCGATGACGGACACGAGTGCGAAACGGGCGTCGGTGGCGGGGCTGTTGCTGGCGGCGGGGGGCGGGCGGCGGCTCGGGGGCCGGCCCAAGGCGCTGCTGGCGCAGCGGGGCGGCGAGCTGCTCGTGGAGCGTGCGGTGCGGGTGATGCGGGAGGGCGGGTGCGCACAGGTGCACGTGGTGCTCGGCGCCGGGGCGTCCGCGGTGCGGGCGCGGCTCGGCGACCGTCCGCCGGGGGCGGCCCTGGTGGACCACCCGGGCTGGGCGGAGGGCATGGGTTCCTCGCTGGTGGCCGGCCTGGCCTCGCTCGCGGCCGCCGCGGACGCGACGGCGGCGCTGGTGATGCTCGTGGACCAGCCGCGCGTCGGCCCGGAGGCGGTGGCGCGGGTGCTGGCCGCGCACCGGGCCGGGGCGGGGCTCGTGGCGGCGGCGTACGGCGGCGAGCGGGGGCACCCGGTGCTGCTGGGGCGGGAGCACTGGGACGGCGTCGCCCGTTCGGCGACGGGCGACCGGGGCGCCCGCGCGTACCTGCGCCAACACGGCGCTGCCGTACGGCTCGTGGAGTGCGCGGACGTCGCGGCGCCGGACGACGTCGACACCCCGGACGACCTCGCGCTCCTGGAGTGAGGAGGGCTCCGGTCCGGCGCCCGGCACCCTTGAACTTCCACCATGAGGAAAATATTCTCCATTCGTCCGCGCGGCACTGCGTGCCGCGCCTGCCGTGACCGGCTGACCCCGGCGGCTGCCTCCGGGCAGCGCGCCCGCTGAAGGAGTGACAGCCCATGTCCGCACCAGCGCCGTCCCCGCTGGCCGTCGTCGACGCCCCGTACGTGGAGCGGCAGGAGGAAGTGCTGACCGATGCGGCGCTCGCCTTCCTCGCCGCCCTGCACCGCCGGTTCACGCCCCGGCGCGACGAGCTGCTCGCCCGCCGCGCCGGGCGCCGCGCGGAGATCGCCCGCACCGGACGCCTGGACTTCCTCGCGGAGACCGCCTCCGTCCGCGCCGACGCCGGCTGGCGCGTGGCCGCGGCACCGGCCGCGCTGCAGGACCGGCGCGTGGAGATCACCGGGCCGGCCGACGACCGCAAGATGACGATCAACGCCCTCAACTCCGGTGCCCGTGTGTGGCTCGCCGACTTCGAGGACGCGTCCGCGCCCGCCTGGCGCAACGTCGTGGGCGGCCAGCTGAACCTCATCGACGCCTACGAGCGCCGCATCGACTTCACCTCGCCCGAGGGCAGGACGTACGCCCTCGGGCCCGCCGACGAGCTCGCGACGGTCGTCATGCGGCCGCGCGGCTGGCACCTCGACGAGCGGCACCTGACCGTCGACGGCCGTCCCGTCCCCGGGGCACTGGCCGACTTCGGCCTCTACTTCTTCCACAACGCGCGCCGGCTGCTCGACCTCGGCAGGGGACCGTACTTCTACCTCCCCAAGACCGAGTCGCACCTGGAGGCCCGGCTGTGGAACGACGTGTTCGTCTTCGCGCAGGAGTACGTGGGTCTGGACCGGGGCACGATCCGCGCCACCGTCCTCATCGAGACGATCACCGCCGCGTACGAGATGGAGGAGATCCTCTACGAGCTGCGCGAGCACGCCTCCGGGCTCAACGCGGGCCGCTGGGACTACCTCTTCTCCCTCGTGAAGAACTTCCGTGACGGCGGGGAGAAGTTCGTCCTTCCCGACCGCAACGCCGTGACGATGACGGCCCCGTTCATGCGCGCCTACACCGAACTGCTCGTCCGCACCTGCCACAAGCGCGGCGCGCACGCCATCGGCGGCATGGCGGCCTTCATCCCCTCGCGCCGGGATCCCGAGGTCAACGCGGTCGCCCTGGAGAAGGTCAGGGCCGACAAGAACCGCGAGGCGGCCGACGGCTTCGACGGCTCCTGGGTCGCCCACCCCGACCTCGTGCCCGTCGCCCGCGCCTGCTTCGACGCCGTCCTGGGCGACCGGCCGCACCAGAAGGACCGGCTCCGCGAGGACGTCGCGGTGACGGCCGATCAGCTCATCGCCGTGGGCTCGCTGCAGGCCAGGCCGACCGCGGCGGGCCTGCGCAATGCCGTTCAGGTCGGCATCCGCTACATCGAGGCATGGCTGCGGGGGGTGGGCGCGGTGGCCATCTTCCACCTCATGGAGGACGCGGCGACGGCGGAGATCTCCCGTTCCCAGATCTGGCAGTGGGTGAACGCGGGCGTCGTACTCGACACCGGCGAGAAGGTCACGGAGGCGCTGGTGCGCCGGATGGCGGCGGAGGAACGGGCGGCGGCCGGCGACGATGCGGCGGGCACGTGGCAGCAGGCCCACGACCTGCTGCTGGAGGTCGCGCTCAGCGAGGACTACGCCGACTTCCTGACGCTGCCGGCGTACGAGCTGCTGGACTGAGGGGCGCGGGGCGCGGCCCACGTCACGTCAGGGCCGCGCCCAGGGCCACGAAGCCGCAGATGAGCACGGCGAGGATCGCCAGCAGCGGCCAGACGAACCGCAGATAGCGGTCGTAGCCGACCTTCGCCAGGGACACGCCGCCCATCACGACGGCGGTGGTGGGCACCCACAGGTTCATCCAGCCGCTCGCCGCCTGCCAGGCCGTGACCACCACCGCCCGCGAGACGTGCGCGAAGTCGGCCAGCGGCGCCATGATCGGCATGGCGAGCGTGGCGTGGCCGGAGGTGGAGGGGATCAGGAAGGCCAGCGGCAGGTTCACCACGTACACCAGGATCGCGAAGACCACCGGCGGGGTGCCGGTGACCACGCCCTCGACGGCGTGCAGGACCGTGTCGATGACCTTCGCGTTGGTCATGATGACGGTGACGCCGCGCGCCAGCACGATCACCAGCGCCGGGGCGATGAAGTCCGCCGCGCCCTGCACCAGCGTGCTGCTCAGCCGCTGCTCCCCCAGCCGGGCCACCAGCCCGACGAGCACGGCCGCCACGATGAACAGCGCCGCCAGCTGGGCGAAGGACCAGCCCAGCTCCCAGGGATAGGGGGTGGCGTCGGCCTTGCCGGTGAGTGCGCTCGCCCAGGGGATCACCGAGAAGATCATGAACGCGAAGACCAGGGTGACGAGCACCAGCACGGTCTTGTGCAGCGCCGTCAGCTCCGGCGGCCGGGCGGCCTGGGCGGCCAGCTCGCGGTCGCCCTCCCGGAAGCCGACGAGCGAACGGTCCGGGTCGGCCCGCACCCGGTGCGCGTACCGCACGACGTAGCCGATCGTGACCGCGGTCAGCACCAGCCACATCGCGAAGCGCAGCGCGATGCCGTCGCCCAGCGAGACACCGGCGGCGGAGGAGGCGACGCCCGTGGCGAAGGGATTGACGGTGGAGGCGAGGACGCCGACGCCCGCGCCGAGGATGATCGCGCCCGTGGCCACCATGCGGTCGTACCCGAGAGCCAGCATCAGCGGCACGAGCAGCCCGTAGAAGCCCAGGGTCTCCTCGGCGAAGCCCTCGACGGTGCCGAGGAGCGAGAAGATCGTCATGACGCCGGCGATGAGCAGCGCCCCGCGGTCGCTCAGCCGGTGGGCGAGCCGTTCGATGCCGCGGTCCAGGGCGCCGGTGGCGAAGACGACGGTGATGAACGCCCCGATGGCCAGGACGAAGAGGAAGACGCCCGCACTGCCGTAGAGCGCGCCGACCGCGTCCGGGGCGACGAGCCCGGTGGTGACGTCGCGGATCCCGTAGAGGCCGTTGACCGGGGCCAGGAAGAGCTCGCCCAGCCGGTGGAGGAAGCCGCCGGGGGCGGCCTCGTGGTGGTAGGTGCCCTGGAGGGGGTCGCCGTCGGGGGTGCGGCGGTAGGTGCCGGAGGGGATGACGAAGGTGAGCGCCCAGACGATCAGCGTCACGGCCGCGAGGACGGTCAGCGCGCTGGGGAAGACGAAGCCGCGCTTGTCCTGCTCCCGGTCCCCGCGGTCGTGGTCCGCCTCCGGCGGCTGCTGTGCCATGACGCCACACCTTTCGGAACGAATGGGTGCTTTTCGTGCCGATTGTGGCGTAGGGAGGAGACGGGGTGGCCGAGGCGCGCAGCCCCGGCCTCCGCCCTGTTCAGGAGCCGGGTGGCGACGGCCGGGGGCGGCGCCTCCACCGGGCGTGGTGGAAGGCGAGGTTCAGGACGACCGCCGTCAGGCAGCCGGCGCTGACCCCCGAATCCAGGATGATCTTCAGGGTCTCGGGGATCGCCGGGTTGTCGTAGAAGGTGCGGGAGACCACCGGGACGAGGCCGACGCCCAGGGAGACCGCGGCGATCAGGAGGTTGTCGCCGTGGTCGAGGCCGGCGGTGCGCAGCACGTCGATGCCGCTGGCCGCGACCGTGCCGAAGAGCACGATGCCCGCACCGCCCAGCACCGGCTGCGGCACGACGGCGATCAGCGAGGCGAACACCGGGCTCAGCCCCAGCAGGACGAACATCAGCCCGCAGGCGGCGACCGTGTGGCGGCTGCGTACGCGGGTGAGGGCGACCAGGCCGATGTTCTGCGCGAAGGCGCTGTTGGTGAAGCCGTTGAAGAGCGGGCCGAGGGCACTGCCCAGGGTGTCCGCGCGCAGGCCGGCCGCGATGACCTTCTCGTCGGCCTCGCGCTCGACGATCGCGCCGAGCGCGAGCATGTCGGCGGTGCTCTCGGTCATGCAGACCAGCATCAGCACGCACATCGAGACGATCGCCGACACCTCGAAGCGCGGCTGGCCGAAGTGGAAGGGGGCGGGGAAGCCGACGACCGCGGCGTGCCGCAGGGCCGTGGTGTCGACGGCGCCGACCGTCGCGGCCACCAGCGTGCCGGCGATCAGCCCCAGCAGGATCGCGATCTGCCGCAGGAAGCCCGTGAGCGTCCTGCGCAGGACCAGCACGATGAGCAGGGTCGCTCCGGCCAGGCCGAGGTTGGTCAGGGAGGCCGGGCGTTCCGGGTGGCCTCCTTGGATCCAGCCGAAGGAGACGGGCAGGAGCGTGATGCCGATGAGGGTGATGACCGTGCCGCTGACGACGGGCGGGAAGAAGCGGACGAGTCTGCAGAACGAGGGGGCGAGCAGGAACCCCAGCACGCCGGCCGCGATGACGGCCCCGTAGATGACGGGCAGGGCGTCCCGGCGGTCGGCCTGGGCGTCGGCGATGGCGAGCATCGGCGCGACGCCGGCGAAGGAGACGCCGTTGACGAACGGCATCCTGGCCCCGACCTTCCAGAAGCCGATGGTCTGCAGCAGGGTCGCGATGCCGGAGGTGAAGAGACTCGCCCCCACGAGGAAGGTGATCTCCACGGGCGACAGCCCGAGATACGCCCCGAGCACGAGGGGCGGCGCGACGACCCCCGCGTAGCTGGCGGCGACGTGCTGGAACCCCCCGGCCATCAGTCGCCCGAACCCGGGCACCTGGTCCACGGGGTGCACCTCCTGCGGCCCCGCGGCGAGCGCGCGACCGGCACCGGGAGGGGCCGCGCCCGCGGAAGCGGTGGTGCCTGCCGGGGCCGCGCCGGCCGGCCCGGCAGGCCCGGGCGTGCGCTCCCCGGCGGACGCCCCGCCCTCCCCGGTCACCTCCGCCGTCCCGGACGGCGGGTCGCCCCGGCCAGGTGCCCCCGGGATCGCCCCGGCCGGGCCGGACGACGGCCTCGGTACCCGCTCCCCGACGCCCCCACCCCCCTCGGCGGTTGCGGCCTGCACCGGCCCGGACGGCACATCACCTGGGCGGGACGACCCCGGTACCCGCTCCCCGACGTCCCCACCCCCCTCGGCGGTTGCGGCCTGCACCGGCCCGGCAGGCACATCGCCCGGGCCGGACGACCCCGGTGACAGGCCGCCGGCTGAATCGGGCGGCCCCGCCACCCGCTCCCCGACGTCCCCACCCCCCTCGGCGGTTGCGGCCTGCACCGGCCCGGCAGGCCCGTCACCCGGGCCGGACGACCCCGGTGACAGGCCGCCGGCTGAATCGGGCGGCCCCGCAACCCGCGGCCCGGCGGGCGCACCGCCCCCGGTGGATGCGTCCCCCGCCGGCGCGGGAGGTCGTGGGGCCGGGGGCAGGGCGGGGGCCGGGGGGCCGTGTTGCTTGCGGCCGGGGGGCTTCGGCGCTGGCGGCACGGCGGTTCCTCCTGTCGGTGGGGAGGGACCGGGGCGTGGGCGGCCCGCGCCCCGGTCCTGTCCCGGCCGAGGGCCGTCCCCCTCGGCGGGTCGGTGGTCAGCCGGCGTCGGCGGCGATCCGTGCGAGGCGGCGGGCCTCGGCGCGGGCCTCGCGGGCGATGGTCTCCTCGTCGGCGGTGACGAGCCGGCCGTCCTCGACGACGGCCCTGCCGTCCACGAGGGAGAGGGTGACGGGCGCGGGCGGCCCGAGGACGAGGGCGGCGACGGGGTCGGCGATCGTGGAGTGGCCCAGCCCGTCCAGCCTCCACAGCACCAGGTCGGCGAGTTTGCCGGCTTCGAGCGAGCCGGTCTCCTCCGCCCGGCCCAGGACCCGCGCCCCGCCGTACGTGCCCAGCCGCAGGGCCTGCCGTGCGTCGAGGGCCGCCGCTCCGCCGGCGAGCCGGTGGACGAGCAGGGCGTTGCGCAGCTCGGTGTGGAGTTCGCCGGACTCGTTGGAGGCGGTGCCGTCGACGCCGAGGCCGACGGGGATGCCGGCGCGCAGCATCGCGGGAACGCGGGCGGTGCCCGCGCCGAGGCGGGCGTTGGAGGAGGGGCAGTGCGCCACCCCCGTACCCGTGCGGGCGAAGGCGTCGACGTCGGCGTCGGTCATGTGGACGCAGTGGGCCATCCACACGTCGTCGCCGAGCCAGCCGGTGGACGCGAAGTAGTCCGTCGGCCCCATCCCGAACAGCTCTTTGCAGAAGTCCTCCTCCTCCACCGTCTCCGAGCCGTGCGTGTGCAGCCGCACGCCCTTGCGGCGGGCGAGCGCGGCGGACTCCCGCAGGAGTTCGGTGGAGACGGAGAACGGCGAGCAGGGGGCGACGCCGATGCGCAGCATCGAGCCGAACGAGGGGTCGTGGTGGGTGTCGATCGCCTCCTCGGTGGCGGCGAGCGCGGCCTCGGTGGTCTCGACGGCGAAGTCCGGCGGCAGCCCGCCCGCCGACTGCCCGCGGTCCATGGAGCCACGGGTGGGGCTGAAGCGCACGCCCAGTTCGCGGGCGGCCCGGATCTCGGCGCCGAGCAGGTCGCCGGCGCCCCGCGGGAAGACGTAGTGGTGGTCCATGGCGGTGGTGACGCCGCCGCGGACCATCATGGCGAGGGAGCCGCGGGCGGCGGCGTACACCATCGGCTCGTCGATGCGGGCCCAGGTGGGGTAGAGGGCGACGAGCCAGTCGAAGAGGTTGCTGTTCTGGGCGAGCCCGCGGGTGAGCCATTGGTAGAAGTGGTGGTGGGTGTTGACGAGACCGGGGGTGACCAGGTGTCCGGTGCCGTCGATGCGGTGGGCGACGTCCGTGAGCTGCGCGGGCGCGGGTCCGGGACCGACGGACTCGATGAGGTTGCCGTGGACGACGACGTGACCGTCCGCGTACTCGGTGTCGTGCGCGTCGACGGTCGCGACGGCGCAGCCCTCGATGACGGTCCGGGTCGCTGAAGGGGGTGCTGCCATGGTTGCCAGGTCCTTAGGGTCGCCGGAGGTCCGTCAGGGGTTCGCCGGATCCACCGGTATGCCGGGCTCGGCGCCGTCGCGCAGGATGGTCGCCTCGATGAGGCCGTAGGGGCGGTCGGCCGCGTAGTAGACCTCGTTGTCGTTGTCGAGGCCGAAGGGGGTGAGGTCGGCGAGGAAGTGGTGCTTGTTGGGGAGGGACAGCCGGATCTCGTCGATGCCGGGGCACTGGTCGATGACGCGCGACCCCATGCGGTAGAGGGTCTGCTGCAGCGAGAGCGAGTAGGTGTCGGCGAAGGCGGTCAGCAGGTGCTCGCGCGCCCGCTCGTAGGCGCGGTCCCACGCGCCGGGCTGCGGTTGTCCGCTGCCGCCGGTCCAGGCGTGGCGCCAGCGGGCGTGGACCTGGGTGGCGAGGATGCGGTCGTGGGTCTCGGGGAGGGTGGTGTAGCGGTCCTTGACGTAGCCGTGGAACTCCGAGTCGGTGGAGTTGAGGACGACGAGGTCCTTGAGGCCGGAGAGGATCTGCCACCGCTCGCCGTCGAAGGTGACCTGCGCGGTGCGGGTCTCCCGGTTCTCCCGGACGAAGGAGTGCTGCTTGGGGCCGGGGGTGTCGATGCGCCCCCAGGCGTACTCCTCGATGCGGATGCGGGCGGTGTGGATGGCGTCCTGGCTGGTGACGAAGTGCCGGGCGAGGTGGATGCCGAACTGCTCGGCGGAGTCGATGCCGTGTTCCTTGGCGAAGGCGAAGACGGTGTTCTTGGTCGCGTCGGTGGTGAGGACCTTGGCGTTGCAACCGGAGAGGTGGACGTCGGTCATGTCGCCGGAGAGGGACACGGAGACGTTGAGGTCCTTGATGTGGTGCGTGGCGCCGTCGCGCTGGATCCTGACGACGCGGTTCTCGGCCTTGCCGTACTGGTTCTGGCCAAGGATCACGGAGCTAGCTCCCTCGGTAGACGGAGTAACCGAACGGGCTGAGGAGGAGGGGGACGTGGTAGTGCTCGCCCCGGGCGACGGCGAAGGTGACCGTCACTTCCGGGAAGAAGGCGGCCCCCTCGGCCGGCCGGCGGGACAGGTGGGGCCCCACGTCGAAGCGGAGCCGGGCCCAGGTGTCGCTCTGCGGCAGGGCGGGAAGGTCAGCGCACCGCCCTGCCGCGTCGGTCCTCGACGCCCCGAGCACGGCCCAGCCGTCGCCGTCACCATCGGGGACGGAACCGGAGACGGACAGCTCGACGACGATGCCGGCCGCGGGGCGTCCGGCGGCGGTGTCCAGGACGTGCGTGGACACGGTGGTGACGCGCGCGGCGGCGGGTGCGGCGGCGGCACCCACCCCGGTGCGTGCCGGGGCGCCGGCCTCGGTACGTGCGGGGGCGCCGGACCCGGTGCGTGCCGGGGCGCCGGCCTCGGTACGTGCGGGGGCGCCGGACGCGGTGCGTGCTGGGGCGCCGGACGCGGTGCGTGCTGGGGCGCCGGACGCGGTGCGTGCTGGGGCGCCCGCCTCGGTACGTGCGGGGGCGCCGGACCCGGTGCTCCCGTTCCCCTCCTGCGCGCTCACGGGCGGGACGCTCCTTCGGCGGGGGCCTGCACGGCGAGCCGGGCCAGCCGGATGCGGTTGATCCGTCCCAGCTCCCGGCGGACGATCTCGCGTTCGCGTTCTGGGCCGTTGCCGAGCCGGTCACGGACGGCGTCCCGCATCTGCCGGGCCGTCAGCCCGGTGGCGCAGATGAGGAAGACGTGACCGAACTTCTCCTGGTAGGCCAGGTTGAGTTCGAGCATCTCGGCCCTGAGCTCCGCCGGGGCATCGGCCATGCCGCGCTGTTCCCGTGCGGAGACCGGATCGCCGGGTGCCGGTCGGCCGATGGGCGGGTGCGCGGCCATCGCCTCGGCCAGGTCGGCGGCGCCGAGGCGGGCGACGGCGGAGTCGGCGGCGGTCAGCAGTTCCTCGGCGTCACGGTAGGGACGCCGGGCGAGGACGTCGTCGGCCCACGCGGTGCTGGCGCAGATCTCGTGGAGGGCGGACCGGGCAATGTGTTCCTCGGCCGCGTTGAACCGGGCGAGCCCCGGCGTCGAACTCGAAGACACGGCAACCTCCGTGACACTTCTCGCTGCACTCACTCGGACGAGCTGCGCATAGCTAACGCCCTACGGAAGACCGCGTCAACACTTTGTTGAAAATCTGCACGCGGCTCGTCCCCCGGGGCGGAGCACCCAAGGCACCGTCGTCCAGCGATCAACCATTACTGCACCCGTACGGCGGGTAAATGGGCCTCCTACCAGGTGGTATGGCACCTGTGTGACCTCAGAACCGCCTGGCCCGCCGACAGGCCCCCTCAAGTCCCCGTCGACCCCGGAGCCCGATCCCCGGCGCAAGAAGCGCAGGATCACGGTGCTGGCCGTCGCCGGCGGCGCCGCGGTCATCGTGATCGTCCTGGTGGTCGTCATGCTCCTCGGCAAGGGCGACAACCCGGGCAGAAGCCAGACGGAAGCACAGCAACTGGCGGAGGAAGTGTCCCCCCGCCCCGCGGACTGGGGACCGGGCTTCTCGGATACACAGTCAACCGCTTCGACCGACGAGTACTCCGTGGCGGACGACTGCAAGGTGTCAACGAAAGCCGCTCGCCCCGGGACCACACACTCCTTGAGTCGAGCCGTAAGCAGGAAGAACCCGGAGACGAACGCATACTCCACGGTGACTGTTTACAACACGGCGAAGACAGCAGAATCCTTCATGAAGGATCTGGAGAGCGGGATCCAGCGATGCCCCAAGCAAGAGGGGGACGGTTACGGCTGGGAAAACGTGCGCCAGGGGTCTGCCGCCCAGCTGTCCGGCTTCGATCAGGCCGTGGTGAGAGAAGCCGCCTACTACGAGGTGGACAGCAACAACCAAAAAATCCAGACCGCGAACGCACTGGCGGCCGGCAGAAGCGGCGACGTCGTACTCTCGACCGAGGTGGACGCCCCCCCAGGGCAGGAAAACCAAGTCCGTGACATTGCAGTGAAGACACTCCAGCTCATGCAGAAACGGCTGGCCGAAAAGGAAAAGGCACTACCCGCCAAGCACTGACACCATCCACCTACTCCCGGTTCAGGTAGTTGTAAACCGTGAAGCGGCTGACGCCCAAGGCGGCGGCCACCGTTTCCACGCCGTGGCGCAGGGCGAAGGCGCCGCGGGCCTCCAGGGTGCGGACCACCGACTGCTTGGCGCGGCGGTCCAGTTCGGACAGCGGCATGCCGTGCCGGCGTTCCAGGTCGGCGAGGATGCGCTCCAGGGAGTCGGCGAGGTGCGGCAGGCGTACGGCGGCGACCGGGCGGCCCTCCCAGGAGAGGACGACGTCGTCCCCCTCGGCCCGGTCCGGCGCGAGCAGTCGTCCGCCCATCGCGTCCACGAGCGGCATGATCGCGGCCCGGAAGGCGTCGGCGTCCTCGCTCACGCGCCGGCCCCCGCTACCCCGTCAACGACGTTGACCTGCAGCGACACTCGCGTCGCGCCCGCCTCCAGCGAGGCGCGCACCAGCGCGTCCAGGGTCGGCAGCACGGCGTCCGCCCGGCCCTCGACGGTGTTGCCGAACGGGCCGACGTCCACGGCGTCCAGCTCGGCGGCCTGGACGACCTCGCGGGCCGCCACGGCGTGCGGCGGCGGCTCGTCGAGGTCGAACGGTTCGGTCGTGAACTCCACTCTCAATCGCACGCGGTCAACGTACTGCGGCAGCGCGGGGCCTTGACAGGGGGGAGCGGAGCAGAGGACCGTTTCCTCTTGCCGGAATCTCTATTCCATAATGCGGAAGAGAGTGGAGTTCTCCCGTGACGGCCCTCTCCGATCACCGATTCGATGTGAACCTCTCCCTCCTCTTCACGGAGCTGCCCCTGCTCCAGCGGCCCGCCGCGGCCGCCGCGGCCGGGTTCGCGGCCGTGGAGCTGTGGTGGCCGTGGCCGGACGACCCCGTGCCACCCGATTCCGAACTCGCCGCGCTGGCACGTGCGTTGGAGCGGGCCGGGACGCAGCTCGTGGGGCTCAACTTCTACGCCGGCCGCCTCCCGGGCCCCGACCGGGGCGCGCTGTCCGTGCCGGGCGCCGAGTCGGAGCGCTTCCGCGCCAACGTCGACGTCGCCGCCGGCTTCGCCCGGTCCGTGGGCTGCCGGGCGCTCAACGCGCTGTACGGCAACCGCGTCACCGGCGTGCCCCCCGGCGTACAGGACGCCCTCGCCCTGGAGAACCTCGTCCTGGCGGCGGGGGCCGCGGACCGGGCGGGAGCGGTGTTGCTCGTCGAACCGCTCAACGCGCGGGAATCACCGCACTATCCGCTCGTGACGGCCGCCGATGCCGCGGCGGTCGTCGACAAGGTCAACGCCGCGACGGGACGGGGCAACGCACGCCTGCTCCTGGACCTGTACCACCTGGCGGTGGGAGGGGAGGACCTGACGTCCGTCATCGACCGCTACGGCGCGGGCGCCGGGCACGTGCAGATCGCGGACGCGCCCGGGCGCGGGGCGCCGGGCACCGGCGACCTCGACGTCGGCGCCCTGCTCGGCCGCCTCCGCGCGGCCGGCTACGACGGCTGGACCGGCCTCGAATACCGCCCCGCCGGCGCGAGCGCGGACAGCTTCGGCTGGCTGACCGGCACCGGCCACTGACTCCCCGGAAGCCGCCCCCTCGGACGCCCCTTCGGAAGCCGCCCCCTCGGAAGCCGCCCCCCGGACGCCCCTTCGGGAACCGCCCCCTCGGAAGCCCCCCCCCGGACGCCCCTTCGGGAACCGCCCCCTCGGAAGCCGCCCCCCGGACGCCCCTTCGGGAACCGCCCCCTCGGAAGGAGACACCGTGCCCCTCCCCCACGTCGCCTGGATAGGACTCGGCATCATGGGCTCGCCCATGGCGGAGAACCTGCTCAAGGCCGGCTACCCCGTCACGGGGTACACCCTCGAACCCCACAAGCTCGACCGCCTCGCCGCAGCGGGCGGCACCCCCGCCGCCTCCGTCCGTGAGGCGGTCGCCGACGCCGCCGTCGTCGTCACCATGCTCCCCGCCGACCCCCAGGTCACGGCCGTCACCAGTGGCGACGACGGCATCCTGGCCTGCGCCCGCCCCGGCACCCTGCTCATCGACATGTCGACGGTCGGTCCGCGGACCGCGACCGGCCTCGCCGCCCGGGCCGCCTCCCACGGCGTGCGCGTCCTCGACGCCCCCGTCTCCGGTGGCGAGGCCGGGGCCGTCGAGGGCGCGCTGTCCGTCATGGCCGGCGGCGACCGGGCCGACTTCGACGAAGCCGTCCCCCTGCTGCGCACGCTCGGCACGACCGTCGTGCACTGCGGCCCGCACGGCGCCGGCCAGACCGTCAAGGCGGCCAACCAGCTGATCGTGGCGGCGAACATCCAGGCGTGCGCGGAAGCCGTCGTCTTCCTGGAGAAGTCCGGCGTCGACCTCGCCGCCGCCCTGGACGTGCTGGGCGGCGGCCTCGCCGCCTCGGCCGTGCTCACCCGCAAGCGGCACAACCTCCTCGCCCGCGACTTCACCCCCGGCTTCCGGATCGACCTGCACCACAAGGACATGGGCATCCTCACCGCCGCCGCGCGCGAGGTCGGAGCCGCTCTGCCGCTGGGCTCCCTGGTCGCTACCCTGGTGGCCGCCGTCCGCGCCCAGGGCGACGGCGGGCTCGACCACGCGGCGCTCCTGCGGGGCGTGGAACGGCTCTCGGGCATCGCCTCGTGACCGGCACCGTGCCCGCCATGGAGGCGGCCGTCCACATCATGAAGGACGAGGGCGTCGACGTCGCCTTCGGCTGCCCCGGCGCCGCGATCCTGCCCCTCTACCAGGCCATGGAGACCGTCGGCGGCATCGAGCACCTCACCGTCCGCCACGAGGAGGGCGCGGCCCACATGGCGGACGGCTGGGCCCGCACCAACGGCCGGGTGGGCGTCGCCCTCGCCACCTCCGGCCCCGGCGGCACCAACCTCGTCACCGGCCTGTACACCGCGTTCGCCGACTCGGTCCCCATGGTCTGCATCACCGGCCAGGCGGTCTCCGCGAAGCTGCACCAGGAGGCGTTCCAGGCGGTCGACATCGTCGGGATCGTGCGCCCGGTCACCAAGTGGGCCGTGCAGGTCAAGGAGGCGGCGCAGATCCCCTGGGTCTTCCGCGAGGCGTTCCGGACTGCGCGCGAGGGGCGGCCCGGGCCGGTGCTGATCGACATCCCGGTGGACGTCGCGCGCCGCGGGATCAGGTACGACGCCACGATCGACGCCCGGCTTCCCGTCCGTACCGTCGCGCCCCACCCGCCGCGGGTGGAGGCCGCGCTGGACCTCCTCCTCGCGGCGGAACGGCCGCTCGTCCTGGCCGGCGGCGGGGTGATCCTCTCCGGGGCGGCGGCCGAGCTGCGGGCGCTGGTGGAGTACCTGCGCGTGCCCTTCCAGGTCACGCTCATGGGCAAGGGCGCCGTCGAGGACGACCATGAGCTGCACCTGGGCACAACCGGCATCCAGACCTCCCAGCGGTACGCCAACGCCTCCTTCCTGGAGAGCGACTTCGTGCTGGCCGTGGGCGCCCGCTTCGGCGACCGGCACACGGGCGCCGACACCGCCGTCTACCGGGGCGGCCGCACGTTCGTGCACGTGGACGTCGAACCCACCCAGCTCGGCAGGGTCATCGAGCCGGACCTGGGCATCGTCTCCGACGCCCGGCTCTTCCTCGCCGCGCTGCTGGAGGCGGCCCGCGGGCGCGCGGCCGGGCCCCTGCCGGGAGTCGGCGCCTGGCGGCGACGCTGCGCGGAACTGAAGCGGACCCTGACCCGCCGCGAGGACTTCACCGCCGTGCCCGTGAAGGCGCCGCGGGTCTACAAGGAGATCAACGAGGTCTTCGGCCCCGACACCTACTTCGTCACCGCCATCGGCCTGTACCAGATCTGGGGCGGCCAGCATCAGAAGGCGCATCTGCCCCGCCGCTACCAGGTGTGCGGGCAGGCCGGCCCGCTGGGCTGGGAGGTCCCGGCGGCGATCGGGGTGAAGAAGGCGCTGCAGGGCATGGGCCGGGGCACGACGGAGGTGGTGGGCGTCGTCGGTGACTACGGCTTCCAGTACATGGTCGAGGAACTGGCCGTGGCGGCGCAGTACGACGTCCCGTTCGTGCTGATCATGCTGAACAACGAGTACCTGGGGCTCATCCGGCAGGCCCAGATCCCGTACGGCATGAACTGCCAGGTCGACGTCCACTACGACGAGACGGGCACGGACCACATCACCCTCATGCGCGCGTACGGCTGTTCGGGGCGTCGCGTCGTCGACCCCGCGGACATCCGGCCGGCGATCGAGTGGGCCCGCAAGGAGGCCGTCGTGACCTCCCGCCCCGTGCTGGTCGAGATCATGATCGAGCGGGAGGCGAACACGCCCCACGGCCCGGACATCGACTCCGTACGGGAGTTCGAACCCCTGCCGTAACTTCCGCCCCACAGACCCCGGATGGCGGCGCCCATACCGATACTGTCGCGCCCCGGGCGCCGCCGTCCGGTCCCCTCTCACTCCGCCTTGGCGTTTCGCTCCCCGGCCGCCCCCGCATCGTGGACGATGGGGTACCCCACACCCCTACGGACCCCTCGCTGGAGCCGAACATGGCCAAGAGCGTGCCGGTGCACTGCCCCACGTGCCACCGGGAACACTCCTTCACCCCGCCGACCTTCCCGTGCGCGTGCGGTGCCCCGCTCACCGTGCCCGTACTGCCGGACGCGGCACCCGAGTTACTGGCGCACCGCACCTGGCGCGACGCCTGGGTGGCGGTGCGCTGTCCGTCGTGCGACCGCCAGGGCCAGTGGCCGCGCCCCGAATTCGGGTGCTCCTGCGGAACGGTCGTCCGGCTGCCCGTACCGCCGGCGTGCGGGGCGGAGCCGGCGCCCGAACGGCCGGACGACGAGAAGCCGAAGCGGCGGACGGTCTCACGGCCGCCCTTCCGGCCGGTGAC
Organism: Streptomyces cinnamoneus; assembly: GCF_014650495.1. Lineage (GTDB taxonomy): Bacteria > Actinomycetota > Actinomycetes > Streptomycetales > Streptomycetaceae > Streptomyces > Streptomyces cinnamoneus. The sequence goes on along the minus strand of NZ_BMVB01000010.1, from coordinate 9,609 downwards.
CATCCGCACCGAACGGGACGCGGTCATGGCCGCCGAGCGCTATCTGCGGTGGCTGGGCTTCACCGACGTGCGCCGTCCCGGGAACTGCCCCGCCCCCGCCGCGGCCGGGGTGGACCTGCGGGCCACCGGCCTGGTCGCCCGCGTCGATCCGACGACCCTGCCGACCGCCCTGCGCGACATCGAATGCCTGTGGCTGCACGGCCTGCTCGACTCCGTGTCCTGCGCCTGCTTCTCCCTGGCGGGCTACGCGCACGACGCCCGCTGCAGGGCGGACGACCTGCGCCTTCCGCTGTTCGTGATGGACCTGGCCGGCACTCCGCAGGCGCTCAACGACTGGGCCGACAAGCTGGTGCGGCGCGGCCGGGGCTGACCCCGCGCGCACCGCGAAGCTCAATTCTTGCTCTGAACTGCCCGCAGACGATGGCCAGTTGGCCCGGGCCGGACGGAGACTTGACGCAGGGCCCGCGACACACGGGGGAACGCGGGTCCGTCCACGGGGGAAACACGGGGGATCGCACGGGGGTGGCGGGGCGGGCCGCAGGCGGCGGCCCGCCCCGCACACGTCCGGCCGGCGGTCAGGACCGCACGCCCGCCCGGGGCGCGTCGCGCAGCATCGCCGCCGCCTCCTGCCGCAGCTCCACCTTGCGCACCTTGCCGCTGACCGTCATGGGGAACGCCTCCATCACCCGCAGGTGGCGCGGCACCTTGTAGTGCGCGAGCCGGCCCCGGCAGTGGTCGGCGAGCTCCTCCTGGGTGAGGGTGTCGTCGGGGTCGCGGAGGATGACACAGGCCATGATCTCCTCGCCGTACTTCTCGTCGGGCACGCCGACGACCTGCACGTCGGAGATCTTGGGGTGGGCGTGGAGGAACTCCTCGATCTCGCGCGGATAGACGTTCTCCCCGCCCCGGATGATCATGTCCTTGATACGGCCGACGATCCGGACGTAGCCCTCCTCGTCCATCTCCGCGAGGTCGCCGGTGTGCATCCAGCCCCCCGCGTCGACGGCCTCCGCGGTGCGCTCGGGCTCGTTCCAGTAGCCGAGCATCACCGAGTAGCCGCGCGTGCACAGCTCACCGGGCTCCCCGCGGCCGGCCGTCGCGCCCCCGGCCGGGTCGACGATCTTCACCTCGATGTGCGGCAGCACCCTGCCGACCGTGCCGGTGCGGCGGTCGAGCCCGTCGTCGCGCCGGGTCTGGGTGGACACCGGGGAGGTCTCCGTCATCCCGTAACAGATGGCCACCTCGGCCATGTGCATCTCCGAGACCACCCGCTTCATCACCTCCGCCGGGCACGGCGATCCCGCCATGATGCCGGTGCGCAGCGAGGAGAGGTCGTAGGTGGCGAAGTCGGGCAGCCCCAGCTCGGCGATGAACATGGTGGGGACGCCGTAGAGCGACGTGCAGCGCTCGCGCTCGACGGCGTGCAGGGTGGCGGTGGCGTCGAAGGAGGGGGCGGGAATGACGATGCACGCGCCGTGCGAGGTGGCGGCGAGGTTGCCCATGACCATGCCGAAGCAGTGGTAGAAGGGCACGGGCAGGGCGATGCGGTCGCGCTCGGTGTAGCCGAGGGCCTCCCCCACGAAGTAGCCGTTGTTGAGGATGTTGCGGTGGGAGAGGGTGGCGCCCTTGGCGAAGCCCGTGGTGCCGGAGGTGTACTGGATGTTCACCGGGTCGTCGCAGTGCAGCCGGGCCTCGCGCTCGGCCAGGAGCCGCGGATCGGCGTCCTCGCCCAGGGCGAGCAGGCCGTCCCAGCTCGCGTCGCCGATGTGGACGACGTCGCGCAGGTCCGGGCAGTCGGCGCGGGCCTCCTCGACCATGGCGCGGTAGTCGCTGGTCCGGTGGGCGAGCGAGGCGACGAGCACGCTGATCCCCGCCTGCCGCAGGACGTAGGTCAGCTCGTGCACCCGGTAGGCGGGGTTGACGTTGACCATGACGGCGCCGATGCGGGCGGTGGCGTACTGCACCATGACCCACTCGGGGCAGTTGACCGCCCAGATACCGACCCGGTCGCCCTTGGCCACGCCCATGGCGAGCAGCCCCTGTGCGACCTGCTCGACCACCCGCCCGAACTCCGCGTACGTCCACCGCCGGCCGCCCTGGACGTCCACGAGCGCCTCGTGGTCCGCGTACTGCCGGACGGTCCGGGCCAGGTTGCCGCCGATGGTGTCGTCGAGCAGCGGGGTGTCGGTGGGGCCTGCCGCGTAGGCGGGGGACGGCGTGTTCACGGTGGTCACCGGTGGTCTTCCTCTCGGTACTCGGTCCCGCCGCCCTGTGCGGTGCGCTCGCGCAGCTCGATGCGGCGGATCTTGCCGGACACGGTCTTGGGCAGCTCGGCGAACTCCAGCCGGCGGACGCGCTTGTACGGGGCGAGCACGGCCCGCGAGTGGGCGAAGAGGGCCTTGGCGGTGTCCGGGCCGGGCTCCCAGCCCGCGGCGAGGACGACGTACGCCTTGGGCACGGACAGCCGAACGGGGTCGGGGGCGGGCACGACGGCGGCCTCGGCGACGGCCTCGTGTTCGAGGAGGGCGCTCTCCAGCTCGAAGGGAGAGACCTTGTAGTCACTGGATTTGAAGACGTCGTCGCTGCGGCCCACGTAGGTGATGTACCCGTCGGCGTCCCGGGAACCGAGGTCGCCCGTGCGGTAGTGGCCACCCGCCATGACCTCGGCGGTGCGTTCCGGGTCGCCCGCATAGCCGGTCATCAGGCCGACGGGCCGCTCGGTGAGGTCGAGGGCGATCTCGCCCTCGTCGGCGGGCTCGCCGGTGTGCGGGTCGAGGAGGACGACGCGGAAGCCGGGGCTCGGGCACCCCATGGAGCCCGTCTTCAGCGGCAGGCCGGGCGGGTTGGCGACCTGCACGGACGTCTCCGTCTGCCCGAAGCCGTCGCGGATGGTGACGCCCCAGGAGCGCCGGACGGCCTCGATGACCTCGGGGTTGAGGGGCTCCCCGGCGGCCACCGCCTCGCGCGGCGGGGTGCGCAGCGCCCCGAGGTCGGCCTGGATGAGCATGCGCCACACGGTCGGCGGGGCGCAGAAGCTCGTGACGCCGCAGCGGTCCATCTCGGCCATGAGGCGGGCGGGATCGAAGCGGCTGTAGTTGTGGACGAAGACGGTGGCCTCGGCGTTCCAGGGTGCGAAGAGGTTGGACCAGGCGTGCTTGGCCCAGCCGGGCGAGGAGATGTTGAGGTGGACGTCGCCGGGGCGCAGCCCGATCCAGTACATGGTCGACAAGTGACCGATGGGGTACGAGGTGTGGGTGTGCTCGACGAGCTTGGGGCGGGCGGTGGTGCCGGAGGTGAAGTAGAGGAGCAGCGGGTCGTCGGCGTGGGTGACTCCGTCGGGGGTGAACTCCTCGTCGGCCGCCGCGGACTCCTCGTAGGCGAGCCAGCCGGGCCCGCCGCTGCCGCCGACCGCGATGCGGGTGTAGTCGCCGGGCACGTCGGCGAACTTGCCGGTGTCCTCGGCCCGTACGAGCACGTGCCGGGCCCGGCCGCGGCCGACGCGGTCGGCGAGGTCCGCGGGGCCGAGCAGGGGCGTGGCGGGGATGACGACGGCGCGCAGCTTCATGGCGGCCAGTGCGGTCTCCCACAGCTCGGTCTGGTTGCCGAGCATGACGACGATGCGGTCGCCGGCCCGTACGCCGTGCCGGCGCATCCAGTTGGCGACGCGGTCGGAGCGGCGGCGCAGCGCGTCGAAGGTGAGGCGGGCCTCGGTGCCGTCCTCCTCCACGATCCACAGAGCGGTGCGGTCGTTGTCCCGGGCGATGGCGTCGAACCAGTCCAGCGCCCAGTTGAACGTCGTGGGCCGGGGCCAGACGAAGCCCTCGTACGCCGCCGCGTAGTCCTCGCGGTGCCGGAGCAGGAAGTCCCGGGCCTGCCGGAACACATCGGCCGGGCCGTCGGTCCCGGCCGGATTCGTTGCGGTCACAAGTCCTCCCCGTTTCCCCTCGTTCTCGTGTCCTCCAACTATCCCAGGAGAGCGGGTCACGGCCAGGGGTGACGGGGCCGGGCCGCAGACGTCAACGAGCCGTCAAGGGACCGCCGGTGGGGGTCAACGTGCTGTCAAGGAGACGGTTGTCCGGACCGGGGCCGGGCATAGCGTGGGCGACGCACTTCCCGACACCTCCCAAGGACCGTCATGCATGTGAGCCGAACCCCCGCCGAAGCGGCGGCCGTGGCCGCGGTCACCCACTCCGACCGCGCCGACGGCGCCCACGCCCTCCCGGCCGACGACGGCGAGCCTTCCCATCCGGGCCCCGCGGAGCCGCTCCACGTGCCCGTGCGGCCGTGCTCCTGCGGCTTCGCGCTGCGCGTCTACCGCACTCCGCTCGGCGCCCGTACGGCCGTCGCCTTCACCTCCCGGCGGCGGCTGTCCGACTGTCTGGGCCAAGGCGTCCCCTCGGTCCGCCTCGCCCTGCCGGCCGTCCGCGCCCTGGCCGAGCCGCTCGGGGTGACGCTGGTCCGCGTCGACCCGCAGCTGAGCGCGGCGCCCGTGCGGCCCTTCCCCGAGGACACGACGCCGCTGCTGCCGACGCTGCCGGGCTGACCGCCCGTTCCTTTCGTCCGACTCCGGCCGGGTTCCTTGTGCCCGGGTTCGCTCGGGCACCGTCCGGCTTCCGTGTGCCCGGGCCCGCACGGGCACCGCCCGACTTCCGTGTGCCCAGGTCCGCACGGGCACCATCCGGCTTCCGCGTGCCCAGTCCGCACGGGCACCATCCGGCTTCCGCGTGCCCGGCCCGCACGGGCACCGCCCGACTTCCGTGTGCCCGGGTCCGCTCGGACACCGTCCAGCTTCCGCGTGCCCGGCCCGCACGGGCACCGTCCAGCTTCCGCGTGCCCGGCCCGCACGGGCACCGTCCAGCTTCCGCGTGCCCGGGCCCGCACGGGCACCGTCCAGCTTCCGCGTGCCCGGGCCCGCTCGGGCACCGTCCAGCTTCCGTGTGCCCAGGTCCGCTCGGGCACCGTCCGGCCCGTCACCCGCCCGCGGGCCCGTTCCCCCGATGGAGATACCCGTGACCCTTCCCCTCGCCCCGGCCGGCCTCCCGCCCCTGCCCGAGGAGCCCTCGCCGGCGCCCGTGTGGCCCGCCTCGGCACGCCTCCTGCGCTCGGGCGACCTGGCCGTCGGGGGTGTCTCCCTCATGGAGCTGGCCGACCGCTTCGGCACCCCCTGCTACGTCCTCGACGAGAGCGAGGTCCGGGCCAGGGCCCGGGCCTGGCGGGCCGCACTTCCGGACGCCGACGTCGCGTACGCCGGCAAGGCGTTCCTCTCCCGCGCGATGATCCGCTGGATCGGGGAGGAGGGCCTGTCGCTGGACGTCTGCTCGGCCGGCGAGCTCGAACTCGCCGCGCACGCGGGCTTCCCCGCCGAGCGCATCGTCCTGCACGGCAACGCCAAGAGCCCCGACGACCTGCGCACGGCGCTGCGGCTGGGCGTGGGGCGCATCGTCATCGACAGCACCGGCGAGATAGCCCGGCTGGCGGCGCTGGTGCCGCCGGGGGCGCGGCAGCGGGTGCTCGTGCGCGTGGTGCCGGGCGTGGAGGCGGGTGCGCACGCGGCGGTGCGCACCGGCGTCGAGGGGCAGAAGTTCGGGCTGCCGGTGGCGGGCGGCGAGGCGGAGGGCGCGGTGGCCCGCATCCTGGGCCAGCCCCGCCTCGAACTCGTGGGCCTGCACTGCCACCTCGGTTCCCAGATCGCCTCCGTGGACCCGTACGTCACCGCCGTGCGCCGCATGGTGGCGCTGCTCGCCCGGCTGCGTGACGTGCACGGGGTGACCTTCCAGGAGCTCGGCATGGGCGGCGGCTTCGCCATCGCCTACCGTGACGGCGGGGCGGCCCTGGACCCGAAGGCGTACGCCGCCCGGGTCACGAGCGAGCTGTCCTTGCGGTGCGCCCACGCCGACCTGCCGGTGCCCCGGCTCGCGGTCGAGCCCGGGCGCTGGATCGCGGGTCCGGCCGGCGTCGCGCTGTACCGCGTGCTCGCGGTGAAGTCGACGGGGGGCCGGGTCTTCGTGGCCGTCGACGGTGGCATGAGCGACAACCCGCGCCCCGCGCTGTACGGCGTGCGCTACACGGTGCGGCTCGTGGGGCGCGCCCCGGCGGCGCCGGCGCGGCCGGTGACCGTGGTGGGCCGTCACTGCGAGGCGGGGGACGTTCTGGCGGAGGACGTGGCGCTGCCGGGCGACGTCCGCCCCGGCGACGTCCTCGCGGTCCCCGCCTCGGGGGCGTACCAGGTGTCCATGGCGTCGGCGTACAACCTCGTCGGCCGGCCGCCGGTGGCGGCCGTTGCGGACGGCCGGGCCCGGCTGCTGATCCGCCGGGAGACGCCGGCGGACCTGCGCAGCCGGGACGTGGGGGAGTGACAGGGGCGGATCCCTCCCGGCCGGCGGCCTCTCCCCCGCCGGCGGCCCTTGCCCTGTCGGCGGAACTTCCCCCCGCCTGCGGACCTTCACCCGTCGGCGGAGCTTCCCCCGCCGGCCGCCCTTCCCCCATCGGCGGGCCTTCCCCCGCCGGCCGCCCTTCCCCCGCCGGCGGGCCTTCCCCCATCGGCGGGCCTTCCCCCGTCGGCGGGCCTCCCCCCCGTCGGCGACCCCGGCCCGGTCAGGCGCGCCGTCGCTCCGGCGCGAACGGCACGCCGCTGGCGAGGCCCCGGGCGCCGATCACCAGAGCCTCGCCGAGGAAGCCCACCCCGATGGACAGCTGGGTCGGCCGCGCCTGCTCGTGCATGCCCATCCGGGTCGCCAGCAGGCCGAACCCGGCCATGACGGCCGCCGACGCCACGAGGACGAGGAAGGTGCGGCCGGTGTAGCGCTGCCACAGCACGCCCTGCTTCTCGAAGACCCGGACGGTCGTGCCCCGCAGGGCCCCCAGGGCGATACCGAGCGCCACTCCCCCGACCGCCCAGGCGATGTCGGCCCCGGTGAGGTGCTCCGCCTTGTACAGGGCCCAGACGCCGAGGCCGCTGAGGACGACGGGAGGGCCGAACAGGTCGCGGGCGTTGAGCGGTTCGCCGATCAGCCGCTTGATGACGACGACGATGACCACCGCCGTGATGAGACCGGCCAGCAGCCAGACGTTCATACCGCCCCCTTTTATTAGCTCAACCGTGCCAAATTAATGTAGCCCGGTCGTGCTATAAACGGCAACATGCCGAAGATCGTCGACCGTGAGGCCCGCCGCCGGGCGGTGGCCGACGCGGTGTTCCGCATCGTGGCCCGCGACGGCCTGGAGCACGCGTCCCTGCGCAACATCGCCGACGAGGCGGGACTCGTCGTGGGCTCGGTGCGGCACTACTTCACCGGGCACGGCGACATGCTGATCTTCGCGATGGACGAGCTGGCCGGCCGCATCGACGCACGCGTCCGCGGGCACGCCGCCCGGCTCCTGGGCGCCGCCGCGGACGCCGGGGAACGGCGGGCGGCCACCGAGGAACTGCTGGGCGAGTTCCTGCCGCTGGACGACGTGCGCCACGAGGAGGCCGTGCTGTGGCTGGCCTTCACCACCGCCGCCCGGACCCGGCCCGAGCTGCGCCCGCGGGCGGACGAACTGCAGCAGGGCATGCACGAGCTGCTCACCCGCATCCTGACCGAGGCCCGCCGGGCCGGCGCCCTGGCCGAGGGACTGGACGTCGGCACGGAGGCGCTGCGGCTGTCGGCCCTGCTCGACGGCCTGGCACTGCAGGCCGCCCTGTGGCCCGACGCCGTGACCCCGGACGCGATGCGCCGGGTGCTGCGGCAGCACCTGACCTCCCTCACGGCACGCGGCTAGGGAAACGGGGAAGCGCCGCCAGGGGCAACGGGGAGCGCACCGGCACCGCCGTGGGGCCGCCCCGAGGGGTCTGCGCCGGTACCGATGGGGCTGTATATCCTGTTCTGCGACCCAAGTGACGAGCGAGAGGGAAGCAACGATGCCCGAGCGCCCGCCGCGCCATCGGTCCACACCCAAGAAGCACTCCTGGCTGCGCCCACCGAACGGCCGCAACGCCGCTCCGGCCGCTCCCCCTGCCGACGCCACCGCACCCGACGGCCCGTCGGAGGCCGAGGGCAGCATCGTCCACGCCGCCGTCTACTGCGACGGCCACCGCGTCGCCACCCCCGAGACCCTGGCCGAAACGTACCGGCAGCTGCGCGAGCAGCCGGAGAGCATGGCCTGGATCGGCCTCTACCGGCCCACCGAGGAGGAACTGGTCTCCCTCGCCGGGGAGTTCGACCTCCATCAGCTGGCCGTCGAGGACGCCCTGGAGGCCCACCAGCGCCCCAAGCTGGAGCGCTACGGCGACACCCTCTTCGTCGTCCTGCGCGCCGCCCGCTACCTGGACGCGCCCGAGGAGGTCGACTTCGGCGAACTGCACGTCTTCGTCGGCCCCGACTTCGTCATCACCGTCCGGCACGGCGCGGCCCCGGACCTCTCCGCGGTCCGCCGCCGCATGGAGGCCACCCCCGAGCTCCTCGCCCTGGGCCCGGAGGCCGTGCTCTACGCCATCCTCGACGCGGTCGTCGACGGGTACGCCCCGGTCGTGTCGGGCGTCCAGAACGACATCGACGAGATCGAGACCGAGGTCTTCGGCGGCGACCCCGCCGTCTCCCGCCGCATCTACGAACTCGCCCGCGAAATGGTGGAGTTCCAGCGCGCCACCCGCCCCCTGGTGGGCATGCTGCACGGCCTGATGGCGGGCTTCGCGAAATACGGCACCGACGACGAACTCCAGCGCTACCTCCGCGACGTCGCCGACCACGTCACCCACACCAGCGAGCGCGTGGACGGCTTCCGCTCGGCCCTCACCGACATCCTCCAGGTCAACGCCACCCTCGTCACCCAGCAGCAGAACGCAGAGATGCGCGCCCTGGCGGAGGCCGGCTTCGAGCAGAACGAGGAGATCAAGAAGATCTCGTCGTGGGCGGCCATTTTGTTCGCACCCACGTTGGTGGGAACCATCTACGGCATGAACTTCGACCGCATGCCGGAGCTGCACTGGGCGTTCGGCTACCCCTTCGCAATTCTGCTGATGGCAGCGGTGTGTACGAGCCTGTACTTCATCTTCAAGCGGCGGGACTGGCTGTAGCGACAGGGCATTCGGAACGCCTTGCGGATCCACAGCACGGCACACAGCCGGAAAACCGCGGCGCAGACCAGAGGACCGCGAGGGTCGGTAGACACTCGCGGAGGCATGGCCGACATGCACCCTTACCTCCCGCACGGCCATGACGGGACATCAGATCCTGTCAGTGGCCACCGCTACAACCGAACTGGAGGTCCGCGCAGCGCGGACCGACAGGGAGGGGATGCAGCATGCCGAAGGTTCCGGACGGATACGTGCGCGTACGAAGCCACATCCGCCGCAAGCCGGGGCCGAAGTCCGCCAAGGGGCTGAGCATCTGGGCCGTTGCTGGCTTGTGTGCGGTGGTGTGGCTCTGGGGTCAGATCTTCGGGTTCGGCGACAGCGACGCCGAACAGCAGCCTGCCACTTGGATCTCCCCGCCCACGGCCACCTGACGGGGAGCCACTTGGCCGTGTCAGGGTTCGTGATCGGTGACGATGACTAGGGCGTGTCCGATGGCTCTTTGATGAGATCGCGGAGCCAGATCACGATGGCTGCGGTGGTCAGCGTGCCGTGGA
>NZ_BMVB01000009.1 GCF_014650495.1 Streptomyces cinnamoneus | reverse complement strand
CGACGCACCATGACGGACTCCTGCCCGGGAGAACGGCTGATCCACCACACGGGCAAGAGCCATCAGACACTGCCTAGGCGTGGAGCCAGACGCGGCGGTCGCGGGCCACGGTGTGGATGCGGTCCACCCGTTCCGGGTGGAGCACCCCGCCCAGCATGCCGAGGGCCGCCACCTCGCGCTCCCGCAGCACCCGCACGTCCTCCAGCGGGGCCGCCACCTCGACCTCCGCGGCGCCGACCAGCACGAGCACCGGATGCACCCGCACCAGGAAGCCGCAGCCGCGCGAGAGCACCAGCGCGGACCGTGCCGCGTCCCGCCGGGCCCGGCGCACGTACGGGCAGGGCCGCCGCTCCCCCGCCGCGCCGGCCGGGACGTCGCCGCCGACCGCGACCTTCACCCCGCGGGCCCGCTCCGCCTCGACGCAGAACACGCCGCCGGGGCCGATCAGCAGGTGCGGGATCACCGCCTCCCCCGGCAGCACGATGGAGTGCACCACCTCCCAGCCGCCCGCCGCCAGCCCGTCCAGCTCCGACCCGACGAACTGCTGCGCCTCCAGCGCCCGGCGCCAGTCGTCCTCCACCGGCCGCCGGCCGAGCAGCCGCGCCAGGAACAGGCCGAAGCGGCCGGTCCGCGAGGCGTCGAGTCGTGCACGCAACGTCTCCCCCGGCCGGTTCGGCGCGAGGTCGTCGTCAGGCGGCAGGAAGAGCCTCTCGGGGTCGTAGCACCTTCCGCCCGCGCCCCTCTTCGATGGTGGCCGCTCACCCACGCCCATCACCCCCCACCGCCATATTGCCGCAGAAGCGCGGGAACCAACCCATTCGTCCGGCCGTTGAACCGGGTGAGGCCCCGCGGCATCCCCCCGTCCGCGGGGCCTCACCCATGCCCGGGCCCGGCCGGCACCGCCGCCGGAGCGCCCGCCGGCGGAGCACCCGCCGCCGGCTGGCGCGTTCGGGCGCTTCGGGCCCGACATCTCCCCTCGGTGCTTTACTTCATGATCCGACAAACGAATTATCCCTTTTGCCGCATTGCATATTGAAGGGATAGGGCCCAGTGAGAGCAGCTGCCCTGTACGGAACCATCGGATCCCTGATCCTCACCGGACTCACCGGCCTCCCCACCACCCCGGCCCACGCCCTCGATCCCGGCCGCGCCGAAGCGCGCGGCGTGGCCCTGGCCGCCCGGCAGGCCGCCGCCAAGGGCATCGACTTCGACACCTGCCCCGCCGTCGAGGGCCTGAACGACACCGTGGAGTGCGGCACCGTGTCGGTACCGCTGGACTACGCGCACCCGCACGGCAAGCACATCTCCCTCACGGTCAGCCGGTCCCGCGCCGGCGGCGGGGACGCGGAGCGCCAGGGCGCGATCGTCTTCAACCCCGGCGGCCCGGGCGGCAACGGCATGTTCTACCCCCTGCTCGCCGGCCTGCCCCAGTGGCGCAACATCGCCGACGCCTACGACATCGTCGGCTACGCCCCGCGCGGCGTCGGCCGCTCCGCACCGCTGTCCTGCGTGAACCCCGCCGGCTTCGTGAAGGGCCCGACCGACGCCCCCGAGCACCCCACCGCCGCGTACAAGAAGCGGCAGCTCACCAAGGCCCGCGCCTACGCCCGGGGCTGCGCCCGCCGGGGCGGTGCCGGACTGCGGCACTTCACCAGCCTCAACAACGCCCGCGACCTCGACGTCCTGCGGGCCGCGCTCGGCGAGAAGAAGCTGACCTTCATGGGGGCGTCCTACGGCACCTACTTCGGCGCCCTGTACGCCTCCCTCTTCCCCACGCACGTGCGTCGCATGGTCTTCGACAGCATCGTCAACCCCGACCCCCGCAAGATCTGGTACGGGAACAACCTCGACCAGTCGGCCGCCTTCGAGCGGCGCTGGGCCGACTGGCGGCGCTGGGCGGCCCGCCACCACGCCGTCTACCACCTGGGCCGCACCCCCCAGGAGGTGCTGGCCTCGTACGAGAAGGCGAGCCGGCAGCTGCAGAAGCGGCCCGCCGGCGGCACCGTCGGCCCCGCCCAGATGCAGAGCGCCTTCCTGAAGTCCGGGTACACCGACAGTCACTGGGCGCGCGACGCGCGGGCGCTCTCCGCCTATCTGCGCGGCGAGGACGGGCCGCTGATCACGCTCGCCGCGCCCGACGCGGCCTCCGCCCGGGCCGCCGAGAACGAGAACGCCGTCTACACCGTCGTCGAGTGCAACGACGCGTCCTGGCCCGGGTCCTGGGAGACATGGGACCGCGACAACTCCCGGCTCGCCAAGAAGGCACCGTTCGAGACGTGGAGCAACGCCTTCATGAACCTGCCGTGCGCCTATTGGAAGGGCCCCCGGCAGCGGCCGGTCGACGTCCACATCGGACGCCGCTCGGGCCTGCCGCCGACGCTGCTGCTGGCCGCCGAGCGGGATGCGGCCACACCGTACAAGGGCGCGCTGGAGCTCCAGCGCCGGATCGCGGGCTCGGTGCTGGTCACCGAGCGCGGCGCGGGCACGCACGGCATCGGCGGCGGACCCAACGCGTGTGTGAACCGCTACCTGGACGACTACCTGCTCGACGGCCGGCTCCCGGCACGCCGCACCTACTGCGGCCCGCGCCCCGAGCCCCGCGCGATCGGCTGAACCCGGCAGACCCCGGACAGCACTGCGCCGGCCCCGCCCGGAACGGGCGGGGCCGGCGCACGATCTCCGCGACTTCAGCAGCCCCGGGCTCAGGCGAGCCCGGCCACCAGATCCGCCACAGCCTTACGGCGACCCGTACTGCATCTCCCGGGGGATGACCCCCCGGACCCCCAGCCGGGGCCCGGGTACCGTCGGCTCAGGCGAGCCCGGCCACCAGATCCGCGACAGCCTTACGGCGACCCGTGTAGAACGGCACCTCTTCGCGCACGTGCATCCGCGCCTCGGAGGCCCGCAGGTGACGCATGAGGTCGACGATGCGGTAGAGATCGTTGGCCTCGAAGGCCAGGATCCACTCGTAGTCGCCCAGCGAGAACGAGGCGACCGTGTTGGCCCGCACGTCCGGGAAGCCGCGCGCCATCTTGCCGTGGTCCGCGAGCATCCGGCGGCGGTCCTCGTCGGGCAGCAGGTACCAGTCGTAGGAGCGCACGAAGGGGTAGACGCTCACGTAGTCGCGGGGCGTCTCGTCGGCGAGGAACGCCGGGATGTGCGACTTGTTGAACTCGGCGGGGCGGTGCAGCGCCATGTTCGACCACACCGGCTCCAGCGCACGGCCGAGCCGGGTGCGGCGGAAGAGGTTGTACGCCTCCTGGAGGGCGTCCGAGGTCTCGGAGTGCCACCAGATCATCACGTCCGCGTCGGCCCGCAGACCCGACAGGTCGTACGTGCCGCGCACCGTGACGTCCTTCTCGGCGAGCGCGGCGAAGAGCTCCTCGACCTCGTCGGCGTAGCCGGCGCGGTCCTGCGGCAGCACGTCACGCAGCTTGAACACCGACCAGAGGGTGTAGCGGATGACCTCGTTGAGGTCCTTGGCCTTCTTGCCGGCGTTCGGGGTCTTCCCAGGGGCGTCAGTCATGTCCCTATTCTCCCCCCTGCCCCTCGGCGCCCGGCGCCAGGGTGGCCAGTAGCTCGTCGGCGGCCCGGCGGCCGCTGGAAATGCAGGCCGGGATGCCCACGCCGTCGTAGGCCGCGCCGCAGACCCGCAGGCCGGACAGGCGGGCGACGTCCTCGCGGATGCCGGCGACCCGGGAGAGGTGGCCGACCGGGTACTGCGGCAGGCCGCCGTGCCAGCGGGTGACGACGCTCTCGACGGGCGCCGCCGCGAGCCCCACCGCGTCGCCGAGGTCCTTGAGCGACATCGCGACCAGCTCGGCGTCCTCGCGTCCGAGGTCCTCCTCGTCGCCGAACCGCCCGATCGAGGTACGCAGCACGAAGAGGCCGGGGTCGGCCTCGGCGTTCCAGCCCCACTTGTTGCTGGAGAAGGTGGACGCCTTGATCTTCCGGCCGTCGACGGGCGGCACGAGGAAGCCGCTGCCGTGCAGCAGCCCCTCGACGTCGGAGCGGCGGAAGGCCATGGTGACCAGGGCCATGGAGGCGTACTCGACGCCGGCGAGCCCCGTCGCGGCGGCGGGCGCCGCCGTGCGGAGGAGCCTCGCGGCCTCCGGCGCGGGCGCGGCCAGCACGACCGCGTCGGCTTCCATCGTCCAGTCGAAGGCGTGGATCTCCCACTCGTCACCGAGCCACCGCAGATCGTGGACGTAGGTGTTGAGGTAGATCTCGCCGCCCTTCGCCCGCACCGCGTCCGCGACCGCCCCGGGCAGTGTTCCGATGCCGCCCTCGATGCCCATGAAGACCGGACCCGCCTGCTGCGGCGCGGCGGCCGCCCGCGCCTGGAGGGCCCGTACGGCCTCGGTCAGCGTGCCGTGCGTCCGCGCCGCCTCGAAGAGCTGCGGAACCGCCGCCCGCATCGAGATCCGGTAGGGGTCGCCCGCGTACACGCCGCCGAGCAGGGGCTCCACCAGCCGGTCGACGACCTCGCGGCCCATCCGCCCGGCCACGTACTCGCCGATGGCGACGTCGTCGCCGACCTCGGTGCGCGGCAGCTCGGCGTCCCGGGCGACGCGGGCGACGCCCTCCTCGGAGAGCACCCCGGACGCGGCCAGGGGGGAGAGGTCGCCGGGCACGCCCATCATGTGTCCCGTGGGCATCGGGCGCAGGCCGCCGCGCGACCAGATCCTCGCCGTGGCGGTGGCCGGGGGCTGCAGCCGGTCGCCGAGGCCGACTGCGCGGGCCAGCTCGACGGCCTCCGGCCGCCGTGCGAGCATCGACTCGGCCCCCAGGTCGACGGGCACGCCCGCGATCTCGCCGGAGTGCAGCTTGCCGCCGAGGCGGGCCGAGCCCTCCAGGAGGGTCACGCGCGCACCGCCCTCCAGCAGCCGGTGGGCGGCCGCCAGGCCGGAGATCCCGCCGCCGATGACCACCACGTGCCGCGAAGAGGGGTGCGCTTGGCTCATGGCTCCACTGTCTCAAATCCCCACGAGGCGCCCGTCGGCACCCCATTGACAGCGCTCCGTGCCCGGCCGAGACTCGCGCGCACACGACCGTCTCACGACCGCCCCACCGTCCCACCCGTCACGAACGTTTACGGAGACCCCATGAACGACCGCATCCGGGATGTGTACATCGTCGATGCCGTGCGCACCCCGGTCGGCAAGTACGGCGGCGCCCTCGCCGCCGTACGCCCCGACGACCTCGCCGCGCACGTCGTGCGCGCCCTGGTGGGCCGGGCTCCCGGGCTGGACCCGGCCCGCATCGACGACGTCGTCCTCGGCAACGCCAACGGCGCGGGCGAGGAGAACCGCAACGTCGCCCGCATGGCCGTGCTGCTCGCCGGCCTGCCCGTCACCGTGCCCGGCGCCACCGTCAACCGGCTGTGCGCCTCCGGCATGGAGGCGGTCGTGCAGGCGTACCGGGCCGTCGCGCTCGGCGACGCGTCCGTGGTGGTCGCGGGCGGGGTGGAGTCGATGAGCAGGGCGCCCTGGGTGCTGCCCAAGCCGGAGCGGGCCTTCCCCGCCGGCCATCAGGAGCTGTACTCGACGACGCTCGGCTGGCGCATGACCAACCCGGCCATGCCGCCGCAGTGGACGGTCTCCCTCGGCGAGGGCGCCGAGCTGATCGCCGACAAGCACGGCATCACCCGCGAACAGCAGGACGCGTTCGCGTTCGCAAGCCATGAGAAGGCCGCGCGGGCCTGGAAGGACGGGGCCTACGAGGCCGAGGTCGTACCGCTGCCCGGGGTGGACCTCGCGCGGGACGAGTCCATCCGCGACGCCACCTCGCCACAGGCGCTCGCCGCCCTGAAGCCCGCCTTCCGCACGGCCGGCGGCACGGTCACGGCGGGCAACTCCTCGCCGCTCAACGACGGCGCCGCCGCGCTGCTCCTGTGCGACGAGGAAGGGCTGCGGGCCACCGGGTGCGAGCCGCTGGCCCGGGTGCGGGCGACGGCGGTCACCGGCATCGAGCCGGACCTCTACGGCCTGGGCCCCGTCGAGGCGGTGCGCCGGGCGCTGGCCAAGGCGGGCCGGTCCTTCGCGGACGTGACGCACTTCGAGCTGAACGAGGCGTTCGCGGCCCAGGCGCTCGGCTGCTTCGCCGAGTGGCCCGGCCTCGACCCGGACGTCGTCAACCGGCGGGGCGGCGCCCTCGCCATCGGCCACCCCCTGGGCTGCTCGGGCGCCCGCCTGACGGGCTCGCTCGCCCACCAGCTCGCCGCGGCGGGCTCCGGCACGGGCCTGGCGGCGCTGTGCATCGGCGTGGGGCAGGGACAGGCGCTGGTCCTGGAGCGCTGAGCACGGTGACGGCCCGTCAGCCGGGCGGCGGGCGAACGGTCTTTCTCCGGGCGGGGCGCGGAACGTAACGTGATCGGCACGACCGGCGAGAGGACGGCAACGCGATGGCGCAACGGCGACTGGTGGTCATCGGGGGCGACGCCGCGGGCATGTCCGCGGCGTCCCGGGCGCGCAGGCTGCAGGACCCGGAGCAGCTGGCGATCACGGCGTTCGAGCGCGGCGGCTTCGCCTCGTACTCGGCGTGCGGGATCCCGTACTGGGCCGGCGGGGTGGTCGACGGCCCCCACGCGCTGATCGCCCGCACCCCGGCGGAGCACCGCGAGCGCGGCATCGACCTGCGGATGCGGACCGAGGTCACCGAGATCGACCCGGACCGGCAGCGGGTCCGGGCCCGGGACCTGGAGTCCGGCCGGGAGCGGTGGCACGGCTACGACGACCTGGTCGTCGCGACGGGCGCCCGGCCGCTGCGCCCGCCGCTGGAGGGCATCGACGCCCCGGGCGTGCACGGCGTGCAGACCCTCGGTGACGGGCAGGCGCTCCTCGACGGCCTCCGGGCCGCGGAGGGGCACCGGGCCGTCGTCATCGGCGCCGGCTACATCGGCGTGGAGATGGCCGAGGCGCTCACCCGGCGGGGTTACGCCGTGACGATCGTCGAGCGGGCCGCGCAGCCGATGTCCACCCTCGACCCGGACATGGGCGCCCTGGTCCGCGAGGCGCTGTGCGGCATGGGCATCGAGGTGGTGACGGACGCCGCCGTCACCGGCGTGGTCACCGGGCCGGACGGGCGGGTGGCCGCGGTCGCCACGAAGGACCGGGAGTACCCGGCGGACGTGGTCGTCCTCGGCCTGGGCGTCCGGCCGGAGACCTCGCTGGCCGAGGCCGCCGGGCTGCCGCTCGGCACGTCGGGCGGGCTGCTGACGGACCTGGCGATGCGGGTGCGCGGGCACGGCGACGTCTGGGCGGGCGGCGACTGCGTCGAGGTCCTCGACCTCGTCTCGGGCCGCACCCGGCACATCGCCCTGGGCACGCACGCCAACAAGCACGGCCAGGTGATCGGCACCAACGTGGGCGGGGGCTACGCGACGTTCCCGGGGGTGGTGGGGACGGCCGTCAGCAAGGTGTGCGACCTGGAGATCGCCCGCACCGGCCTGCTGGAGGATCAGGCCACGGCGGTGGGCCTGGCCTTCCACGCCGTGACCGTCGAATCGACCAGCCGCGCCGGCTACTACCCGGGCGCCGCCCCGATGACGGTCAAGATGCTGGCCGAACGCCGCACCGGACGCCTGCTGGGCGTGCAGATCGTGGGCCGAGAGGGCGCGGCGAAGCGGGTCGACGTGGCGGCGGTGGCACTGACCGCGCGCATGACGGTGGACCAGATGACGGCGCTGGATCTGGGCTACGCGCCGCCGTTCTCTCCCGTGTGGGACCCGGTACTGGTCGCGGCCCGCAAGGCCGCCGCGGCGGTGGCGGAGGGGTGACCTTTCCCCTCCCCGCCCCTTCCCGAAACCGGGGCTCCGCCCCGGACCCCGGTCCTCAATCTCCCCCAGCTACCGCTGGGAGGTGCCCCCGGACGGGCTGAAAATCAGCCCGTCCGGCGATTGAGGACACCGCGCGAAGCGCGGTCCGGGGTCCGGGGGCTTGCCCCCGGTTCCGGGAAGGGGCGGGGTGGGGGAGGAACCGCCGGAGGCGGCTCCCTACCGCGCCGTCCGCTCGTGCACGTACTGCACCAGATGCGTCAGCGCGTCGGGGTCCATGGCCGGCATCACGCCGTGCCCCAGGTTGAAGACGTGGCCCTCCAGGCCGGCCGCCGCCGCCAGGACCTCGTCGGTCTTCGCCTCGACCGCCTCGCGCGGGGCGAAGAGCACCGCCGGGTCCAGGTTCCCCTGCAGTGCCTTGCCCGGGCCGACCCGCTTGGCGGCCTCGTCCAGCGGGACCCGCCAGTCGACGCCCACGACGTCCGCGCCGGCCTCGCCCATGAGGCCGAGGAGCTCGCCGGTGCCCACGCCGAAGTGGATGCGCGGCACGCCGTACTCCGCGACGGCGTCGAAGACCTTGGCCGAGGCCGGCATCACGTAGCGCCGGTACTCGGCGGGGGCGAGCGCGCCCGCCCAGGAGTCGAAGAGCTGGACGGCGGACGCCCCGGCCTCGATCTGGACGCGCAGGAAGGCGGCGGTGATGACGGACAGCCGCTCCACCAGCTCGGCCCACAGCTCCGGGGCGCCGTACATCATGGCCTTGGTGTTCTCGTACGTGCGCGACGGGCCGCCCTCGATGAGGTAGCTGGCCAGCGTGAACGGGGCCCCGGCGAAGCCGATCAGCGGCGTGGCGCCGAGCTCGGCGGTGAGCATGCCGACGGCCTCGGTGACGTAGGGGACGTCGGACGGGTCGAGGGGGCGCAGCCGCTCCAGGTCGGCGCGGGTGCGGACCGGGTCGGCGACGACCGGGCCGACGCCGGGCTTGATGTCGAGGTCGATGCCGATGGCCTTCAGCGGCACCACGATGTCGCTGAAGAAGATGGCGGCGTCGACGCCGTGACGGCGCACCGGCTGCAGGGTGATCTCGGTGACGAGCTCGGGCCGCATGCAGGATTCCAGCATGGGGATGCCCTCGCGGACCTTGCGGTACTCGGGGAGCGAGCGGCCTGCCTGGCGCATGAACCAGACGGGGGTGTGCGGGACGGGTTCGCGGCGGCAGGCCCGCAGGAACGCCGAATCGTGTACCGCTTCCTGTGCCGCGGTGCGGCCGGTCTGCTGCTGGCTGCGCTCACTCATGCCCCAAATCTTCGCACGGGCCGAACGAGTGACCCGCCCGTGTGGGTGTCCCTACCCGGAACCGCGGGTTGTTCCGCCTAGTCTTCCGGGCATGGCTGCGGCGCAGGGACACCTCTCGGACGGTCCGGACGACGCGGATGGGGAGGAGACCCCGTCCGTCTTCCGGCAGGCGGTCGCGGGGCTGCAAGGGGTTCGCCTGCGGCCAGAGATCGAGCTGGACGCCACTCCGCCGCCCCAGCGGCTCGCGCCGTACTCCTACGCTCTGGAGGCGGCGGTCGTCGTGGACGACGAGGAGCTGGCGGACGGGCGGCTGATCCTGCTGCACGACCCGGCGGGGCACGAGGCGTGGGGCGGCACGTTCCGGCTGGTGACGCTGGTGCACGCGGAGCTGGAGCCGGAGATGGCGACGGACCCGCTGCTGCCGGAGGTGTGCTGGTCCTGGCTGACCGGTGCGCTGGAGGCGCGCCGGGTGCCATACGCCGCGCCGAGCGGCACGGTGACGCGCGCGAGCTCGCACTACTTCGGCGGGCTGCGGGAGCGGGAGCCGTCGACGCGGATCGAGATCCGGGCGTCGTGGTCGCCGGCCCCGGCGAAGGGGCCGGTGGCCGCCGCGGGTGCCGCGGGCGCCGCCGCGCAGGTGCCGGACACGGCGGCGCACCTGTCGGCGTGGTGCGACCTGCTGTGCCAGATCGCGGGGCTGCCGCCGGGCGGCGCACCGGAGGCGGGCATCGTGACGCTGCCGCAGCGGCGGGGGCCGCACAGCAGCCGCTGAGCGGGGGCGCAGCGGGGGCACTACCGGGGCGAACGGGGCTGACCTGCGGCGATGTGGCGTACGGGGGCCGTTCCGGGTGCCCGGGGATGCACAAGTTGATCGGGCAATCGTCTGAATTGCCCGAATTGTTACTCATCAATTCGTGATCATTCCCTAAAGCCGGGACGTTTCATTGCCGAAGGACCTTGTGACCCTTCCCACACGGATCGCCCCGGCTTATCCCCAAGTCGGCACCGGTCCCCGCCACTCCCCCCATGGAGGCCTGGTGTCCGTTCTCCTTGAGCAACCCGCTAGCCTCGCCTACCGCCCGAACAAACCGACCGCCATGGTCGTCGTCGCGGACCCCCGGGTCCGCTCCACCGTCACGCGCCACCTGTGGGCGCTGGGCGTGCGCGACGTGATCGAGGCGTCGTCCATCGCGGAGGCCCGGCCGCGCATCGGCAGCCCGCGCGACATCTGCGTCGCCGACGTCCACCTTCCCGACGGTTCCGGCCTGACACTGCTCTCCGAGACCCGCGCCGCGGGCTGGCCCAACGGGCTGGCCCTCTCCGCCGCCGACGACATCGGCGCCGTGCGCAACGCACTGGCGGGCGGCGTCAAGGGCTATGTCGTCACCGGCACCCGTACCAATCTCGGCGTCCCCGGCCGTCCCGGAGCCGCCCCCATCGGCTCGGCCGCCGCCCGCATGCAGCGGCGCCCGCCCGGCGCCCCCGGCCACCCCGGTGGCTACCGCGAGCTGTCCGGACGCGAGGTGGAGGTGTTGCGGCTGGTGGCGGAGGGCCAGTCCAACAAGGCCATCGGCGTCTCGATGGGACTCTCGGCGCTCACCGTCAAGAGCCACCTCGCCCGCATCGCCCGCAAGCTCGGCACGGGGGACCGGGCCGGGATGGTGGCGGTGGCACTGCGCACCGGCATCATCCACTGACGACATCCACCGACCACATCCACCGACCGCGGGATTCCGCGCCGCGCCCGTCGCCGGAACGTTCCGGCGACGGGCGCTTGCCATCCACAGATACCCTTGACCAGTGACCGACGCCCAAGAGACCGCAGCAGACACGACACTGCGAACCACCGGGGGCGCCCCCCCGGACGACGTCGATTCGGCGCCGATTCCCCTGCTGGAGCCACGGGAGGGCATGCCCCCGGTCGTCGCCGACGCCGAGGCCCTGGCCCGTGTCGTCGCGGCCTTCGCCGCGGGCACCGGCCCCGTCGCCGTCGACGCCGAGCGCGCCTCCGGCTACCGCTACGGCCAGCGCGCCTACCTCGTCCAGCTGCGCCGCGAGGGCGCCGGGACCGCGCTGATCGACCCGGTCGGCTGCCCCGACCTGTCCGCCCTCGGCGAGGCCGTCGCCGACGCCGAGTGGGTGCTGCACGCCGCCACCCAGGACCTGCCCTGCCTGCGCGAGATAGGGATGACCCCGGCCCGGCTCTTCGACACGGAGCTGGCGGGACGGCTCGCGGGCTTCGCGCGCGTCGGACTCGGCGCCATGGTCGAGAACGTCCTGGGCTATGCCCTGGAGAAGGGCCACTCCGCCGTCGACTGGTCCACCCGCCCGCTGCCCGAGCCCTGGCTGCGCTACGCCGCACTGGACGTGGAGCTGCTCGTCGACCTGCGCGACGCGCTGGAGGAGGAGCTGGACCGGCAGGGCAAGCTGGAGTGGGCCCGCCAGGAGTTCGACGCCATCGCCTCCGCGCCGCCCGCCCCGGCCCGCAAGGACCCCTGGCGCCGCACCTCCGGCATGCACAAGGTGCGCCGGCGCCGGCAGATGGCCGTGGTGCGCGAGCTGTGGACGGCGCGCGACCACATCGCGCAGCGCCGTGACGTCTCGCCGGGCAAGGTGCTCGGTGACGCCGCGATCGTCGAGGCCGCGCTGGCCCTGCCGCCGAACGCGCACGCGCTCGCCGCACTGCCCGGGTTCGGGCACCGCATGAGCCGCAAGCAGCTGGAGCAGTGGATGGCCGCGGTGGACCGGGCCAAGGCGCTGCCGGACGCGGAGCTGCCGCAGCCCGGCCAGCCGCTGACCGGCCCGCCGCCGCCGCGCGCCTGGGCGGACAAGGACCCCGTGGCGGCGGCCCGCCTGTCGGCGGCCCGCACCGCGGTCTCGGAGCTGGCCGAGCGGCTCACGATGCCGCAGGAGAACCTGATCACGCCGGACACGGTGCGCAGGCTGTGCTGGGAGCCGCCGAAGGTGGCGACGCCGGAGGCCGTGGCGGAGGTCCTCTCCGCGCACGGTGCGCGGGCGTGGCAGGTGGAGCAGGTCACCCCCGTGCTCGTGAAGGCCCTGACGGACGCCTCCGCCTGACGCTTACCCCTGTACCGCGCTCCGCGCGGTGTCCTCGAACGCCGGACGGGCTGGATTCTCCAGCCCGTCCGGCGTTCGAGGACCGGGGGTACGGGGCGGAGCCCCGGGAAACGGCGCCCGCACTGCGGAATGTGACCTTCGCCGCTCCCGCCGAGGGGTCTGTGCAGCGTGGTTACCCGCAAGTAGCATGACGGTGTCAGCCCGCACCGCGGCGGAGCCGTATCGGCATGCCCGCGCGCAGCGATCCGCACCTGGAGGAGAGCCAACGTGCCTCGTACCGCTAGGGACGTCGTTTTCGTCGACGGCGTCCGCACCCCGTTCGGCAAGGCGGGCCCGAAGGGCATCTACCACGAGACCCGCGCCGACGACCTGGTCGTCAAGTGCATCCGGGAGCTGCTGCGCCGCAACCCGGACCTCGACCCGGCCCGCATCGACGAGGTCGCCATCGCCGCGACCACGCAGATCGGCGACCAGGGGCTGACGCTGGGCCGTACCGCCGGCATCCTCGCGGGCCTCCCGCAGTCCGTGCCCGGTTACTCCATCGACCGCATGTGCGCCGGTGCAATGACCGCCGTGACGTCCGTCTCGGGCGGCGTCGCCCTCGGTGCGTACGACATCGCCCTCGCCGGCGGCGTCGAGCACATGGGCCGCCACCCCATGGGCGAGGGCGTCGACCCCAACCCGCGCTTCGTCTCGGAGAAGCTGGTCGACGAGTCCGCCCTGTTCATGGGCATGACGGCGGAGAACCTGCACGACCGCCTCCCGCACATCACCAAGCAGCGCGCCGACGAGTACGCGGTGCGCAGCCAGGAGAAGGCCGCCAAGGCGTACGCCGACGGCAAGATCCAGGCCGACCTGGTGCCGATCTCCATCCGCCGCACGTCCCCCGAGGGCGGCGAGACGGGCTGGGGCCTGGCCACCGCCGACGAGCCGATGCGCCCGGGCACCACGCTGGCCAACCTGGCCGGCCTGAAGACCCCGTTCCGTCCGCACGGCCGGGTCACCGCGGGCAACGCCGCCGGTCTCAACGACGGTGCCACCGCCTCCCTGATCGCGGCCGAGGACGTGGCCCGCGAGCTGGGTCTGCCGGTCAAGATGCGCCTGGTCTCCTACGCCTTCGCCGGCGTGGAGCCCGAGGTCATGGGCATCGGCCCGGTCCCGGCCACCGAGAAGGCGCTCGCCAAGGCCGGCCTGTCGATCGACGACATCGGCCTGTTCGAGATCAACGAGGCGTTCGCCGTCCAGGTGCTCTCGCTGCTGGACCACTACGGCATCGCCGACGACGACCCGCGCGTCAACCAGTACGGCGGCGCCATCGCCTTCGGCCACCCGCTGGCCTCCTCCGGCGTGCGTCTGATGACGCAGCTGGCCCGCCAGTTCGAGGAGCAGCCGCACGTCCGCTACGGCATCACCTCGATGTGCGTCGGCTTCGGCATGGGCGGCACGGTCATCTGGGAGAACCCGCACTTCGACGGAGGCAACAAGTGAGCACCACCGCTGAGCTCCTGAAGGGCGCGGCCGAGCTGTTCCCCGACGAGGTCGTCACCCAGGCGCACGTGCGCCACCTCGACCTCCCCGGCGCCGGGCGCTTCGCGCTCATCACGCTGGACAACGGCTTCGACCACACCAAGCCGACCACCTTCGGCCCGAAGTCCCTCGCGAACCTGAACACCGCGATCGACCAGGTCGAGGCCGAGGCGAAGGCCGGCGACATCGTGGGCGCCGGCATCACCGGCAAGCCGTTCATCTTCGCCGTCGGCGCCGACCTCAAGGGCGTCGAGCTGCTGAAGCGCCACGAGGACGCGCTGGCCATCGGCAAGGGCGGCCACGACGTCTTCAAGCGCCTGTCGTCGCTGGGCGTGCCGACCTTCGCGTACTACAACGGTGCCGCGATGGGCGGCGGCGTCGAGGTCGGTCTGCACTGCACCTACCGCACGGTCTCGAAGGCGATCCCCGCCTTCTCCCTGCCCGAGGTCTTCCTCGGCCTGGTGCCCGGCTGGGGCGGCTGCGCCCTGCTGCCGAACCTCATCGGCGCGGACCGCGCGGTCTCGGTCATCATCGAGAACTCGCTCAACCAGAACCGTCAGCTCAAGGGCAAGCAGGTCTTCGAGCTCGGCATCGCCGACGCCCTCTTCGAGGGCGCGGACTTCCTGGAGCAGTCGCTGCTGTGGACGGCCTCCGTCCTCAAGGGCGAGACCGAGGTCGTCCGGACCGAGATCGACCGCGGCGAGGCATGGGACCAGGCCGTCGAGCGCGGCCGCTTCATCGCCGACTCCAAGGTGCACGGTGCGGCCCCGGCCGCCTACCGCGCGCTGGACATCATCGCCGCCGCCAAGAACGGCGACCTGCGCCAGGGCTTCGACGCCGAGGACCAGGCCCTCGCGGACCTGATCATGGGCGGCGAGCTGCGCAGCGGCATCTACGCCTTCAACCTGGTGCAGAAGCGCGGCAAGCGCCCCGCCGGCGCCCCGGACAAGTCCCTCGCGCGCCCGGTCAACAAGGTCGGCGTCGTCGGCGCCGGTCTGATGGCCTCCCAGCTGGCGCTGCTGTTCGCCCGCCGCCTTGAGGTGCCGGTCGTGCTGACCGACATCGACCAGGAGCGCGTCGACAAGGGCGTGGGCTACGTCCACGGCGAGATCGACAAGCTGCTGCTCAAGGGCCGCATCAACCAGGACAAGGCCAACCGCCTCAAGGCCGCGGTGACCGGCTCGCTGGACAAGGCCGCCGCCTTCGGCGACGCGGACTTCGTCATCGAGGCCGTCTTCGAGGAGATGGGCGTCAAGCAGCAGGTGTTCGCCGAGGTCGAGGCGGTCGTGCCCGAGCACGCCATCCTCGCCACCAACACCTCCTCGCTGTCGGTCACCGAGATGGCCTCGAAGCTCAAGCACCCCGAGCGGGTCGTGGGCTTCCACTTCTTCAACCCGGTCGCGATCCTGCCGCTGCTGGAGATCGTGCGCGGCGAGCAGACCGACGACGCCGCGCTGGCCACGGCCTTCGGCGTCGCCAAGAAGCTGAAGAAGACCGCGGTGCTGGTGAAGGACGCCCCGGCGTTCGTCGTCAACCGCATCCTGGTCCGCTTCATGGGCGAGATCCAGAACGTCATCGACGAGGGCACCCCGGTGGCCACCGCCGAGAAGGCCGTCGAGCCGCTCGGCCTGCCGATGTCGCCGCTGGTCCTGCTGGAGCTGGTCGGCCCGGCCATCGGCCTGCACGTCTCCGAGACCCTCGCCGGCGCGTTCCCCGACCGCTTCAAGGTCTCGCCGAACCTGGCCGCCGTGGTCAAGGCCGGCAAGCGCGGCTTCTACGTCTACGACTCCGGCAAGCCGGAGCTGGACCCCGAGGTCGCCGCGCTCCTCGTCCAGGGCGACACCGTCCTGACGGAGGAGCAGGTCCGCGCCCGCGTCCTGGACGCGGTCGCGCAGGAGATCGGCCTGATGCTGGACGAGGGCGTCGTCGCCGAGGCGCAGGACATCGACCTGTGCCTGATCACGGGCGCCGGCTGGCCCTTCCACCTGGGTGGCGTCACGCCGTACCTGGACCGTGAGGGCGTCTCCGAGCGCGTTCTCGGCCGCCGCTTCCTCGCCGAGGGCGTGGCGAGCGTTCCCGCGTAGCGGATGCCGCGAGGGGTCCGGGGCTCCGCCCCGGACCCCGGTCCTCAAACGCCGGACGGGCTGACTTTGTCAGCCCGTCCGGCGTTTGAGGACAAGAAACGGTGAAAGGGCGGGGTCGGGGAGAACTCACCCCTACGCGCGCCCTGCGCTCCACCGGCTGACGACCTCAGTCAACGCCCGCACCGCCTTCGCGACGAGCCCGTCGTCGAACCGCACCCGCCGGCTGTGCTCCACGTGCAGGAAGGGCACCCCGACCGCGTCCGCGTGGTCGCCCTGGACGTTCGTGCGGCCCTCCAGCCGGCCGCACTCCCGCTGCCACACCTCGCACACCCGCAATCCCTCCTGCCGCAGGCCGGCGGCGAGCCGCCGTGCGGAGGGCAGACCCGCGTTCCCCTTGCCGGGGGAGACGACCACGTCGTGGTCGGGCAGGCTGCTGTCGGCGAAGCCGTGCACCTGGACGGCGGGCATCCGGCGGTCGGCGAGGGCGTCGGCGACGGCGGCGAAGACCGAGTCGGAGCGGTGGGCGACGTCCGCGGCGTCCGTCTCGCCGCTCTCGCCGTCGCCCACCGTGCGGTAGGCGCCCGCCAGGATCAGCACGCCGCCGCGGACGTCGCGCAGCAGCCCGATGCCGAGCTGCTCGGTGCGCTGGTCGGCGGTGGGGTGCGGCACCTGTACCGACCACCGTGCGGGGCCGCGCAGGTCGATGTAGACGCGGCCCCAGCCCCGGGCGGTCTCGCCGTCGACGGTGGCGTCGGCGATCTCGGCGTACTGCCCTCCGCCGGGCTGGTCGACCAGGGTCCGCACGGTGTAGCCCGCGGTGGCCAGCGTCTGCTCGGCGCCGGCCCGGTCGCCGTCCAGGAACAGGCGCACGCCGTCGGCGACGGCCCGCCGGTCGTGCGCGGCGGGAATCCGGTACCGACCGTCCTGATTGATGCGATCGGTGAAGCTCGTGATCCGCCGGGCGAGGTCGACGGACGTGCCGGGGACCGGCGGCGTGCCGCGGTCGCCGCCCGCGCCGCGGTCGAGGGGCCGGCTGCCCGCGGTGCCCTGTACGCCCGGCCGGGCGCAGGCGACGGCCCCGCCGACCAGCGCCAGTGCCACCGCGCCGACCAGCACGGGCCTCAGGGGAGCGGCAAGGGCGGGCATGAGCTTCATGCCGGCAAAAATACCCGGCGAATCCCCCTCGCCGGCACGCCCGAATCGTCCGTCTACGCTCCCGCGCGCAGAGATCGCACGCAATTGAGGGCGGGAAATGGGCGGATTGCGGCGCCAATCGATCTTGGAATTGATTCGGTAAAGCAGGGGAATTGCGATCAAGACCGCTCGGCCTCTTTTGGTAATTCTTTCGATTTTCCCTAGACTTCCCACGTTTTACGCATGCGCAGTGCGGCAGACAGTTCAGGTCCCCGGTGTCCCGGCATGCCCAGCGCCGCCACCGAGAGGAAGACCGTTGCCCGCTCCGCGCGGCCCGCGCCGACGCAAGGCCCGCCGCCGCGCCGACATGCCCCTGCTGGGCGGCGCGCGGCCCCCGATAGCGGCCCTGCTCGCGCTGCTGCTGGCGGTGGCGGGCACGACGGCGCTGCTGCTCGGCGACCGCGGCGACACGGCCGCCGACACGGCCGTCCTCACCTCGCAGCAGCACGTCGCGGAGGACGGCGCCCTGTCCCTGCGGGCGTCCCTCGACGAGAGCATCACCGACCTCGAACGCGCCGCCGCCCAGTTCAGCGGCACCGGGTCCGCCGCGCCCGACACCGTTCTGGACAGCCTCGGCAAGGTCTACAACAAGTGGCGCGGCACCGCCGTCGTCGACCCCGCGGGGGGCACCCTGCTCGCCGCGCGCGGCGAGAACATCCCCCTCGCCACCGTCCTCAAGGGCCCTGCCGCAAAGACCGGCGACAGCGGCGGCGCCAAGGACGACAAGGACGGCATCCTCGGGCCGCGCCTGGTGAAGCTGCCGTCCGGCGAGACCCGGATGCTCGTCGTCACCGCGCTGCGCGGCGGCGAGGGCACCCGGCTGCTCGTCGCCTCCGGCACCCTGAACGTTCCGGGCATCTCGGCCGACGAGGACCGCTCCCTGCTGGTCGTCGACTCCGCCGGCACCGTCCTGGCCAGCGACGGCCCCTCCGTGGCCCGTAAGTCCTGGGCCCGCGAGGCCCGCAGGACCGCCGCCGCGGAGTCCGCGAAGACGCCCGAGGCCGCCGGCGGTCACCCCGGCGCCAGCGGCCACCTCATGGGCGAGCGCCGCGGCGACGCGCGGACTGTCGTGGGCTACGCCGCCGCCGGCCGGGCCC
The DNA here is from genome assembly GCF_014650495.1 of Streptomyces cinnamoneus. Taxonomy (GTDB): domain Bacteria; phylum Actinomycetota; class Actinomycetes; order Streptomycetales; family Streptomycetaceae; genus Streptomyces; species Streptomyces cinnamoneus. Next base: position 245,021 of record NZ_BMVB01000009.1, on the reverse strand, counting down.
CCGGCGAGAGCAGTGCGGCCGGCGCCCTCGGCCTCTCGGTGATCACCTCGGTCAAGGTCACCGGCGACCCCACGGCGGTGCGCACCCAGACGTTCGGCCTGGCCGCCGCGGGCATCCTGCTCGTCCTGGCCGTGCTGGTGGTGTGGGTGCTGCTGCGCACGATCCAGCAGCCGCTGCTGCGGCTGTACCTGGAGAGCCGCAGGCTCGCGCGCGGGGATCTGGACCGGCCGGTGCGCCGCTTCAAGGGCAGGGAGGCCGCCCGGACCGGTGCCGCCCTGGAGAGCCTGCGCGGCCAGCTGCTCGGCGGCCGCCCCACCCGCGCCGGGCGGGCGCGCGGCGGCTTCGGCACGCGCTCCACGGTCGTGGTGTGCGCCCTGGTCCTGCTCGCCTGGGCGGCGCCGCTGCTGCTCTTCCTCAACCGGCCCGGGGGCAGCGTCTCCGTGCCCCGGCAGCTCGTCGACGACCAGCGCCGCCGTACCGACACCGCCTCCGACCGGGTGCGCAAGGCGCTCAACGAGGGCTGGGCGGACGTGGCCTCGGTCGCGCAGACCTTCGCCGCGGGCGCCCGCACGGGCGATGCGGCCCCCGCGGACGGCAAGGACCGGGCGGCCGCCGACCGGGCCGTCCTGGAGAGGACGCTGCGCGAGCACGGCCGCTACCGCTCGGTCTATGTGATCGACGGCAAGGGGGAGGTCCTCTCCCGCGCCGGTGACTCCCCCCGCCACCCGGCCGGCAAGCCGCCCCGCGCGGACGGCGTCGCCCAGCTCACCACCTCCGGCAAGGAACCCGCGGTCGCCGCCTACGCGGCCGTGCCCGGGGCCGGGGGCCGGGCCGTGGTCGGCGAGTACGACACGCAGTTCCTGATCTCGATGGTCACCCGGCCCGGCCTCGGCCAGGTCTGGCTCGTCGACAAGGAGAACCGCATCCTCGCGGCCGACCGCAACCACGGCTTCCGGGCCTTCTCCGCCCTGCCCTCCGGCCACCTCGACGCCCTCGCGGACACCGCCCGCAAGCACGACGGGAGGACCACCGGCACCGCCACCCTGCACCGCGCGGGCGGCTCCTCCGACATCGCGGCCGCCGCGCCCTTCACCGGCGGCGGAGCGGTCCGCGACCTGGACTGGCAGGTCGTCAGCTCCCAGCCGACCTCGTGGCTGGAGCTGCCCGAGTACACCGCGCAGCGGCGCACCATGCTCGCCGGGCTGCTCGGCGTGAGCGCCGCCGTGGCCTGCCTGGGCTGGCTGCACATCGTCGTCGTCCGCCCGCTGCGCGCCCTCGCCGACCGGGCCGAGGCGCTGGCCGGCGGCGACCGGAGGACCGTGCTCTTCCCCCAGCACCACGACGAGGTCGGCGCCGTCGTACGGAACCTGGAGCTGATCCGGCAGCGCCTGGCGCGACCCTCCGGAAGGAACTGACCACGTGCTCTTCCTCTACACGGTCCTCGTGATCTGCTGCGCCGTCGTGCTGGTCGCCGGGATCGTCGAACAGCGCCGCCACTTCACCAACCTGGACCTCATCCCCACCCGGGTGCTCGTCAACGGCATCCGCGGCAAGAGCTCCATCACCCGGCTGTGCGCGGGCGCGCTGCGCGGCGGCGGGCTGGTCACGGTCGCCAAGACCACCGGCACCGCGGCCCGCTTCATCCACCCGGACGCCACCGAGGAGCCCGTCTACCGCAAGTTCGGCATCGCCAACGTCGTCGAGCAGATCGGCATCGTGCGGCGCGCCGCCGCCTACCGCCCGCACGCCCTGGTGATCGAGTGCATGGCCGTCATGCCGGCGCTGCAGGAGGTCAACCAGACCAAGCTGATCCGCTCCACCATCGGCGTGCTGTGCAACGTCCGCGAGGACCACCTCGCCGAGATGGGCCCGACGCTCGACGACGTGGCCCGTTCCCTGAGCCGGTCCATGCCGGTGGGCGGCATCTGCGTCACCGCCGAGCGCGACCGGCTGCACATCCTGCGCGAGGAGGCCGCCAAGCGCGACTGCCGGCTGATCGCCGTCGACCCGGAGACGGTCAGCGACGCGGAGCTGCGCGGCTTCAGCTGGTTCACCTTCAAGGAGAACGTCGCCATCGCGCTCGCCGTCGCCGAGCTGCTGGGCGTCGACCGGGCGACCGCCCTGCAGGGGATGTACGACGCGCCGCCGGACCCCGGCGTGCTGTCCGTGGAGCGCTACCTCACCCCCGAGGGCATGCCGTTCCGCTTCGCCAACATCTTCGCGGCCAACGACCCCGAGTCGACGCTGATGAACGTCGAGCAGCTGCTGAGCCTCGGCGCGATCGAGCGACCGCTGCACGTCCTGATCAACTGCCGCCCCGACCGGGTCGAGCGCAACGGCCAGATGGGCGAGCTGATCCCCCGGCTCGCCCCGGAATCGGTCTTCCTGATCGGCCACCCGACGAAGAGCGCCGCCGATGCGATCCCCGCCGAGTGGCGCGACCGCATCGTCGACCTCGGCGGCGACCGTCGCGACGCCGCCGAGCTGGAGCGGGAGATCCTGGACCGGCTGGGCCCCGGCGCCTCGCTGATCGCCATCGGCAACATCCACGGCCAGGGCGAGCTGCTGCTGGAGCGGCTGGCCGAGCTGCCCGCGGACGAGACGCCACAGACACAGCAGTCAAAGCAGCCGGAGGAGCCCCCGGTGTACGTCCCGACGTACATAGAGACCACAGGAGACTTCCGTTGATCCCCGCCGTCCTCACTCCGGAGATCGCCGCCATCGGGATCGCCCTGGGCCTGCTGTTCTCCCTGGTCTGCTACCTGACGACCAACCTCTCCCCCGGCGGCATGATCACGCCGGGCTGGCTGGCCCTCACCCTCGTCGAGGACCTGCAGCGGGCGGCGATGGTCGTCGGCATCACCGTGCTGACGTACCTGGGGACGCTGCTGCTGCAGCGCTACGTCATCCTGTACGGCAAGCGCCTGTTCGCGGCCGTCGTGCTGACCGGCGTGGTGCTGCAGGCGACGCTCTACGTCATCCTCCAGCAGCAGTTCCCGCTGATGTACGCCAACCAGACCCTCGGCTTCATCGTCCCCGGTCTGATCGCCTATCAGCTGGTCCGCCAGCCGCGGGGCGCCACCCTGCTGGCCACCGGCACGGTGTCGCTCGCCAACTACGTCGTCCTGACCGCCGGCATCCTGCTCGGCTTCATGCCCACCGCCTGACCCCGCCACCACGGAGCGCAGATCCATGTCCCGGAAGTCGACGGACCGCAAGAAGCCGAGGGCCCGCAAGGGGGCCGGTGGCGCGGGCGGCCGCCGCGCGCTGCAGACGCTGGTCGTGCTCGGCCTGCTCGGCACCAGCGCCTACCTGACCGTGGAGCTGCGCGAGAAGCAGCAGGGGACGGCACCGCCGGTCGAGTCCGTGGGCGCCGGTGCCTCCGCCGGCCGGGCCGTACCGGCGGGCGAGCGCCGCTTCGAGCGGCTGACCAACCCCGCCCGCACCGTCGTGCGCTCCGCCGACGGCGGCGTGCTGGCCACCTTCACCGACAACGCCCGTACCGCCGTGCTCACCGGCCCCAGCCGTACCTTCGCCGAGGCCAAGTTCACCTCGGCGAAGGTGGTCACCGACAGCTGGGTGCGGCTGCTGCCGGAGGCGTGGAAGGAGGGCGCGGAGAAGGGCTCCTGGTTCAAGGAGTGGTTCGACAGGAGCCTGGGCAGCAAGGACCCGGACATCCTCGCCATCTCGATGGAGTACCTGGACGGCGCGCCCGTGAAGAAGGACGCCCGGGGGCTGGCCTACGCGGGCGACGCCCAGTTCGGCCCGCTCAACCCGAGCGGCTCGGTCGCCGGCGACCTGCGCCTGGAGCAGTCGGACTTCTACGACTACCTGGGCATCCCGTACACGTTCCGCGACGGCACCGTCGAACGCCCCGAGCCGCAGCGGCTGCGCGCCATGGACTGCTCGGGCTTCGTCCGCACGGTCTACGGCTACCGCGCCCGCTACCCGCTGCTGGGCAAGGACGCCAAGGGCGACGGGCTGCCCCGCACCGCCAACGGCATGGCCCGCTTCTCCCCCGGCGTGCCGGTGCTGGAGCTGACGGACAAGCGGCCGGCGGGCATCGACCGGCTCCAGCCGGGCGACCTGGTCTTCTTCAAGATCGACCGGCGTACCGGGGACCGCCTCGACCACGTCGGGATCTACCTGGGCCTGGACACCGACGGCAAGCCCCGCTTCGTCTCCAGCCGCGAGGAGGCCAACGGCCCCACCTTCGGCGACAAGGGCGGCACCGCCCGTCTGGACGGCAACGGCTTCTACGCGGCCGGGCTGCGCAGCGCCAAGCGGCTCTGACCGCGAGGCGCCCGCCCGGGGCGCGGCCGGCTCAGACCCGCTCCCAGGCCCCCAGGGCCAGCCCGCGGGCGTCCGTGCGCTGGCGGGCCACGCGCAGGCCGCCGTCCGGGGCGATGACGGCCGCGACCACGCGGCCTTCGGCGTCGAGGGCCAGCGCGGGAGCCCCCACGCACTCCTCGCCCGTCTCGGACCAGGAGGCGTCCGCGGCGGGCTCGTCCTGCGCGGCGTACGCGGCCAGGGCCGGCAGGCCCGAGGCGGAGCGCTGGGCGAGGACGGTGCACTCCTGGCCGTCCAGGGTGGTGCGCAGCACGGCGACCGGTCCGGTGCCGTCGGTGCCGAGGGAGGTCAGCGCGACGGGGGCCGGGGACCCGGCGGTGTCGGGGGCCTCGGGGTCCGGGGCGGCGGGGTGCTGGACGTGCAGCACGCCGTCGGCGCCGGCGCGCCAGAAGTGGCTGATGCGGCCCTCGTCCGCCGGGGCGCAGGTGAAGGCGGCGGGCTGGGTCTTGGCGGCGGTGTCGGGAACCCGCTTCATGGGGCCGCCGGGCTGCTCCTGGCGCCAGCGCAGCACGCTGTCGGCGGTGGAGGCGAGGAGTTCGACGCGGCCGTCGGCGCTCACGCCCGCGGCGCCGGTGTCGAGGACGCGGCTGCCGTGCAGGTCGAGCCAGGGGCCCCAGATGCCGCGGGCGTCCGTGCGGCGGCCGCTCACGCCGCGGCCGGCGTTGCGGAAGTAGATGTGCAGGCCCACGCGGTCCGCGACGGCCGTGGGGGCGCCGATCTGGTCGGCGCGCTCCCAGTCCTGGCCGTAGGGCGTGCCGATGGAGCGCCAGGTGGTCAGCGCGCGGCCCGTCTGGAACTGGGTGGCGTAGACGACGTCGGTCTCGGCCCGGCCGTCCTCGTGGGCGCGGCGGCGCACGCCGACGAGGGAGACGTATCCCTCGGCGCTGCGGGCTATCGAGAGGTAGGGCTCCAGGCCGGGCACCTCGAAGCGCTGGGGTCCCGTCCACGGTCCGCCGGGGCGCATCTCGGTCCAGCGGACGATGCCGCCCGGGGCCGCGGCGTAGGCCGTCAGCCGGCCGTCCTCGCCCCGCAGCAACCATCCGGTCGTGGTGGCCGTCCGCACTGCCATGACTCGCTGACCAGCCTCTCTGGGGCCCTGGGCCCTCCTTTGTGGGCCCTCGACAATAACACTGTGCCCGGCTCCGGATTCCGGGCGCAGCACGGCGTGCGAGGCTGTCGCCATGACGCCTGTTCTTCTTGTCGTGGATGCCGCGAATGTCGTCGGCTGCGTGCCCGACGGCTGGTGGCGCGACCGGCTGGGCGCGGCGGAGAGGCTGCGCGACGCCCTCGCCGCGTACGCGGTGGACGGGCTGCCGGCGGGGGTGCCCGTCCCGTCGGCCGGGCCGCTGGAGATCGTGCTGGTGGTGGAGGGCGCGGCCCGCGGGGTGGGTGCCGTGCCGGGGGTGCGCGTCGAGGCGGCCCCGGGCAGCGGGGACGACCGGATCGTCGAGGTGGTGGCCGCCCGGACGCCCGGGCGGCCCTGCGTGGTCGTCACGGCCGACCGGGAGCTGCGGGCGCGGGTGCGGGCCCTGGGCGCCGAGGTGGCCGGTCCGCGCACGGTCCGGCCGTAGGCCCGGGGCCTTCGGGCCCCGGGCGGCCGGTGGGTCAGATCCCGGGCGGCTCCGGGCGGCGCGGATGCCCGGCCACCCGGCTGGAGCGGCGGCCGTAGAGGAGGTACACGACGACGCCGATGAGCATCCAGACGGCGAACCGCACCCAGGTCTCGGCGGGCAGGTTGAGCATGAGCCACAGCGAGGCGGCCACGGACAGCACGGGGACGAAGGGCACGAACGGGGTGCGGAAGGCGCGCGGCAGGTCGGGCCGGGTGCGGCGCAGGATGATCACGCCGAGCGCCACGACGACGAACGCGAAGAGCGTGCCGATGTTGACCAGTTCGGCCAGCACGTCGATCGAGGTGAAGCCCGCGACCACGGCGACGACCACGCCGAGCAGGATCGTCGACCGGTAGGGCGTGCCGTAGCGGGGGTGGACGATGGAGAAGAAGCGCGGGAGCAGGCCGTCGCGGCTCATGGCGAAGAACACCCGGCTCTGGCCCAGCAGCAGGATCATGCAGACGGAGGTGAGGCCGACGACCGCGCCGAAGCTGATCAGCCCCGCCCAGAAGGGGTGGCCGACGACCTTGAAGGCGTCGGCGAGCGGTGCCTTCGTGGAGAGCGTGTCGTACTTCTGCATGCCGGTGACGACGATGGACACGGCCACGTAGAGCACCGTGCAGATGGCGAGCGAGCCGAGGATGCCGCGCGGCAGGTCGCGCTGGGGGTTGCGGGTCTCCTCGGCGGCGGTGGCGACGATGTCGAAGCCGATGAAGGCGAAGAAGACGACGGCGGCGGCCGAGAAGATGCCCATGACGCCGAAGTTGGACGGGGTGAAGCCGAACATCACCTGTACGAGCGGGGCGGCGAGCCCGCCCGCTTCCTCGGCTCCCTTGGCGGGCGGGACGAACGGGTGGTAGTTGGCGCCGGTGATGAAGAAGGCGCCGACGAAGATGACGATGAGGACGACGGTGACCTTCACCGCGACCACGACCGCCGTCACCCGCGAGGACAGCTTCATTCCGGCGACGAGGATGCCCGTCAGCAGCAGGACAAGGGCGGCGGCGAGGATGTCGAAGCCGAAGGCGCCCTCGTGCACCCCGGCCAGCTCCTGCGGCAGGTGCCAGCCGGCGTTGGCCATCAGCGACTGGATGTAGCCGGACCAGCCGACGGCCACCACGGCGCAGCCCAGCGCCAGCTCCAGGACGAGGTCCCAGCCGATGATCCAGGCGGGCAGCTCGCCGAGCGAGGCGTACGAGAAGGTGTACGCGGACCCGGCCACCGGCACGGTGGAGGCGAACTCGGCGTAGCACAGTGCCGCGAGCCCGCACACGATGCCGGCGAGGACGAAGGCCAGCGCCACCGAGGGCCCGGCGTTCTCCTTGGCGACCTTGCCGGTGAGGACGAAGATGCCGGTGCCGATGACGACACCGACGCCGAAGACGGTGAGGTCGAAGGCGGAGAGGTCCTTGCGTAGCGCGTGCTCCGGCTCCTCGGTGTCCTGGATGGACTGCTCCACCGTCTTGGTCCGGAACATGCTGCTCCGGCCGCGGCCGCTCCGGACGGGATGCTCTGTGCTCATCGGCTCACCTCCACGCTGCTCGGCTCCACTCGGCCTCCCTGAACCGGTCGAGTGTGCGCGATGATCCGGGCCCTGCAGGGGCGGCGACAGCCGCCCCGTCCAGGATTCACCCGATGGAGGACAGGCGCATCCATGCCGAAGGGCCGACCGGACCACCCGGAAAGGGGTGGCCGGCCGGCCCTGGACGAACGGGCGTGCGCGCTGCGGTCAGTCGCGTACGGCCTCGGCGGGCTCCCCGGCGGCGGCCTCGGCCGCCTCGTCGTCGAAGCGGCCGTCCAGCTTGGCGACGAGCCCGGTGACCTGACGGGCGATGTCGGGGGCGGTGAGCCCGATCTCGGCCATGATCTCCTTGCGGGAGGCGTGGTCGAGGAAGCGCGGCGGGATGCCGAAGTCGCGCAGCGGCAGGTCGACGCCCGCGTCGCGCAGCGCCTGCGCGACGGCCGCGCCGACGCCGCCCACGCGGCCGTTGTCCTCGACGGTGACGACGACGCGGTGCTTCGCGGCGAGGCCGGGCAGGGCCTCGTCGACGGGCTTGACCCAGCGGGGGTCGACGACGGTGGCGGAGATGCCCTGCTTGTCGAGGAGGTCGGCGACCTCCAGGCACATGGGGGCCAGCGCGCCGACGGAGACGATGAGGACGTCGGGCCGGGCCGTGCCCTCGGCGGGCTCGCGGAGGACGTCCATGCCGCCGACGCGGCCCACGGCCTCGACGGCCGGGCCGACGGTGCCCTTGGAGTAGCGCACGACGGTGGGCGCGTCCTTGACCTCGACGGCCTCGCGCAGCTGGGCGCGGACCTGGTCGGCGTCGCGCGGGGCGGCGATGCGCAGACCGGGGACGACCTGCAGGATCGACATGTCCCACATGCCGTTGTGCGAGGCGCCGTCGTCACCGGTGACGCCCGCCCGGTCCAGGACGAAGGTGACGCCGCACCGGTGCAGGGCCACGTCCATCAGCACCTGGTCGAAGGCGCGGTTGAGGAAGGTCGCGTAGACGGCGAAGACCGGGTGCAGACCGCCGGTGGCGAGGCCGGCCGCGGACGTGGCGGCGTGCTGCTCGGCGATGCCGACGTCGTAGACGCGCTCGGGGAACGCCTTGGCGAACTTGCCCAGGCCCACCGGCTGCATCATGGCCGCCGTGATGGCGACGATGTCCTGGCGCTCCTGGCCGAGCTTGACCATCTCGTCGGCGAAGACCGAGGTCCAGCTGGCGCCGCCGGAGGCGACGGGCAGGCCGGTGTCGGGGTGGATGGCGCCGATGCCGTGGAAGCGGTCGGCCTCGTTCTGCTCGGCGTGCTTGTAGCCGCGGCCCTTCTGGGTGAGGCAGTGCACGAGGACGGGGCCGCCGAAGCGCTTGGCGCGCTGGAGCGCGGACTCCAGGGCCTCGATGTCGTGGCCGTCGATCGGGCCGACGTACTTCAGGCCGAGGTCCTCGAACATGCCCTGCGGGGCGATGAAGTCCTTCAGGCCCTTCTTCGCGCCGTGCAGCGTCTCGTAGAGGGGCTTGCCGACGACCGGGGTGCGCTCCAGCAGGTCCTTGCCGCGGGCCAGGAAGCGCTCGTAGCCGTCGGTGGTGCGCAGGGTCGCCAGGTGGTTGGCGAGGCCGCCGATGGTGGGCTCGTAGGAGCGCTCGTTGTCGTTGACGACGATGACGAGCGGGCGGTCCTTGGCCACGGCGATGTTGTTGAGCGCCTCCCAGGCCATGCCGCCGGTCAGGGCGCCGTCACCGATGACCGCGACGACGTGGTCGTCCTTGCCGAGGACCTGGTTGGCCTTGGCGAGGCCGTCGGCCCAGCCCAGGACCGTGGAGGCGTGGCTGTTCTCGATGACGTCGTGGTCGGACTCCGCCCGCGAGGGGTAGCCGGACAGGCCGCCCTTGGCGCGCAGCTTCGAGAAGTCCTGGCGGCCGGTGAGGACCTTGTGGACGTAGGACTGGTGACCCGTGTCGAAGAGGATCTTGTCCTTCGGCGAGTCGAAGACGCGGTGCAGGGCGATGGTCAGCTCGACCACGCCGAGGTTGGGCCCGAGGTGGCCACCGGTCTTGGAGACGGCGTCGACGAGGAAGGTGCGGATCTCCGCCGCCAGCCGGTCGAGCTGCTCCGGGGTCAACCGGTCCAGGTCGCGCGGTTCCCTGATGCGGGTCAGCAGGGCCACCCGTGCCTCCTTCATCGAAGCTGTCGGCTTATAGAAGCTGCAGAAGCTTTCATAAGCTTCTAGATCCGTCGAGTCTAATCTTCCGCCCGCTGTGGCGATGAACGGGTGATGCGACCGGCATCGCACAATCGGTCCAGCGGGGCCCCAAACCGCCCGAAAGGGCAGGGGTGGGCCCCGGACGCGCCGGTCCGGGGCCCACCCGTTCGTACGTACGAGCCCTACGCCCGTCCGGCCGTCTTCTGGGTCCGGCGGGAGAGGGAGTCGATCACCACGGCGGCCAGCAGCACCGCGCCGGTGATCATGTACTGGACCGCCGAGGCGATGCCCAGCAGGGCCATGCCGGAGGCGATGGACTGGATCACCAGCACGCCCAGCAGCGCCGACCAGGTCTTGCCGCGCCCGCCGAAGAGGCTGGTGCCGCCGATGACGGCCGCCGCGATGGCGTTCATCAGCAGGCTGCCGGCTCCGGAGGACTGGTTGGCGGCGTTGATCTGGGAGGCCAGGAACATGCCGCCGAGCGCCGCCATCGTGCCCGAGAGCGCGAAGACGGAGATCCGGACCGCCGCGACGTTGATGCCGGCCCGGCTGGCCGCCTCGACGCTGCCGCCCAGGGCGAAGACCTTCCGCCCGTAGGACGTGCGGCGCAGCACGAAGTCCAGCGCGACGACGATCCCGATGAAGATCACCACGGCCAGCGGCAGGCCCTTGTACTGGTTGAACAGCCACGCCACCACGTAGGCGGGCACCGCCAGGGCGACCGTCCGCAGCACCAGCTCGCTCATCGGGCGGCTGGGGACGCCGGCCGCCTCGCGCCGCCGGCTCTCGCGCCAGGAGGTCAGGAAGAAGCCCGCCACGGCCAGCGTGGCCAGCCCGTAGGCCGCCGCGACGTCGCTGAAGTAGTGGTTGGTCAGCCCGGCGACCAGCCCCGAGTCGTCGAGGTTGATGGTGCCGTTGGAGCCCAGCACCTGGAGCATCAGGCCGTTCCAGCCGAGCAGGCCGGCCAGGGTGACGACGAAGGCCGGCACGCCGATGCGGGCGAAGAAGAACCCGTGCAGGGCGCCGACGAGCGTGCCGGAGAGGATCGCCAGGACCAGGGCGAGCCACTCCGGCATGCCGTGGTTGACGTTGAGCACGGCGAAGGTCGCCGCGGCCAGGCCGCTGACCGAGCCCACGGAGAGGTCGATCTCCCCGAGGATCAGCACGAAGACGATGCCGACGGCGATCAGGCCGGTGCCGGCGGCGGTGACGAAGAGGTTGGAGAGGTTCTCGGCGCCCAGGAAGGCGGAGTCCTGCAGCTGGAAGACCAGGCCGATGACGAGCAGCCCGACGACCACGGGCAGCGAGCCGAGCTCGCCGCTGCGCAGCTTGCGGCGGAACTCGCCCCAGTAGCCGGCGAAGCCCTCCTCGCGGACGAGCAGGCGCGGGTCGACGGCGGGGACGGCGTCGTGGGCGGGGGCCTGGCCGTTGCCGTCGGCGGCCGGCTCGGGGGACGACGTGGGCAGCTTGGTGGTCATGCGCCCGCCTCCTTCTCGGGCTCGTCGGCGTGGTCGGCCGGGATGCTCTTCGCCGCCTCGCCCGCCGTGCCGGCCTGGGCGGCACCGGCGGCCTCCGCGGAGCGGGCACGGCGGCGGGTGACGGCGTTGTCCGTGGCGCCCGTGATGGCGGAGATGATCTCTTCCTGGGAGGTCGTCCGCACATCGAAGGTGCCGTTGTTGCGCCCGAGGCGCAGTACCGCGACCCGGTCCGCGACGGCCTTCACATCGGCCATGTTGTGGCTGATGAGGATGACGCCCAGGCCCCGCTCGCGCAGCCGCTCGACCAGGTCGAGGACCTGCGCGGTCTGTTCGACGCCGAGGGCGGCGGTCGGCTCGTCGAGGATGACGACCTTGGGGTCGCCCAGCAGCGAGCGGGCGATGGCGACGGTCTGCCGCTGCCCGCCGGAGAGCGAGGCGATCGGGATGCGGACGCTGGGGATGCGGATGGAGAGGGTGGAGAGCAGCTCGCGGGCGCGGCGCTCCATCTCCACCTCGTCCAGCACTCCGGCGCGCACGATCTCGCGGCCGAGGAAGAGGTTGCCGACGACGTCGAGGTTGTCGCACAGCGCGAGGTCCTGGTAGACGGTCGCGATGCCCAGTTCCTGGGCGACGTGCGGCCGGTCGACGGTGACGGGCCTCCCCTCCCACTCGACGACGCCGTCGTCGGCGGGTCCCACTCCGGCGATGGTCTTGACGAGGGTGGACTTGCCGGCGCCGTTGTCGCCGACCAGGGCGACCACCTCGCCGGGGTGGATCTCCAGCTCTACGTCGGTGAGCGCCTGGACGGCACCGAACCGCTTGGAGACTCCGCGCAACGCCAGCACGGGCGTAGCGGACACGTGAATCATCTCCTTCACCGCCTCGACGAGGCGGCAGCCTGGGGGCTTACTTCAGTCCGGCCTGGTCGCACTGCGCCTTGTACTTCTCGGTGCAGATCTCGTTCAGGGTGAAGAAGCCCTCCTTGCCGACGTACTGGCCGATGTCCGCCTTGGTCAGCGCGAAGGGCGTGACGATCACGGCGGGGATCTTCTTCTGGGTGCCGCTGTCGACGGTGGACTTGGCGACCGCGTCGGTGCCCTTGCCCTGGGCGAGGGCGACGGCCAGCTCGGCGGCGGCGTCGGCCTCGGGCTTGTACGGCTTGTAGACGCTCATGAACTGCTCGTCCGAGAGGATCCGCTGGACGGCGGAGAGCTCGGCGTCCTGGCCGGTGACCGGCGGGAGCTTGTCGAAGCCGGCGCTCTTGAGGGCGGTGATGATGCCGCCGGCCATGCCGTCGTTGGCGGAGTAGACGCCGACGATCTCGTCCTTGCCCAGGGAGGAGATGGCGCCCTTCATGTTCTCGTTGGCGTTCTCCGGCTTCCACTCCTTGGTGTCGTACTCCTTGCCGACCTTGACCTTGCCGTCGAGCACGGAGTGGGCGCCGTCCTTGTACATCTTGGCGTTGGGGTCGGTGATCGCGCCGTTCATCATCACGATCTGGCCCTTGGAGGCGTTGTCGCCGAGCTCCTTGAGCAGCGACTCGCCCTGGATCTTGCCGACGCGCTCGTTGTCGACGGAGGTGTACGCCTTGACCGGGCCCTCGGCCAGGCGGTCGTAGGCGACGACGGGGATGCCCTTGTCGTTGGCCTTCTTCACCGAGCTCGCGATCGACTTCGCGTCCACCGCGTCGACGATCAGCGCGTCGACCTTCTTGGTGATCATCGTGTCGACCTGCTGCTGCTGGACCGAGGCGTCCTGCTTGGCGTTCTCGTAGAGGACGACGGCGTCCGCGCCCGCCAGTTCCTTGATCTTCTTTTCGATCAGCGGCTTGTCGAAGCGCTCGTAGCGGGCGGTCTGGTTCTCCGGCAGGAGCAGCCCGATGGTCAGCGGGCCCTTCTTGTCCTGCTTCTTCTCCCCGCCGTTGCCGGCCTCCTTGGCGCTGCCACAGGCGGCGAGAGCGACGGCCATCGATACGGCGGCCGCGGCGACGGCTGCACGACGCAGATGCGAGTTCATATTGCAGATACCTCCCTGACGAGGCCGCGTCGTTGCGGCCGAGGTGGCTGGAAGTCAACTCGGCCGCCAAAGAAGCGTCAAGAAGTAAATTCTTAACGAGATGGCAACGATGCCATTCGTTATCTGTTTGAACTCAAGAGACGCGCGCGGGTCTATCGATTCAGGAGGGGCGCATGAGCGGGCAGCGTTTCGTCGAGCAATGACGAATCGCCCATTTCGCTGAGGACGAGCGCCAGGGCACCCAGCACCTCGGCGCGGCCGCCCAGGGCTCCGGGCACGACCTCCAACTGCCGGGCGGCGCTGGGGATCGCGTACCGCGAGACGGACTCGCGGATGGGGGCGAGCACCAGCTCGCCGGAGTCCGCGAGGTCGCCGCCGAGCACGACCCGGCTGGGATTGAGCAGATTGCACAGGTTCGCCACACCGCTGCCGATGTGCCGGCCGACGTCCGAAATGACCCGTCGGCAGCCCGGGTCGCCCTCCTGCGCGAGCCGCACCATGCGGGTGACGGTCAGGTCCGCGCCGTGGGCCGAGTGGAGGAGCGGCAGGACGTACCGGGCGGCGGTGAACGTCTCCAGGCAGCCGCGGTTGCCGCACCGGCACACCGGCCCGGACTCGTCCAGGGTGATGTGGCCGATCTCGCCGGCGGTGCCGCCCGGGCCGCGGTAGATCTCCCCGTTGATCACCAGGCCGGCGCCGACGCCGCTGGCCACCTTGATGTAGGCCAGGTCGCGGGCGCCGCGGCCGGCACCCCAGACCAGCTCGCCGAGGGCGCCGAGGTTGGCGTCGTTGTCGACGTGCACCGGGACGTCGAGGCGGGCGGCGAGGTCGTCGCGCGGGTTGGTGCCCGCCCAGCCCGGCAGGATCGCGGTCGAGCCGAGCACGCCGGACTCCACGTCGATCGGGCCCGGCACACCGAGACCCACCCCGACGATCTTGCGCGGGCTGATGCCCGCCGCCTTGATCAGGCTGGTGACCAGGTGTTCCGCACGGGCCAGCCCCTGCGCCGCGGAGGCGTCCACGTCCAGCGGCTCGGCCTCCTCGGCCAGCACCTGGTGGGCCAGGTTGCCGATGGCCACCCTCAGGTGGGTATGTCCGAAATCAACCCCTACGACGATGCCGGCGTCACCGGAGAGGGAGACGCTGCGGGCCCGTCGCCCACCGGAGGACGTGGGGGTGACCTCGACCGTTCCGCCGTCCTTGAGCTCCCGGACGATGTTGGAGACGGTGGCCGCCGACAGCCCGGTGGACCGGGCGATCTCCGCCTGGGTGAGCGACCCCGCCATGCGCACCGCGCGCACGACCCGCTCCAGGTTGGCCCGGTGCAGCGACGACTGCGACCCCGGAGTCTCCACGCCCATCCACTCCCGCCTCACCGGGGCGGCACGACCGCCGCCCCGCGGGCCGGACTGCAGCACTGGAGCCCGGCCATCCATACAACATGTGAACTCTAAGCTGAGCCGCCAGGGTTGCGTCCCGTCAAGGGCTTGACGCCGATCCCGGCTCCGGCACCGTTGCCGTACCGTGACCCACCGGCCCCGCCCGGGCTCGCACCCGACCACTCATCGTACGGAGCCGCTCACCCTCCCGGACGCCGAGGGGGGACCGGATCCCGCAGGCGGGGTAGCTCGAACGGGCGAATCGGCCGGGCGGCCGGCCCGCCATCCCACCGGTCCGGGCTTGTCCGCACTCCAGCGGTTCTGCGGCATGTTCATCCGACATAACCACCGCCGGGGGCGGTGCGGCGAGCTCCACGCCCCCGTGGTTCTGCCCGATAGTTGGGGGCTTCCGCGGCAAGGACGAACGGAGACCGGAGCATGTGCGAGCACCCTCAACTGGCCACTGCCGACTGGTGGTACACACTCCGGATCCCGGCGCAGACCTGGATGATCAGCCTCGTCCGGAGCTCGCTGCGCCTCGCCCTGCAGCGGCACGGCCGGCACGACCTCGCCGACACCGCCTGCCTGCTCGCCACCGAGCTGGTGACCAACGGCGTGGTGCACGCGAAGTCGCCGGTGACGGTCTACCTCAGCTGCCGCTCGCGCACCCTGCGCGTGGACGTCCACGACACCGGCCAGGAGGCCCCGGCGCGACGCGCCGCCGGGGTCGACGACGAGTCGGGCCGGGGCCTCACCCTGATCGACAGCTGCGCCACGGCCTGGGGGGTGACCCCCGCCGCACAGGGCCGGGGCAAGGCGGTCTGGTTCACCCTGGCGTGAGCGGGTGCCGCCCGTTCCGGCCGTTGTGGGGCGCCGGCCCGGTTCACCGGCCTATTTCAGGGCGCCGGCCGTCAGCCCGGCCTGGACCTGCCGCTGGAAGACGATGTACGCGGCCAGGACCGGCAGCATGGCCATGACCAGCCCGGCGAAGAGCCCGGACCAGTCGCCCTTGTAGCCCTGGCTGACCGCCAGCGCGACCAGCCCCTGCGGGAGCAGCTTCTTGTCCTCGTCGCCCACGTTGAGGACCGTGGGCAGCAGGTACTGGTTCCACTGGCCGAGGAAGTTGAAGATGCCGACGCTGATCAGGCCGGGCTTGGCCATGGGCAGCATCACCTGGAAGAAGGTGCGGGTGTGCGAGGCCCCGTCGATCAGTGCGGCCTCCGCGACGGAGCTGGGCAGCGTACGGAAGAAGCCGCTGAGGAAGAAGATGGTGAAGGGCAGCGAATAGGCGATGTAGACCAGGATCAGCCCGTGGTAGGTGTCGAGCAGCTGCATGTTCTTCATCACGAAGAACAGCGGTACCAGCGCGAGGATCACCGGAAAGCTCATGCCGCCGACGAAGAGGAAGTAGATGAAGCGGTTGCCGGGAAAGGTGAAGCGGGCCAGCACATAGGCCGCCATCGAGCCCAGCAGCATGGTGCCGAAGAGCGAACCGGCCACCACCACGACCGAGTTGAGGAAGTACTCGCCCATGTGCGCCTGCGACCAGGCGCGGCTCCAGGAGTCGAAGTTCAGGCTGCCGGGCAGCGCCCAGGGCGAGGTGAAGATCTCCCGGTCCGTCTTGAAGGCGCTCATCACCGCCCACAGCAGCGGCAGGGTGACCATGAGGGCCCACAGCACGAGCACGCCGTGCGAGAAGACGTTGAGGACCGTGCCCTCGCTGCCCATCCGCCCGCGCTGCGCGTCGGCGCGGGGCTCGTCGGCGGGCGGCGTCACGGCGCCCGCGCCCTCGGTGGGATCCGTCGTGACGGCCATCAGTACTCCAGTCGCTCGCGCCGGCCGAGCTTCATGACGATGCCCGCGAAGATCAGGGTGACGATGAGCAGGGCGACGCCGAGCGTGGTGGCGTATCCGGCCTGCCCGTCACGGAACGCCTTGGTGTAGAGGTAGAAGGACAGCACCTCGGTGGAGTAGTCCGGTCCGCCCGGCCCCACCGTCATGATCTGCACGACGGCGAACGAGTCGAGCGCCATGATGCCCATGTAGACCCAGCCGGTCTGGACGGTGTCCCACAGCAGCGGCAGGGTGATCCGGAAGAAGGTCTGGACGCGGTTGGCGCCGTCGAGCAGGGCGGCCTCGTAGAAGTCCCGCGGGATGGAGCTCATGCCCGCCGAGAACAGCACCACGTAGAAGCCGACGTTGCTCCAGACCATGACCGCCATGACGCACCACAGCGCGAGGGAGGGGTCGCCCAGCCATGCGGGCCGCACCGAGTCCAGGCCGATCGCGCTCAGGAAGGAGTTCAGGGCACCGCTGTTGGGGTTGTAGGCGAACTGGAACAGCAGGGCGACGATGGCGATCGAGAGCACCTGCGGGAAGAAGTAGACGATTTTGTAGAAGCCCGATCCGCGCACGCCGGCGACCGCCGCGTTCTTCCTGCGGCGGCCGCCGACGTTGAGCATGAACGCGAAGAACAACCCGAGACCGAGCGTGACCAGCGGCAGCACGAGCAGCAGCAGGACGTTGTGTCCCACGGACGTCCAGAACACGTCGTCGTTCCAGAGCCGCCGGTAGTTCTCGGTGCCGGTCACCCGGAAGTCCGGGCTCAGACCGGTCCAGTCCGTGAAGGAGTAGTAGACGGCCTGGACGAACGGCGAGATGACGAAGATCCCGTAGATCGCCAGGGGCAGGATCAGGAAACCCGCGATGAAGCGGTACTTACCGTGCTGCATGGCCACCGCTCACTTGTGCTTGTACTTCTTGACGGAGCTGTCCTTGGCCGTTTCGTCGGCGAATCGCTGGATCTTCGCGATGGTCTCGTCGGGCGTCATCCGGCCCGCCATCATCTCGCCGATCGCCGCGACGCCGATCTTCTCCTTCTGCAGGGCGACGTACCAGTCCTGGATGCGGGGGTTGACGACGTTCTTGCCGGCCTTGGCGAGCGCCTCCTGCGAGGAGGCCAGGCCCGGCGGCAGCGTGAGGCCGTCGGTGCCGCCGTTGAAGGAGGTGAGCGAGGAGACGGACTTGATGAAGTTCTGCGAGGACTTCCTGCCGAGCATGATGCGCAGCAGCTCCATGCCGCCCTGCGGGTTCTTGGCGTTCTTCGGCACGATGAAGGGCTCACCGCCGGACGCCCACAGGGTGCCGAACGGCATCTTGTCGCTCTTGTCGAGGCTCGACGGGGCGCCGACCGCCATCCGGAAGTCCTGGGGCGTGGTCTTCTTCGACTCGTTCTCCACCCAGGAGCCGTTGGGAAGGAACAGCGCCTTCCCCTCGTTCCAGGCGGTCTGCGACTCGATGTGGGTCAGGCCCGGGGTGCCCTGGAGGATGTAGCCCTTCCTGTACAGCTCGTAGTACGCCTCGAAGGCCGCCTTGACGGCCGGCGCCTTCCAGGCGTTGGGCTCCAGGTTGTCGATGTTGTTCAGCACCTCGACACCGCCGATCTTGGCGATGAAGGGGTAGAGGCTGAACGGCAGGTAGTACGGGTGCTTGCCCGCGTAGGTCCAGCCGGCGATGCCCTTCTTCTTCGCCGCTTCGCAGACCTTGAGCATCTCGTCCCAGGTCTCGGGGTACTGGGCGTCGAGCTTCTGGAGATTGGTCTTCGAGTACCAGACGCCGTAGACGGTGTAGGCGTAGTAGAGGATCCAGGTCTCGTTGCCGTCGAACTGCCCCATCTCCACGACGCCCGGGCGAAGGGTGTCGCGCACCTTCTTCGCCGGGTCGTCGTAGGAGGGCGCGTCCAGCAGGGTGTTGAGATCCGTCAGCTGCTTCTTGCCGACGAGGGTGCCCATGTCCATTTGCTTGGCACCGGAGTTGTCGATCAGGTCGGGCGGTGTGCCGCCGTTGAAGCGGGGCTGGAGCTGGGTCTGGATCTCCTGGGTGGCCGCGTGCTTCACCTGGGCGCCCGGGAACGCCTTGCGGTATTCGGCCTCCGCGTCCTTCGCGTACTGCTGGCCGAAGCCGCCGTCGAAGATGACGACGTCGAGCGGGGCGGACTCGTTGACCGCGAGCGGATTCCTGTCGGTCTTCCTGCCCTTGTCGACCTGCTTGTCGCCGTCGCCGCCGTCACCGCTCGCGCAGGCGCTCAGTGCGCTCACCGTCGGCACGGCGATCAGTCCGAGGGCGGCAGCCCGCTTGATGAGGTCGCGTCGGCTGAATGCGCGCCGGCTGAATTCGGGGGTGGATCCCATGCTCAAGTCCTCGCCTTCTCCAGGACTCAGGCGGTGTGGCGGTCTCCCCTTGCGCATTCAGCGGAAGCCGAAGGGCCCGACACCGCGGGTCAGTTGAAGCGTGGTGCTGGGTGTGCGCCGGAGTGACGTCCCCCGCGGCGTCGCGCCTGCCGCTGCCCCCCGGGTCCGGGCGGCGGCAACGGCCGCCCCGGACGCCGACAGGTATAGTCCACTCCGATCAACTGGGCAAGATCGTAAGCGCCTTCTCCCGCCAGTCTTTCCCGAGTTGAGACCTCGCCGACACCACCGGCGGACGGCCGGCGGCACGGCGCCGCACCCCCTCGGCCCACCTCCCCCGCGGGGCGCGACACCAACCCCGAGACCCTTGACACCACTGGTGTCGCACGAGCTACTTATCACTGCGCGACTCGGGTGACAACGTTGTCGGCGGTGTCGGCATCGTGGGCTACGCGGCTTCGTGGAGGCAGCTTCGTGGAGAGACAAGGGATGCGACACAGACTCGGAACCGGACGGTGGCGCCCTCGCGCCCGCCGGTGCACCCGCCCCGCGGCCCTCGCCCTGGCCACCGTACTGGTGACGACTGCTCAGGTCACGCAGGGTGCTGCCGTGTCGTCCGGGCCCCAGCGGGACGGCAGCGCCGCCGTGGCCGAGCGCTTCGCCTCCTCCTTCGAGGCCGGCGAGCCGCAGCCCGATTGGCTCAATGCCGTCGAGACCGGGCCCGACGGCCGGCGACGGTCCGCGGGCGTCGACGGCGACGACACCAGCGGCATCCCCGGCAACGTCACCGACCGGGTGACCGCCATCCGTGCCAGTGGGGAGCACACCGAGGCGGGCGAGGTGAAGGAGAACCTCATCGACGGCGAGAGCGCGACCAAATGGCTCGACTTCGAGCGGTCCGCCTGGCTGGAATTCGAGCTGGCCCAGCCGGTCAAGGCCGTCCGCTACGCACTGACCTCGGCCAACGACGCCCCCGGCCGCGACCCCCGGGACTGGACGCTCAAGGGCTCCGACGACGGGAAGACCTGGACGGTCCTCGACACCCGGCGGGACGAGACCTTCGAAAGGCGCCTGCAGACCCGGGAGTTCGCCTTCGAGGGCACCACCGCCCACCGGCAGTACCGCCTGGAGATAACCCGCAACGGCGGCGAGCCCGTCCTCCAGCTCGCCGAGGTGCAGCTGGCCACCGGCGGCGACGGCACGCCGCCGCCCGAGGACATGCGCAGCCACGTCGACCGGGGCCCGACCGGCTCGCCCACGGCCAAGGCACGGGTGGGCTTCACGGGCACCCGCGCGCTGCGCTACGGGGGCATGCACCAGGCCACGGGGCGCGGCTATTCGTACAACAAGATCTTCCATGTGCGCACCAGGGTCACACCACGGACCCTGCTGTCGTACAAGGTCTTCCCGTCCATGCCGGAGCCGGACACCCGCTACCCCGCCACCCATGTCTCCCTCGACCTCGCCTTCACCGACGGGACCTACCTCAGCGAGCTCGGCGCCGTCGACCAGCACGGGGCGCGTCTGACCCCGCAGGGCCAGGCCGCGTCCAGGACGCTGTACGTCAATCAGTGGAACAACAAGGAGTCGCACATCGGCGCCGTGGCCGCCGGCAAGACCGTCGAGCGCATCCTGATCGCCTACGACGCGCCGGTCGGCCCTGCGAAGTTCCGCGGCTGGGTGGACGACATCTCGCTCGCCCCCGCTCCGCGGGAGAGGCCGCCGGTCCACCCCGCGGACTGGGCCGTCACCACCCGCGGCACCAACTCCAGCTCGAACTTCTCCCGGGGCAACACCTTCCCCGCCACCGCCGTCCCCCATGGATTCAACTTCTGGACCCCCGTCACCAACGCCGGCTCCACGGACTGGCTCTACCAGTACGCGGCCGCCAACAACCCCGACAACCTCCCCACCCTCCAGGCGTTCGGCGCGAGCCACCAGCCGAGCCCCTGGATGGGCGACCGGCAGACCTTCCAGGTGATGCCCTCGGTCGCCACCGGCACGCCCTCCGCCTCGCGCCCGGCCCGCGCCCTCCCCTTCCGGCACTCCCGCGAGACCGCCCGGCCGCACTACTACGGCGTCACCTTCGAGAACGGCCTCCAGGCCGAGATCGTGCCCACCGACCACGCGGCGATGATGCGTTTCACCTTTCCGGGTGAGAACGCCAGCGTCATCCTTGACAACGTCAAGAACCAGGGCGGTCTGACGCTCGACCCGGCCACCCGGTCCTTCACCGCCTTCTCGGACGTCCGGAGCGGCCTGTCCAAGGGCGCCGGCCGCCTCTTCGTCTACGGCGTCTTCGACGCCCCCGTCACCGCGAGCGGCAGGCTCAAGGGCGACGGCGCGGGCGGAGGTCCCGGCGCCGAGGGCGTGACGGGCTACCTGCGCTTCGCCCCGGGTGCGGACCGCACGGTCACCCTCCGCCTCGCGACGTCCCTCATCGGCACCGAGCAGGCGAAGGCCAACCTGGAGCAGGAGATCCCGGCGGGCGCCTCCTTCGGCCGGGTGCACGACCGCGCCCGCGCGGCCTGGGACGCCGTCCTCGGCCGGATCGAGGTCGAGGGCGCGAGCCGCGACCAGCTCACCACCCTCTACTCCAGCCTCTACCGCCTCTACCTGTATCCCAACTCCGGCCACGAGAACACCGGCACGCCCGCCCGTCCGCGCCCCCGCTACGCCAGCCCCTTCTCGCCGCCCGCCGGCCAGTCCACCCCGACCAGGACCGGGGCCCGGATCGTCGACGGCGAGGTGTACGTCAACAACGGCTTCTGGGACACGTACCGCACGGCCTGGCCCGCCTACGCCCTCCTCACCCCCAAGCTGGCCGGCCGACTGGTCGACGGCTTCGTCCAGCAGTACAAGGACGGCGGCTGGATCTCCCGCTGGTCCTCCCCCGGCTACGCCGACCTGATGACCGGCACCAGCTCGGACGTCGCCTTCGCCGACGCCCACGTCAAGGGCGTCGCCTTCGACGCCGAGGCGGCGTACGAGGCCGCGCTCAAGAACGCGACGGTGGCGCCGGACGACCCCGGCACCGGCCGCAAGGGCATGGACACCTCGGTCTTCCTCGGCTACACGAGCACCCGCATCCGCGAGGGCACATCCTGGGCGCTGGAGGGCTACCTCAACGACTTCGGGCTGGCGAGGATGGCCCAGTCCCTCTACGACCGGACGCACAAGCCCCGCTACCGCGAGGAGGCCGCCTACCTCCTCAACCGCGCCCGGAACTACGTCAAGCTCTTCGACTCGCGGACCGGCTTCTTCCAGGGCCGGGACGAGAGCGGGAACTGGCGGCTCTCGCCGGACGCCTACGACCCCCGCGTCTGGGGCCACGACTACACCGAGACCAACGGCTGGAACTTCGCCTTCACCGCTCCCCAGGACACCCGGGGCCTGGCCAACCTCCACGGCGGCCGCACGGGCCTGGCCAAGAAGCTCGACACCTACTTCGCCACCCCGGAGACGGGACGGCCGGAGTTCGCCGGATCCTACGGCGGCGTCATCCACGAGATGACCGAGGCGCGCGACGTGCGCATGGGCATGTACGGCCACAGCAACCAGGTCTCGCACCACATCGCCTACCTCTACGACGCCGCCGGGCAGCCCTGGAAGACGCAGGAGAAGGTCCGCGAGGTCCTCTCCCGCCTCTACCTCGGCAGCGAGATCGGCCAGGGCTACCCGGGTGACGAGGACAACGGCGAGATGTCGGCCTGGTACGTCTTCAGTGCGCTCGGCTTCTACCCGCTGGTGATGGGCCAGGGCGAGTACGCCGTCGGCTCCCCCCTCTTCACCCGGGCCACCGTCCACCTCGAAGGCGGCCACGACCTGGTGATCAAGGCCCCCCGCAACAGCGCCCGCAACGTCTACGTCCAGTCCGTCCGGTTCAACGGCCGCACCTGGACCTCCACCGCCCTCCCGCACTCCCTGCTCTCCAGGGGCGGCACGCTGGAGTTCGCCATGGGCCCGAGCCCGTCGACGTGGGGCACAGCCGAACGGGCCGCCCCCACGTCCATCACCCGCGACGACAAGGTCCCCTCCCCCCTGTCGGACGTGACGACCGCCGGCGACTCGGCCCTGACGGACAACACCTCGGCCACGGACGCCCCGCTGACGACGGCCGGGCTGCCGACGACCCACGACGCCCGGGTGACGACGTACACCCTCACCTCCTCGGACCGCACCACGGCCCCGTCCACCTGGACCCTCCAGGGCTCCCGGGACGGCACCCACTGGACGGACGTGGACCACCGCTCGTCCGAGTCCTTCACCTGGAACCACCAGACCCGCCCCTTCGAGGTCCGCACGCCGGGGACGTACGCGCACTACCGGCTGGTGGCGGAGGGCACGGACAGACGGCTGGCGGAGGTGGAACTGCTGGCACCGTGACCGGACACCCACGAAGAAGCCCCACCGGCCGGTGCCGGTGGGGCTTCTTCTGCTGCGTCCATCCCGGCTCGGTTCCTCACGTCCACGTCCACAACAGCCGTGCGGCCCGCCGGAATGACCGGCGGGCCGCACGGAGGAAAGGAGCGGGCAACGGCTAGGACGCCGCCGCTCCCGTCCACGTGTTCATCACGCTCAGGGCGTCCAGGAGATCCGCCTCGGACCGGAGGTCCCGGTGTTCGGGCGTGATCTCTCCTGCTGTCACATCGACGAAGGTGATCTCGGCGTTCCCATCGGCCCAGACCATGATTTCGGCGATCCGCGTGTCAGCGTCCAACTCCAGCTGGACGGCCCCCGTGCCTTCGGGCCACTCCGTGACCGTCAGCACGACACCGGCGCTGCCGAAGCCCGGGGCCTTCTCGGCGGCCCAGGACCTCACGTGCTGCAGCAGATCCGGCTCGTTCAGCACGACGGACCGGCCTCAAGGGAGATGTTCAGCGCCGCCGGCAGCTCGGGAATGGGGCGGCCGAGCTTCGCCGCGTACCGGGCGTCGTTCGAGTTGGCACTGGCCATCTTGAAGTCGGTCGGCCGGCCTCCCGGGTAGAGCGAGGACTTCGGGACGTCGAACTCCACGTAGACCGAGCCCTTGTAGGTCGGCTTGTAGGTGTTCTTGTCCGGCGGGTGCACCACGTAGGTGCGGCCGCCCGCGCCCTCCTGGACCATGCCGGTGGACACCATCTTGTCGTGCTCGTTCTGGCTCATCCAGCGCCCGACCCTTACCAGCTCGTCCTCGCCGCCCGTGTTGTGAACGAGGACGTTCACCGGGCCGACGCCCACATAGTACGTGTGGAGCGCGCTGACGGAGAGGTTGAAGACCTGCAGGTTCTCGGTCCGGGCCTGGGTCGCCGTGACCGTGACCCAGGTGCCTGCCGAGGTGCGCAGGAGCGCGCCCGGCTTGAGCTCGCCGGCCTTCACCCACGCCTGGGGGTTGGCCGTCCAGAACGGGTGACCCTCGGTCGCCGTGATCGTGTGGGTGGCGCCACCCTTGTCGCCGTCGGTGTCGACGGTGAGCGTGACGAGGTGCTTCTCGCCCTTGCCGGCGATGACCTTGTCGACGGGACGGCCCTCGGTCGTGCCCGTGGCCGGGTCGGAGGCCAGGACCTTGTCACCGGTCCTGACGTTCTGGATGGCCTTGGTGGTCCCGTCGGCCATCACGACCGGCGTGTCCGCGACGAAGCTGTTGCCGGGCAGGGCGTTCTGCGGTGCCGCGAGCCCCCGGGCCGCGAGGCCCCTCGGTGCGGCGAGGCCCTTGGGGAGGACCTTGCACGCCTTGCCGGCACGGCTGCGGCTCAGCCCACCGGCGGCACGCTTGTAGATCGCTTCGAGGAGCTCGGCTCCCTTGGCGCCGTCCTTGCCGAGCTTCGCCGCAGTGGCGCCCGCACCGGCGACCGGCACCATGGCCAGGCAGGACATTCCGGCGTTGAGGTAGTCCTTCTCGGCCCCGTACCAGATGCAGTTGGCACCGTTGGCCAGCTGGCTCACGATGGGGATCTGGGTGCCACCGACGACGTCGAGCAGGAAGTGACCGAAGTCGCCCCACGCCTTCTTCTTCGCCTCCCGGGCGGCCTCCTCCTGCTTCTTGATCTCCTCGCGCTGCTTCCGGGCCTCCTCCGCGCGCCGCTCGATCTCCTTCTGGAGCTTGGCGGCGGCATCCGCGTAGGCGTCCTTCGCGGCCTTGTCGGCGGCGGCGGAGTCCTTGCCGGCCGCCGTGGCCGAGGCACGGGCCTCGGTCGCCGCGGCATAGGCGACGTCGGCCGACGCGCGGGCGCGGGATTCCGAGGCGCTGGCGTAGGCGGCGGACCTGTCCGCATCGGCGGCGGAACGGTCGGCGGCCGCCGCGGCGTTGCGGGCGGTCTTGGCGGACTTCGCGGCGTCGGCCGCCGACGATTCCGCCTGCTTCGCCGAGTTCAGCGCGTCGTCCGCGTAGCCCTTGGCCTTCTTCGCCGATTCCTCGGCTTCCTTGGCGTAGCCCCGGGCCTGCTCGGCCGCCTTGTTGGCGATGGCCGCGACCCGTGCGGCCTCGGCCGCGTCCTTCTGCGCGTTCGCGGAGACGATGGACGCCTCGGAGATGATGCTCTTGACCTGCGCCACGTGGGAGGCGGTCAGCTGGTCCTTGCGGGCCGCGATGTACTGCCCGGTCTGGATGAAGCCGTGCAGCACCTGCGGCGGCCCCTCAAGGGCGACCTGTGCGGCGGCCTTGACCTCGGCCCCACCGGCGGTGAACAGCTGCACGGCGCGTACGCGCTCGTCCGATTCACGGGCGGTGTACTGGCCCTCGTTGAGGAACTCCAGCAGCTTCTCCGGCGAACCGTCCTTCAGCGCGGCCTGAGCCGCCTGCTGGACGCCGCGCGCGGTGTCGTTGGCGACCTGGACCACGCGCACGCGGTAGTCGTTGACCGCAGCCTGGTGCTGACCGGTGCGCAGGAAGTCACCGATCTTCGCGGCATCGCCCTTGAGGGCCTCGGCCGCCGACGTGCGGACCGACTCCGAGTCGGCCTCGTCCGCCAGCCGCTCGACGCGGGCGCGCTCGTCCTGCTGAGCGGCTTCCTTCCAGCCCGTCAGCACGTAGTCGCGGGCGGCTTCGTCCGTGCTCGCCAGCGCGACCGCGGCAGCCGACTGGCTCCAGGGGCCACGCGACTTCATGGCCATGAGCGCCACCCGGCGGGCCTTGACGGCCACGTCCTTGACGTCCGCGCCCTTCGCGGCCTCCGCGGCCAGACGGTTCTGCTCGTCGTCGAGGTCCTTGGCCTCCTTGGCGGTGCGGGCGGCCTTGGCCTTCCGCTCCTCCTCGGCCTGCTTGAGGTCCTTGGCCTGCTCGATCGCCGCGGCGGTACGGGCCTTGAGCTCCTCGGCCTCGATGTTGCGGGCGATCTCCTGGACGCTCTCGGCCTTCTTCACCGCGGCGGTCGCGGCGTTCGCCGCCTCCTTCGCCTTGCCGGCGTGGGTGGACGACTCGCTCGCCGCCTTCGTGGCGTCACCGGCGTACTTCGCGGCCCGCTCGGCCTCGTCGGCCGCCTTGTCGGCGTGGTCGGCCGCCGAGTTGGCGGCGTCGCGCGCCTCGTACGCCGCGTTCGCCGCCTGCTTGGCCAGCGACTGGGCGGCACCGGCGGCGCGGTTGGCCTCGCGTGCGTGGCGGTGTGCCGCTGCAGCGGCCGACCGTGCGCGGGCCGACTGGACGCCCGCGGCGGCGGCGAAGCCACCGGCCTCGTCCGCGGCGGATGCCGCCGCGTCCGCGTTCTCGCCGGCGTTGGCGGCCGCGGCTGCTGCAGCTCCGGCCGCCGTCGCGGCGATGCCCGCCTGCTCGGCGGCCTTGGCCACCTCGCGCGCGGCCTTGCCGGCCGTACGCGCGTCCTCGGCCGCCTGACGTGCGGCGGCCGCCTGCCCGGCGTCCGTTGCCGCGGCGGCGGCGGCACCACGTGCCCGCGACGCCGCCTCGGCGGCCTGCGCGGCGGCAGAAGCCGCCTGCGAGGCGGCGCTGGCCGCGATGCGGGCCGACGCGTTGGCCGACCGGGCCGCGTCGATGGCCTCCTGCGCCGCCTGGGCGGCGCTCTCGGCCGCGTCGGCGGCCCGTCCGGCGGCGTTCGACGCCCGGCCGGCGTCCTTCTTCGCGGCAGCGGTCTCGATCGCGGCCTTCTGCGCCGCTTCCTTGGCCAGCTTCGACGCCATCACGGCGCGTTCGGAAGCGTCCTGGGCGGCTTCGGTCTCCCGCTTGGCCGTCCTGCCCGCTTCCTTGGCGCGTTCCGCCAACTGCGAGACGGTGGCGCGCTCTTGGTCCCGGGCGCGGGCGGTGTACTGCCCCACGCTCAGGAACTCGCGCACGTCCTCGGAGGACGAGTTCAGGGCGAGCTTGGCGGCTTCCTTGGTCGCCGGGCCGCCGGCCGACATGATCTGCATGAGCTGGACCCGGTCGTCGGACTCCCGGGCCGGGTACTGTCCCTCGTCCAGGAACTTCCGGACGTCCTCCGCCGAGCCGCCGAGCGCGGCCTTGCCGGCCTCCTGGAGGCTGCGGCCCCCACTGGTGGCGAGCTGCGTGACCGCGACGCGCTGGTCCTGTTCGAGCGGCTGCTGCCAGCCGGACTTGAAGAACTGCCGCAGGTCGGTCTGCGAGCCGGCCAGCGCCTTCTGCGCGGCCTCCCGGACCTGCCGTCCGCCCAAGGACAGGATCTGGACCGCCGATATGCGGTCGTCGTGCTGTTCGGCGGTGTCCTTCTCACCGGCCAGGAACCGGTTCACGTCCTCGTCGGTGCCCATGAGCGCGGCCTCGGCCGCCGCCTTGACACCGGGACCGCCGGTCTTCCACAACTCGACGACGCGGCCACGGTTGGTGGCCGGGATCGGGTCGAACCACAGTCCGTCGTCGGGGAATTCACCGGTGGCGGATGCACTGCCGCCGAGCACACCGACGACGAGCGACATGGGAAGCAGGCTCGAACACAATACACGCGCGTACAGCGTCGACCGTCCCCTCGCTCTCGCGAATTCGACGCTTCTTTTTCTCACCAAGCAGCCCTTCCAGCTAGCGGCGTGATGCCGTTGATCGGCCCGGTGAGCATAACTGCCAAGATCAGCCTTCTGCGCCGCCCCGACTTTTCGCGAATCGGAATCCCATCCTCCGAAAGTGGAATTTAAACTTCCGCAACCTGACGGCCCCTCATCTGCACATCACACCAGGTCAGGTGGTACATTCCATCCATCCTTTATCGCTTGCTTACCTGCGGCCACCGCTGTCGCCGCATGCACCCGGAAGGAATTTCCCGTGGATCTCGCGCGCGCAGAACACCGCTCGCCGACTGCGCTGCCGCCATCGACCTCCAGGTAATGACGACGCAGTCCACGGATTTCAAGTACTCCACCAGAATGGACGTCTCCAAGGGCCAGCTGAAGGGCATCGATGAAGGCGTCCCGGGCGATCAGCCCAGCGTCTTGGTCGAACTCCGCATCACCGACTGATCAACCTCTCGGCACGCGTGGCACGCCCCGAGTGTGCCTCGCATGTGAGGAATGCTTCGTGGATGTCGGCCCGTCGTTCCCAGCGGATCCGCAGGCGCCGGAAGCCGTGCAGCCAGGCAAACGGCCGCTCGATCACCCACCGGTAGGTGCCCAGGCCGGTCCCGTGCCGGGTGCCGCGGCGGGCGATGGCCGGCATGATGCCGCGGGTGCGGACTTAGTCGCGGTAGATGTCGTGGTCGTAGCCGCGTCGGAGAAGAGTGAGTCGGACTTACGGCGAGGACGGCCGACGCATCCACGGACCGGCGGGATCGCGTCCAGCGGCGGTAGTAACCGGGTGACATCGTTGCGGTCAGCAGGACGGCGAGCGGGGCGCCGTGGCCGTCGGTGGTGAGGTGGTGCATGCCCAAGCCGAAGCCAAGCTCCCTCGGTAGGTACTCCCACGGGATGCCGGTGTGCGGCACGTATAAGGTCCCGCACAGCACTCCCCGGTCCGGCAACGGCCTGCGGCCCGGATAGCGAAAACGCCGCTCGCGCTGCGGCAGCAGGCCATCCCATTGTGGGGACGGCACTACCGGCTGGTGGCGGAGGGAACGGACAGCCGGCTGGCGGAGGTGGAACTGCTGGCGTCGTGACCGGACACCCATGGAAGGAGCCCCACCGAAAGTCTCGCGGTGGGGCTTCTTGTTGCTACGGCAGGTTGTGCCAGAAGTGGCCGCACCGCCCTCGGCACTCCGTTTCCCTGCGCCGGGTGTCGGCGAGCGAGAAGAGGGCGACGAGCAGGCGGAACGCGTTCACGTGCTCGTCGGCGGGAAGACCCGCGATCCTCCCCACCCGCTCCATCAGCGGCGCACGATGAATCATCACGGCCGGATTCGCCGTCGGCTTCAGGCCGGAACGGGCCACGCTGGCACGGGCCTCCTCCGCCGTGGGATGCACCTGCGAGATGCAGCGGACCACCTCCCGGAGCACGGCCTCCCGCTCGCCCTCGGAAAGCCCCGAGAACCAGCTCACCCCGTCCTCCACCGCGCGCAGACCCTGCGCGAGTTCGTTGATGATGCGCTCCGGCTCTCTCACGTCGTCCACCCCGACTCGGTTCCTCGTGTTCATGTTCACCACAGCCGTGCGGCCCGCCGGACGGTCCGACGGCCGCACGGAGGACAGGAGCGGACAGGAGCGGACAGGGCTAGGACGCCGCCGCGCCGGTCCACGTGTTCATCACGCTCAGGGCGTCCAGGAGATCCGCCTCGGACCGGAGGTCCCGGTGTTCGGGCGTGATCTCTCCTGCTGTCACATCGACGAAGGTGATCTCGGCGTTCCCATCGGCCCAGACCATGATTTCGGCGATCCGCGTGTCAGCGTCCAACTCCAGCTGGACGGCCCCCGTGCCTTCGGGCCACTCCGTGACCGTCAGCACGACACCGGCGCTGCCGAAGTCCGGGGCCTTCTCGGCGGCCCAGGACCTCACACCCTGCAGCAGATCCGGCTCGTTCAGCACGACGGAACGCCTTGGCAGGTCTCGCTCATGCCGGAAGCGGACCGACAATCCGAGTGACCAGTCCGGAGCCGACTGCCCGGCCCCCCTCGCGGACGGAGAACCGCAGACCCTCCTCCAGCGCGACCGGCCGGGCGAGACGGACAGTCATGGCATAGGATCCGCCCTCCGCATAATCGACCTCGATGTCCCCTTGACGAAGGCCGGTGATGTCGCCGAGGACCTCCGCCGAGCGGAAGTAGAAGTAACCAACCCTCTTACCGGAATTCGAAAACGTCACAGACTGGCCGCTCTCGTCCGGCCTCATGACGTAAACCTCGGCTTCGAATGCCGTATGGGAGGCCACCGAGCCAGGGCGGGCCAATACTTGCCCACGTTCGACACCCTCGTACTCGACGCCACGCAGAAGCACGCTGGCGGACTCACCCGCCACGCCCCGGCTGCCGACTTCAAATGGCGTCGCCACACCGGCGACCGTTCCCACCTGCTGTGACCCGAAGCCGATGACTGCTACCTCCGCACCCGGTTCGACGACACCGCGCTCAATGCGGCCTGTGACGAGCGTTCCAGGACCCAGAGCTGCGAAGGCTTCCCTCAACCGATTGGCTGGAGAAGCAGCTTTCGTGGGGATGCCGAAGCTGTCCTGGATGCTCATCAGGAACGGTCCATCCGTGACGCGGCCCTGCTCAATGGCATTCCCCATGCATCGGAGCAGGCGCTTGACGGCTTCGCCGCCATCCTGGCTGGTGTCTCCTTCGAGCACCTTCAGGGCCGAACCGAAGACCAGCGGCACCAGATCGGCCGAATACCCGCATTGGCTCAGCAACTCGCGGATCTCGGTTCCCACGAGACCTCGCAGCTCGTCATCCTCGATCAAATCGACCTTGTTGACGAAGATTACCAGGCTCTGCACTCCGGCACGATGCGCCAGGAGCAGCTCCTGCCTGGTACGCGACGCCACACCTTCACAGGCGGAGACCACGAGGACGATGCCGTCGAGCGATTCTGAGCCGCGCACCATGTCCTCGACGTAATCGTCCCGATGCGACCAGTCGAGGAGTGACCAGGAGCGGCCCGCGGATTCCCAGTCGGCGCGCGACGTTCTCGTGTCGCGGGAACCGGTCCCCGATCCCGCGATCGCGGCCATCAAGGTGGACTTACCAACATCGCAGGATCCGATCATTCCAACGACACGGCGGCCTTCACTGAGACCAACTTTCCTTTGCACAGGTCGCTTCCTCCACCAAAGTGGCCGACAAGGCCGGCCCAACCTCTCAAGACGAATGAGCAAGGCGCCCGGGCTACCGAAAGAAGAGTGTCTCAACTCGGTGGCCCGGGCGCCTCATCAACTAACCGGAGCTACATATGGCAACTAGAACTAGTAGCCTCGAAGCAACGAAGCGATCTTCTTCACGTCCTTCGTATGCCCTGTAGCGGTGGGGGTTCCCACCTTGTCGACAACACCCCAAAGGTCCTGTGCACTCGGCCGGTTGATGATGCCGTTCCGTTCAAACAGTCTGGACACTACAGCATGCGCAGTCCGCTTGTTCCCGTTGTCGAACATGTGATCACCAGCGATATCCCGGAGAACGACTGCCGTCTTCTCCCAGAAGCTGTTGTAGCGGGTCGCATTGATGAACATGTTCTCAGGCGAACCACCTCCGCCGGGCCGGAAAGTCTCAGCACCGTACCCGCGGCCGATCTCCTTAATTTCGTCGGCCTCGATGCCGAACTTGAACCCACCGGTCTCCTGGCAGGGGCTGGCGTTGTGCACCAGCACCGGAACGCCGCCAGCAACGACGTAATACGTGTGGATGCCGTCGACGGAGAGGTTGAAGACCTGCTGAACCGCCGTCCACGCACGCGTTGCCGTCACCTTGACCCAGGTACCGGCCGACGTACGGAGCATGGCACCCGGCCCGACCTCGCTGGCCTTCACCCAGGCTCGGCGGTCCGCGAGCCAGAAGGGGTGACCCTCGGTCGCCGTGATCGTGCCGGTCGCGTGGCCCTTGTCACCATCCGTGTCGACGGTGAGCTCGACCAGGCGCTTGTCACCGTTGCCGACGATGGTCTCGTCGACAGCCCGCGCCTGTGTCGTATCCGACTCCGGATCCGTGGCCAGCACCCTTTCGCCGGCCTTGATGTCCTTGATCGGCTTGAAGGAACCGTTGGCCATCACCACCGGCGTTTCCGGGGTGAAGCTGTTCTTGATCTTGCAGACCTTGGCGCCGGCGCCGAAGACGTCCTCCACGAACTCGCCGCCCTTGCCCCACTTGGCAAGCTTGATCGCGGTAGCGCCTTCACCTGCGAAGGGAATGGCAGCGGCGCAGGAAAGACCTGCGTTGACGTAGTCGCCTTCCGCTCCGTACCAGGCGCAGTTTGCACCGTTCGCGAGGGTGCCGACCCCGGGTACAGCACCGACGACGTCCAGGGCGAGGTGGCCTGCGTCCTTGAGCCAGCCCCACTTGTTCTTGCGCTTGGCCTCTTCCTTCTTCTGCTGCTCGATCCTCTTCTTCCGGGCCTCCTCGTCGCGTCGGAGGGCCTCGGCTTCCTCACGGATCTTCTTGACCGCAGTGTCGTAGGCTTCCTTCGCGGCCTTACCGGCCTGCAGTGCGTCCTTGCCTGCCGCTACGGCAGAGGCGCGCGCCGCATCCGACGCGGCGTATGCCTCGCCCGCCGATGCCTGTGCCCAAGCTGCTGAGCCCTCAGCGCGCATCGCCGAATTCTCGGCGTCGCGAGCGTCGCTCTCCGCTGCCGCTGCGGCGTCACGAGCCGTCTTGGCCGATCGAGCCGCATCGGCAGCCGACGCCTCGGCCTGCTTGGCCGAGTTCTGGGCATCCTCCGCATAGCCCTTGGCAGCCTTGGCCGATTCCTCGGCCTGCTTGGCGTAGCCCTTGGCATCCTCGGCTGCCTTGTTGGCGATGGCCGCGACGCGGGCGGCCTCGGCCGCGTCCTTCTGGGCGTTCGCCACGACGACGGATGCCTCGGCGATGATGCGCTTCACATTGGCGACGTGCGTGGCAGTGAGCTGGTCCTTGCGGGCCGCCTTGAACTGTCCCGTCTGGATGAACGCGTGCAGCAGCTCCGGCGGGCTTTCGAGAGCGACCTGCGCCGCCGCCTTCGTGTCCGGGCCACCGCTGGTGAACAGCTGCATGGCGCGGATGCGGTCGTCGGCTTCGCGCGCGGTGTACTGACCCTCGCTCAGGAAAGCACGGAGCTTGTCGACCGAGCCGTCCTTGAGAGCGGCCTTCGCCGCGTCCTGCATGTTGCGCGCACTGTCATTGGCAATCTGGACGACACGCTTGCGGTAGTCGTTGGCGGCAGCCTCGTGCTGCCCGGTGCGCAGGAACCCGCTGATCTGTGCAGCGTCACCCTTGAGGGCCTCTTCGGCTGCCTTGCGGACGGGATCGGAGTCGGCCTCGTCCGCCAAGCGTTCCACACGAGCACGCTCGTCCTGCTCGCCGGCTTCCCGCCAGCCCGCACGGACGTACTCGCGGATCACATCGTCGGGGCCGGAAAGAGCAGCCTCGGCAGCGCTTCGGCTCCACGGGCCCCGCGACTTCATCGTCAGGAACGCGACACGCCGACCGTTCGCGGCCACCTTCTTGGCGTCGGTGTCCGGCTTCGCAGCCTCGGCAGCGAGGCGTGCCGCCTCGTCGTCGAGCTCCTTGGCCTCCTTGGCTGCCCGGGCGACCTTGTCCTTACGGTCCTGGTCGGCCGCCTTGAGGTCCTTGGCCTGCTCGATCGCCTCAGCAGTACGGGTCTTGAGCTCCTCGGCCTCGATATCGCGAGTGACTTCCTGGACCTTCTTCGCCTTGTCCACCGCGGTGGACGCGGCCTGGGCGGCCTCCTTGGCCTTGGCCGCGTGGTCCGACGACTCCTTGGCCTCCTTCGCTGAGTCACCGGCGTGCTTGGCAGCCTCCTCGGCAGCCTCAGCCGCCTTTTCCGCGTGCTCAGCAGCCGAGTTGGCGGCGTCGCGGGCCTCGTAGGCAGCACTCGCTGCCGAGTTCGCCAACGACTGGGCGGCACCGGCCGCGCGCGTTGCTTCACGAGCGTGCCGACGCGCCGCTGCAGCCGCAGCCCGGGCACGGGCGGACTGGGCGCTGGCCTCGCCTGCCAGTCCACCGGCTACGTCCGCTGCGTCGGCCGCCGCTCCGGCGTTCGCGCCAGCGCTCATCGCCGCAGCAGCTGCTTCACCGGCTGCCTTCGCCGCAGTACCGGCTTGCACTGCAGCATCGGCCGCGCGGCGCGCACCCTTTGCTGCCGACCGGGCGTCCTCGGCGGCCCTGCGTGCGGCTGCAGCCTGACCGGCATCCGTCGCAGCATTCGCGGCCGCGCCCCGAGCCCGTGCCGCAGCCTCAGCGGCACCGGCCGCCGCTTCGGCGGCCTGCGAAGCGGCACTTGCCGCGATCCGCGCCGAGTAGTTGGCCGCCTGTGCGGCACTGATGGCTTCCTGTGCGGCCTCGGCGGCGCCAGCGGCCGCCTCCGCTGCACGACCGGCTGCATTCGCCGCCTTGGTGGAGTCCTTCTTGGCCTCGGCGGTCTCGTCCGCCGCTCTCTTCGCGGCCTCCTTGGCCAACTTCGAGGCGGTGACAGCGCGGTCCGAAGCCTCCTGCGCCTCCTCGGTCTGACGCTTCGCCTGCTTGCCGGCCTCGGCGGCCCTGTCAGCCAACTGCTCGATGGTCGACCGTTCCTGATCGCGAGCGCGGGCCACGTACTGCCCGACGTCCAGGAATTCCCGGATGTCGTCGGAAGAACCGTTCATCGCGACCTGGGCGGCTTCCTTGGTCGCCGGACCGCCGGAGCTCAGGATCTGAACGAGCCGGACACGGTCGTCCTGCTCCCGGGCCGAGTACTGCCCCTCGTTGATGAACTCGCGTACGTCGTCGGCCGATCCACCGAGTGCGGCCTTGGCGGCCTCCTGAACCGTGCGCCCAGCAGCACCCGAGATCTGCGTGGCCTGAATGCGCTGGTCCTGCTCAAGCGGCGTCTTCCAGCCTTCGGCCAGGAACGTGCGCAGGTCGTCCGGCGACCCACCCAGTGCCTTCTGCGCCGCCTCACGCACATTACGACCGCCCAGACCGGTCATCTGCACCGCGGAGAGGCGTGCATCGTGGAGCTCGGCGACCTCCTTTTCCTTGTCAAGGAAGCGACGCACGTCCTCGTCGCTGCCCAAGAGGGCAGCTTCTGCTGCGGCCTTGACCGATGTACCACCGGATTTCCACAACTCGACGATGCGACCCCGGTCGGACAACTGGTTTCCACCGTCACCGGATGACTCATCGGCGGCAGCGGGACTCGCACCGAGTAATCCCGCGGCAAGAGCCATGGACACCAAGCTCACAGAGCATACACGTATGCCTGTGTTCAGCCGGCGTCTCCTCGCTCTCGCAGAGTAGAGACTTGTGCTCACCAACTAGGTCCTTTCTTGCCGGGGGGACTTGCTGTTGAGAGCGCCGTAGTTCGGCTCGGCGAGCATAGCCGTCGCGATCAACTTCCCGTGACGTGATGACTTTCCGTGAATCGGAATCCAAGACTCCGAAAGCGGAATTCAAGGCTCCGCCAACTGACGGACCCTCAGCATCACGTCCACCCAGGTCAGGTGGTACATTCCATCCACCCTTTATCGCTTCCTTACCTGCGGCCACCGCTGTCGCCGCATGCACCCGGAAGGAATTCCCTGTGATATCTCGCGTGCGCAAAACGCTGCTCGCCGGCATTGCCGTGGCCGCCACGGCCGTTGTGGGAGTTTCCACGCTCACCACCGCCAACGCTGCCCCGCAGCCCGGTGCGGAATCTGAAATTCCGCCTTACGCGGTGGAAGACTTCGCGTACCCGAACGCGGACGCCATCCTCAAGGAAAAGGGCATCAAGCTGGTTCAGGGCGACGGGCACATCATGCTCGCCGACTGTGCCGCCTCCACCGACATCCAGGTAATGACGACGCAGTCGAAGGATTTCAAGTACTGCTTCAAGGTCACCGGAAAGTCGGGTTACCTCGCCCTGGAGATCCCCTCCGTCTACGGCGTCCAGACCGAGGACCACCCCGTCAAGGCCACCGTCAAGGCCGCCGACGGCCCGGCCCAGAGCGTCGACGTTCCCAAGGGCCAGCTGAAGGGCGTCGGTGAAGGCGTTCCCGGTGGTCAGCCGACCGTCCTGGTCGAGCTGCGCGTGACCGGCTGATCGAGCCGCTTCGTCGCACCACGGCATCACCGCAGCACCGCAGCACCGCATCACCGCATCACACCAACGCACCACACCGTAAGTAAGGAAGAACGTGTTCGGCAGACAATCGCGCGCGGCATGGACAGCGGGCATCCTCGCCACCGTCGTAGGGGCCGGTGTCCTGGGCGGCACCCCGGCCTCCGCCGTCGAGGGTGACCAGGCCAAGGACGGGGCGTACTCGTTCACGGCGAAGCTCGACATCGGTGGGAAGCGTTCCTGCTCGGCAGCGCTGGTCGAGCAGGAATGGCTGATCACCGCCGCGAGCTGCTTCGCGGACAACCCCGCCAAGAGCCTGAAGGTCGCGGCCGGTGCGCCGAAGCTGAAGACCACGGCCACCATCAACGGCACCGTCGCGGGCGTCGTCGAGCTCGTCCCGCGTGACGACCGCGACATCGTGATGGCCAAGCTCGACAAGCCCGTCACCGGCGTCACGCCGGTCGCCATCGGCTCCACCGCGCCCGCCCAGGGCGAGGAGCTGCGCGTCGCCGGCTGGGGCCGGACCAAGACCGAGTGGTTCCCCGACCGCCTGCACACCGCGCAGTTCACCGTGGGCGGCGTCAAGGCCACCTCTCTCGACCTCGCCGGCAAGACCGCCGACGCGGCCGTCTGCAAGGGCGACACCGGCGGCCCGGCCTTCCGTGAGACGAACGGCCGCATCGAGCTGGCCGCCGTCAACAGCCAGTCGTGGCAGACCGGCTGCCTCGGCGCCAACCCGGCCGAGACCCGCAAGGGCGCCGTCGACACCCGCGTCGACGACATCGCCGGCTGGATGCAGGCCATCTTCTCCCGCGGCCTGATGAAGGGCGTGGACTGGAAGAACGCCGAGTACCTGGCCTCGGGTTACTTCACCGGCGGCTCCGCCAACGGCACCCGCCGCATGGACCTGATGGTCCGCTGGGCCGACGGCTCGGTTACCCTCTACCAGGGCGCCGACCACAACGACCCCAAGTACCCCTTCTCCGCCGTGCACAAGCTCGCGGACGCCGGCAGCACCTTCAAGTACGTCCGCGCGATCACGGCCGGCCGCTTCTCGGCCGACGGCACCGACGGTGTGATCGTCCGCTGGGTCGACGGTGAGGTCACCCAGTACACCCACGTCGACGCCAAGGGCTTCCACGACGAGAAGATGCTCGCCAAGCCCAAGAACGGGACCTGGGAGAACGCCAAGCTGATCACGGCCGGCCGCTACACCGGCAACGACCTGCGCGACGACCTGCTCGTCGTCTGGGTCAACGGCTCCGTCTCGATCTACTCCGACCTCGGCGCCAACGGGCTCGGCAAGGAGAAGCAGATCCAGAAGGCGAACACCACCTGGCCGCACGCCGAGCAGATCGGGACCGGCAACTTCACCGGGAAGGGCACCAACGACCTGATGGTCCGCTGGTCCGACGGTGAGGCCACCATCTACCCGGGCGTCGACACCGCCGGCTTCCACGGCGAGATCATGGTGCGCAAGCCCAAGGAGGCGTGGACGAACGCCCAGGTGATCACCGTGGGCGCGTTCGCCGCCAACGTCGTCCCGAACGACGTCCTCGTCCGCTGGAGCAACGGCAACGTCAGCATGTACACCGGCGTGGACAACGCCGGCACGCACGCCGAAGTGCAGCTCGTCGGCTGACCCGGAGCATCGTCCGGCCCTGCAGGCCCCGTACGTCCGGGGCCTGCAGGGCCGTCGGCTTCTTCACGACCGCTCCTCATTCCTCCGAACGGAGTTGCTTTCCTTGCGCACCTCACGCATGCGCTGTCTCGTCACCGCGGTGACCTTCGGGTCCGTCCTCGCGCTGGGCTCCGGCGCCGCAGCGGCAGCCGCCGGCCCGTCGACGTCCCCGACGCCCGCCAAGCCCGGCACCCCCACCAAGCCCGGCCAGCCCGGCGCGCCGACCGCACCCGGCACGCCCGCCCCCTCCGGCACCCCCACCTCCTCCGGCAACTCCGGCAGCTGGTCCGTCGACGACGCCCTGCGCTTCTGGACGCCCGAGCGCGTCGCCTCCGCCACCGACCCCTCCGGCCGCGCGATGCCGCCGGGCGGAAAGCCCGCGGCCCCGAAGCCCACCCCCAGGGGGCTCGCCCAGAACAAGGGGGACGTCTCCACGAGCTTCCCCGGCATCAAGTCCGTCGGCATGCTCTTCGCCGTCGACAAGGACATGCGCAGTCACTTCTGCTCGGCGAGTTCCGTCGAGAGCAGCAACCGCAACCTCATGCTCACGGCCGGGCACTGCACGAACTCCAAGGCCGTGTTCGTCCCGGCCTACGACCCGGCGAAGTCCCTCAAGGAGCAGCCCTACGGGATCTGGCCGGTCGACGAGTGGTTCGTGGACAAGCGGTACGAGAAGAACTCCATGAAGGCGGAGTCGGACCTGGACTTCGCCTTCGCGCGGGTCAAGTCGGGCGACGGCCGGAACCTGCAGGACGTCGCGGGCGCCAACTCCCTCGCGCGCACTCCGGGGTTCACCAATGACGTCACGGTGATCGGCTACCCCTCCGTGGGCCACAACCCGCAGGACCTGCCCGTCCAGTGCGCCACCCGCACCGGGCCCCTGCCGGGCTTCAACCAGATGCGCATCGACTGCGCGGGCATGTGGGGCGGCGTCTCGGGCGGCCCCTGGTTCTCCAAGCTCGACGGCAACGGCACGGGCCAGATCATCGGCAACGTCGGCGGCTTCAACGGCGGCGGCCCGGACGTGCCCGGCAGCGACCCGATGTACAACCGGATCTCCTACAGCCCGATGTACGGTGACCGCTTCTTCCAGCTCTACGACGACGCCCAGAACGGCCGCCACACCGACGCCGGCCCCTACCAGCAGCCCCAGCCTCCGTACTCGCTCGGCGGTGCCGAGCGGTGGCAGCAGGCGAGGCTGACGGCTTCCGGGGACTTCACGGGCGACGGGCGCAGCGACCTGTTCGTGGTCTGGAACGACGGCTCCGCCACCCTCCACACGGCCGGTGCGCGGAAGGACGGCGAGTCCGGCGACGCGACGTTCACCACCGAGTACAAGATCGCGGGAGCGGGCAGCGTCTGGAAGTACGCCCGGGCGATCAGCGGTGGGCGCTTCACCGCCGACGGCAGCGACGGCCTGCTCGCCCGCTGGTCCGACGGCGAGTTCACCCAGTACACCCACGTCGACCACACCGGCGCCCACGACGAGAAGATGCTCGCCAAGCCCAAGAACGGCATCTGGGAGAACGCCAAGCTGATCACCTCCGGTCGCTACACGGCCAACGCCCTGCGCGACGACCTCCTCGTCGTCTGGACCAACGGTTCGGTGTCCCTCTTCTCCGACCTCGGCAGCAACGGGATCGGCAAGGAGACCCAGCTGCGCAAGGCCGGCGCGACCTGGACCCACGCCGAGCAGATCGGGGCCGGCGAGTTCACCGGCAAGCAGACCGGTGACCTGATGGTCCGCTGGAGCGACGGCGAGGCCACCATCTACCCGGGCGTCGACACGGCCGGCTTCCACGACGAGATCAACGTCCGCCCGGCCAAGTCGGTGTGGAAGAACGCCCAGTTGGTCACGGTCGGCGCCTACGCGGGCAACACCGTCCCCAACGACGTCCTCATCCGCTGGTCCGACGGCAACGTCAGCTACTACCGCGACGTGGACGCCGCGGGAACCCACGACCAGATCCAGCTGGTGGGCTGACGCTCCATCGCGGCCGCGCCGCGCGCCGTCGGCAGATGCCCGGCGGCAGGCGGGCACGCCCCACTTGCAGGGGCGTGCCCGCACGGTCCGCGGACTTCATCAAATCGGTTGTTGCGTGAAGATTTCATGGAATGATCATGGAGATATCGCAATGCCCCCGCGTGGGGTGTTGCGCCGTGTCTCATCCCCTTGGAGAAGCACATGGGCAACCTCTCCAGCCGTCAGCGCGGTCGGATCCTGTCGGGCGTCGTCACCGCGGCAATAGCCGCCGCACTGGCCGGCACCGCCACCGGGACCGCGGCCGCCGACAGTCCGGCAGGCAGCCCTGCCGCAAAGGCACGTCAGAAGAGCGCCGCGCAGCCGCAGGGAGCTCCGAAGGCCGCTCCGAAGGCCGCTCCGCGGTCCGCGCTGCGGGCCGCCGCGGAGCCCTCCGCCGCCGCCCCCCGCTTCCCCCTCATCGCAGCCGACCGTGACGGCCTCGTCTACAAGTACGAGTCGAACGGCCACGGCGGCTTCGGCGACGACCGGCTGATCGGCTACGGCTGGAACAACTTCACCGAGGCGACGGCCGTGGACCACGACCGCGACGGCAAGGACGACGGCTGGTACGTCCGCCACCGCGACGGTCAGCTGGAGTACACCGGCGACGCCGGCGACAAGATGATCGGCGGCGGCTGGAACAACTTCGACCGCATCCTCTCCCCCGGCGACCTCGGCGCCGGCCTCCAGTCCGACGTCCTCGCCCGCGACAAGTCCGGCGTCCTGTGGAACTACGTGGCCCGCCCCGACGGCACTCTGGAGGACCCCTATCGCGTCGGCCCCGGCTGGGACATCTACACCGACCTCGCCGGCCGCGGCGACCTCAACGGCGACGGCCACGCCGACATCGTCGCCAAGGACAAGGACGGCGTCCTCTGGTTCTACAAGGGCACCGGCACCTCCACGTCCCCGTTCGAGAGCCGCGTCAAGGTCGGCAGCGGCTGGAACGCCTACGACAAGCTCGTGAGCGTCGGTGACATGGACAACGACGGCCGCAGCGACATGCTCGCCCGCGACGCGTCCGGCGTCCTGTGGTTCTACAAGGGCAACGGCAACGCCACCGACCCCTTCGACAACCGCACCAAGATCGGCGGCGGCTGGGACAAGTTCGTCCTGATGTTCTGAGCTCGCTCCACGGCTTTCCGAAGGCCGTGCCACGGCGTTCACCCGGGCCCCTCTCGGTTGACCGATAAACCGCATGTGGCATGATCCGGACGATCTCGCGGCACTCCCTGCAAGGGAGTGCCGCGCTTTCTTATCTGTACGTCTTTCTGTACGTCTTATCTGCACGAGGAGCACCACGTGGCCCTTTCCTCCGGCCGCAAGCACGGGCGCGCCCTATCGCGCCTCGCGGTGGCGGCCATCGCCGCCGCACTGGTCGGCACCACCGCCGGAACCGCGTCCGCCGCCCCCACCGCCGCAGCGCCCCACTTCCCGCTGATGGCCACCAAGGCGTCGGGCGAGCTGTACGAGTACCAGCCCGACGGCCGCGGCGCCTTCGGCGACCGCAAGCTGGTCGACAACGAGTGGACCGACATCACCGCGGCCACCCAGACCGACCAGGACCAGAACGGCGAAGCGGAGCACGTCTACGTCCGCGCGTCGGACGGTTCGCTGATCTACGGCCCCACCGTCGACGAGCAGCAGGAGGCCGTCGTCATCGGCGGCGGCTGGAACATCTACGACCGCATCTTCTCCCCCGGCAACCTCGCCGGCAGCAGCGAGCCCGACCTGCTCGCCCGGGACAAGTCCGGCGTCCTGTACATCTACACCGCCCGCGCCGACGGCACGCTGTACGACCGTTACCGTGTCGGCCCGGGCTGGGACATCTACACCGACATCGCCGGCCGCGGCGACCTCAACGGCGACGGCAAGACCGACATGGTCGCCAAGGACAAGTCGGGCGTGCTCTGGTTCTACAAGGGCACCGGCAACCTGCACGACCCGTTCGCCAGCCGCGTCAAGGTCGGTGGCGGCTGGGACATCTACAACACGCTGGTGTCCTCCGGCGACATGGACAACGACGGCCGCAGCGACATGCTCGCCCGCGACAAGTCCGGCGTCCTGTGGTTCTACAAGGGCAACGGCAACCAGAACGACCCGTTCAACAACCGCGTCCGCATCGGCGGCGGCTGGGACCAGTACAACAACCTGTTCTGATCCCGGCAGGGCCGACGCTTGAGCCGGTCCCACGAGGGGGTGCAGTCATGAGACTGCGCCCCCTCGTGTCATGTTCGTCGGCGCCCGGGGCGCATCCCGACGGGGTGCGGCCCGGGCGATGTGAAGATCCTGTGCAATGATCCAGAGGATCTCGCGGCGCCCTCGACCAGGGGCGCCGCGTTTCCTCATCGGCATAGGAGAACTACGTGGGGAATCTTCCGGGCCGCAAGCGCGGACGCGCTCTGTCCCGCCTCGCCACCGCGGCGATAGCCGCCGCGCTGCTCGGCACCACGGCCGGCACGGCCGTCGCCGACGGCACGACGCCGCCCGCCACCCCGACGACGCAGAAGGCCGCCGGAGCCGGTGTGCTGACGCAGGCTGCACCGCGGACGGCCGCGGCGCAGCCGACCGTCGCCGCCCCCGTCTTCCCGCTGACGACGGTCGACCGGTCCGGCACGGTCTACATGTACAAGTCGAACGGCAAGGGCGCCTTCGGCGACCGCAGCAACCCCCTCATCACCGGCTGGCAGGTCATGGCCGGGGCGACCCGTGTCGACCACAACCAGGACGGTTACGTCGACGGCCTGTACAGCCAGTCCAAGTCCGGGACGCTGTACTTCAACAAGGGCGTCGACGAGCAGACGGTGACCATCGGCGGCGGCTGGGACATCTACGACCGCGTCTTCTCGCCCGGCAACCTCGGCGGCGCCGGCGAGTCCGACCTCCTCGCCCGCGACAAGTCCGGCGTCCTGTGGATCTACCTGGCCCACCCGGACGGCACCCTGAGCGACCGTTACCGCGTCGGCCCCGGCTGGGACATCTACACCGACATCGCCGGCCGCGGCGACCTCAACGGCGACGGCAAGGCCGACATGGTGGCCAAGGACAAGAGCGGCGTGCTCTGGTTCTACAAGGGCACGGGCGACTACAAGGACCCCTTCGAGAGCCGCGTCAAGGTCGGTCCCGGCTGGGACATCTACGACACGCTCCTGTCCATCGGTGACATGGACAGCGACGGCCGCAGCGACATGCTGGCCCGCGACAAGTCCGGCGTCCTGTGGTTCTACAAGGGCAACGGCAACCAGAACGACCCGTTCGAGAACCGCGTCCGCATCGGCG
The DNA here is from genome assembly GCF_014650495.1 of Streptomyces cinnamoneus. Classification (GTDB taxonomy): domain Bacteria; phylum Actinomycetota; class Actinomycetes; order Streptomycetales; family Streptomycetaceae; genus Streptomyces; species Streptomyces cinnamoneus. Next base: position 202,220 of record NZ_BMVB01000009.1, on the reverse strand, counting down.
GCGGCTGGGACCAGTACGTCTCGATGTTCTGAGCACCGCTCAGCACATGACCGGGCCACGAGGCCCGGGGCACCGAGGGCCGCATCTCCCCATGGGGGTGCGGCCCTTCCGCCGTGAGGAGCCCGTGCGATGATCCAGGCGATCTTGCGCCGTCCCGACCACGGACGACGCGTCTTTCCTCTTTTTGATCGCCATAGGAGAGCTAACGTGGCTCCATTCCCCGGCCGTACGCGCGGACGCGCCCTCTCGCGTCTCGTGACCGCGGCGACAGCCGCCGCGCTGGTCGGCACCACCGCCACCACGGCCGCCGCCGACGGCCCGGCCCCGGCCACCGCGGACGTGTCCGTCGTGCCCCCGGCCGCACCCCCGGCCGCCGCCGCGTCGTCACGGGCCGCCTCGCCCGTCTTCCCGCTGATGGCGGTGGGCGGCACGTCCCTCTACCAGTACTGGCCCGACGGGCACGGCGGGTTCGCCGACCGCAAGGTGGCCAGCGACAAGTGGCGGGGCATCACCGCGACGGTCCAGGTCGACCACGACCGGAACGGCCTGCCCGACGGCCACTACTACCGGACGGCCGACGGCACCCTGCGCTACACCCACGCCGGCACGACCCCGGACGCCCCGGTGGTCCGCGACCGCATCGGCGGCGGCTGGAACATCTACGACCTCATCGCCTCCCCGGGCAACCTCGGCGGCGCCGGCCAGGCCGACCTCCTCGCCCGCGACACCTCCGGTGTGCTGTGGATCTACCTGGCCCGCGAGGACGGCACCCTCAGCGACCGCTACCGCGTCGGCCGCGGCTGGGACGTCTACACCGACATCGCCGGCCGCGGCGACCTCAACGGCGACGGCAAGCCCGACATCGTCGCCAAGGACAAGTCCGGCGTGCTCTGGTTCTACAAGGGCACCGGCGACCACAAGGACCCCTTCGAGAGCCGCGTCAAGGTCGGCCCCGGCTGGGACGCGTACAACGTGCTGACCTCCAGCGGTGACGTGAACATCGACGGCCGCAGCGACCTCCTCGCCCGCGACAAGTCCGGCGTCCTGTGGCTCTACAAGGGCAACGGCAACGCCACCGACCCGTTCGAGAACCGCGTCCGCATCGGCGGCGGCTGGGGCCAGTACACCTCGATGTTCTGACCCGGCCACCCATCAATCACCCTTACCGAGCGCACCTTTCGAGCTACGCTCGGTAGGTGACCCAGTCCAGGAACACGGACCCGTACAGCGACCCACGGGCGTTCTACGGGTCCGAGCTCTGCCGCCTGCGCAGCGAAGCCGGCCTCACGCAGGCGCAGCTCGGCGAACGCGTCTTCTGCTCCGGCTCGTACATCGGGCAGTTCGAGACGATGCTCAGATTGCCACAGCTGGAACTGTCGCAACTGATGGACGATGTGCTGGGAAGCGGCCAACACCTCCAACGTCTCTGCCGTTTGGCGCGCAAGGCGAAGGGCTTCGCGGATTATGCCGTGGATGCGCTGGACCTGGAGCCCCGAGCAAAGGCGATCAGCGAGTACTCGCCCGTGTTGGTGCCCGGCCTCTTGCAGACGGAGGGCTACGCTCACGCCATCACCAGCACTGCGCAGCCGTTCGCCGCATCAGGGACTGTTGAGCATTACGTCCAAGCCCGGATGGAACGTCAGCGGCTTCTGGACGACCCGTCTCACCCGATGCTGACCTCGGTCCTCCAGGAGTCCGTCCTGCGGTCGCACATCGGCGGCAGCACCGTCATGCGGCAACAGATCCAGCACCTGATCGAAATGGCGCAGCGCACACGAGTCGTTATTCAGGTGCTGCCGTTCACCGCCATGAGCGAAGCGTTCATGGACAGCATGGTTTCGCTCATGAACTTCTGCGACAGCCCACCCGTGGTCTATACGGAGGGCGGCCAAACCGGCCGACTCATCGAGGAACCGGGCCTGGTGGAGCACAACGGGCGACTGTATGACCTCGTCAGGACCGCAGCGCTTTCACGCGCAGCGTCCCTCGAGTTCTTCGAGTCGATGGCGAAGGAATACGCGACGCTATGACGGCTGCGTGGCGGCGGACTTCGTACAGCGATGGTACGGGCGGCATGTGCGTCGAAGTCGCCGACAATCTCCCCCACACCGTCCCCGTCCGCGACAGCAAGCGCCCCGAGGGCCCCGCCCTCGTATTCGATCGCGCATCGTGGGCGACCTTCGTCCGTACCCTCAAGCGCCGTAGGCCCTGAACGCGGCAGGGCCGCACCCCGTACGAGACGGGGTGCGGCCCTTCACCGCTCAAGCGGATCCGCTCAGCCGCGGATCAGGTTGCGCAGCACGTACTGCATGATGCCGCCGTTGCGGTAGTAGTCCGCCTCACCGGGGGTGTCGATGCGGACGACCGCGTCGAACTCCACGCCCGTGTCGGTGGTGACCTTGACCGTGCTCGGGGTGGTGCCCTCGTTCAGCTCCGTGATGCCCGCGATGGAGAAGGTCTCCTCGCCGGTCAGGCCGAGCGAGTCGGCCGACTGGCCGGCCGGGAACTGGAGCGGCAGGACGCCCATGCCGATGAGGTTCGAGCGGTGGATGCGCTCGTACGACTCGGTGATGACGGCCTTGACGCCGAGGAGGGCCGTGCCCTTGGCCGCCCAGTCGCGGGACGAGCCGGAGCCGTACTCCTTGCCGCCCAGGATGACCAGCGGGATGCCGGCGCTCTGGTAGTTCTGCGAGGCGTCGTAGATGAACGACACCGGGGCGTCGGCCTGGGTGAAGTCGCGGGTGAAGCCGCCCTCGGTGCCCGGCGCGATCTGGTTGCGCAGGCGGATGTTGGCGAACGTACCGCGGATCATGACCTCGTGGTTGCCGCGGCGCGAGCCGTAGCTGTTGAAGTCACGACGCTCGACACCGTGCTCGGTGAGGTACTTGCCGGCCGGGGTGTCGGCCTTGATGGCACCGGCCGGGGAGATGTGGTCGGTGGTGACCGAGTCGCCCAGCTTGGCGAGGACGCGGGCGCCCTCGATGTCCGTGACGGGGGTGGTCTCCATCGTCATGCCCTCGAAGTACGGGGGCTTGCGGACGTAGGTGGACTCGGTGTCCCACTCGAAGGTGTTGCCGGTCGGGATCGACAGCGCCTGCCACTGGGCGTCGCCCGCGAAGACGTCCTGGTAGGACTTGTTGAACATGTCCTCGCCGATGGCGTTGGCCACGACGTCGTTGACCTCGGCCTCGGAGGGCCAGATGTCCTTGAGGAAGACCGGGTTGCCGTCGGTGTCGATGCCGAGGGCGTCCTTGGTGATGTCCACCTTCATGGAGCCCGCGATGGCGTACGCGACGACCAGCGGCGGGGACGCCAGGTAGTTCATCTTGACGTCGGGGTTGATCCGGCCCTCGAAGTTGCGGTTGCCGGAGAGCACCGAGGTGACGGCCAGGTCGTGGTCGTTGACGGCCTTGGAGACCTCCTCCGGCAGCGGGCCGGAGTTGCCGATGCAGGTGGTGCAGCCGTAGCCGACGAGGTTGAAGCCGACCTTGTCGAGGTAGGGGGTCAGGCCCGCCTTGTCGAAGTAGTCGGTGACGACCTTCGAGCCCGGGGCGAGGGTGGTCTTGACCCACGGCTTGCGGGTCAGGCCCTTCTCGACCGCCTTCTTGGCCACGAGCGCCGCGGCGACCATGACGTAGGGGTTCGAGGTGTTGGTGCAGGAGGTGATCGCGGCGACGGTGACGGCGCCGTGGTCGATCTCGTAGGTCGAGCCGTCGGGGGCGGTGACGGTGACCGGGTTGGTCGGCACGCCGTTGGACGCGGCCGGGGCGTCGGAGGCCGGGAAGGACTCCTCGCCCGCCTCGTCGGCGGTGGAGACGTAGTTGAGGACGTCACGCTCGAACTGCGAGGCGGCCTCGGCCAGGACGATGCGGTCCTGCGGGCGCTTGGGGCCGGCGATGGAGGGGACGACCGTGGAGAGGTCGAGCTCCAGCTTCTCGGAGAAGTCGGGCTCGGCGGCCGGGTCGAGCCAGAGGCCCTGCTCCTTGGCGTACGCCTCGACGAGCGCGACCTGCTGCTCGGAGCGGCCGGTGAGCTTGAGGTACTTCAGCGTCTCGCCGTCGATCGGGAAGATCGCGGCGGTGGAGCCGAACTCCGGCGACATGTTGCCGATGGTGGCGCGGTTGGCCAGCGAGGTGGCGGCGACGCCCTCGCCGTAGAACTCGACGAACTTGCCGACGACGCCGTGCTTGCGCAGCATCTCGGTGATCGTGAGGACGAGGTCGGTGGCGGTGGTGCCGGCGGGGAGCTCACCGGTCAGCTTGAAGCCGACGACGCGCGGGATGAGCATGGAGACCGGCTGGCCGAGCATGGCGGCCTCGGCCTCGATGCCGCCGACGCCCCAGCCCAGCACACCGAGGCCGTTGACCATGGTGGTGTGCGAGTCGGTGCCGACGAGGGTGTCGGGGTACGCCTGGCCGCCTCGGACCATGACGGTGCGGGCCAGGTGCTCGATGTTCACCTGGTGGACGATGCCGGTGCCCGGGGGGACGACCTTGAACTCGTCGAAGGCGGTCTGGCCCCAGCGCAGGAACTGGTAGCGCTCCTTGTTGCGGCCGTACTCCAGCTCGACGTTCTGGCCGAAGGCGTCCTTCGTGCCGAACTTGTCGGCGATGACGGAGTGGTCGATGACCAGCTCGGCCGGGGCCAGCGGGTTGATCTTCGCCGGGTCGCCGCCGAGCTCCTTGACGGCCTCACGCATGGTGGCGAGGTCGACGACGCAGGGGACGCCGGTGAAGTCCTGCATGATCACGCGGGCCGGCGTGAACTGGATCTCCTGGCTGGGCTGGGCCTGCGAGTCCCAGTTGCCCAGCGCGCGGATGTGGTCGGCGGTGATGTTCGCGCCGTCCTCCGTGCGGAGCAGGTTCTCCAGCAGCACCTTCAGGCTGTAGGGGAGGCGGGCGGAGCCCTCGACCTTGTCCAGCTTGAAGATCTCGTACGACTCGTCGCCCACCTGCAGCGTGCTGCGGGCGTCGAAGCTGTTCGCCGACACGACAGTCTCCTTCATGCATGAATTCGCGTACTGCGGCAATCCTGCCGCCCCGACACCGCGCGGATCCGCTAAGGTGTGCCTAAGTTAGGTACGCCTTACTGGCGCGACGGCGGTACGTCTCTCGGCAGATATCTCGATGTCGAGATAACTCTAGTACATCGCTGCGAAACGGTCATGCCCAGATGGGCCGTCCGGTGTCGAAACCTGAGGACATACGGCACGTACCCCTACGGCCGTCCCCTGACTGGCAGCCGCAATCCGGCCCGAGGATGCTGGAGCGTGTCGGACGGCAGGCACGGCACGCGGAGAGCGGAGCGGTACGTGAGGGCACCGAGCGCGGGACGCGGCGGCGTCGGGCGCGGGTGCCTGGGCCACCTGCAGTGGCTGCCCGTCCTCCTGCTCGTCGTAGGTGTCGTCCTCGACTACAACACCCCTCCCCACTTCAGCGCCGAGGCCCTCTACACGGCCGCCCCCATGACGGCCGCCGCGCTGCTGTCGCTGCGCGCGACGGTCCTGGCGGGCCTCGGCGCCTGCGCCGCCGACGCCGCGCTGCTCGTCCACTTCGGCTTCCTCGGGGATTCGGGCGGCCGGAGCGAGCTGGCGGCGGTCGCGACCGTCTCGGCCCTCGCCGTGGTCGTCAGCCGCCTCATGTACTACAGCGACGTGCGGCTGCAGTCCGCACGCCGGGTCGCCCTGGCCGTGCAGCGCGCCGTGCTGCCGGAGCCGCCCGCCTCGATCGGGAACCTGCGGATCGCGGTGCGCTACCAGTCGGCCGTGCAGGACGCCCAGATCGGCGGGGACCTCTACGCGGTGCAGGACACCCCGCACGGCGTGCGCTGCGTCGTCGGCGACGTCCGCGGCAAGGGCATGGAGGCGGTCAAGGCGGTGGACGTGGCGGTGGGGGCGTTCCGGGAGGCCGCCGAGCAGGAGCCCCGGCTCACCGGGACGGCGGGCAGGCTGGACGGGGCGCTGCGGCGGGAGGCGGAGCGGCGGGCGGGCATCGAGCGGACCGAGGGGTTCGTCACCGCCGTCCTGGCCGAGATCCCGCCCTCCGGCGACGCTCTGCGGCTGGTCAACCGCGGCCATCCGGCGCCGCTGCTGCTGCACGGCGGTGCGGTGCGCGCCGTGGAACCGTCCGAGCCCGCCCTGCCGCTGGCGCTGGCGGAGCTGGGCGCCGACGAGGACCGGGCCGACACGGTGCCGTTCCCGCCGGGGACGACCCTGCTGCTGTACACCGACGGCCTCACCGAGGCGCGCAACCGCGCCGGCGTCTTCTACGACCCCGCCGCCCGGCTGTCCGGGCGCGACTTCTCCGGACCGGAGGCGCTGCTCGACGCCCTGCTCGCCGATGTGGGCCGGCACACCGGCGGCTGCATCACCGATGACATGGCGCTGCTGGCGCTCACCCGCGACGAGGGCGCGGAGGACCGGTGACGGTCAGGACCGTGCGGCCCGCCCGTCCTCCACCTCGCGCACGAACTCGGGCACACGCCTGTTGAACAGCTCGACCGGGATGCCGTGGCCGGCGCCGGGGACGATCTGGACGCGCACGTCCGGAATGAGACGGGCCCGCTCCGCCGCGCGGTGGGCGTCATGGACGCGGCTCTCCCCGCCGAGGAGGACGAGGGCGGGAGCCTCCATGGTCGCCAGTTCCTCGTCGGCCATCTCCCGCGGCGGGAGCAGCCGCACCCGGAAGCCGCGCAGCGCCTCCGCGGTGAACCGCACCTGCGCGTCGTTCTCCTCGGCGGGCAGACCGGTACCGCCGATCAGCCGGTTGATCCAGCGGTACCGGAAGCCGTCGGTGCCGATGAGGGAGGCGATGGCGCCGAGCACGAAGCCGGGCCGGATCGGCGCGAGCGCGCGCGGCGGGTCGTAGGCGGTCACCGAGGCGACGCGGCCGGGTGCGCGCGCGGCGTGGTTGAGCGCCACCCAGCCGCCGTACGAGTGCCCCACGAGGTGCGCCCGCTCCAGGCCGAGCCCGGCGAGGACCTCCTCCAGCCAGGCCGCGGTCTCGTCCTGCGTCCGTAGGGGCGCGGTCTGCGTGCTGTACCCCGGCTCCCCCACCCGGTCCACGGCGAACACCCGGCGCCCCTCGGCGAGCGCGGCGACGTGCGGCGCCCACTCGGCGGGGGCGGCGCTCTGGCCGTGGAGCAGGACGACGGGGACACCGTCGCCGTCGGCCCCGTAGGCGTACACCCGGGTGGTCCCGAAGGCGGTCTCGACGTCCCGCTCCTCACGCGGCGCGGGCCAGTACGTCATGGCCCGGTCGTAGGCGGCGAGCACGCGCGTGCGCGCGTCATCGCTGGTGAACGAACTGATCGGAGCACCCATCGGATCCCTCCCCGCCAGCGGCCCCGCGACCGCCTCCGCAACCGATCTTCGCAGGGGGGGCGGTTGGGGGCGCGAGCGGGGTTGGTTCACCAGTTCGGGTGAGCATTGGGCCGAACGGGCGGGGCAGCGGCGGCGATTGCAGTAGATCAGGGACAGTCGTCATGCTGCAGTCACGATGTCCGCAGGAGGACCGATGAGCACACAACCGATGGACCGAGCGCCGCACACGTACTCAGCCGACGACCCCGAAACCGCACTCAAGTACGCGATCCAGCGCGTCAAGGACAACCGTGCGGAGATCGTGGAGGGGGTCATCTCGTTGATGTCACCGAGCTGGGGGCACGAGTCCACAGCCGACCGGATCCGTCGGCAGATCGGGCCCAAGGTGGATGAGCTGGGGTGCATTGCCGGCTCCGGCGACCTGGACCTGCCGGGGACGTCGAACTGGTACATCCCGGGCCTGGCCGTCGTCCCGCAGGACTTGGCGAAGGACACCGGAGCCCTTGTACCCGAGCAGACCCTGCTCGTCGTCGAAGTGACGTCGGAATCCAACGGCGACACCGACCGGATCGTGAAGCGCCGCCGCTACGCCGAGTTCGGCGCCCCGATGTACCTGCTCGTGGACCGCCAGGAGCAGTCGTGCACCCTGTTCAGCGAACCCGGCCGGCTCGGGTACACCAAGGTCAGCGGCCCCCACCCCTTCGGCACGCCCCTCCACCTCCCCGACCCGTTCGACCTCGACCTCGACACGACGGAGTTCTGACCGGTCCGGCCGCCCGGCCCGCCGGCTCACCCCGTCGCCAGGCCAGTCCGCACCAGTTCCACGACCTCCTCGTCCGACAGGCCCAGCGCCCGAGCGTCCGCAACGAGCTCGCGGACCCCCTCGACCAGCCGGGCGCGGCCCGGTGGTGCGGCGCCCGCGGCCACCACGGCCCCGCGGCCGCGGCGGAGTTCGATGAGACCCTCCTCGCGCAGCCGTTGGTAGCCGCGCAGGACGGTGTGGACGTTGACGCCGAGGGAATCGGCGAGGGTGCGGGCGGCGGGGAGGCGTTCGCCGGGGCGTACGGAGCCGTCGGCGATGGCGCCGCGGACGGCGGCGGCGATCTGGTCGCCGAGGGGCAGGGGCGAGCCGGGGTCGAGGCGAATGAGCACGTCAGGCCCCGCCGGTGCGGGCCCGGGCCGCGAGCGCGTCGAGCAGGGCCGCCGCCGTGGCCGCGTCGTCGACGGTGACGACGAATTCGCTGCCGGTGGTCAGCCGGGCCACGACGGCCTCGCCGGAGCGCAGGACGAGGCCGCTGCGGCCGGGCACGACGCGGTAGCCCCAGCCCCCGAGGTCGGCGAGGGGGTCGACGGGGCGGCTGGTCGCCGTTTCGATGCGGTCGAGCGGGATGCGCAGCCGCGGGCGGGGCAGCCAGGGCAGGGACGTGGTCAGGCCGTGGCGGTCGACGGTGACGCGGGCGGCGGAGAAGGCGCAGACCACCAGCCCGCCGACGACCAGACCGACACCGGCGCCCCAGCCGGCGAGGAGGCCGACGGCCGTGCCCGGCAGGACGAGCGCCAGGCCGGCCAGGCGCAGGGGGCGGGAGGCGATGGACCGGGTCCACGTCACGGCCTCGCCGTCACGCAGTTCGAGGCGGGGCGCGACGACGGCTGCCGGTTCGCGCGCGGGCGTCGCGTCCGGACCCGCGAGCAGCCATCCCAGACCGCCCGCCGCGGCGGCGACGGCCAGGGCCACGCCCAGCTCCCACAGCTCCAGCCGGGCTCCGGCCCCGTCGGTGCCGGCCCGTGCGTTGTCGAGGACGAGGGCGCAGAGGAGGTAGCCGAGCAGCCCCGCGAGGGCGTAGCCGAGAGCGACCAGGGCTCTCGTGCGCCCTCCCCTCATGCCGTAGGCGAGCGCCGTGAACAGCACGGTGGGCACGAGCAGCAGTGCGAGAGCGGTGTACGGGAACGAGCCCAGCGCCGTGTAGCCGTCGGCGCGACCGGCGCCGGAGAAGTGCGTGGCCATGGGGTCGGGGAGGCGGTCATGACGCGACAGAAAGACCGTCAGGAAGGCGGCACAGGCGAGCAGATGAGGCAAGACGACGAGCAGCAATCGCCGCCGTTCCTTCGCAATCGACAGCAGTACGTTCATCACACCTCCAAGTTGTTCGCATAGTAGTAGAACAAAGGGGAAACCATGGCGCGAGGGGAAGTAATCTCATATCTGAGATACCGTCTGTCTCATGACAGACGCCTACCTCGGCCGCATCGGCAAGCTCATCCGTGACGCCCGGCAGCACCGTGGCTGGACCCAGTCCCAGCTCGCGGACGCCCTCGGCACGAGTCAGAGCGCGGTCAACCGCATCGAGCGGGGAAATCAGAACATCAGTCTTGATATGATCGCCCGCATCGGCGAGGCGCTCGACAGTGAAATCGTCTCCCTCGGCTACGCCGGCCCGATGCACCTGCGCGTCGTCGGCGGCCGCCGCCTCTCGGGCTCCATCGACGTCAAGACCAGCAAGAACGCCTGCGTGGCCCTGCTGTGCGCCACCCTGCTCAACGCCGGCCGCACGACCCTGCGACGGGTCGCGCGGATCGAGGAGGTCTACCGGATCCTCGAAGTGCTCGCCAGCATCGGCGTCCGGCACCGCTGGATCAACGACGGCAACGACCTGGAGATCATGCCGCCCGCCGAGCTCGACCTGGCCGCGATGGACACCGAGGCCGCCCGCCGCACCCGCAGCGTCATCATGTTCCTGGGCCCGCTGCTGCACCGCATGGACCACTTCAAGATCCCGTACGCCGGAGGCTGCGACCTCGGTACCCGGACGGTCCAGCCGCACATGACGGCCCTGCGCCACTTCGGCCTGGAGATCACGGCCACCGACGGCACCTACCACGCCCGCGTCGACCGTTCGGTCGCACCCACCCGGGCGATCGTGCTGACCGAGCGCGGGGACACCGTCACGGAGAACGCCCTGCTGGCCGCCGCCCGCCACGACGGCGTGACCGTCATCCGCAACGCCAGCTCCAACTACATGGTCCAGGACCTCTGCTTCTTCCTGGAGGAGCTCGGCGTACGCGTCGAGGGCGTCGGCACCACCACCCTCACCGTGCACGGCGTGGCCACCATCGACCGGGACGTCGACTACGCGCCGTCCGAGGACCCGGTGGAGGCCATGAGCCTGCTGGCCGCCGCCGTGGTGACGGAGTCGGAGCTGACGATCCGCCGGGTGCCGGTGGAGTTCATGGAGATCGAGCTCGCCGTCCTGGAGGAGATGGGCCTCGACCACGAGCGCAGCGCCGAGTACCGCGCCGACAACGGCCGCACGCGCCTGCTCGACCTGACCGTGCGCCCCTCCAAGCTGCGCGCGCCGATCGACAAGATCCACCCGATGCCGTTCCCCGGCCTGAACATCGACAACGTGCCCTTCTTCGCGGCCATCGCCGCCTTCGCCCAGGGCCAGACCCTCATCCACGACTGGGTCTACGACAACCGCGCCATCTACCTCACCGACCTCAACCGCCTCGGCGCGGACGTCAAGCTGCTCGACCCGCACCGCGTCCTGGTGGAGGGCCCCACCCGCTGGCGCTCCGCCGAGATGATGTGCCCGCCCGCCCTGCGCCCGGCCGTGGTCGTGCTCCTGGCGATGATGGCCGCCGAGGGCACCTCCGTCCTGCGCAACGTCTACGTCATCAACCGCGGCTACGAGGACCTGGCCGAGCGCCTCAACTCGGTCGGCGCGCAGATCGAGACGTTCCGCGACATCTGACGGCCCGGGTGGGCCCGGGGCGGTGCGTCGTCGCCCCGGGCCGTGCGCGGGCCGTCGCACGACATCACGCGACACCGCACGACGTCCTCCACGGAGTGAGCTTGTCCAGCGCCCGTCGTCCCGTCAGGTCGGTCGCTCCCGGCCGTCCCCTTCGCCCCGGCCGTGTCTGGTACGCCTCCTACGGGTCCAACATGGACCCGGCGCGGCTGCGTTACTACCTGTCCGGAGGGCGGCCGCCCGGGGCGGGGAGGACGTTTCCGGGCAGCCGGGACCGGACGCCGCCCCGGAAGTCGGTGCCGGTCGAGCTGGCCGGGGCGCTGTACTTCGCCACCGAGTCGCCGGTCTGGACCGGCGGCAGGGCCTTCTACGACCCGCAGGCACCCGGGACGGTGCGGGCGTGCGCCCATCTCGTCACCGCGCAGCAGTTCGGGGACATCGCCGCCCAGGAGATGTACGAGCCGCCGGGGGCCGGCCTCGATCTCGCGGTGGTCCTCAGCGAGGGGCGGCACGTGCTGGGGCCCGGGCGCTACGAGACGCTGGTGTGCCCCGGGTATCTGGAGGACGTGCCCGTCCTCACCTTCACCGCCCCCTGGCCGCTGTCGGCGGTGCGCCATACCCGCCCGTCCACCGCCTACCTCCGGCACCTCGCGGCCGGGCTGCGCACGGCGGGTGCGTGGGACGACCGCACGATCGCCTCCTATCTCTCCCGGGCGCCCGGCGCGGCGGGCAACTGGACCGTGGAGCAGATCACGGCCCTGTTTCCCGAGGGGTGACCCGCGAGGGACCCCTCGGGTGGCCCGGTGAGTAGACTGACCGATCGGTTAGGTAACTGACCGGACGGTCAGGCACCGGAGGGGAGCGGAACGTCATGGAACGCACGACGTGTTGCGTGGTGGGCGGGGGCCCGGCGGGGATGATGCTGGGGCTGCTGCTCGCCAGGGCGGGCATCGAGGTCACCGTCCTGGAGAAGCACAAGGACTTCCTGCGGGACTTCCGCGGGGACACGGTGCACCCCTCGACGCTGCGCCTGCTCGACGAACTCGGCCTCGGCGAACGGTTCGCACGGCTGCCGGCCCGCAAACTGCACGAGGTGCGGATGCACGTCGGCGACGACACCGTCATCACCCTGTCCGACCTGCGGCGCATACCGGGCCGGCACCCCTACATCGCCATGGTCCCGCAGTGGGACTTCCTCGATCTGCTGGCGAACGCCGCCGCCGAGGAGCCCTCCTTCACCCTGCGGATGCGTACCGCAGTCACCGGACTGCGCACCGACGGGGGCAGGGTGACCGGTGTGCGGTACGTCGACGAGGACGGCACGCCGGGCGAGCTCGCGGCCGACCTCACCGTCGCCTGCGACGGGCGCGACTCGCTGGTCCGCGTGGCGGCCGGGCTGATACCCGACTACATCGACGTCCCCATGGACGTGTGGATCGTCCGGGTGCCGGCCCAGCGCGACGACTCCAAGGACGGCCGGGTCTTCATGCGCACGCGGGGCCGGCAGTTCGCCGTCACGATGGACCGGGGCGAGTACTACCAGACCTCCTACCTCATCGAGAAGGGCGCGGACGCAACGCTGCGCGCCCGAGGCGTCCAGTGGTTCCGCGACAGCCTCGGCGAGCTCTTCGGCTGGGGCGAGGAGGTGACCGGGACGATCCGTTCCTGGGACGACGTGAAGCTGCTGGAGGTGACCATGGGGCGGCTGCGGCGCTGGCACCGGCCGGGTCTGCTGTGCATCGGGGACGCGGCGCACATCATGTCGCCGACGGGCGGCGTCGGGGTCAACCTCGCGGTGCAGGACGCCGTCGCCGCGGCCCGGATCCTCGCGGAGCCCCTGCGGCGCGGCACGGTCCGCGACGCGGACCTCGCACGGGTCCAGAGGCGGCGCATGCTCCCCGTGGCCGTCACCCAGAAGTCACAACAGGGGGAGCACGAAGCGCTGTTGCGGCCGGTGCTCGCCGGCACCCTCGACCCCGGCCGGCTTCCGCTGCCCATCCGGCTGCTGCGGCGCGTCCCCCTGCTTCCCGTCCTCGCCGGATACCTCGGCGGGGTCGGGATACGCCCCGAGCGGGCGCCCGCCTTCGCGCGGAGGTGAGCGGGGCGCCGGGGCCGGACGGGGGTCAGCCCCGGCGCTCGATCGCGTGCACGGTGAAGGTCACCAGCTCGTCGGCCGCGGCGTCGAGATCGAAGTCCGGGTGGACGAGCCAGTAGGAGATCACGTTGTCGATGGCCCCGCCGATGGCCAGGGCGGTGGTCCGGGTGTCGAACTGCCGCAGCAGGCCCGCTTCCTGGCCCGCGGCCAGCAGGCGGGCCAGGGCCTGCCAGCGGTCGTGGGTGTCGTGGGAGCCCGGCGTCCTCAGCCGTGTGCCGCCCCCGTCGTCGAGCAGCATCTCGGTGATCACCCGGACGTGACGGCGGTTGGCCTGCTGGTAGCCGATCATCGCGCGCACGTAGGCGACGACGGCCGCGACCGGGTCCTGCGCCCGCTCCACCCGCTCGGTGACGTGCGCGAAGAACTGCTCCAGCACGTGGTCCAGCGTCGCCCGGTCCAGGTTGTCCTTCGACGTGAAGTGGTAGAGGACCGCGGCCTTGGAGATGCCGGCCTCTTCCGCGATCGCCGCCAGCGAGGTCGCCGGGTAGCCCCTGTCGGCGATCAGGTCGATGGTGCACTCGACGATCTGCTGCTGCCGGGCGCGTTCGGTGAAGGTCGGACCGGCCGGGCCGGCATTCCGGCGTGAAGCCATCGAAACGCCACCCTCACCTTCGTCCACGGACCCATACCGGCAGCAAAACGTACACCGGGCCGTCCGGTCAGGGCAGCACGGCCACCCCGTCCAGCTCCACCAGCGCCTGCTCGTCCCACAGGCGGGTGGTGCCGACGACCGCCATCGCCGGGTACTCCCGGCCCGCCAGCCGCCGCCAGACCTCGCCCAGTTCGCGCGCGCACGAGCGGTACGCGGCGACGTCCGTGGCGTAGACGGTCACCCGTGCCAGGTGGCGGGGTTCGCCTCCGGCGGCGCGCAGGGCGGCCAGCAGGTTGGCCAGGGCGCGCTCGAACTGTTCCGGAACGCCGCCCGCCACGATGCGGCCGCCGGCGTCGAGCGCGGTCTGGCCTGCGAGGAAGACCAGCCGGTCACCGGTGGCCGTGACGGCGTGGCTGAAGCCGGAGGGCGGGCAGAGCCCGGCGGGGTTGACGCGCCGCAATGTCATGAGCCGCCCTCCTGGTCCTCCGCGCGGACCTTCCCGTGGCCCTTCACGTGGCCCTCCGCGTAGTCCTCCGCGCGGCCCTCCGCGTAGTCCTCCGCGTTCCGGTACAGCTCCCGGGCGATGATCGTGCGCTGGACCTCGGTGGCGCCCTCGTAGATGCGCGGCGCGCGGACCTCCCGGTAGAGGTGTTCGAGGAGGTGGCCGCGGTGGAGCGCGCGGGCGCCGTGGATCTGCACGGCGGCGTCGACGACGTACTGCGCGGTCTCGGTGGCGAAGAGCTTGGCCATCGCCGAGCGCCGGGCGACGCCCGGCTCCCCCGCGTCGTACGCCGCGGCCGCCGCGTGGACCAGCAGGGCGGCCGCCTCGGTGCGGGTGGCCATGTCGGCGAGCGTGTGCGAGACGGCCTGCAGGTCCTTCAACGGACCGCCGAACGCGTGGCGTTCGCCCGCGTGCGCCAGCGCCGCACGGAGGGCGGCCCGCGCCATGCCGACGGCGAAGGCCCCGACGCTCGGACGGAACAGGTCGAGCGTGCCCATGGCGACGCGGAAGCCGCCGCCGACCTCGCCGACGACGTCCTGGCGGCCGACGGGGACGGCGTCGAAGACGAGGGTGCCGACGGGGTGCGGTGCCAGCATCTCCAGCGGCCGGCCCGTGAGGCCGGGGCGGTCGCCCGGCACCAGGAAGGCGGTGACGCCCGAAGCGCCGGCCGCCGGGCCCGTACGGGCGAAGACGGTGTACAGGTCGGCGTCGGGGGCGTTGGAGATCCAGCACTTCTCGCCGGTGAGCCGCCAGCCGCCCCCGGCCGGCTCCGGCTCGGCCCGCAGCTCCAGCGCCGCAGCGTCGGAGCCCGCGCCCGGCTCGCTCAGCGCGAAGGCGGCGACCGCCCGGCCCGCGACGACCGCCGGCAGCCGCCGCGCGCGCTGCCGGGGGCTGCCGTACCGCAGGACCGGGTACGCGCCGAGGCCCTGCAGGGCGAGGGCCGTCTCGGCCTCCGTGCTCTCCTGCGCGAGCGACTCGCGCATCAGGCACAGCTCGGTGGCGCGGACGGGACCGTGCGCCGGCAGCACGCGGGCGAGCAGGCCCAGCTCGCCGAGCGCCTCGACGAGCGGCCGGTTGACGCGCCCGGGGGCGCCCGCGGCGGCCAGCGGGCGCAGCCGCTCCGCGGCGAGCGCACGCAGCTGCGCACACCACTTGCGCTGCTCCCCGTCCCCTGTGAACGGTGTCGTCACCTGGCCCGCCTCCCGTGCGTGAGTTATCGCGCTCTGTTGACTGCCGTCACCAACTCGTTACGCTGACAGTGCATCCGTGTCGCTGGCAAGACCCCCGTTCACCTCCCATTCCTCCCCGGCGCGAGGGGGCGCATCCGCGATGGAGCTCAACCGGTCCGCCCACGTCGACACCTTCGCGCGCGACCACCTGCCGGCCGCCGGCCAGTGGCCGGATCTCCGCTTCGACCTCCCGGGCTCCCCGGGCCTGCACTACCCCGGCCGGCTCAACTGCGGTGCGGAGCTGCTGGACGCGACGGTGGAACGGCTGGGGCCGGACCGTCCGGCGGTCCGGGACGGCTCGGCGCGCGTGTGGTCGTACGGCGAACTCAAGGCGCACGTCGACCGGATCGCCCACACCCTCACCACGGACCTGGGCGTCGTCCCGGGCAACCGGGTGCTGCTGCGCGGGCCCACCACGCCCTGGCTGGCGGCCTGTTGGCTCGCGGTGATGAAGGCCGGCGCGGTGGCCGTGACCGTGCTCGCCGCGCAGCGCCCGCAGGAGCTGGCCACCGTCTGCCGGATCGCGCAGGTGCGGCACGCACTGTGCGACACCCGATCGGCCGACGACCTGATCAAGGCGGCGGTGCCACACTTACTGATGACGCTCTACGGCGGCAGCGCGCCCGACGACCTGCTGCGGCGTGCGGCCAAAAAACCCACATCCTATGCCGCGTTGGACACCTCCGCCGACGACGTCGCGCTCATCGCCTTCACCTCCGGCACCACCGGCCGCCCCAAGGGATGCCTCCACTTCCACCGCGACGTGCTCGCCGTGGCCGACACCTTCTCGGCCCACGTCCTGCGCCCGCACCCCGACGACCTCTTCGCCGGCACCCCGCCGCTCGGCTTCACCTTCGGCCTGGGCGGCCTGCTCGTCTTCCCCCTGCGCGCGGGCGCCTCGACCCTGCTGGCCGACCGCTGCGGCCCCGAACAGCTGCTGGAGCGCATCCAACGCCACCGCGTCACCGTGCTGTTCACCGCCCCGACCGCCTACCGGGCCATGCTGGGTGCGCTCGGCGCGTACGACGTCTCGTCGCTGCGCAGATGCGTCTCGGCAGGCGAGCACCTGCCCGCCGGCCTGTGGCACGACTGGCGCCGCGCCACCGGACTGCGGGTCATCAACGGCATAGGCGCCACCGAAATGCTGCACATCTTCATCTCCGCGGCCGACGGCCGCATCCGCCCCGGCACGACCGGACTGCCCGTCCCCGGCTACGAGGCCCGCGTCCTGGGCACCGACGGACGGCCCGCACCCGACGGCGAGCCGGGGCTGCTGGCCGTGCGCGGGCCCACCGGCTGCCGCTACCTCTCCGACGACCGCCAGCGCGCGTACGTCCGCGACGGCTGGAACCTCACCGGCGACACCTATATCCGTGACCCCGACGGCCACTTCCGCTACGTCGCCCGCGCCGACGACATGATCATCTCGGCCGGCTGCAACATCGCCGGTCCCGAGGTCGAGGAGGCCCTGCTGCGCCACCCCGACGTCCTCGAAGCGGCCGTCGTCGGCCGTCCGGACGAGCGCCGCGGGCAGGTCGTCGTCGCCCATGTGGTGCTGCGGGAGGGTGTGCCGCGCACCGACGAAACGGCGTTGGTTCTCCGGGAGTTCACCAAAAAGGAGATCGTGCCGTACAAGTGCCCTCGCGAGATCGTGTTCCACGAGGCCCTTCCCCGCACGCCCACCGGCAAACTGCAGCGATTCCGGCTGCGCGCGGGCGCTTTACAGTTTCCCCGTGACTGACCAGCAACCGCTCCACACCCCCCGGTCCCTCATCGTCACCTTCTACGGCGCGTACGGACGCGGTTGCGTCGACGCCCCCGCCGGCCCGGTACCGATCGCGGCGCTGATCAGACTGCTGGGCGCGGTGGGCGTGGACTCGCCGTCCGTGCGGTCCGCCGTCTCCCGGCTCAAGCGGCGCGGCCTGCTGGTCGCGGGCCGCACGCCCGACGGCGCCGCGGGCTACGGGCTCTCGGACGCCGCCCGGCAGCTGCTGGAGGACGGCGACCGGCGCATCTACGGCCGTCCCTCGGCCCGCCCCGGCCACGGCTGGCTGCTGGCCGTCTTCTCGGTCCCGGAACAGGAGCGGCACAAGCGGCACCTGCTGCGCTCCCGGCTGGCGCGGCTGGGCTTCGGCACGGCGGCGCCGGGCGTGTGGGTGGCCCCCGCCCATGTGCACGAGGAGACGCGGCACACCCTGCAGCGCCTCGGTCTGGCCGACTACGTCGACCTCTTCCGGGGCAGCCACCTGGGCTTCGAGCCGACGGCGGAGGCGGTGGCCCGCTGGTGGGACCTGGACGCGCTGGCCCGGCAGCACCGCGCGTTCCTGGAGGCCCACGAACCGGTGCTGCGGCGGTGGGCCCGCCGCAAGCCGGTGCCGCCGGAGGCGGCCTACCGCGACTACCTCCTCGCACTGGACTCCTGGCGCCGCCTGCCGTACGCGGATCCGGGCCTGCCCGCGGCCCTGCTGCCGGCGGACTGGCCCGGGGGGCGGGCGGCCCGCGTCTTCGGCGCCCTGCACACGCGGCTGCGCGACGCCGGAGGGCAGTTCGTGGCGGCGGGGCTGGCCTAGGCGGTACGGATCCTGGCCGTACAGATCCTGGCCGTACAGGTCCTGGCCGGGCGGGGCCGCGCCGTACGGCGGTCTCAGCTCCCGCGGCCCGTCGGGGGTTTGCGGCTGCCCGCGCGGTACGGCACGGGCCAGGGGGCGCCCGGTCCCGCGTAGTCCTGCTCGGCGGCCGCGTGGAGGGTCCACGCCGGGTCGTACAGATGGGGCCGGCCCAGCGCGCAGAGGTCGGCGCGGCCCGCCAGGATCAGGGAGTTCACGTCGTCCCACGACGAAATGGCCCCCACGGCGATCACCGGCACCCCGGCCTCCTGCCGGATGCGGTCGGCGAACGGCGTCTGGTACGAGCGCCCGTACGCCGGCCGTTCCTCCGGCACGACCTGCCCGGTCGAGACGTCGACGGCATCGGCCCCGTGCTCGGCGAAGGCCCGCGCGATGGCGACGGCGTCGTCGCCCGTCGTGCCGCCCGGCGCCCAGTCGGTGGCGGAGATCCGTACCGTCATCGGCCGCTCCGCGGGCCACACGGCCCGCACGGCGTCGAAGACCTCCAGCGGATAGGCCAGCCGGCCGCGCAGGCCGCCGCCGTAGGCGTCGTCGCGGTGGTTGGTGAGCGGGGAGAGGAAGCTGGAGAGCAGGTACCCGTGGGCGCAGTGCAGTTCGAGGAGGTCGAAGCCGGCGCGGGCGGCGGACGCGGCGGAGCGGACGAACTGCTCGCGGATCGCCCGCAGCTCGTCGGCGAGCAGGGCGTGCGGGATCTGGTTGACGCCGGGGCGGTAGGGCAGCGCGGAGGGCGCGACGAGCGGCCAGTTGCCGTCGGGGAGGGGCTGGTCGATGCCTTCCCACATCAGGCGGGTGGAGCCCTTGCGGCCGGAGTGGCCGAGCTGCACACCGATGGCGGTGCCGGGCGCCCGGTCGTGGACGAAGCCGGTGATCCGGCGCCAGGCCCGTTCGTGAGCGGGT
This sequence comes from Streptomyces cinnamoneus, assembly GCF_014650495.1. Lineage (GTDB taxonomy): Bacteria > Actinomycetota > Actinomycetes > Streptomycetales > Streptomycetaceae > Streptomyces > Streptomyces cinnamoneus. The sequence goes on along the minus strand of NZ_BMVB01000009.1, from coordinate 183,148 downwards.
GCGTACAGGCCCGCGCAGCCGGGGGTGATCCGCCCCTGTTCGCTGACGCAGACCATCTCCGTCATCACCAGGCCCGCTCCGCCCAGGGCGCGCGCGCCGAGGTGGACGAGGTGGAAGTCGCCGGGCGTGCCGTCGGTGGCGGAGTACATGTCCATCGGGGAGACGACGACGCGGTTGCGCAGGGTCAGGCCGCGCAGCCGGAAGGGGGTGAACATCGGTGGGGTGCCGGGCGGGATGCCGGCCTCGCGCTCGACGGCCGCCACGAAGCCGGCATCGCGCAGGCGGAGGTTGTCGTGGGTGACGCGGCGGCTGCGGGTGAGAAGGTCGAAGGCGAAGCGGTGCGGAGGTCCCCCGGTGTGGAGGGCGAGCTCCTCGAACCACTCCAGGCTGGCGCGGGCGGCGCGCTGGGTGGACTCGACGACCGGTCGCCGTTCGGCCTCGTACGCGGCCAGGGCCTCCGGCACCGTGGCGGCGTCCCGGACGTGGCCGGCCAGCGCCAGGGCGTCCTCGACGGCGAGCTTGGTGCCGGAGCCGATGGAGAAGTGCGCGGTGTGGGCGGCGTCGCCGAGCAGGACCGTGGGGCCGTGGGACCAACAGGCGTTGACGACGGTGCGGAAGGCGGTCCAGGCGGAGCGGTTGGACCGCAGGGGCCGGCCGCCGAGGAGGCCCGCGAAGTACGCGCCGCACCGCTCGGCGGACTCCTGCTCGTCGCAGCGGTCGAGGCCGGCCCGCCGCCAGACCTCCTCGCGCATCTCGACGATGACGGTGCTGGCGCCGGGGGCGAAGGGGTAGGCGTGCAGCTGCATGACGCCGTGCTCGGTCTCGGCGGTCTCGAAGCGGAAGGCGTCGAGGGCGAAATCGGCGGCGAGCCAGATGTAGCGGCAGCGGTGTGTGGTGAGGGTGGGGCCGAAGAGGTCGCGGTGGGTGTCGCGGGTGCGGCTGTGGACGCCGTCGGCGGCGATGACGAGGTCGTGGGAGCGGGCCAGGTCGGGGACGGCCGGCGCTTCGGTGCCGAACTTCAGGGCGACGCCGAGCGAGCGGCAGCGTGCCTGCAGGATCGCCAGGAGCCGGTGGCGGCCGAGGGCGGCGAAGCCGTGGCCGCCGGAGCGCAGCACCCTGCCGCGGTGGACCACGTCGATGTCGTCCCAGTGCACGAACTCGCGGCGGAGCGCCGCGTACACCTCGGGGTCGGCGTGCTCGATGCCGCCGAGGGTCTCGGCGGAGAGGACGACGCCGAAGCCGAAGGTGTCGTCGGGGGCGTTGCGTTCCCACAGGGTGACGTCGCGGCTCGGGGCGTGGCGCTTGAGGAGGGCGGCGGCGTAGAGCCCGCCGGGGCCGCCGCCGATGACCGCGACCCGTGCGGCCGCCGTCATCGTCCCTGCCACGCGGGGGGCCGCTTCTCGGTGAAGGCGGCGTGGAACTCGGCGTAGTCGGCGCTGTTCATGAGCAGGGCCTGGGTGGCGGCGTCCAGTTCGACGGCGGCGGCGAGCGGCATGTCGAGCTCGGCGGTGAGCAGGGCCTTGGTCTGGGCGTGGGCGAGGGCGGGGCCCTCGGCGAGGCGGCGGGCGAGGTCCTGGGCGGCGGCCGGCGCCTCGCCCTCGGGGGCCGACCGGCTGATGAGGCCGATGCGGGCGGCCTCGTCGGCGTGGACGGGTTCGCCGAGCATCAGCAGGCGGGTGGCGTGGCCGAGACCGACGACGCGGGGCAGGAGGTAGGCGGCGCCCATGTCGCCGCCGGAGAGCCCGACCCTGGTGAAGAGGAAGGCGAAGCGGGCGGTCGGGTCGGCGACGCGGAAGTCGGCGGCGAGGGCGAGGACGGCGCCGGCGCCCGCCGCGACCCCGTGCACGGCGGCGACCACGGGGAAGGGGCACTCGCGCAGGGCCCGGACGACCTGGCCGGTCATGCGGTTGAAGTCGAGGAGGCGGCGGGTGTCCATGGCCAGGGTGGCGCCGATGATGTCGTCGACGTCGCCGCCGGAGCAGAAGCCCCGCCCCTCGCCGCCGAGCACCAGGGCACGTACGGAGCCGTCGCGGGCGAGCTCGGGGAGGAGGTCGCGCAGGTCGGCGTAGGCGCCGAAGGTGAGGGCGTTGAGCCTGTCGGGGCGGGCGAGGGTGACGGTGGCGACGCCGGCGTCGAGGGTCAGGCGCAGGTGCCGCCATTCCTCGGTGCGGGACGCGGAGCCGGTGAACGGACTCATGGAGCACGGCCTCCTTCAGCCGGGAGGGGCTGGTGCCTGCCCGGTGAAGCTATCACCGCTATGTGACCGTCGTCACGAGTGCGCGATAGGACCGCGGGCCCTGCCGGACACGGGTGCGGCGGGCGTGGTGCGTGGTGCGGTGCGACGGCGTTCCGCGCCGTGGGAGGGGGCCGCGCCGTGGGCGGGGTGGGGGCCGGGATGCGGCCCCCACCCGGGTCAGCGGGCCAGCGTGGCCACCAGCACCGCCTTGATGGTGTGCATCCGGTTCTCGGCCTCGTCGAAGACGACGGAGTGCACCGACTCGAAGACCTCGTCGGTGACCTCCAGCGCCGTCATGCCGTGGCGCTCGTAGATCTCGCGGCCGACGGTGGTGCCCAGGTCGTGGAAGGCCGGCAGGCAGTGCAGGAACTTCACGGCCGGGTTCCCGGTCGCGCGCAGGACCTCCATGGTGACGGTGTACGGGGCGAGCAGGGCGATGCGGGCGTCCCAGACCTCCTTGGGCTCGCCCATCGACACCCATACGTCGGTGGCGATGAAGTCGGCGCCGCGCACGCCCTCGGCGATGTCCGCGGTGAGGGTGATGCGCGCCCCGCTGGACTCGGCCAGCCGCCGGGCCCGGGCGATGACCTCGGGGGCCGGCCAGAGCTCCTCGGGGGCGACGATGCGCACGTCCATGCCCAGCAGGGCACCGGTGACGAGGTAGGAGTTGCCCATGTTGTACCGGGCGTCGCCGAGGTAGGCGTAGGCGACGTGCTCCAGCGGCTTGGCCGTGTGCTCGGTCATGGTGAGCACGTCGGCCAGCATCTGGGTGGGGTGCCACTCGTCGGTGAGGCCGTTGTAGACCGGCACGTCGGCGTACGCGGCCAGCTCCTCGACGATGTACTGGCCGTGACCGCGGTACTGAATGGCGTCGAACATCCGGCCGAGCACCCGCGCGGTGTCCCGGACGGACTCCTTGTGGCCGATCTGCGAACCGTTCGGGTCGAGGTAGGTCGTACGGGCCCCCTGGTCCGCGGCGGCGACCTCGAAGGCGCAGCGGGTGCGGGTGGAGGTCTTCTCGAAGAGGAGCGCGATATTGCGACCCTGCAGGCAGGGCTGCTCGGTGCCCGCCCGCTTGGCGGCCTTGAGCTCGGCAGCCAGCTCGATCAGGCTGTGGAACTCCTCGGCGGTGAGGTCCGTCTCCTTGAGGAAGTGACGGCCCTTGAGGTCTGTCGCCATGGGATGGGCTCCTAGGTCATCAACAGTGCGCTGTGCACGCGCATGCACGCCAAAAACGAAAGTCTATACGACCACTCGCATCATTATGCAGATGGGTCCGGTGGCTCAGGCACCCGGGACCGGGTCCCGCTCGACCGGACAGCTCATGCAGCGCGGACCGCCGCGGCCCCGGCCCAGTTCGCTGCCGGGGATGGTGATGACCTCGATCCCGTGTTTGCGCAGGAAGGTGTTGGTCGTCGCGTTCCGTTCGTAGGCAACCACCACCCCGGGCTCTATGGCCAGCACGTTGCAGCCGTCGTCCCATTGTTCGCGCTCGGCGGCGTGGACGTCCTGCCGGGCGGTGAGGACCCGGATGGAGTCCAGGCCGAGGGCGGCCGCTATCGCCCGGTGCATGTGCTCCGGCGGGTGGTCGGTGACCTTCAGCTCGCGCTCGCCGACGCCCGGCTCGATGGTGTACGAACGGAGCATGCCGAGCCCCGCGTACTGGGTGAAGGTGTCGCCGTCGACCATGGTCATGACGGTGTCCAAGTGCATGAACGCGCGCGTCTTGGGCATGTCCAGCGCCACGATCGTGCGGGCCGAGCCCGCCGCGAACAGGCCGCGGGCCAGCATCTCCACCGCCTGCGGGGTGGTCCGCTCGCTCATGCCGATCAGCACCGCGCCCTCGCCGATGACGAGCACGTCGCCGCCCTCGATCGTGGAGGGGTAGGCCGACTGGCCGTCGCACCAGATGTGGAAGCCGCCCTGGGCGAAGAGGGGGTGGTGGCGGTAGACGGCCTCGTAGTGCATGGTCTCGTGCCACCGCGCGGGCCACCGCATGGCGTTGACGGACACGCCGTCGTAGATCCAGGCCGAGGTGTCGCGGGTGAAGAGGTGGTTGGGCAGCGGGTTGAGCAGGAAGTCGTCCATGTCCATGACGTGGAAGCGGACGGAGACCGGCTCGGAGTGCCGCGCCAGGAACTCCCGCTTGGTCATCCCCCCGACGAGCCACGAGGCCAGCTCGCCCACCGGCATTCCGTCGAACGCGGCCCGCAGGTGATCGGTGGCGAGGGGGCCGTACTCCTTCTCGTCGAAGACCCGGTCGAGGACGAGCGCCCGCGCGGCCGGCACCCGCAGGCTCTCCTCCAGCAGGTCCTGGAAGAGGTGCACCTCCACGCCGCGCTCGCGCAGCACGTCGGCGAAGCCGTCGTGCTCGGCGCGGGCGCGGCGCACCCAGAGCACGTCGTCGAAGAGGAGAGCGTCTTTGTTGGACGGCGTGAGCCGCTTCAGCTCCAGGTCGGGGCGGTGCAGGATGACACGACGCAGCCGCCCGGCCTCGGAATCGACATGGAATCCCATCCCCCCATCCTGACCTGAACCCGCCGTGATCACTCGGCACCGGCCGCACGGAACGGGTGCCTGGGGCGGCGGCGGGGGGCGGTGCGGGGCGGTGTGGGGCGGTGGGGGGCGTACCGCCGGGGCGGCGCTGGGCCTGGGCGGGGCCAGGCCGGGGCGGAGCCCAGGGTCGGCGCTGGGCCTTGGCGGCGCTGGGCCGGAGCCGGACCGGGCCGGAGCCGGGCCTGGGGCCGGGCCGAGGGCCGGAGCCAGGCTTGGCCGACGCTGGGCCGGGGCGGCGCTGGGGCGGGCCGGAGCCGGGCCTGGGCAGAGCCGGGCCGGAGCGGAGCCGAGGGCCGGAGCCGGGCTTGGCCGACGCTGGGGCGGGGCGGCGCTGGGGCGGAGCCGGGCCTGGGCGGAGCCGGGCCCGGCCGGAGCTGGGCCTGGGCGGAGCCGGGCCTGGGCGGAGCCGGGCCTGGCCGGAGCCGGGCCTGGCCGGAGCCGGGCCTGGCCGGAGCCGGGCCTGGGCGGAGCCGGGGCGGCTCTGGGACGGGGCCGGGGCGGCTCTGGGACGGGGCCGCGTCGAGGGCCGGGGCCGCGCCGCACCCGCGCGCCAGGGCCGGGCGCTAGGGACGGGCCGGGGGCCGCTCCGCGCTCGGCCCGGGCCGAGGTCCGCCCTGAGGGCGGACCTCGGCCGGGGTGGTTGCCCCGGCCGAGGAGCGAGCCGTGGCCGGCAGCCGGAGGAGGGCCGCCTACAGGCGGGGGTCCACTGGTTCGGATTCCAGGGCCAGGACCGCGAAGACCGCCTCATGGATCCGCCACAGGGGCTCGCCCGCCGCCAGGCGGTCCAGGGCCTCCAGGCCGAGCGCGTACTCGCGCAGGGCCAGGGAGCGCTTGTGGCCGAGGTGGCGTATGCGCAGCCGGGACAGGTTCTCCGGGCGGGTGTAGTCCGGCCCGTAGATGATGCGCAGGTACTCCCGGCCCCGGCACTTGATGCCGGGCTGGACGAGCCTGCCGTCCGCGCCCCGGACATGGGCCCCGAGCGGCTTGACGACCATGCCCTCGCCACCGGCCGCGGTCAGCTCCAGCCACCACCGCGTGCCCTCGGCCACGGACGCCTCGTCCCCGGTGTCGACCAGCAGTCGGCGGGTGGGAGCGAGCACCCCGGCGCCGTCCGACTCGACGATCCGGTCGATCAGCGCCAGCTGCTCGTCGTGCGGCAGCGCGGCGAGGCTGCGCCCCTGGGCGGCCAGGATCTGGAACGGCGCCAGGCGGATGCCCTCCAGCGCGTCTTCCCCGCTGCCACCCACCGGCCAGCAGTAGCGCCCGTACGCCTGTGTGAAGGCCGCGGCGTCCTCGGCACGCTCACGCTGGCGGTCGAGCAGGGCCGAGACGTCCACGCCACGGGCCGCGGCCGCCTCCAGCGCGGCGAGCGCGCCGGGGAAGGCCGTACGGGCGGCGGCCCCCACGGCCGCGTACTGGTGACGGAGCAGACCGGTCGCCTTCAGCGACCACGGCATCAGCTCCGCGTCCAGCAGCAGCCAGTCCGTGTCCAGCTCCTCCCACAGGCCGGCACCGCCGACGGCCTCGCCCAGCCGGCCCAGCAAGCGCCCCGCCAGACCGGCGTCGTCGAAGAACGGCCGCCCCGTACGGGTGAACACCGCCCCGGGAAGCCCCTCGGCCGCACCGAAGCGTTCGCGCGCCGTCTCCTCGTCGCGGCAGACCAGCACCACCGCGCGGGAGCCCATGTGCTTCTCCTCGCAGATCACCTGCCGCACCCCCTCCGCGCGGTACGCGGCGAACGCCTCGGCCGGGTGCTCCAGGTAACCCTCCTCCTTCGACGTGGCGCAGGGGGCCATGGTCGGCGGCAGGTAGACGAGCTGCCGGGGGTCGACGGCGAAGCGGCTCATGACCTCCAGGGCCGCCGCGGCGTTCTCCTCCTTCACCGCCACCCGGCCCAGGTGCCGGGTCTCCACGACGCGGCGCCCGGTGACGTCGGCGAGGTCGAGCGGGCGGCCGTCCGCCCCGCCGGGCGCCTCGGTCGCCAGCGGCTTCACCGGCTCGTACCAGACCTGCTCGGCCGGTACGTCCACGAGCTCGCGCTCGGGCCAGCGCAGCGCCGTCAGCTTGCCGCCGAAGACGGCGCCGGTGTCCAGGCAGATGGTGTTGTTGAGCCAGGTGGCCGATGGCGTGGGGGTGTGGCCGTACACGACGGCTGCGCGGCCCCGGTAGTCCTCCGCCCAGGGGTAGCGCACGGGCAGCCCGAACTCGTCCGTCTCGCCGGTGGTGTCGCCGTACAGGGCGTGCGAGCGGACGCGCCCGGAGGTGCGGCCGTGGTACTTCTCGGGCAGCCCGGCGTGGCACACGACGAGCTGCCCGCCGTCGAGGACGTAGTGGCTGACGAGCGAGTCGATGAAGGCCCGCACCTGCTCGCGGAACTCCGGCTCGCGCTCGGCCTCGCGCTCCAGCTGCCCGGCCGTCTCGGCCAGACCGTGCGAGAGCTTGACCTGCCGACCGTCCAGGAACCGGCCCAGCTTGTTCTCGTGATTGCCCGGGACGCACAGGGCGTGCCCGGCGGCGACCATGCCCATGACCAGGCGCAGCACGCCGGGGCTGTCGGGGCCGCGGTCGACGAGGTCGCCGACGAAGACGGCGGTGCGCCCCTCGGGGTGCACGGCGTCCACCGGGCGACCGGACCCGTCACGGACGAGGCCGTAGCCCAGGGCGGTGAGCAGGCTCTCCAGCTCGGAGCGGCAGCCGTGGACGTCACCGACGATGTCGAAGGGCCCCGTCAGGTGCCGCAGGTCGTTGAACCGGCGCTCCCGGACCACCTCGGCCGCCGCGACCTTCTCCACGCCGCGCAGCACGTGCACCTTGCGGAATCCCTCGCGTTCCAAGTGCTTGAGGGAACGGCGCAGCTCGCGCTGGTGGCGCTGGATGACGCGACGGGCGACGCCGGCCCTGTCGGGGCGGGCGGCGTTGCGTTCGGCGCAGACGTCCTCGGGGATGTCGAGGACGATCGCTACGGGCAGCACGTCGTGCTCGCGCGCCAGCCGTACGAGCTGCTTGCGGGTCTCGGGCTGCACGTTGGTCGCGTCGACCACCGTCAGCCGGCCGGCCGCGAGCCGCTTGCCGACGATGTAGTGCAGGACGTCGAAGGCGTCCTTGCTGGCGCTCTGGTCGTTCTCGTCGTCGCTGACGAGCCCGCGGCAGAAGTCGGACGAGATGGTCTCGGTCGGCTTGAAGTGGCGTGCGGCGAAGGTGGACTTGCCGGAGCCGGTGGCACCGACGAGGACCACGAGGGACAGGTCGGGGACGGTGACGGTCGTGCTCGTCGTGGTCATACGGCTTCCGCCTCCTTCGGGGTCTCGTGGGTACGGGTCGTGTTGCGCTGATCGTGCTTGTAGTGCCGGTCGTGCTTGTGGTGCCGGTCGTGCTCGTTGCGCTTGGCGTGCCCGCTTCCCTCGGCGGGCGCCTCGTGCTGGTCGTGCCGGTGGAACACAGCCATCTGGGTCGGCGGCCCCACCTCGGGGTCGTCGGGGCCCACCGGTATGAACTCCACTGCGTAGCCGTGCCGCTCGGCGACCTTCGCGGCCCAGTCGCGGAACTCCTCGCGGGTCCACTCGAAGCGGTGGTCCGCATGGCGCACGTGGCCGGCCGGGAGGGTCTCCCAGCGGACGTTGTACTCCACGTTCGGGGTGGTCACCACGACCGTGGCCGGGCGGGCGGCGCCGAAGACCGCGTACTCCAGGGCGGGCAGCCGGGGCAGGTCGAGGTGCTCGACGACCTCGCTGAGCACGGCCGCGTCGTACCCGGCCAGCCGCCGGTCGGTGTAGGCGAGCGAGCCCTGCATCAGGGCGACGCGGGCCGCCTGCCGCTCCGGCATCCGGTCCAGGCGCAGCCGCCGCGAGGCTTCCTTCAGCGCGCGGACGGAGACGTCCACGCCGACGATCTCGGTGAAGCGCACGTCCTTGAGCAGCTCCCCCACCAGCTGGCCCTGCCCGCATCCGAGGTCGAGCACCCGCGCCGCTCCGGCCGTGCGCAGGGCGTCGACGATCGCCGCGCGTCGCTGCACGGCCAGGGGGACGGGCCGCTCCTCGGTGTCCTCCTTCTCGTCGACCGCGTTGTCGAGCTCCTCCGCCTCGGAGTCGTCGGCCTCGGCGAGCCGGGCCAGGGCGAGGCGTTCGAGTGCGTCCCGGGTCAGGGACCAGCGACCGGCGAGGTAGCGGCTGGTGATCAGGCGCTGTTCGGGGTGGCCCTCCAGCCATCCCTCGCCGTGGCGCAGCAGCTTGTCGACCTCGTCGGGCGTCACCCAGTAGTGCTTGCCGTCGTCGAGGACGGGCAGCAGCACGTACAGGTGACGCAGGGCGTCGGACAGCCGTAGCTCGCCCTCCAGCACCAGCGAGACGTACCGCGATGCGCCCCACTCGGGGAACCGCTCGTCCAGCTCCACCGGCCGGGCCGTCACCGTCCAGCCCAACGGTGCGAAGAGCCGCTCCACCAGCGCGGCGCCCCCGCGGGCCGGGAGGACGGGCACCTCGATGCGCAAGGGCAGCTCCTGCCCCGGCAGTTCGGGGCGGGCCGCGCACTGTCCCTTGACGGCGCTGGAGAAGACGCTGCCGATGGCCACGGCCAGCAGCGAGGAGGCCGCGTAGGGGCGATCGTTGACGTACTGGGCCAACGCCGCATCCGGCGCGCCGCCCCTCCCCTTGTCCTTGCCACGCCGGACCAGCGCCACCATGTCGACCTCAAGGAGCAGCGCCGCCGTGCAGCGCTCCGCGCTCGCCTCGGGGTAGAGGACATGCGCGGTGCCATGGGAAGTGGAGAACTGCTGCGCCTTGTCGGGATGTTTGTGCAGCAGAAAGCCGAGGTCGGTAGCGGGACGTCCGGGGGTGCCGGAGGCACTGATTGTCAGGAACACACGAGCGATTGTCCCCTGGCCTCTCCGAAGAGACGACCTATTTTCTCCCGCATGTACGCGCCCCGGAAAGGGGCGGGCCGTTTCCTCGGGCCGTAATTGCGTGATCAGCCGATCCCGGGCCTGCCCGCGGGCTACAGTGCTGCGCCCGCCCGTCCCGCCGTCGCCGGAGCCCTCATGCCCGTAACCTCGCAGGACCCACCGCACCCCTACGCGACAACGGTGTCGCGGCCGCGGCGTTGGTGGCAGCATCCGGCGCTGTGCATCACGCTGCTCGTATTCTTCCCGCCGGCAGGCATTCTGCTGGCGTGGCTGGGCCGTTGGTCCACGCGTAAAAAGATCGTCGCCAGTGTGGTGTCCGGCCTCTGGTTTCTGTTGCTCCTCATGTCCGATCCTCCGGACGAGAAAAAGGCGCATCGCACGGAATCGAAGCCGGCAGCGGTGGAAAAGGCCACACCGTCCGCCACCCCCACCACCGCATCGCCCTCTCCGTCGCCGAGCCCCGGTCCGCAGATGCCGGGCGTGGTGAACTCCACCTACGGCGAGGCGTCGAAGGCCATCGCAAGACTGCTCCCCGGCGGCGTCACCGCCTACAGCGCCTACCGGGATGTGGAACTCCCGGGGGACCACGACACCTGGACCGTCTGCTTCCAGGGCCCGGCCGCCGGTGCCCGGCTCCTGCCCGCGCAGGACAGGCCGGAACTGCACCTGGTCGCCCCGGGTACGGCCTGCCCCGGCAGCCGGAACGCCACGCTGCACCCCACGCCCACCGCAGCCCCCACCCCGGCCCGCCAGGCGGACCCGAGTGACAACCGTCCGAGGGACAACCACCCGAGGGACAACCACCCGACGGACGACCACCCGACGGACGACCGCCCGACGGACGACCGCCCGACGGACAACGACACCTCCGGATCCCACTCCGGATCCCAGGGCGGCGGCGGAGGCACCACCGTGCGCGGTGGCTCCTTCTGTTCTCCCCAGGGGGCCACCGGGGTCACCGTGAAGGGCACCCCCATGGTCTGCGGCCCCGGCTCCGACGGCCGCAACCGCTGGCACGCCGGCTAGTGGCCCCACGCGGGGGTGCTCAGCCCTCGGCCTCCACCAGTGCCGCCAGCTCCGCGATCCGCTCCGGGCCCACGCGGCAGCAGCCGCCGATGAGGCGGGCGCCCGCGGACCGCCAGGCGCCGAGCCGGGTGGCGTCGAACGTGGAGCGTCCCCGCCAGTCGCGTGCTTGCGCATCCCATCCCTCCCCGCTGTTCGGGTAGACCACCACCGGCTTGCCCGTCACCCGGGCCGCCACCTCCACGGCCCGGTCCGCGTCGGCGGGCTCGCAGCAATTGACCCCGACCGCGACGACCTGGTCGTTGTCCGCGGCCACCGCGAACGCCTCGGGCAGCGGCTGGCCGGCGCGCGTGCCGGTGCCGCTCACGCTGTACGAGAGCCAGACCGGCACCCCGCAGCCGCGCACCGCCCGGAGCAGGGCCCGGGCCTCGTCCGTGTCGGGAACGGTCTCCAGGGCCAGCGCATCCGGGCCGGCCGCCGCCAGGGCCTCGATCCGCGGGCGGTGAAATCGCTCCAGCTCCGCCACGGTCAGGCCGTAGCGGCCCCGGTATTCGCTTCCGTCGGCGAGCATCGCCCCGTACGGGCCGACGGACGCCGCGACCCACACCTCCCGCTCGGCCCGACCGGCGGCCCGGCGCGCCAGCTCCACGCTGCGCCGCAATAGCGCGGTCGCCTGCTCCCGGCCCGTGCCGCGCCGGGCAAAGCCCTCGAAGGTGGCCTGGTAGCTGGCGGTGATGAGCACCCGGGCGCCGGCCCGGACATACGCCGTGTGGGCCGCCTCGATCTGTTCGGGTGCGTCAGCGAGCAGCCGCGCCGACCACAGCTCGTCGGACAGGTCACAGCCCTGGGCCACCAGCTGGTTGGACAGTCCACCGTCCAGGACGAGCGGCCCGCGCGCGAGCGCGTCGGCGAGAGGGGTGGTGGGCGGGGACATCACAGGGGCTCCTCCAGCACTCCGATGCCGCGCCGGCCGCGGCCCGGGCCCCCATCCTGCACTCTCGAACACCCGTCAACCCGCCACCCTCCACACCGCCCGACTCACTCCGGCCGGGTGAAATCACCCGGGCGCGGCCGGCCGGCGGAGTATCCGCCAGTGTCCCGGCGCGGCCGGAGATCGTTGGCTCGGGCGGAGCCGGACCGCCCGGCCCGCGCACCGGTGTCCGCTGCCGGGGGCGTCGAACGCAACGCCGCCCTCCCCCCGTGGGAGGGCGAGGGCCGAGGAGGCCACCATGACCCAGGAAGCCGAGCCCGACGAGGCCATGCCCACCCAGGCCGCTTCCCAGCAGCAGGGCGCACCCAAGGGCCTGCTGCAGCAGATGGAGGAGCTGATGGCGGCGCTCAACGCCGATCTGACGCAGCTCGACGCCGACCTTCAGTCGTCGGAGCGGCCGTCCGCGGCCGGGCGGACCGCCGAGCCGACCGTGGACCAGGGCGGCGCCGGCACCGACTGACGACACCCACCGCACCACCGGCGCGGCCGTGCCCGCGCCCGCACTCCACGCCGTTCTCATGCGGCACCTCCCCGCTCCCGCAGGGCGAGCCGTCTCAGCAGCCCGCCGATCCGGTCGGCTGTCTCGTCGGCGGCGTCGATGCCTTCTATGCACTGCCAGTACACGGCGTCCTCCTCGCAGGCGCAGGCGACGCCCACCAGGGCTATGCCCACCTCGCCGAGGAGCTCGCCGAGTCCGGTCAACGCCGCCCAGGGGTCCCGCACTTCGGTGAGCTGCGCGGCCCGTAAGCCTCCGGCGCACAGCGCCGCCCGGCCCAGCGCGCCGGAGGCCCGGCCGCCGGCCTCGCCGAGACCCCGGGCCGCGGCCCGCGCCTCGAAGGGCCCGTGGACCGCGAGATGACTGCCGACAGCCTCCGCCAGCGCCTGCGCCTGCCACGCCTCGACGACCACGTCCCGCACCGTCCTGGCCTGCGCCAAAGCGCGTCTCGTGGCCTCGATCAGCCGCGCTGCCTCCATGACCGTCCCCCATGCTTTTCCGTCCGCCCGCTCTCACTACCCAGAGTGATGACTAACCGCCGGAAAAGGAAGGGGAATTCAGAAATCTGTGGACACAAAGTGCGGTGTGGATAACCCCATCACTCCGGAGAGTGACCAACCCCCTCGCCCCCGCCCTCTCCGGCAGTCCGGCCCGGCGCCGGAAATCGCCGCTCATTTCGGTCGATCTTCGCCGACAGCGCCGCCAGCACGTCGATCCCCAGCACCTCGCAGAACTGCAGCAGGTAGGCCAGGACGTCGGCGACCTCGTCCTCCACGCGCACCGCGGTCGCCGGGGTCTCCATCACCCGCGCGGACTGCTCGGGCGTGAGCCACTGGAAGATCTCCACCAGTTCGGACGCCTCGACGCTCAGTGCCGAGGCCAGGTTCTTGGGCGTGTGGAACGGCTGCCAGTCGCGCTCCGCCGCGAACGCGGCCAGCCGGCGCTGCAGTGCGTCGAGGTCGGGGGTCTTCCCGGGGTGTTCGGTCACGCCCCCAGGTCTACCATCGACGCTCCCGCCACCTCTTCCGCCGCATGCGCCACCGCTCCCCGCACCGTCCCCACCAGTCTGATGTGCCCCCGCTCGCACATCCGCGCCGCCAGCCCCAGCAGTTCACGGGCCTGCCGCGGGTCGAGACAGCGGTCCAGGCCGTCCGCCAGGACCGTCAGCACCTGCCGGGCCGGCAGCACCTCGGCCGCCTGGTCCATCGCCAGCACCCCCGGCCCCGTCAGCAGCACCAGACACAGCGCCAGATAGCGCAGCTCCCCGTCGCCCAGGTGCTCCAAGGGCGTCGCCGACCCCGCCTGCCGCGCCAGCACCGCCCGGACGAAGCCGCCCTCCAGGCCCTGGACCGACACCCCGTCGACCCGCCCCCGGCATCCGGCGCCCGCCGCCGTGACCAGCGCCGCGTGGCGCGTGACGCACTCGCTGCGGGTGCGGCCGAGCACCGCGGCAACGTTGTCGCACGCCCCGCGCAGCAGCCCGTCGCGCGCGGCGACGGGGGCGCGCATCAGCTCGGGCCGCGGGTCGCAGGGGAACACCGAGCGCAGCGCCACCACAACCTGCTCGGCCGCGTCCAGCACGATCCGCTGCCCGGCCGTCTTGCCCGCCACCCGCAGCGGCAGCAGCGCGGTGCCCAGCCGGTCGTCGGGCAGCGGGGCCCGGGTCACGGGCACGGAGCCCGCCGTGTGCCAGGCCGCCTCCACCCTGGGCAGCCCCGGGTCGCGCAGGGCGGTGGAGAGCAGCGTGCGCCCCGAACCCGTCAGCCGTTCGCCGACCACCCGTAGTTCCGGCTCCGCCTGCACGGCCACGTCGAGGCGGACCGGCCCTGCCGGGCCCTCCACGGTGCAACCGATGCGGAAGCCGCGCCGCCCTTGCTCGTCGGGCCTGGCCTGCTGCGGCACGCAGGCGGTGGCGCCGCCGGCCACGGGGGCGAACGCCTCGTCGAGGGTGTCGCCCCCGGCGAGCCGGGCGAGGGCCTCGTACGCCTGGAGGGCGCTGGACTTGCCGCTGCCGCTCGGCCCTCGGAACAGGGTCAGCGGGCCGAGCGGGTAGACGGCGTTGCGGTGCGACTTGAAGGCGGAGAGCCGCAGTTCGGTCACGGCGGGGCGCTGAAGCTGGGTGGCTGCGTCCATGCCCGGACCGTATGTGCCGACCCCTCAGCCAAACCGTTTCAGCTGATCATTCTTCCTACGATCGGGGTACGACGAGGCCACCTCCGTCCCTTCGGGCGCGAGCAGAAAGACATTCGTGTCGACCCGGTGCATACCGCTGCCCAGCCCGAAGACGACACCACTGGAGAAGTCCAGGATCCGCTTGGCGACGTCGGAGTCGGCGTTGGTGAGATCCAGCAGCACCGGAATCCGGGCGATCAGATACTCGGCGACCTCGCGCGCGTCCGCGAAGACCTGCACGCGCAGCACGACGAGCCGCCGCGTGTTCTCCTCGGGCTCCTCCTCGGGCAGGGCCCGGTGGTCGGGCCATGACGGCCATGTCTGGTGTCCGCGCAGCGGGACGACCTCGGCCAGTCCCTGCCACTGCTCGTCGGTGGCCTCGGACCTGTTCACCGGATCACACCCTTCCGGGGAACGTGCTGGCTATGTACATCCCGCGATTCTAGGGATAAACACCCCCGTTAGGCCCAATGACACGCGCCCGTCCGACCCAATGACATCACCCGGAGGGTGGCTGTACCGGCGCGCCGCTCACGAGGCGGCGGGCGCCGGCGGCCGGTGCTCCGCGGTGTCGGCGAAGGACTGCACGGCGCGTGTCCGCAGCGCCCGGTGGAGCCGCAGCAGGTGCCGGATCTCGCGGTGCACGGTGGACTCGCTGGCCTGCACGTCCGGCAGGAGGTCCTTGTCGAGCTCGTGGTGCAGCTTGGTCGCGCCGGCCAGTGCGTCGCGCCGCGTGGTTTCGATCCAGCACGCCACGGCGACGAGCCGCTCCCCCTCGTCCCGGCCGCCGGCCCCTCCGTGCCGCCCGCCGGCCCCTTCGTCCCGCCCGCCGGCCCCTTCGTCCCGCCCGCCGGCCCCTTCGTCCCGCCCGCCGCCCGCGTGTCGCGCCGCCTCCTGCAGCAGCTGCGGCGAGGCCCAGCCGTCGTGCAGGAACGTGATGCTGTCGCGGATGTCGATGACGCGCTGGTGGAGCTGCTCCCAGGGGTTGCTGAAGGTCAGCAGGTCCGAGGTGCGCGAGCGCGGGGTGAGGACGACGAGTTCGGGTGTGGCCTGCCGGAGCAGCATCCACAGGCCGTACAGGCGCTGCCGGCGGTACCAGTACAGGGCCGCCCGCCGCAGCGGTTCGAGCGCCGCGAGCGAACATCCGAGGGCGACGAGGACGAAGCGGGTGAACGAGCACCAGAAGCCGACCAGGGCGAGCGTCGCGGGCGCCTCGGTGAACCACCGGATGGCGCGGATCACCAGGTAGGGCAGCTCGGCAGTGGTGCCGACGGCGAGCGCCAGCATGCTCAGCCGCAGGACGGGGCTGCGCATGGTGATGCCGTGCCGCCAGAACAGGGCGCCCGCGCCCACCGCCGTGACCAGGCCGAAGGTGATCCAGGCGACGGCGTACCCGGCCCACCAGCCGTGGGCCTGCGCCCCGAAGCGGTCGGGCGCCGGGGTGACGACGAAGAAGGCCACGGCGAGCGCCGCCATGGTGGCCGCGCTGACGGCCGGTGCGCGGCGCAGCCACGCGGGGGTGGCGTGGCCGGCGCGGTGCAGTGCCACGGCGAACCACCAGACGGCGGCGAAGTCGGTGAGCGCCACCAGGGCGACGGCCAGTTCGCCGGCCTTGGCCACGCCGGTGGTGCTGTCGAGCCACTTGCCCACCGGGGCCTGGATCATCAGCGAGCCGGTGGCCAGCACCAGGAGCACGATCCAGACCGGGCGTTGGGGGGCGCGCCAGAGCGCGGATATGCGGAGGACCAGAACGGCCCAGACGATGAAGAGTATGAGCCCGCGCAGGGTCTCCACCCAGTCCGGCACATTATGCAAAGCCGGCTCCGAGCAGTTGTTCCGCCCGCCGCTCCACCGCGCTGACGCCCGTCGGCCGCAGCTGGCCCGCCCGCTTCAGGACCATGGTGGAGAACGTCTCGGCGAGCTCCTCCTCGGCGTTGCTGCACGCCTTGCCGCCCGCCGTCTGCCCGGCCTGTCCGTCACCGGCCGCGCGCTCCGCCTGCGACTCGTCGAGCAGCTCTTCGGGCGACTTTCCGTGCCCGGCCAGCATGTGGCAGATCTCGTGCAGGACGATGTGGTCGCGGTAGTAACCGGTGGCGGAGGAACGGTAGATGATGCGGTCCCCGGACCCGTCGTCGAACCACAGCCCGAAGGGCATGGCCGGAAGGTCCATCGGATGCAGGGTCAGGGGGCGGCCCCGCTGCTGGGACAACGCGCGGCACAGCGCTTCGATGTCCCACGGGCGGGGAAGTTCGGGGAGTTGTGTGACGAGCTCTTCGGCGACGGCCCGCACATGCTTACCAGTCATGGGCTTACCTCTTCCTTGGGTGGGCGGGCATCGCCGACTCATCTCTCTCCGATGGGGTTGCACGAAACGTCCTGGCTGACGCCAAAAATCATCCCCCGACGCGTTCGTGTCCCACCCGGTGACTCCCCCAAGTCCCCCCGCCTGTCCGATCAGCTGTTCAACTGTACATCCCGGTGGACACTTGGGGAATGATCTGATAGCCGTCGGTGGTTCCGGCAGGTCCCCGGCGGCGTCAACGCCCCCGAGCCACCCCCGACCCCTTTGGAGCGACGTCCGTGGACGATCCCCGTTCGGCCGTCCGAGCCGCGCGCCTGTTCGACGGAAGCACCCTGCACACCGGCCCGGTCATGGTCCTGGTCGACGACGGCCGCATCACCGGCGTCGACCTCACCGGCGCCCTTCCCCCGGAAGGGGTGGCGCTCACGGACCTGGGCGACGTCACGCTGCTCCCGGGGCTGATCGACGCGCACAGCCATCTCGTCTTCGACCCGGGCGGCCCCACCGAGCACCAGATGGTGCACGACGAGGACGAAGTCGTGCTGGCCCGGATGCGCGAGCACGCCACGCGCGCGTTGCGGGCCGGCATCACGACCGTTCGCGACCTCGGCGACCGGGGTTACCTGTCCCTGCGGTTGCGCGACGAGTACGCCGCCGGTGCCCCGGGCCCGCAGATCGTCGCCGCCGGTCCGCCCATCACCCGCAGCGAGGGGCACTGCTGGTACCTCGGCGGCGAGGCCGACGACAGCAAGCAGGCGGTGGCCGCCGTCGCCGCGCGGGCGGAGCGCGGCGTCGACCTCGTGAAGATCATGGCGACCGGAGGCATGTCCACGCGCGGCTCGAACCCCGGCGGCGCGCAGTACAGCCCTGCGGAGCTGCAGGCCGTGACGCGCGCCGCGCACGAACGGGGCCTGCCCGTCACGGCGCACGCGCACGCGGCGGCGGGCATAGCCGACGCCGTCGCCGCCGGGGTGGACGGCATCGAGCACTGCACGTTCATGACGCCGTCCGGGGTGCGGCGCGACGAGAAGACGGTGGAGGCCATGGCGGCCGCCGGCACGTTCGTCGGCTGCACGGTCGTCAGGCCGCGCGAGGGCATGCCCGCCGAAGTGCTGGCGACCATCGAGCCGTACTGGGAGAACCAGGCGTACATGCACCGCAACGGCGTGCGCGTCGTCTGCTGCACCGATGCGGGCATCAACCCGCACAAGCCGCACGACGTGCTCCCCAGCGACCTCGTCTACTTCGCCTCACAGGTCGCCACGAACACCGAGACGCTCGTGTCGGCCACCTCGCTCGCCGCGGAAGCCTGCGGCCTGGGGCACCGCAAGGGCCGCATCGCACCGGGCTACGACGCCGACCTGCTGGCCGTGGCCGGCAACCCCGTCCACGACATCAGGGCCATAGGCCGGGTCCGTGCGGTCCTCCGCGCGGGCCGTCCCGTCCCGCACGGGACGGCCACCACCGGCTGAGCCCGCCGCCGCCACGGCGCCTGTGGTACCGGATGACTCCGGTACCACAGGCGCCGTGGCCAACACGGTGGCCGCGTTCGTCTCGTCCGTACGGACGGGCGAGGGGCCGGCGTACGACCGCCTGACGCCGTTGCGCCAGGCGGAGCTGCTCGGCGCCGTGCGGCGGGCCGCGGCGTAGGCGCGCGGCACCGGGCGGCCGGCTTCACGCGGCCGCCCGGTGCCGGGTGGCCGCTCAGGCGGCCGGGCCGTCCGCGGTCTCCTGCACGGCGTAGGCGGAGGTCAGCAGTTCGGTGGCGCTGTCGAGGAGCGCCAGGCGCTTGTCCTCGGCGGCGCCGTCGATGTATTCGAGCGCGAACGTACCGAAGTGCAGGGTCAGCAGTGCGCTCACGCAGCGCACCTGGGCGGCCATGGGCGCGTCCGCGTCCTTGAGCAGGGCGGCCAGGGCCGTGGTGCGGTCGGTGAATTCCTGGCCCACGGTCAGTTCGCTGAGCGTCGCGATGTTCTGCTGCATGATGCGGAACAGGGGCGCGGCGTTGTCGAAGATCACGCTGTAGCGGGCGAGGAGCTCGCGCTTGGACTCCAGGGTCCGGGGCTGCTCGCGGCCCCAGGCGATGAGGGCGTCGAGCTCGCGGCCGACGTCGCCGAGGAGGCCGACGAGGATGTCCTCCTTGGTCTTGAAGTGGTAGTAGACCGCCGGCTTGGAGATGCCCAGTTCGTCGGCCACCTCGCGGAGCGAGGTCTTCTCGTAGCCGCGCTCCAGGAAGAAGCCCAGCGCCACGTCCTGGATCCGCTGCCGGGTGTTGCCACCCCTGCGCGCCTGCGGTGCCCCGTTCATCGCTTCGCTCTCCTTCGCTCGCCCTAGGTCCAAGGGCCCAGTCTCTTTTACTTGGCGACAAGTAAGCATGCTTCCTACTCTCTCCCAGTGTACGCAACTGACCTGGTGACAAGTAAGTAGGCGGCCCGGGAGCGGGACCCGTCTGCGGAGGGAAGTGGGGGCAATGTCGCAGGACACCGCCACCGCGGTCGCCGACGAGGGCAAGGTGCCGCAGCCCAGGGGGCTGCTCATCTCGCTCGTCGCACTCGTGATCGCGATGCTGCTGGCCCAGCTGGACAACCTGATCCTCGGGCCCGCGATGCCCACCATCGTGGGCGAGCTCGGCGGCCTCGACCACCTGTCGTGGGTGGTCACCGCCTACGGGCTCACCACCGCCGTCTCCACCCCCCTGTGGGGCAAGCTGGGCGACATGTACGGCCGCAAGGGCGCGTTCATGGCATCGATCGTGCTCTTCCTCGCCGGTTCGGCGCTGGCCGGCCTCTCCCGCGACATGGGCCAGCTGATCGCCTTCCGCGCCCTGCAGGGGCTCGGCGGCGGCGGCCTGATGGTCGGCGCGTTCGCCATCATGGGCACGATCGTCCCGAGCCGGGACCGGGGCAAGTACCAGGGCCTGTTCGCCGGCGCCATGGGCCTCGCCCAGGTCGGCGGCTCACCGGTCGGCGGCCTGATCACCGACTCGCTCGGCTGGCGCTGGGCCTTCTACATCAACCTGCCGCTGGGCGCGGCCGCCCTCGTCCTGTGCGTCACGGTCCTGCACCTGCCCAGGAAGCGGAACAAGGCCCGCGTCGACTACGCGGGGGCGGCCCTGCTGACGGTGTTCATCTCCTCGGTGCTGCTCTTCACCGGCTGGGGCGGCCAGCAGTACGCCTGGGGCTCGGCCCCCGTCGTCGGGACGATCGCACTGGCGGTGGTCTCGGGCGCCCTCTTCCTGTGGGCGGAGCGGAAGGCCGAGGCGCCGATCATCCCGCTGCAGGTCTTCCGCAACGTGAACTTCTCGCTGGGCACCCTGATGGGCTTCCTGGTCGGCCTCGTGATGATGGGCGCACTGACCTACCTCCCGCTCTTCCAGCAGGTCGCGCAGGGCGCCTCGGCCACCAATTCGGGACTGCTCTTGCTGCCGGTCTTCGGCGCCATGATGGCCGTCAACGTCATCGCGGGCCAGGTCGTCAGCAAGACCGGCAAGTACAAGCTGTTCATGATCGCCGGCGGCATCCTGATCCCGGTGGGCTTCCTGCTGATGTCCCGGATGGACGCCGGCACCTCCCGGGTGGTCTCCGCCCTGGGCATGGCGGTCTTCGGCGCCGGCATGGGCTTCCTGATGCAGACGACCATGCTGATCTCGCTGGACGCCGTCCAGCTCAAGGACCTCGGCGTCGCCTCCTCCACCGCCACCCTGGCCCGCACCATCGGCGGATCCGTGGGCGCCGCCGTCATGGGCGCGGTCTTCACCCAGCGCATGACCTCCTCCCTGGAAGCGGACGGCGGGGCGCCCGGCGCCGGCTCCGCCCACCTGGACGCGGGCACCCTGACCCGCCTGCCGGACGCGGTACGCGAGGTCTACGAACACGCGGTCACCAGCGGCATGCACCTCGTCCTCCTCGTCGGCGCCGGAATCTCCGTCGTGACGGCGGTGGCCACCTGGTTCGTCCGGGAGGTCCCGCTGCGCGGATCGGTGCCGAAGCCGGAGAAGAAGGCCCCGACCGACGGGCCGGTGGCCGCCTCCTCCCCCTGAACCGCCCCCTCCCCCAGGGGCGAAGCGGTGCGGCCCCGGCCCCCACGGGGCCGCACCGGACCCACTCCCACAGCACCCCCGCCCCCTTTCTTTTTTCCTTTCGATGACCTCGGATGACCTCGGATGAGCAAGGAGAACGACATGTCCGACAGCACCCTGCGCCTGGCCGTCATACTCGGCAGCAACCGTGAGGGGCGCTTCGGCCCCACGGTGGCCGACTGGTTCGTGGGCCGGACCGAGGAGCGGCAGGACCTGGAGGTCGACCTGATCGACCTGGCCGAGGTGGAGCTGGGATCCGCGGCCCCGACCATGAACCCGTCGCCCGAGGTGCTCTCGGTCCTCAAGGACCTGACACCCCGCCTGGAGGCCGCCGACGCCTTCGTGGTGATCACGCCGGAGTACAACCACAGCTACCCGGCCGTCCTGAAGACCGCGATCGACTGGCACAACCAGCAGTTCCACGCCAAGCCGGTGGCGTTCGTGTCCTACGGCGGCCTCTCCGGCGGCCTGCGGGCGGTGGAGCACCTGCGCGTGGTCTTCGCCGAGCTGCACGCGGTGACGACCCGCGACACCGTCAGCTTCCACACGGCCTGGGAGCAGTTCGGCCCCGACGGACTGCCCAAGGACCCGACGGGCCCGAACGCGGCCGCCAAGACCCTCCTCGACCAGGTCACCTGGTGGGCACGGGCGCTGAAGGACGCCAAGGCGAAGAGCCCGTACGGCTCCTGAGGCGGCGCTTTTGGATGCTCCGGCCCAGGAGCCGGAGCATCCGGTACCGCGCCGGGCGGCGCACCCCGTTCGATGTGAGCCAGGATGAACCGGCAAGTGCACATCGAACCAGTTTCAGTTGCGCCCGATATCTGGCAAAGTGTGGGTGGCCCCACAGCCTGTCGGCGGTCGAGCGGGCGCATTCACTGGTGCCACGTAAAAGGGGGGCAGCAGCCCATGAACGGCGAGAAGGACGACGATGTCCGGCGCCCACTGACGGTGGCCGAGAAACTCGACCACCTGCTCACCTTGCGCGCCGAGCTGAGCGAGGACGGCAAGCCCTCCTACAAGGCGCTCGCGGCGGCCATCGCCGCCCAGTCGGGAGAGACGTTCTCCGGTCCGTACCTGTGGCAGCTGCACCGCGGCGAGCGGACCAACCCCACCTTGCGCCATCTCTGCGCCCTGGCGAAGTACTTCGAGGTCCCCGTCTCGTACTTCACCGATGACGACGTCGCCCGGAAGATGATCAACGAGGAGCTCCTGGCCAGCCGGGAGCTGGACCGGTCGATGGCCGAGGCGGGGGTGAGCGCCCTCTTCCTCCGGGGCAACCTCGCGGCCCTGTCGCCGGAGGGCAAGCGGATGGCGGCGGACATGATCCGGCAGCTCCGCGATCTGGAGCGGGGTGCGAGGCAGCCTCCGTCCTCGTCCCCCGCATGAACCCCGGTGGCACGATCGGTGGTGGCATGATGCGACGTGGGTACGAGGTCATGTGCCCTCCTGTCCCGACGAGTCACGGAGAGCGGACCGACATGCACTGGAGGCGGCTGCGTCGGCAGTGCGAGAAGGTGATCGGCGAAATCCCTCTGCCGGAACCTTTCTCCGCCCAGGAACTCTGCACCCGGCTCGCAGCGGAACGCTCCCGTCCGCTCCACTTGCTGCCCCTGCCCACACCCACCGCCCCCGGCACTCCCTCGGGCATGTGGCTGGCGACCGAGCGCGCCGACTACGTCTTCTACGACGCGCAGACCAGCCCCCTGCACCAAGAGCACATCATCATGCACGAGATCGGCCACATGGTGTGCGACCACCGCTCGGGCATCGACGACTTGCGGCTCTACCGGCACATCGACATCGCGGACCCGCAGTCCATCCGGCAGGCGCTGCCCCGCCTGCGCTACTCGGACGAGCAGGAACAGGAGGCGGAGATGATCGCCACCTTGATCCTGGAGGCCGCGGGCCGCCTGCCGGCCCCGTCGCGGCTCTCGGGGATGCTGGCCGGGCTGGAGTCCGCCATGGGCCTGCGCGGCCAGCGCGGCACGGGGGCGTCATGTTCGCATGGTTAGAGACCTCGGGCATCGCGGCACTGTGGGCGGTCGCGCTCGCCCGCGCCCCGCACGGCCTGCGCAACCGCTTCCAGCGCCCGCTGTGGCTGGCCATCGTCATGATCGCGCTGGCGATGTCGATGCACCTGGAGCCCGTCACGGCCGCCCTGGCGAACGTGGTGCCGGACGAGCACTGGATCGACCTGAGCAAGCACCTGTTCAGCATCGTGGACGCGGCCGCTGTGCTCTGGTTCATCCTCGGCGCCGCCGACCGGCGCCGCCACACCACCCCGGTGTTCGGCACCGCCGCGGCCGTCATGGCCGCCCTGGTGCTGCTGGACCTGGCCGCGCCCCCGCACGCCCGCAACCAGATCGCCCCGGACCCGGCGACACCGGGCGTCCCGGACGCCTACTGGTGGGTCTTCTTCCTCTTCCACCTGCTCGCGGACACCACCTGCGGCATCGTGTGCTGGCTCTACGGCCGCCAGGACACCCCCCGGCTGCTCCGCCTGGGCCTGCTGCTGTTCGGCACGGGCACCCTGCTGGCCTCCCTGCTCTGGGTGCTCAAGCTGGTCTACCTGCAGACCCGGTCACCGGACCTCGGCCCGCTGTTCTCCCCCGTCACCGGCGCGGAAGCCTGGTTCATGGCGGTCGGCGCCGCCCTGCCCGTCGCCCTGCAGCTCCGTGCCCACCGTGACCACCGGCGGACCTACCGCGGCCTGGCCCCGCTGTGGCGCGACCTCACCTCGGCCAACCCCGACGTCGTCCTCAAGCCGGGCAACCGCCTGTCCGCCCTCGCGATGCCGCTGCAACTGCGGCTGTACCGGCGGGTCATCGAGATCAGGGACGCGATGATCGTGCTGCGCAACTACGTCACCCCCGCAACCCTGGAAGCCGTGCGCCGCCACGTCGCCGCACAGTCCGTCCCCGCGCACTTGACCGACGCGCACGTCACCGCCTGCTGGCTCGCCGCAGCGCTGGACGCCCGGCGCAACGGCCACGCCCCGCAGTCCCAGACGGTCAACCTCGCCGGCCCGGACGCCACCGACCTCGACGAGGAGACGGCCCACCTCCTGCAGGTGGCCACCGCCTACTGCGCCCCGTCCACCGGGACGTACCGGGCTTCGCCGGCGGGGGCGGGCTGAGGCTGCTCTTCATCCCCTATCCCCTGCACCCGCTCCCGCGAGGCACTGCCCGTCGGCGGACGAACGGCCATGAAAGGGGTTCTGCCGTGGGCGGTTCCGGCCGCCGTCGCCCATGAGCCCTCAGCGGCGCAAGCCGTCATCCGCGAGCTACTATCGCCCACAGTCAGGCAGTTGCACGGAACAGCGTCAGTGGAACGGTGCGTCAGGGAGAATGACATGTCGCGGGGTTCGCGTGGGCACAGGAAACTCGCTCTCTTGCGAAGGCTCGGCGCGCCGTCGGCGAGCACAGCAGAGGCGTCAGCCGCGGCCGTCGTCTCCCCGGCGCAGCAGCAGGTCGGCAAGGGGGATCTCAAGCAACTGCGCAGGGCTTCGGAAGCGGTCCTGGCCCGTCTGGACCTGCCCGACGGGTGCGACATCGCCACGCTCACCGAACGACTCAGCGCGGACCGCAACCGCCCGATCCGGCTCCTGGAGCTCACCATGGGAGCGGAGTCGCCCTGCGGCATGTGGCTGGCCACGGACGTGGCCGACATCATCGTCGTCGAGGCGAACACCAGCCGGCTGCACCGTGATCACATCATCGCCCACGAGCTCGCGCACATGCTGTGCGGGCATCGCGACTCCACCGGTCCGGACCCGACGGGGCTCGCGTACCTGTTCCCGAATCTGGACCCCCGGCGCGTCCGCGAGATGCTCGGGCGTACGAGCTACTCCACTGCGGAGGAGCAGGAGGCGGAGACCGTCGCCTCCCTCCTCCTGGAACGGGTCACGCGCCCTCCGAAGGAGTCCCGCTGGGACGTCCCGCCCGTCGACGCCGAGACCGTCGCGCGCATCGACCACTCCCTCAATCCCGGCCATGCCGGCTGACCTCCCGGTCCCG
Organism: Streptomyces cinnamoneus; assembly: GCF_014650495.1. Lineage (GTDB taxonomy): Bacteria > Actinomycetota > Actinomycetes > Streptomycetales > Streptomycetaceae > Streptomyces > Streptomyces cinnamoneus. Next base: position 158,381 of record NZ_BMVB01000009.1, on the reverse strand, counting down.
TCCGGGGCTCGCCCGCACCGCCGTCCTCCCGTCATCGGCCTGCGGCGACGGCAGGAGGCGTCATGACCGACGTGAAGGCGGTGGTGTTCCCCGCGTGCGCGGCCCTGTGCGCGCTGGCCTTCCTCTACAAAGTGCGCGACGTGCGGCGCCAGCGGGACGACCCGGCGCTGCGGGCGCTGCTCGTCGCCTTCTCCTGCAAGGGCGTCTCCTTCACGCTCTCCACGCCGCTCGTCGCGCTGAAGGTGGACGACGCCCTGGGCGTGCACGACCTGGGGGCACTGGGCATCCATCTCTTCGGCGGGGTGGCCTCCAGCGCTGCCTTCCTCACCGCGATCGTCTACTGGGTGTACCCGCGCGAGGAGGCCCGCCGACGCGCGCTCGTACGGCTGTTGGCCGCGGGCACGGTGGCGGTCGTCATGGTCGGTCTGTGGATCGCGGCGAAGCAGGGGAGCCAGCAGCGCAGCGCGCACTATCTCCTGCAGAACGCCCACCGACCGGTCGTGGCCACTTATCTGCTGCTGTACGTCAGCGCCTTCGGCGCAGGGATGATCGAGATCATTCGCCTGTGCCTCCGGTACGGGCGGGTGGCGGGGCGGCAGTGGCTGCGCAGGGGGCTGCACGCCACGGCGATCGGCGCGAGCGCGTGCCTTCTCTACTGCCTGAACCGCCTGTTCGCTCTGATCACGGTGCAGTGCGGGCTCGACCCGCTGGAGTGGGAGCTGTTGACGCCGATCACCAACGGCACGGGCATCTTCTTCCTCGTGGCGGGGCTCACCATGCCCTCGTGGGGCCCCCGGATGTCCGACGGGCGGCGTCTGGCCCGTAACTTCATCACGTACCAGCGGCTGTACCCGCTGTGGCGCGCCCTGTCCACGGCGATCCCCAGCATCACACTCAACCCCGAGCCGGCCAACCGCCTCGCCCGTCTCCTGCCGGGCGACATCAACTTCCGGCTCTATCGCAGGGTCATCGAGATACAGGACGGCCTGCTCGCCCTGCGGCCCTACATGGACCCTGGCGTCATGGCCGCCGCCCGGCGATCGGGACACGAGGCGGGGCTGTCCGGCGACGGGCTGCGGGCGCGGGTGCAGGCCGTCTCGCTGGCGGCGGCCCTGCGCGCGAAGCGCGACGACCGGCAGCAGCCGGAGGGGCAGCCCACGCCTCTCGGCCCGGACACGACCGAGGGAGGTTACGCCGACGAAGTGGCATGGCTCCTGAGAGTCGCCCGGGCGTACACCGCCCTTCCCTCCGCTGAGACCGCTGAGACCACTGAGAGGACCACTCGATGAAGTACCGCAGGCTCGGGGCCGACGGGCCGGAAGTGTCGGCGATCGGCCTGGGCTGCATGGGCATGTCCATCGCCTACGGCGTCCCCGACGAGGAGGAGTCCCAGCGCACCCTGGACCGCGCCCTGGAGCTGGGCGTCACCCTGCTCGACACCGCGGACGCCTACGGGCAGGGCCTCAACGAGGAACTGGTGGGCCGCTGGCTCCGCCGGCACGCCGGAGAGCGGGAACGGATGGTGGTGGCGACCAAGTTCGGCCTGCGCCACGACGCGGCCACCGGCCGGGTGGGCGACGTCGACACCTCGGCCGACTACGTCCCGGTCGCCTGCCGCGCCTCCCTGCGCCGCCTGGGCGTCGACCACATCGACCTCTACTACGCGCACCGCAGGAACCCTGACACCCCCGTCGAGGAGACGATGGGCGCCCTGTCCCGTCTGGTGGACGAGGGGCTGGTGCGTCATGTCGGCCTGAGCGAGGTCAGCGCCGGCACGCTCCGCAGGGCGCATGCCGTCCATCCCGTCAGCGCGGTGCAGGTCGAGTACTCGCTCTTCACCCGGAACGTGGTCGAGGGCGAACTCCTCGACACCTGCCGGGACCTGGGAATCGCGGTCGTGGCCTACTCCCCCCTGGGACGCGGCATGCTCACCGGGGCGCTCTCCTCCCGCGACGACCTGGCCCCGCACGACAACCGACGTCGCTGGCCGCGGTTCGCCGACGACGCGATCAACCGCAACCTCGCGCTCGTCAAGGCCGTGGGGGACGTCGCCGCGCGGATCGGCTGCTCCCCGTCCCAGGCGGCGCTGGCCTGGCTGCTGGCCCAGGGAGACGACATCGTGCCCATCCCCGGCACCAAGCGCCGCCGGTACCTGGAAGAGAACACCGCCGCAGCCGACCTGCGCCTGACCCCCGACGACCTCGACCTGCTCCGCGAGGCCGTACCGGAGGACGCGGTGACCGGCGCCCGGTACCCGGCTCAGGCACTGGAACGACTCGGGCACTGAGACCTTGCGGCCCGGCTGCCCTGTGGTGTGCAGGGGAGCCGGGGGTGGGATGGGGGGGCGCGCTGCGTTCAGGCGGGCGGCCCTGGCGGCTGGAGCGTAGGGGAGGTGGAAACCACGGCTCAAGGCCGTCACCGACAGAAGCGAGCAGCATGCGTCGGAGGAGCGTCACCAGTCCTCACGCATGGAGCTGCTGCCCAGCTCTCGGGCCTGATCCACGCCCTGTTCCAGGATTGCGATGACCATCTCAGCGGCCCCGCCGGGCTTCCGCTCCACTTGCGTGGAACCGTGAGTCCGCGGCATCGTGGCTACCCGCACCCACCTCGAAGGACGACTGGTCCGGCGTGATTCTGGGTCCGGACCTCTAGAAGCTCCGCTCGTTGGTCCCCCCCCTGTCACTGAGGCTTCGACCGCCGATAGCGCCGGATCAGCGGGATGGCGCATCTCCTCAGCATGGATACGGAGTTGCGAGAAAATCTCCAGGCGGACGGTCTTGATGCGGTCCGTCCCAGCTGTAGCTACCTGCGTTTACCGCGTCACCGTCGCACCTGAGCTCCCGGCTGCCCCGCCATGCTCCCGAGCCGTTGAACGAACGGCGAAATCAGGCCAACACTCACCGTGACGCTGCAACTTGACGCGCGCGCTAGATGCGTCATACGCACTCTGTCGCGGGCATAGCCAGCAAAACTAGTTACGTTGCGTGATTGACACATAAGGGTATATAGCCGAGAGTAACTCGTCTGTCGCTCGTCTCATGCCCGGTCGCCACTACTCTCTGCCGACACAGTGAGAAGCCCACCCAGCCGCTGATGCTTGCCAGGGCGAGCGGTGGGTGGGCAGTTGAACCAGGAGGTTCGGTATGAGTGTGTCCCTCCCCTGCGGGGGTCTGTCAATTCCACGGCAGCGCCGATGGGTCGTCGTCACGGTCGTCGTGGTCGCCCTCCTCGTGGCACCTGCTTGCGCGCAAGCCATGCAGGCGTACGCAGATGCGACAGCGGTCGTAACGCTGCTGCTTGGGGTCGGCGGCGCTGTAGCGAAGCAGCCCGGCAACCGCCTCGGCTCTCGGCGACCCCCGAACACGCGGCGGAAGTGAGTGCCTTACTGCGTGACAACGCCGGCGCACAGCGGCGGACAAGCGGGGACGTCTGCGGGCCATCACAGCAGGTGAGGGTACGCAGGCTCCAGAGTGAGCGCCCGCGCATATGAAGGCCAGAGGCCCCGACCAGTCTCGGTCGGGGCCTCTGGGCACTGATGCCAACGAGTAGCCACACCTGAAGCGCACCGCTTACGCCCCATCAGGTTCAGCGTCAATCGAGCGTCACGAGCGTCATTTCAGCGTCAAGATACCGCCCGTACCGCACGTAACGCCCATAGCGCGCATGCACAAAGCCGCAGGTCAGGCGTCCTTGGCCACCGGCTTCAAGATCGCCACGCACTCCACGTGGTGCGTCATCGGGAACAAGTCGAACGCCCGCAGCTTCACCACCCGGTACCCCTCCTCCGCGAAGTACTTCAGGTCGCGGGCCAGGGCCGCCGGGTCGCAGGCCACGTAGGCGATGCGGCGGGCCCCCAGCGACGCCAGGTGGCGGACCGTCTCCTTGCCGACGCCTGCGCGCGGGGGGTCCAGGACGATGATGTCGGCGCTGTCGATGCGGGTGCGCGGCAGGACCTGCTCGACCTTGCCCTGTTCGATGCGGACGCGGTCGAGGTCCTGGAGGTTGTGGCGGGCGTCCTCCACCGCGCGCTTGCCGGACTCGATGCCCAGTACCGCGCCCTTCTCGCCCACGCGCTCGCCCAGGGCGCCCGCGAAGAGGCCCACGCCGCAGTAGAGGTCGAGGGCCATGTCGCCCTTGCGCGGCATCAGGCCCTGCATCACGGCCTGGACGAGGGTGTCGGCGGCCTGGGGGTGGACCTGCCAGAAGCCGCCCTCGCCGACGCGGTACGTGCGCTCGTCCGCGCGCTCGCGGACGAAGGGGCGGCCGTGGACGCGGTGGACGCGCTGGTCCTTCTCGCCGACGCGCATCACCGACACCGGCTTGTCCAGCTCGACGATGGGCAGGCGGCCGCCCGGCTTCGGGGTGAGGATCACCTGGCGGTCCGCGGAGCCCGAGGCCGCGATGGCCTCGACCGTCGCGATCTGCGGCCACTCGCGCTTCTCGATGCCCAGCTCGCTGACGCCGGGGGCGGCGATCATGCAGTGGTCGATGACCTGGACCTCGTGCGAGCGGTGCTTGCGCAGGCCCGCGTGGCCCTCGGCGTCGATGGCGTACTGGACGCGGGTGCGCCAGGCCGGCACCTCGCCCGCGGGAAGCTTGTCGCCCTCGGCCGGCATGACCGTGCCGTCCCAGCCGGCCTCTTCGGGGGTGAGGCCCGCGAGGCGCTGGAGCTGCTCGGCGATGACCTCGCCCTTGAGGCGGCGCTGGGCGCCGGGCTTGGCGTGCTGCCAGTCGCAGCCGCCGCACAGGCCGGGGCCGGAGAAGGGGCAGGGGGCCTCGACGCGGTCCTTGGAGGCCGAGAGGATCTCCACGGCGTCGGCGCGGAGGAAGCGGGACGTTTCCTCGCCCTCCGTCACCCGCGCCACCACGCGCTCGCCCGGCAGGGTGTGCCGCACGAACAGGACCCGGCCCGACTCGGTGCGGGCGACGCAGTGGCCGCCGTGGGCCACCGGGCCGACCTCGACCTCGTACTCCTGGCCGACCAGCGACTTCTGCGGTTCGGTCTGCATGGGGGTCGGCTCCAGTACGTAGAAAAAGGTGCGGCGGGGGCGCCGGACGACAGCCGTCCAGTCTACCGTCCCGCCGCACCTCGATCACGACGTGCATCCGACGCGGATCATGACGTGCCGCCGGTGGCAGCGGTTTCGCCGCCCGGCGGAGCCGTCACTACTTCTTCGTCGCCGCCTTCTCCTTCTTCGGCTGCGTCACGGGGCCGCGGCGCACCGAGCCGGGGGCGTTCCACTCGGCCCGCTTGCGGGCGCGCTGCTTGGCGGCCTCGGAGGAGTCGAGCTGCCAGGGCACGGAGGTCACCATCACGCCCGGTGTGAACAGCAGGCGGCCCTTGAGGCGCAGGGCGCTCTGGTTGTGCAGCAGGTGCTCGTACCAGTGGCCGACCACGTACTCGGGGATGTAGACGCTGACCACGTCGCGCGGGCTCTCCTTGCGCAGCCGCTTGACGTACTCGATGACCGGCCGGGTGATCTCGCGGTAGGGCGAGTCGAGGACCTTCAGCGGTACGTCGATGCCGCGGCGGTGCCACTCCTCGCGCAGCGCCTTGGTCTCGGGCGCGTCGACGCTGATGGTCAGGGCTTCGAGGGTGTCGGACCGCATGAGCTTGGCGTAGGCCAGGGCCCGCAGGGTCGGCTTGTGGATCTTGGAGACCAGGACGATGGAGTGCACGCGGGAGGGGCGTACGGTCTCGTCGCCCGGCTCCTCCTCGGCGGCGATCTCCTCGGACACCCGGTCGTAGTGCTTCCGGATGGCGGTCATGGTGGCGTAGAAGATCACCATGCCGAGGAGGGCGACCCAGGCGCCGTGGGTGAACTTCGTCAGCAGCACGACGACGAGGACCAGGCCGGTGAGGAACGCGCCGAAGGTGTTGATCGCGCGGGAGCGGATCATCCGGCGGCGCTTGCCGGGGTCGGTCTCGGTGGCCAGCAGGCGGTTCCAGTGGCGGACCATGCCGGTCTGGCTGAGGGTGAAGGAGACGAAGACGCCGACGATGTAGAGCTGGATCAGCTTCGTCGAGTCGGCCCCGTAGATGTAGACCAGGACGGCCGCGGCGCCGGCGAGCAGCACGATGCCGTTGGAGAAGGCCAGCCGGTCGCCGCGGGTGTGCAGCTGGCGCGGCAGGTAGCGGTCCTGGGCCAGGATCGAGCCGAGCAGCGGGAAGCCGTTGTACGCGGTGTTGGCGGCCAGGAAGAGGACCAGGGCGGTGGCGGCGGCGAGCAGGATGAAGAAGAACGAGCCGCCGCCGAAGACCGCCTCGGCGACCTGCGAGATCACCGGGTTCTGGGTGTAGTCCTCGCCGACCGGCACGCCGTTCTTCAGCAGGTGGGTGGCGGGCTCCTCGGCCATGCGCACCTTGGTGACCATGGCCAGGGCGATGATGCCGCAGAACATGGTGACGGCGAGGCCGCCCATCAGGGCGAGCGTCGTGGCGGCGTTCTTCGACTTCGGCTTGCGGAAGGCGGGCACGCCGTTGCTGATGGCCTCGACGCCGGTGAGGGCGGCACAGCCGGAGGAGAAGGCCCGCAGCAGCAGGAAGACGAGCGCGAAGCCCGCCAGGCCCTGGTGCTCGGCGCTGATGGTGAAGTCCGCGGTGGGGGCCTTCATGGTGTCGCCCGCGATCAGGCCGCGGTAGGCGCCCCACGCGACCATCACGAAGACGCCGCCGACGAAGACGTACGTCGGGATCGCGAAGAGCTTGCCGGACTCCCTGACCCCGCGCAGGTTCATCAGGGTGAGCAGGATGATCACGGCGATGGCGCAGGCCGTCTTGTGCTCGACGACGAAGGGGATGGCGGAGCCGAGGTTCTCGATGCCGGAGGAGATCGAGACCGCGACGGTCAGGACGTAGTCGACGAGCAGGGCGCTGGCGACGGTGAGGCCGGCCTTGGGGCCGAGGTTGACGTTGGCGACCTCGTAGTCGCCGCCGCCGCTGGGGTAGGCGTGGACGTTCTGGCGGTACGAGGCGACCACCGTGAACATCAGCACGACGACCGCGACGGCGATCCAGGGGCTGAAGTGGTAGGCGGACACGCCTGCCGCGGAGAGGACGAGCAGCACTTCGCCCGGCGCGTACGCCACGGAGGACAGTGGGTCGGAGGCGAAGACGGGCAGCGCAATGCGCTTGGGGAGAAGGGTCTCCCCGAGCTTGTTGCTGTGCAGCGCCCGGCCGATGAGGATCCGTTTCGGCAGGTCGGTCAGTTTGGACACGCAGAGGATCGTAAGGGTTCGGTATCGATGACGCCCACCCGGCTACCCGTGGGACCCGAAATCCGTTAAGGGGGCGTTAAGACCCCCCGACCGGGGTTTCGGCTCCCGCCGGGCGGGCGATCAACGTCCGTCAGGGGTGCAGGACGACCGGCAGCGCGCGGTGGCCGTTGGAGATGAAGGAGTCCACCTGGCCGCACCGGTCCGCGTCGACCGCCAGGGCCATGTCGGGGAAGCGCTCGAAGAGGGCGGGCAGCGCGATGGACGCCTCCAGCCGGGCCAGCGGGGCGCCGAGGCAGAAGTGGACGCCGTGCCCGAAGGAGAGGTGCTCCTTGGTGGCGCGCATCACATCGAAGCGACCGCCGTCGTCGCCGTAGAGCCCGGGGTCGCGGCCGGCCGCCGCGTACGAGGCGATGATCGCGTCGCCCTTGCGCAGGGTGATGCCGCCGTCGAGGGCGATGTCGTCCACGGCGTAGCGCAGCGGGAGGTTGGCGACGGGGGCCTGGACGCGCAGGGTCTCCTCGATCACGTCGTTCCAGCCGGCCCGGCCGGCGCGGACGAGCGCGAGCTGCTCGGGGTGGGTGAGCAGCGCGTGGATGGCGTTGTCGAGGAGGTTGACGGTGGTCTCGTGGCCCGCACCGATCATGAGCAGGAGGGTGTCGACGAGCTCCTGCTCGCTCAGCGGCGTGTCGGCCTCGTCGTCGCGGGCGGAGATCAGGACGCTGGTCATGTCGTCGCCGGGCCTCTCGCGCTTGGCGGCGACGATGCCGCCGAGGATGCGGTAGAGCTCGGCGTAGGTGGCGGTGACCTCCTCCGGGTCGGCGGAGGTGTGGAAGATCGAGTCGACGCAGCGGCGCAGCCCCTCGCGGGTGGGCTCGTCCTCGACGCCGAAGAGCTCGCAGATCACCTGGATGGGGATGGGGTAGGCGTAGCCCTCGCGCAGGTCGACCCGCTCCCCGGGCGCGGTGGCGGCGAGGCCGTCGAGGAGGTCGGCGGTCATCGCTTCGATGCGGGGGCGCAGGGCCGCGGTGCGGCGGGCGGTGAATGCCTTGGCGACGAGGGAGCGCAGCCGTTTGTGGTCGCTGCCGTAGGCGGTGAACATGTTGGTCACCGCCACCCAGGTGTACAGCGGCCACTCCGGGGAGATCTCACCGTTGATCCAGGCGGGCCAGTGCCGGCGCGGGTCCTTGGAGACGCGGGGGTCGGTCAGCAGCCGCTTGAGCAGCGGCTGGGACGTCACTGCCCACGCCACCACGCCACCAGGGAGCTCCACAGGGGTCGCCGGCCCGTGGGCGCGGATGCGGGCGGCCTCGCCGTGGATGTCGCGACCGGCGGGATCGATCGTGACGGGGCAGGTGGAGCGGTCCATCGGCTCTCTCCAGGTGTCTCGGGCGGCAGGTGCTCGGCTGAGGAGGGGTGGTGCGGCCGTCCGCCGGCCGGGCCGGGGTGCCCCGGGCGGACGGGGGCGGGCGCCGGTACGGGCACGGGTACCGGGGGGAAGCGCACGGGCAGGGCGGTCAGGGCGCGGTGGAAGGGGCCGGGCCGCCACACGAGCCGGTCGGCCGGCACGGCCAGCTCCAGGTCCGGGAGCCGGTCCAGGAGCCGTTCCACGGCCGTGGCGGCGATGAGCCGGGCGGGGTCCTTGGCGGGGCAGTGGTGCGGGCCGGCGCTCCAGGCGAGGTGGGCGCGGTTGCCGGTGCGGCGGTCGGAGCGCAGGACGGGGTCGGTGTTGGCGGCCGCGAAGCTCACCACGACGGGGTCGCCGGCGCGCAGGGGCACTCCCCCGAAGTCCAGGTCCTCGACGGGGTAGTGCACGGCGTAGTTGGCCATCGGGGGGTCGAGCCAGAGGACCTCGTCCAGGGCGTCCTCGACCGGCATGCTGCCGCCGGCCAGGTCGCCGGCGAAGCGGTCGTCGGAGAGCAGCAGCCGCAGCGCGTTGGCGATGAGGTTCTGCTGGGGCTCGGTGCCGGCGCCGATGAGGACGACGAGCTGGTGGAGCATCTCCTCGTCGCCGAGCTGGACGGGGTGGGCCATCAGCCAGGAGGTCATGTCGGCGCCGGGGCGCTCGCGCTTGAGGGCGATGAGCTCCAGGAGGCTGCTGGTGATGAGTGCGTCGGCCCGTTCGGCGTCGACGCCGTCGAAGATGCCGGAGAAGCCCTCGACGAGGCGGTCGCCGATCTCGGGCGGGCAGCCGAAGAGCTGCTGGAAGACCAGGAGCGGCAGGACCTTGGCGTACGAGCCGAGCAGGTCGGCCTCGCCGAGCGCGGTGAAGCGGTCGATGAGGTTGTCGGCGCTGCGCTCGACGTAGCCGCGCAGGGCGTTGGGGTCGATGCGGGCGAGGCTGTCGTCGACGGCCTGGCGGTAGCGGCGGTGGTCGTCGCCGTCGGAGAAGAGGCAGTTGGGCCGGTAGGCCATCATCGGCACGACCGGATTGTCCGCCTCGACCCGGCCCTCGGCGAGGGCCCGCCAGCGGCGGGCGTCCTTGGCGAACCGCTCCGGGCTGCGGAGCACTTCGAGCGCGGCCCGGTAGTCGGTGACGAGCGTGGCCTGCACGCGGGGCGCCAGCTCGACGGGCGCGGCGGGCCCGTACGCGCGCAGCCGCCCGTAGACGGCGTGCGGGTCGGCGGCGAAGTCGGGGCCGTACAGCGGCGTCGCCGGCCCCTGTGCCCGGTGTGCCGGGCAGCCAGGGGGTGGTGCAGAGGTCACACGGGCTCCTGTGCGCTACGGGTCTGCAGGTATTCCACGAGGGTGATCAGTGCGTGGGTGGAGGAGAGCCGGTCGCGGGCGTCACAGGTGACCAGCGGGGTCTCGGGGAGCAGGTCCAGGGCCTCGCGGATCTCCTCCATGGGGTGCACGGGAGCGCCGTCGAAGTGGTTGACGGCGACCGCGTACGGCAGGCCGTGCTCCTCCAGCAGCCCCATGACGTCGAAGGACTGCTCCAGGCGGCGGGTGTCGGCGAGGACGAGCGCGCCGAGCGCGCCCTGGGTCATGTCCTGCCAGAGCCGGGTGAAGCGCTGCTGGCCGGGGGCGCCGAAGAGGTAGAGCACCAGGCTGTCGCTGAGGGTGAGCCGGCCGAAGTCCATGGCGACCGTGGTGGTGGTCTTGCCGTCGATGCCGGCCAGGTCGTCGACGAGCGCGCCGGCCTGGGTCATCGTCTCCTCGGTGCGCAGCGGCCGGATCTCCGACAGCGAGCCGACGAAGGTCGTCTTGCCGACCGCGAAGTGCCCCACGACGAGGATCTTGGCGGCGGTCCGTACGGTTCGGGGCAGGTAGAGGTCTCCGTCAGAGGCGAGCGCGGAGTCCATCGAGCACCTCCTGCAGGATCTGGGCCTCGGGCAGCTGCGCCGAGGGGATGGGGGCGCGGGTGGAGAGGTGGCCGCTGTCCACGAGGTCGCCGAGCAGCACCTTGGTGACGCTGACGGGCAGCATCAGGTGGCCGGCGATCTCGGCGACGGACAGGGCGCCGCCGAGGCAGAGTTCCATGAGCGCGCGCTTTTCGGGGCTGAGGCCGCCGAGCGGCCGGTCGCCGTGCGCCATGACCAGGGTGACCAGGTCGAAGGTGTTGCGGGTGGGGTGGGAGCGCCCGTCGGTGACGACGTACGGGCGCACCAGCCCCTGCTCGCGCCTCGGCGCCGGCGGAGTCACGCCGGGCTGCCCGGGCCGCCCTGCCAGCTGTCCTGCCGCGGCGGGCTGACCAGCTCCTTGCCGAGCCGGTCGACGGTCTTCTGCATGCGGTAGGTGACGGCCTCCATGTCGACGTTCTCACTGGCGGAGACGGCGAGGTAGGCGCCGGGGCCGGCGGCGATGAGGAAGACGTAGCCGTGGGCGAACTCGATGAGCGTCTGCCGCCAGGGGCTGTCGTGGTGGGCGGGGTGGGTGCAGAACTCCGTGGTGGAGCGGCTGATGGACTGCAGTCCGGAGAGCGCGGCGGCCTGGCGCTCGGCCTCGTCCCGGTCGATGCCCCGGGAGTGGGCGCGCAGCATGCCGTCGGCGGACAGCAGGATCGCGTGCCGGGCCTCCGGCATCTTCACGACCTCGTCGAGCATCCAGCCGAGCTCTTTGTTCAGGTGGTCGTTCACGCGTGCGGGTTCCCTTCGTCTTCTGCGGGGGTGTGGCCGGGGTGCGGGGGCTGCTGACCGGGGTGCGGGGGCTGCTGGCCGAGGTGCGGGGGCTGCTGGCCGAGGTGCGGGGGCTGCTGGCCGAGGTGCGGGGGCTGCTGCCCGGTGGCCGCGTCGCCCGGGAGGTGCGGGAGCGGGTGGTTGCCGGTCCGGCCGGAGCGGGTGCCGCGTGCGAACGCGCCCATGCGGCGGGCGTTCTCCTCGGCGGTGCGCTCCCTGGGGAGCTCGGTGGGCGGGGGCGCCACGGGCCGTCCGTGTCCGGCGGCGGGCTGCCGGCGGCGGCGCTTGGGCAGCCCGCCGGCGGTGGACCCGGTCACGGCCCCGCCGCCCGTCGCCGCGCCGCCGCCCGAAGCGGCGCCGTCGCCGGGTGCCGCGCCGTCGCCGGGTGCCGGGGCGGGCGCCACGGGGCCGGCCGGGGGCGCGTCGGGGGCGGGGTGCGCCCGCTCCGGCGCCCGCCCGTGCGGACGGGGGTCATGGGGCCGCGTGTCGTGCGGACGGGCGGTGCCGTGCTTCCTGGTCGCGCCGTGGGCGGTGCGGCCGCGGCCGTGCCCGGTCAGCGGGGTGGTGCTCGGCCCGTCGATGTCGAGCTGGGTCAGCAGCGCGCTGGGCAGGAAGAGGACGGCCCGGACGCCGCCGTAGGGCGAGCGCGTGTCGACCGAGACGCTGAAGCCGTAGCGCGCGGCGAGCACGCCGATGACGGGGAAGCCGAACTGCGGCGGGTCACCGAGCCGGGAGACGTCCACGGGACGCCGGCCGGACAGCATCGCCACGGCCTGCTGCACCTCCCGCCCGTCCATGCCCACGCCCGCGTCGTCGATCACCACGCACGCGCCGTTGTGCACCGGCTGGAGGCTGACCTCGACGGTGGTGTTGGGCTGGGAGTGGCGTGCGGCGTTGTCGAGGAGCTCGGCGACGGCGAGCACGACGGGCTCCACGGCCCGGCTGACGACGGCGATCCCGTCCTGGCCGTGCACCCGGACGCGGCGGTAGTCGCGGATGCGCGAGGTGGCGCCGCGCACGACGTCGGTGAGCGGGGAGGCGACGCGCTGCCGTCCGGGCCAGGAGCCGCAGAGCACGGCGATGGCCTGGGCGCGGCGCCCGAACTGGGAGTTGGCGTGGTCGATCTCCAGCAGGTCCCTGAGGACGTCGGGGTTGTCGTGCCGGTCCTGCATCTCGGAGATGGCCAGCTGCTGTTCGTGCGCCAGACCCTGCAGGGCCCGCATGGACGCCTTGAGCGCGGCCTTCGCGGACTGGTCGGCGCGGGCCTGCGCCTTCTCCACGGCCTGGGCGAAGAGGTCCATCACGGACTGGAGGCGCTGGGCGAAGGCGGTGCCGGTGAGCCGCTCGTCGAGCGGTCCGGGCAGGGGCACGTCCTGGCTCACGGCGTCCGCGACGGCGGGCAGCCGGACGGCGACCAGGTGGGCCGTCTCCTCGTCACGCGCCCGGAGGCTCTCCTCCAGCTGGGCGACGCGCCTGCGCACTCCGGCGGTGATCTTCCGCTGGCGCAGCAGCAGGACCGCAACGACGGTCAGGGCGATCGCCAGACACCAGATCACCGCCTCCGGTATGTGATGTGACATCAATTCCTCTTGGACGACGGGGGCATGGATCGGAGGGACAGGTCGGTGTCCTGACGCCCCGTCCGGAAGCGGAATACCCGGATCATCCTAACCGCGCAGGTGACCGAGTGTCCGATCTTCGTTACCCATACCGAACTGGCTTACGGCTTGATCATTCGGCGAGCCTAGGGGAGCCGTCGGCGAGAGGAAAGGGAAAGGTGAGGGACCTCTCGGGCGCCGGGGATGCAGGGACAAGGGTGCGGGCGCACCATGTAAGGCGAGGCAGAAGGCGCCACGGGATGCCGCGATGCGCGGCGTGGCGCGACGGCCCGGAGTGCGGAGGCACCTCGTCAGGTCCCGCCCCGGAGCGGCACGTTCACCTCCGTCCGCCGGTTGCGGCGCCGGGCAGCGGACCGCAGGTTTTCGGACACCCCACCCCCCGCGGACGCGGTCGGACGGGCCGCGGGCCGACAGACGGACGGACTCCCCCACGGTGACAGGAGGGCAGAGTCATGCGCGGATCGAGAAGGACCGGGCGGCGCGTCGCGCCCGCCCTCGGGGTGGCCGGAATCATGGCGGTCGCGGCCCTCGACACCGCCGGCGCGAGCCCACGGACACCGCAGGCCGCCGGCAAGGGGGCAGCCGCACCGGCAGGGGTCGCTGCGGCCGCACCGGCCGGGGCCGCCGCGGCCCTGGTCGCCGGCCCGGACACCTGCGTACCGGGCATGGTCTGGCGCAAGGCGAGACCGAACGACCTCGTCTGCGTCACCCCACTCTCACGCGCCGCGATCCAGCAGCAGAACACCGAGGCCCCCGCGCACACCAGGGCCGACGGCAGCTGTACGTTCAACTGGGTCCGGCGCCAGGCGACACCGCTGGACCGCGTCTGCGTCTCCCCCGCCACGGCCAAGATCGTGCGGAACCAGACGGCGGTGGCGACGAAGTACTGGGCGGCCACCGCCGACAAGAGGAACGGCCAGACGCTCACCAAGGACCCGTTCTGGTTCCCGAACGCCTTCTACCGGATCCACAGCATCTTCACCGGCCCGAACCCGCTGTTCGCCGACGTCTTCCAGGCGAGCACGGCGGACGGCACCGGGCTCATCATCTACTCCAGGGTCGCCGGCGGTCACCAGGAGTTCCAGTTCCGGCGGGTGGGCAACGACCTCGCCTACCAGAACATCTTCGAGATCGTCGCGCGTCACTCCGGCAAGTGCCTGGACGTCTCCGGCTTCAGCCGGAACGACGGGGCCCGGGTGATCCAGTGGCCCTGCCACGGCGGCAACAACCAGAAGTGGTACCTCCACCGACGCGCCGACAATCTGTTCGAACTGCGCTCGGTCCTGAGCGGCAAGTGCCTGGACGCCGCCAACCCGAACAACCCGGCCGGGACGGCACCGCCCTTCGGTGCTCCGCTGCAGCAGTGGACGTGCCTCGGCAACCGCAACCAGGCGTGGCAGCTCATCCCGCAGCACTGACGGTCCGCACCGACGGTCCGCACCGACGTCCGCGGCCCGGCCCCGGGGCCAGTCGGCGGTCCGGGGGCCCGGTCCGTGAGGGGTTGCGGATACGGTGGTGCCATGCGCCGTGCGCGGACGAGGCTCCGGCGGGGCGTATCGCGTCGTACCCACGGGAACCTTCCCTGGGGCCGTGAGCCGAAGAAGGAAGATGTGAGCAGGGTGTTGGTGCAGGTCAGCGCGGTAGACCGGAGCACGGGGCAATAGTCATGCATATCGTGATCATGGGGTGCGGGCGAGTGGGCTCGGCCCTCGCGCAGACCCTTGAGCAGCAAGGCCACACGGTCGCGGTGATCGACCAGGACCCGACCGCCTTCCGGCGCCTGGGCTCCGGGTTCGGCGGCCGCCGGGTCACCGGTGTCGGCTTCGACCAGGACACCCTGCGCGAGGCGGGCATCGAGGAGGCGGGCGCCTTCGCCGCGGTCAGCAGCGGCGACAACTCCAACATCATCGCCGCCCGCGTGGCCCGCGAGATGTTCGGCGTCGAGAACGTCGCGGCCCGCATCTACGACCCGCGCCGCGCCGAGGTCTACCAGCGGCTCGGCATCCCGACCGTGGCCACCGTGCGGTGGACCGCGGACCAGATGCTGCGGCGGCTGCTGCCGTCGGGCGCGGAGCCGCTGTGGCGCGACCCCAGCGGCGGCGTCCAGCTCGCCGAGGTGCCCGTCTCCGAGGGCTGGGTGGGCCAGAAGATCAGCCTGCTGCAGGACGAGACCGGCGTGCGGGTGGCGTTCCTCACCCGCCTGGGCGAGGCCATGCTGCCGACGTCGGCGACGGTGCTGCAGGAAGGCGACCTGGTGCACGTGATGATGCGCACCGACGAGGTCGAGAAGGTCGAAGCGGCGTTCTCCGCGGGTCCTGAGGAGGCGCACTGATGAGGGTTGCGATTGCTGGTGCCGGTGCCGTCGGCCGCTCCATCGCGGGCGAGCTGCTGGAGAACGGGCACGAGGTGCTGCTCATCGACAAGGCCCCCTCGGCCATCTCGGTGGAGCGGGTGCCGCTGGCGGAGTGGCTGCTGGCCGACGCGTGCGAGATCACCTCGCTGGACGAGGCCGCGCTGCAGCGCTGCAACGTGGTCATCGCCGCGACCGGTGACGACAAGGTCAACCTCGTCGTCTCGCTGCTCGCCAAGACGGAGTACGGGGTGCCGCGGGTCGTGGCCCGCGTCAACAACCCCAAGAACGAGTGGCTCTTCAACGAGTCCTGGGGCGTGGACGTGGCCGTGTCCACCCCGCGCCTGATGTCGGCGCTGGTCGAGGAGGCCGTGAGCGTCGGCGACCTGGTGCGCCTGCTGCGCTTCAGCCAGGGCGACGCCAACCTCGTCGAGCTCACCCTGCCGCCCGAGTCCGCCCTGGCCGGCACCCGGGTCGGGGACGTGGACTGGCCGGAGGACACCTCGCTGGTCACCATCATCCGCGGCAACCGCGTGCTCACCCCCAACCGGGAGGACGCGCTGGAGGCGGGCGACGAGCTGCTGTTCGTGGCGGCTCCGGCGCGCGAGGAGCAGCTGGAGGACCTGCTGTCGGTGCGCCGCGAGAGCACGGAGGGCTGACCGCCGCCGGTCCGCGCCCGTAGGGCGGCACAAGGAGGACGAACAAGGAGGGCCCCCGGGACGTCGTCCCGGGGGCCCTCCGCGTGTCGTGCGAGGCGGCGTGCGAGGCGGCGTCAGCGCGCCGTGGCGTTCGCCTTGGCCTCGCGCTCGGCCTGCTCGGCCGCCTCCATCTCCGCGAAGACGTCGATCGGCGGCGGCGCCTTCGAGAGGAAGATCCAGGTCAGGTAGACCGAGAGCAGCATCGGCGGGATGCCGAGGGCCACCTTCACCCAGCCCAGCTGGGTCGCGTCGCCCCACCAGTAGAGGGGGAAGAGGATCGCCGACTTGGCGAGCAGGATCAGGCCCCACGCCCAGCTGGCCTTGGTGTAGGCGACCTTGCGGCCCGGGTTGCGGGTGCGCCAGGAGAGGTTCTCCTTGAACACCGGTCCCAGGATCAGGCCCATCAGCGGGTAGCCGACGATCGAGGAGACGATGTAGGCGATCGCCAGGCCGAGGCTGTAGAGCATGCCCGGCAGGTAGAAGTTCTTGGCGTCACCGGACATCATCGCGAAGACGGCGCCGAAGGCGACCCCGAAGACGCCGCTGAAGGCGTGCTTGAGGGTGTCCTTGCGGACGAGGCGGGCGAGGCCGAGCACCAGGGAGAGGCCCAGTGCGGCGATCGCCGCGATGTGGATGTCCCGCTTGACCGTGTAGATCGCAACGAAGACCAGGCCGGGGACGGTGGTCTCCACCATGCCGCGCACGCCGCCGAAGGCTTCGAACAGGGCGGCCTCGGTGACCGATCTGGAGTCCGCGCTCTGCGCGTCATCGGGCGTGCGGTGGTCCGTCGGCTTGTCGAAGGACGACAACGGCTACTCCTGTCCGAGCGGTCGGAGTTCGTATCGGGGGTTGAACAGCACTCTCCGGCCGCGGCTCATGGATATCCGGCCGGAGGCGATCAGCTTACGGCCGGGCTCGATGCCCGCGATGGAGCGGCGCCCCAGCCAGACCACGTCGAGCGCGGCCGAGCCGTCGAACAGCTCGGCCTCCAGGGCGGGCACCCCGGCACGCGGCCGCAGGGTGACGGTCCGCAGCGTGCCGGTGACCTTGACTATCTGCCGGTCGTCGCAGTCGCATATGCGCGTGCAGCCCACGGCCTCCGTGTCCTGCTGGAGCTCGGCGTGGTGCAGCTCCTCCTGGGAGGAGGACAGCCGGTCGAGCATCCGGCGGAAACGGCCGGTCGGCCTCTCGGAACGGGGTACGGCACTCATGCCCCCAGCGTACCGGGGCGACCCCGGCCTGGATCAGCACACGGAGGGGCCGTGCGGCCGGTCCGGGGCCGGACCCGAGCCGCGCTCCGGCGGCTCTCACACCTCGAAGCGGTACCCCATCCCCGGCTCCGTGATACCGCACCTCCCGGGGACGACCCCCGGACCCCCGGCCCAGGCCCCCGGCCGCCCTCACACCTCGAAGCGGTACCCCATCCCCGGCTCCGTGATGAAGTGCTGCGGGTGCGAGGGGTCGAGCTCCAGTTTGCGCCGCAGCTGGGCCATGTAGACCCGCAGGTAGTTCGTCTCGGTCCCGTACGACGGGCCCCAGACCTCCTGCAGCAGTTGCTTCTGGCTGACAAGACGTCCCGTATTGCGCACGAGAACCTCCAGCAGGTGCCACTCGGTCGGCGTGAGGCGTACGTCCTTGCCTCCGCGGTTGACCTTCTTCGCCGCGAGGTCGACGGTGAACACCGCGGTCTCGATGATCGCGTCGTCGCCCGCCGCCGACGGACCCGTCGGCTCGGCCCGCCGGACGGCGGCGCGCAGTCTGGCCAGCAGCTCGTCCATGCCGAACGGCTTGGTGACGTAGTCGTCGGCGCCCGCGTCGAGCGCCTCGACCTTCTCGTCGGAGGTCTGGCGGGCGGAGAGGACCAGGATCGGCACACGGGTCCAGCCACGCAGGCCCTTGATCACCTCGACGCCGTCCATGTCCGGCAGGCCGAGGTCGAGGATGACCACGTCGGGGTGGCGCGCGGCGGCGAGCTGGAGGGCGGTGGCGCCGTCGGGCGCGGCGTCGACCTCGTACTTCCGCGCCTTGAGGTTGATCACGAGGGCGCGGACGATCTGCGGCTCGTCGTCCACCACGAGCACCCGGTTCATGCTGAACCACCTCTGCTGTTCATGCGGGCCCCGCCACGGGGCCCGGGATCCTGGTCCGGTTCGGTCTGTGCGGCGACGGTCCCGTGCGGCGGCGCCGGGCTCACGTGGTGGCCTGGGCGGGCAGGTCCGGCCGTACGGGCGGCCGGCCGCCGGCGGCCCGCAGCGTGAGGACCATGGTCATCCCGCCGCCGGGGGTGTCCTCGGCCGCCAGCGTGCCGCCCATGGCCTCGGCGAAGCCACGGGCGACCGCAAGGCCGAGGCCCACACCGGCGCCGCGCGGGGCGTCGCCGTAGCGCTGGAAGGGCTCGAAGATGCGGTCCTTGGCGCTGTCGGGGACGCCGGGGCCCCGGTCGGCCACCCGCACCTCCACGCGGTTGCCGAGGGCGCTGGCGGCCACGAGGACGGGCTCCCGGCCCTCGGGGTTGTACTTGACCGCGTTCTCGACGATGTTCGCGACGCTGCGTTCCAGCAGGCCCGGGTCGACGGCCACCATGGGCAGCGTCTCGGGGATGTCGAGCGTGACGCTGCCCTCGGGGACGCCGCCCAGGGCCATCGGGACGACCTCGTCGAGGTCGATCTCCCTGATCAGCGGCGTGACGGTGCCGGTCTGGAGGCGGGACATGTCCAGGAGGTTGCCCACGAGGTGGTCGAGCCGGTCGGCGCCGTCCTCGATGCCGGCCAGCAGCTCGGCCTCGTCCTCCTCGGACCAGGCGACGTCGTCGGAGCGCAGGGAGGTCACCGACGCCTTGATGCCGGCCAGCGGCGTGCGCAGGTCGTGGCTGACGGCGGCCAGCAGGGCCGTGCGGATGCGGTTGCCCTCGGCGAGCTCCCGGGCCTGCTCGGCCTCGCCGACGAGCCGCTGGCGGTCCAGGACGACCGCGGCCTGCGCGGCGAAGGCCGCCAGCACCCGCCGGTCCTCGGCGGGCAGCACCCGGCCGGAGAGGGCCAGCGCGAGGTTGTCGCCGACGGGCATGTCGACGTCGGCGTCCTCCGGGCGCAGCAGGGGCTTGCCGGAGCTGGTGACGACGCTGCTCGCGCACGTCCACGGGTCGACGTCGCTGGCGCGCTCCAGCAGGGCGACGGACTCCATGCCGAAGGTCTCGCGGACCCGCTCCAGCAGGGCGTCCAGGCTGGTCTCGCCGCGCAGGATGCTGCCGGCGAGGAAGGAGAGGATCTCCGACTCCGCCCGCAGCCGGGCGGCCTGGTGGGTGCGGCGGGCCGCGAGGTCGACGACGGACGCCACGGAGATCGCGACGAAGACGAATATCGCGATGGCGATGATGTTCTTCGAGTCGGTGATCGTCCACCGGTGGACGGGCTCGACGAAGTAGTAGTTCAGCAGCAGCGAGCCGAGGGCCGCCGACGCCAGGGCCGGCCACACGCCGCCGAGCAGGGCCGCCACGATCGTCGTGCACAGGAAGATCAGCATGTCGTTGGCGAGCCCGAGCGGCGGGAGGACCCGCGTCAGCAGCAGGCTGAGCAGCACCGGGACCAGCGCGCCGACCGCCCAGCCGGCCACGATCCGGCCCCGGCCGAGCCGGGCGCCGCGGGCCACCGGCAGGCCTCGCCCCTTGGCGACCTCCTCGTGCGTGACGATGTGGACGTCGAGGTCCGGGCCGGAGTCGCGGGCGACGGTGGCGCCCACGCCGGGCCCGAAGACGTACTGCCAGGTCTTGCGCCGGCTGGAGCCGAGCACGATCTGGCTGGCGTTGACGCCGCGCGCGAACTCCAGCAGCGAGGCCGGCACGTCATCGCCTATGACGTGGTGGAACGTGCCGCCGAGGTCCTCCACCAGCGTGCGCTGGACCGCCAGTTCCTTGGGCGAGGCGGAGGTCAGGCCGTCGCTGCGGGCGATGTAGACGGCGAGGATCTCGCTGCCGGAGCCCTTGGCCGCCATGCGGGCGGCGCGGCGGATGAGGGTGCGGCCCTCGGGGCCGCCGGTGAGGCCGACGACGATGCGTTCGCGGGCGTGCCAGATGGTCGAGACGTCGTGCTCGGTGCGGTACTGGCGCAGGTACTCGTCGACGCGGTCGGCGGTCCACAGCAGGGCCAGCTCGCGCAGGGCGGTGAGGTTGCCGGGGCGGAAGTAGTTGGAGAGGGCGGCGTCGACCTTGTCGGGCTTGTAGATGTTGCCGTGCGCCATGCGGCGGCGCAGGGCCTGCGGCGACATGTCGACGAGCTCGATCTGGTCCGCGCGGCGCACGACCTCGTCGGGGACCGTCTCGCGCTGCCGTACGCCCGTTATCGACTCGACCACGTCGCCCAGCGACTCCAGGTGCTGGATGTTGACGGTCGAGACGACGTCGATGCCCGCCTGCAGCAGTTCCTCGACGTCCTGCCAGCGCTTGGTGTTGCGGGAGCCGGGGACGTTGGTGTGGGCCAGCTCGTCCACCAGGGCCACGCGCGGCCGGCGGGCCAGGACGGCGTCCACGTCCATCTCGGTGAAGACCGCGTCGCGGTAGGCGATCTCGCGGCGGGTCACCTCTTCCAGGCCGTGCAGCATGACCTCGGTGCGCGGGCGCCCGTGGTGTTCGACGAAGCCGACGACCACGTCGGTGCCGCGCTCCACCCGGCGGTGCGCCTCGGAGAGCATGGCGTAGGTCTTGCCGACGCCCGGTGCCGCGCCGAGGTAGATCCGAAGGTTGCCGCGTCCCATGGCCCCATTGTCTTTCACGAATCGCGACGGTGTTCGGGCCGGTTCTCCGTCCCGAGGTGCAGCACTGCCGCGCATGCCCGACCTTACGGCGAGCGATTCGGGCATTTCGGGCGCGAGGCGGTCGGACGGCAGGTATTGACGCACCTCTGACGCCTCCGGCCGTAACGCCCGTTCCGGCCCCGGCGAAACCGCCTTGACACCCTTCTCGCCCGGTTGCGAGGTTGGGCCGCATGACGGAGACACGAACCGTGCACACCTCCCGGCTCACCGGCGACGAGCTCCTGGCGATCCGCAGCCTGCTGGACGACGCCTTCGAGGGCGACTTCACCGACGACGACTGGGACCACACGGTCGGCGGCATGCACGCCCTGGTGCAGGAGGGCGGCGAGCTCGTCGCCCACGGCGCGCTCGTCCAGCGCCGCATGCTGCACGGCGGCCGCGCCCTGCGCACCGGGTACGTCGAGGGCGTGGCGGTGCGGCCCGGCCTGTGGCGGCGCGGGCACGGCTCGGCCGTGATGGAGGCCCTGGAGCAGGTGCTGCGCCGGGGCGCGTACGAGCTGGGCGCCCTCGGCGCCGCCGACGAGGCGGTCCCCCTCTACACGGGCCGCGGCTGGCAGCGGTGGCGCGGCCCCTCCTCCGTGCTCGCGCCGACGGGCATCGCACGCACGCCGGACGAGGACGGCTGCCTCTTCGTGCTGCCGCTGCGGGCCGCGCTCGACCTCGACGGGGAGCTGACCTGCGACTGGCGGCCGGGCGACGTGTGGTGAACGGTCGGCGTGCGATGGACGGACGGCATGCGGCGAACGGACGGCATGCGGCGAACGGTCGGCGTGCGGTGAACGGACGGCGTGCGGTGAACGGACGGCATGCGGCGAACGGTCCGCGCCGCTACCGCCCGCCGGGCAGTCTGGCCGTCCCCGCGTCGAGGTCGATGCCGGTCCGCCGCGGGGCGCCGTCCTGCTCGTCGTCGCGGAGCACCAGCCCGATGCGGCGCTGCTCCAGCTGGACCCGCTTGCTCGGATAGACGAGGGCGTGCAGCTCCTCCGTGGCGGTCGCCCCGCCCCCCCCGGGCGCCCAGGGCGCCGTCGGCGAGGCGGCCGGGTAACCAGCCGCGGCGCTGGGCCGGTTGGGCGGACTTACGCAAGGCCGCCAGCAGGAACAGCGGCACCACGATCAGCAGGACCAGCCTCGGGCCCGTCAGCAGACTCACCACGTGCCGCCACCGCACGGGGGCGAACTCCCGTTCCCCGTACGGCTCACCGTACGTCCGTGCGCGGCCGGGACCGGCGACCCAGCAGGTCTGCCAGGCCCTGCCGGGTCGCGGCCACCACCACGCGGTCGCCGGGGCCCAGGACGTGACCGGCGGGCGGCTCCCCCGGCTGCGCTCCGGGATGCCGGCCGTCGGGCCCCTGGTCCACCGCCAGGACCCGCCACGCACCCGGGCGGCACGCCTGCGCCGCCGTACGGCCCTCCAGCTCCGCGCAGCCCGCCACGTCCAGGGCCGCGATCAGGAGCACGCCGCGCTCCACCGGGATCGCGCCCAGGATCCGGCGGCCCATCATCGCCGCGGCGAACGCCGGAGCGGCCAGGAAGGAAACGCTTCTGCTGCGGGTCAGCGCCCGGGGGTGGGAGTCGCGCAGGGTGCGGTAGACGGCGCGGGCGAAGCGGTCCTCGTACAGGCGCATGACCACCCGGACGTCCGGCTTGACGGCCCGGGCGTACAGCACCGCCTCCAGGTTGGTGGTGTCGCTGCTGGTGAGGGCCAGCAGGGTGCGGCTGTCGCCGATCTTCGCGGCCTCCAGCACGCCCTCCTCGGTGATGTCGCCGATGACCGTCGGCACCCGCAGCGAACGGGCCAGGGAGATGCCGCGGGCCTGCGGGTCGCGCTCCACGCACACCACGGGGATGCCGAGCTCGCGCAGCCGGACGAGCACGCGCGCCCCGATCTTGCCCAGGCCCAGCAGCACCACGTGCCCCGACAGGCCACGCGGCGGACGCCGCAGCGCGGAGGCGGACCGGAACGTGCCCAGCCCTTCCAGCGCCGCGGCCAGCAACAGGGGCAGCAACAACAGCCCCACCAGCCCCGAGAGGAGCTGGAGGACCTTGCGGCCCGTCGACTCGTCCTTGGCCGGGTCGTTGATGGCGAACAGGTCCAGCAACGACAGGTACATCGCGTGCTTCGCACTGCTCTCCTCGACGACCAGCCACGACGCCACCGCCAGCCCGCACACGGCGGCCGCCAGCCCGAGCAGCGCCCACCGCAACCGTCGCGAGAAGAACGACCCCAGCGGCAGGCTGCGGGCGGCCGCCAGCCGGGAGGCGGGCGCCGGCGCCGACTCCGTGTACCGCACGGTCTCCAGCACGATCCGCCCGCGCGTCGCGGCCCGTTCCGCCTCCTGCTCACCGGGCAGCAGGTCGGGGCCGTCGCCGTCGGAGAGCAGCGCGAGCGTGCAGGTGCCGGGGGCGGCGGTGGCGCCGGGGCCCGGTGCGGGACGTTCGACGGCGCGCAGCAGCAGGCCGCCCGCCTCGATGACCTTGCTGGTGCCGGCGACGGCCGCGGCGACCAGCGCCGGGGCGGCGGTGTCGGCGTCCGAGAGGACGGTGGTGCCGGCGTCGGCGTCCCCGACGAGGGCGGCCTGGTCGAGGAGTTGCTCCAGGTGCTGGCCGAGGCGGCGGTTGTAGAGGCGGATGACCAGGCGCAGCCGCGGGTTGATGCGGCGGGCGCGCAGGGCCGCCTGGATGTTGGTCTCGTCGTCGTCGTAGACGAGCGCGAGGGCCATGGCCCGCTCGACGCCGGCCTCGGCCAGCGCCTCGTCGTCGGGCCCGGGCGCCTCGACGACGCGCACCGCGGCGGCGGGGCCGCCGTTCGCACCGCGCCCGACGGCACCCGTCATCCGCCCGAGGAGCGCGGCGGCCCGCCCCTGGACGGCCGCCGGCCGGCGGCGGCCCTCCCCCGCGGGCGGCACGACGAGGGTGACGCGCTCCCCGTAGAGACCGGACAGCTCCGCCGCAAGCCGGTGCACGAGCCCGTCGTCACCGCAGACGACCATGTGCGGGACCACTGGGGCGACTTGAGGTTGCTGAGGCAAGGTGACCACGGTCCAAGCGTGCCTCTTCGGCCCCCGCCCCGGCACGCATTTACGGGGGTGGTCCGGACACGTGTCCGGACCACCCCCGTCGTCCCGGGCGGGCTCAGTGCTGCGTCAGTGCTGGGCCCTGAGCTCCTTGAGCGCCACGTTGAGCTTGAGGACGTTCACGCGCTCCTCCCCCATGAAGCCCAGGAGACGGCCGTCGACGTGGTCCTCGACCAGCTTCTCGACCGTGGCCGCCGGCAGGCCGTTGGCCTTGGCGACGCGCTTCGCCTGCAGCCGGGCGTAGTCCGGCGAGATGTGCGGGTCGAGGCCCGAGGCGGAGGCGGTCAGGGCGTCCACCGGGACGGCCGAGGGGGAGACGCCGTTGAAGGCGGCGACGTCCGTACGGCGCTGCTCGACCGAGGACAGCAGGACCTTGCTGTCGGCGGCGAGGTTGGAGGCACCGGAGACCAGCAGCTTGTACTGCGTGTTCTCCGTGTTCGGGCCGGCCGCCGAGGGGCGCGGCTGGAAGAACTTCGGGTCCGGCAGCGGGTTGCCGTCCTTGTCCTTCTCTTCGAGGGTGTAGCTCTGGCCCAGCAGCCCGGAACCGACGGACCTGCCGCCGGACGTGATCTCCGAGCCGTTGGCCTGGTCGTGGAAGGCCGCCTGGGCGATGCCGGTGACGACCAGCGGGTAGATCACCCCGCAGACCACCGTGAGGACGAGCAGGGCGCGGAGTCCCGCGCCCAGCAGGCGGGCCGTGCTGCGTACGGAGTTGTTCATGGTGACGTCACCCGATGCCAGGGATGAGGGAGATGAGCAGGTCGATGATCTTGATGCCGATGAACGGGGAGACGAGGCCGCCCAGTCCGTAGATCAAGAGGTTGCGCCGGAGCATGGCGTCGGCGCTCATCGGTCGGTAGCGCACGCCCTTGAGGGCGAGCGGCACCAGCGCCACGATGATCAGCGCGTTGAAGACGACGGCCGACAGGATCGCCGACTCCGGGGACGTCAGACCCATGATGTTGAGCTTGTCCAGGCCCGGGTAGGCCACCGCGAACATCGCCGGGATGATGGCGAAGTACTTGGCGACGTCGTTGGCGATCGAGAAGGTCGTCAGGGCGCCGCGCGTGATGAGCAGCTGCTTGCCGATCTCAACGATCTCGATGAGCTTGGTCGGGTCGGAGTCCAGGTCCACCATGTTCCCGGCCTCCTTGGCGGCCGAGGTGCCGGTGTTCATGGCCACGCCGACGTCGGCCTGGGCCAGCGCGGGTGCGTCGTTCGTGCCGTCGCCCGTCATCGCGACCAGCTTGCCGCCGGCCTGCTCGCGCTTGATGAGGGCCATCTTGTCCTCGGGGGTGGCCTCGGCGAGGAAGTCGTCGACGCCGGCCTCCTCGGCGATGGCCGCGGCCGTCAGCGGGTTGTCACCCGTGATCATGACGGTCTTGATGCCCATGCGGCGCAGCTCCTCGAAGCGCTCGCGCATGCCCTCCTTGACGACGTCCTTGAGGTGGATGACGCCCAGGACGCGGGCGACGCTCTTTCCCCCCGGGAGTTCCTCTTCGACTGCCACGAGCAGCGGCGTGCCGCCCGCCTGGCTGATCCCGTCCGTCAGCGCCCGGGTGTCCTCGGCGATGCGGCCGCCGCGCTCCTCGACCCAGGCGATGACCGAACCGGTGGCGCCCTTGCGGACCTTGCGGCCGTCCACGTCCACGCCCGACATGCGGGTCTGGGCCGTGAAGGGCACCCACTCGGCACCGACGAGCTCGCCCTCGTGACGTTCGCGCAGGCCGTACTTCTCCTTGGCGAGGACGACGATCGAGCGGCCCTCGGGCGTCTCGTCGGCGAGCGAGGACAGCTGGGCGGCGTCGGCCACCTCGGCGGCCGTGGTGCCCTTGACGGGCACGAACTCCGCCGCCCGGCGGTTGCCGTAGGTGATGGTGCCGGTCTTGTCGAGCAGCAGCGTCGAGACGTCGCCCGCGGCCTCCACCGCGCGCCCGGACATCGCCAGGACGTTGCGCTGCACCAGCCGGTCCATGCCGGCGATGCCGATGGCGGAGAGCAGCGCGCCGATGGTGGTCGGGATGAGGCAGACCAGCAGGGCGGCCAGCACGATCATCGTCTGCTCGGCCTGCGCGTAGATCGCGAAGGGCTGGAGGGTGACGACGGCCAGCAGGAAGACGATGGTGAGCGAGGCCAGCAGGATGTTGAGGGCTATCTCGTTCGGCGTCTTCTGGCGGGCGGCGCCCTCGACCAGGTTGATCATCCGGTCGATGAAGGTCTCGCCGGGCTTCGTCATGATCTTGATGACGATGCGGTCGGAGAGGACCTTCGTACCGCCGGTGACGGCCGAGCGGTCGCCTCCGGACTCGCGGATGACCGGCGCCGACTCACCCGTGATGGCGGACTCGTCGACGGAGGCCACGCCCTCGACGACGTCGCCGTCGCCGGGGATGATGTCGCCGGCCTCGCAGACGACCAGGTCGCCCACGCGCAGCTCGGTGCCGGGCACCGACTCCTCGGCGCCGTCGCCGGTCAGCCGGCGCGCGACCGTGTCGGTCTTGGCCTTGCGCAGGGTGTCGGCCTGGGCCTTGCCGCGGCCCTCGGCGACGGCCTCGGCGAGGTTGGCGAACAGGACGGTCAGCCAGAGCCAGACCGTGATCGCCCAGCCGAACCAGTCGCCCGGGTCCTTCAGTGCCAGCACCGTGGTGGCCACCGAGCCGACCAGCACCACGAACATGACCGGGGCCTTGACCATCACCCGGGGGTCGAGCTTGCGGAACGCGTCCGGCAGCGACTTCAGCAGCTGCGCCGGGTCGAAGAGGCCGCCGGAGACGCGGCCGTGCTCCTCGGCGCCCCGGGGACGCTCGTCCTCGGGCCCGTCGGGGACGGTACGGACAGGGGTGGTCGTGCTCATGAAAGTCCCTCCGCCATCGGGCCAAGGGCCAGGGCCGGGAAGTAGGTCAAGCCGGTGATGATGAGGATCGCGCCGACGAGCAGGCCCGCGAAGAGCGGCTTCTCGGTGCGCAGGGTGCCCGCGGTCTCGGGCACGGGCTTCTGCTCGGCGAGCGAGCCGGCCAGCGCCAGGACGAAGACCATCGGCAGGAAGCGCCCGAGCAGCATGGC
The DNA here is from genome assembly GCF_014650495.1 of Streptomyces cinnamoneus. Lineage (GTDB taxonomy): Bacteria > Actinomycetota > Actinomycetes > Streptomycetales > Streptomycetaceae > Streptomyces > Streptomyces cinnamoneus. The sequence goes on along the minus strand of NZ_BMVB01000009.1, from coordinate 131,438 downwards.
GAGGCCGATAGTGGTGTTGTACCAGGGCGTGTTGGCGTTGAGGCCGGCGAAGGCGGAGCCGTTGTTGTTGGCACCGGAGGTGAACGCGTAGAGCACCTCGGAGAAGCCGTGGGCGCCGCTGTCGTGCACGGAGTTGCCCGCGGTGTTGAGGATCGACCCGGGCGGCGACGCCAGCGCCATGGACAGGGCGGTGAAGCCCAGCACCAGGGTCGGGGTGATGAGGATGTAGCACGCGGCGAACTTGATCTCGCGGGTGCCGATCTTCTTGCCGAGGTACTCCGGGGTCCGGCCGACCATCAGGCCCGCGATGAACACCGCGATGATCGCCATGACGAGCATGCCGTAGAGGCCGGAGCCGACGCCGCCGGGGGCGATCTCGCCGAGCATCATGCCCAGCAGGGTGATGCCGCCGCCGAGGCCGGTGAAGGAGGAGTGGAAGGAGTCCACCGCGCCCGTGGAGGTCAGCGTGGTGGTGGTCGCGAAGATCGCGGAGGCGCCGACGCCGAAGCGCTGCTCCTTGCCCTCCATCGCACCGCCCGCGGCCTGGAGGGCCGCGCCGTGGCCCGCGTACTCGGTCCACATCATCAGCGCGGTGAAGCCGAGCCAGATCAGGCCCATGGTGACCAGGATCGCGTAGCCCTGCCTGACGTTGCCGACGAGCCTGCCGAAGGTCCGGGTCAGCGAGAAGGGGATGACGAGGATCAGGAAGATCTCGAAGAGGTTGGTGAAGGCGTCGGGGTTCTCGAACGGGTGGGCGGAGTTGGCGTTGAAGTAGCCGCCGCCGTTGGTGCCGAGCTCCTTGATGACCTCCTGCGAGGCCACGGCGCCGCCGTTGACCTGCTGGGTGCCGCCCGTGAGCTGCCCGATCTCATGGATGCCGGCGAAGTTCTGGATCGCGCCGCAGGCGACCAGGACGAGCGCGCCGACGACGGAGAGCGGGATCAGGATGCGGACGGTGCCGCGCACCAGGTCGGCCCAGAAGTTGCCCAGTTCGCCGGTGCGGGACCGGGCGAAGCCCCGGACGAGCGCGACGGCGACGGCCATGCCGACGGCGGCGGAGACGAAGTTCTGCACGGCCAGGCCGAGCGTCTGCACGGCGTGGCCCATGGCCTGCTCGCCGGAGTACGACTGCCAGTTGGTGTTGGCGACGAACGACGCGGCGGTGTTGAACGCCTGGTCGGGGCCGATCGCCGTGAAGCCCAGCGACAGCGAGTGGGGCAGGACGCCCTGGAGGCGCTGCAGCAGGTAGAGGAAGAGGAGCGAGACGGCGGAGAAGGCGAGGATGCCGCGCAGGTACGCCGGCCAGCGCATCCCGGCGCCCGGGTCGGCGCCGATCAGGCGGTAGATCCACTTCTCGGCGCGCAGGTGCTTGTCGGAGCTGTAGACCCGGGCCATGTAGTCGCCGAGCGGGCGGTGGACCAGGGCCAGCGCCGCGACGACGGCGGTGAGCTGGAGGATTCCGGAGAGGACGGGACTCATGTCTGCGCTCAGAACCTCTCCGGGAAAACGAGGGCGAGGATCAGGTAGCCCAGCAGGGCGACGGCCACGAGCAGGCCGACGATGTTCTCGGCGGTCACAGCTTCGTCACCCCCTTGGCGACGAGAGCCACCAGCGCGAAGACCGCGATCGTGGTGACGACGAAGGCCACATCGGCCATCGTGTGCTCCTAGAGAGGTTCGGATGAACGGACCTCTAGAGGAAACAGCCAATACCGACGCGTGCGGCCTGCGTTGACGCCTCCCTTACGGCCATTAGCGCGCCCTTGACGTATTCCATACGCGCACCGCCTGGACCTGCGAAAACGCCGCTGGGCCGGAACCCGTACTACGGGTTCCGGCCCAGCGAAACGGCATCTTCGAGCCGCCCAGGGCCTGTGGGAAGCCCCTGGGAACGGCTGTCGGGTCAGCGCACCTCGGTGATCTCCGGGCCGCGCTGGAGGCGGTCCACACCGCCCGCGAAGCGCGAGCCCTGCTCCTCCTGCTGCAGGCCCTCGGCCACCATCTGGGCGTCCTCGGGCAGCTTCAGGACGATCGGGTCGCGGGGAGCCATCGGGGACTCGCCGCGCACCACGACGGTGTCCCGGAAGATCTGCTCCAGCAGCCCGGCGGTCTGCGGCTGCACCGCGCCCTGGCCGGAGATCACACCGCGCAGGAACCAGCGCGGTCCGTCGCATCCGACGAAGCGCACCAGCTGCACGCCCTGGGTGCCGTCCGGCAGCGCCACGGGCACCTGGGCCCGCAGCTCCCAGCCGAGCGGGCCCTCGACCAGGTCCACGACACCGCCCTGCTGGGTGATGCCGCCGGCGATCTCCTCCCGGACCTCGTGCCAGATGCCCTCGCGCTTGGGGGCTGCGAACGCCTGGAGCTGCACCGCGCTGTCGCGCAGCACCACGGTCGCGGCGACGATCGCGTCACCGGCGACCTCGACCCGCAGCTCCATGCCCTCGACACCGGGCACGAACAGCCCGCCGAGGTCCACCCGGCCGTCGCCGGGCTCCATGACCTCGGAGATGTCCCACGGCCCGTCGGGGCGCGGTTCCGGCTCCAGCCGGATCCGGCTCTCGGCCGCGGAGGCATGTGCGTCATCGTCGGCGAGGGCATCCCCTGCCGACTTCTCGGAGGTCACGTCGTCGAGGTGATCGGCACTCTCGACGACGTCCTCGCTGCGCTTGCGGCGACGACCGAACACGTCACTGTCCTTCCCGGTCGCAGGCGACCGAAGCGAATCCATTCCCCACGGCAGCGTGGCCACCGGTGGACCCGAAGCCCCCTTCGGCCCGCGCCGAGCCGGGAAGCTCCGCCACCTCGTGGAAGCGAACCTTCTCGACCTGCTGAACAACCAACTGGGCGATGCGGTCGAACCTCTCGAACCGGACGCTTTCGCGCGGGTCCAGATTGACCACAATCACCTTGATCTCTCCACGGTACCCGGCATCGATGGTGCCCGGGGCGTTGACCATGGACACTCCGCACCGGGCGGCGAGGCCGGACCGGGGGTGGACGAACGCGGCGTAGCCGTCGGGCAGCGCGATGGAGATGCCGGTGGGCAGCACCATGCGCTCACCGGGGGCCAGCTCGGCGGCCTCGGTGGTGACCAGGTCGCAGCCGGCGTCACCGGGGTGACCGTACGAGGGAATGTCCACCTCGGGGTCGACGCGGCGGATCAGGACGTCGACGGGCTGGCGCACTAGGGGTTCACCTCAAAGGCTCGGGCGACCTTCACCTGGTCGGGGTCGGCGAGAGCGGCCTGGATCTCTTCCTTGCGGCCGTTCTCGATGAAGTGGTCGATCTTGACCTCGATGAAGACGGCGTCCGCGTGGACCGCGACCGGCCCGTCCGGGCCGCCGATCCGGCCCGTCGCCGTGCAGTAGATCTTCCGGCCGTGCACCGCGACGGCCTCGGCCTCCAGGTGCAGCACGGTGCCCACCGGCACCGGACGCACGAAGTCCGTCTCCAGCCGGCCGGTCACCGCAATGACCCTCAGGAGCCAGCCCAGCCCGCCCAGCGTCTCGTCCAGCGCCGTGGCCAGCACACCGCCGTGCGCCAGGCCGGGAGCGCCCTGGTGGGCCTCCTTGACCCGGAACTCGGCCGTGACGCTCACGCCCTCGCCCGCCCGCGTCTCCAGGTGCAGCCCGTGCGGCTGCCCGCCGCCACAGCCGAAGCAGTGCTCGTAGTGCGACCCGATGATCTCTCCGGGCGCGGGGGCTTCGGGGTGCCGCACCGGGGGCCCGGCATCGGCCGGCGGTGTCAGCGCTGTCGTTCGTCCACTCACAGGGGCTGACCTTACCCGCGCAGGACGCACCCGGTCCCGTCCGTGCCAAGCTTGTGCATATGCAGCCTTACGAAGAACGCCTGACGGCGCCCCGTTCCTGGTGGTTCATCGCGGTTCTCACCGGTGTGGCCATGGCGCTGATCCTGCTGCCCCTGGGCACCCTGCCGATGCTCGGCGGGCTCGTCGGCGGCGGGGCGCTCGCGGCGGCCGCGGTCAGTTCGTACGGCTCGGTGCGCATCCGGGTGGTGGGCGACTCGCTCGTGGCGGGGGACGCGAAGATCCCCGTCGGGGCGCTGGGGGCGCCGGAGGTCCTGGACGCGGAGGAGGCCCGCGCCTGGCGTACGCACAAGGCCGACACCCGGGCGTTCATGCTGCTGCGCGGGTACGTGCCGACGGCGGTGCGCATCGAGGTCACGGACCCGGCGGACCCGACCCCCTACCTCTACCTCTCCACGCGCTCCCCGGAGCGCCTGGCGGCCGCTCTGACGGCCGTACGGGCCTGAGGGCTAGGCGAGGCCCATCCCCTGCTCGCCCCACGGCACCTGGCGCGTGCGCAGGTCCTTGCGGACCTTCTCGGCGAGCCTCTTGGTGTCGCGGCGGTTCATCACCGCACCGACCGTCGCGCCGATCATGAAGGGTGCGAGGTTCGGCAGGTTGCGGAAGGTGCGCTTGAGGACCTGCTGGCGCAGTTCGCGCCGGAGCTGGCCGCCGAGGGCGGCGTTGACCGTCAGCGGGGACGTGACGTCGATGCCCCGCTCGTCGGCCCAGGCGCCGAGGTAGGCGACGGCGCGCTGGCGCACCGTGCCGGGCGCGGGAACGCCGTACACCTCGTGCAGCTCGGCGATGAGCTTGAACTCCACGGCGGCCACGCCGATGATCTCGGCCGCCAGCTCGGCGGGCATGGCGGGCGGCACGGGCAGCATCGCCGCCGCGCCGACGCCGGCGCCCACGGTGGACGTGCCGTAGACGGCCCCGGCCACCAGCTTGTCCGCCAGCTCCTCCGGGCCGAGGCCGGGGAACTGGACGCGAAGGGTCGCGAGGTCGCGCACGGGGATGCGCGGGGCGTTCGCGATGATCCGGTCGGCGACGACGGTCAGGGCCGCCCGCGCTCCCCGGCCGCCCTGCTTCACCGTCCGGGCGCCGCGGCCGACGGCGGCCGCGAGCGAGGCCGTACGGCCCCGCTCGACGCTCGCGTCGTCACCGGCTCCCGCCGGGCCGCCGGGCACGTCCACGGCAGGCCCGGTGGTCGGCTCGGGCTGCCGGGAGCGCCGCTTCCGGAACGGGGTCGAGCCTGCCATGGCAGACCCTCACCTCACTCGCAGTCGCGGCAGATCGGCTGACCGTTCTTCTCACCGGCCAGCTGGCTGCGGTGGTGCACGAGGAAGCAGCTCATGCACGTGAACTCATCGGCCTGCTTGGGCAGGACCCGGACGGCCAGCTCCTCGTTGGAGAGGTCCGCGCCGGGCAGCTCCATGCCCTCGGCCGCCTCGAAATCGTCCACGTCCACGCTCGACGCGGACTTGTCGTTCCGGCGAGCCTTGAGTTCTTCCAGGCTGTCGCTGTCGACGTCCTCGTCGGTCTTGCGTGGGGTGTCGTAATCCGTTGCCATGTCGCTCTCCCCCTCTGGGTGTCTGCGGTATCTCCAGCGCACGTAACGCGTGAGAGGCCGGACTTGTGCCCGACCCGAGGCGGAGATTTTGCCTCACATCAAGGTCTGTTACTCAATCGACACCCAACCGCACACCTGAAGAGGTGATCGGGACGGGTGGCGATCGGGACCCCACCCGGCCCGAAGACCGGGTGCGGCCGCGCCATCTCGTGTACTTCCCGTGATCAGGACCCCCGGAAACCCCCATTTTTCAGGCGTTCCCGGAGCCACGGTCGTCACGGAGAGTAGATGGCCGGAAGTCGGCGTATGTGACTGAACACACACGGCCACGGTGCCGGTCGGAACGGGTAAATTCCGCCCAAAGCGAACCGGTGGCCGACCTATTGTCTCAGGTCTGCGCGGCTGCTGCGGACCTCACGGCCCCCTGCCTCAGGTGGGCAGCACCACACGCATGACCAGGCCACCCCCCTCGCGGGGCTCCGCGGTGATCCGCCCGCCGTGCGCGCGGGCCACCGAGCGCACGATGGACAGGCCCAGGCCGACGCCCTTGTCGCTGCCCGTACGCTCCGTGCGCAGCCGGCGGAAGGGCTCGAAGATGTTCTCCAGCTCGTAGGCCGGGACGACCGGGCCGGTGTTCTCCACGACCAGCACCGCCTGGCCCGGCTGGGCCTCGGTGGTGACCTCCACCCAGCCGTCCGGGGCGTTGTAGCGCACCGCGTTCTGCACCAGGTTCAGCGCGATCCGCTCCAGCAGCACGCCGTTGCCCTGGACGACCGCGGGCTGGCGGGTGCCCCTGAGCTCGACGCCCTTGGCCTGGGCCTCCGCGCGGGCCTGGTCGAGCGCCTGGGAGGCCACCTCGGCGAGGTCCACGGGCTTGCGGTCCACGATCTCGTTGTCGCTGCGGGCGAGCAGCAGCAGGCCCTCCACGAGCTGCTCGCTGCGCTCGTTGGTGGCCAGCAGCGTCTTGCCCAGCTGCTGCAGCTCCGGGGAGACCCCGGGGTCGGAGAGGTGGACCTCCAACAGCGTCCGGTTGATGGCCAGGGGCGTCCGCAGCTCGTGCGAGGCGTTGGCCACGAAGCGCTGTTGCGCCGTGAACGCCCGCTCCAGCCGGTCGAGCATCTCGTCGAAGGTGTCCGAGAGCTCCTTCAACTCGTCGTCCGGCCCGCCCAGTTCGATGCGCCGGGTCAGGTCCGTGCCGGCGACCCGGCGGGCCGTGCGGGTGATCTTGCCCAGCGGCGAGAGGACCCGGCCCGCCATGGCGTAGCCGAAGGCGAACGCGATCACGGCGAGGCCCAGCAGCGCCAGCAGGGAGCGGCGCAGCAGGGAGCCCAGGGCCTGGGCGCGCTGGTCGAGCATGCACTGTTCGAGGATGCGGTTGGCCTGCTCGGCGTTGAGGCCGGGCGTCTTCAGGTCCGGGCAGGTGTCACCGGTGACCCGGACCTGACTGCCGTCGACCAGCTTGATCAGCGGCTCGCTGCCCACGCTCAGCGCGTTGGCGGCCAGCAGGTAGATGATCGTCAGCAGCAGCACGCCGGCCATCAGGAACATCCCGCCGTACAGCAGGGTGAGGCGTATGCGGATGGTCGGACGCAGCCACGGGAACGGGCGGACGACCGGCTGGCGGGGGTCCCAGGTGGGCTTCGGCGGCGTCGCGGACGGTCCGGCCTGCGGCGGCGTGGGCGGCGCGGGGGTGGGGGGCGTGGCGGGCATCGCGGGTCAGATCCGGTATCCGGAGCCGGGCACGGTGACGATCACCGGGGGCTCGCCGAGCTTGCGGCGCAGCGTCATGACGGTGACCCGCACGACGTTGGTGAACGGGTCGGTGTTCTCGTCCCAGGCCTTCTCCAGCAGCTGCTCGGCCGAGACCACGGCGCCCTCGCTGCGCATCAGCACCTCCAGCACCGCGAACTCCTTGGGCGCCAGCTGCACCTCCTTGCCCTCGCGGAACACCTCGCGGCGGTTGGGGTCCAGCTTGATGCCGGCCCGCTCCAGGACGGGCGGCAGCGCGACGGTCGTGCGCCGGCCGAGGGCCCGTACGCGCGCGGTCAGCTCGGTGAACGCGAAGGGCTTGGGGAGGTAGTCGTCGGCACCGAGCTCCAGGCCCGCCACGCGGTCGCTGACGTCGCCGGAGGCGGTCAGCATCAGGACGCGGGTGGGGATGCCGAGCTCGACGACCTTGCGGCAGACGTCGTCCCCGTGGACGACCGGCAGGTCGCGGTCGAGCACGATGACGTCGTAGTCGTTGACGGCGATGCGCTCCAGGGCGGCGGCCCCGTCGTACACGACGTCGACGGCCATGGCCTCCCGGCGCAGTCCGGTGGCTACGGCGTCTGCGAGCAGCTGCTCGTCCTCGACGACGAGTACGCGCACGGCGCTGATCCTTCCTCTTGAGCCCGTCTGGGCAGCCTCGATGACCCCGTTGGGTCACTCCATCCTGCCTCGGATGTCGATAAACCGGCCGTAAGGGGTGCTCCTCGGCCGGACGGGGCAGGGATTCCGGATTGCTTGCCGGTGGCAGGTTTCCCTCCGGGCGGGGGTGGGGAAGACGTCTGCACACCCGCGATCACGCTTCTCCGTACGTCCACGCGTACCCGGATACCCACGCACGTGATCGTTTTCGCCGTGGCACACCCCCGTGCCGCCTACCCACGACGAGGGGGCGCAGCACCATGGACGCGTTCACCGCTGGCATCCTGCAGCGCATAGAGAGCACCCGATCCGACCTCGACCACGCCCGCCGTACGGGTGACGATCACCTCGCCGACGTCGAACTGGCGGAGCTGGAGGACCTCCACCGCCTGGCCGCCGAGCACGGCGTACCGATCGACGCGCACTGACGCTCACAGAGCGCCCCGGCACCGTCCAGACGGTGCCGGGGCGCTTTGCCGTGCCCGGGGCCCTGCAGGGCGGCAGGGGCCGCCCTGCAGCGCCGTGGGGGCCCGGTCAGTCGTGCCAGGCCCCCAGGGCCTCCAGCCGTTCCTGGAGGGGCTCGAACAGGCCGAGGGGCGCCGCCACCGTCAGCTCGCCCGACGCGGGCTCGCCGGGCCGCCCGCCGGTGAGGGCGCCCGCCTCGTGGGCGATCAGCGCGCCGGCGGCGTGGTCCCACGGGTTCAGGCCCCGCTCGTAGTAGGCGTCGAGCCGGCCGCAGGCCACGTCGCACAGGTCGATCGCGGCGGAGCCGCTGCGCCGGATGTCGCGGACCTCGGGCAGCAGCGCCCTCAGGACCTCCGCCTGGGCGGCCCGCCGGTCGGTCAGGTAGCCGAAGCCGGTGCCCAGCAGGGCCTGCGCGAAGGGCGCTGCCGGTCGGCAGCGCAGCCGCCGGTCGCCCAGGAAGGCGCCCTCGCCGCGCACCGCACGGTAGGTCTCGCCGCGCACCGGCGCCGCGACGACCCCGACGACGGCCTCGCCGTCGATCTCGGCGGCGATGGACACGGCCCAGGCCGGGAGGCCGTAGAGGTAGTTGACCGTCCCGTCGACCGGGTCGATGACCCAGCGCACCCCGCTGGTGCCCTCGCTGCTGGTGCCCTCCTCCCCCAGCAGGCCGTCCTGGGGGCGGCGCTCGGCGAGGAAGGAGGTGATCAGCTTCTCGGCGGCGATGTCCATCTCGGTGACCACGTCGATGGGGCTGGTCTTCGTCGACGCCACGCCGAGGTCGGCCGGGCGGCCGTCCTTCAGCAGGGCGCCGGCCCGCTCGGCGGCCTCCAGGGCCACGGCCAGCAGTTCGGCCTTGAGGGTGTCGCTCACGGTGGTGGTGCTCCTTACGCGTACGGGCTGTCGGCGCCCGCGGCCGCCGGGCGGGGGGCCCGGGCCGGGCAGCAGCCGACGGGGCAGAGGTCGTGGCCGGGGCCGAGCGCGCCCAGCGCGCAGCGCTCGGGCAGCTCGCCGCGCTCGCTCGCGGCGCGCTCCAGGACGAGCTCCCGCACGGCGGCGGCGAAGCGGGGGTCGGCCCCGACGGTGGCGGCCCGGGCGACCGGCAGGCCCAGCTCGGCGGCCTTGGCCGTGGCCTCGGTGTCGAGGTCGTACGTGACCTCCATGTGGTCGGAGACGAAGCCGATCGGGACCATGACCACCGCCGGCGCCCCCTCGCCGTGCACGGCTTCCAGGTGGTCGCAGATGTCGGGTTCGAGCCAGGGGATGTGCGGGGCGCCGCTGCGCGACTGGTAGACCAGGCGCCACGGGCGGTCGGTGCCGGTCCGCTCGCGCACCGCCTCGGCGACGAGCCGGGCCACGTCCAGGTGCTCGGCGACGTACGCCCCGCCGTCGCCGTGGCCCTCGGCCGGGCCGGAGGTGTCCGCGGCGGCCGTGGGGATCGAGTGCGTGGTGAAGGCGAGGTGCGCGCCGGCCCGTACGTCCTCGGGCAGGCTCTCCAGCGCGGCCAGCGTCGCGTCGACCACGGGCCGGACGAAGCCGGGGTGGTTGAAGTAGTGCCGCAGCTTGTCGACGCGCGGCAGCGGCAGCCCCTCCGCCTCCAGCGCGGCCAGGGCGTCGGCGAGGTTCTCGCGGTACTGCCGGCAGCCGGAGTAGGAGGCGTAGGCGCTGGTGGTCAGGGTGAGCACGCGGCGGTGGCCGTCGGCGACCAGCTCGCGCAGGGTGTCGGTCAGGTACGGCGCCCAGTTGCGGTTGCCCCAGTAGACCGGCAGGTCCACGCCGTGCGCGGCGAAGTCCTCGCGCAGGGCGCCCAGCAGCTCGCGGTTCTGGTCGTTGATGGGGCTGACGCCGCCGAAGAGGAAGTAGTGCTGCCCGACCTCCTTGAGCCGCTCGCGGGGGATGCCGCGCCCCCGGGTCACGTTCTCCAGGAACGGCACGACGTCGTCCGGCCCCTCGGGCCCCCCGAAGGAGAGCAACAGCAGGGCGTCATAGGGGGCGTGGGCTGGCTGATCCGACATGGCCCCGATCCTGCCACCCGGTACTGACAGGCGGGAAATGCGAGTGCATCGCGGAAAGTCCGCCCGTAAGCTGTATCAGCCTCCAACAGTCCTTACGGCACCCTCTGTCCACCCCTCTGAGCCTCTACGGGAGCCGTCGTTGTCCAGTCCGTACAGTGCGATATTCGCCGCCCCCGGCGCCAAGGGCTTCTCCGCGGCCGGATTCTTCGGCCGGCTGCCGCTGTCGATGATGGGCATCGGCATCGTCACGATGGTCTCGCAGCTCACCGGCCGCTACGGCCTGGCGGGCGCGCTGTCCGCGACCCTGGCGCTGGCGGCGGCGGTGTGCGGCCCGCAGATCTCCCGGCTGGTCGACCGGCTGGGGCAGCGCCGGGTGCTGCGGCCGGTGACGGCCGTCTCGCTCGTCTCGGTGGCGGGGCTGCTGGTGAGCGCGCACGAGCGGTGGCCGGACTGGACGCTGTTCCTCTTCTCGGCCGGCGTGGGCTGCGTGCCGAGCGTGGGCTCGATGGTGCGGGCCCGCTGGGCGGCGATCTACACGGGCTCGCCGCGCGAGCTGCACACGGCCTATTCCGCCGAGTCCGTCATCGACGAGGTGGTCTTCATCGTCGGGCCGATCCTGTCGATCGGCCTGTCCACGGCGTGGTTCCCCGAGTCGGGCCCGCTGCTCGCCGCCTGCTTCCTCGGAGCCGGCGTCTACTGGCTGACCGCCCAGCGGGCCACCGAGCCCCGGCCGCACCCGCGCACGGAGCACTCGGGCGGCTCCGCGCTGAAGTCTCCGGGACTCCAGGTGCTGGTGGGGGTCTTCGTGGCCACCGGCGCCATCTTCGGCTCGGTCGAGGTGGTGACCGTGGCCTTCGCCGAGGAGCAGGGCCACAAGGCCGCGTCCAGCCTGGTGCTGGCCGTGTACGCGCTGGGCTCGTGCCTGGCGGGGGCCGTCTTCGGGCTGCTGCACCTGAAGGGCGAGCCGGCCCGTCGCTGGGTCCTGGGCGTGTGTGCGATGGCCGTGAGTATGATCCCCCTCCAACTGGTCGGGAACCTGCCGTTCCTGGCCGTGGCGCTCTTTGTCGCGGGCCTGTCCATCGCGCCGACGATGGTCACCACGATGGCCCTCGTCGAGCAGTACGTACCGCGCGCACAGCTGACCGAGGGCATGAGCTGGACGAGCACCGGGCTCGCGGTCGGAGTGGCGCTCGGCTCGTCGGCCGCCGGCTGGGCGGTGGACGCCGCCGGCGCCGCGGCGGGGTACGCGGTGCCCGGCGCGGCGGGGGCACTCGCGGCCGCCGGCGCGTTCCTCGGGTACCGCCGGCTCCGGCCGGCGTCGGAGCGGGTGGGGGTTCGCATTGATGACGGCGACGACACGGGCGAGCAGTGCATGGCGTAGCGGTACGTGGCGTAGCGGTACATGGCGCAACTGGGCGGGCAACGTCACCGCACGGCCCGTGCGGACCGTCGCCCCGGCGACGGCTCAGGAGCTGGCGGACGCCGTCGTCCGGGCGGCCTCGGACGGCCTGAGGGTCAAGGCGGCCGGCTCCGGTCACTCCTTCACCGCGGCTGCCGCCACGGACGGCCTGCTGATACGCCCCGAGCGGCTGAGCGGCGTCCTCGCGCTGGACCGGGCCGCCGGGACGGTGACGGTCGCGGCCGGTACGACGCTGCGGCACCTCAACCGCACGCTGTCCGCGCACGGCCTGTCGCTGACGAACATGGGCGACATCATGGAACAGACGGTCTCCGGGGCCGTCAGCACCGGCACCCACGGCACCGGGCGGGACTCGGGTGCGATCGCCGCCCAGATCCGCGGCCTGGAGCTGGTGACGGCCGACGGCTCGGTGCTGACCTGCTCGGCGCAGCAGAACGCGGACGTCTTCGCCGCGGCCCGGGTGGGGCTCGGCGCCCTGGGCGTGATCACCGCGATCACCTTCGCCGTCGAGCCGGAGTTCCTGCTGAGGGCGCAGGAGGAACCCATGCCCCTCGACCGGGTGACGGCTGAGTTCGATCAGCTGGTCGCCGAGAACGAACACTTCGAGTTCTACTGGTTCCCGCACACGGGCAGCTGCACCACCAAGCGCAACAACCGCAGCCCGGGCCCCGCCGCGCCGGCCGGCCGGTTCGGCGGCTGGGTGGAGGACGAGCTGCTCTCCAACGGCGTCTTCGGGGCCGCCTGCGCCCTGGGCCGTGCCGTGCCGGCGGCCGTTCCCGGCATCGCCGCCCTCGCCGCCCGCGCCCTGTCGGCCCGTACGTACACCGACGTGCCCTACAAGGTCTTCACCAGCCCGCGCCGCGTCCGCTTCCTGGAGATGGAGTACGCGCTGCCGCGGGCGGCGGCGATGGCGGCGCTGCGGGAGCTGCGGGAGGTGATCGGCCGCAAGCGGCTGCGCGTGAGCTTTCCCGTGGAGGTGCGGACGGCCCCGGCGGACGACGTCCCCCTGTCCACGGCGTCCGGGCGGGACACCGCCTACCTCGCCGTACACATGTACAAGGGAACACCGCACCGGGCGTACTTCACCGCGGCCGAGCAGATCATGACGGCCCACGGCGGCCGGCCGCACTGGGGGAAGCTGCACAGCCGCGACGCGGCGTACCTGGCCGACGTCTATCCGCGCTTCGCGGAGTTCACCGCGGTGCGGGACCGGCTGGACCCGCACCGCGTGTTCGGCAACGACTACCTGCGGCGCGTGCTCGGGGAGTGAGGCGGTGCGGCGGGGCCGGCCGCGGCAGCGCGTCGACGCGGCGCAACGCCGCACGCGCGCGGGCCGCCGCGCCTAGGCCGCGTCCTTGCCGGTGGTCGTGCCCGCCGCGGCGTTCTGGCCCGGCGGCGGGGCGGAAGGGGCGCCGGTGGCGCCGCCGGCCCCCTGGCCGCCGGTCGTGCCGCCCTTGCCGTCGCCGGTCGTGCCGCCGCCCGGGGACCCGCTGGGCCCGGGGGTGGTGTTCGGCGACGGCGTGGCGCCGCCCCCGGCCGACGGGGAGGTCTTCGGCTCCGGAGTCCTGCCCGTGCCGCCGCCCGGCTGCGAGCCACCGGGGGACGGCGTCGGGGTGTCGTCGCGGCCGGGCTGCTCGCTGCCGCCGTCCTGGGAGCCGGTTCCGGGCGACTGCCGCGGACCCTCGTCCTCCTGCTTCCCCTGCTTCTCCGGCTGGAACAGGCGGCTGACGGTCGTCCCGTCCTTGCTGCCGTCGGCGCTGGAGCCGGAGACCAGCTCGACCGCGGTCACCGTGCCCATCGCGAGGGCGAAGACGGCTCCGGCGGCCAGCAGCGGGCGCTTCCAGCCGCGCAGCCGGGTGCCGTGGGTGGTGCGCTGCCCGTATTCCCCTTCCTCCGGCCATCCGCCGACGTGCGCGTGAGGGGGCGCGCCGGTGTACGCACCGGCGTGCGCCCTCGAAGGCGCCGGGTGCCCGTCGGGGCGGGACGCCTGAGGCAGGAGTTGCGTACGGTCCTCGGCCCGGGGCAGCGCACGGGTCTCGTCAGGCGTGCCGCGCACCGGAACCCGGCGGGGCTGCGGCTCCGAACGGCTCGCCGACTGGCCCGTCGCATCGCGGAACTGCTCACCCGTACGTTTGAACAGGTGGTGAAAGACCGTGCCACCGGTGGTGGCCACCACGCTGACGACGCCGGCACCGATCACCGTGCCATATACACCGAGCTTGCCCGCGAGCAGCGCCGCGACCACCGCCGCCAGTGCACTGCCGGACACTTGTGCGACGCTCAGGTCCAGGCGCCTGTCCTTGGCTTTTGCCTCGCTTTCGGCTTTGTCGTCCATCTCCAACCCCTGTTGGTACCTTCAGTCCCTGTTGTAGACAGAAGAGACATTCGAGCCTAACGAACAGTTCCGCATCGGGCGATTGTGTGAACCTCGCCACCCATGGGTAGGCGCCCCGCCACAAGGGGCGCATTTCAACTCCCTTGTCGCAGGTGAACTTCGCTGGCGCGCCGATCCACCCCCAGTGGCCCGAATGGAGTACTGTGACGAGCCCTGGCCCCAATATCCCGTCCGGCTGCCCGGAACCCACCGGAACCGACGGGAGGGGCCCGGGCGGCTCTCGCCCCGTCAACTCGGCAATGTTGTGGCAGGCTGCTACCCGGGCAGGCCACACTCGACTAGCGGAAGCAGCGACGCAGGTGACGTCGGCAGGCACCACCCGGGAGGTCCCCATGCCCGAACTGCGTGTCGTGGCAGTCTCCAACGACGGCACACGGCTGGTGCTCAAGGCTGCGGACAGCACGGAGTACACGCTTCCCATCGACGAGCGGCTGCGTGCCGCCGTGCGCAACGACCGTGCGCGTCTCGGCCAGATCGAGATCGAAGTGGAGAGCCACCTCCGCCCCCGCGACATCCAGGCCCGCATCCGGGCCGGTGCGTCCGCGGAGGAAGTCGCGCAGCTCGCGGGCATCCCCGTGGAGCGGGTCCGGCGCTTCGAGGGCCCCGTGCTCGCCGAGCGCGCCTTCATGGCGGAGCGCGCCCGCAAGACGCCCGTGCGGCGTCCGGGTGAGAACGCCGGCGGACCGCCGCTCGGCGAGGCCGTGGCGGAGCGGCTGGTGCTGCGCGGCGCCGACAAGGACACCGCCCAGTGGGACTCCTGGCGCCGCGACGACGGCACGTGGGAGGTCCTGCTCGTCTACCGCGCCGCCGGAGATCCGCGCGCGGCGAGCTGGACCTACGACCCGCCGCGCCGGATCGTTCAGGCGCTGGACGACGAGGCCCGCGCGCTGATCGGCGAGACCGACGACACGCCGGAGCCGAGCTTCCCGTTCGTGCCGCGCATCGCCCGTCTGCCCCGCGACCGGCCGCTGGACCGCTCCCTGGACCGGCAGCCGCAGGCCCCCTCGACGGATCCGGAGGCGTCCTCCGACGACGCCCCGGCCGAGGAACCCGCCAAGGAGCGGGACTCCCTGACGAGCCTGCTCGAAGCGGTGCCCAGCTTCCGGGGCGACATGGTCGTCCCGGAGACGGCCGGCACGGCCCCGGCCCCCGCCCCGGCCTCCGACACGCCGGAGGAGGAAGCGGATTCGGTGGAGCCGCCCGCGCCGGCCGCCAGCGCGGGGTCCGCGTACGCCGACGTGCTCATGCCGCGCTCCGTCGCCGGCCACCGCGATCGCCTCATCGGCACCACGGACCGCCAGGCCGAGGCCGACGGCGTCCGCCCGGGCCGCCGCGCGGCGGTCCCGAGCTGGGACGAGATCGTCTTCGGCACCCGGCGCAAGAAGCAGGACTAGCCGCGTGCGCCCCGGTCGCCCCGGGGCGCGGCAGCGTCAGCCCGGCAGCGGTCCCGTGGCCACCGGCCGGGCCGGGTCGGACGTCCATTCGCTCCACGAACCGACGTACAGGGCCGCGGAGATGCCCGCCGTCTCCAGCGCGAGCACCTGCTGCGCCGCGGAGACGCCGGACCCGCAGTAGACGCCCACCTCGGTCCCGTCCGCCGCCCCCAGCGCGGCGAACCGCGCCGCGAGCTCCTGCGCGGGCCGCAGCCGGCCGTCCTCGTCCACGTTCTCGGTCGTGGGCGCCGAGACGGCTCCGGGGATGTGCCCGGCGACCGGGTCGAGCGGCTCCACCTCACCGCGGTAGCGCTCCCCCGCCCGGGCGTCGAGCAGCAGCCCCCGGCGCGCCAGCGCCGCCGCGCCGTCCGCGTCGAGGACCGGCAGCGCCCCCGGCCGCGGGACGAAGTCGCCCTCCGTCACCGACGGCACCTCCGTCACCGGCCGGCCCCCGGCCGCCGTCCAGGCGGCGAAGCCGCCGTCGAGCACGCGTACGGACGGGTGCCCGGCCCAGCGCAGCAGCCACCACGCCCGGGCGGCCGCCCAGCCCAGACCTCCGTCGTACACGACGACCGGGTGGTCCGCACGGACGCCGGCCCGCCGCATCGCCGCCCCGAACTCCCCGACGTCCGGCAGCGGGTGACGCCCCCTCTTCCCCGGCGCGGAGGCCAGCTCCGCATCCATGTCGACGTAGACGGCTCCGGGGAGGTGGCCCGCCGCGTACTCCGGCCGGCCGGGCGGCCCGCCGGGCCGGTAGCGGATGTCCAGGAGCGTCGGCGGCTGCTCGCCCGCCGCCTCGCTCTCCCATTGCGTCGCGGTGATGATGGCAGTCATACCCCCATCCTGGCGTACCGGCATTGCGCCGAACGGCCCCCTGGCCAGACGCCACGATGCTGATCGATACTGGACGCCGACTCGCGGGCGGTGAAGCGGAACGCGAATGCGGGCATTCTCCCGCGGGAACCGGTGAAGTCCGGCGCGGCCGGAGGCGTCCCACGACCGGTGGTGCAAACATCTGGTCGGGCACCGCCCTGTACCACCCCGCGCGCGCCGGAGCGGGACGCGCGGCCACCACGAGGGTCCGAGGAGACGACTGACGATGACCGAGGTATGGGGATCCTCCGGGACCGGCGAGGAGGAGGGCCCGCGGCAGGCATCCGGCACGCCGTGCTGGACCGGTCTCCTGGTGCACGACCTGGAAGCGACCAAGGAGTTCTACGGCGCGCTGTTCGGCTGGTCGTACTACGACCCGGGCCCGCGCCACCTGGGACCGTACGTCCGGGCGACGCTCGACGGCCGCAACGTCGCCGGAATCGGCGAACTGCCGCACGACCGTCAACTCGCGGGCTCCTGGACCACCTATCTGGCGAGCGACGACGCGGACGTGTGCGCGGAGTGGATCCACTGCGCCGGCGGCACAGTCGGCGTGGGCCCGTTGGCGGCGGAGCGGGCGGGGCGGCTGGTGCTGGCGGCCGACCCGGCAGGGGCCTCCTTCGGCGTCTGGCAGGGGCAGCGGCTGCTCGGCTCCCGGCCCGAGCGCACGCCGGGCACCCCGGTCTGGCACGAACTGGTGACCCATGACGCGTCGGTGGTACTGAAGTTCTACCGCGCGCTCTTCGGCTACGAGGCCAAGGCGGCCGGCGACATGGACGGCGAGACGGTCACGCTGCACGTGGACGGGCGGCCGGTGGCCTCGATCCGCAGCGCCGGCCCCGCGCTGCGCCAGCCGCACTGGATGCCGTACTTCGAGGCGGCGGACGTGGACGCGGCCGCCGGGCGGGTCACGGAGCTGGGCGGCCGGGTGGTGAGCGCTCCGCAGGAGACGCCGGCCGGCCGGGTGGCGACGGTGACGGACCCGGAGGGCTCGGCGTTCACCCTGCTGCGGACGGCCCGCTAGCCGGAGCGCGCCTGCTCGCCGCGGGTCACTCGGAGGCGACGGGGTCCACCGGCAGCACGTCGGGCGACAGGGCGGCGGCGTGCGCGGCGGCGGCCGTCAGCCGGCGGCGGTGGTGCCGGCGGCACAGCACCTCGTAACCGACCACGGTCTCGGGCTGGTTGACGTCACCGACGACAATCTGCTCGCCCTCGACGACCATGTGGCCGCCGATCGTACGGGCGTTGTGCGTGGCCCGGGCCCCGCACCAGCACAGCGCTTCGACCTGCAGGACCTCGATGCGGTCCGCGAGCTCGACCAGGCGCTGGGAGCCGGGGAAGAGCTTGGTGCGGAAGTCGGTGGTGATGCCGAAGGCGAAGACGTCCAGGTCGAGGTCGTCGACGATCCTGGCCAGCTGGTCGATCTGGTCCGGGGTGAGGAACTGCGCCTCGTCCGCGATGACGTAGTCGGCACGGCCGCCCGCCGAGAGGTGCCCGACGAGGTGCGCGTAGAAGTCGAAGCCCTCCCCCGCCTCGACGGAGTCGGTGACCAGGCCCAGCCGGGAGGACAGCTTGCCCTCGCCCGCGCGGTCGTTGCGGGTGAAGATCATGCCTTGCAGGCCACGGGTGGAACGGTTGTGCTCGATCTGCAGAGCGAGGGTGCTCTTTCCACAGTCCATGGTTCCGGAGAAGAACACCAGCTCGGGCATGGGAAAGCCAATGCCTTTCGTTTTGTCGGCTCGTTTTGTCGGCGGGGAGGGTGGGATGCGTGGGGCGGGCGGCGCGCCCGTCAGGAGCGCACTTCGAGGAGCGGCACGAGCTGCTCGACGGGCGTCATGGAACCGTGCAGGCCGACCATCGTCGATTCGTTCGGCTCGGTCTCGGTCGCCACGATCGCGATGTCGTCGCGCGCGGCGGCGACGACGTCCCCGATCCGTGCGTGCACCCGGTCGTCGACGCCCTGGCCGGGCGGCCCGAACCAGCCCGCCTCGATCGCCTCGTCCCGTCCGGCGACCCACATCTGCTCGCCGAGCACCTCGCGCCACACGGCCAGCACGTCGGCGGCCGCGCCGGGCACCGCGTAGACGTGCCGGGCCCGGGCCTCGCCGCCCAGGAGCGCCACGCCGGCGCGCAGCTCCCAGTCCTCGTCGAAGTCGATGCGGGACTCCGGGTCGAACGGGATGTCGATCATGCCGTGGTCGGCGGTGACGTACAGCACGGAGCGCGGGGGCAGCTGCTCGGCCAGGCGCTGGGCGAGCAGGTCCACGTACATCAGCTGGCCGCGCCACTCGTCGGAGTCGACGCCGAAGCGGTGGCCCTTGCCGTCCACCTCGCTGTAGTAGGTGTAGACGAGCGAGCGGTCCGCCGCGCCCAGCCGGTCGGCGGCCAGGTCCATCCGCTCCTCGCCGGAGAGGCGGCCGTGGAAGGTGCCGCCGCTCAGCGCGACCTTCGTCAGCGGGGTGTGCTGGAAGTCGGGGGACGACACCTGGCAGGTGGCGACGCCGGCGGCGTCGGCGAGCTGGAAGACGGTGGGGTACGGCTGCCAGGCGTGCGGGTCGGTCCACGGGCGCCAGCGCAGCTGGTTCATCAGCCGGCCGGTGGCCGGGTCGGCGACGGTGTAGCCGGGCAGGCCGTGGGCGCCGGGCGGCAGGCCCGTGCCGACCGAGGCCAGGGACGTGGCGGTGGTCGACGGGAAGCCGGCCGTCATGGGCGCGCCGGTGCCGTTCATCGAGCTCGGCAGCAGCGAGTGCAGGAACGGCGCCTCGTCGGGGTGGGCGCGCAGCAGCTCCCAGCCCAGGCCGTCGATGAGGAAGACGCAGACCCGGTCGGCGGGGGCCAGCTCCATGCCCGTGCCGAGGCCGGGCACGCCCATGCCCGCGGCGACCGTCGGCAGCAGGTCGGCGAGCGAGCCGGTGCCGTAGCGGGGCAGCGGGGCGGTGCGGGGGTCGAGCGGGGCCGGCTCGTGCCAGGCGGAGCCGGCGAAGGCGGGACGTGACATCAGCGGGCGGTCGCCGCGGTGGCCTCGGAGAGCGCCTGGGCGAAGGCGAGGGCCTGGCGGACGGTGTCCGGGCCGTCACCCGCCTCGCTGACCCGCAGGCTCAGGTCGTCGGCGGTGGAGGAGCCGGTGTAGCCGTGATCGGCGTCGCAGTTGGGGTCGCCGCAGGCGGCGGGCTCCAGGTCGATGCGGGAGACGGCGCCCCAGCCGATGGTCAGGACGACCTCGCGGGGCAGGGTGCCCGGGGTGTACGCCTCCGGGTTGGCGACGACGCGGCTGAGCACGACCGAGGAGATGCGGTCGAGCTTGACCGACTCGGTGGACGTGGTGGCGTACGGCGACGGGGAGGTGTTGTCGGCGGCCTGCTCGTCGGTGTGGCTGACGATGAATCGGGTGCCGGTCAGGACGAGGACCGTGACGTGCCGGCGGACCTCGTTGGAATCGAAGGTCGTCTCCTGGTGGACCAGGTACGACACGACCGGCTCCCCGCCCACGGCGGCCTCCACCGCCTCGGCCACGAGAGCCGGGTAGTAGCCGCTGCGCTCGATGGCCGCGCGCAGCCCCTGGGTCGTCGTACCGGTCTTCGCCATATGCCCATCCTACGGGGCGTACGGGGCCTCTCTGCCGCCGATCCCGGGCAGGGCGCTCAGTACGGCGGCAGACTGCGCGGGCCGAGGTCGGTGCGGGCCGGTGGCGGGGCGATGCGCAGGGAGGCGCCGAGGACGTGCACGCCGTGCTGGGCGACGATCACCGGCTCCAGGTCGGCGCCCACGACCTCGGGGTGGTCGTCGACCAGGCGGGACACGCGCAGCAGCAGCTCCTCCAGCGCCGGGGTGTCGACGGGGGTGGAGCCGCGCCAGCCGAAGAGCAGGGGCGCGGTGCGGACGGAGCGGATCAGCTCGGCGGCGTCCCGGTCGGTGGCGGGCACGAGGCGGTGGGCCGTGTCGCCGAGCAGCAGGGAGGGGGCGCCGGCCAGCCCGAAGGAGAGGACGGCTCCGGCGGCGGGGTCGATGGTGGCCCGGACGACGGTGTCGACGCCGCGCGGGGCCATGGACTGCACGACGAGGCGGATCTCCTCCGGGCTGCCGAGGAGCTCGGTCAATTCGGTGTAGGAGCGGCGCAGTTCGGCCTCGCCGCCGAGGTCGAGCCGGACGCCGCCGAGGTCGGCGCGGTGGCGCAGGTGCGGGGCGGTGGGCTTGAGGGCGACGGGGTAGCCCAGGCGCTCCGCGGCGCGGACGGCGCTGTCCGGGTCGGGTGCGGGGAGGGCGGGCAGGACGGCGATGCCGTAGCGGGCGAGCAGCCGCTGGGTGTCGGCGGCGGAGAGCGTCACGGCGCGGGTCGCGCGGTGGGCCGTGAGGAGGACGTCGATGTCGGCGGCGGCGCCGGCCTCGTCGATGTCGTCGTACTCGGGCACGCGCCCGGGGTCCGCCGCCTGCTTGCGCCACTGGGCGTAGCGCACGGCCTCGGCGAGCGCCCGGACGGCGCGCTCGGCGGCGGGGTAGGCGGGTATGCGGACCGCCGGCGGCACGGCGGGCGGGCCGTCGCCGGGCGCCGGCGCCGGCGGGCGGGCCGGTGGGGCGGCGAGGGCCTCGGCGAGGCCGGGGATCTCCAGGTGGACGACGGCCACGGGCTTGCCGGCCGGGGCGGTGGCGACGGCGTCGCGCAGGGCCTCGGCGAGGTCGGCGGCCGAGGTGTCGCCGACCCAGGGGATGGCGGTGACGACGACGGCGTCGCAGGCCCGGTCGGCGAGGGCCTCGGTCAGGGCCGTACGGAAGTCCGCCGGGGCGGCGGCGGTGGTCAGGTCGCGCGGCATCAGGGGGCGCAGCCCGTCGGTGAGGCAGGCGTCGTAGGTGAGCAGGGCGAGGGATTCGGAGTTGCCGAGGATGGCGACGCGGGGGCCGGCGGGCAGGGGCTGGGAGGCGAGGAGCAGGCCCGCGTCGGCGAGCTCGGTGACGGTGTCGACGCGGATGACGCCGGCCTGGCGCAGCAGGCCGGAGACGGTGGCGTCGGGGATGCGGGTGGTGGGGACGGTGTGCCCGGCGGGCGCCGCGGAGCCGTGGCGGGCGCCCTTGACGACGACGAGCGGCTTGCGGGCCGCGGTCCGCCTGGCCAGGCGCGCGAACTTGCGCGGGTTGCCGATGGACTCCAGGTACATCAGGGCGACGTCGGTGTCGGGGTCGTCGTGCCAGTACTGCAGGAAGTCGTTGCCGGAGACGTCGGCGCGGTTGCCGGCGGAGACGAAGGTGGAGATGCCGACCAGGCCGGCCGCGCGCCGGTGCAGGCCGCTGAGCAGGGCGATGCCGATCGCGCCGGACTGGCTGAAGAGGCCGACGCGGCCGGCGGCCGGCAGCTCGGGCGAGAGGGAGGCGTTGAGCCGGACGCCCTCGGCGGTGTTGATCAGGCCGAGGGCGTTGGGGCCGATGACGCGCATGCCGTAGGTGCGGGCCTGCCGGACGAGCTCGCGCTGGCGCTCGCGGCCCTCGGCCCCGCTCTCGGCGTAGCCGGCGGAGAGGACGACCAGGCCCTGGACGCCGTGCTCGCCGCAGTCGGCGACGACGGCGGGGACGTGCTCGGCGGGCACGGCGACGACGGCGAGGTCGACGGGGTCCTCGATGGTGAGGAGGGAGCGGTGGGCGGGGACGCCCTCGGGCTCCAGGACGGAAGGCTCCGCGGGGAAGGCGATGTTGACGGCGTAGGTGCGTCCGGTGAAGCCGCCGGCCAGGACGTTGCGCAGCACCGTGCGGCCGAGGCCGCCCGCCTCGCGGCCGGTGCCGACGACGGCGAGCGAGCGGGGGGCGAGGAGCCGCTGGACCGAGCGGGCCTCCGCGAGCCGTTCACGGGCGCGCTGGACGGCGAGCGAGGCGTCGGTCGGTTCGAGGTCGAACTCCAGGCGGACGATGCCGTCCTCGAAGCTGCGCTTCTGGGTGTATCCGGCGTCGGTGAAGACCTTGATCATCTTCGTGTTGGCGGGCAGCACCTCGGCGGCGAAGCGCCGGATGGAGCGCTCGCGGGCGACGGCCGCGATGTGCTCCAGCAGGGCGGACGCCACGCCCCGGCCCTGGTGGGCGTCCTGCACGAGGAAGGCGACCTCCGCCTCGTCGGCGATGCCGGAGGCCGGCATGCCGTTGCCGTCGATGCGGTCGTAGCGGACGGTGGCGATGAACTCGCCTCCGACGGTCGCGGCGAGGCCCACCCGGTCGACGTAGTCGTGGTGGGTGAAGCGGTGCACGTCCCGGTCGGAGAGACGGGGGTAGGGAGCGAAGAAGCGGTAGTACTTGGACTCGTCCGAGACCTGCTCGTAGAAGCTGACCAGGCGCTCCGCGTCGTCGGGCGTGATGGGGCGGATCCGCGCGGTGCCCCCGTCGCGCAGCACGACATCGGCTTCCCAGTGAGCCGGGTACACATGCTCGGGCGGCGTCTGCATGGGGCCAGCGTAAGGCCGGGCACCGACAAGCGGTGGTGGCGTCCGGCCCCTGGCCACGGGGCCGGACGGCCCCGGGCGGGGGCGCGCGGGGCACCGTGCGCCCCGTGCGACAATGGTCTAGACAACCAATATCGACTTGAAGGGCAACACCATGGTTGAGCGCCGCGTAAACGTCGGCTGGGCCGAGGGCCTGCACGCCCGGCCCGCGTCGATCTTCGTCCGTGCGGCGACCGCCGCCGGCGTCCCCGTGACGATCGCCAAGGCGGACGGCAACCCCGTCAACGCCGCCTCCATGCTCGCCGTGCTGGGCCTGGGCGCCCAGGGTGGCGAGGAGATCGTCCTGGCCACCGAGGCCGAGGGTGCCGAGGTCGCGCTCGACCGTCTGGCCAAGCTCGTCGCCGAGGGTCTTGAGGAGCTCCCGGAGACCGTCTGACGCTCCGGGCGCCCGGACGTCTTTCCTCTGTTTTCCCTTTTCCGCCCGCTCCACGGGAGCGGGCGCGCGGCGGGGCCGCGGCGGCCGGGAAGGCCGCCGCGGCCCCGCTGTTCACATCCGGCCGGGAACCGCCACGAATTCCCCGCCGCTATTCCCCATGAATAGCGGCCGGTTGTTAAGAACGGGCGCTCGCCGTGTTGACGGATTGTTTCGGCGCCGGCGCCGTTTCCGTGCCCGCCGGCCGGCTCAGCCGGAATTGCCCGGGGGAACGGCCGGCCCGGGCGACCGCCAGGGCCCGCGCGCGGTCGGCATCCCCGCGGGCCACGGCGTCCACCAGCGCCGCGCACGCCTCCCAGCTCTCCAGCGCCCGCACCGGCGGCTCCGCCGCGTACACCCAGGCGATCTTGCGGCGCAGCTGGGTGAGGAGCGCCGCGAGGCTGGCGCTGCCCGACGCCTGGGCGAGGGTCTCGTCGAACCAGTCGGCCAGCGGGCGCAGCTCCGCGGTCCGGCCCGCACGGGCCCGCTCCTGGCCGAGCCGGACCAGGCCGCGCAGCACCTTCAGATGGGCCTCCGTGCGCCGCTGGGCGGCCCGGGCGGCGCCCAGCGGCTCCAGCAGGGCGCGGACGTCGAGCAGGTCGGCGGCCTCCCGCTCGGTGGGTTCGGCGACGCAGGCGCCCGCGTGCCGCCGGGTGGTCACGAAGCCCTCGGAGGCCAGGGTGCGCAGCGCTTCGCGCACCGGGACCCGGGAGACGCCGTAACGGCGGGCCAGGAGTTCCTCGATGAGCCGGCTGCCCGGCGGGAAAACGCCGGAGACGATGTCGTCGCGGATCGCCGTGCACACCGCGTGCGCGGAAATGCGTCCGCCGGCGCGGACCGTCTCGCCATTGCCGTTCACGTACGGCCCCGCATGGGTGTACCTCCGACCAATGACTCAACCCCCGTGCAGCACGGCCGATTGACGCCCGTTCAGCGACTCTATGGCAATCGCAGGGGATTTCCGACGGGTCCGCCGTTTCATGGATATTTTTTGGCCAACCGGGAACGGGCCCAACGCGAAGGCCCCGGCCGTGGGGGCCGGGGCCTTTCGTGAGGCTGTCGCCGCTCGCGCGGACGCGGGCGCTGCTACAGGCTGACGCCGTGCGCGCTCATGTAGGCGATCGGGTCGATGTCGGAGCCGTAGGTGGCGCCGGTACGGGCCTCGAAGTGCAGGTGCGGGCCGGTGACGTTGCCGGTGGCGCCGGACAGGCCGATCTGCTGGCCCGGGGTGACCGTCTGGCCGACGGAGACGTCGAGCGAGGAGAGGTGGGCGTACTGGGTGTAGGTGCCGTCGTTGTGCTTGATGACGACGTTGTTGCCGTACGCGCCGCCCCAGCCGGCCTCGACGATGGTGCCGGCGGCGACCGCGTGCACCGAGGTGCCGGTCGCGGCGTGGATGTCGATGCCGGTGTGGCTGCCGGAGGACCACAGGCCGCTGGACGCCTTGTAGGAGGTGGAGACGTAGGAGCCGTCGATCGGGCTCACGTACGTGCCGAGGCGCTTGCGCTCCTCGTCGCGGGCGGCGCGCTCCTTGGCGGCGCGCTCCTCCTCGATCTTGCGCTTGGCCTCTTCGGCGCGCTGCTTGGCCTCGGCGGCCTTCTGCTTGGCGGTGGCCTCGGCCTGGAGGCGGACGGCGGCCTCGTCGGCGGCGCTGCGCTGCGTCTCCGCCTGGGCGTCGACGTTGCCGGCCATGACGTCCCCGATGACGACGGCCTGCGTCAGACCGGTGTCCTCGGGGCGCTGGGTCTCGTCAGATGCGGCGAAGGCCGGGGCGGCGACACCGGCGACCACGCCCGCGGCGGTGAGGGTGGCTATGCCCGCGACGTTGGCGCTGACACGCACGGCTCGGCTCGGACGACGGTGCTTACCCATGGCTGGGCGATCCTTTCCTTCCTTCTCGCCTACCGGGTTAGCTGACGGGTTCGGAGCAGGAAGGTCTCCTACGGCTCCCTCGTGAGAGGGACCCGATTCACCCCAGGGACGTTTGGGTCCCCGGCTCCCCTCGACTGGTGTCTCGGGGACTCGGCGATGGCTGCCCGGGGCCGCGGTTGCGGCTCCGATCTGACGGACTGCCGCCCTGACGCTAATCGGCGTCAGATTCGAACGGCAAACAGAACGGGGGTTTTATGACGTACGCCACACGACCAACATGCAACCACTGCATGAAAGTGGACATAAAGGAGGCGCATGAGCCCCTGAGGGCTCACACGCCTCCTTTGTCCTGCCATGTCCGGCACGGCGGCCGGGAATACGGCGCGCTGAACCTCCGTCAGGCGTGCCCGGCAGGACGCCGGGCACGCCGGGGACGGCGTCAGGCCGGGATGACCGTCACCGGGCCGATGCCCAGCGCCTTGACCGGCTCGGTGATCTCGGCCGCGTCACCGACGAGCACCGTGACCATGCGGTCGACCGGGAACGCGTTCACGGCGGCCGCGGTGGCCTCCACCGTGCCCGTCTCCGCGAGGCGTTCGTACATCCGCGCCTGGAAGTCGTCCGGCAGGAACTGCTCGACCTGGTCGGCGAGGGTGCCGGCGACGGCGGCCGCGGTCTCGTACTTCAGCGGGGCGACGCCGACGAGGTTCTGCACGGCGACGTCGCGCTCGGCCTCGGTCAGGCCCTCGGCCGCCAGGGTGCGCAGCACCGTCCAGAGGTCCTCCAGTGCCGGGCCGGTGTTGGGGGTGTCCACGGAGCCGCTGATGGCGAGCATGCCCGTGCCGGCGCCGGTGGAGGACGGCGGTGCCGAGCGCAGCACCTGGCCGAAGGCGCGGACGCCGTAGGTGTAGCCCTTCTCCTCGCGCAGGACGCGGTCCAGGCGGGAGGTGAGGGTGCCGCCGAGGCAGTACGTGCCGAGCACCTGGGCGGGCCAGACGCGCTCGTGCCGGTCGGGGCCGACACGGCCGATGAGCAGCTGCGTCTGGACGGCGCCGGGGCGGTCCACGATCACGACGCGGCCGGTGTCGTCGGTGCTGACCGCCGGGACGGGGCGGGTCTCGGCGCTCGCGCCCGTCCAGGCGCCGAGGGACGTGCCGAGGACCTCGTCGAGGTCGATGCCGGTGAAGTCGCCGACGACCACGACGGTCGCCGTGGCGGGGCGCACGTGGGCCTCGTAGAAGGCGCGCACGGCGGCGGCGTCGATGCGCGCCACCGTCTCCTCGGTGCCCTGGCGGGGGCGGGAGAGCCGGGAGTCGGCCGGGAAGATCTCGGCGGCCAGCGCCATGGCCGCCCGGCGGGCGGGGTTGGCCAGCTCGTGCGGGATCTCGTCCAGCCGGTTGTTCACGAGGCGCTCGACCTCGTTGTCCGGGAAGGCGGGGGCGCGCAGGGCGTCGGCGAGCAGGCCCAGGGCCTTGTCCAGCCGGGACGCCGGGACCTCCAGGGAGACCCGCACGGCGGGGTGGTCGGCGTGCGCGTCGAGGGTGGCGCCGCAGCGCTCCAGCTCGGCGGTGAAGTCCTCGGCGCTGAGCTTGTCGGTGCCCTCGGAGAAGGCGCGCGCCATGATCGTGGCGACGCCGTCCAGGCCCGTGGGCTCGGCCTCCAGTGGGGCGTCCAGGCTGACCTCGACCGCGATGACCTGCTGGCCGGGGCGGTGGCAGCGCAGGACGGTGAGGCCGTTGTCCAGCCGGCTGCGCTCGGGGGCGGGGAAGGCCCAGGGCGTCGCCCGGCCGGGGCCGGGCTGGGGGTGGAACTCCATCTGCGGGGTGCTCGCGGCCACGGCGTCGCTCACTTGGCCGTCTCCTCTTCCTCGTTCTGGTCGGCGGCGGCGCTGTCCTGCGGGGCGGTCGGCTCGTACACCAGCACGGCGCGGTTGCCGGGGTGCAGGCGGGCCTTGGCGACGGCCTGGACCTCCTCGGGGGTGACCTCCAGGATGCGCTGCACGGCGGTCAGGGCCAGCTGGGGGTCGCCGAACAGTACGGCGAAGCGGCACAGTTCGTCGGCCCGGCCGCTGACGGTGGCGAGCCGGTCGAGCCACTCGCGCTCCAGCTGGGCCTGGGCGCGCTCCATCTCCTGCGGGGTCGGCCCCTCGACGGCGAAGCGGGCCAGCTCCTCGTCGACGGCGGCCTCGATGGCGGGCACCTCGACGCCGCCGGACGCCTTGACGTCCAGCCAGCCCAGCGAGGGGGCGCCGGCCAGGCGCAGCAGGCCGAAGCCGGCGGCGACGGCCGTGCGGTCGTGCCGGACCAGGCGGTTGTGCAGGCGGGAGGACTCGCCGCCGCCGAGGATGGTCAGGGCGAGGTCGGCGGCGTCGGACTCGCGGGTGCCGTCGTGCGGGAGGCGGTAGGCGGCCATCAGGGCGCGGGAGGGCACCTCCTCGCGGACGACCTCGCGCAGCTCCGCGCCGATGGTGTCGGGCAGAGTGCCGTCGCGCGGGGGCTGCTTGCCGTCGTGGGCGGGGATGGAGCCGAAGTACTTCTCGATCCAGGCGAGCGTCTGCTCGGGGTCGATGTCGCCGACGACCGCGAGGACGGCGTTGCCCGGCGCGTAGTACGTGCGGAAGAAGGCGCGCGCGTCCTCCAGGGAGGCGGCGTCCAGGTCGGCCATGGAGCCGATGGGCGTGTGGTGGTACGGGTGGCCCTCGGGATAGGCCATGGCCGTCAGCTTCTCGAAGGCCGTGCCGTAGGGCACGTTGTCGTAGCGCTGGCGACGCTCGTTCTTGACGACGTCGCGCTGGTTCTCCATGGACTCGTCGTCGAGCGCGGTGAGCAGCGAGCCCATGCGGTCGGCTTCCAGCCACAGCGCCAGCTCCACCTGGTGGGCGGGCATGGTCTCGAAGTAGTTGGTGCGCTCGAAGCTGGTGGTGCCGTTGAGGGAACCGCCGGCGCCCTGCACCAGCTCGAAGTGGCCGTTGCCCTTGACCTGCGCCGAGCCCTGGAACATCAGGTGCTCGAAGAGGTGGGCGAGGCCGGTGCGGCCCTTGACCTCGTGGCGCGAGCCGACGTCGTACCAGAGGCAGACGGCCGCGACCGGGGTCAGATGGTCCTCGGAGAGCACGACCCGCAGGCCATTGGCCAGGCGGTGCTCTGTCGCTGTCAGGCCGCCGGAACCGGCCTGTTGCGTGGCCGTGTGACCCATGGGCATGTACGTCCCTTCGATCTCTTGAGATCTCGCGGTGCCTCGCGACGACTCGCGTGATGAACAGTGCTGTCACTGTATGCAAGCGCGCTGACATCTGGCGAAGTTCCCGACCCGCCGTACACGCCCGGGACGGGTCGCGGTCGGGGTTGTCAGTGGGGCGGTCCACAATGGTCGGCGTCAGTACCCGCCTCGGCATCGATCGAAGGAGCAGCAGCCGCGATGGCCCGCCGCAGCACGAAGACCCCGCCGCCGGAAGAGTTCGAGGAGCGGATCCTCGACATCGACGTCGTCGACGAGATGCAGGGCTCCTTCCTCGAGTACGCCTACTCGGTCATCTACTCCCGCGCCCTGCCGGACGCCCGGGACGGCCTCAAGCCGGTCCAGCGCCGCATCCTCTTCCAGATGAACGAGATGGGCCTGCGGCCGGACCGGGGCCACGTGAAGTGCGCCCGCGTCGTCGGCGAGGTGATGGGTAAGCTCCACCCGCACGGCGACGCCTCGATCTACGACGCCCTGGTGCGCATGGCGCAGCCCTTCTCCATGCGGCTTCCCCTGGTCGACGGGCACGGGAACTTCGGCTCCCTCGGCAACGACGACCCGCCCGCGGCCATGCGCTACACCGAGGCCCGGATGGCGTCGCCGACGTCCCTGATGACGGAGTCGATCGACGAGGACACCGTCGATTTCGCGCCGAACTACGACGGCAGTGAGCGGGAGCCGGTGGCCCTGCCGGCCGCCTACCCGAACCTGCTGGTCAACGGCTCGTCCGGGATCGCGGTGGGCATGGCGACGAACATGCCGCCGCACAACCTGGGCGAGGTGATCGCCGCCGCCCGGCACCTGATCCGGCACCCGGGCGCCGACCTCGACACGCTCATGAAGTACATCCCCGGCCCCGACCTGCCCACGGGCGGCCGCGTCGTGGGTCTGAGCGGGATCCGGGACGCCTACGAGACGGGCCGCGGCACCTTCAAGATCCGTGCCACCGTCGCCGTGGAGACCGTGAGCGCCCGCCGCAAGGGCCTGGTGGTCACGGAGCTGCCGTTCACGGTGGGCCCGGAGAAGGTCGTCTCCAAGATCAAGGACCTGGTCGGCTCGAAGAAGCTGCAGGGCATCGCCGACGTCAAGGACCTCACCGACCGCGCCCACGGCCTGCGCCTGGTCATCGAGATCAAGAACGGCTTCAACCCCGAGGCCGTGCTGGAGCAGCTCTACAAGCTGACGCCGATGGAGGAGTCCTTCGGCATCAACAACGTCGCCCTGGTCGACGGCCAGCCCCTGACGCTGGGCCTGAAGGAGCTGCTGGAGGTCTACGTCGACCACCGCTTCGAGGTGGTCCGCCGGCGCAGCGAGTTCCGGCGCGGCAAGCGGCAGGACCGGCTGCACCTGGTCGAGGGTCTGCTGGTGGCGCTCGTCGACATCGACGAGGTCATCCGAATCATTCGATCGAGTGAGAACGCCGCGGAGGCGAAGGCGTCACTCGTGGAGCGCTTCTCGCTCTCGGAGATCCAGACCCAGTACATCCTGGACACCCCGCTCCGCCGCCTGACGAAGTTCGACCGGATCGAGCTGGAGTCGGAGCGCGACCGGCTCACGTCCGAGATCGAGGAGCTCACCCGCATCCTGGAGTCCGACACCGAGCTCCGCAAGCTCGTCTCCTCCGAACTGGCCGACGTGGCCAAGAAGTTCGGCACCGACCGGCGCACGGTCCTGCTGGAGTCGGCGGGCGCCCCGGCGTCGGCGGTGCCGCTGCAGGTGGCGGACGACCCGTGCCGGGTGCTGCTCTCCTCCACCGGCCTGCTGGCCCGTACGGCCGGCGGCGAGCCGTTCCCGCCGGGCACGGGCGAGACCAAGCGCGTGAAGCACGACGTGATCGTCTCGGCCGTCCCGGCCACGGCCCTCGGCGAGGTGGGCGCGGTGACCTCGGCCGGGCGGCTGCTGCGGCTGAGGGTGATCGACCTGCCGCAGCTCCCGGAGACGGCGTCCGCCCCGAACCTGGCCGGCGGCGCTCCGGTGTCGGAGTTCCTGTCCCTGGCGGACGGCGAGCGCCTGGTCTGCCTGACCACGCTGGACGAGTCCTCGCCGGGTCTGGCGATCGGCACCGAGCAGGGCGTCGTCAAGCGCGTGGTCCCCGACTACCCGGCCAACAAGGACGAGCTGGAGGTCATCTCCCTCAAGGACGGTGACAGCATCGTCGGCGCGGTCGAGCTGCGGACGGGTGAGGAGGACCTGGTCTTCATCACGGACGACGCCCAGCTGCTGCGGTACCAGGCCGCGCAGGTCCGGCCGCAGGGGCGGGCCGCGGGCGGCATGGCCGGCATCAAGCTGTCGGCGGGTGCCAAGGTCATCTCGTTCACGGCCGCCGACCCCGCCGAGGACGCGGTGGTCCTCACGGTGGCCGGCGTCCGGGGCGGCCTGCCGGGGACGGTCTCGGAGGCGACGGCCAAGCTGACGCCGTTCGACCAGTACCCGCGCAAGGGCCGGGCGACGGGCGGCGTGCGTTGCCAGCGCTTCCTGAAGGGCGAGGACTGCCTGGTGCTGGCCTGGGCGGGAGCCGCCCCGGCACGCGCCGCGGCCGCGAACGGCACGCCCGTTCCGCTGCCGGAGCCCGACCCGCGCCGCGACGGCTCCGGCACACCCCTGGCGAAGCCGGTGGCCGTGGTCGCCGGGCCGGTGTAGCAGGCCGGCAGGCCGGCCCAGGACCGCGCGGTCCTGGGCCGGCCCGTCACGGCCGGTTCAGGACTGCGCGTACCGCAGGACACCCCACATGCTGTGCTCGTCGGTGTCCTGCGGTGCGGTGTCGCGGCAGGCTTCGAGCCCGGCCCGCAGTGCTGCGGCATCGATCCCGCTGCCGATCATGACGAGCTGGGTGGCACGCCGCTCCGAGCGCGTCCACGCCGAACGGTAGAACCGCAGGAAGTCGCCGACGGCGTGGACGGTGAACTTGTTGCGGTGCCCGGCGACGCCGAAGTGGACGAAGCCCTTGATGCGGTAGAGGCCCTCGGGCCGGCGGTCGAGGAAGTCCATCAGACGGCGCGGGTGCATCGGCTCGTCGGATATGAATTCCACGCTCTCGTAGGCCGCGTGCAGGTGCCCGCCGTGGCCGTGCCCGTCGTGGCCGTCCTCCTCGTCCGCCGCGCACAGGTCCTCGAAGGACAACTGCAGGATCGCCTCGTTGCGCTCCTCGCGGGGCTTGCGGTCGAAGAGCAGCTCCGGGTCGATGCGCCCGTACGACGCCGGGACGACGGGCGTGCCCGGCGCGAGCTCCGCAAGGGTGGCGAGCAGGCCCTCGCGCGCCGCGTCCCCGATCCGGTCGGCCTTGTTGAGGACCACGAGGTCGGCGATGCCCACGTGCCGGTCGAGCTCCGGGTGCCGGGCGCGCGTGCCGGAGAACTCGGCCGCGTCGATCACCTCGACGAGCCCGCCGTAGACGATGTTCTTGTTGTCGCTGGCCAGGATCATCCGGATGAGTTCCTGGGGCTCGGCCAGGCCGCTGGCCTCGATGACGATGACGTCGATGCGGGCCGCGGGCCGCGCCAGCCGGTCCAGGAAGCCGTCGAGCTCGCTGGTGTCCACGGCACAGCACAGACAGCCGTTGCCCAGCGAGACCATGGAGTCGACCTGGCCGGCCACGCTCATCGCATCGATCTCGATGCTGCCGAAGTCGTTGACGACGGCCCCGATCCGGCTGCCGCCGCTGCGGGAGAGCAGGTGGTTGAGCAGGGTCGTCTTGCCGGACCCGAGGAAGCCGGCGAGGACGATGACCGGGATCTGTCGCTTGGCCAAGGGGGCGTCTCCATCATGAGTCGGGCGGGTTCGCTCACCCGCCCCAGGATAGGAGGGGACCGCACGTGCCGGCCGGGGCCAGCGGGGCCACCGGGGCCACCGGGCTCCCTGTGCCGCCCCGGACAGGCTCAGGTTAGGCTTGCCTATGTGAGCACGTGCGCGACCGCCTCCCGCCAGTTGACCGAGCCCCTGGCCGGCACCGCCGCGACCGCGCGGACGTGGCTGCTGATCGAGCAGCCCGGCCCGTGGGGTGCCGACGCGCTCACCGCCAGCCACCTGGACCCCGCCGCCGGCCGTGCCCTGGACGCGGCGGCCGCGGGCACCGGCGTCCGGATCGCACTGATCCGCCGCCCCGGGCGGCACGCCGACTGCCACGAGCCCACGACCCAGCAGGTCTTCGTCGCGCACACCGCGCCGGGCCGCTCCTGGATCCGTACGACCCTGCTCACCGACCCCGCGGAGCTGCTGGAGCTGGACCTGGCGGCGCTGGGGGCCGGCGAGCACGCCGGGCTGTGGGAGGCGTACGACGGTGACCCGCTGGCCCTCGTCTGCACCAACGGCAAGCGCGACCGCTGCTGCGCGCTGCTGGGCCGCCCCCTCGCCGCCGAGCTGACCGCCGCGGGCGGCACCGAGATCTGGGAGGTCACCCACATAGGTGGTCACCGCTTCGCGCCGACGCTGGTCGTCCTGCCCTACGGCTACGCCTACGGGCGGGCCACCGCGCACGCCGTCAAGGAGGCGCTCGAAGCCGCGCGCCACGGCCGCGTCGTGACCCGCAACTGCCGCGGCCGCTCGGCCTGGGACCGCCCCGGCCAGGCCGCCGAGCTGGCGGTGCGGGCGCTGACCGGCGAGGAGGACGCCGACGCCCTGGACGTCACCGCGACCGAGGGCGCGGCGCCCCGCTGGACCGTGACCGTCGCGCACGCCGACGGGCGCGCCTGGACGGTCCTGGTCGAGCAGGGAGCGGCCGAGCCGCCCCGGCCGGAGAGCTGCGGCAAGGCGCTCGGCACGCCGGCCCGCATGGACGTCGTCGCCATCGCCGTGGCGGCCTGAGCACGGCCGCCGGGCGAGCCGCGTCAGCCGACCTTCTCCACGAACTCGGTGGTGTAGGTCTTCTTGAGGTCCACGGAGGCGTTCTTCAGGGTGGGGTTGAAGGACTTGAGGACCTCCAGGACCGTCTTCGGCCCGTCGGCGGGCATCACGCCGTCCTTGGTGAACATGGGCAGGGTGCTCTCGATCGCCTTGGCGTACTGCTCCTTGCCGCCCTTGGCGTAGTCGGCCGGCATCTGGGCGGCGATCTCCTCGGGCGTGTGCTCCGACATCCACTTCAGGGTCTTGACCATGGCGTTGGCGAGCTTCTGCACGGTCTCCTTGTGGGTGTCGACCCAATCGGTGTTCATGTACAGGCTCGACGCGGGGTAGAGCCCGCCGAGCGCCGCCCGGGAGCCCTCCGGGGTGCGCATGTCGACGATCACCTTGCCGAGGTCCTTGGCGAGGACCTGGGCGACGGTCGGGTCGGTGGTCATGCCGCCGTCGATGGCTCCCTTCTCCAGGGCGGAGATGAACGTCTGCCCGGCGCCGACGGCCACCGGGGTGAAGTCGCTGACCTGCACGCCGTTCTTGACCGCCAGGTACTTGGTGAGGAAGTCGGTGGACGAGCCGAGGCCCGTGACGCCGAGCTTCTTGCCCTTGAAGTCCTTCGGGGAGGCCAGGCCGGAGGCGGCCTGCTTGGAGACGATCTCCACCTCCCCGGGCGTCTGGGCGAGCTGGACGACGGACTCGACCTGCTTGCCCTTGGCCTGCAGGTCGAGCGTGTGGTCGTAGAAGCCGACGACGCCCTGGACGTCGCCGGAGACCAGCGAGGTGGTGGCCTGCACACCGGCCGGCTCGCTCAGGAGCTTGACCGCCACGCCCTCCTCCCGGAAGTAGCCCAGGCGCTGGGTGAGCACCGCCGGCAGGTAGATGACCTTGTCCAGGCCGCCGACCATGATCTTGACGGTGTCGCCCTTGAGCGATTCGCTGTCCTGCTTGTTCGCCGAGGAGTCGTCGGCACAACCGGTCAGGGACAGGCACATCACTCCCGCGACGGCCATCGCGGAGACCTTGGCGCTCTTGCCGAACGTACGCATGATCCGTTCCTTACGGTGAAGTCGGGGGGTGGAGAGGGGTGGAGGAAGGTGGGGATCGCCGGGCGGGTCAGCGCTCGCTGCCGGGCCCGCCGGGCTTCCAGCGGAAGAGCCGCTTCTCGGCGAAGGTCAGCAGTCCTTCGGCGAGGAGGGCGACGACGGCGAGGATGACCATCGCCGCGTAGACGCCGGCGGAGTTGAAGGTGCCCTGCGACTGGGAGACGAGCAGACCGATGCCCTTCGCCGCGCCGAGGTACTCGCCGACGATCGCGCCGATGAGGGCGAAGCCGAAGCTGACGTGCAGGCTGGTGAAGATCCACGAGGTGGCGGCGGGGATGACGACCTGCAGCGTCACCCGGCGGTGGCTCGCGCCCAGGATGCGCGCGTTGGCGACGAGGTTGCGGTCGACCTCGCGGGCGCCCTGGAAAGCGTTGAAGAAGACGGGGAAGAAGACCAGCACCACGGCCGAGGCGACCTTGGAGGCGGGCCCGAGGCCGAACCAGATCAGGAAGATCGGCGCGAGGACGATCCGCGGCAGCGCGTTGAGGACCTTGATGTACGGACCGAAGACGTCGGCGAGGAAGGGCACGCGGCCGAGCACGATGCCCAGGACCACGCCGGCCGCCACGCCGATGACCCAGCCGAGCAGAGCCTCGTAGAGCGTGGCCCAGATCTGTTCCCCGAGCGGCCCCTGCGGGGTGCCGTGCAGCGTCCACTGGACGATCTGGTCCCAGATCTCCGACGGCATCGAGAAGTTGAAGGTGTCGATGACCTCGGTGCGCGCCATGACTTCCCAGGCGGTGACCAGGGCGACGAACACCAGGACACGGGCGCCGAGGACCACGAGCCGGCGGTTGCGCGCCGCGCGGGCGCGTGCTTCCGTGCGCCCCGGGGCGCGCTTTTCGGCCACGACGGTGGCGGTGAGGGATTCAGGCGACATGGGAGGCACCCCTCTCGCGGGTGATGCGGACTTCCTCGCCGAGGGAGGACCAGATCTCCCGGTAGATCTCGATGAACTCCGGCTCCAGCCGGACGGATTCGACCTTGCGCGGCCGGGGCAGGTCGATGGGGAAGACCTGCTTGACGGTGGCCGGCCCGGCCGTCATCACCACGACCTTGTCGGCCAGCGCGATGGCCTCTTCCAGGTCATGGGTGACGAAGACGACGGACGCCTTCCTGCCGTCGGCCCGCGAGGCGCTCCACAGCTCCAGCAGCTCGTCCGACATCAGCGCCCGGGTCTGCACGTCGAGCGCCGAGAAGGGCTCGTCCATCAGCAGGATCGCCGGGTCGTTGACGAAGGTCTGCGCGAGCGCCACCCGCTTGCGCTGCCCTCCGGAGAGCTGGTGCGGGTAGCGGTCCTCGAAGGCCGCGAGGCCCACCCGGCCGAGCCAGTCGCGGGCCCGCTCGCGCGCCTCGGCCTTCGCCACCCCGCGGAAGCGCGGCCCGGCCATCACGTTGGACAGCACCGTCCGCCAGGGGAAGACCGCGTCCTGCTGGAAGACGAACCCGACCTCGGGCCGGATGCCGGTCACCGCCTCGCCGCCGACCAATACGTCGCCTTCCGTGGGCTCCTCCAGGCCGCTGACCAGCGTGAGCGTGGTGGACTTGCCGCATCCGGTCGGGCCGACGACGGCGGCGAACTCGCCCTGGGCGACGGTCAGGTCGAGATCGCGGACGGCCGTGTGCGCCGCGCCCGAGGGGGTGCGGAACGTCTTGCCCGCGCCGCGCAGTTCGATCGCCGGGGCGCCGTCGGGCGGGGTGCCGGGTGGGGTGTCGTGGTTCATGCGTCCGCCTCCGCTGCCGGGATGTTCAGGGGCCGGCCTGCCCAGCCGTCCCGTGCGGGGCGGCCGGTGCTGGAGGTTAGGAGTGGCGTGCGCCACATGGGCAGTCTTGTGTGCGCTGTGCGACTTGAGTGCGCGAAGCCTGTTCTGCTCGTTTTGCTCGCGATAGAACAACAAAAGTGACACGGGGGCGACACAAGAGGCCATCGTCCGGCTACGTTCGGTATGCATCGATGACATGCATGTCCACGGCAGTGATCTCGGTCGCGCCGATCACCAGGACATGCCCGCCGGACCGGACGACCGGACGACGGACCGCAGGACGAAAGGGACACGCATGCGCCTCCGGTGGCCCCGCCGCGTCTTCGCGCAGGTCCTCTCGGTCCAGCTCCTGATCACCACGGGCGTCACCGCGCTCACCGCCGGCCTGTTCCTGAGGCCCCTCGGCGCCCAGCTCGACGAGCAGGCCGAGCACCGGGCGCTGGCCATCGCCCAGGCCACCGCCGCGCAACCCGGCATCGCCCACGCCGTGCTCGCCGGCCGCCCCGACCCCGACGGCCCGGTCCAGGCCGCCGCCGAACGCATCCGCCTGGCCACGGAGGCCAGTTACGTCGTGGTGGTCGACACCCGCGGCATCCGCTACTCCCACACCACCCCCGGCCAGATCGGCCGGCACGTCAGCACCGATCCGGGCCCGGCCCTGACCGGACACGAGTGGACGGGCATCGAGAACGGCACCCTCGGCCGCTCGGCCCGCGGCAAGGTGCCGCTGCGCGACACCGAGGGCGCCATCGTCGGCGCCGTCTCCGTCGGCATCGCCTACGACGACGTGCGCGACGTCCTGCTGCACGCCCTGCCCGGCCTCCTGACGTACGCCGGTGCCGCGCTCGGTGCCGGCGCCCTGGCCGCGTTCGCCCTCTCCTGGCGGCTGCGCAAGCGCACCCACGGCATCGAACTCTCCGAGATCTCCGCCCTGCTCGACGAGCGGGAGGCGATCCTGCACGGCATCCGCGAGGGCGTCGTCGCGCTCGACCGGCGCGGCCGGGTGCGCCTGGTCAACGACGAGGCGCAGCGGCTGCTCGGCCTCGGGCCGGACGCCATCGGCCGGCCGCTGGACGCCGTGCTGCCGCCCGGCCGGACCGCCGACGTCCTGACGGGGCGCGTGAGCGGTACGGACCTGCTCACCGTCCGGGACGGGCGGGTGCTCGTCGCCAACCGGATGGGCACCGCCGACGGCGGTGCGGTGGCCACGCTGCGCGACCGTACGGAGCTGGAACAGCTCGGCCGGGAGCTGGACGGCACCCGCGGGCTGACCGAGGCGCTGCGGGCCCAGGACCACGAGCACGCCAACCGGCTGCACACCATCGTCGGACTGCTGGAGCTCGGGCTGTACGAGGAGGCCGTGGACTTCGTGGCCGAGGTGACGGGCGCGCACCGGGCCACCGCCGAGCAGGTGACCGAGCGGGTGCACGAGCCACTGGTCAGCGCCCTGCTGGTGGGCAAGAGCGCGGTCGCGGCGGAGCGCGGGGTGGCGCTGCGCGTGAGCGGCGGGACGCGTCTCCCGGGGCGGGTGGTGGACCCCCGGGACCTGGTCACGGTGCTCGGCAACCTCGTCGACAACGCGCTGGACGCGGCCGGCGGGCACCGGGCGGAGGCGTTCGTGGAGGTCGACGTGCGGGTGACCGGCGCGACGGTCGTGATGAGCGTCGCGGACAACGGGCCGGGCGTGCCCGCCGCGGCCCGCGAGCTGGTCTTCGCCGACGGCTGGTCCACCAAGGAGGCGGCCCCGAACCGGCCCCGGGGCCTGGGCCTCTCGCTCGTGAGGCGGCTCGCCGAACGGTACGGCGGCTCGGCCCGGGTCGGTGAACGCGACGGCGGGGGCGCAGTGTTCACCGTGGAGCTGCCGGAGGCGCTGCATCCGCAGGCCGGGCCGCCGGGTGCGGTGCGATCCCTCGAAGGAGTGAACCGATGATCGAGGTCCTGGTCGTGGACGACGACTTCCGTGTCGCCGAGATCAACGCCGCGTACGTGGCGAAGGTGCCGGGCTTCCGCGTCCGGGCGACGGCCCACAACGCGGCGCAGGCACTGGCCCTGCTGGAGCGCGGCGGCATCGACCTCGTGCTGCTCGACCACTACCTGCCGGACGAGACGGGGCTGTCGCTGGTGCGCCGCATCCGGCAGCTGGGCCACCACACGGACGTCATCATGGTCACCGCTGCCCGGGACATCGCCACGGTCCGCACGGCGATGCGTTACGGCGCCCTGCAGTACCTGGTCAAGCCGTTCTCCTTCGCCGGAATGCGGGCGAAGCTCGACGCCTACGCGCGGCTGCGCCGCACGTTCGAGGGGGCCGAGGAGGCGGAGCAGGACCAGGTGGACCGGATCTTCGGCGCGCTGCGCACCGCCTCGGCCACCGCGCCCCTGCCCAAGGGGCACTCGGCCCCGACCGCGGACCTGATACGGCGGGTCCTCTCGGACGCCGCACGGCCGCTGTCGGCGCACGAGGTGGCGGAGCGCTCGGGGCTGAGCCGCTCGACGGCCCAGCGGTACCTCAAACGCCTGGAGGAGTCGGGAAGGCTCAGCCTGACGCTGCGGTACGGCGAGACGGGCCGCCCCGAGCACCGTTACGCGTGGGCGGGACGGTAGGGCCTGTGCGTCAGCCGCCTCAGGCCGTGCCGGGGACCCGGTGGCAGGACAGGATGGTCAGACCCCGCTGGCAGGCGTGCACGACGGCGAAGCACTGGTTGGTGAATCTTCCGGTGGATCCGTCGGAGAATCTGCAGAAGACGGGGTCGTAGTTGGCGGGACAGAACCTCCCGCACTCCTGGGTGACCGGGACCTGCCCGGCCGCCTGTGCCGCTCCGGCGGGCGCGCTGAACGTGAGTCCTGCGGCTCCTGCCAGCAGGACGGAGGCGAACGGTACGACGAGCTTGCGCATGGAGAGCTCCTTCGCTCGCGGGTCCCCCACGTCTACCACCGGCCCTGCACGGGCAGTAAGGCGGTGGGCGGTCTTCCGCCCCGCCGAACCGGCCAACTGCCGTGCCGTGCCCCTCAGGCCGCGCCGGCGCCGGTGAGGGAGCGCACCTCGGCCTCGGCGTGGCCGGCGGCGTCCGCGGGCTCCGGTGAGGTGACGGTGCCGAGCCAGCCGGCGAGGAAGCCGAGCGGCACGGAGACCAGTCCGGGGTTCTCCAGGGGGAAGAGCCGGAAGTCGAGCCCGGGGAAGAGGGCGTCCGGGGAACCGGAGACGACCGGGGAGAGGACCACGAGCGCGAGGGCCGGGAGCAGCCCGCCGACGACGGACCAGACCGCGCCGCGCGTGGTGAACCGGCCCCAGAAGAGGGAGTAGAGCAGGACGGGGAGGTTGGCCGAGGCGGCGACCGCGAAGGCGAGGCCGACCAGGAAGGCGACGTTGAGGTTCTGGGCGAGCAGCCCGAGGCCGATGGCGACCGCGCCGGTGCCGGCCGCCGCGGCGCGGGCGACGGCGACCTCGCCGCGGGGCCCGCGGCGCGCACGGCCCGTACGCCGGCCGAGCGTCGCGCAGAGGTCGTGGGCGACCGAGGCGGAGGAGGCCAGGGTGACGCCCGCGACGACGGCGAGGATGGTGGCGAAGGCGACGGCCGCGACGACGGCGAAGAGGATCGTTCCTCCCGTGGAGCCGGCGCCGCCGCCCAGGTCGAGGGCGAGGAGGGGCACGGCCGTGTTCCCGGCCGGGCTGGAGGCGCGCACGGCGTCGCTGCCGAGCACCGCCGCGGCGCCGAAGCCGAGCACGATGGTCATCAGGTAGAAGCCGCCGATGAGGGCGATGGCCCAGATGACGGACCGG
The DNA here is from genome assembly GCF_014650495.1 of Streptomyces cinnamoneus. GTDB lineage: Bacteria > Actinomycetota > Actinomycetes > Streptomycetales > Streptomycetaceae > Streptomyces > Streptomyces cinnamoneus. The sequence goes on along the minus strand of NZ_BMVB01000009.1, from coordinate 91,577 downwards.
CGTGCGGCGCGGGCGGTGGGCACGGTGGAGAAGCGGGCGAGGATGTGCGGCAGCCCGGCGGTGCCGAGGACGAGGGCGAGGCCGAGGCTGATGAAGTCCAGCCGGGAGGTGAGGTCGTGGCCGTACCTCAGGCCGGGGGCGAGGAAGGCCCGGCCCTGCCCGCTGCGGTCCGCGGCCGTGGTGAGCAGGGCGGAGACGTCGCCGTGGAAGCGGACGAGCACGAGGACGGTCAGCACGACCGTGCCGCCCATGAGCAGCACGGCCTTGACGATCTGGATCCAGGTGGTGGCCCGCATCCCGCCCAGCGTGACGTAGACGACCATCAGCGCCCCGACGACGACCACCGTCCAGCCACGGGCCCGGTCGCCGGTGCCGCCGAGCAGCAGGGCCACCAGGCTGCCCGCGCCGACCATCTGGGCGACGAGGTAGAGGACGGAGACGGTGAGGGAGGAGAAGCCGGCGGCGATGCGGACCGGACGCTCGCGCAGCCGGGCCGCCAGGACGTCGGCGAGGGTGAACCGGCCGCAGTTGCGGACCAGTTCGGCGACGAGGAACAGCACGACGAGCCAGGCGACGAGGAAGCCTACGGAGTAGAGCATTCCGTCGTAGCCGTAGAGGGCGATGAGGCCGGAGATGCCGAGGAAGGAGGCGGCGGACAGGTAGTCGCCGGCGATGGCGAAACCGTTCTCCAGGGGGGAGAACAGGCGGCCGCCCGCGTAGAACTCCTCGGTGGAGCCACGGCGTTGGCGCCCGGCCCAGGCGGCGATGGCGAGGGCGGTCAGGACGAAGGCGGTGAAGAGGGCCGGCGCCAGGCCCTGGTGGGCCCCGGTCAACGGAGCTCACCCGGCCCCCGCACCGCCCGGGCGTCACGCGCCGGCCCGGCCGTGATCGCGCGCCGCTGCGACCGCGCGTCGCCCTGCAGCGTCTTCACGGCGACCGCCCAGCGCAGCTCCCGGGCGGCGGGGTCGCGGTGCAGCCGGGCGTGGCGGGCATAGGCCCAGGTGAGCAGGAAGGCGGTGGCGAACTGCGCGAGCCCGGCGACCATGGCGACGTTGAGCGCTCCCGCCACGGGACGGGCCATCGTCTCCGGCGCCGCGATCGCCGCCAGCACGTACGCCAGGTACCAGCCGAGGAACGCGACCGTGACGGGGAAGGCGAACCGGCGGTAGCGGCGGCGCACTTCCCGGAAGGCGGGGCTGCGCTGGACCTCGCGGTAGATCCCTGCCGCATCGCGTGCGGGCTCGCCCCCGGCCGTCCGCTGAACCGTTACGGCAACGCGCCCGTCGCTGTCTCTCACAGAACTCTCCTTGGTCGCCGACCCCGTTGGCCGCGTGCCCAAGAATGGACAGACCGGAAAGATCCAGCCCGTCGCACCAGCGGACGTTCACCCCATCAGGTGATGGGCGCCCCGGGAGGCCGGGCGATGCCGTACCGGAAGGCGTACCGCACGGCCTGCGCCCGGTCACGGACCCCCGTCTTGGCGAACAGGTTGTTGATGTGCGTCTTCACCGTCGCCGTGCTCACGTGCAGGCGGCGGGCGATCTCGGCGTTCGTCATGCCCTCGGCCACGAGCGCGAGCACCTCCGCCTCCCGGGCCGTGAGCCCGTCCGGCAGCTCGCCGGGGGCCACGGGCCCGGCGGCCGGGCGCGGATCGCCTTCGGCGGAGAGCCGCTCCAGAAGCCGCAGTTGCACCTTCGGCGACAGCCCGGCCTGCCCGGACATCACATGCTCCACCGCCCGGACGATCTCCTCCCCACCGGCGTCCTTGGTGAGGTAGCCCCGCGCACCGGCCTGCAGGGCGGGGAAGAGGGAGTCGTCGTCGCCGAAGGTGGTGAGCACCACCACCTGGGTGGCCGGATGCTCGGCCCGGATCCGCCGCGTCGCCTCCACCCCGTCGCACCGCGGCATCCGCAGGTCCATCAGCACCACGTCCGGGGCCTTCTCGGCGACCAGGCGCACCGCCTCCAGACCGTCGGCTGCCGCCCCCACGACCTCAATGCCCGGCAACAGCCCCAGCAGCATCACGATGCCCTCGCGCACCACGGTCTGGTCGTCGGCGACGACCACGCGCGCCGCCCTCCGGCCCGCTCCCCCGCCGTCCGTACCGCCCGTCACGCAGGCACCCGCAGACGCACCACGAAACCCTCCTCATCGGGCCCGGCCGGCCCGGCCTCCAGCGTGCCGCCCAGCAGCTCGGCGCGCTCGCGCATCCCCAGCAGACCGTACCCGGCGCCGGAGACCGCCAGCCCTCCGACGGTCCCGTGTGCGCCGCTGTCCCGCACCCACAACTCCACCTCCCCCACCAGATAGGCGAATCCCATCTCCACCCGTGCGCCCGGAGCGTGCTTGCGCACGTTGGTCAGCGCCTCCTGTGCGACCCTCCGCACGGCGAGTCCGGCCTCGGCGGACAGCCGGCGCGGCTCCCCCGTCACCTCCAGCCGCGCCCCCTGCGAGGCCGCCGCTTCCCGCAGGAAGTCCTCCGCGTGCGTCAGCTCCCCGCGCAGCGCGGAGAGCGCCTGCCGGGTCTCGGCCAGGCCCTCGCGGGCCATCCCCCGGGCCGCCGCCACCCGCTCCAGGACCTGCTGCCGCTCCGCACCGCTCTCGATCAGCAGCCGCGCGGCCTCCAGGTGCACCAGCTGGGCGGAGAGGCTGTGCGCGAGCACGTCGTGGATCTCCCGGGCGATGCGCGCCCGCTCGGCGAGCGCCGCCGACTCCGCCTCCGCCTGCCGGGCCGCCCGCTCCTGGGCCAGCAGCCGGAACCCGGCCCCCCGCGCCTCCTCGTCCAGCCTCAGCGCGTACCCGATGAGCAGGACGCCGCCCACCGTCCCGGCCGTCGTCACCGAGCGGTCCACGCCCGCCAGGACGTACGCCCCCATGCAGACAGCGGCGACGGCCAGCCCCGGTCCGAGCGGAAGCCGCTCCACCGCCAGCGCACCCGCCACGCACCACAGCCCCGCGGCCGCCGCATGCACGCCGGCGAGCTCGGCAACGGCCCCCACCGCCGCCAGGACCCCCAGCAGCCCCACCGAGAGCCACAGCCGCTGGTCGAGCGTCGAGGAGTACCAGCGCCGGACCGCGGCCGCACAGAGCAGGAACCCCGCCCCCAGGGCGGCGTACCCCCACCCGTCGAAGGCGCCCTCCCGGAGCACGTTCCACAGGAAGAGCCCGACCAGGACGGTCCGCACCACCCAGGACATCGCCTGCCGGCGCCGGGGCACCCCCACGTTGACGAGCGCTTCGCGGGCAGGCCACTCGGTCCAGGTCTCGAACGGCACGAGCGGTCCTTCCCCCGGCACGTCGGGCTCAGGCACCGGCAGGGACACGGTACGCCGGGCGGATCCCCCGGGCCCGGTGGACCACCACCCCGGCCCGGGCCCACACCGCCCCTGAGGCGTCGGTCCGTATTCGCGTGGTCCATATGCGAGTGGTCCGCGTCATTCGAGTGGTCCACGCCACGGGGGCGCAGACGGCGACGACGACCGCGGCGTCGAGCGGACCGGACAGCAGACCGGAAGGACCGGACATGGGAGTGCCTCCGTAAGAGCGCGGGCGGACCGCGGATGCGCGGGGATGACCAACGCATACGACGCTACGGAGTCGGCTCCCGGCGCGGATCGGAGCACGGGTGGATCCGGGGTGGAGCCCGGGTGGAGATCGTCTCTCCACCCGGGGGTGGACGCCCGCGGTCAGGCGTCGATGCGCGAGCGGTCGAGCGTCGCCGCGGAGTTGGTGATGAACTCCTTGCGCGGCGCGACCTCGTTGCCCATCAGGAGGTCGAAGGCGCGCTCCGCCGCCTCCAGGTCGCTGATGTTGATCCGGCGCAGGGTGCGGTGGCGCGGGTCCATCGTGGTCTCCGCGAGCTGGTCGGCGTCCATCTCACCGAGACCCTTGTAGCGCTGGATGCCCTCCTTGTAGCGGACACCCTTGCGGTCCAGCTCCATCAGCGTCTGACGCAGCTCGCTGTCGGAGTAGGTGTAGATGTACTTGTCCTGCCCCTTCTTGGGGTGGGTCAGCTCCACCCGGTGCAGCGGGGGCACCGCCGAGAAGACCCGGCCCTCCTCCACCATCGGCCGCATGTAGCGCTGGAAGAGCGTCAGCAGCAGGCAGCGGATGTGGGCGCCGTCGACATCGGCGTCGGCGAGGAAGATGACCTTCCCGTAGCGCGCCGCGTCGATGTCGAAGGTCCGGCCGGACCCGGCTCCTATCACCTGGATGATCGCGCCGCACTCGGCGTTCTTGAGCATGTCCGAGACGGACGACTTCTGGACGTTCAGGATCTTGCCGCGGATCGGCAGCAGCGCCTGGAACTCGGAGTTCCGCGCCAGCTTCGCCGTGCCGAGCGCCGAGTCGCCCTCGACGATGAAGAGCTCGCTGCGCTCGACGTCGTCGCTGCGGCAGTCGGCGAGCTTGGCCGGCAGCGAGGAGGACTCCAGCGCCGTCTTCCGCCGCTGCGCCTCCTTGTGCTGGCGGGCCGCGATGCGCGTGCGGGCGGCGGCCACGACCTTCTCCAGCACGGCCCGGGCCTGCTGCTTGGCGTCGCGCTTGGTGGAGGTCAGGAACGCCTTGAGCTCCTTGGCCACCACGTTGGCCACGATCCGGGAGGCGGCCGAGGTGCCCAGCACCTCCTTGGTCTGCCCCTCGAACTGCGGCTCCGCCAGCCGGACGGTCACGACCGCGGTGAGGCCCTCCATGGCGTCGTCCTTGACGACGTCGTCCTCGGCGACGCGCAGCAGCTTGGCCGAGCGCAGGGCCTCGTTGACCGTCTTGGTGATCGAGCGCTCGAATCCGGTCACGTGCGTGCCGCCCTTGGGGGTGGCGATGATGTTGACGAAGGACTTCACCGTGCTGTCGTAGCCGGTGCCCCAGCGCAGCGCGATGTCCACGCCGAGCTCGCGGGTGACCTCGGTCGGGGTCATGTGGCCGCGGTCGTCGAGGACCGGCACGGTCTCCTTGAACGTGCCCTGCCCGCTCAGCCGCAGCACGTCGCAGACGGCCTTGTCCTGCGCGAGGTACTCGCAGAACTCGCTGATGCCGCCGTCGTAGTGGAAGGTCTCCTCGGTGCTCTCCTGGCCGTCCAGGCCGCGCTCGTCGCGGACGACGATCGTCAGGCCCGGCACCAGGAAGGCCGTCTGGCGGGCGCGCCCGTAGAGCGTCTCCAGGGAGAGCTTGGCGTCCTTGAGGAAGATCTGGCGGTCCGCCCAGTAGCGGACGCGGGTGCCGGTGCGGGCCTTGGGAACCTTCTTGCCCTTGAGGAGGCCGTTGGCCGGGTCGAACGGGGCCTCGGGCCCGGACTCGGTGAAGATGCCGGGCACGCCACGGCGGAAGCTGATCGAGTGGGTCCGGCTGTTCCGGTCGACCTCGACGTCCAGTCGCGCGGAGAGCGCGTTGACGACGGAGGCGCCGACGCCGTGGAGACCGCCGGAGGCGGCGTACGAGCCGCCGCCGAACTTGCCGCCCGCGTGCAGCTTGGTCATGACGACCTCGACGCCGGACAGCCCGGTCTTGGGCTCGACGTCCACGGGGATGCCACGGCCGTTGTCGCGCACCTCCACCGAGCCGTCGTCGTGGAGGATCACCTCGATGCGGTCGCAGTACCCGCCCAGGGCCTCGTCGACGGAGTTGTCGATGATCTCCCACAGGCAGTGCATCAGGCCACGGCTGTCGGTGGAGCCGATGTACATGCCGGGCCGCTTGCGGACGGCTTCGAGACCTTCGAGGACGAGCAGGTGCCGCGCGGTGTAGTTGGATCCGTCCCGGTCTGCCCCGGTCAGCAATGCGGTGGACGGCACGGACGTATCGGCGGTCACGCGGTTCGCTCCTCGCTGAATTTCTGTCTGCCCAGAGTTCGGGCACATGAGTGGCTCAGTTGCCGTTCAGAGGGTACCGAGGCCAGGTAGAGCCTTTGTGCCGCCACCCTTGAGAACAACCATCCTAATCGAGAATCGATCAGGCGTTCGATACCCCGTTGGGGTGACGTGCACATCACGTTCCCTTCGAGGCATGAACCATTTAGGCTCCGGGCACGTCCTCAAGAACAACCCGGCAAGCCGGCCGGGGAGGACGACAGCCCCCAGCGATGTGAAACCGTAAGCCCACGCAATACGGCTCATTCGCCGCCAAACGTCAAGATCCGGCTCACTCGGAAGGAAGTTTCGAGGAAAAGCCACGAGCGGGAACGTTTTCGGCCTGGTTGGATGTTGACCCTGGTACGACAGCTCGTCGAGCTAGAGAAGAGGCGACGTGACTACTGTTCTGACCCCCGCGAGCCCGCTGACGGCCGCTGACCGCTGCGACCGGTGCGGCGCTCAGGCATACCTGCGCGTCGTTCTCATGAGCGGCGGTGAACTGCTCTTCTGCGCCCACCACGGTCGTAAGTTCGAGCCAGAACTCAAGAAGATCGCCGCGGAGATACAGGACGAGACGGAGCGGCTGACGGCCGTCCCGGCGTCCGCGTCCGACGAGGACCACTGAGTCCCCACGGAACGCTGACACATCGCACCCCACGACGAGCGAGGTCCCGCCACCCAGGGCTGGACAGCCGCGGGCGGCTCCCCCAGAGCGGGGGACGCCGCCCGCTCTCGTACCCTCGTGCGCCCGCACCCCGCGCCGACCGGCCGGTTCACCGCGGACCCCAGTGCGCCGGACCCTCGGGCTGCGGCCTGGCCAGCGGCGCCGAGGCACCGGGCAGCGCCGCCGCAGGAGCCGCTCCCGACAGACTCTCGGTGCTGTGGGCCCGCACCAGCGCGGCCACCGACGAGATCCGCGTGTACACCCCCGGCCGCCCCGCCTGGGCGCAGCCACTCCCCCACGACACCAGCCCCACCAGCCGCCCCCGCGCCACCAGCGGCCCCCCGCTGTCCCCCTGGCAGGCATCCCGCCCGCCCAGCGGCAGCCCGCCGCAGAGCATCGTCGCCGGGTCGTACGTGCCCTCGGGGCCGCCCGGGTAGGCGTGCCGGCACAGCGTGTCGTCGAGCACGAGCACCCGGGCGCCGCGCAGTCTCACCGAGTACGCACCGGTGCCGTTCACATCGCCCCAGCCGTAGACCCCGGCCGCCGTACCCGGCTCGTACGCCGCGTCCCCGGCCTGCGCCATCCCGATCGAACGGCCGGTCGGTGCGGGCTGCGCGAGCGTGAGCACGGCCACATCGCCGGCATTGGTCTCCGTGTCGAAGTCCGGGTTGACCCAGATGCTCCGCAGCGGCACCTCGGCGCCCGCGGTGCCGCGCAGATCGTCACGGCCGACGATCACCCGCAGGTCCTTGGCGTCGAGGACGTCGACACCGAGGACCTCCTGGCTCAGGCAGTGCGCGGCCGTCACGACCGTCGTGCGCCCCACCAGGGCCCCGCCGCAGAAGTGCCCGGACCGTACACCGCCGAACCGCTCCCGGCTCGCCAGAGCCACCATCCAGGGCGCGTCGGCCACCTTCACGATCTGACCCCCGACGACCCCGCGGTCCTCCGCCCGCACCGGGCAGGGGACCGCCAGCAGCAGCGCGACGGCCACGGCCAGTGGGTACCTCAGGGCTCGCATAGGACTCTCCTGACGGAATGGAGTCTTCAACTTACCCAGAGTCACCCCTGGTGCGCATCCCCGCACCCCGGAACGGCCGCAGGGCCCGGTCCCTTTCGAGGAGGTACCGGGCCCTGCGGCGTGGATGAGTGACGAACCGTCCGGACTAGTCGAGGTAGTCCCGCAGCACCTGCGAACGCGACGGGTGACGCAGCTTCGACATCGTCTTGGACTCGATCTGACGGATCCGCTCGCGGGTGACGCCGTAGACCTTGCCGATCTCGTCGAGGGTCTTCGGCTGACCGTCGGTGAGACCGAAGCGCATGGAGACCACGCCCGCCTCGCGCTCGCTGAGCGTGTCGAGGACGGAGTGCAGCTGCTCCTGCAGGAGCGTGAAGCTGACCGCATCGGCCGGAACGACCGCCTCGGAGTCCTCGATGAGGTCACCGAACTCGCTGTCGCCGTCCTCGCCCAGGGGGGTGTGGAGGGAGATCGGCTCACGGCCGTACTTCTGGACCTCGATGACCTTCTCGGGGGTCATGTCGAGTTCCTTGGCCAGCTCCTCCGGAGTGGGCTCGCGGCCCAGGTCCTGGAGCATCTGACGCTGGACGCGCGCGAGCTTGTTGATGACCTCGACCATGTGCACCGGGATACGGATGGTGCGGGCCTGGTCGGCCATCGCGCGCGTGATCGCCTGACGGATCCACCAGGTCGCGTACGTGGAGAACTTGTAGCCCTTGGTGTAGTCGAACTTCTCCACGGCGCGGATCAGACCGAGGTTGCCCTCCTGGATCAGGTCCAGGAAGAGCATGCCGCGGCCGGTGTAGCGCTTGGCCAGGGAGACCACCAGACGGAGGTTGGCCTCCAGCAGGTGGTTCTTGGCGCGCCGGCCGTCCTCGGCGATGATCTCCAGCTCGCGCTTGAGCTTCGGGGCCAGCTTGTCGGAGTTCGCCAGCTTGTCCTCGGCGAACAGACCGGCCTCGATGCGCTTGGCGAGCTCGACCTCCTGCTCGGCGTTGAGCAGGGGGACCTTGCCGATCTGCTTCAGGTAGTCCTTGACCGGGTCGGCCGTGGCACCGGCGACCGCGACCTGCTGCGCAGGGGCGTCGTCCTCGTCCTCGTCGGACAGGACGAAGCCCTTGGTCTCGCCGCTCTCGTCCTCTTCCTCACCCTTGCCCGGGGTGGGGGTCTCTTCGAGGAGCTCGTCCTCGAGGAGCTCGTCGGCGTCCTTCTTCGCGGCGGTCTTCTTGGCCGTCGTCTTCTTGGCGGTGGCCTTCTTGGCCACCGTCTTCTTGGCGACCGCCTTCTTCGCGGCGGTCTTCTTGGCGGGCGCCACGGCCTCGTCGGCCTCGGCGTCGTACGCGCCCTGGGCGGATGCCGAGGACGCGGCGGACGTCGAAGCGGACGCCTGCCGGGCCGTGACCGTCTTGGAGGAAACGGCCTTGGTGGCGGTGCGCTTCGCCGGGCTCTTCGCTGCGACGCTCTTGCGGGTGCGCTTGGGCGCCTCTGCGGCACTGACCATCAGCGTCACACCCTCCTCGTCGAGGACCTGGTTGAGGCTGCGCAGAACGTTCTTCCACTGGGTTGGCGGAATCTGGTCAGCCTCGAAGGCCCGACGCACGTCGTCGCCGGCGATCTGCCCCTCGGCCTTTCCCTGCTCGATGAGCGCCATCAGAGACTCGGATTCGGCGATCTCCGGCGGGAGCGTACGGGATGTGCTGGCCGACACGAACAACCTCTCGGAACGATGGAAACGGCTTCCGGCACCGGCCCGCCCTGGACGGGCGACCGGTTCCGACGACCGTCGGCAAGGATGAACCGACGGCGCGGGCGATGATGCAGAGCAACACAGCGCCTCGGACGAGACCTGTATTCCCTCCGCGACCACCACCTCTTTAGTCATCGCGCTGCCTCAAGGAGCGTTACGCCCGTTCCTCGTGGCCCGAGTCACACCGCATAACGGGGTGAACAGCCACTGAAGTGGACAGATCGACGACTCGGTCGCCGTCCGCGGCGTGCAGAACGCTCGTCCGGCCCGCGCGCACGGCCGTACGCGCGCGCTGGACGAGCGGTCCCGTACGTACCGCGCTCCGGTGCCCTTCCGCGCTCAGTGCTCGCGCGGCGCGGGCACCACGCGCTCGACCTCCGGGTGCGTGACGAGCAGTTGGCGCATCGCCGCCTCGGCCCCCGCGGCGTCGCCCGCGGCCACGGCGTCGACGATCCGCAGGTGCTGCCCGACGCCCGCCTCGGTGGGGCGGTCGCAACCGCCGGCCGAGGCGCCGGAGACGTGCAGGGCGGCCGAGACGATGCCCGAGAGGTGCTCCAGCATCCGGTTGCCCGCGACCTGCAGCAGCAGTGAATGGAACTCGGCGTCGGCGCGGGCGAAGGTGAGGGAGTCACCCTGGGCGAGGGCGTGGCCCATGATCTCGGCCATGTCGGCGAGCCGCTGCTGGACGTCCTCCCGGCCGTGGCCGGCGGCGAGCCGGGCGGCCAGCGGCTCGATGGTCCAGCGCAGCTCGCAGAGCTCCCGGCGCTGGTCCTCGCGCTGGGGCCCGAAGGCCCGCCACTCGATGATGTCGGGGTCGAGCAGGTTCCAGTCGCTGACGGGGCGGACCCGGGTGCCGACGTTGGGCCGGGCGCTGACCAGGCCCTTGGCCTCCAGGACGCGCAGGGATTCACGGACGACGGTGCGGGAGACCTCGAAGCGCTGGCCGATCTCCTCCGGGACCAGCGGGCGGTCGGCGCCCAGGTCACCGGAGACGATCATCTGGCCCAGCTGCTGTACGAGCTGGCCGTGCAGCCCCCGGCCACGGCTGCCGGCGGCGCGGCGGCCGGCCCGGCTCAGCTCCGCGTCCCCGTCCCAGGCGGACGGGGCGACGCGGTCGACCCCGGGGGCCTCCGCGTAGGAGTAGCGGTCAAGCTCGCCCGGGCCGGCGAGGCCGGAGTCGGCGGGGCGAGCCGCGGTCATCATGGTGTGCGCAAGGGTACTCACGCTTCCTTTGTCGGCGACACCTCTCAGCCCCTTGAGGTCTTTGGTGAAAAGCACACGAAAGGGTGATCGCCCATTACCTCGCAATTGACGTCCAAATGGACAGAATCGGGCACCTTGCACGAGGGGGCGAATGCGGAGCGTAAGGAGGATGGGTCGATTCCTCCGGCCTCTTCCGACCGATTGTCACTCTGCGTTCGCTGCTGCCCAACCCGGCGCAATAGCACAGCCCTCACCTCGGTCGCCCCCTGAAGACCGTGAGGACATAGGCGCCGAGCAGCCCGGCCAGCGCCAGGGCGAGGGCCCAGCCGGTGGGTTGCGACATCAGCCGCAGGGCCGCGGAGACGCCTTGGTCGAGGCCCGCCGGCCACTGCACGACGGCGGCCGAGCGCAGCCGCTCCGGAAGTCCGATCAGCGAACGGGCCGCGGGGCGGGAGAGCAGTCCGCCCAGGACGGGCACCACCACGGTCGGCACCGCCAGCACGGCCACCAGCCCCAGGGCGGTGGACCGGAACAGCCCCGCCGCGAGCAACCCCGCCCAGGCACACCCCAGGACGAGGCCGGCCCAGCCCACGAGGGGCACGCCCCAGCCGTCCGCGAGGAGGACGGCGGACCGGCCGAAGAGCAGGCGCAGGACGGCGGCGTCCAGTCCGGCCGAGGCGACGGCCAGCAGCAGGGCCGCCCCGGCCGTGACGACGAGCTTCGCGCCGAGCAGGCCCAGGCGGCGCGGGACCGTTCCCTGATCCGGGGCGAGCGCCGGGTAGCGGAACTCCTGGCCGAAGGCGAGCGCTCCGAGCAGCCCCGCGGCGAACGCGGCCGGCGGCAGGGGCAGCCAGACCGGCCAGCCCGTGAGCAGCCGCAGCGACGGGGAGGCGTCGGTGCGCGCCAGCAGGACGGAGGCGACCAGCGAGGCGGCGAGCGCGGCCGCGGCCACGTTCCAGCCGGTCCGTACGCCCGTGGCCCGGCGCAGTTCGTACCGCAGGGGCCAGACGGGCCCGGGCGCGGTCAGGCGGCCGCCGGGGCCCTCACCGGCGTCGGCCGCGGGCCGCGGGACCGCCTTCTCCGGTGCGGCGGCCTCGTCCGCCGGGGTGTCGGCGGGGCGGCCGTCGGCGCGCTGCAGAGGGGTCACCGGTCCGGTGTCGCCGACCTCCTCGGCCAGGCGGTGCACGAGGATGCCGTGGCGGAAGGCGGCCTCCCCCACGGCGGCGCAGGTGCTGCCGTAGACCGAGATGCGGCTGCCGCCCTCGTGCACCACTTCGACGGAAGGACCGCCCGTCACCTCGTCGGCCGTGTCGGCCTCGGCGGCGAGGACGTGGGCGAGGCGGTTGGCCAGGGGCGACTGGACGGTCACGCGGGGGCGCAGCCGGCAGCCCGCGAAGGCGGCGGTGTCCTGGTCGGCGATGAGACGGCCCTGGTCGATGGTGACCACCTGGTCCCCGATGCGGCCCGCTTCCTGGGCGTCGCGCGAGGTGACGAGGACGGCGCCGCCCTGGGCGGCGTAGCCGCGCAGGAGCCCGTGGAGCCAGGCGGTCTCGCGGGGGGAGAGCCCGTGGGCGGGGTCGTCGAGGACGAGGGTGTGGGGGTCGCCGAGGAGGGCGGAGGCGAGGCCGAGGCGCCGGTCCATGCCGAGCGAGAAGTCGCCGAGGCGCTGGTCGGCGAGGCCGCTGAGGCCGACGACCTCAAGGACGTCGTCGGCGCGCTCCACGGGGACGCCGGCGGCCGCGCTGAGCATGCGCAGGTGACTGCGGGCGGTGCGGGAGGGGTGGCCCGGGACATCGCCGAGCATCACGCCGATCTCGCGGGTGGGGTGGGGGATGCGGTCCAGGGTGCGACCCCGGAAGAGGGTGACGCCGCGGCCCGGGTCGAGCCGCAGCAGGAGGCGCAGGGCGGCGGTCTTGCCGGCTCCGGGCTCACCGAGCAGGACGGTGACGCGGCCCGGACGGGCTTCGAAGGTGAGGTCGTCGACGACGGGTGGCTGGTGACGGCGGGGGACGCTGGTCAGCCCAATGGCCTGGATCATGGCTTCACTCGCGGGACGGCGGCAGCACGTACCGGAGCACCGTAACCCGATATGTCCTATTTGCGACGCACCGCGAGCATCTTCCAGCACGTGTGTCACACCCGGCGCCGCCGAACCCCCGCTTCCGTCCCCCGGTCGGGCCGGTGCCGGCCCGGCCCGATCAGGCCTCGGGCCGGAGCATCGGCGGGTTGAGGAGCGTGGCCCCGCCCGCCCGGAAGAGTTGCGCCGGTCGGCCGCCCTGGCGCGTCGTCGTGCCGCCCGTGGGGACGAGGAAGCCGGGCGTACCGGTGACCTTGCGGTGGAAGTTGCGCGGGTCCAGGGCGACGCCCCACACCGCCTCGTAGACGCGGCGGAGCTCGCCCACGGTGAACTCCTGCGGGCAGAACGCCGTCGCCAGCGAGGAGTACTCGATCTTGGAGCGGGCGCGCTCGACGCCGTCGGCGAGGATGCGGGCGTGGTCGAAGGCGAGCGGGGCGGCCTGCTCGTCCTCGCGGCCGTAGCCCACCTCCTGGTCCAGCAGGTCCTCCACCGGCGCCCAGCGCACGCTGCGCGCGTCCCCGCCCGGGCGCGGGGCGGGCAGATCGGGCGCGAGGGCGAGGTGCGCGACGCTCACCACTCGCATGCGCGGGTCGCGCTTCGGGTCGCCGTACGTGGCGAGCTGTTCGAGGTGCGCGGCGTTGGCGACCGCGGGCGCCGCCGGGTCGTGGGCGAGCAGCCCCGTCTCCTCGGCGAGCTCGCGAGCGGCCGCGGTCGCCAGGTCCTCATCACCCCGGACGAAGCCGCCGGGCAGCGCCCAGCGTCCTTGGAACGGGGGCTCGCCGCGGCGCACGGCCAGCGCGCACAGCGCGTGCTGTCGCACCGTGAGCACGACCAGGTCCACGGTGACGGCGAAGGGCGGGAAGGCCGACGGGTCGTAGGGCATGACGTGATCATAGTCGTCTGCCTGACGATAAACAGGCTCTTGGTCACGGTGGACAGGCTCTCGACCGCGGTCCGTGAGGAGCCCTTCGGACAACCCCGTACCCATGCCCCTCACGCCCCCAGCTGCAGCCCTTCGGCTGCCTCCTCGACCATGCCCAGCCCGAGTCTGCTGATCCGGACGGCGAACGGCTGCTCGGCCACGCGGAGCCCGGTGAACCGCAGCTCGCCCAGGGGCGCGGTGCGCGGAGGGCGGAGGGCCACCGTGCCGGCCGGCACGTCGGGCCGCACCCCGGCGAGCGTGGCCAGCAAGTGGACCGCGCCCGCCGCCGCGACGGCCGCGGGCCGGCACGCCGCCGGATGCGGCAGCGGCGCGCTGCCGGCGGTGCGCTGCTCCCCCGCGTACATCTCCGGCAGCCGGTACCCGAAGACCTCGGCGGCGTCCAGCGCCCCGCGCAGGAGGCCGCTCGCCTCCTTCTCGTAGCCCGCCGCCACGAGCCCGGCCACGGCCACGGCCGTCTCATGGACCCGCACGGCCCCGCTGCGGTGCCCGAAGGGATTGTGGCCGGGCTCCTTGGAGCCGAGGCTGCGCAGCCCCCAGCCGGAGTCGAGGGCGGGGCTGCCGAGCAGCCGGGCCAGCTGCTCGGTCTGCACCCGGTCCAGCAGCCCCGGGGCATACTCCCCGCCGCCCAGCAGCCCCGTGTCGAGCAGATGCGCGGCGGCGCTCCCCAGGTGAGGTATCCGCCGGCCGTCGGGCGTCCGGGCCGCCACGGGACGCCCGCCGCCCGGGTCGTCGGTCCAGAAGCCCTCACGGAAGCGGCGGCGCAGCTCGGCCGCCCACTCCCGCAGCTCAGCGGCCCCGGGGCGGTCGTACGACTCCAGCAGGTCCGCGCCGAGCAGGGCGGCCCGGTGCGCGTGCGCCTGCACCTCGCAGCGGTACGGGCCGCCCGGGACCGGGTCCGCGAGATAGGCGCCGTCCCCGGCCGCGGTCCGCAGCCAGTCCAGGCAGCGCTCGGCGGCGGGGAGCAGCGCCTGCGTCTCCTGGGCGGGCAGACCCCAGCGCCTGGCCTCCGCGAGCACGACGGGGAACAGGAGCGTGGCCTCGACGCCCGTGCAGCCGGGCGGCAGATGCGCCCCTGTGTGCCGCAGGGCACCGGGCATGCGGCCGCGGTCAGGGCCCGGCCCGGTCTGCTGCGTACGGGCCAGGGTGCGCAGCGTGCCGGCGGCGAGCCGCACGCCCAGGGGCAAGGTCATCCGGGCGGCCCACAGGGCCTCGGCGGGCGCGAGGTGACCGCACCGCCAGGGGATGCCCGCGGCGAGGTGGGCATCGGCCGGGTGTCCCGGATCGCGCACCAGCAGGGCCCGCAGGTCGTCGAGGCCGGCTGCCAGCAGCGCCGCGGCTCGGGCATCGTCCCCGTCGGCCTCGGCGTCGCCCCAGGGCGGCGCCGCTCCGCCGCGGCCGTGGACGGCCGGCTCGGGCGTGCGGGGCCTGCCGGGGAATTCCGGGCGGACCCGCAGCTCGACGGTGCGGCTGCCGCCGGGTGGCAGCTGTATCTCCCAGCAGAGCAGGCCGGCCGAGGCCAGCGCGTCCCCGGGCGGGGGGTCGGCCGTGACGACGGCGTGCAGCCCTGGGGTGGACCAGCGCAGGCCGGAACCGTGCACCGCGGCCGGCACCTCGGGCCCGGCCCGTCCCGCGGCGATCGCGCCCAGCTCGGCCAGGTCGGTGCCCAGGGACACCTCGACGACCAGCCGGAGCTCGTGGACGGCCGCGCTGCGCACGGTGATCCGCTCGATGCCCTCGGCGTCCCGGACCCGTTCCACGGTGACGGCCGGGTCGGGCCCCGCGTCGGCGGGGGTGCGCACCGTACCGACGAAGCGGGCCCGCTCCGCGCCGAGCATGCGCCCCTGGACGGGCACCGGCTCGGCGCCGGCGACCTTGACCCGGCACCGGGCCAGCAGCCGTCGCCCGCTGCGGTAGAAGCCGTCGAGGCCGTGACCGGTGAGCTGCCCATGCTGGGAGGAGATCGCGAGCGCGGGCAGTGCGACGCAGATCAGCGCCTCGTGCACGGGCTGCGGTCCCTGGGGTCGGCCGGCGGGGGCCCGTCTCTGTTCGGGTGGGCGGCGGATCGAGGGACCGTTCGGGGCAATGCCTTGCACGTGTCTGCGCTCCCTGTGGGCATCACGGGCCTGGACGACCGACGACGACTGCGGGCCACTCAGGTGAACGGCGAGGGGCCCGTGGAGGTCACGGGGATGCGCAGTGGCCCCGGTCACTGTCGTCCACGCACCCCTCGCGGCCCCGTACGCCGCGGCCGGGCCTTCCCGGCGGGCCCGCTCGCCCCTGCCGGGCCCGCGGGGCGGCGTGCCCCGCCCGGGCCGGCAGGGCCGCCGGGCCCGCCCGGGCCGGTGGTCCTGCGGCTTCGTCCCTCGGGTGCCGGGGTGTCCGGGGCCGACGGGGCCGTGGCCGCTTCCGTGGGTAGGACCGGGGCGGCGCCCGCGTCCGGCGTCGGGGGGTGCACGGCCCGGCCGGCGCGCTCACGGCGCAGACAGCGGCGCAGGAGCTCGGGGTCCATGCTGTCGTTGCAGGCGCGGTGCAGGAGCTGGGCGAAGAGGTAGTCGGGGTCGGCGCTCAGGGCGCTGCTGAGGGCGACCCGGGCCTCGGGCTGGTCGCCGGTGGACCAGGCGACCCATCCGGCGAGGGTGAGCGGGGCGGCCGCGTGCTCGGTGTAGGGCGGCACGCAGCGCCGGGCGAGGGCGCGCCACACGCGCAGCGCGGCCGGGGCCTGCGGCCCCTCCATCCATTCGGCGGCCCGGTCCCGCGTGGTGCGGTCCTGGAGGCCGAGGACAATGGCCGCCGCCTCGTCGGCGGCCACCAAGGCGTCGTCGCGTTCGTCGGCCGCCGCCCGGCCGGCCACGGGCGGGGCTTCGTGGAAGCGCCCGATGAGCAGACCGGCGAGGGCGAGCGTCTCCTGACGGACGGTCTCGCCGTCCGTACCCCACAGGATGCGCGGAACGAGATCCGCGGCGGCCGCGTCCAGTGCCGTCTCCTGTTCCCCGGCCCGGGGGCCGGTCAGCGGCGCGTAGCGCGCCTCCATCTCGCGGAGCGTTCCGCGGACCTGGATGCCGGCGTAGGCGGCCGCCGCGGCCATCACCGAGGTGCCCGGCAGGGCCAGGGGCACGCCTTCCGACGGGCAGCAGCGCTCGCCGGGGCAGCAGTAGGACCAGAACCGGCCGTCGGAGATGCACAGGGCTTCGTACACGGGGACGTCGAGCCCGCCGCAGGCGAGGCGCAGGCTCTGGGCGAGCGGGTGGAGCCGTTCCCTCACCTGCCGGCCCGTCTCGCCCTCCGCAGGGTCCTGGCACAGGAACAGCACGATGCCGTCGGGGCGGGAGCCGCGCTTGTCGCAGCCGGTGACGAGGGTCTCGGCGAGCTGGTCGCTGACGTCGGGCCATTCGGCCTCATTGCCCGGGATGCCGAGCCTGAGCCGGCCGCCGAAGCGGCCGCGCTCGCCGTGCAGCGCGAGGAGGACGATCGAGTCGGTCGGGTGAAAGCCCATCAGGTACGGCAGCGCGTCCGCGAGTTCGGCAGGGCTGCGCAGGGTGATCTGCGTCTCCGGTCCGCTTCCCCCGGCAGGTGAAGGAACCGCGGACGAGGGGGTCGAGGGGGCGGGCGAGGACGACATGGGAGCTGATTCATCGGGCTGCGTCATGGCCCGAGAGTCCCGCGGGGCCGAGCGGACCCGCCACCCCTGTGGATAACTCCGGAATATTGTCGTACTAACGCTGTGGACAACCTGCCGCCGGGGTTTTCCACAGGCCACGCGGCCCATTCGCGCTTTGTCAGTGCCCTCGTGTTGCATGGGGGCATGACCAACGAAGCCCTCCGCACCTCGGCGGACACCGTCCTCGCCCGTCTCGTCGGAGACACCACGGGCACGGCGAGACTGCGCGAGGACCAGTGGCGCGCGATCGAGGCGCTCGTCGCCCACCGCCGCCGCGCGCTGGTCGTGCAGCGCACGGGGTGGGGCAAGTCGGCGGTGTACTTCGTCGCGACCGCGCTGCTGCGCGAGCGCGGCAGCGGCCCGACGGTGATCGTCTCCCCGCTGCTCGCCCTCATGCGCAACCAGGTGGACGCCGCCGCCCGGGCGGGGATCCACGCCCGCACGATCAACTCCTCCAACACCGAGGAGTGGGAGACCGTGCAGGCCGAGGTCGCCGCGGGCGAGGTCGACGTCCTGCTCGTGAGCCCCGAGCGGCTCAACAACCCCGACTTCCGTGACCAGGTGCTGCCCAAGCTCGCGGCCGCCACCGGTCTGCTGGTCGTCGACGAGGCCCACTGCATCTCCGACTGGGGGCACGACTTCCGGCCGGACTACCGGCGGCTGCGCACGATGCTGGCCGACCTGCCGCCCGGTGTCCCGGTGCTGGCGACCACCGCCACGGCCAACGCCCGCGTGACCGCCGACGTCGCCGAGCAGCTCGGCACGGGCGAGGGCGCGGAGGAGGCGCTGGTCCTGCGCGGCCCGCTGGACCGCGAGAGCCTGAGCCTGAGTGTGCTGACCCTGCCCGACGCCGCGCACCGCCTGGCCTGGCTCGCCGACCACCTGGAGGAGCTGCCGGGCTCCGGCATCATCTACACCCTCACCGTCGCCGCCGCCGAGGAGGTCACGGCTTTCCTGCGGCGCCGCGGGCACGTGGTGGCCTCGTACACGGGCAAGACGGAGAACGCGGACCGCCAGCAGGCGGAGGAGGACCTGCTCGCCAACCGCGTCAAGGCGCTCGTCGCCACGTCCGCCCTCGGCATGGGCTTCGACAAGCCCGACCTCGGCTTCGTCGTCCACCTGGGCTCGCCGTCCTCCCCCATCGCCTACTACCAGCAGGTGGGACGCGCCGGACGCGGCGTGGAGCACGCCGAAGTGCTGCTGCTGCCGGGCCGCGAGGACGAGGCGATCTGGAAGTACTTCGCCTCGCTCGCCTTCCCCCCGGAGGAGCAGGTCCGCCGCACGCTGGCGGTGCTGGCCGCCTCCGAGCGCCCCGTGTCGCTGCCCGCCCTGGAGCCCCAGGTCGAGCTGCGCCGCTCGCGGCTGGAGACCATGCTCAAGGTCCTCGACGTGGACGGGGCGGTCCACCGGGTGCGCGGCGGATGGACGGCGACGGGCGAGCCCTGGGTGTACGACGCGGAGCGCTACGCCTGGGTGGCGCGCCAGCGCGAGGCGGAGCAGCAGGCGATGCGCGACTACGCCACGACGACGCAGTGCCGGATGGAGTTCCTGCGGCGCCAGCTGGACGACGAGGAGGCTGCCCCCTGCGGGCGGTGCGACAACTGCGCGGCTCCCCGGTTCGGCGCCGACGTGTCCGCCGGCTCCCTGGACGCCTCCCGGGGCGAACTGGGCCGCCCGGGGGTGGAGGTGGAACCTCGGCGGATGTGGCCCACGGGCATGCCGGCGGTCGGCGTGGACCTCAAGGGCCGTATCCCGGCGGGCGAGCAGGCCGCCACAGGCCGGGCGCTGGGGCGACTCTCCGACATCGGCTGGGGCAACCGGCTGCGGCCGCTCCTCGCCCCCCACGTCCCGGACGCTGACATTCCGGATGACGTGGCGGACGCGGTGGTCACGGTACTGGCCGACTGGGCGAGGGGAAGCGGTGGTTGGGCGTCCGGGGCGCCGGACGCTCCCGCGCGGCCCGTGGGGGTCGTCACCGTCGCCTCCCGCACCCGGCCGCGGCTGATCCGCTCGCTGGGCGAGCACATCGCGCGGGTCGGCCGCATGCCGCTCCTGGGCACGGTCGAGTACGGACACGCCGAAGCGGACACCCGGGTTCCGCGGACCAACAGCGCGCAGCGCCTGCGGGC
Organism: Streptomyces cinnamoneus; assembly: GCF_014650495.1. Classification (GTDB taxonomy): domain Bacteria; phylum Actinomycetota; class Actinomycetes; order Streptomycetales; family Streptomycetaceae; genus Streptomyces; species Streptomyces cinnamoneus. The sequence continues at coordinate 72,289 of NZ_BMVB01000009.1, read as the reverse complement.
CCTGGACGGAGCGCTGACCGTTCCCCCCGCGCTCGCCGAGGCACTGTCGGCGGCCGACGGGCCGGTCCTGCTCGTGGACGACCTGGCCGACACGGGCTGGACCCTTGCCGTCGCGGCTCGGTTGCTGCGACGGTCCGGGGCGGCGGAAGTGTTCCCCCTGGTCCTGGCCGTCCAGGGGTGAACCGGGACGGGCGGGCAAGGCGAAGCGGAATTTAGTCGGCGGATCGTCAGATACCGGTCACTGGCGTCAATTGATCGTTGCCGCACGGCTGATGGGGCCGCGAGAATTGAACCTGCTCCCCACCCCCGCCCGCTCGCGGTCTGCCAAGGCTGCCGTCGCGGCGGGCCGCCCTGCCTGCCCCTCCGCCCGGCTCCGCGGGCGTGCAGACGAAGGGAGAACCGTGGCCTTCGGCTTCGCTCCTGCACCGTCCGCCGACTCCGCTCCCCATCTGGGCAGGCTGCTTGAGCCGGCCGAGTGGGTGGCTTCCGGCATCCCCCTGCTGCGCAATCCGCGCGAGGTCGTCACCGGTCTGTACGCCCGCCACCTGCCGACACCGTCCACGGCCGTCATCGCGGTGTTCGATCCCGACGAACGGCTCGCGGCCAGTGCGTCCTTCGCACGACACACCGGACGGGCGGGCGTCGCCGACGGCTGGGAGCTGCGCAATGCGCTCCTGAGCCGACTGCGCCAGATCATCCCGCACGACCTGCGCAGACGGGTGCCCATACGGACGGCCGTACTCCTCTACTGCCGTGAGGGCGAGGCCCATTGGACCGAGGAGGACGGTGCGTGGATGTGGGGGCTGCGCGACGCATGCAGCCTGCACGGGCTGCGCTGCGGCGCGTACATCACCCTCACCCGAAGCGGCTGGCAGATCCTCGGCGAGGGCCGCAGCGGACGCTGCCCCCGCTCTTCGCCCTACCCGGCCGCACGGATCGGCTTCGGCGGCGGAGCGCCCGAAGCGCACCGCCGCACCGCCGCCCGGTGACCCGGGACGGCACGGTGGCCGACACGCCCCTCACGGGCGGGCCGGCCACCGGACCCGGACGTCAGACGCCTGCGGAGAGAAGGGCGTTGACGCGCTTCGGGTCACCACAGACGATCAGCAGCGCACCGGCGCGGGCCATGGCCGCGGGGAGCGCACGGGCCACCTCGGCGTCCGAACCACCGTTGACGGCGACGACCACGACCGGGCGGGACGCGGCACGCTCGGCATCGGCGGCCGCGTAGAAGACGTCGTCCCCGGCGTCGTGCTGCGCCCAGTAGGACGCCTCGCCGAAGGACAGCTCGTGGGCCGCCCACGGGTGGGGGTCGCCGGTGGTGAGGACCAGGACCTCGCCGGGCGCCCGGCCGGCGTCGAGCAGCAGGTCGACGGCCTCGTCCGCGGCGCCCAGGGCACCCTCCGCGGGGGCGGGGATCAGCTGGACCTGCGCGGTGGCCGCCGGGGCGCCCGCCGCGGGACGCGGAGGACGTGGGCCCGGGACGGGGCCGCTGCGCGGGCCGGGATCGCCGGACCGCGCGGGGGCCGGGCGGGGACCAGGGACAGGGCGGGGGGTCATCGCGGGACGGCCGGCGGCCGGAACTGCGCGGGGACCCGGGACACTCTCGTGAATCTGAGGCTCCTCGGGGATGAGAGGCATGGGGTGATGTCTATCAAACGCCGGTGCGAGTCGCGTCGGCGGGTGGCGTTTCGGGCCACTCAGAAGTCGAAGCCGAGCTGGCCTCCGGCCTCCAATGCCACGTTGTCGGGGCTGATGCGGGCCCGCTTGAGGTGCTGCCACCGGGGCAGCGCGTCCAGATACGACCACGACAGCCGGTGGTGCGGGGTCGGCCCCAGCTCCTCCAGGGCGGCGCGGTGCACCGGCGACGGATATCCGGCGTTGTCGCCGAACCCGAAGTCGGCGTGGACGGCGCCCAGTTCGGCCATCAGCGTGTCGCGCCGCACCTTGGCGATCACGGAAGCCGCGGCGACGGCCACACAGGACTGATCGCCCTTGATGACCGTACGGACCTTCCACGGCTCACCGAGGTAGTCGTGCTTGCCGTCGAGGATCACCGCCTCGGGTCGCACGGGCAGGCCGTCCAGGGCGCGGGTCGCGGCCAGCCGCAGCGCCGCCGTCATGCCCAGCTCGTCGATCTCCTGCGGCGAGGCGTGCCCCAGTGCGTAGGCCGTGACCCACGTCTCCAGGGCCGCGGCGAGCGCCGTGCGCCGCTTGAGGGTCAGCAGCTTGGAGTCCGTCAGCCCTTCGGGCGGACGGCGCAGGCCGGTGACGGCCGCGCACACGGTGACGGGTCCGGCCCAGGCGCCCCGGCCGACCTCGTCCACACCGGCGACGATCTTTGCTCCCGTCGTCGCTCGGAGCGAGCGCTCGACGCTGTGGGTAGGCGGTTGGTAGGGCATGGCGCCTGTAAGGTTACGCCCCCGACGCCGAGCTGTCCCGCCCCGCCCCCACTCCACACCGTCCGGTCAGCGCACGGCCTTAGGGAGCCAGTCGGGCAGGGGTTCGGTGTGCTGCAGCCAGTCCGCCGGCGGAGCGCCTCCTTCCGCTGCGGCGACCACGCCGCCGGCGATGGCGGACGTGGTGTCCACGTCGCCGCCGGCCTGCGCCGTCGTCCAGAACGCCGCCTCGAACGAGTCGAGATGACGGGCAGCGGCCCACAGGGCGAAGGGCACGGTGTCGTGCGCGCTCGTCCGGCGGCCGCAGCCCAGGACGGCGGCGACGGTGGTCGCGTCGCTGTAGTCGAGCATGTCGCGGGCGCGGCGCAGTCCCTGCTGGACGGCGCTGCGCGGCACGAGGGCGACCACGCCGTCGAGCAGGCTCTCGGGGGTGAGGGTGCCGGCCGGGCCGGCCGCCAGGGCCGCGGCGGCGGCCACGGCCATGGCTCCGGCCACAGCCTCGCGGTGCTGGTGGGTGGTGTAGGCCGAGATCTCCGCCTGGTGCGTCGCCTGCTCGGGGTCGTCGGCGTACCAGGCGCCCAGGGGGGCGATGCGCATGGCCGCGCCGTTCCCCCAGGACCCCTGTCCCTTGAAGAGGGCCGCGGCCAGCTCGCGCCAGTCGCCGCCCTCCCTGACCAGGCGCAGCATGCGGTTGACCGCCGGGCCGTAGCCGCGGTCGGCGTCGTGGCGCTCGGCGAAGGAGCGCGCGAGGGCGTCCTGGTCGATGCGGCCGTGCTCGGCGAGGACGGCGAGCACGGAGCAGGCCATCTCGGTGTCGTCGGTCCACCGCCAGGGCGCGGGCGGCAGCTCGCGGCGCTTGAGCGACGGATAGTGGGCGGGGACGAAGAACTGGGAGCCGAGGGCGTCACCCACGGCCAGCCCTCGCAGGCTCGCCAGGGCTCGGTGGAATCGGTCAGTTGTCATCGCAGCGAACTCTAACCGGTGAAGCCATACGATTCGGGGGTGCACCAGCGCTCGAACGGCCGGTCAAGGTGATACCTGCCGTCGGTCCCGAGCAGCAGCATGCGCGTCTCGCCGTTGCCCGGGTTGGACAGGCACTCGAACTCGGCGACGGTCCAGTGCAGCCATCGCATGCAGAACAGCCGCATGGTCAGGCCGTGCGTGACGAGCAGGACGTTCGGCGGGTGCCCGGGGTCGTCGAAGCTGCGCCACAGGCTTTCCAGGAAGGAACCGACCCGGTCGTACACGTCCGCACCCGACTCGCCCTGCGCGAAGCGGTAGAAGAAGTGGCCGTAGGCGTCGCGGTACGCCTTCTGGCGGCGCACGTCCTCCCTCTCCTGCCAGTTCCCCCAGTCCTGCTCGCGCAGGCGCGGCTCCTCCCGGACGCGGACCCGGGCGGGATCGAGGCCGAGGGCCTGGAAGGTCTGGTGGGTGCGGCGGTAGGGCGAGACGTAGGCGGAGACGCGTTCGTCCCCGAAGAGCTCGCGCAGGAGGACGCCGGCCTGCTCGGCCTGCTTGCGGCCGGTCGCCGTCAGCGCCAGGGCGTGGTCGGGCTCCCGTTCGTAGACCGTGTCGTCGACGTTGCCTTCGGATTCTCCGTGCCGGATGAGGACGATGCGCCGGGGCCGTGCCATGCCGCCACCCTAGTTCGCGCAGGCGGCGACTGCCTCGCGCTCTTCCGTGATCTCCGCGCGGCCTGCGCGTATCGCGCACCGGCGGCCCGTGAAGCGCCGGTGGAGCGCCCGGTCGTGGGAGACGATCACCAAGGCGCCCGGCCATGCGGCCAGTGCCTGCTCCAGCTGCTCGATCAGCCCCAGAGCGAGGTGGTTGGCGGGTTCGTCGAGCAGGAGGAGGTCCGCCGGCCGGGCCAGCAGCCGGGCCAGGGCGAGGCGTCGGCGCTGCCCGGCCGAGAGCGATCCGACGGGCACGTGCAGGTCGCGTTCACGGAAGAGGCCGTACGCCAGGAGCTGCGCCCGCTGCTCCTCGTCCGTGCCCGGCAGTCCTCGCCCGTAGGCGTCCAGCAGCCGCTCCGCGGGCCGGTTCACGGGGATCTCCTGGGCGAGGTAGCCGATGCGGCCGTTCCTGCGCACGGTGCCGGCATCGGGCCGGGCGACGCCGGCCATCAGCCGCAGCAGTGTCGACTTCCCGGCGCCGTTGGAGCCGTGCACCAGCATCCGCTCGCCCGCCCGTACGGTGAGGGCGTCGACCGCGAGCCGGTCGCCGACCCGTACGCCGTCGAGCGTGACGAGGGCTCCGCCGGCGGTGCCGAGCGCGGGTCCGGCCGCGAAGCGCAGGGGCTCCGGCGGGCGCGGGACGGGGCTCTCCTGCAGCCTGCGCAGCCGTTCCCGGGCGTTGCGGACGCGGGTGGAGACGGAGGACTGGACGCGGCCCTTGTCACGGTCGTAGGCCATTTTGTTGCCGTCCTTGATGGCGCGCCCCGGCGCCACGCTCCGGGCGGTGGTCGCGGCGGTCTCGGCCAGGGCGGCCGTCTCCGTGCACCACTGGTCGTATTCCTGTTCCCAGCGGCGGCGGGCCGCGGCCCGTTCCGCGACGAAGCCGGCGTAGCCGCCGCCGTAGCGGACGAGCGTCCGCCGGTCGGCGTCGACCTCGATGACGGCGGTGGCGACGCGGTCGAGGAAGACCCGGTCGTGGGAGACGGCGACGACCGTGCCGCGGTGGGCGCGCAGGGTGTCCTCCAGCCAGGTCAGGGCGGCGTCGTCGAGATGGTTGGTGGGTTCGTCCAGCAGCATGACCTCGGGGGCCGCCGCGATGAGGCAGGCCAGGCCGAGCCGGGCCTGTTCACCACCGGAGAGGCTGCCCAGGCGGCGGTCGCGCGCCAGGTGGCCGATACCCAGGCCGTGCAGGGCCTTGTCGACCCGTGCGTCGGCCTCGTAACCGCCCCTGGTCTCGAAGGCGGTGAGGAGCGCACCGTACTCGTCGAGTGCCTGAGGGCCCGCCGCGCCGAGCTCCGCTTCCAGCTCGCGCAGGCGGCTCTCCATGGCGCGCAGGTCGGCGAGGGCTGCGTCGATCGCCTGCGCGACCGTTCTGTCCGGCGGAAGGCCGGGAGTCTGCCGTAGGTATCCGATGCCCCCGTCGGCCGAGGTGACGGCGGTGCCGTCGTCGGGCCGGGCGACGCCGGCCAGGATCTTCAGCAGGGTGGACTTGCCGGCGCCGTTCTCCCCGACGATGCCGACTCGTTCGCCGGCCCGCACGGAGAGGGACACGCCGTCGAGCAGCAGCCTCTCACCCCGGGAGACGGAGACGTTGTGCAGAGAGAGCTGGGTGGGCATGGGCGGACCTCCGGGGGCGAGCAGAGCGCGCGAGCACCGACAGAGACGACAAACGCAACCGCAGTTGCGTTACTCTCAGCATGACAGAGTCCACCCCCTTAATGCAACGGGAGTTGCAGTTGCCTTCGGAAGCCCCCTCCTCCAGCGCCCCCGGTACGGTGCGCCCCGGCGGGCGCACCGCCCGCACGCGCGCCGCCGTACGCGACGCCGTTCTCGCCGGGCTCGTCGAGCACGGCTATCCCGGCCTCACGGTCGGATACGTCGCCGAGCACTCCGGCGTCCACAAGACGACGCTCTACCGCCGCTGGGGAGGCGTCGAAGGGATGGTGGCGGACGCGCTCGACCTGGCGGGCGAGGACAGCTGGAGCCCGCCCGACACGGGCACGCTCCGCGGTGACCTGCTCGCGCTCGCCCACGAGGTCGTCGACACCTTCACCGACCCCGCGGGCGCGGCCGCCCCGACCGCCTTCATCACCGCGGCGTTCCAGTCCGAGCGCGCCGCCCGGGCGCTGGGCGGCTTCTACGCCGAGCGCTTCGGGCGCTGCGCGCCCCTGATCGCCCGGGCCGTCGAGCGCGGCGAGGCGCCACCCGGCACCGATGCGGGGGCCGTCGCGCGGGCGGTGTCCGCCCCGCTGTTCTTCCGGCTGTTCATCACCCGCGAAGACGTCGACGCAGCCGCCGCGGAGCAGGCGACCGACGCCGTGCTCGCGGCGGTCCGCGCCGGGGTCTACGCCCCGCCGGCCTGACCACAGGCCCCCGCGCCGGGCCCCGGGCGGTCAAGCCACCCAGGACCCCCGGACGGTCACACCGTCCACGCCTGCTCTATCTCCACCACGTCGCCGGTGATGGCCGCGACGTCGGCCTCGGTCTGCGCCCGCAGGCCGAGCCGCTCCACCCTCTCCGCGCGGTACTTCCCGTGCTCGGCCTCGGAGTTCCACATCGACAGCACCAGGAACTCCTGGCCGGGCGCCTCGCCGAAGACGCCGCGCAGCATTCCGGGGGAGCCGGCCATCGCCGGGTTCCACACCTTCTCCTGCATGAGGGTGAAGTGCTCGACCCTGTCCTCGCGGACCCTGCAATGGGCGAACCGGACCACGTCCGCATCGGTGAACTGCGGCCGGAAGCCGACCTTCACGTCGAAGCGGTGCTCGAAGAGCCGCACCTGGGGGTTGCGGTACGTGCCGACCTGCGACGCCGCGAGCCGGTCGTGCGAGCGCGCCATGAAGGAGTCGTAGAACGGCCTGCTCTCCCAGAAGCCGAAGAGGTGGACCACGTCGGGGCGCGCCCGGCTCCACCCTCCGCCCTGCCCCCGGAAGCCGGGCTCACCGAGTAATCCCGCCCACTTCCGCTGCCCCCGCTCGAAGCCCCGGCGGTCCACCACGGTGCAGCGAATCCACTTGACCAGCACCGGGCCATCGTACGGGGCGGACAGTGGCGCGGGTCACGTACGCGAGGAGTACACGCGGGCGAGCGTGGCGACTTCCTCCTCGTCCAGCTCGATGCCGAACTCGCTCCGCAGCACCTCGCCCAACTCCCCTGCACCGATTCCCCGTTGCTCCACCGAACCGTCGGCACGCGTGTTCACGAACATCGAACCCACGAGCGTGCGCCGTACGGCGGAGTCCGTCTGCTGGACGATGACCCGGGAGACGAACGGCGAACGGGGATGCGTCGAGGTGTAGTGGTTCATGACGACGTAGTCGACCGGGAACCGGTCCTCCGGACCGAACGCGTACAGGTCGCCCCAGCCCTCCGCCCGGAGCGTCCGCAGGACGTGCACGCCCTTCTCCTCACGCACGAGCCCGAAGATCCACTCCCCCTGCCGGGCCTCGGCCCCCTCCCGGAAGGGCAGCGGCTCCAGCAGCCCCTCGCCGCCGAAGCCCACATCGCACAGCCACTCCTCGCCGTCCGCCCCCACCTTGAGCGTCATGTGCGTGACCGGGCGCATGCCGTCACTGCCCACCCGCACGCGCGCGCCCAGACCGGTGACGGAGAAGCCGATGCGCTCCAGGGCCGCGGCGAACAGCGAGTTCTGTTCGTAGCAGTAGCCGCCGCGCCTGCGCGTCACCATCTTGTCCTGCAGGGCCTTGATGTCCAGCAGGACCGGGCGGCCGAGCTGCACTTCGAGGTTCTCGAAGGGAATCGCCGCCACATGACTCCGGTGCATCGCCCGCAGCGTCTCCAGGTTCGGCTCCAGGGGGCCCTGCAGTCCGATGCGGTCCAGGTAGGCGTCGAGGTCCAGCTCGTCACCGCTCCATTGGGAATTGCTCATTCCGGGTACCCCCGCCTTCGTTTCATCAACTGACCGCTCATCACAACATACGACGTGGCCGGAATATGCCGGTGGGGAGCGGGAAAAGCCCGCTCCCCACCGAACACACGAACGCACGGCCAGCATGCCGAAGGGGACCGGCCGCATGGCCGGTCCCCTTCATGAGCTGCGGGTCAACTACCCGCGATCCCGCTCGCTATCAGCTCTCGCTATCAGCCCTCGTCAGCTGCAGCCGCTGGTCGAGCCGCAGCCCTCGCAGAGGTAGCAGCTGCCGGCGCGGCGCATCTTGGTGCCGCAGGAGAAGCACAGCGGTGCGTCCGCGTTCAGGCCGAGCTGCATCTCCACCAGCTCGGTGGAGTTGTGGGCCTGCTTCGGGGCCGGGGCCACCGCGGCGGGCTGGGCCGGCACCTCGGGCTTCGGCGTCTCGATCTGGCGCGGAGCGGACTGTGCGAGGCCCTCCACGTCGACCTCCTCGTCGGCCGGCTCGTAGGAACCGGTGTCGAGGTGACGCTGGCGTTCCTCGGCGGAGTGGATGCCCAGCGCCGAGCGGGTCTCGAACGGCAGGAAGTCCAGCGCCAGGCGGCGGAAGATGTAGTCGACGATCGACTGCGCCATCCGCACGTCCGGGTCGTCCGTCATGCCGGCCGGCTCGAAGCGCATGTTGGTGAACTTCGAGACGTACGTCTCCAGCGGCACGCCGTACTGCAGGCCGACCGAGACGGCGATCGAGAAGGCGTCCATCATGCCCGCGAGGGTCGAGCCCTGCTTGGACATCTTCAGGAAGACCTCGCCCAGACCGTCGTCGGGGTAGGAGTTGGCGGTCATGTAACCCTCGGCGCCACCCACCGTGAAGGAGGTGGTGATGCCCGGACGGCCCTTGGGCAGGCGCTTGCGGACCGGACGGTACTCGACGACCTTCTCCGCGGCGGCGGGGGCGGGCTCGACGGCCTTGACCTCCTCCTTCTCCTTCTTCTTGGCGGAGAGCGGCTGACCGACCTTGCAGTTGTCGCGGTAGATCGCGAGGGCCTTCAGGCCCATCTTCCAGCCCTCGAAGTAGACCTCCTCGACCTCCTCGACGGTGGCCGACTCGGGCAGGTTCACCGTCTTGGAGATCGCGCCGGAGAGGAACGGCTGCGCGGCCGCCATCATGCGGACGTGGCCCATGGCGGAGATCGCGCGCTCGCCCATGGCGCAGTCGAAGACCTCGTAGTGCTCGGTCTTCAGGCCCGGGGCGTCGATCACGTTGCCGTGCTCGGCGATGTGGGCGACGACCGCCTCGATCTGCTCCGGCTGGTAGCCGAGGCGCTTGAGCGCCTTGGGAACCGTGTTGTTCACGATCTGCATCGAGCCGCCGCCGACGAGCTTCTTGAACTTGACCAGGGCCAGGTCCGGCTCGACGCCCGTGGTGTCGCAGTCCATCATCAGGCCGATGGTGCCGGTAGGCGCCAGCACGGACGCCTGGGCGTTGCGGAAGCCGTTCTTCTCGCCGAGGCGGATGACGTCCTGCCACGCCTCGGTCGCCGCGGCCCAGACCGGGGTGTCCAGGTCGTCCATGCGCAGGGCGGCGCCGTTGGCGTCGGCGTGCTGCTTCATGACGCGCTGGTGGGCGTCGGCGTTGCGGGCGTAGCCGTCGTACGGGCCGACGGCCGCCGCCAGCTCGGCGGAGCGGCGGTAGGAGGTGCCGGTCATCAGCGAGGTGATGGCACCGGCGAGGGCACGGCCGCCGTCGCTGTCGTAGGCGTGGCCGGTGGCCATCAGCAGGGCGCCGAGGTTGGCGTAGCCGATGCCCAGCTGGCGGAAGGCGCGGGTGGTCTCGCCGATCTTCTCGGTCGGGAAGTCGGCGAAGCAGATGGAGATGTCCATCGCCGTGATGACGAGCTCGACGACCTTGGCGAAGCGCTCGGCGTCGAACGACTGGTTGCCCTTGTCGTCGTCGCGGAGGAACTTCATGAGGTTGAGGGAGGCGAGGTTGCACGAGGAGTTGTCCAGGTGCATGTACTCGCTGCACGGGTTGGACGCGGTGATCCGGCCCGTCTCCGGCGAGGTGTGCCAGTGGTTGATCGTGTCGTCGTACTGGATGCCGGGGTCGGCGCAGGCCCAGGCGGCCTCGGCCATCTTGCGGAAGAGGCCCTTGGCGTCGATCTCCTCGATGACCTCGCCGGTCATCCGGGCGCGCAGACCGAACTTCGAGCCGCTCTCGACGGCCTTCATGAACTCGTCGTTGACGCGGACGGAGTTGTTGGCGTTCTGGTACTGGACGGAGGTGATGTCGTCGCCACCCAGGTCCATGTCGAAGCCGGCGTCGCGCAGGGCGCGGACCTTCTCCTCCTCCTTCACCTTGGTCTCGATGAAGGCTTCGACGTCGGGGTGGTCGACGTCGAGGACGACCATCTTGGCGGCACGGCGCGTGGCGCCGCCCGACTTGATCGTTCCGGCGGAGGCGTCGGCGCCGCGCATGAAGGAGACGGGACCGGAGGCGTTGCCGCCGGAGGAGAGGAGCTCCTTGGAGGAGCGGATGCGGGAGAGGTTCAGGCCGGCGCCGGAACCACCCTTGAAGATCATCCCCTCTTCCTTGTACCAGTCGAGGATCGACTCCATGGAGTCGTCGACGGAGAGGATGAAGCAGGCGGAGACCTGCTGCGGCTGCTTGGTGCCGACGTTGAACCAGACCGGCGAGTTGAAGCTGAAGACCTGGTGCAGCAGGGCGTGGGTCAGCTCGTGCTCGAAGATCTCGGCGTCCGCGGGGGAGGCGAAGTAGCCGTGCTCCTCACCGGCCGCGCGGTAGGTCTTCACGACGCGGTCGATGAGCTGGCGGAGGCTGGACTCGCGCTCGGGGGAACCGGTGGCGCCACGGAAGTACTTGCTCGTGACGATGTTGACCGCGTTCACCGACCAGAAGTCGGGGAACTCCACGCCGCGCTGCTCGAAGTTGATCGAGCCGTCGCGCCAGTTGGTCATGACGACGTCACGACGCTCCCAGACCACCTCGTCGTACGGGTGCACGCCGGGAGTGGTGTGGATGCGTTCGATGCGCAGGCCCTTGCCGCCCTTGTTCCCCTTGGAGCGGGAACCTCGTGCCGGGCCGCTCGTCGTCTCGGTCATGCCGCCTCCCTCTACGGGCAAAACGCCCTAATGCGCCCAATTCTTCCGGGGCGCGATGTGTTCTGTCGCCCGGCCGCACACGGCGGCCGGGCAGGTCTGAAGTACGACCGCTCAGTCGACGGCCACGGCGGGCGCCGGGACTTCGGCACCTGCGGCACAGTCGGCCGGGTCTGCCGCCGAGGCGTCCTGGGCCTCGGCGCGGCGGACGCCCTCGCGGAGTTCCGCGACGGCGGCCTCGAAGTCCTCAAGCGAGTCGAACGCCTGGTACACGGACGCGAAGCGCAGGTACGCGACCAGGTCGAGGTCCTTGAGCGGACCGAGTATGGCGAGCCCGACGTCGTGCGTGGAGAGCTCGGCGCTGCCCGTGGCGCGCACCGCCTCCTCGACCCGCTGGCCGAGCTGGGCCAGGGCGTCCTCGGTGACGGGGCGACCCTGGCACGCCTTGCGCACGCCGGAGATCACCTTGTTGCGGCTGAAGGGCTCGGTGACGCCGCTCCGCTTGATCACCATGAGTGACGCGGTCTCGACGGTCGTGAACCGGCGGGAGCAGTCGGGGCACTGACGGCGTCTGCGGATCGAGCAGCCGTCATCGGTGGTCCGGCTGTCGACGACCCGGCTGTCGGGGTGCCTGCAGAAGGGGCAGTGCATGGCTCTCCACCCTCCTTCACCCTCGGGAACCCCAAGAAAAACTGTGCACGATCATCGCCGCGGCGGACCCCGAAGGGCTCACGCCGAGCAGCCCCCAGCATAGGCGATGACGGCGACCCCGATTGACCGGGGAGGGCCGTCGACCACAACTTGTGGGTAGCCTCCGCCATCAAACCACTAGATCTGGTGCCGGACGGCGAACCGAGCCCACCGCGTGTCGGGGCGGCGCCGGCGGACACGGCCCCACGCGGGAGCCCCCGAGGGCGGCCCCGCAGGGGCACGGATGCCACACTGACCCCGCGACGCGGCACCGCCGGACGGATGCCGGCCGGAGCCCCTGCGGCCCGCTACGGTGCGGGACGGACGGGCCGCCGGCACCGGCGGTCACCACGACCCGGAGGCCGGATTCCGACGCACCCCGGATGCGGCTCCGTCCGGCTGCGGCGGGACGGTGACCGGGCTTCGGTCCAGCACCGAAGAGTACCGTAATGGGGCGAATTGATCTCGACCCGTACACCCTGGAACCTGATCACGTCAGCCGATCCCGGATATTTCACTCGAACGTGTGTTTGGCGCAACCTTTCGAAAGCAACTACCGTTGTCCAGCTAGGGAGAACATTTCGAGAGGGGCCGACGTGACCACCACCGCAGACAGCGCCACCATCACCGCCCAGGACCGCTCCCAGAACCGACTCGACCAGGCACACCCGATGAACGACGCAGCCATGAACGCCGAGGGGCAGAAGCCTGCCCGCTCGCTCCCCGGACGGCCGCCGGGCATCCGGGCCGACAGCTCCGGTCTCACCGACCGGCAGCGCCGCGTGATCGAGGTGATCCGGGACTCCGTCCAGCGCCGTGGATACCCACCATCCATGCGCGAGATCGGCCAGGCGGTGGGACTGTCCAGCACGTCGTCCGTGGCCCATCAGCTCATGGCGCTGGAGCGGAAGGGCTTCCTGCGCAGGGACCCGCACCGGCCCCGCGCCTACGAGGTGCGCGGCTCCGACCAGCCCAGCACCCAGCCGACCGACACGACCGGCAAGCCCGCCGCCTCGTACGTGCCCCTCGTGGGCCGGATCGCCGCCGGTGGTCCGATCCTCGCCGAGGAGTCCGTGGAGGACGTCTTCCCCCTCCCCCGCCAGCTGGTGGGTGACGGTGAGCTGTTCGTCCTCAAGGTCGTCGGCGACTCCATGATCGAGGCCGCCATCTGTGACGGCGACTGGGTGACGGTCCGCCGCCAGCCCGTCGCGGAGAACGGCGACATCGTGGCCGCCATGCTGGACGGCGAGGCGACCGTCAAGCGCTTCAAGCGCGAGGACGGCCACGTCTGGCTGCTTCCGCACAACGCCGCCTACCAGCCGATCCCCGGCGACGAGGCCACCATCCTGGGCAAGGTCGTGGCGGTGCTGCGACGCGTGTGACACCCGCACGGAGAGGCCGGGCCCCGGAACCACTGCGCCGGTTCCGGGGCTCTTTCTCTGCCCTCGGCTCGTCCTGAGCCCTCGGTCCTCCTTGCGGGCCCTACTTGCCCTCGGCCCTGGCCGCCGCGTCGATGGCCGCCAGCGAGCGCCGCGCCTGGTTACGGTCCGTGGTGTACCAGAAGTCCGGCAGCGAAGCGCGCAGGAACGACCCGTAGCGGGCCGTGGCCAGCCTCGGGTCGAGCACGGCGACCACACCCCGGTCCCCCGACGCCCGCACGAGCCGGCCCGCACCCTGCGCCATCAGCAGCGCCGCATGCGTCGCCGCCACCGCCATGAAGCCGTTGCCGCCCGCGTCCTCCACCGCCCGCTGCCGGGCGCTCATCAGCGGGTCGTCCGGCCTCGGGAACGGCACCCGGTCCATGATCACCAGCTGGCAGCTGGGCCCGGGCACGTCCACGCCCTGCCACAGCGACAGCGTGCCGAAGAGGCAGGTGCGGGTGTCCCCGGCGAAGGTGCGGATGAGCTCGCCCAGCGTCTCCTCGCCCTGCAGGAGGATCGGCATGTCGAGCCGGCCCCGCAGCGCCTCGGCGGCCGCCTGCGCCGCCCGCATCGAGGAGAACAGACCGAGGGTGCGACCGCCGGCCGCCTCGATGAGCTCCGCCAGCTCGTCCAGCATGTCCGTCCGACTGCCCTCCCGGCCCGGCTGGGCCAGGTGCTTGGCGACGTAGAGGATCCCCTGCTTCGGATAGTCGAACGGCGAGCCGACGTCCACGCCCTTCCACTCCGGGCAGTCCTCCCCCTCGACGCCCTCGGGCGCGAGGCCCAGGGAGGCGCCGACGCCGTTGAAGTCGCCGCCGAGCTTGAGGGTGGCCGAGGTGAGCACCACGGACCGCTCGTTGAAGAGCTTCTCCCGCAGCAGCCCGGACACCGACAGCGGGGCGACCCGCAGCGAGGCCCCGAAGCGGTCGTGGCGCTCGTACCAGACGACGTCGTACTCGGAGCCCTCCACGATGCGCTCGGCCACAGCGTGGATGTTCTCCACGGAGGCCAGCGCCTGCTTGCGGACGGCGTCCTCGTCCTGGACGGACTTGTCGCGGGTGTTGCCCAGGGACGTGACCACCGTGCGCGCCGCGTCGCGCAGCGCCATCAGGCAGTAGCCGAGGTCCTCGGGGATCTCTTCCAGCCGGCCGGGCAGGGCCAGCTCCATCAGGCGCTCGAAGCTCTCGGCCGCCGTCTGCAGGGCATCGGCCGCCTTCTCGTCGACGAGCTTGGCCGCCCGGCGCACAGCCCGGTTGACCTGGCCGGGGGTGAGCTCGCCGGTGGCCACGCCGGTGACGCGCGAGACCAGCTCGTGGGCCTCGTCGACGATCAGCACCTCGTGGCTGGGCAGCACGGGGGCGCCCTCGATGGCGTCGATGGCGAGCAGCGCGTGGTTGGTCACCACGACGTCGGCGAGCTTGGCCCGCTCCCGCGCCGCCTCGGCGAAGCACTCGGCGCCGTAGGCGCACTTGGAGGCTCCCAGACACTCCCGGGAGGTGACGGACACCTGCGACCAGGCCCGGTCGGAGACGCCCGGGGTGAGGTCGTCGCGGTCGCCGGTCTCGGTCTCGTCCGACCAGTCGCGCAGCCGCAGCAGGTCCTTGCCCAGCTTGCTGGTGGGCGTCGCCGCCTCGAAGGGGTCGAAGAGCCCCTCCTCCTCGTCCTGCGGCACACCCTCGTGGAGCCGGTGCAGGCAGAGGTAGTTGGACCTGCCCTTGAGCATGGCGAACTCCGGGCGGCGGCGCAGCTGCGGGTGCAGGGCGTCGACCGTGCGCGGCAGGTCGCGCTCGACGAGCTGGCGCTGGAGCGCGAGCGTGGCCGTCGCGACGACCACCCGCTCGCCGTGGGCGAGGGCCGGCACGAGGTAGCCGAGCGACTTGCCGGTGCCGGTGCCCGCCTGGACGAGCAGGTGGGAGCCGCCGTCGATGGCCGCGGCGACGGCTTCGGCCATGGCGACCTGGCCGGGCCGCTCGGTGCCCCCGACGGCGGTGACGGCGGCGTGCAGCAGGTCGGTGAGGGAAGGCGAGGAGGTGGCAGTCATAGCGTTGCCAGCCTACGGGGCCGCACTGACATCGCGGGCCGGGACGGCCCTCCCGGTACCCGCCGGCGGACGTCTGCGGGGACCGCCGGACACCGCCGGACGTCGGCAGGCACTGGCGGACACGGGCAGGTACCGGCCGGCACCGCCGGACACCGCCGGACACCGGCAGGCACCGGCGGACACTGGCGCGCACCGGCGGATACCGGCGGGCACTGCCGCGCCACCCCGGGCGCAGCTACAGCAGGCCCCTCAGGACGCGGTCGCGGATCATCAGGGCGGCGCGCTTGTCCGGCAGCTCGATCTCGGCGGTCAGCCGGAAGCCCGCCCCGAGGAAGGCCGCGGCGGACGGAGTGTTGCGCAGGTCCGGTTCCCCGACGACCCGGCAGCAGGCGGGCCTGCGGTCCAGGACGAGATCCGCGACGGTGCGCAACAGCAAGGTGCCCAGGCCCCGCCCTCGGTCCGCGACCCTGCCCACGAGGAAATGGATCCCGGTGTCGTGCGGCCGGGCCGGGTAGTGCCGTGCGAGCGGGTCGAGGTCGGCGCGGTACACCTCCCAGTAGCTCATCGGGACGCCGCCGAGCACCCCCAGGCAGGGAACGCTGCGCCCGTCGCCGTCAAGTTGGGCGCGGAGATGGCCGGCGGTGGCGGTGTCGGGCCCGGACAGGCCCCAGAAGGCCGCGACTGCCGGATCGTTCATCCACTGGGTGATCAGCCGGAGGTCGCGCTCGATACGGACCGGTACGAGCTGGAACGGCCCCACGTCCGTGGCCACGGGTCCCCAGTCGGCGAGGCCGTCCAGCAAGTCCGCTCCGAAGGCCGGGCCGGGCTGGGCGGGGCTCGGTGGTTCGCAGGCGAGGAACTCGATGAACTCCTCGGTCAGCCGCAGGTCGATCGTGTCGACGCAGTCGTCGCGCTCGGGAGACCGCTCGGGAGACCGCTCGGGAGACCGCTCGTGGGCCCGCTCGGGGCCGGGGGCCTCACCGGGAAAGGCGCCGGGGGCTTCACCGGGAAAGGCGGGGAGCGGGCCCGTCAGCGGGTCGTACGGCGGTGCGCCGCCCGGGTCGTTCCACTCCGTGCTCATGCCGCTCACCCCGCCGCCGGGGCAAGAGGGTTGGCGACGGTGACGTACACGGACTGGGTGTCGACGGGGCCGACGAGTTCGTCGAGCCCTCGCAGCCTGGTCAGCATGTTGGCCTTGCAGCGCAGGGTGGGCGCGTGGAGGAGGTGTTCCGGCAGCGAGGAGCGGGTCGGGGACGGGCCGGTGGCGGCCTCCTTGAGGAAGCGGCGCAGTCCGGCGAGCAGGATCTGTTCGTCGGCCAGCCGCTGCGAGCCGAACGCGCCGATCAGTCCGAGGACGTTGTTGATGCCGAGGTAGTAGCAGAACCTCTCGTCGGCGACCTCGTCGGGGACGAAGGTGTCGCTCTCCTGCCCGATGCCGGGGAGCCGTTGGTCGAGGGCGGCGCGGTGGGACTCGCGGAAGTAGTAGCCCTGGTTGTCGCGGAAGCGGCCGCCGACGGGCCAGCCGTCGGCGTCCAGCAGGACGAGGGTGTTCTGCTGGTGGGCCTCCAGGGCGATGCCGGCTTCGCCGTCGAGCCAGAGCACGGGGCGCACGACGGCGTCGAGGTAGCGCAGGAACCACTCCGCGGCGACGGCGCCGGCGGGCCGGCCCGTGCGGTGGGCGAGTCGGCCGATGGTGTCCGCGAGGCGGGAGGACACGGCGGGCCGGCCGGCCGGCCCCTGGCTGCCGGGCCATGGCCGGGGTGAGGTGAGGCCGGCGACGCACACGGCGTCGTCGCCGGGACCGAACGGGTTGTGCCGGATGACGGCGTCGACGCCGGGCAGCGGGGTGCCGTCGGGCGCGTCGACGGCCAGCCAGGCGGGGTCGCGGACGATGTCGAAGCCGAGGCCGCCGGGGCAGGCCGCGCGCCAGCGCTCGGCGAGGCCGCCGCGCAGCAGGCGGTGCACTTCGACGCCGCGGCACAGTTCCTTGCGGAGGTTCTCCCGGCGCGAATTGGTGATGCGCAGGCCGAGGGAGAGCTTGAGCATCGCGGGTGCGCCGGGGCGGTGCACCGTGCGCAGGGAGGATGTCGGGTACCAGGGTTCGCCGCGGGCACCGAGGTCGTGCAGCAGCCCGGCCTCGAAGAGGGGGGCGACGGCCGGGCGGTGGTGGATGTCGCGGGCCTGCCAGGGGTGCATCGGCAGGGCGACGGTGCCGGGCGGGAGGTCCAGTTCGAGACCGGGGCCGGCGAGGCGGGCGGCCAGCGTAGGGGCGTCGACGGAGCGGCCGCGTTCGGTCCAGGCGGAGTCGGTGGCCAGTACGGAGCGGTGGACGGCCAGCCAGTGCAGGGGGAAGCGGCCGCGCAACTCCGGTGAGCAGGCGGGGGCCTCGGCGTCGGTGAGGCCGTCGCGGCTCTTCGGCGCGGGGTGCAGGGGATGGCCGAGGAGCAGGGACTGTTCGCCGTAGAGGAAGAGGTCTCCGGCGTCCGGGTCGGCGGGCCGTCGGCGCCGGGCCGTGAGGAAGACGGTGGTGCGGCGTACCGAGTCGGCGACGCGTGCGGCCAGTTCGGCGCCCTGCTCGGCCGGGGCCCGGCCCGCTTGCGCCGCGCGGTGCGCGGCCTCCCGGCCGAGCAGGGCGGCCAGGGTGACGGCGTCGAAGGCGGGGGCGTCGTCCGAGCCGCCGGTGAGGGTGACGTGGCCGAAGCGGTGCCAGCCGGTGGCGGACCAGTAGCGCACGGGGACGGTCAGCGGGATGCCGCTCGCGTTGAGCGGGAGGTAGAGGATGTCGCCGTGGGGGCGGGGGATGGCGTTCTCCCGGACCCAGCAGCGGAGCAGGTTCTCCACGGCGGCGGCGTCCGCGGCGGCGGCCGGGTCGGGGTGGTCCAGCGGGTCGGTGGCGCCGGAGGGGGCGAGGGCCGGGGCCTCGGTGCGGTGGCCGGCCGGGCGGGGCACCACCGGGGTGCGGTCCGGGCCGTCGCCGGGGGACGCATCGGTGCGGAGGGGTGCGTTCATGCGGTGTGCGGCGGGCATGTCACGGCGTTGCCGGCCGGGGATGCGGCGCCTTCCTCCTTCGGCGTTCGCGGGATGGGGATCCGGTGGCCCGTGCGGGAGACCGTGGCGATGGCGTCGGACAGTCGCTCCAGAACGGCTTCGGCCTGCTCGTCGGTGAGGGTGAGGGGCGGCAGCAGGCACACGACGCTGGAGTGCGGGCCGCTCAGCCCCACGATCAGCCCGCGTCGAAGGCACGCGCGCTGCACGGCGGCGGCCACGTCGGGAGCGGCGGGCAGCGGACCGGCACCGTCACGGTCAGCACCGTCACGACCGGGGCCCGTACGGCCGGCACCGTCACGACCGGGGCCCGTACGGCCGGCACCGTCACGACCGGGGCCGGTACGGCCGGCACCGTCATGGTCAGCACCGTCACGACCGGCAGCATCACGACCAGCACCGTCACGACCTGCAGCATCACCACCGACAGCATCGCAACCGGCAGCCTCGCAACCGGCACCGCCACACCCAGCCCCGGTGTCCCCCTCCGGGTCGACGAATTCAATGCCGATCATCAGCCCGCGGCCACGCACGTCCCCCACGCACGCGTGCTCCCGCGCCGTCTGCCGCAGCCGTTCCAGCATGCGGGCGCCGAGCAGGGCGGCGCGCTCTGCCAGTCCGTTCTCCCGGACGTACCGCAGGGTCGCGGTGCCCGCGGCCATGGCGAGCTGGTTGCCGCGGAACGTTCCGGCACGCTCGCCGGGACCGCCCGGGTCGAGGTCCTCGTGGTGCACGACGACGGCAAGCGGGAGGCTGCCGCCGATGGCCTTGGAGAGGACCATCACGTCCGGGGCGATCCCGCTGTGCTCGACGGCCCAGAAGGCTCCCGTCCGGCCGACGCCCGTGCCGCTCTCGTCGGCGACGAGCGGAACGGCGTGGGCCGCGGTGATCGCACGCATCCGGCGCAGCCACGCGTCCGGCGCCGGGAGCATCCCGCCGTCGGCCTGCACGGGCTCGACGACCAGGCCGGCCGGAGCCGACCCGTCGCCACCCGGGTCGTCGAGCAGGGTGGCGGCCCAGCGTGCCGACAACCGCTCCCCGTGTTCGCCGCCGACACCGAACGGGCAGCGGTAGTCCTGCGGGAACGGCAGCCGGGTCACCGCGCCCGGCACTGCCCCGGCGGCTTCCGGGGACCCGGCTCCGGAGAACGCCAGCAGCCCCTCGCGGCCGGTCGCGGCCCGTACGAGCGCGAGCGCGGCCTCCATGGCGTCGCCGCCGGCCGGTCCGCAGAACCGGATGCGGGCCGCGGCCGCCAGGCCGCGCGGGAGGGTGGCCAGCAGCTCGTCGGCGAAGGCGTCCTGTACGGGGGTGGCCAGGTCCAGGGCCTGGAGCGGGGCGCCGGAGTCGAGCACGGAACGGATGGCCGCGAGGACCACGGGGTGGTTGTGGCCGAGTGCCAGGGTGCCCGCGCCGGAGAGGCAGTCGAGGTAGCGCCGGCCGTCGGCGCCCTCGATCGTCAGTCCCCGGGCGCGCACGGGCACGATCGGCAGCGACCGGGCGTACGTACGGGCTGCGGATTCCCGCGGGGACTGGCGTCGCGCGGGGCCCTCGGGGCCCGTGGGCGGGGGCGCGGACGGCGACGGGAGGGGTGGTCGGGTCGGGGCCATGGCGCGGGTACCTCCTCCTGCCGCTGAACGATGGTCGGGCGTCCCCCGTACGTACCAACGACGCCGGGAGCTGTGGATCACGGCCCCAGTTCAAGATCCTTCCATCCGGAACCGAGGACCCGCCCGTTCCCGTCTCCCTCGGCACCGGCATAGTGGGGCCGCTCGCCCCGCGCCGGGGCGGTGCATGACAAGTTCACAACATTCGCGCTCAGAGCGGACATGCGCCCGGAGCGCGTGCACATCACAGGGGGAGCCCACTCCATGCCATCCAATCGCCGGCCGGCCCTGGCGGCCGCCGCCCTCGTCGCTGCGCTGGCGCTGACCGCCACCGCGTGCGGCCCGTCCGACGACAAGGCCACGGGCGAGGCCAAGCCCAGCGCGTCCGCCGGCCAGAAGGGCGACGACCTCCCGAGCCTTCCCAAGGGGATCCCCACCAAGGACCTGGAGAAGTGGAAGAAGAAGTGGAAGGACGGGGCCTGGAAGAACTGGGACAAGGACCAGTGGATGCGTGAGGCCCGCGACTTCATCAACCCCATCATCGAGGGCCACTGGAAGCCCGACACGATGAAGGACGCGCGCTCCAGCGACAAGACGCTCGCCACCCAGGGCGCTCCCGGCACGGTGCCGGGCGGCGGCGCCAGCGACCAGGGCGTCACCGACCCCGAGCCGCGTCCGGTACAGGCCAAGGCCGTCGGTCTGCCGTACCACAACAACGCCGCCCCGGTCGGCAAGGTCTTCTTCGACAGCCCCGAGGGCCACATGGTCTGCTCGGCCACGGTCGTCAAGGACCCGGCACACCCCGGCAAGTCCAACATGGTGTGGACCGCGGGCCACTGCGTGCACGCCGGCAAGAAGGGCGGCTGGTACCGCAACATCGCCTTCGTGCCGTCGTACAACGACAAGGGCCTGCCGGGCGCGCAGGTCAACAGTGCGCCGGTGACGGACGTCGCCCCGTACGGCGTGTGGTGGGCGGACTGGGCGCAGACGTCCTCCCAGTGGATCACTCAGGGTGCGGAGACCGGTGGCGCCGGCGCCCCCTACGACTTCTCCGTGCTGCACGTGAAGTCGGAGAACGGCAACGGCAAGTCGCTTGAGGAGACGGTCGGCAACGCCCTGACCGTCGACTTCAGCACCCCGCAGGTGAAGTCCATCCAGAGCATGGGTGCCTGGGGCTACCCGGCCGCGCCGCCCTTCGACGGCCAGAAGATGTACGACTGCGTCGACAAGCCGGGCCGCCTCACCATCGAGCCGTCGCAGCCGACGATGTACCGCATCGGCTGCACGATGACCGGTGGTTCGTCCGGTGGCGGCTGGTTCGCCAAGGGCGCCGACGGCAAGGTGGTGCTGGTCTCGAACACCTCGATCGGCCCGTCCAACAGCACCTGGCTGGCGGGTCCGCGCCTGGGCCCGGAGGCGAAGGGCGTCTACGACGCGCTCAGCCAGAAGTTCGCGAACAAGCAGTAGAACGAGCGGTAGAACGAGCAGCAGCAGATAGCCGGCAGCCGTACGGTCGGACCGGCAGCACGACGACGAAGGCCCGCCCCGGGGGATCCGGGGCGGGCCTTCGTGTGCGTACGGTCAGGCGCGCGCGGCGGGTACGTACCGCTGGAGCTCCGCGGCGAGCTCCTCGTGCACCCGGGCCTTGATGAGGGTGCCCTCCGGGGTGTGCTCCTCGGAGATCACCTCGCCGTCGGCGTGAGCCCGCGCGACCAGCGCACCGTGCGTGTACGGAACGAGCGCCTCGATCTCCACCGCGGGCCGGGGCAGCTCGGCGTCGATCAGGGCCAGCAGCTCCTCGATGCCCGCGCCGGTCCGCGCGGACACCGCGATCGAGTGCTTCTCTATGCGCAGCAGGCGCTGCAGCACGAGCGGGTCGGCCGCGTCGGCCTTGTTGATCACCACGATCTCGGGGACGTCGAGCGCGCCCACGTCGCGGATGACCTCGCGCACGGCAGCCAGCTGCTCCTCCGGCGCCGGGTGCGAGCCGTCCACCACGTGCAGGATCAGGTCGGAGTCGCCGACCTCCTCCATGGTGGAGCGGAACGCCTCGACGAGGTGGTGCGGCAGGTGCCGGACGAAGCCGACGGTGTCGGCCAGGGTGTAGAGCCGCCCGGAGGGCGTCTCGGCCCGGCGCACGGTCGGGTCGAGGGTGGCGAACAGGGCGTTCTCCACCAGCACGCCCGCGCCGGTGAGCCGGTTGAGCAGCGAGGACTTGCCGGCGTTGGTGTAGCCCGCGATGGCCACCGACGGGACCTTGTTGCGCCGGCGTTCCTGGCGCTTGATGTCGCGGCCGGTCTTCATCTCCGCGATCTCCCGGCGCATCTTCGCCATCTTCTCGCGGATCCGGCGCCGGTCCGTCTCGATCTTGGTCTCACCGGGGCCACGGGTGGCCATTCCGCCGCCGGACGAGCCGGAGCCACCACCACCCATCTGCCGGGACAGCGACTGACCCCAGCCGCGCAGCCGGGGCAGCATGTACTGCATCTGGGCCAGGGAGACCTGGGCCTTGCCCTCGCGGGACTTCGCGTGCTGGGCGAAGATGTCGAGGATCAGGGCGGTGCGGTCGACCACCTTGACCTTGACGACGTCCTCAAGGTGGATGAGCTGGCCGGGGCTGAGCTCACCGTCGCACACGACGGTGTCGGCGCCGCTCTCCAGGACGATGTCCCGCAGCTCCTGCGCCTTGCCCGAGCCGATGTACGTCGCCGGGTCCGGCTTGTCGCGGCGCTGGACGACGCCGTCGAGCACCATCGCGCCCGCGGTCTCGGCGAGCGCCGCCAGCTCCGCGAGGGAGTTCTCGGCGTCCTGCACCGTGCCGGACGTCCAGACGCCGACCAGCACCACGCGCTCCAGGCGCAGCTGCCGGTACTCGACCTCGGTGACGTCCTCCAGCTCGGTGGAGAGTCCCGCTACACGCCGCAGGGCCGCGCGCTCGGAACGGTCGTACTGATCGCCGTCGCGCTCCCCGTCGATCTCGTGGCTCCAGGCGACGTCCTCTTCCATCAGGGCGTCGGCCCGAAGGCTCTCCGGGAGGCTCTGCCGGTCCTGCCGGTCCTGGGGAAGGGAAGAAGAGGAGGTCATTTGATCCTTACGTCGTGGGTACGTGCCTGGCCCCGCGGCGGGGGCCTTCAGGGTCGACAACGTCCGGCGGTCCCCGGAGATTCCCGGGGCCGGCCGCCTCGCCGACCCGTCGATCGTCCCACGCCGCCGCCGCATCGTCACGCGGGTTTCGCGGCGGCCTTCCAGTCGGGGTGGCCGGGCATGGGCGGGGTGTGCCGCCCGTACAGCCACGGGCGCAGGAAGGCGGACTGGTCCCGGCCGGAGACCTCGGTGGCCAGGGCGACGAAGTCGGCGGTGGTGGCGGTCGCGTCGCGGTGCCGCTGCACCCACGTGCGCTCCAGCCGGTCGAAGGCAGCGGCCCCGATCCGCTGGCGCAGGGCGTAGAGGACGAGCGCGGCACCGTCGTAGACGACCGGGCGGAAGATGCTGATCTTCTTGCCGCGCACGGGCGGCGTCGGCGCGGCGGGCGGACCGCCGTCGGCGCGCATGCGGTCGGACAGCTCGTAGGCGGCGCGCATGCGGTCGACCAGCTTCCGGCCGGACTTCTCCTCGGCGTACAGCGCCTCGTACCAGGTGGCGTGGCCCTCGTTGAGCCACAGGTCGGACCAGACCCGCGGGCTGACGCTGTCGCCGAACCACTGGTGCGAGAGCTCGTGCACCATGACGGACTCGATGTACCAGGCGGGGAAGCCGGGCTTGGAGAAGATGTCGCGTTCGAAGAG
Organism: Streptomyces cinnamoneus; assembly: GCF_014650495.1. Taxonomy (GTDB): domain Bacteria; phylum Actinomycetota; class Actinomycetes; order Streptomycetales; family Streptomycetaceae; genus Streptomyces; species Streptomyces cinnamoneus. The sequence goes on along the minus strand of NZ_BMVB01000009.1, from coordinate 48,643 downwards.
GGAGAGGGTCTGGGTCTCCAGCTCGAAGCCGGTCGAGGCGTCGGCGATGAGAACCCCGTAGGTCTCGAAGGGGTAGCGGCCGACCTTCTTCTCCATCCAGGCGATGTGCTCGGGCGTCTTCGCCGTCCACGTCTCCAGGGCCTTCTGGTCGCCGGCCGGCACGACGTCCCGCAGCTTGAGGCCACCCGGGCCGCTGCGCTCGGGGACGGCGGAGCGGCCGATGGCGACCTGCGCGAGCTCGGTGGCCATCGGATGCAGGGTCCGGTACGTCCACGTGGTGGTCGCGCCGTTGGTCTCGCGCCCGGCGGCGAGCCCGTTGGCGACGACGGTCAGCTCCTTGGGGGCGGTCACGCGGAAGGTGAACATCGCCTTGTCGGAGGGATGGTCGCTGCCGGGGAAGACGCGGTGGCCGGCGTCGGCCTGGTTGGCCATGACCAGCCCGTCCGTGGTGTGCACCCAGCCGCCCTCGCCATCGCCGCGGGGGTCGCTGGTGTGGTGGACGGTGACCGTGAACGCCCCTCCCGAGGGCACCGGATGCGCCGGGGTGACGACCACGTCCTCGTCGGCCGGGGTGAACCGGGCGGGCGCTCCGTCGACCTCGACCGACGAGATCGTCCCGTGGGTGAAGTCCAGGTTGAAACGTTCCAGCGGGTCGGTGGCCCGGGCGACGATCCTGGTGACGGCGGTGAGCGGCTCGTTGTTGGCCCGGTAGCCGAGGGTGATGTCGTAGGCGGCGATGTCGTAGCCGGGGTTGCCGAGGGTCGGGAAGAGCCGGTCGCCGACCCCCAGCGCGCCGGGCGCCGGCGGAGCGGCGGCACCGAGGACCAGGGCGGCTGCGACAGCGAGGAGTGCGGCGCGGCGCGCGGACCGCCGGCGCCGGGAGGAACGCTCCGGTGAGTGCGACATGCCTCCACCGCTATCAACACCCGGCCGCCGACCGGTGGCGGCGCGGCGCCGCCCCACCCGTACGAGCGTCTCGGATGGTGGTACGAGTGTCGTATCACCCGTCCGGGCGGGGTGCGGCACCGAGGGCGACGCGGCGGGTCCGCGCGGGGCGGGAGGTCACAGCGGCGCGGGTGCCACCGAGCGCCCCGCCCGCGCGACGTCGTAGACCCCCGGAACGCGGCGCATCGCCCGCATCAGCTCCGGGAGCCGGCCTGCGTCCGGCAGCTGGAGGGTGTAGGTGTGGCGGACGCGCTGCTCGTGCGGCGGCTCCACGGCGGCGGAGACGACGGCCGCACCCAGCGCCGCAATGACCTCGGTCAGGTCGGCGAGCAGGTGCGGCCTGCTGAACGACTCGGCGCGCAGGGTGACGCGGTAGTCGCCGGGGCCGGTGCCGTCCGGGCTGCGCCACTGCACCTCGACCGGCTGCCGCCCGGCGGTGACCATACGGTCGACCACCGGGCAGGGCGCGCGGTGCACGGTGACGGTGCCGCCGCGGACGGTGAAACCGGTGACCTCGTCGGGCGGGACGGGCGTGCAGCAGCCGGCCAGCCGTACGCCGGCCACCGTCCCGTCGGCGACGACGGCGACCGGGCCGTGTGCGGCCGGGGCGGCACCCCGGAGGGCGTTCCGCGGCGGGCCGGGGACGGGGGCCGGAACGGCGGGCAGGGCCGGCGGGGCCGGGTCGGGCAGGGGGTGTGCGGGGTCGGGCAGGGGGTGCGCGGCCAGCCAGCGGCCGATGGCGATCCGGGCCGCGGGGGTGCGGGCGTGCTCCAGCCAGTCGGGAGAGGGGCCGGAGACGGTGTCGGCGGACATCAGCAGGTGCAGGGTGTCGCCGTCGCGCAGGACCGTGCTCAACGTGGCCAGTCGGCCGTTGACCCGCGCGCCGATGCAGTGGTGGGCTCCCTCGCCGTACTGCGCGTACGCCGCGTCGACGCAGGTGGAGCCGGCCGGCAGGCCGATCGTGCCGCCGTCGGCGCGGAACACAGTCACTTCGCGGTCCTGGGCCAGCTCGTCGCGGAGGGAGGTCCAGAAGGTGTCGGGGTCGGGTGTGGCGCGCTGCCACTCCAGCAGCCGGGAGAGCCAGCCCGGCCGGGTGGGGTCGGCGCGCTCCCCGTCCGCGGCGTCGGGCGCCTCGGGGGCCGCGTAGGGGTTTCCGAGGGCGATGACCCCGGCTTCGGCGACGCGGTGCATCTGGTGGGTGCGGATGAGGACTTCGGCGGCGTGCCCGTCCTCGCCGGCGACGGCGGTGTGCAGGGACTGGTAGAGGTTGAACTTCGGTACGGCGATGAAGTCCTTGAACTCCGAGATGAACGGGGTGAAGCAGGTGTGCAGCTCGCCGAGGACGGCGTAGCAGTCGGCGTCCTCCCCCACCAGGACGAGGAGCCGGCCCAGGTCGGCGCCGGTCAGCTCGCCGCGCTTGAGGCGCACGCGGTGCACGGAGACGAAGTGCCGTCGGCGGACGATGACTTCGGCGGCGATGCCCGCCTCGCGCAGCACGGCCCGGACGTTCGCCGCCGTCGTCTCCAGGGGGTCGGGGCGGCCGGCATGGGCGTGGACGAGGTCGCGGGTGCGGGTGTACTCCTCGGGGTGGAGGATGGCGAAGACCAGGTCTTCGAGCTCGGTCTTGAGGGCCTGCACGCCGAGCCGTTCGGCGAGCGGGATCAGCACGTCGCGGGTGACCTTGGCGATCCGCGCCTGTTTCTCCGGGCGCATGACGCCGAGCGTGCGCATGTTGTGCAGCCGGTCGGCGAGCTTGATGGACATCACGCGGACGTCGTTGCCGGTGGCCACGAGCATCTTGCGGAACGTCTCGGGCTCGGCGGCGGTGCCGTAGTCGACCTTCTCCAGCTTGGTGACGCCGTCGACCAGGAAGCGCACCTCCGCGCCGAACTGCTCGCCGACCTGATCGAGCGTCACCTCGGTGTCCTCGACGGTGTCGTGCAGCAGGGAGGCCGTCAAGGTCGTGGTCTCGGCGCCCAGTTCGGCGAGGATGAGGGTGACGGCGAGGGGATGGGTGATGTACGGCTCGCCGCTCTTGCGCATCTGGCCGCGGTGGGAGGACTCGGCGAGGACGTAGGCCCGGCGCAGGATGTCGAGGTCCGCGCCGGGGTGGTGGCCCCGGTGGACCTTGGCGACGTGGTCGATGGCATCAGGGAGCCGGCCGCGGGCCCCGGAGCCGCTGAGGGCGGCGCGCCCGAGCCGTCTCAGGTCGATGCGGCGGCCGCGCCTGCGGCCGGGAGCACCAGCGTTCGTGGCCTCTGCGCTCATGGGCACCTCCGGCAGCCTCGACCGGCGGTCGGCTCACGCCTCCGGACCGGTGCTTGATGCTACCGAGCCCATCACGCACCGCTCCCCTGCTCTCGCCCAGAGTGAAACGGATCACCCATTCGAGCGAGGGTGTCCGGGGTGTCGGTGTGCTGCGGGTGCGGCCTGTGCTCAGGCGGTGACAGCGGCGAACCAGGAGGCGTCCAGGACGCCCTCCGCGACGATGACGGCGGCCCCGGTCATCTCGATCGTGCCGTCCGGCTTCTCGCCGATCACCAGCCGGCCGCCGGGGAGGTCGACGGTGTACGAGACGGGGTGGCCGAGGACGGCCGGGTCGGCACCGTCCCGGCGGGCGGCCGCGACCATGACGGCGCAGGCGCCCGTTCCGCAGGAACGGGTCTCGCCGGAGCCTCGCTCGTGGACGCGCATGGCCACGTGGCGAGGGCCCCGGTCGACGACGAACTCGACGTTGGTGCCGTCCGGGTAGGCGGCCGCGGGGCTGACGGCGGGGGCGGTGTACAGATTGCCGGCGTCGGCGAGATCGTCGACGAAGGAGACCGCATGGGGGTTGCCCATGTTGACGTTCCGTGCGGGCCAGCTGCGCTCGCCGACGGTGACGGTGACCTCGCCGTCGGGGAGCACGGCGCGGCCCATGTCCACGGTGATCCCGCCCGGCACGCCGTCGGGACCCGCCTTGGCGATACTGGCGCGGCGCACACCCGCGCGCGTGGCGATCGCGAGGTCGCCCTCGTCGGCGAGGCCGGCGTGCTGGAGGTAGCGCGCGAAGACGCGGACGCCGTTGCCGCACATCTCCGCGATGCTGCCGTCGCCGTTGCGGTAGTCCATGAACCACTCTGCCTCGTCGGCCATGGCCCGCGCCTCGGGGTGTGCGGCGGAGCGCACGACGCGCAGTACGCCGTCCGCACCGATGCCCGCGCGCCGGTCGCACAGCTGGGCGACCGCGGCCGGGGACAGGTCGATGAGGCCGTCGTAGTCAGGAATGATCACGAAGTCGTTCTCGGTGCCGTGACCCTTGAGGAAGGCGATCTGCGCGGTGCTCACGCTTCGATGGTACGGGGACCGGTCCGCAACGCTCCCGCCGGGACCGCCGGGCCCGCCGCGGGGCTCAGCGCAGGCGGGCCACGCGCCAGACGGCGAGGACGACCATCAGGGCGACGACGGCCGTGTAGGCGGCGACGTAGCGCCAGTCCGGGCGGCGCCCGGAGCCGCGCGGCGGCATGCCGGGCCAGGTGTAGCCGACGCGGCGGGCGGCCATCACGCCCCAGCCGGCGGCGCAGCAGCTGAGGAGCAGGCCGAGCATGGCGACGACGGGGCCGCCGTCACCGAACTCGAAGGCGAGCGGGAAGGCGAACATCAGGGAGCCGATCGCGGCGAGCACGACGATCGGCGCGAGCTGCCAGACGCGCAGCCTGCGCTGCGGCCGCAGCTCCCGGAACGACGCGGGCACCGTGGCGTCGACGGGGATGCCCCCGGCGTCGTCGGAGTCGTCGGGTCCGTCCGGACTCAAGTCGTCCGGTTCTTCCCCGGCCACCGCCGGGAGGTGTCCCCTGCGCGGCGGCTGCTGCGGTCTGTCACGAGGGCCGGCCTCCATCGCCACGCGCCCTCCCAACCGGACTTCACGGCTCGATCGAAGCTCGATGATGGCACGCCGATGGATGCCTGCACGGCACACGGAGCGTCCCGATGCCATCACGTGATCAGGCTGTAATCGCCCGTTCGACCAACGACAGCGCTCGGCGGGGGAGTTCCGCCCTGTCGTCGGCCGCCCCGCTCAGCCAGTGGACACGGGAATCCCGCCGGAACCACGAGTCCTGGCGGCGCGCGAACCGCTTGGTGGCCCTGACCGTCTCGGCACGCGCGTCGTCCTCGCTGCACTCCCCCGCGAGGAAGTCGAGCACCTGCTGGTAGCCGAGCGCCCGCGACGCGGTGCGCCCCTCGCGCAGTCCTTCGCGCTCCAGCGCGCGCACCTCGTCCACGAGCCCCGCTTCCCACATGCGGTCGACGCGGACGGTGATCCGCTCGTCCAGCTCCGGGCGCTCGACGTCCACGCCGATCTGCAGGGCGTCGTAGACGGGCTCCTCGCCCGGGAGGTTCGCGGTGAAGGGGCGGCCGGTGAGCTCGATGACCTCCAGGGCGCGCACGATGCGGCGGCCGTTGCCCGGCAGGATCGCGCGGGCGGCGGCCGGGTCGGCGGCGGCGAGCCGGGCGTGCAGCACGCCGGGCCCCTGCTCCTCCAGCTCGCCCTCCAGGCGGGCGCGTACGGCCGGGTCGGTGCCGGGGAAGTCCATGGCGTCGATCGTGCCCTTGATGTAGAGCCCGGAGCCGCCGACGAGCACCGGCGTGCGGCCCTCGGCGAGCAGCCGGTCGATCTCCGCACGGGCCAGCCGCTGGTACTCGGCGACGCTGGCGGCCACCGTGACGTCCCAGATGTCGAGCAGGCGGTGCGGCACCCCCTGGCGCTCCGCCATGGTGAGTTTGGCGGTGCCGATGTCCATGCCCCGGTAGAGCTGCATGGAGTCGGCGTTGATGACCTCGCCGCCCAGGTGCTGGGCGAGGGCGACGCCGAGATCGGACTTGCCGGCTGCGGTGGGGCCGACGACGGCGATGACCCGAGGTGCGGGAGCTGCGTTTCTCACCTGATCAGTGTCCCAAACCTCCGGCACGCCCCACGAACGAGCGACGTGACGCGACGCCGATGGGTTCGTTGCCTGTTGCGAGGTTCCGAGAGCCGGTTCGCGGACCGGTGCCCGCCGAAGGCGCCATGGGACGCCCCGGGCGACGCGGGATTTCGCTCACACCAGTAAGGTAATGGAGTAGATATGGGCGTGTTTGCAAGGCTTCTCGGCAGGTCGTCGTCGAAGTCCTCGGCGTCAACGGAAGAGGCCGCGACTGCCACTCGGACGGCGGAATCGACCGACGCCGCCGAGACGGCCGAGGCGAAGCCGGAGGAGACGACGGCCGAGGCCGAGGCCGAGGACGCCGCGGAGGAGGCTGCGGAGGGAGTCGAGATCCCCAAGCAGCAGTCCGCGGAGAAGGCGGCCGACAGCGAGGCCGGTGAGGGCGCCCGCAAGTAGTTTCGGCACAGTAGGACGAGGGGCGGTCACCATGGGCCTGATGGACAATCTCAAGGCCAAGCTCGGCCCGCTGAAGGGCAAGGTCGAGGACTTCGCCCAGCAGCACGAGGGCAGGATCGAACACGGGCTGGAGAAGGCCGCGCAGGTGGTCGACGCGAAGACCAAGGGGAAGTACAGCAGCCAGATCCGGACCGGCACGGGCAAGGCCAAGGACGCCCTCGGCCGCCTCGCCGAGAAGGACGGCAAGAGCGGCGGTACGGACTCCAGGACTCCGTGACGCCCGGCTGATCCGTCGTCCCGAGTCCTCCTGATCCCTCATCATCGGCGACCGGCCGTGGAGCGTGCTCCACGGCCGTCGCCGTTCCCGGGGCCCTGCCGGGCGCCGGGAAGCCGGCTAGGACCAGCCGGCGACGTAGTACCCCACGCCGTAGGGCGCCTCGTCGTACAGCAGCGCTCCGCTCAGCCCGGCGCCCTCACCCGCGCCCGCCAGCACCTGCCAGGGCGCGCGGCCGGCGGCCTTCAGCTCGTACGCCAGCTCCGCGTCCAGCGCCGCCAGCGCGGCGGTGTCCGCGGCGCCCAGCGCCCTCGCCGCCATCGCGTCGAAGGGTTCGGCCCGCTCGTCGAGGTAACCGGGGGCCTTCACCGTCCGGCAGGCGCTGCCGTCGCCCATCACCAGCAGCGCGAGCCGCTCCGCGGAGCCGGCCAGCTCCCGGCCGGCGGCCAGGCAGCGTTCGGGCTCCAGCTCCTCGCCGACGCCCAGGCCCTCGACGGGTGCGCCCGTCCATTGCGTGCGCTCCAGCAGCCAGGCCGCGACGGCCAGGGACTGCGGCAACGCGCGGCCATCGGCGGCGCTGACGTCCTGGGGGGCCTTGCCGAGTCGTACGTCCAGGTCGACGCCCAGGCCGCGGAAGGAGCCGGGGGCGCCCTGTGGATACGGCCCGCGGCCGGTCACGTCGGCGGAGCCCAGGACGACGAGCCGGTCCGGGCGGGCGGCCGCCAGCACGGCCACGGCGTCCAGGCAGGCGGCGCGCAGGCCGTCCAGTTCGGGTGCGGCGCCCGCGGCCACCTCGGGCACGAGGAGCGGCGGGCAGGGGCATACGGCGGCGGCGACGAGCATGGCGGGAACGATACGCCCCGCCGTGCGCCCGCTGCTTGAGCGGGCCCACGGCGGGGCGCAGGTTCAGCCAGTGCTGGCCGACGGGGGTGGTGTCACTCGCAGCCGCCGCAGCCGGGGGCCGCGGGGGCGGGCGTCGGCGCCGGGGCGCCGATCGTCGGGATGCCGAGCATGACACCGGCCGGCTTGGCGGCCGCGGCGGCGGTGCGCTTCTCCCACGCGTCGCCCGCGCGCGTGCGGCGCACGGCCTTGGCGGGACCCTCGGCGAGCAGGTGGTGCGGGGCGGCGTAGGTGATCTCGACGGTCACCACGTCGCCCGGGCGGACCGGCTCCTCGGGCTGGGTGAAGTGCACGAGGCGGTTGTCGGGGGCACGGCCCGACAGGCGGCGGGTGGCGCCGTCCTTGCGGCCCTCGCCCTCGGCGACCATGACGTCGAGCGTGCGGCCGACCTGCTTCTTGTTCTCGTCCCAGGAGATCTCCTCCTGGAGGGCCACCAGGCGCTCGTAGCGCGCCTGCACGACCTCCTTGGGGATCTGCCCCTCCATGGTCGCCGCCGGGGTGCCCGGGCGCTTGGAGTACTGGAACGTGAAGGCGTTGGCGAAGCGGGCCTCGCGCACCACGTGCATGGTCTGCTCGAAGTCCTCCTCGGTCTCGCCGGGGAAGCCCACGATGATGTCGGTGGAGATGGCGGCGTCCGGCATGGCGGCGCGCACCTTCTCGATGATGCCGAGGAAGCGCTCCTGGCGGTACGAGCGGCGCATCGCCTTGAGCACCGTGTCCGAGCCGGACTGCAGCGGCATGTGCAGCTGGTGCATCACGTTGGGCGTCTCGGCCATCGCGGCGATCACGTCGTCGGTGAAGTCGCGGGGGTGCGGGGAGGTGAAGCGGACCCGCTCCAGGCCCTCGATCTTCCCGCAGGCGCGCAGGAGCTTGGAGAACGCCTCGCGGTCGCCGATGTCGGAGCCGTAGGCGTTGACGTTCTGGCCGAGCAGGGTGATCTCGCTGACGCCCTCGGCGACGAGCGCCTCGATCTCGGCGAGGATGTCGCCCGTGCGGCGGTCCTTCTCCTTGCCGCGCAGCGCCGGGACGATGCAGAACGTGCAGGTGTTGTTGCAGCCGACGGAGATGGAGACCCAGGCCGCGTACGCGCTCTCGCGCCGCGTGGGCAGCGTCGAGGGGAACGCCTCCAGCGACTCGGCGATCTCGACCTGTGCTTCTTCCTGGATGCGGGCGCGCTCCAGCAGCACGGGCAGCTTGCCGATGTTGTGGGTACCGAAGACGACGTCGACCCAGGGGGCCCGCTTGACGATCGTGTCGCGGTCCTTCTGGGCGAGGCAGCCGCCGACGGCGATCTGCATGCCGGGCCGCTTCGTCTTCATCGGGGCCAGCCGGCCGAGGTTGCCGTACAGCTTGTTGTCGGCGTTCTCCCGCACCGCGCAGGTGTTGAAGACGACGACGTCGGCGTCGCCTTCGGCGGTGCCCTCGGGCGCGCGGACGTAGCCCGCGTCCTCCAGCAGGCCGGACAGCCGCTCGGAGTCATGGACGTTCATCTGGCACCCGTAGGTGCGCACCTCGTATGTCTTCGCACTCATCTCAATCGACCAGGGTACGTGGTCGCCCCGACAGACCGCTCCTCCGTTCTTGCCTCCCGGGCCCCGGCCCCGTTCCATACCGTCCGTCCGTCTCTCGCGCGAACCCTGGCCCGCGCGGGAGCGGGCTGGCAGGATCCGCCCATGGCCCCCCGACTTCCGCGCCCCGGCAGGCGCCGCACCGTGCGGACGGGTGCGGTGGCCGCCGCCGTGCTCGCGCTGCTCATGTGGTGGCTGCTGCCGCCGGACGCGGGGCCGTCGCCCAGCGGCCGGATCACGGTGGCGACGGGCGTGCCGACCGGGGTCTACGCCAAGTACGGCGCCCTTCTCAAGGAGGACCTGGGCCAGGACCTGCCGGCCCTGGAGGTGGAGCTGCGGCGCAGCCAGGGCTCGCTGGACAACCTGCGGCAGCTGACGAGCGGCAGTGTGGACTTCACCATCGCCACCGCGGACGCGGTGGCGACCTACCGGGAGAACCGGCAGCCGGGCGCGGAGCGACTGCGCGCGTGCGCGCGGCTGTACGACGACTACATGCAGCTGGTGGTGCGCAAGGACTCGCCCGTGGAGTCGACACGGGACCTCAAGGGGCTGCGGGTGGGCGTGGGGGCGAACGGCTCCGGCGTGCAGCTGATCACCAAGCGGCTGCTGAAGGCCGCGGGGCTGGACCTCACGACGGACATCACCCCCGTGCGGGTGGGCATCGACCGGATGCCGGGGCTGCTGGAGAAGGGCGAGATCGACGCCTTCTTCTGGTCCGGCGGGCTGCCGACGACCGCCGTGCAGTCCCTGGGGCGGCGGCTGCCGATCCGGCTGGTGCAGCTGGGCGACCTGATCGGCGACCTGCACGCCATGGGGGCGGAGACGCGCTTCTACCGGGCCGCGATGATGCCGGCGGACGCCTATCCGGAGCTGCGCGCCACCCAGGTGGTCAAGACGGTCGCGGTCGCCAACCTCCTCGTGACCCTCGACGACACCGACGCCGACCTCACGGAGAGCATCACCCGCACGGTGATACGCAGCCGTGACCGCATCGGCGTCAAGATCCATGCCGCGCAGAAGGTGGACCTGCGGACGGCCGTCTTCACCAACCCGCTCCCCCTGCACGACGGCGCCCGTCGCTATTACGTGTCGATCAAGCCGTAAACCTCCGCCCGGCGACGCGTCTTGGCCGTCGTGCCGCAGCCGTCGCGTCTCAGCCGTCGTGCGCGGCGGGCCCGCCGTCGCGGGGCACGACGATGGTGGCGCGCAGCCCGGTGGGGCGGTTGTGCTCGTACGAGAGCGTGGCGCCGGTCGCGGCGAGGAGGGCCCGCGAGATGGACAGGCCGAGCCCCGAGCCGGAGACGTTCTGGTGGCGGTTGCTGCGCCAGAAGCGGTCGCCGATGCGGGTGAGCTCCTCCTCGGTCAGGCCGGGGCCGCCGTCGGCGACGGCGATGTGCACACGGTCGCCGTCGACGCCGACGGTCACCTCCACGCGCGCGTGCTCGGGGGTGAACTTCAGGGCGTTGTCGACGACCGCGTCGAGGGCGCTGGAGAGGGCTATGGGATCGGCCCAGCCGGTCGCGGCGGCCGGGCCGCGGTAGGTGAGGGAGACCCGCTCCCGGTCGGCGACCGGCGACCAGGCGCCCACCCGGTCGGTGACGATCTCGGCTATGTCGGTGAGCTGGGGGTCGCCGGGGTCGTGCTCGGCCAGCGCCAGGTCGAGAAGGTCGTCCAGGACCCGTGCCAGCCGTTTGCCCTCGGCCTGGACGGAGGCGACCTCGCCGTGCCCCTCGGGGAGGTCGAGGGCCAGCAGGTCGATGCGCAGCAACAGGGCGGACAGGGGGTTGCGCAGCTGGTGCGAGGCGTCGGCGACGAAGGCGCGCTGCTGGTCCAGGACGTTCTCGACGTTGTCGGCCATCTCGTTGAACGAGCGGGCCAGGCGGCGCAGTTCGGGCGGTCCGCTGTCGGCCGCCACGCGGGAGTTCATCCGGCCGGTCGCTATGTCGTGGGCCGCGACGTCGAGGGTGCGTACGGGCTTGAGCACCCAGCCGGTGAGCCGGAAGGCCGCTCCCACCGCGACGAGCATGGCGGCGGTCTCGCCGGCGGCGAGCAGCAGCCACTGGTGGAGGATGCGGGAGCGCAGCTGTCCGGTGGGTGATTCGGTGACCACGACGGCGACGACGTCACCGTCACGGATGACGGGCGAGGCGACGGTGAGGCGGCTGTGCCGCCAGGGCCACACCTGGCCGGGGTCCCGACTGCGCCGCCCGGCGAGCGCCTCCTGGAAGGCCCGCCTGCCCTCCCCCTCGGGCGGCAGGGCCCAGTCGGCGGGGGCGGCGGCCATGGCCTTGCCGCTGCGGTAGAAGACACCGGCTCTTATGCCGTAGAGGTCCTCGTACCGGTCCAGCTCGGAGCGGAGCGTCAGGAACCGTCCGTCGGCCTGGTCGGCCGGTTCGAAGGGCTGGGCGGTGACGTACTGGGCGAGGGAGGCGAACCGGGCGGTGTCGTCGATGCGGTCGACGACCACCTGTTGCTGTTCCACGGCCGCCATGCCGGCGGCGAGGGGGAAGCCGAGGGCCAGTAAGACGCCCGCCATGAGGACGATGAGCAGGGGGAGGAGTCGGGTGCGCACGGGCTCGTACTGTCCTCACGCCGGGACGACGATTTTGTAGCCGACGCCGCGGACCGTCTCGATCAGCGCGGGCATCCGCAGCTTGGAGCGGAGCGAGGCGATGTGCACCTCCAGGGTGCGCCCGGTCCCCTCCCAACTGGTCTGCCACACCTCGCTGATGATCTGTTCGCGGCGGAAGACCACGCCGGGCCGCTGGGCGAGCAGCGCCAGCAGGTCGAACTCCTTGCGGGTGAGGGGGACGGCGGCGCCGTCCACGGACACCCGCCGGTTGGGGACCTCGATGGTCAGGGGGCCCAGGAGCAGGGCGTTCGGGCCGTCGGCCTCGGGCTGCTGGCCGGGCGCGCCCTCGGTGTGCGGGGTGCGCCGGGCGACGGCGTGGATGCGGGCGAGCAGCTCTCCCGTGTCGTAGGGCTTGACGACGTAGTCGTCGGCTCCGAGGTTCAGGCCGTGGATCTTCGAGCGGGTGTCGGAGCGGGCCGTGACCATGATGACGGGCGTGGCCGTGCGCTTGCGGATCTTGCCGCAGACCTCGAACCCGTCCTGGTCGGGCAGGCCGAGGTCGAGCAGGACGACGCCGAACGGGGCGCCGACGTCCGGCAGCAGGGCCTGCAGTGCCTCCTCGCCGCTCCGGGCGTGCGTGACGTGGAACCCGTGCCGGGCCAGCACGGCCGACAGGGCGGCGGCGACATGGTCGTCGTCCTCCACGAGCAGCAGTCTCATCGGCCCCCTCCGGGCGCAGGTGCGGCAACACCGCATCCACGCTGATGACCGCCGCCCGCGTCAAGGGGTTCCTGCCCGTGGAACGGGTTCCGTTATGCAGCCGGTACGCCCGTGGACCCCTCGCGCGCGTGTTGACGCAGAGTGTCCGCTTGAAGCCGGATCGTTATGCTCAATTTCAGCTCAGATGTAATGACGCTGGTCGTTGCGGCTCATTAAGGTCCACCCCAATCGAGGAGGACGGAGCGAGGAACGCCGATGAGCGAGGTATCGGTGACCAAGGACGTGGCGCCCGCCGCGGACGCACTGGTCGTCCTGAGCAAGGTCAACAAACACTTCGGCGCGCTGCATGTGCTCCAGGACATCGACCTGACGATCGCCCGCGGCGAGGTCGTGGTCGTCATCGGGCCTTCGGGGTCCGGCAAGTCGACGCTGTGCCGCACGATCAACCGGCTGGAGACGACGGATTCCGGTTCGATCACCATCGACGGGAAGCCGCTGCCCCAGGAGGGCAGGGAGCTGGCCCGGCTGCGTGCCGACGTCGGCATGGTCTTCCAGTCCTTCAACCTCTTCGCGCACAAGACCGTGCTGGAGAACGTGGTGCTGGGGCAGGTGAAGGTCCGCCGCAAGGACCGCAAGGAGGCGGAGGCCACGGCCCGGGCGCTGCTCGACCGGGTCGGGGTGGGCGCACAGGCGGACAAGTACCCCGCGCAGCTCTCCGGCGGCCAGCAGCAGCGCGTGGCCATCGCCCGTGCGCTGGCGATGGACCCGAAGGTGATGCTCTTCGACGAGCCGACGTCCGCGCTCGACCCGGAGATGATCAACGAGGTGCTGGAGGTCATGCAGCAGCTCGCACGGGACGGGATGACGATGGTCGTCGTCACCCACGAGATGGGCTTCGCGCGCTCCGCCGCCAACCGCGTGGTCTTCATGGCGGACGGCCGGATCGTCGAGGAGGCGCAGCCGGACCAGTTCTTCAACAACCCGCGCAGCGACCGGGCCAAGGACTTCCTGTCGAAGATCCTGCACCACTGAGCCCGCCCCGCTCTGCCCCACCCCGTCTCACCGCGCCGGCCGGATCGTCGATCCGGCCGGGCCGGGCCGGATGCGCCGACCGCTTCCCGCCCGCTTTCCCTTCACACCCTTTTCTATCGACTTTTTTCTCTTGATTTCTGTCGATTCCCATGGTTTTGCCGCCACACCGCCACCCGACGCCCCGCAGGCGCAGACGCAAAGGATGTTCTTCATGAAGCTCCGCAACACCGCCGCAGCGGCCGCCGTGGTGCTGGCGCTCGCCGCGACCGCGACCGCCTGCGGCAAGTCGGGCAGCCCCGACGACACCAAGGACGGCGACAAGGCGAGCGGCAGCGCGTCGGCGTCGGCGCTGCCGGCGTACAAGGTGAACACCGCCGCCGACGTCAAGGACTCCCCGGTCTTCGAGAAGATCAAGGGCAAGGAGATCACGATCGGCACCAAGGCCGATCAGCCCGGCCTCGGCTACGAGAACCCCGGCACCAAGAAGCGTTCGGGCTTCGACGTGGAGATCGCCCGCATGATCGCGGCGGACCTCGGCTTCGACGAGGCGCACATCAAGTTCAAGACCGTGCCCTCCGAGGCGCGCGAGACGCAGATCGCCAGCGGCGGCGTCGACCTCTACGTCGGCACGTACACGATCAACGACGAGCGCAAGAAGCAGGTCGGCTTCGCCGGCCCGTACTACGAGGCCGGCCAGGACCTGCTCGTCAAGGCGGACAGCAGCATCAAGGGCCCGGACGACCTCAAGGGCAAGAAGGTCTGCTCGGCGACCGGTTCCACCCCGCTCAAGCGGATCAAGGAGCCCCAGTACGGCGTCGCCGAGGCCAAGGCCCAGCAGGGCTACCAGCTCTGCGTGCAGGACCTGGTCAACGGCTCGGTCGACGCGGTCACCACGGACGACTCGATCCTCAAGGGCTACGCGGCCGAGAACAAGGGCGCCCTGAAGGTCGTCGGCAACCCCTTCTCCAAGGAGCCCTACGGCATCGGCCTGAAGAAGGAGGACGCGGCGCTGCGCGAGGCGGTCAACAAGGCCCTCGAAGCGCACGTGCAGAACGGCGACTGGAAGAAGGCGTACGACGCCACGCTGGGCCTGTCCGGGTCGTCCGCGACGCCGCCCGCGATCCAGCGCTACTGACCGGCAATCGGTGCCGTATGACCGCCACGCGATTCCCGGAGAAGTGACTTGAACGTTCTGTCGGACAACTTCGCGATGTTCCGCGAAGGTTTCGTCGGCACCGTCGAACTGACGGCGCTCAGCGCGCTGCTCGCCCTGGTGCTGGGCACCCTGGTCGCGGCGTTCCGCGTCTCTCCGGTGCCCGCGCTGCGCGTCTTCGGCACCGTATGGGTGACGCTGCTGCGCAACACCCCGCTGGTGCTGCTGTTCCTGGCCGTCACCCTGGGGCTGCCCGCGCTCGGCCTGAAGGGGTGGGACTCCTTCTGGCTCGCCGTGATGGCCCTGGGGTGCTACACCTCGGCCTTCATATGCGAGGCCATCCGCTCCGGCATCAACACCGTGCCGGTGGGCCAGGCGGAGGCGGCCCGTTCCCTCGGGATGACCTTCAACCAGACCCTGGGGCAGATCGTCCTGCCGCAGGCGGCCCGGACGGCGATCCCGCCCATCGGGAGCCTGATGATCGCCCTGGCGAAGAACACGGCGATCGCCTCGGGCTTCAACGTCACCGAGCTCGGCTCCGTGCAGAAGACGCTCAACGCCGCCTCGGGCTACGACATCTATGTGATCTTCGCCTGGATCGCGCTCTGCTACATCATCATCACGTTCACCATCAGCGGCCTCTTCCGGCTGCTGGAAAACCGACTGGCGGTGGCCCGATGAGCGGCAGCGTCCTCTACGACGTGCCCGGCCCCCGGGCACGGGCCCGCAACCGGGTCTACGGCGTCGTCTCCACCGTGGCCATCGTCGGCCTGCTCGCCTTCGTCGTCTACCGACTGGACGACACCGGCCAGTTCCAGGCGGGGCTGTGGGACGACTACGAGTACGCCGACACCCAGCAGCGCATCGTCGACGGCCTGTTGACGACGCTGAAGACCTTCGCCATCGCGGCGGTGCTCTCCCTGCTGCTGGGCACGGTGCTGGCCACGGCACGGCTCTCCGACCACAAGCCCGTCCGCTGGGCGGCGACGGTGGCCGTGGAGTTCTTCCGGGCCATGCCGCTGCTCATCATGATCTTCCTGCTGTACGCGGCGGTGTTCACCTCGGACCCCATGTGGGCCCTGGTGATCGGGCTGACGCTCTACAACGGCTCCGTGCAGGCGGAGATCTTCCGGTCCGGCATCAACGCCGTGCCCAAGGGGCAGAGCGAGGCGGCGTACGCGATCGGGCTGCGCAAGACGCAGGTCATGACGAACGTCCTCGTGCCGCAGGCCGTCCGGTCGATGCTTCCGTCGATCATCAGCCAGCTGGTGGTGACCCTCAAGGACACCTCACTGGGATTCATCATCCTGTACGAGGAGCTGCTGTTCGTCGGAAAGGCGTTCGCCCAGCAGACCCCGCCCGTGAACGGCGTCTACGCCTTCATCCCGATGGTGATCGTCTTCGGCTCGATCTACATCCTGCTGTGTCTGGCGCTGTCCTCCGTCGCCACCTGGGTCGAACGGCGCACGAAGCGCTCGCGCAAGGGCAGTCCGCCGCCGATGCCGGCCACCAGCGCAACCGTCATGACCGATGCCGCACACGGCGCCGCCGGGGTGGACCCGGGCGCCTCCGGCGCGGGAACGCCCGACAACCAGTGAGTTCCGTGGGTATGACGCCCCGTCGGCCGCTTACGGCCGGCGGGGCGCACGCTCATGGCGCGCCGTGGCAGGACCTCTGATCACTTGACGCACGCTGCGGCAATGGGTTGCATACGTTCTGTGATCGCGCACCGTTTTCCCCCTGCCAGTCCCCGTACGTCCCGTACGCACCACGCGCGCCGCGCGGCCTCCGTCGTCGTCCGCCGCGGGGGCCGGGGAGTCGTGCCGTGGACCCGGTGATCGTCGTCGGGGCCGGGCCGGTCGGGCTCACACTGGCACTCGCGCTGGCCCGGTACGAGGTGCCCGTCACCGTCCTGGACGAGGCGCCGCCCGGCAGTGCGGGGCAGGACGACCGCCGCCTCGCCCGCACCGCCGTCCTGCGACCGGAGACGGCCGCCCTGCTGGAGCGCCTGGGGTGCGCCACGACGGAGGGCACGCGCTGGACGGGCTGGCGCACGCTGCGGCGCCGGGCCGAGGTGGCACGGGTGGCCTTCGCGGCACCGGCCGGCAGCGTGAAGGCGGACGAGCGCGAGCACGACGAGCTCCTGGAGCGCGGGGAGTCCGGCGACTTCAGTGATGTCAGGGGACTCGGTGGCTTCGGGGGGGCTGGTGAATCCGGTGACTTCGGCGCGTCCGGTGACTTCGGTGACGCCGCGGGCTCCGGGGACGCAAGGGACCTGGGAGCAGAACCGTCTCCCCTGCACCTTCCCCAGCACGCCCTGACGCGCGAGTTGCGGGCCGCGCTCGACGGTGAGGCGGACGTGCGGATCGTCCAGGACAGCCGGCTGACCCTCCTCAAGCAGGACTCCTCGGGCGTCACCGTGCACACCAGGGGCGACAACGGCACGGTCTGGCGCGCCAGTTATCTGATCGGCTGCGACGGCGCCCGGTCCGTCGTGCGCAAACTGCTGGGCGCGCGCTTCCCCGGCCGTACGGCCGTCGAGCGGTACGCGGTCGCCGCACTCCGCGCCGAACTGCCGTGGCCGGGCGAGGCCGTGCTGCACCGTGCGCCCCCGCGCGGTGACGAGGTGACGGCCCGCCCGTTGCCGGACGGGGTGTGGCGGCTCGACTGGCTCCTGCCGTCCGACGGGCGGCTGGTGACCCCCGACGCACTGCTCGCCCGGGTGCGCGACGCGCTGTCCCTGTGGTGCGGGGAGGTGCCGGCGTACGACCTGCTGGACACCGGCGTGCACGCCGTGCACCACCGCCTCGCGCGCCGCTGGCGCAGCGGCCGCGCCTTCCTCGCCGGGGACGCCGCCCATCTGCTCGGGGCGCTGGGCACGCAGGGGCTCGACGAAGGGCTGAGGGACGCGGAGAACCTCGCCTGGAAGCTGGCCCTCGCCTGGCACCACGGCGCCTCGGACACCCTGCTCGACAGCTACCAGGCGGAACGGCGCGAGGCGGTCGCGGCACGGCTGCGTGCCGCCGACCGGACCCTGCCGACGGTGCGCGGGGAGGGCGGCTGGCACACGGTACGGCGCACGGTGGTGCCGCGCGCGGCGCGCGCCCACGATGTGTTGCTGACCGACGGCCATCTGGGGCGTGGGCTACTGGGTGCGCCCCAGGCCCACACCCATACGCCCCTGGCGCCGGCCGCACCGCCCGCAGGCTCGGTCCTGGTCGGGACGCCCGTGGGAGCACCGGTCACGGACGTGCCGGTGACCGCACCGGACGGCTCCGAGACGCAGCTGCACGACCGGCTGGGCGGCAAGCTGCTGGTGGTGCTCGTCGCGCCGGGTACGGGTGTGTGGGAGCGGCGGCACTGGCTGGGGGCCGGGCTGATGCCCCGGCTGGCAGCGGCCGTCTCGGCCCTGCCCCTGCAGGCGGAACTCCTGGTGACCGAGGGCTATCCCGGGGCGGACGCCCACACCGTGCTGGTCGTGCGGCCGGACGGCTTCCTGGTGGCCGCGCTGGCGGGGGTGCGGCCCGCGGAGCTGTACGCGTGCGCGGATGCGGCACGGGGCGGCGGGACGGAGCCGGCGTCGGCATCGGCGAAGGCACCAGCGGGCGAGCGGGCACCGGAGGCGGCCGAGGCCGCAGAGACAGCCGGCAGTGAGGCTACGGCCAACCGTTGACCGGCCCGTACCGTCATGGTTGACTCCGGAGCGTGACTGACACCGGGCTGCGTTTTTGGCGGAGGGTCCATCTGGACCTCCTCCGCTACGCGGGCTGTGTCTGTCGTCCGTCCCGTTGATCCGCTTCCTTCCGCCGCGCGGCCGTGAGCCGGCCGCCCGTCCGCGGACCCTCTTCGCGATCACTCAGGACGGTGCTCCATGCCCTCTTTCGTCCGCTCCTCGACACCTCCTTCCGCCGCCCACGGGGCCGGTGGGCCGTCGGAGGCCGATCTCCTCGGCTTCGTGCGCCGCACGGCGGCCGACGCCACGCTCGTCTCTTCGCTGCCCCTCGATCCCGAGGGGCGCACCTGGATCCGGCTCGACGGGCCGGGCGGCAGCGAGGCGTGGCTGATCTCCTGGCCGCCGGGCGCGGGCACCGGCTGGCACGACCACGGCGGCTCGCACGGCGCCTTCGCCACGGCGGCCGGATCGCTGACCGAGCAGTCGCTGGCCGCGCAACTCCCCACGGAAGGTTGGACGTTGCTGGAGCTGGCGGACGGCGTCGACCGTGAGAGGCAGCTGACGGAGGGCAGCGGCCGGGCGTTCGGCCCCCACCACGTGCACCAGGTGTTCAACGCGTCGTCGCAGCAGCACGCCATTTCCGTGCACGCCTACTACCCGCCGCTGCCCATGATGCGGCGCTACAGCCGGAGCGGTCCGGTGCTGCGGCTGGAACAGGTCGAGTTGCCGGAGGAATGGGCATGAGGGTCGAGGAGCTGCTGGCCGCGGCGCGGGCCGGGCTGCAACGCCTCGGGCCGGCCGAGGCGGCCGAGGCGCAGGCGGCGGGCGGGCTGCTGGTCGACATCCGTTACGCGGCACTGCGCGAACGCGACGGGACGATACCGGGCGCACTCGTCGTCGAACGCAACGAGCTGGAGTGGCGCCTGGACCCGCTGTGCGACCACCGCGCCCCGGAGGCCACCGGGCACGACCTGCGGGTGGTCGTGATCTGCAACGAGGGATACGCGTCGTCGCTGGCCGCGGTCTCGCTCCGGCAGCTGGGACTGCACAGGGCCACCGACCTGGTGGGCGGCTTCCAAGCCTGGCGATCGGCGGGCCTGCCGGTCCTCACCCCGGTCCGGCCGGTGCCGCTCTAGGCGGCACCGCTGAAGCCGCCCGGTCCGGCTGCCGCCCGCAGCCGGGTTCGGCCGCAGCCAGGCTCGGCAGGTTCGGCCGCAGCCCCGCATGCGGCTTCGCCGCCCGGCGGTGCCCCGGGGGAGGGGCGGCGCCGCCGGTCCTACGTCTCCGGAAGGTAGTGGTCCAGCAGTTCCGGGTCGTCGCCCTCTTCCTCCAGGGCGCGCCGCACCACGCGCAGGGCGAGGCCCTCGGAGTAGCCCTTGCGGGCCAGCATTCCGGCGAGGCGCCGGAGCCGCTTCTCGCGGTCCAGGCCCCGGGTCGAGCGCAGCTTGCGCTCGACCAGCTCGCGGGCCGTGCGCTCTTCCTGCTCCGGGTCGAGCTGGCCCACCGCCTCGTCGATCAGGGCGGAGTCCACGCCCTTGGTGCGCAGCTCGCGCGCCAGGGCGCGCCGGGCCAGGCCCCTGCCCCGGTGCCGGGACTCGACCCACGCCTCGGCGAACGCCGCGTCGTCGATGAGCCCGACGTTCTCGAAGCGGGACAGCACCTCCGCCGCCACCTCGTCCGCTATGCCGCGCTTGGCCAGTGCGTCGGCGAGCTGCTTGCGGGTGCGGGGCGATCCGGTGAGCAGGCGCAGGCAGATCGCCCGCGCCTGCTCCTCCGGTGGCGGTGGCGCTCCGCCCCCGGCCCTCGACGGGGAGGGGGCGCCACCGCCCGTACGGTCGCGGTCACCCGCGTGTGGCTCGCGCGGCTCGGGCCACTCGCTTCGCCGGGTCACCGGCTAGCTCTTGGCCGCGGCCTTGGCGGCCTTGCCCGCGGACTTGGCCGCCGGGGCGGGCACCGACTTGGCGGGCTCGTCGGCAGCGGCCCCGGCCGCGTCCGCACCGGGCTCGCCGGCCGGGGACTCGGGCTTGACGCCCACGCCCAGCTTCTCCTTGATCTTCTTCTCGATCTCGTTGGCGAGGTCGGGGTTGTCCTTCAGGAAGTTGCGGGCGTTCTCCTTGCCCTGGCCGAGCTGGTCGCCCTCGTACGTGTACCAGGCGCCGGCCTTGCGGATGAAGCCGTGCTCGACGCCCATGTCGATCAGGCCGCCCTCGCGGCTGATGCCCTGGCCGTAGAGGATGTCGAACTCGGCCTGCTTGAAGGGCGGCGAGACCTTGTTCTTGACGACCTTGACGCGGGTGCGGTTGCCGACCGCCTCGGTGCCGTCCTTGAGGGTCTCGATGCGGCGGATGTCCAGACGCACCGAGGCGTAGAACTTCAGGGCCCGGCCACCGGTCGTGGTCTCCGGGGAGCCGAACATGACGCCGATCTTCTCGCGGAGCTGGTTGATGAAGATCGCGGTGGTCTTGGACTGGTTGAGCGCGCTGGTGATCTTGCGCAGCGCCTGGCTCATCAGACGGGCCTGGAGACCGACGTGGGAGTCGCCCATCTCACCCTCGATCTCCGCGCGCGGCACCAGGGCGGCGACGGAGTCGATGACGATCAGGTCGAGCGCACCGGAGCGGACCAGCATGTCCACGATCTCCAGCAGGATGAGGTTGTCCGTGTCGACACCCAGCGCCCGGGCGTACTCGGGGTCGAGGGCGTGCTCGGCGTCGACGAAGGCGACGGTGCCGCCCGCCTTCTGCGCGTTGGCCACGGCGTGCAGGGTCAGGGTGGTCTTACCGGAGGACTCCGGCCCGTAGATCTCCACCACGCGGCCGCGGGGCAGCCCGCCGACGCCGAGGGCGACGTCGAGCGCGGTCGACCCGGTGGGGATGACCTCGATCGGCTCGTTCGCCCGGTCGCCCAGGCGCATCACGGCGCCCTTGCCGAATTGCCGTTCAATCTGTGCGAGCGCGGCGTCCAGCGCCTTCTCGCGGTCGGTGCCTGCCATGGGTTCCACCCGGTTTGCTTGAGTCGATCGCTTCACGTCCACGACGCTAACGCCTGCCACTGACAATGCGCCCGGGCGTCGCCCCGGCCTGTGGATAACTCGGCTCCGCCGGCCCGGGACACCCATAAGAATGGATGTTCGAATTTACTGTCAAGCGCGCCACTCCGCGCGCCGGACGGCCCTTGATCGACACCTGCGCGGCCCTGGAGCAGCGCCTGCACAAGCCCTTGATCAACGCCTGCGCAAGGCCCTGACCATGCGCGCGAAGAGCGAGGGGCGGCCGCGGCGGCCGTCGCCGCGGCCCCCGTCCCCGCCCGTGGCGCCGGTCGTCCCGGCCACCTCGTAGCGCTTCACGTACACCCCCAGGAACGCCTGCAGCGTCGCCGTGGCCGGGATGGCGATCAGCGCGCCCACCGCCCCGAGCAGCGCGGTGCCGGCGACCACCGAGCCGAAGGCGACGGCCGGGTGGATGTCCACGGTCCGGGCTGTGATGCGCGGCTGCAGCACGTAGTTCTCGAACTGCTGGTAGACCACGACGAAGCAGAACACCCACACCGCGTACCAGGGGTTCACCGTGAAGGCGATCAGGATCGGCAGCGCACCGGCGAGGTAGGTGCCGATCGTCGGGATGAACTGCGACACCAGACCCACCCAGACGGCGAGCGCCGGGGCGTAGGGCACGCCGAGGATCTCCAGCAGGACGTAGTGCGCGATGCCCGAGATCAGCGCCATCAGGGCGCGCGAGTAGATGTAGCCGCCGGTCTTGGTGACGGCGATCTCCCAGGCGCGCAGCACCTCGGCCTGCCGGTGCGGGGGCAGCACCGAGCACAGGGCGCGGCGCAGCCGGGGGCCGTCGGCCGCGAAGTAGAACGAGAACAGCAGGATGGTCAGCAGCTGGAACAGGCCGCCGAGGACGGTGGCCGAGACGTCCAGCACTCCGCTGGCACTGTTGCGCACGTACTTCTGCAGCCAGTCCGAGTGCAGCACGCTCTCCTGGATCGCGACCCGGGAGAGGTGGGTGCTGAACGTCCGGTTGCTCCAGCTGATCACCGAGTCCAGGTAGGAGGGGAAGTTCTCCACCATGGTCTGGATCTGCCCGGCGAGCATCGACCCCAGCAGCGTGAAGAAGCCCAGGAAGGCGACGGTCACGGCCAGGAACATCACACCGGTGGCGAGGCCGCGGCGCATGCCGCGCGAGGACAGCCGGTCGACCGCCGGTTCGACGGCCAGCGCGAGGAAGAACGCGATCACGATGTTGACCAAGAGGCCGATGAGCTGATGGAACGCCCAGACGGCCAGCTGGAAGCAGGCGAACAGGGCGAGCGTCACCACCACGGCCCGGGGCAGCCAGCGCGGCATGCGGGCACCGTCGTCGGGCCGAGGCGGTCGGGGGTCGTCCGGGGTGTCCTCTGTGGCTGCCACGAAAGCAAGTGTGGCCTATCGGACGAAATGAGTAACGGACTGCCCGGTCGTCGTCCGCGGTGCCGTCAGCGCCGGTCCTCGGGGATCTCCATCGCCCTGCAGACCCCGCGCCAGACGTCCTTGGCGTTCCAGCCGGCGTCCAGCGCCTGGTGCACGGTCCTCCCGCCGAGCTCGGACATCACATGATCGCGCGCGAAGGAGTCGGCGTACGCCGCGCCGAAATAATCCGCCATCCGCTGCCAGAAGACCGTCAACCGCATGGTCCAAGTATCCCGCCCCTGAGAGTGCAGCCGTGCACGAGGCGGTGACCGGCGGCGCTTCGCGCCCTACGGTCTTGTGCATGGCCCCACCCGGATCATCCGCTGTCGACCGTGCCGAACGGTTCGTCTGGCTCACCGCCCGTGTCCTGGAGCAGCGCAGGTTCGCCTACCACTTCCTCGGCGGCAGCCCCGAAGCCGTCGAGGCGGCACTGGCCGCGTACGAGGGCGACGACGGGGGATTCGGGCACGCCCTGGAACCGGACCTGCGCGGCCCGGTGAGTCAGCCGCTGCACACGGCGCACGCGCTGCGCGTGCTGGACGAGATCGGCCGCTGCCGGGACCGCCGGGTGGAACGCGTGTGCCGCTACCTCACGGCGATCTCGACCCCGGACGGCGCACTGCCCGCGCTCCACCCCTCGCTGCGCGGCTATCCGGCCGCCCCGTGGATCCCGGTGGTGGACGACCCGCCCAGCGATCTGCTCGCCACCGGCCCCGTGGTGGGGCTGCTGCACCGCAACCAGGTGTGGCACGCGTGGCTGTTCCGGGCCACCGACTTCTGCTGGGCGGCGGTCGACGCCCTCGGCAGGGGGGCGCGGACGCATCCGTACGAGGTCGAGGCCGCCGTCGCGTTCCTGGACGGAGCGCCCGACCGGCGGCGCGCCGAGGCGGCCGCCGAGCGCCTGGGACGGACCGTGCGCGCGCAGCGGCTGGCCGTCCTGGACCCCGGGCGGGCGGACGAGTACCCGCTGCCCGAGGGGTACGCGCCGGGCGAGTACCACTTCCCCCACGACTTCGCGCGCGCCCCCGGCTCGCTGGCCCGGCCGTGGTTCACCGATGCCGAGCTGGGCAGGTCGCTGGAGTTCCTCGCCGCCGCCCAGGAGGAGGACGGGGGCTGGCCGATCCGCTGGCGGGCGTGGGCACCGGGCACGCCGCTGGAGTGCCGGCCGATGGTGACCCTCGACGCGCTGCTGACGCTGCGGGCGTACGGCCACCCCGTCCAGGCCCCCGCCCCCGCCTGAAACCACCGCTGACCTGCTCGTCCGGGGCATTGTCAGTGGTGCGGTGCACGATGGGGTGCATGGCGGACGACATGGCAGCTCCGGCGGCGGAGGACCCGGCATCGGCCCTCGCCGCGTTCTCCCCCGCGACCCGCGCCTGGTTCACGGGGGCGTTCACCGCGCCCACGGCGGCCCAGGCCGGTGCCTGGCGGGCGATCGACGAGGGTTCGGACGTGCTGGTCGTCGCCCCGACGGGTTCCGGCAAGACGCTGGCCGCCTTCCTCGCCTCCCTGGACCGGCTGGCGAGCACACCGCCGCCTGCCGAACGCGGCAAGCGCTGCCGGGTGCTGTATGTCTCCCCGCTCAAGGCCCTCGCGGTGGACGTCGAGCGCAATCTGCGCAGCCCGCTGACCGGCATCCGCCAGGAGTCGGTGCGCCTGGGGCTGCCCGAGCCGGAGATCCGCGTCGGCATCCGCTCCGGCGACACCCCCGCCACCGAGCGGCGCGCGCTGGTCACACGGCCGCCGGACATCCTGATCACCACGCCCGAGTCGCTGTTCCTCATGCTGACCTCCGCGGCGCGGGAGGCGCTCACGGGCGTGGAGACGGTGATCCTCGACGAGGTCCACGCCGTCGCCGGGACCAAGCGCGGCGCGCACCTGGCCCTGTCGCTGGAGCGCCTCGACACCCTGCTGCCCCGCCCGGCCCGCCGCATCGGGCTCTCCGCGACGGTGCGCCCGGTGGACGAGGTGGCGCGCTATCTCTCGCCCCAGCGCAAGGTGGAGATCGTCCAGCCGCCGTCCGGCAAGGAGTTCGACCTCTCGGTCGTCGTGCCGGTCGAGGACCTGGGCGAGCTCGGCGGCTCCCCGGTGCAGGAGGGCGGCGACGGCAAGGAGAAGCCGTCGATCTGGCCCCATGTCGAGGAGCGCATCGCCGACCTGGTCCAGGCGCACCGCTCCACCATCGTCTTCGCCAACTCACGGCGCCTCGCCGAGCGGCTGTGCAACCGTCTCAACGAGATCGCCCACGAGCGGGCCACCGGCGAGCCCCTGCCGGAGCACCACTCCCCCGCCCAGCTGATGGGCGGGTCCGGCCCGGCCAAGGGCGCGCCCCCCGTCATCGCCCGCGCCCACCACGGTTCGGTCTCCAAGGAGCAGCGGGCCCTGGTCGAGGAGGACCTGAAGGCGGGCCGGCTGCCGGCCGTCGTGGCCACGTCCAGCCTGGAGCTGGGCATCGACATGGGCGCGGTGGACCTGGTCGTCCAGGTCGAGTCGCCCCCGTCGGTCGCCTCCGGTCTGCAACGGGTCGGCCGCGCCGGCCACCAGGTGGGCGCGGTCTCCACCGGTGTCGTCTTCCCCAAGTACCGGGGCGACCTGGTGCAGGCGGCCGTGGTGACCGAGCGGATGCGCCAGGGCGCCATCGAGTCGCTGCGGGTGCCGGCCAATCCGCTGGACGTGCTCGCCCAGCAGATCGTCGCCATGGCGTCCATGGACGCCTGGGACGTGGACGAACTGCTGGCCGTGGTCCGGCGCGCGGCGCCCTTCGCCGCCCTGCCGGAGTCCGCCTACACCGGCGTCCTCGACATGCTCGCCGGGCGCTATCCCTCCGACGCCTTCGCCGAGTTGCGGCCCCGCCTGGTCTGGGACCGCACGGCCGGCACCGTCTCGGGACGCCCGGGGGCGCAGCGGCTCGCCGTCACCTCCGGCGGCACCATCCCCGACCGCGGCCTCTTCGGCGTCTTCCTGGCCGGCGCGGACCCCAAGAAGGGCGGCGGCCGGGTCGGCGAGCTGGACGAGGAGATGGTCTACGAGTCGCGGATCGGCGACGTGTTCACCCTCGGCACGACGTCCTGGCGGATCGAGGACATCACCCGCGACCGCGTCCTGGTCACCCCCGCCCCCGGCATTCCCGGGCGGCTGCCGTTCTGGAAGGGCGACCAGCTCGGCCGCCCCCTCGAACTGGGACGCGCCCTCGGCACGTTCCTCCGCGAGATCGGCGGCATGGCGCCCGGGGCGGCCCGCGAGCGGCTCACCGCCGCCGGCCTCGACCGCTGGGCCGCCGACAACGTCCTCGGCTACCTGGACGAGCAGCGCCGGGCCTGCGGCCATGTGCCCGACGACCGGACCATCGTCGTCGAGCGCTTCCGCGACGAGCTGGGCGACTGGCGCGTCGTGATCCACTCGCCCTTCGGCGCCCAGGTGCACGCACCCTGGGCCCTGGCGCTCGGCGCCCGGCTCGCCGAGCGGTACGGCATGGACGCCCAGGTGATGCACGCCGACGACGGCATCGTGCTGCGGCTGCCCGACGCCGACGTCATGGGCCTGGATCTGCTCGACGCCGACCCGGCGCGGCAGGGCGCGGAATACGACAGCGAGCAGTCCCCCGTCGGGGCGGCCGACGTCACGTTCGACAAGGGAGAGGTCGACGGGATCGTCACCGACCAGGTCGGCTCCTCGGCCCTGTTCGCCTCCCGCTTCCGGGAGTGCGCCGCCCGGGCCCTGCTGCTGCCGCGGCGCAACCCCGGCAAGCGCACCCCGCTGTGGCAGCAGCGCCAGCGCGCATCCCAGCTGCTGCAGGTCGCCGGTGAGTTCGGTTCGTTCCCGATCGTCCTGGAGGCCGTGCGCGAATGCCTTCAGGACGTCTTCGACGTCCCCGGCCTGACCGAGCTGATGGGCGACGTCGAGGCCCGCCGGGTCCGGCTGGTCGAGGTGACCACGCCCGAGCCGTCCCCGTTCGCCCGCTCGCTGCTCTTCGGCTACGTCGCCCAGTTCCTCTACGAGGGCGACTCCCCGCTCGCCGAGCGCCGCGCGGCGGCGCTCTCCCTCGACTCGCGGCTGCTGGCCGAGCTGCTGGGCCAGGCCGAGCTGCGCGAGCTCCTCGACCCGGAGGTGCTCACCGAGCTGGAGCGCGAGCTGCAGTGGCTGACGGAGGACCGCAAGGTCAAGGACGCCGAAGGCGTCGCCGACCTGCTGCGCCTGCTGGGTCCCCTCACCAATGCCGGGCTCGCCGAGCGCGGCGCCGGGCCGCAGTGGGCCGAGGAGCTCGCCGACGCCCGCCGCGCCATCCGGGTCCGCATCGCCGGCCAGGACCACTGGGCGGCCGTCGAGGACGCCGGACGGCTGCGCGACGCGCTGGGCACGGCACTGCCCGTGGGAGTCCCGGAAGCCTTCACCGAGCCCGTCAAGGACCCCCTCGGCGATCTCCTGGCCCGTTTCGCCCGCACCCACGGCCCGTTCACCTCCGCGCAGGCCGCCGCCCGCCTGGGCCTGGGTCCGGCGGTCACCGACGGCGCGCTGCACCGCCTCGCGGCCGGCGGCCGCATCGTCCAGGGCGAATTCCATCCCTCCGGCATCGGGCAGGAGTGGTGCGACGCGGCCGTTCTGCGCAGACTGCGCCGCCGCTCGCTGGCCGCGCTGCGGCACGAGCTGGAGCCCGTGCCGCCCGCCACCCTCGCCGCGTTCCTGCCCGCCTGGCAGCACGTCGGCTCGCACAGCCTGCGCGGCATCGACGGACTGCTGCGCGCCGTGGAGCAGTTGCAGGGCGCACCGGTGCCCGCGTCCGCGCTGGAGAAGCTCGTCCTGCCCGCCCGGGTGCGGGACTACTCCCCCGCGATGCTCGACGAGCTCACCGCCTCGGGCGAGGTCGTGTGGGCCGGGGCCGGGGCCCTGCCCGGCAAGGACGGCTGGGTCTCCCTGCTGCTCGCCGACGCGGCCCCCCTGTTGCTGCCCGCGCCGCATCCGCTGGAGCTCTCCCCGCTCCACCAGGCCGTCCTCGACGCCCTCTCGGGCGGCTACGGCCTGTTCTTCCGTCAGATCGCCGACCGCGTCCGCGCGGCGGATCCGGAAGCCGGGGACGCGGCGGGCACGGACGCCCGGATCGCCGAGGTCCTCTGGGAGCTCGCCTGGTCCGGGCGGCTCACCAACGACACGCTCGCCCCGCTGCGTTCGTTGCTCGGTTCGGGCCGTACGGCCGGCTCCACCGCACACCGCGCCAAGCGGGCCGTGCCGCGGGGCCGTTACGGCGCCTTCACGGGCCGGCCGGGCCTGTCCGGCCTGACGGCACGCGCCACCGCCTCCCGCAGTGGGCCGCCGACGGTGGCGGGCCGCTGGTCGCTGCTGCCGCAGCGCGAGCCCGACGCCACCCTGCGGGCCCACGCCCTGGCCCGCACGCTCCTCGACCGGCACGGCGTGGTGACCCGGGGTGCCGTGGCCGCCGAGGGGGTGGAAGGCGGCTTCTCCGCGGCCTACCGCGTGCTCTCCGTCTTCGAGGAGAGCGGCCAGGCCCGCCGGGGCTATGTGGTCGAGGGCCTGGGTGCCGCGCAGTTCGCCATGGACGGCGCCGTCGACCGGCTGCGCGCCGCGGGCACGGCCCGGGAGCGGTCCGGCGGCGCGCCCGCCGCCCCCTGGGACCCGCAGCCCGCCCAGCCCGCCCGCCGGCGGGCGGTCGTCCTGGCCGCCGCGGATCCGGCCAACGCCTACGGGGCGGCCCTCACCTGGCCCGAGCCGCCCGCCGGCGCGGCGCACAAGCCGGGCCGCAAGGCCGGTTCCCTGGTCGTCCTCCTCGACGGTGCCCTGGCGCTCTACATGGAGCGCGGCGGCAAGACCCTGCTCGCCTGGCCCCAGCAGGAGGGCGCCGAAACGGCCGCCAGCGACGACCCGGGGCTGCAGGAGGCAGCCGCGGCCCTGGCCGAAGCGGCCCGGGCAGGCGCCCTGGGCACCGTCACCGTCGAACGGATCAACGGCGCCCCTGCCCTGTCCGCTCCCCTCGGCCCGCTCCTGGAGTCCGTGGGGTTCCACGCCACACCACGGGGGCTGCGCCTGCGCGCACCCTGATACAAGGCCACATCATGGGCCGTAGGCACGAAGGAGGCGCCCCATGCCCGAAGGGGACACCGTCTGGCGCACCGCGCAGGAGCTGCACCGCGCCCTGACGGGCGAGCAGCTGACCCGCTCGGACCTGCGCGTGCCCAAGCTCGCCACCGTCGACCTGACCGGCCGGGCGGTCCTGGAGACCGTCCCGCGCGGCAAACACCTGCTCACCCGAGTGGAGGGCGGTCTCACCCTCCACTCCCACCTCGGCATGGACGGCTCCTGGCGCATCCAGGCCGTCGGCGGCCGCCGCCGGGGTGGTGGCCCGGACCACCAGATCCGTGCCGTGCTCGCCACCGCCGGCCACACCGCCGTCGGCTACCGCCTGCCCGTCCTGGACCTGCTGCGCACCACCGCGGAGTCCACCGTCGTCGGCCATCTCGGCCCTGATCTGCTCGGACCCGACTGGGATGCCGACGAGGCGGTCCGCCGCCTGCTCGCCGACCCCGGCCGCACCATCGGCGAGGCCGTCCTGGACCAGCGCAATCTCGCGGGCATCGGCAACGTCTACAAGTCGGAGCTGTGCTTCATGCTGCGGATCTCGCCCTGGCTCCCGGTCGCCTCGGTGCACGGGCCCGAGCGCCTGGTGGCCCTCGCCCAAAAGCTCCTGGAGGCCAACAAGACCCGCACTGCCCGGATCACCACCGCCGACGCCCGCCCCGACCGCCACCTGTGGGTCTACGGCCGTGCCGACAAGCCCTGCCGCCGGTGCGGGACGCCCGTCCTCACCGCCGGGCAGGGCCCGGCGGGCCAGGAGCGCACGACGTTCTGGTGCCCGCACTGCCAGACCGGCCCCGCCCCGCCCACGGGCCGACAGCCGGCCCCCACTGAGCCGAACGGATGACGCCACGGCCCCAGCCGAACCCCGGGCCGTCCCCTTCACCCGCCCCCTGGTCCACCGTCACCCGACCCGCCAGCCGGCCCACCAACCGGCCCGCAGCCCGGCCCACCCACCATCGGCTCATAGCCCGGCCCCTCCACGATCGGTCCACCGCCAGGCCCACCACCGATCGGCCCACCGCCCGGCCCACCACCGATCGGGCCGCCGCCCCCGCCCGGCCCCCCGGACCGCCGCCACCAGCGGCGTGAGCCAGGCTCGCCCCTCCCCTCACCCGCAGCGTCCTTCTCGCCCTTCCCGCCGGCCTTGCGGTCCCGCGGCACGCAGTGCACCGGCAGCAGGCTCAGCCCCCACCCCCCGGTGGCCACCACGCCCTCCAGGAACCCCGTCCGTCCCGGCTGCGCGAGCAGGCGGAAGACGGCCCAGCACCACACCCCGCCCAGCACCGCCGCGAGCAGCCACCCGGCCGGCCCCAGGCGCCGTCGGCGCTCCGGCGCCTCGCTACGGTCCATGGCTGCCTCCTTGGGGGCCGACACCTGAGCACGCCCCCCAAGGTCCCCGCATCCACCCCTGAGCAGACCGGACCTCAGCCGGCGCCCTCGCCCCGCGCCCGCGCGAGCTCCCGCTCCAGGTCGGCGATCTCCCGGTCGCGCCGGTGCAGCTCAGTGATCAACCGCTGCTCCCCCTCGTGCACGCCCTCCTGGTAGACCGTGCGGACGAAGGCTCCGGCGGTGGCCTGGTCGAGGTCCGAGACCACCATGAGCTCTGTCGTGAAGCGGATCACCGGATGCTCGCTCATGGCCCCAGGAGACCCTGCTCCGGCCGCCCCCGCCACCCGTACCGATCCCGGGTACCGGTGCCGACGGTCAGGCGTTCTCCGCCTGGAACATCCAGTGGTGCTTTTCGAGGTCGCCCGTCAGGCCGATGAGGATGTCCTGGGTGACCGGGTCCGGCTCGGCCGTCGCAAGGATGCGCTCCCGCATCCTTGCAATCACGGCGCCGAGCCCCGCCACCAGCGTGCGTACCGCCTCGGTGTCCTTGGTCCAGCCGCCGCCGACCGGGTCGATGCCGCTGGTCTTGGCGACCGTCTCGGCCCGCCCGTCGGGGGCGATGCCGAGCGCGGCGGCCCGTTCGGCCACCGTGTCCGCGTGCCCGCGGGCGGTCGCCACGACCTCGTCGAGCTGCAGGTGGACCGAGCGGAACCGGGGGCCCACCACGTTCCAGTGGACCTGCTTGGCGACGAGCGAGAGGTCGACGAGGTCGACGAGCGCGCCCTGGAGCGCATCGCCGACGATCTTGCGGTCCTGTTCGGACAGGGGGCTCTTGACGACAGACATCCGATTCCTCCTGTTCACAGCTTCACAGCATGTTCACGGCATACGTCCGTTAGCTCCGCTTTTCCCGCCCCGGCACCCACCATGACACAGGGGTGCCGCACGGGCCGGAAAACGCAGAGATCCCGGTCAGTAACTCCTGACCGGGATCCCGAACGTAAAACACATGCCTTCGAGGCTGTCTCAGCCCGCCTCAGGCCGCGACCACATCCACGGCCTCCGCAGGGGCCTTGATGGTCACGCGCTCCCCCGGAACGCCCGTCACGGACGTCACGGACACCGAATTGAACATCGGCCGCATCGGCGCGGGTACCGGCTCGCTCGCCGCCGCCGACTGCGCCAGCTCGGCGAGCGACAGCTCGTCACTCACCTCGCGCATGACCTCGGACATCCGTACGTCCAGAGCGTCGCAGATTGCGGAGAGAAGCTCGGAGGACGCCTCTTTCTGACCGCGCTCGACCTCGGAGAGATATCCGAGCGAGACCCGGGCGGACGAGGAGACCTCGCGCAGAGTGCGGCCCTGGCGTTGGCGCTGCCGACGCAGCACGTCACCCAGCAGGCGACGGAGCAGAATCATCGGTGGCTCCCTCCTTGGACCGCGAATCCGGTTCCTTCACGCCCCACCGTACCGCCTCGGGGTGCGGCCGTGCGGGGAGCTATGTCGTGTTCACTCAGGGCTGCAAACATCCATTCCCCCCGTTGTGTTCCGTATCCTTTGCCCCCGCGTTCCCCGTGAGTTCGCGAAGGAGCAGCGCGAGGACCGCCCGGACGCTCCCGGTCCGGATGGCCGTCCTGTCTCCGTCGAGCGACAGCTCGCGCACTGCGCCCGCGCCGTGCGGCCCGGCGACGGCGACGAAGACCGTGCCGACGGCCCGGCCGTCCTGCTCATCGGGCCCTGCCACACCGGTGGTGGCGATCCCCCAGTCGGCGGCCAGCACGGTGCGTACGCCCCGTGCCATCTGCCGGGCCACCTCGGCGTCGACGGCGCCCCGCGCGTCGAGCAGCGACCCGTTCACGCCGAGCACGTCCCGCTTGACCTCGGTGGCGTAGGCGACGACCGCGCCGCGGACCGTGCGGGACGCCCCCGGCGCCTCGGTCAGCCAGGCCGCGACCTTGCCACCGGTGAGCGACTCGGCGGCGGCCACGGTCTGCCCGCGGCCCAGCAGGGCCGCCAGCACCTCCGCGGCGGCGTCGGGGCCCGGAGCGGTCATCGCGCCGGCTCCCGGGAGCGCCCGGCCCGCCGCAGCACGATGGCCTGCCGGACGTAGTCGAGCCCGGTCGCGACGGTCAACACGACGGCGACCGCCATCACCCAGAAGCGCAGGGTCGCCAGCGGGCCGGTGAGGGCGAGGATGTACATGCCCACCCCCACGCCCTGCGCGAGCGTCTTCATCTTGCCGCCCCGGCTGGCCGGGATGACGGCTTGCCGGATGACCCAGAACCGCATCAGCGTGATGCCGATCTCGCGGAAGAGGATCACGCCCGTCACCCACCACGGCAGGTCGTCCAGGATCGACAGGCAGATCAGCGCCGCACCCATGATCGCTTTGTCCGCGATCGGGTCGGCGATCTTGCCGAAGTCGGTGACCAGGTTGTACGTCCGCGCCAGATGGCCGTCGAAGAGGTCGGTGATCATGGCAACGGCGAACGCCGCCCAGGCGAAGGAGCGCCAGGCCGGGTCGTAGCCGCCGTCGTGCATCATCAGCAGGACGAACCCGGGCACCAGCAGCAGCCGCACCATGGTGAGGATGTTGGCGATGTTCCACAATCCGGCCGGACGCACGCCCGTCGCCGGAGCCGGACCTCCTGCGGCGGAGGCCGGGAGTCCGCTCATCTGCCCGCCTCCTCGGTACACCCGCCCTCGATTCCGAGGGGTTCGGCGACGAGGTCGACACCCTCGCTCGCCACCACCTTCGCCACGACCATACGGCCGGGTGCGGGCGCTGCCACGTCGTCGGACCAGGTGAGCCGCACCTGGCCGTCGGTCTCGGGCGCCTGGTGCGCGGCCCGGCCGATGACGCCGTCCTCGTCGTCCACGCGGTCGACGAGTACTTCGATCGTCTCACCGATCCGCTCCTCCGCGCGCTGCGCGGTGAGCTCCTCGGCCAGCATCGACACGCGCGCCAGCCGCTCGGCGACGACCTCGGGGTCGAGCTTGTTCTCGTAGGTGGCCGCCTCGGTGCCGTCCTCGTCGGAGTAGCCGAAGACGCCGATGGCGTCCAGCCGGGCCCCGGTCAGGAAGCGCTCCAGCTCGGCGACGTCCTCCTCGGTCTCGCCGGGGAAGCCGACGATGAAGTTGGAGCGCGCTCCGGCCTGCGGCGCCTTGGCCCGGATCGTGTCGAGCAGCTCCAGGAAGCGGTCGGTGTCGCCGAAGCGGCGCATGGCGCGCAGCACGCCGGGCGCCGAGTGCTGGAAGGACAGGTCGAAGTAGGGCACGACCTTGTCCGTCGAGGTCAGCACGTCGATCAGGCCGGGGCGCATCTCGGCGGGCTGGAGGTAGCTGACGCGGATCCGCTCCAGGCCGGGGACGGCCGCGAGCTCCGGCAGCAGCGTCTCCAGCAGGCGGATGTCGCCCAGGTCCTTGCCGTAGGAGGTGTTGTTCTCGGAGACGAGCATGACCTCCTTGACGCCCTGCTCGGCCAGCCAGCGCGTCTCGCCCAGCACGTCGGAGGGGCGGCGGGAGATGAACGATCCCCGGAAGGAGGGAATGGCGCAGAAGGAGCACCGCCGGTCGCAGCCGGAGGCGAGCTTCACGGAGGCGACGGGGCTGTCCCCGAGCCGGCGGCGCAGCGGGGCGCGGGGGCCGGACGCCGGAGCCACACCCTCGGGCAGGTCCGCCGGAGGGGTGTCCTCCTGGGCGTGCCCGGGCAGGGCGATCTTTCCGGAGCCGCTGGCGTCCTGGCGCTCGGCGGGGCTGATCGGCAGCAGCTTGCGCCGGTCGCGCGGGGTGTGGGAGGCGTGGACGCCGCCGGAGAGGATGGTCTGGAGGCGGTCGGAGATGTCGGCGTAGTCGTCGAAACCAAGCACGCCGTCGGCCTCGGGCAGCGCCTCGGCCAGCTCCTTGCCGTATCTCTCGGCCATGCAGCCGACGGCCACCACGGCCTGGGTGCGCCCGTGGTCCTTGAGGTCGTTGGCCTCAAGGAGGGCGTCTACGGAATCCTTCTTGGCGGCCTCGACGAAACCACAGGTGTTGACGACGGCCACATCGGCGTCGGCGGCGTCCTCGACGAGGTCCCAGCCATCCGCCGCCAAGCGGCCTGCAAGCTCCTCCGAGTCCACCTCGTTACGGGCGCAGCCAAGTGTGACAAGAGCGACGGTACGGCGTTCGGGCATAGGGCTCAGCCTACTTTGTCCCGGCACCTCATCCGTTGCCGAGTGGCAGGCGGGCGCGGAGAGCCTGGTCACCCACAAGCTCTCCGCGCCCGTCCGTGCGGCTGCCGTCCCCGGCTCCCGCCCAGGTCAGCCTGCCGCGGGGTCGCCCCTGGTGTAGCTCAGGCGCTGGACCCGGCCGTCGTCGGCCAGATTCTTGACCTCTTTGCCGTTCACGAACAATTGCACTGCTCCGGCGTTGCCCAGCACCAGGTCGATGCGCTTGCTGTCGGTGAAGGTCTTGGAAGCGCCCTGCTTGAGGACGCCCTCCTCCAGCAGCTTGCCGTTGTGGTCCTTGGCCGAGATCCAGGTCTGGCCGTTCTCGGCGGTGAGCTTGACGGTGACCTTGTTGGCGGGAACGCCGGCGATGGCGCTGGCGGACGCCTCGGCCTTGGGGTCGGACGACGCCTTCCCCGCCCGGGCCTTGCTCGGTGCCGCGGACGGCTTGCTGGTGGCCGGGTCGGCCGAGACCGGTCCGCTCTTGGAACCGCCGCTGAAGAGCGTGAAGCCGACGAAGCCGACGACCGCGACGATCGCGGCGACCATGGCGGCCGTCCAGTTGGGGCGCCGCGGCTCGGGCCGGATGCGCTCGGCGTCGAAGAGCGGGGCCGCCGGGGTGGGCGCGGGACGCCCGCCGTGCTCGGCGTCGTACTGCGCGACGAGCGGGAGGGGGTCGAGGCCGACCGCGCGGGCGAGCGTGCGGATGTGTCCCCGGGCGTAGACGCGTCCGCCGCAGCGGGTGAAATCGTCCTGTTCGATCGTGTGGATGATCGGGATGCGTACGCGGGTGGTCGAACTGACATCTTCCACGGTCAGTCCGGCGCTGATGCGGGCCTGCTGAAGGGATCGTCCGACGGAGGGCCGGTCACCCTCTGACTCTGACTCTGAGGAGTTGCCGATGGACACGTGGGCGCCTTTCGAGCGTGCAGCCACCTGCTGGAGATTCAGTCTAGGGGGGATGCGAAACGGTCGGGCAAGCGGGAAGCCGGACTTTGTAGGCCATCAGAATGCTCTGCGGTAACAGCAGTGGCACATCGCCCCTCCCCTCTCGCTCAACTGCCCTCGGGCCCGAGAGAAACGGTTGGCCAGGGATCTTTTCCAGCTGCTACGGCCGGTCCTCTGCTACGGCCGGTCCTCCCCGCGGATGACCGCGAGGACCCCGTCCAGCTCGTCGGGCTTCACCAGCACGTCGCGGGCCTTGGAACCCTCGCTGGGCCCCACGACGCCCCGCGACTCCATCAGGTCCATGAGCCTGCCCGCCTTGGCGAATCCCACACGCAATTTCCGCTGCAGCATCGAAGTCGACCCGAACTGCGTGGAGACGACGAGTTCGGCCGCCTGGCACAGCAGATCGAGGTCGTCGCCGATCTCCTCGTCGATCTCCTTCTTCTTCGACGTGCCGACGGTGACGTCGTCGCGGAAGACCGGCGCCATCTGGTCCTTGCAGTGCTGGACGATGGCCGCGACCTCGGCCTCGGTGACGAAGGCGCCCTGCATGCGGATCGGCTTGTTGGCCCCCATGGGCAGGAAGAGGCCGTCGCCCTTGCCGATGAGCTTCTCGGCGCCCGGCTGGTCGAGGATGACGCGGCTGTCGGCGAGCGAGGAGGTGGCGAAGGCGAGGCGGGAGGGCACGTTGGCCTTGATGAGGCCGGTGACGACGTCGACGGACGGCCGCTGGGTGGCCAGCACCAGGTGGATGCCGGCGGCGCGGGCCAGCTGGGTGATGCGGACGATGGAGTCCTCCACGTCGCGCGGGGCCACCATCATCAGGTCCGCGAGCTCGTCCACGATGACCAGCAGGTACGGGTAGGGCGAGAGCTCGCGCCCGCTGCCCTCCGGCGGCTTGACCTTGCCGGCGCGCACGGCCGCGTTGAAGTCATCGATGTGCCGGAAGCCGAAGGCGGCCAGGTCGTCGTAGCGCAGGTCCATCTCGCGCACCACCCACTGGAGCGCCTCGGCGGCCCGCTTGGGGTTGGTGATGATGGGCGTGATGAGGTGCGGGATGCCCTCGTAGGCGGTGAGCTCGACGCGCTTGGGGTCGACGAGCACCATCCGGACGTCCTCCGGGGTGGCCCGCACCATGATCGACGTGATCAGGCAGTTGATGCAGGACGACTTACCGGAACCGGTGGCTCCGGCGACCAGGATGTGCGGCATCTTCGCGAGGTTGGCCATCTCGTAGCCGCCCTCGACGTTCTTGCCCAGCGCGACGAGCATCGGGTGGTCGTCGCCGGCGGCGTCCGCCAGCCGCAGCACGTCGCCGAGGTTGACCATCTCGCGGTCGCTGTTGGGGATCTCGATGCCGACCGCGGACTTGCCGGGGATCGGGCTGATGATCCGTACGTCCGGGCTGGCGACGGCGTAGGCGATGTTCTTGGTGAGCGCGGTGATCCGCTCGACCTTGACGGCCGGGCCCAGCTCGACCTCGTAGCGGGTGACCGTCGGGCCGCGGGTGAAGCCGGTGACGGCGGCGTCGACCTTGAACTCCGCGAAGACGTTCGTCAGCGAGGCCACTATGGCGTCGTTGGCGGCGCTGCGGGTCTTGCCCGGGCCGCCGCGCTCCAGCAGGCCGAGGGAGGGCAGCGCGTAGGTGATGTCCCCGGCGAGCTGCAGCTGCTCGGCACGGGCCGGCAGCCCGCCGGCCGGTTCGGGCGCGGGCTTGGTGAGGTCCGGCACCGTCCCCGGCGCTTCGGCGGCCGGCGCCTTCTTCTTCCCGCGCGCGGCGGGGGCGGCCCTGCCGTCGCGAAGGCCGCCGTCGCGGCCGCCGTCCGGGGTCACACCGCTGCTGAGGTCGGCGACGAGCGGGGTGGGCGGGATGCCGTGCAGGACGGCGCCGTCGAGCGAGGCGGCGGCCGCCGCGGCGAGGTCCACCGCGTCCGGCTCCCGGCCCGCCGGGGGCTCCACGGGCCCGCGGCGTGCGGAGCGGCGCTTGTCCAGCGCCTCCGCCTCGGCCCGGGCCGGGTCGGCGGCCGCGGCGGCGGCGCCGCGCCGGGGGCGGCGGGCGGGCGGGGCCTCGCGCCACTCCTCGGCGTACTCGGCGTATCCGCCGGCGTCCTCCGGCCCGTACTCGTCCGGGTGCGGCTCGACGACCCCCAGCCGGATGCCCAGCTCCCGCAGCCGGCGCGGGATGGCGTTGACCGGGGTGGCGGTGACCACCAGCACGCCGAAGACGGTGAGCAGGAAGAGCAGCGGTACGGCGAGCATCTCGCCGACCGTGAAGAGCAGCGGCTTGGAGGCGGCCCAGCCGATCATTCCGCCGGCGTCCTGCAGGGCCTGCGAGCCGTCACCGCGGCCGGGTGAGCCACAGGCCACGTGCACCTGCCCGAGCACGCCGATGACCAGCGCGGACAGGCCGATGACGATCCGTCCGTTGGCCTCGGGGCGCTCGGGGTGACGGAAGAGCCGGAGCGCGATGACGGCGAGGAGTATCGGTACGACGAGGTCGAGGCGGCCGAACGCGCCGGTGATCAGCAGGCGGATCAGGTCGCCCACGGGACCGTCGAGGCTGGACCAGGTACCGACGGCGACGACGAGGGCCGCGGCGAGCAGCAGCAGGGCGAGCCCGTCCTTGCGGTGCGCCGGGTCCAGGCCCTTCGCGCCGCGCCCGACGCCCCGGAAGACACTGCCGGCGCCGTGGGCCAGGCCGCGGCCGACGCGGCGGGCGGCGCCCGGCCTGGGTGCCGCCTTGGCCGCGGGCTTGCGGGCGGTCGCCTTGCGCGCGGGTGCCCGGCCCGCGGGCTTGGACGGCGCCTTCTTCGCGGGCGCCTTCGCAGACGCCTTCGCGGGCGCCTTCTTCGCGGCGCCCCCGGGACGTCCGGCGCGCTGCTGGGAGTTGCCCGCCGTGCTCTGGGAACCCTTGCCGGACGTACGTGAGGCCATGGTGCCGAGATTACCGTTGTCCGACGTGCGGTACACGTGCGGCCAGGCGTTCACCCATTCGTGTCGTGATGCCGCGGTGAAGCCGGTGACGGGGCGTCAAAGGTGGTGCGGCCCGGGTGCGGTCAGCTTGGCGAGGGAAGCGGGCCGGCGCTGCCCGTGCCCGGCTCCAGGGCGTCCAGCGCCCGCCGCAGGCCGGTGAGCTTGCGCTCCAGGTGGGCCGCGGTGGCCACTGCGGCGGCATCGGCGGACTCGTCGAGCTGCTTGGAGAGCGCCTCGGCCTGCTCCTCGACGGCGGCGAGCCGCGCGGAGAGCTCGGCGAGCAGGCCGGCGGGCTCCTGCGACTCGATGACGCCGGTCCGGCCGGAGCCGCCGCCGCTCTCCAGCTGCAGCCGCAACAGGGACGCCTGCTCGCGCAGCTGGCAGTTCTTCATGTACAGCTCGACGAAGACGGAGACCTTGGCGCGCAGCACCCACGGGTCGAACGGCTTGGAGATGTAGTCGACCGCACCGGCCGCGTAGCCGCGGAAGGTGTGGTGCGGGCCGTGGTTGATGGCGGTGAGGAAGATGATCGGGATGTCCCGGGTCCGCTCCCGCCGCTTGATGTGCGCGGCGGTCTCGAAGCCGTCCATGCCGGGCATCTGAACGTCCAGCAGGATCACCGCGAAGTCGTCCGTCAGCAGCGCCTTGAGCGCTTCCTCCCCTGACGATGCCCGCACCAGTGTCTGATCGAGCGCCGAGAGGATGGCCTCCAGCGCCAGCAGATTTTCCGGCCGGTCATCGACCAGGAGGATCTTGGCCTTCTGCACCATGGCCCGTCCTCCTCGCCCCGGCAGTGCACCGGGCGCCGCCCCAGGGGACGACTCCCTTGCGCCGCCCGTCCTTGTGCCGGTCATGGTAGCCGCACCCCGCCTGTCGCCACACCCTGTCACCGCGATGTCACTGTGCACGTAGCAGAAACGCGGTGGGGGACCAGAAGGTTCCCCGGATACCGCGTTCCCACACGTCATTGGCCACACTCAGTCAGCACACAGTCAAATAGTCAACGAAATTCCGTCACTCTGCGCGCATCCACTGCTCCATCACCGTCAGCAAATGATCCGTGTCGACTGGTTTGGTGACATAGTCGGACGCTCCGGCCTCGATGCTCTTCTCCCGGTCGCCCTTCATCGCCTTCGCCGTCAGCGCGATGATGGGCAGCCCCGCGAACTGCGGCATCCGCCGGATCGCCGCCGTCGTGGCGTAGCCGTCCATCTCCGGCATCATGATGTCCATCAGGACCACCACGACGTCGTCGTGCTGCTCCAGCACCTCGATCCCCTCGCGGCCGTTCTCCGCGTAGAGCACCGACAGCCCGTGCTGCTCCAGGACGCTGGTGAGGGCGAAGACATTGCGGATGTCGTCGTCGACGATCAGCACCTTCTCGCCCTGGAAGCCGCCGCGGAAGCCGCCGTGGTCCACGGCCGCGTGCCCGTGGTGCCCGCTCAGCCACGGCTCCGGCGGGATGACGACGTCGGCCGCCCGGCCCAGCCGCGCCCCGGGCACCGCACCCTCGCCGTGCCCTGCTCCGGACAGGGCCGACCGCTGCCCGGCCGCCTGGGCGGCGGCCCGGCGGCGGCGCAGGAACAGACCCGCCGCCTGACGGGCGGGCGAGACGTCCTCGGCCGGGCCCGTACCGCCGCCGACCGCGCCCTGCGGATCGCCGACGACCTGGCCGTCCTCCAGCTGCGGATAGCCCTGGGGCGGCAGCTCGCCGGGGTTGAGCGGCAGGTAGAGGGTGAAGGTCGAGCCCCGGCCGGGCTCGCTGGCCGCGTCGATCTCGCCGCCCAGCAGCCGGGCGATCTCCCGGCTGATGGACAGCCCGAGGCCGGTGCCGCCGTACTTGCGGCTCGTCGTGCCGTCCGCCTGCTTGAACGCCTCGAAGATGACCCGCATCTTGCTCTGCGCGATACCGATGCCGGTGTCGGTGACCGAAAAGGCGATCATGTCGGCGTCCGCGTCCCGCAGCGACCCGGCCTCCAGCAGCTGCTCACGGATGCTGTCGGGCACGTCCGCGCCGGCCGGGCGGATGACGAGCTCGACGGCGCCGGTGTCGGTGAACTTCACCGCGTTCGACAGCAGGTTGCGCAGCACCTGCAGCAGCCGCTGCTCGTCGGTGTGCAGGGTGGCGGGCAGCTCCGGCGACACCCGCACCGAGAAGTCCAGGCCCTTCTCCGCCGTCAGCGGCCGGAAGGTGGCCTCCACGTAGTCCACGAGCTGGACCAGCGCGATCCTGCTCGGGCTGACGTCCATCTTGCCCGCCTCGACCTTCGACAGGTCCAGGATGTCGTTGATCAGCTGCAGCAGGTCCGAGCCGGCGCCGTGGATCGTGTCGGCGAACTCGACCTGCTTCGGGGAGAGGTTGCCCTCGGCGTTGTCGGCGAGCAACTTGGCCAGGATCAGCAGCGAGTTGAGCGGGGTGCGCAGCTCGTGCGACATGTTGGCCAGGAACTCCGACTTGTAGCGCATGGAGACCGCGAGCTGCTCGGCCCGCTCCTCCAGCACCTGCCGGGCCTCCTCGATCTCGGTGTTCTTCACCTCGATGTCGCGGTTCTGCCGGGCCAGCCGGTCGGACTTCTCCTCCAGCTCGGCGTTGGAGATCTCCAGTGCCTTCTGCCGGTTCTCCAGCTCCGCGGAGCGCTCGCGCAGCTGCTCGGTCAGCTCCTGCGACTGCTTGAGCAGCACCTCGGTCTTGGTGTTGACGCTGATGGTGTTCACGCTGGTGCCGATCATCTCGGCGATCTGACTGAGGAAGTCCTTCTGGATCTGCGTGAACGGATAGAAGGACGCCAGCTCGATCACGCCGAGGATCTGCCCCTCGAACAGCACCGGCAGCACGATGACGTGGGCCGGCGGCGCCTCGCCCAGCCCGGAGGCGATCTTCAGGTAGCCCGGCGGGACGTTCTCCACCAGGATGGTGCGCTTCTCCTTCGCCGCCGTGCCGATGAGCGACTCGCCCGGCCGGAAGGACGTGGGCATCGAGCCCATGGAGTAGCCGTACGAGCCGAGCATGCGCAGCTCGTACGCGTCCGCGCCGTTCTCCCCCTCGTGCGGGCCCGTCGGCAGCGCGAGGAAGAACGCGCCGTGCTGGGCGGAGACCACCGGCGTCAGCTCGCTCATGATGAGGCCGGCGACGTCCTCCAGGTCGCGGCGGCCCTGCATCAGACCGGAGATGCGGGCGAGGTTGCCCTTGAGCCAGTCCTGCTCCTTGTTGGCCAGGGTGGTCTCGCGGAGGTTGGCGATCATTGTGTTGATGTTGTCCTGGAGCTCCAGGATCTCGCCCGCCGCATCCACGTCGATCTTGAGATTGAGGTCGCCGCGGGTCACCGCCGTGGCGACCTCCGCGATGGCCCGTACCTGCCGGGTCAGATTGCCCGCCATCTCGTTCACCGACTCTGTGAGGTCGCGCCACGTGCCGTCCACGTCGCGTACCCGAGCCTGACCCCCCAGTTGGCCCTCGGTACCCACCTCGCGGGCCACCCGGGTCACCTGGTCGGCGAAGGACGACAGCTGGTCGACCATCGTGTTGATGGTCGTCTTCAGCTGCAGGATCTCGCCGCGGGCATCGATGTCGATCTTCTTGGTGAGGTCGCCCTGGGCGATGGCGGTGGTCACCATCGCGATGTTGCGGACCTGCCCGGTCAGGTTGGACGCCATCGAGTTCACCGACTCGGTGAGGTCCTTCCAGGTGCCGCTCACGCCGGGCACGCGCGCCTGGCCGCCCAGGATGCCGTCGGTGCCGACCTCACGGGCCACGCGCGTGACCTCGTCCGCGAAGGACGACAGCGTGGTCACCATGGTGTTGACGGTGTCGGCCAGCTGCGCCACCTCGCCGCGCGCCTCGACGGTGATCTTCTTGGTCAGGTCGCCGTTGGCGACCGCTCCCGCGACCTGCGAGATGTTGCGGACCTGACTGGTCAGGTTGTTGGCCATCAGGTTGACGTTGTCGGTGAGGTCCTTCCAGATGCCGGTGACGTCCCGCACCCGCGCCTGACCGCCCAGCTGACCCTCGGTGCCCACCTCACGGGCCACCCGCGTCACCTGCTCGGCGAAGTCGGACAGCTGGTCGACCATCGTGTTCACGGTGGTGACGAGCTCCAGGATCTCGCCCTTGGCATCGACGGTGATCTTCTTCGACAGATCGCCCTTGGCGACCGCCGTCGTCACCTCGGCGATGTTGCGGACCTGCGACGTCAGGTTGTTGGCCATGAAATTGACCGACTGCGTGAGGTCCTTCCAGGTGCCCGAGACGCCCTGCACCTCCGCCTGGCCGCCCAGGATGCCCTCGGTGCCCACCTCGCGGGCCACGCGCGTGACCTGCTCGGCGAACGAGGAGAGCTGGTCCACCATCGTGTTGAGGGTGTTCTTCAGCTCCAGGATCTCGCCCCGCGCGTCGACGTCGATCTTCTGCGACAGGTCACCGCGCGCCACGGCCGTGGCGACCTGCGCGATGTTGCGGACCTGGGTGGTCAAGTTGCCGGCCATGCCGTTGACGGAGTCGGTGAGGTCACGCCACACGCCGGCCACGCCCGGCACCTGCGCCTGTCCGCCGAGCCGGCCGTCCGTACCGACCTCCCGGGCGACGCGGGTCACCTGCTCGGCGAAGGCCGAGAGCTGGTCGACCATCGTGTTGATGGTGTTCTTCAGCTCCAGGATCTCGCCCCGGGCATCCACGTCGATCTTCTGCGACAGGTCGCCCCGCGCCACGGCCGTGGTCACCTGGGCGATCTGCCGCACCTGCGAGGTGAGGTTGCCCGCCATGAAGTTGACCGAGTCGGTCAGCTCCTTCCAGGTGCCGCTGACGCCGTCCACCCGGGCCTGACCGCCCAGGCGTCCCTCCGTGCCCACGTCCCGGGCCATCCGCGTGACCTGGTCGGCGAAGGACGACAGCTGGTCCACCATCGTGTTGACGGTGTTCTTCAGCTGCAGCATCTCCCCGGAGACGTCGACGGTGACCTTCTGCGAGAGGTCGCCGTTGGCGACGGCCGTGGTCACCTGGGCGATGTTGCGGACCTGGCCGGTGAGGTTGCGGAAGGCCGTGTTCACCGAGTCGGTGAGGTCCTTCCACGTACCCGCCGCACCCGGCACCTGCGCCTGACCGCCCAGCTCGCCCTCGACACCGATCTCACGTGCCACACGCGTCACTTCGGCGCCGAAGAACTGCAGCTGGTCCACCATCCCGTTGACGGTGTTCTTCAGCTCCAGCATCTCCCCGGCCGCGTCGACGGTCACCTTCAGGCCCAGGTCGCCGTTGGCGACGGCCGTCGTCACCAGCGCGATGTCCCGCACCTGGCCGGTGAGGTTGCGGAAGGCCGTGTTCACCGAGTCGGTGAGGTCCTTCCACGTACCCGCCGCACCCGGCACCTGCGCCTGACCGCTCAGCCGGCCCTCGGCGCCCACCTCGCTGGCCACGCGCGTGACCTCGTCGGCGAACGTCCGCAGCGTCTCCGTCATCTGATTGACCGTCTCGGCCAGCTGCGCCACTTCGCCCCGCGCGCTCACCGTGACCTTCTGCGAGAGGTCGCCGTTGGCCACGGCCGTGGTCACCTGCGCGATCCCGCGCACCTGCGCCGTGAGGTTGCCGGCCATGAGGTTGACCGAGTCGGTGAGGTCCTTCCAGACCCCCGCCACTCCCGGCACCTGCGCCTGACCGCCCAGCTCGCCCTCGGTACCCACCTCCCGGGCCACGCGCGTGACCTCGGAAGCGAAGGAAGAGAGCTGGTCCACCATCGTATTGACGGTGTTCTTCAGCTCCAGCATCTCGCCGTCCACATGGACGGTGACCTTCCGGGAGAGGTCGCCCTTGGCCACCGCCGTGGTCACCAGCGCGATGTCACGCACTTGAGCGGTGAGCCGGGACGCCATCGTGTTGACGGAGTCCGTCAGGTCCTTCCACGAACCCGACATCCCGCGCACCCGGGCCTGGCCGCCCAGCTTGCCCTCGGTGCCCACCTCGCTCGCCACCCGCGTCACCTCGTCGGTGAACGCCGAGAGCTGGTCCACGAGCCCGTTGACCGTGCGCCCCACCTTGAGGAACTCGCCGCGCAGCGGGTGCGCCGCCCCGTCGGCTCCCTGGGAGCGCAGGTCCATCCGCTGTTCCAGGTCGCCCTCGGCCACCGCCGACAGCACCCGGCCCACCTCGGACACCGGCCGCACCAGGTCGTCGACCAGGGCGTTGGACGCGTCGATCGCCGCCGCCCAGGCG
This sequence comes from Streptomyces cinnamoneus, assembly GCF_014650495.1. GTDB lineage: Bacteria > Actinomycetota > Actinomycetes > Streptomycetales > Streptomycetaceae > Streptomyces > Streptomyces cinnamoneus. The sequence continues at coordinate 4,245 of NZ_BMVB01000009.1, read as the reverse complement.
CCCTCGCAGGCCCCGACCTCCAGCCGCTCCGCGAGCTTGCCCTCACGGCCCACGACCCGGCGCACCCGCGCCAGCTCGCCCGTCAACTGCAGATTGCGGTCCGCCACCTCGTTGAACACCGCGGCGATCTCGGCCATCGCCCCGTCGCCGGAGACCGTCAGCCGCTTGCGGAGGTTTCCGTCCCGCATCGCCTCCAGAGCCGCCCGCAGCCGGTTCAGGGCCGCCGTGTCGACTTCCGTCGTCCCATTGGGCCGGGACCGTCCGCCCTTCGCGCGCGTGCTTGCGCCCCGCGCCGTTGCGCCAGACTCCACCGTGTCCCTCCCGCTGGGTCGATCATCCTCGTCGGGCTTTCGTTTCGAGCTTTCCCAGTGTTTCACCCCGGCCCAACCAGGCCATAACAGTCGGCAGCATCGCACACGGTCCACCGGCACCCCCAAGGTGGAATCCCGGTGCACCGGGAGCCGCCCACCGGGCGGAGGTAAGTAACCTGGCAACCGGCCAGGGCAATGGAGGGGCGCTGCACATGCGTGAGCAGATCGCCGAAACGTACACGAGGAGACCTGTGATCACCGCGCGGGCTGCCGCCACCTTCGAGCCGGTCGGACGCTCGGTCGCCGCCGCCCGGGCCTTCGTCCGGGACACTCTCCAGGGCTGGGGCTTCCCCGACGTCATCGACGACGCCGTCGTCCTCACCAGCGAGCTCGTCACCAACGCCGTCGTCCACGCCGGCACCGCCGCCGACGTCCTGTGCGTACGGATGGACTCCGGCGTGCGCATCGAGGTCGCCGACCGCTATCCCGAGCGCGAGCTCCCCGTGCAGAGCCCCGCACGTCAGTTCGGCAGCGTCGATCGCGAGGGCGGCCGCGGCCTGCTGCTGTGCGCCGCCCTGGCCTCGCGCTGGGGCGTCGAGTACAGCGCAACGCAGAAGACGGTCTGGTTCCGCCTCGACCTGCCCGACCGTCCCGCGGGCACCCGCTCCGCCGGCCCCGCCCTGCCCGCCGAGGCCCTGCCGGTCGCCGACGCCCGCGTCCGCGTCGCCGTCGTCCAGATCGACGCCGGCGGCGCCATCAGCGCCTGGAACGACGACGCCCACGAGCTCTTCGGTTTCGGCGCCGACCAGATCATCGGCAAGCCCCTCCCCGACCTCGCCGCCTGGCCGCACACCCCCGGCACCTCCACCGGCATCGCCGAGGCCCTGCGCCTGTCCCGCTGGGAGGGCTCGTACGGCATAAGGGGAGCCGACGGCCGCATCGTCCCCGTCTACGCCTCCCACCTGCGCGTCCGCGACAACGCCGGGGCCCCCTCGACCGTCTGCCTGCTGGTGCGGGACGAAGAGCGCGCCGTCCTGCAGAGCCCGCCCCGCTCCCCCGCAGGCGACCCCGCCACCGACCGCGGCACGACCGACCCCTTCGAGGTCTTCATCGGCTCCCCCGCCCCCGACGACCTCGACGGGCTCCTCCAGCGCACGGTCGAGCGCGCCCGTGACATGCTCGACGGGGACTCCGCCTACCTCCTGCTCGCCACCGACGACGAGACGGAGCTGGAGGTGCGCGCCTCCACAGGTCTGCCCTCCACCCGCCAGCGCTTCGCCCGCGTCCCCGTCGAGGCCGGCACCGGCCGCTACGGCTCGGCCCGCATGCCCGCCGTCCACGACGACCTCACCGCCGTGCCCGGCGCCGTGCCCCTCCTGACCGACACCGGCATGCGCTCGGTCGTCACCGTCCCGCTGAAGGTCGAGGGCCGCCTCACCGGCTCCCTCGGCGTCGCCGCCGAATCCCCGCGCCGCTACGGGAACGAAGAGGCCCTGCGCCTGCAGTTCGCCGCCGACCGCATCGCCCTGGCCGTCGAATCCGCCCGCCTGGGCGAGCTCGAACGCCTGCGCCGCGGATCGCTGTCCTTCCTCGTCGAGGCGTCCGACCTGCTCGCGGGCACCCTCGACCGCGACCAGACCCTCGCCCTCATGGCCCAGATGACCGTGCCGACCCTCGCCACCTGGTGCGCGGTCTACACCATCGCGGACCAGTCCTCGGAGCCCGAGCTCTCCTACGTCCTCCACGAGGACGAGGACCGCATCGACGGCCTCAAGGCCCTCCTGTCCAAGGTCGCCCCGCCCGACCCCGTGCCCACCCCCGGCGCCCGCGTCTGGACCGCCCCGTCCGAGGCCGCGCACTCCGCCGCACTGCGCACGTCGCTGCGCAGCCTCGGCCTCACCGACGCCAGCGGCCACGTCCCCGCCCCGGGCACCTCGCTCGCCACGGCGGCCGCCGTCGGCGGCGAGACGGTCGTCCTGCCGCTCGTGGCCCGCAACCGCGTCATCGGCATGCTCACCCTCGGCAAGCCCACCGACGACCACTTCCGCCAGGAGATCCTCGAACTCGCCGAGGACCTCTCCCGCCGCGCGGCCCTCGCCCTCGACAACGCCCGCCTCTACAGCGAGCGCACGGCGATCAGTCAGAGCCTCCAGCGCAGCCTCCTTCCGCCGGAGCTGCCGGACGTCCCCGGCGTGGAGGTCGAGGTCATCTACCGCGCCGCCGGCGAGGGCAACGAGGTGGGCGGCGACTTCTACGACCTCTTCCCCATCCGTGACGGCGCCTACGGTTTCGCCATCGGCGACGTCTGCGGTACGGGCCCGGAAGCGGCCGCCGTCACCGGCCTGGCCCGGCACGCACTGCGGCTGCTGGCCCGTGAGGGCTTCGGCGGCCCGGCCGTCCTCGAACGGCTCAACACCGCCATCCTGGACGAGGGCGCCCGCAGCCGCTTCCTCACCCTCCTCTACGGGGAGCTGTGGCCCCAGCCCGACGGCAGCGCGCTGCTGAAGGTCGTCTGCGCCGGTCACCCGCTGCCGCTGCGCCTGCGCCAGGACGGCACGGTCGAACCGGCGGCCGATCCGCAGCCGCTGCTGGGCGTCATGGAGGACCTGGAGCTGTTCGAGCAGACCGTCACCCTGGACCCGGGCGATGTCCTGCTGTGCGTCACGGACGGCGTCACCGAGCGCCGCGAGGGCACCCGCATGCTGGGCGACGACGGCCTCACGGACGTCCTGACCACGTGCACGGGCCTCACGGCGGGTGCGGTCGCCGCCCGCATCCTGCGCGCGGTCGAACGTTTCGCCGCGGAGCCCGCATCGGACGACATGGCCATCCTCGCCATGCGCGTGCCGGAGCGTCAGGAGCCCTGACCCGGCGGGCCCGGGAAACGAGAAAGGCCCCCGCCGAATGGCGGGGGCCTTTCTTTTGTGGAGCCCCAAAACGGAATCGAACCGTTGACCTTCTCCTTACCATGGAGACGCTCTGCCGACTGAGCTATTGGGGCCGGCAACGAGATAAAGCATACCCGATGTTCGGACGTCCTTTTGACCATCAGGCGGCCACTGCGGGCAACAGCCCGCCGAGCGCATTGCACGCCGCCACCAGCCGGTGCAGCTCGCGCCGCGACGTGCCCGCATCGACGGGCAGGGCGAGGCATTCCCCGGCCGCCCGCTCGGTCTCCGGCAGCCACAACTCCCGCCGGAACGACGGCAGTCGGTGAACGGGCGTCTGCACGGGCACCCGGCAGCGGACCCCACGGGCCCGGAGCGCACGGGCGAAGGCGTCCCGGTCGGGACGACCGTTGCCGGGGACGCGCACGACGTAGGAGTGGTACCGGTGCGGCACTCCGGGGGACATGACGGGCGTCACACCGGTCAGCCGGGCGTCGAGATGAGCGGCGTTGGCCCGCCGCCGGGCGATGTCCTCTTCCCTTTCCCCTTCTTCGTCCTCGCCGTCGGTGGGGTCGAGGACGGGAACCCCCTGTCCGACGGCGGCCTGAAGAGCAGCCAGGTCGGCGGGGTGGCCGAAGAGGGGTACGGCCACGACGGCGGCGGTCCGCGCGGTGACGGCGCGGGCCACGGAGGCGGGGTCGAGGCAGAGGCTCCGGGAGTCGATGTCCGCGAACACGGGCAGCGCCCCGGCGTCCCGCACTGCTTCGGCAGTGGCGGCGGTGGCGTACGAGGGCACGATGACCTCGTCGCCGGCGCCCACACGTGCCGTCCTGAGCAACTCCGCAGTCCTCATGCCCCGGATGCTGCCCGGGAGACCTTAACGCGCCATGACGCCGGGCAGCTGGTCGGGAAAACAAAAAAGCTCTGATGTATGAACCGGGGTTCATACATCAGAGCTTTTCTGAAAATTTGTTCGGCGGCGTCCTACTCTCCCACAGGGTCCCCCCTGCAGTACCATCGGCGCTGAAAGGCTTAGCTTCCGGGTT